>ONCG01000037.1 GCA_900316285.1 uncultured Prevotellaceae bacterium
TTCGACGTGGTGGCCGAAGAGGTGTTGTCGTGGGAACTGGCGACGACAAAGGAGGACTTGCTGGAGAACACACAACTGGTGAACGATGCGCTGGGTGGGTTGAGCGAAGTGCTGACGCAGATTAGCAGTCAGCTGGGACGCCACCACCGTGACGATGAGTATGAGCGGCTGTACGAAAGTGAGAAGCGGCGCTATCTGAATTCTGGAACTCCGCATCGCGCGCGTAAGACGTTTGAGGAATGGAAGGACCTGTGTCACGGAACTCCCACGCAGGACGACATCGACAACTATCGGCTGGAGAAGGTGCTGCATCTGTTTGAGAAGGGTGTTTTCGATGTGGATGTTACACATATACTTCGTGCCAAGCACTATCCTGGAGAGTTGGATATTGACCAGTTGGACGACGACCACAAACTGAAGAAGACGATCTACAAGCACTATGCTGCATTCCGCAAACTGGTGGATTGGCAGGACGGCTATCTGGTAGTGAATGCAGCTCACGCTGGTCAACACTTCTATGCCAGCCGCCACGAGGAGAATGCCAAGTCGCATCGCAATGCTTTCCTGAAGTATATGCACAAGATTTCGCTGGCGCAGGAGGAATACAAGAAGCTGCAGGCCGCCCCGCAGGAAATCCCTGAAAACGCTCTGAACTATTTTGCACCGACGAAGAACCTGAAGGTGCTTTTGACGGAAGAGTGGTTCGGCATGCTGACCGCTGATGAGAAGCGCTTCACGGCCAAATGGATTCACGGCTTTGTGGATGCGCTGATGACTTCCGAGTGGCGTGAACAGATAGCCACCGACTGGGCTGTTGCAGACAAGCGGCTAGGACTGAAGTGTATGGTTGTCGGGGTGTTGAAAGATGCCGGTGTCATCCGAGGAAGCTACAACTCCATTGCTAAACTACTGGATATGGATAGCGAGAACCCCGCGACACTGGCGAAGTATATGGGTATGGGCAAGAAACAGCCCTTCGCCGAGTGGATTACCCACTACGTGAAGGGCTAAAAGTACACCCAATTATAGGACTACAACAGGAATTAATAGAGTGGCTTCACTACTTCCACTCTCAGCCCAAGTGCATTGACAATTCGATAGAATACCCCGACGCTTGGAACGATGATTCCGTTCTCAATCTTAGAGATGTACGACTTGGTCGTGTTGGTACGACGAGCCAACTCCTCCTGTGTCACTTTTGCCTCTTTACGGGCATCGTGTAGTATCTGACCAGAATAGAAAGAATAAGCAGCTTCCTCAGCCTGGATACGCTCAGGCGTGCCCTCTTTGCCAAACTTCTCGTCAAGCACGAGGTCGTAGTCAACGATTTTGTGATTGTTTGTCTGCATAATATGCCTCCTTAATTTTAATTGCTTTTTCTATTTCGTTTGCTGGCGTTTTCTGAGTCTTCTTCTGAATGGGTGCAAAAGTACAAAAAAGTTGCCGTATCTTACAACTTTTTTGCTAATTATTTTATAAAGAAAGACATAAACAACAAAATTAAATAGTCTTCTTGCATCTGTTTCCGATTAAAAACATCCGATTGAGTTTCCCTGAAAAATTCAATCGTTTTTTTTTAAATTTTTCTTTCCCTTGTATATACTGGCGTTCCTGAAAATTTGGCTTATCCGATTCCCAATCGGATTTTTTTTGTTTTGTCAATCGGATAATCGGATTCTACCTTTGCATCGTCAACAAACGGGAGACCCCTCCCCAGCCCTCCCGAGGGAGGGCGCGATTGACGAGCGATCCTTGAAATTTTGATACATTTTGAGCCCCTTGGCAAGGGGCGGCTATAAAGCAGGGTTTAAATTCAAACTAAAACACAACAAATGGAAACAAAAATCTTGAAAGTGGTACGCCAGGGCGAGGCCTTCAGCGTACAGTCGGCTAAGACCGAAACAGGTACTATCCAGAAGTGCAACATCGTGTTGCGTGAACTGGGTGGTAAGTTCGAAAACGAATATGTGTGTGCCATGCTGGGCAATCTGGCAGGGTGCAGGTTTTACGAGGGCGATGTGGTTATCGCAACGCTCCGCTTCTCGACGCACGAATATCAGGGGCAGACGTTCCAAGAGGTGCTGGCTACGGATATCGTGAAGATAAATGCTTAATTCATAATACATAATTAAACCTGAGTTGAAGTGAGGAGGATGTTCCCGGGTAAATGCGCAAAGATTCCAACCTTCTTCTCGCTAAACAACTTAGAAAATGGAAACTCAAATTCAAATATTTACAAGTGAAGTTTTCGGCAAGATTCGTACTTGCCAAGTTAATAACCAAATCATGTTCGTCGGCAAAGATGTTGCCACGGCACTGGGCTACAGCAATGTCCGCGATGCTCTGAGCAAACATGTGGACTCCGAGGATAAGGGAGTCGCGAAATGCGACACCCTTGGTGGAGCCCAGAAAATAACACTCATCAACGAGTCCGGCCTTTACTCGCTGATTCTCTCTTCGAAGCTGCCACAGGCGAAGGCGTTCAAGCGCTGGGTGACCTCGGAGGTGCTGCCACAGATCCGAAAGACGGGCGGTTACATTCCAACTAAGGATGCCAATGGCCGACAGCTCTCCAACGAAGAGATTATTAACCGTGCCGACGCCATCGTAGGTCGCACGCTGCAAATGCTGAACGAACCAGCCGAGGACACGCTGACGGCTACGCAGGTGGCCAAGACGTTTAACATGACGGTGTGGGACTTTAACTGCATCTTGCGCGATATGGGCATCCAGTACCGTCGTAACGGTCACTGGAACATCTCCGACGATCTGGCCGACCGCGACCTGGTTCGCCTCCGCACGCACATCTCTTACTCGCTGAAGGGTGAGAAGAAGGTGAAGGTGTATATGACGTGGACTCTCGATGGCCTGCGCTATCTGAATTCAAAACTTGGTTATCCTAATTTTTGAAATGAGAAGCCTCACCCCCGACCCCTCTCCTTTAGAGAGGGGAGGAAGGGGGACTATGAATTATGAACTATGAATTATGAACTATGAGTGTACATGTTATATATAAGCAGAATGGGGTGAAGATGATGCGCCCCGTTCTCACAAGAGAGGAGTATCTGGAACTGCGGAACGTGCCCAATGACGACGGCACGCTGAAGGGCTCGAAGCGGATGAGCAGCACGGTGGGGATGGACATCGACCATCTGACGGCAGAGGAGATGCCGAAGGTGAAGGAATGCATCCTGCAGAAGAAGGACGAGCTGGGACTGCTGATGCTGGAGGAGAGTGCCCGGGGTGGGGGCTACCACTTGGTGTTCAAGCGAAGGCCGGAACTGAGTCAGGAAGAGAACTTGAAGTGGGCGAGCGACCTGCTGGGTGTGGAATTCGACAAGGGTGCGAAGGATATCACCCGCGTGTTCTTTACCACGACAGAGAAGGAGCTGGGATATCTCGATGATGAGATATTTAACCCCTCTCCCGACCTCTCAAACCCCTCTCCCGACCTCCCCCGAGGGGGAGGAGAAGGGGGTGGTCAAAAAGTCTCCCCTTGGGGAGATTTAGAGGGGGTCACCCATGATGCTGATGCTAAGTACAACGGTATTCTCTTTACCTCGATTATCAAGAAGTATTGGGAACTGTTCAACGACGGAAAGGAGCCTGTGGAGGGTGACCGTAACGCACTGACGTTTGAACTGGCGGTGACCATCCGTAGCATCTGCGGCTATTCGCTGGAGAAGATGATGGCGGTCATTCCGAACTACTGGAAAGCCGAGACCGAAGAGTATCGCAAGACGCTGGAGAATGCCCTGAAGGAACCAAAGAAGGGTATGCCCTACAGGTTGAAACAGGTGTTGCAGGCGTTGAAGTCGCAGGCTGGCGTGAAGGCTTGCGGCGGTACGACGACCACGCCACCACCGATGCCGAAGAAATTGCCGCCGCTGCTGAAGTTGCTGACGAAGAACGTGCCTTGGTTCTACAAGCCTGCTGTGGCCAATGCGGTGTTCCCGGCACTGGGAGTTCACTTGCACGGTGTGAAGTTCCGCTACTGGGATAATGTGGAGCACGAGGCCACGTTTATGAACGTTTTGATTGGTCGTCAGTCAATCGGTAAGGGCACTATCAAAAAGCCTATCGAGTTCATCATGGATGACATCAAGCAGCGCGACCAGCCTAACCGCCAGCGTGAGGCAGAATGGAAGCAGAAGAACCCGGGAGCCAAGCAGAAGAAAGACCCGCGCCCGACGGATATCTGCATCCAGATGCTGATTGACAACCTGACGGATGCCGTGTTTAACCAGCGCATCGTGGATGCCAACAACAACGGTCAGCGCTTCATCTATACCATTGTGGATGAGATAGAGGGATTGAAGAAGGTGACATCGAAGGGTACGGTGGATGAAGTAGGTCTGCTGATTCGAAAGGCCTTCGACAACAGTGATGCCGGTCAGGAGCGCGTAGGTGCCGATTCGGTCAGTGGCATCGCTCCTTTGCGCTGGAACTTCAACGCCAGCACGACACCGCCTAATGCCCGCAAATTCTTCTTCAAGATGGTGAACGACGGTACGGTGAGCCGACTGGACGTTTCGACGATTATCCAAAGCGACGATGATGACGACATGGCACCCATCCTGGGCATCTACGACCATCAGTTCGCACAGGAGCTGAAGCCCTACATCGACCGTCTGGAGGCTGCCAACGGCTTGATAGAATGTCCGCAGGCCAAACGCCTGTCGCTCGACATAAAGCAGGAGAACAAAGATGCTGCCAAGCTCTATGAGAGCGAGGCCTACCGAGTTTTTTCCTATCGTGCCAATGTGATAGCGTGGCTGAAAGGTATGGTGCTCTACGTGGCTCACGGCTACAAATGGAGCAAGGAGATTGCCGATTTCGTACGCTGGACGGAGCAGTATAACCTTTGGTGCAAAATGCTCTATTTCGGCCAGCAGTTGGAACGCGAGTTGCGTGAGGAGGAAGCGATTCAGAGCCAGTCGGGACCGCAGAATCTGCTGAACCATTTGTCCGACGAGTTCACCAAAGAGCAGTACCGCCAGATGCGTCAGAGTCAGGGTAAGAGCGGCGACGGAGAAAGCACGCTGCGCGTATGGCTGAACCGTGGGCACATTGTCTTCGATGACGTCAGCGGCAGGTATGTGAAGACCGAATCGTACAAGCTGAAATTTGGAGGAAAGGTATGAACATCGAGAATACCCAAGAATGCTTTGTTCAGCTCTGGCGCAGGCTGGAGCGCACGAGGCTCCTCCTCGGAGGACAGTACAAACGCTTCTGCATCCGCAACGTCTTGAAGGCATGGTTCGGCTACGAAGCCACTGATGACTTTAATGAGCCCCAAGAGGGTTGGAACGAACTGCCTTTGCCTTCGCTCTATCCGCGCAAGCACCGTGAACTGCTGCGTGCTATCGTGGCAGTGCGGTTGGGCATCAGCTACTACAGGATTAACCTGCGGGCAATCGACAAAGCATATAGCATTGTCTTTCCCAAAAGTACACCTATTAATGTCAATAAGAAGAAGAGAGACCAAACAACTAGTTCATAGTTCATAGTTCATAGTTCATAGTTAAAAATTAAGCATTATGATTTTAGCAAGAGGAATGCGGAACAATAATCCGCTGAATATTATTAAGAGTGAGAAAATTAATTGGCAGGGGGAGGTGAAGCCTTCGACGGATCCAAACTTTGCCCAGTTTGAAACATTGGAGTATGGACTGAGAGCTGCTTTTAAGTTACTGCAGACGTACTATACGAAGCATGGGTGCCGGACGATTCGGCAAATCGTGGCACGTTGGGATCCCGAGGGACCAAAGGTGATTGAGGCCTACGTCCGGACGGTGTGCAGGCACACGGGACTGAGCCCCGACCAGCAGCTGCCTCCGATGAAGGAGGAAACGAAGGTGATGTGGTGCGACATCGTGCTGGCTATGGCAACGATGGAGTGCGGACTGACGGTGAAGCAACAGGAAGAACTGGTGCCGTTTATAGCCCGAGGGTGGGAGATGAAGAAGTGAAAAGTGAAAAGTGAAAAGTGAAAAATTAAGTTCATAGTTCATAGTTCATAGTTCATAGTTAAAAATGAGCAGAGCGATGCTTGCATCAGCTATGCCGAAAGGCTACGGGTAGGCGAGCTTGCTCGGGAATGCGTGAGCAGGTTCGATGTGAAACATCAAAAGTGATGGATGAAATAACTTCACAAGTCAGGACAGAAAGAAAATAGGGCTGGCACTTTGCCAACCCTATTATTCTATTCGGACGAGTGGTTATTGGTTAGCCACCGTGTAATCAACCTCACCCTTGTAACTCGGTTGGTCTTGATGTTCTTGCAAGTGATTCTTACAGTGAAGGTAGCTGTGTTCAGGGCATCAGCACCAGTAAGAGACTCGAAATCTGCAGCTAATTTCTTAGCAGCAAGTTCTGTTGCGTCAGCAGCAAGTTCGTCGCTACCAAAGTTGGCGTTCTCAGACTTGTTACTGTCCTTCTCCAACTTCTGAACCATAGCATCAGTCAACTCACCCTTATCAACAACGGTGAGTTTAACCGTCAAATTGTGAGTGCTGTCATCTTTGTCACTTCCGCAGCTCTGAACTGCCATTGCCATGAATGCTACCAGCACTACGGCAAACATCATTTGAATCTTTTTCATTATAGATACTCTGTTTAGTTTATAAAATCGTGTACAAAAGTAACAAAAAGAATAAGAATCGTGCATGAAAAAGGAAAAAAAATATCATTTAACGCCAAAATTTAACGATTCGGACATAAAAAATGTAGTATTAGCGAGTGTATTTCAGTTTTTTATTTTAAATTTGCAAACACTAAAACAATATATATAATGTTTAAGGAAAAGAAACTGTTCGGGTTGCTGGCTTTGCTGCTGATGGGCTGCGGCAGTATGGTGGCACAAAGCAAACTGGCCCCGATGGTGAGTGCCTACGTGCAGCAGGCAAAGACAAAGCGTGCTGCGTCGGCAGAAGAACAGAAGCCCGGACTTTTCATGGTGAACGTTCAAGCGGATGCCGACCCCGACGCGGTGAGCACACAGATAGCGGAAAGGGGCGCAGAAGTGAAGGCGGCTATGGGGCGCATGCTGATGGTGGCTGCCACAGCCGAGCAGTTGA
>ONCG01000036.1 GCA_900316285.1 uncultured Prevotellaceae bacterium
AATTTTCGAGTCCTGCTCAGCCACACCAATCAGCTGGTCGGCCTTCTCCACCTTCATGCCCCAACAGCGCTGGTCGGTCTGGCTGTTCTCGTTCGTGTTGTTGTTACTATTATTGTTATTGTTTACATAAGTAATGTTCGTCGCGCCCGCCTGTAGTCGCTCCTGCTGCTTGCGCTCTTGCTCGGCAGCATAGTCGTCGAACAGCTGCCGTGCAGCACGTGCCACCTGCGGCCACCAGTCCTCGGTCGACATCGTGTCGTTCAGCACCTGCCATTGCTCGCGCGCCTTCGCCAGGCCCTCCTGTCTGAGGGTGCTGCGCGCCCTCCTGTCTGAGGGTGCTGCGCAGGCTCGCGGTAATCGTCTCCAGCATGGTTTCGGCAATGGTCGGCATAGCGGTGAATGATGGGATTTTCAGTTGAACTATTATTGTTACTTACGGGCACAGCAAGGGCCTACAAGTGCCCACACAACCGCCGCTCATTCCTGGCAATTGCTGCTGTTCCTCCTCTCAGTAAGACGTGTTTTGAAAGCGCGTTTTCCTGATGTGTTTTGTTGCATCTCAAATGCAGTTGCAAAGGTACAAAAAATCCACTCATCCCGCAAGAGATGAGTGGAGAAAATTTCAAGTTTTATACATTTTAACCTTCGGGCACAGAATGCTTGGAAGAATTCCTCACGCCGTCATCGGAATAACGACAGCGTGGATGTTGTCGATGTATTTTGCGAGGGGCAGCATATACGGCGTGAACACCGTAAGCCTCTCATCGAAAGGAGCTTCGTTCACAACTATCTCCTTCGTGATATCTCCATTCTCGCAGACATACGAGATAATCGTCATGAGGAAGTCTTCTTGTTCTGCATTCAGTTCGTTGCCCGAGATGAATTGCGAGAAACGCCTGACTGCGTTCTTCCTGTCAACACCCACCATCGAACGGACAAAGATGGCGACATTGCTTCCGCAGGGCATTCCTTGTGTAAATCGGTTATAGTCCTCTTTGCTACCCAGTTCTTCCCACAAGATACGTTCCAACTCGGCAAAGTCGGCTGTCGTCAGTTGTTCCATATCGTATATCTTCTGCAGAACGGGTAGGTTGCGGTTCTGGGAAAGGAAGTCCAGAACGCTCTGCTTGTACGACATGCGAGGCAGCACTCCCCCCACTTCTCCTTCGTCCGACACCTCGTCCTCAATGTTCACCTTGAACCACTTATTATCCTGACCCATCAGAAACTTAATCAAGTCGCGCAGGTCTTCCCTGACTTTTTCAAGCCAGTTCAATGAAACGTTCTGCCAGGCAACTTCCGACAGAACTTCCTTGATAGTGCCCATCTTCGCCTGCACTTGCGGCAACGTGGCCTTTCCTTGCAATATCTCGGCTATAACCTGTACCGAACGAATGGCATTCGTCGCTTTGGTTTCCCCGTCGAGCAACGACAATTCGATGACCAGCAGCAGCACGTCAAACTTCTTGGCACCCTCGTCCAACGTGTTCTTGGGGAGCAGGGGTGATATCTCTGTGCATAGGGTATTCACATCTACCTCCGACAGATATACCCAAGACTCAGCATCCTTGAAATGACTGACTGCTTCCCAGTGTTCTCTCACGGAGATATGACTGTCGGAAAGTCCGTTCACCTGTTCTTTCAATATGTCCTTTATCTCGTCGTGAAGGCCTTTAGCGTAGGCATCTTCCTGCCATTGCTGATGCTGCAGGTGGAAGGCTATCTTCGCTCTAAGACAGAATATTCTCTCCGTCAGCGACTGCACGACGGCAGCCTTGCTCCCTTCCGGATTCTTATCGAAATACTCAAAGTTCCTGCACCAGTCGAAGATGTAGAAGCATTTCTTGTCTTCGTCCGGTCCGAAGATATCCTTCGACAGTCGGGTGCCTCGACCTATCATCTGCATGAACTTGATTTTGCTCCTGACAATCTTGAAGAACACCAGGTTCAGCACATCGGGCACGTCGATACCCGTGTCGAGCATATCCACCGATACCGCTATCTGCGGATTGCCGTCGCGTATCTCAAACTTGTCGATGAGGTCTTTCGAGTAGGTGACGTAGTTGTCGATGAGCGCACAGAACTCGCTGCTCTCCGAGGCATATTCGGGATAGAGAGCATAGAAACGCTCCACTATCATCTCTGCGTGACGGTGATTATAGGCAAAGATGATGGTCTTTCCAATCCGCTCGCCGCTCTGCACCTTCAAGCCGTTCTCCATCAAGTCTTGCAACACGCGGTCGATGGTATCGATGTTGAAGATGTAACTGAATATCTCGTTGTTCTGAATGTCTCGGTGATAGCCGTAGGCAGGCATCATTTCGGCAGCCATACCCCACGATTCGCTCTCTGAACTTTCCTTGGCCACCGTCATAGGTCTGTCCAGCTCCATTGCCCTTTTGGCCATCTCGTAGTCCCACACCTTTTCGAGTTGTTGCTTTTCCTCTTCGCTCAGGTTGTTGTACTTGATGCCCTCTTTCAGAATGAGCGAGCCGCGCTTGAAGCCTTTGTAGTTCACAAGGTAGCCTTCCGCCACAGCATCTTCCAGTTCGTAGGCATAGTTAGGCACACCTTGCTCCATTTCGAATGTCTCATAGGTAGAGCGGTCGACCTCGTCTCTCGGCGTTGCCGTCAGTCCTACGAGCAGGCTGTCAAAATAGTTGAAGATGGCAGAGAACTTGCCGAAGATGCTTCGGTGTGCCTCGTCGATAATAATCAAGTCGAATCTGCCCACCGAGAAACCTTTCTCGTCGGTATCGATGTAGTTAATCATCGTCTGATACGTCGAGAACGTGATGCGGGCATTCGTGTCGGGGTCTTTATCCTCGCTCAGAATAGAGGTCGTCATGTGTGGCAGCAACTTCACGAAGTTCTTGTGTGCCTGGCTCACCAACGGAATTCTGTCGGCAAGGAACAGCACGTTCTTCACCCAACCGTTGCGGGCCAGCACATCGACCAGCGAAATGGCTACTCGCGTCTTTCCCGTGCCCGTAGCCATCACCAGCAGGCCCTTGCGGTGCTTGGTGTTGAAGTGCTCGCACACCGCCTTAATCGCTATCTTCTGATAGTGGCGGTCGGTGATGCTGTCTTTCACGCTGAAGTCCGTGATGTCGTGTCGTTGCCGCTTCTGTATGAGCAGTTCCAGATCGGCTTCCGAATGGAAAGCATACAACCTGCGGGGAGGATAGCCCAAACCGTCGATGATGTTAGTCTCGAAGCCGTTTGTATAGTAAATCACAGGCTTCACGCCGTATCTCTTCTCCAGACATTCGGCATAGAGTTCTGCCTGATGCTTGCCCTTCGTGGGCGAAACACTCGTGCGCTTGGCCTCTACGACGGCAAGCGGAAGGCCGTTGCTGCCGAACAGCACATAGTCGCAATAGCCGATTCCTGTATCTGTTGGCATCCCCTGAACCTCCACTTCGATGCATGCTTTCGAGGGTTGAACGGAGCCTTCGGTGTCCAGCACTTCCCAGCCAGCCTCTTTCAGCATCAAGTCGATAAACAGTTTGCGGGTCTCTGCTTCCGAGATGTCGCACGCCATTTCCACAACGGGCGTCTTGTCCTCTACAGCCTCTTTGCTTGCAGCCTCTACGATGGTCGAGTGAGGTGTCACCGTAACGGTGGCTGGTGTGAGTGCAGGTGGTTGCGGTTTCTTCGGAATCAGTTCCTTGTTGAACGGAGCAACGGTTTTCAGAATGGTCAGTTTGTGGAGGATGGCGGCAACCACATTGTAGATATTCAGCAGGCAGAAGAACGATTCCTTCCTCGTCACCTTCACACCGTGAGCGCCGTTGTTGCCCACCTTGCGCACATAGTGCACAGCCATCATCACGCGCTCGTCGCCGATGAAGTCACGGAACACTTCGCCATCTACAAGTTCGAACAGCGATGCCCGTTCGGGAATCTCTATGTCCTTCATCAGGTAGAGAGCCTTGACGATATACTCCAGCGCCTTTCTCGCGCTGATAGCACTCAAGTCGGGATTGCTTACTTGCAATTCCTCAGCGGCTGAACAGAAGTTGTGAAGATCTGTCAAACCTAATTCTTGTAGGTAGTCGAAGTTACGCATAGTCTTTTCTGTTACTGATTGCATATTTCCAATGCCATCAGATTCAGCTGTTGGCATTGCTCGGAAGTAATCTTCCTCTTGTCATTATGATGCTCCCAAGGAGCAAGCATCAGCAGGCGGCCTTGGGCACAGGCGTCAAACTGCTCTCCATGAGGTTTCGACAGCGGAGTGAAACCGTTCTCCATGATGACGATGATGGGCATACCTTCGTCAAAGGCAGCACGCATCACAAGCTTCTCACCAGGGGAGATGGCGGGCGACACGAGAATAGCGCCTTCTCGGGCAGCCTCGAGATAGCGGGCTGTTTCTTCGACGATCTTACTGTCAGTAAAACGCCTGGACACACGAACGGCCATCCGCTTCGGGGAGGAAAGCAGCTGGCGGTTGCCGATGCCGCTATAGGTTTGTGTGCCGAGGCGAAGGCCGAAAAACGGGCGAAGCCAGTCCGGACGAGCGCGCTTCATCAACAGGCGACGGGGGTTGTCGCGCAGGTAGTTCTGCCAAGTGGGCAGCTCGTCGTAGGAACGGAGTATAAGGTCGTTGTAACCCTTAGCAAAGAGCGGAAGGAAAGGCTGAGAACGAACTTGGCGCTCTTGTGAAGGCAAAGCCTTTACCTGCTGAGAAGAAAAAGCCCTCTGCCCCTTCTCCTCGATTTCCGCCTTCTTTGTAGGCTGCGGCTCCTTCTCCGTAGGATGCGGCTCCTTCTCCGTAGGCTGCGGCTCCTTCTCCGTAGGATGCGGCTCCTTCTCCGTAGGCTGCGGCTCCTTCTCCGTAGGCTGCGGCTCCTTCTCCGTAGGCTGCGGCTCCTTCTCCGTAGGCTGCGGCTCCTTCTCCCTGCGGCTCCGCCGCTGCCAAAGCCCTCTGCGCCTTCCTGCATCCAGCCTTGAACCCGGAAATCACCTGCCCCAGATGCACGGGCAGCGGCTCCCTCACAAAGAGGATGCCGTGCATGTGGTCGGGCATCATCTGAACAGCCTTCACCTCTATCTGAGGGAAATAGCGGCTGATGCCCAGCCATTCGCGCTCCACAGCACGGCCCAGTGCCGACAGCTCTATCCGCGCCTCAGCGGGGCTGCCGCGCTCGGCGAAAGGATCACCCACGAGATGGCCGAACACGGGGTGCCGCCCTTCCACTTCCAGCGTGATCATGTACATGCGTCGCTCCGTATAGTCGTGATTGTCATCACGGCGTTTCATCGAAGCCTTTTTCTCGCCGGCAAATATCTTTTTCGCTTTCAGTTGTTCCTCTGTCAAGATCGTTATTCTTATATTATTATTCCTTCTCAGTATTCGTTGGTTCCTTCTCAGTAGGATGCGGCTTTGCCGCCACCATCATGTAAAATAATAGTCCATTCTACTGTTGAACAGCGTTTCCATCTCCTTGATGGATTGCTTGATGAGTTCCTTCTGATGCTCAATGGCTTCTATCTTTGAAGCGATAGCATTCTGTTTGTTAAGAGGCACTTTTTTTATCTTTACGCTTAAGAAACGGGGAATTGAAATATTTTTCATGCTCCCACTTGTTCCTGATGCTAGAGCTCTAATTTGTTTCTTTGAACTTTCCTGTATAAGTGAAAGCCATAGAAAAACTGGGTTAATGTTATCTTTTAATGTTGCACGCCAAAGTCTGTCTGGAAGGTAAGTATTGAGAGGAGCCTTCCAAACATATGCACAAGCACCAACATATTCTATTGTATTCATTCGACTTATTAGCACATCCCCATCCTTTAGTAAATGTTCTGGTTTGGGAATATAATCTATAGGCAGAAACTTTACTTCATCAGGTTTAAAATAATCATATGTGACTGCCCCTGTCTTTAGAACTTTGTTTGGGCATTCTTCGCTTCCAGCTAAGCTTTTCCCACCTCCTAAAGAAGTTATGTAGTTTGAAACGTGGACTTGTTCGGTATAATTATCATATTCTTTATAGAAGATGGATTGGGCGAGATTATCGAGTTCTTTCAGTTGCTCCTTTTTCTTCTCGATAATGCTGCTCAACAAGTCCAATTCCTCAACAATTTGTTGTTGTTCGGGGATGGGAGGTATGCCAATCATATGCTGAGAAATGGTTGCCTTATTCAAAGTCATTCCCATCACTGCCTTGTTTGCTCCAGTCCATTTATAAGCGCGAAGGTAGTAATATAGGAAGTCCGATCTCACATTATAGCCTTCCTTAAGATTGAATGCCATAATTGCTTCATTGGTATATAAATCTTTTGCAGCAATTGCACATTTACCCACCGTTAGTTTGAAACTCATTATAACTGTTCCTTTTTTTACTTTACGGATATTTGATGCTACAATGGCCTCGTCAGAAATGTGCTCGTTAGAATCTGTAATTTCTTTGGTTCCCATATCACGAATAGATACCCAGACATTGTCCCCCTCAAAATATTGAGGTGTTTTCCTGTCTGGAGTCTTTCCCATTTGCAGATCAAAGACTTCATTGAACCTTTTATATTCCCAACCTTCTTTCATAGCCTACATGAATTTAGTGCGGAACTCGTTAATGGCTGCACTTATCTCACTCTCCAAAGATTCGATGCGGCCCAAGATAACTTCGGGGGCATCATACTCGACTTTCTCGCGCTCTACCTCCTTGTATTTATTGATGCTCAGGTCGTAATCGTTGGCTATGATATCCTCCACAGGAACAAGGAACGACTGGTCTTTGCGGGTGCGTTCTGCCTCTGCCTCCAAGTTCTTGAAACGGGCAACGACATCGGGGATATCGTTCTCCTGGCACTCTGTGCGCTTCTGGTCAAGCGTGTAGCCGTCGGCCTTCATATCGTAGAACCACACCTTGTCAGTTCCTCCTGCATTGGTCTTAGTGAATATTAAAACTGCTGTCGATACACCCGAATAAGGTTGGAACACACCCGACGGCATAGAGATGACGGCTTGCAGACGCTGGTTGTCCACCAACTCCTTACGCAATGCCTTGTGAGCCGTGCTATTGCCGAACAACACTCCATCAGGAACGATGCTTGCACAACGGCCACCCATCTGCAGCATGCGGATGAACAGGCTCACGAACAGCAACTCCGTCTTCTTCGTCTTCGTGATGGCGAGCAGCGACTTGCTCACAGCCTCATAGTCAAGACTGCCCGTGAAGGGAGGATTCGCCAGGCAGAGCGTGTAGCGGTTCGCATCGGTGTTGTCGGTGGAGAGACTGTCACGATATTGTATGTCGGGATTGTCAACCCCATGCAGCATCAGGTTCATCGCTCCAATGCGTAGCATCGTGAAGTCGGTGTCGAAGCCATGAAGCATCTCGTTCTTGTAGTGGTCGGCATTCTCCTTCTTCAGGAGTTCCTGCTTGTAGTGCTCCTGAATGTATTTCGCACTCTCCACGATGAATCCTGCGCTGCCCATTGCAGGGTCGCAGATGGTGTCTTTGAACGTGGGCTGCATCAGTTCTACCATCATGCGGATGATGTGTCGGGGCGTGCGGAACTGACCGTTGTTGCCCGAGGCTGCCATCTTGCCGAGGATATATTCGTAGGTGTCGCCCATCGTGTCGCGGTTGTTCATGTCGAGGTGATCGATTCCCTCCACAATCTTCGTCAGGGTGCGCGGACTCTGAATGAGGAAGGTGGCATTCTGCATAAAACGACTGTAGGCGGAATCCTTGCCCTCATTGAGGTTCTTGATGAATACGAACACGTCCTTGCACACAATGCGGAACATCGTCTCGGGCTCCTTGTTCTTGAACACACTCCAGCGCAAATCATCGTAACTCACATCCCTGTCGGTATCCGGGTTGTGCCACATGCCTTGCTTGAAGACGGGGTCTTTCACGGCAACGCCAAAAGCATTTGCATTCGCCTCTTTCGTGCGCTGAGCGTCGTCGAGCATTTTCATGAAGAACAGATAGGTCATCTGTTCAAGAATCGTGATGGAGTTCGTGATGCCTCCTGTCCAGAAGGTATCCCATATACCATCTATTCGGTTTTTAATCTCTCCTGTTATCATGTCATAAGGTATTGTTCTAACCTGCAAAGATGCGAGTGAGCGAGAGCATCTTCGCCAATTTATTGGCAAAGTTACGAATTAGTGGGGAGAATGCAAAGAAAAAGAAAAGAATTTTATTCTTTTTTGTCATAAGAGAGTGTTTCGTGTGTAGCCAGAGTTGTTACGCAGCCCCTTACACGCCCGAAGGGCCTTAAACGCCGCAGGCTTTACCCGTGCACAGCACCTTTCACGCCCGAAGGGCCTTAAACGCCGCAGGCTTTACCCCTCATTACACTCCTGCTGCGTTACGCGTTACAATATTACAGTTTTGTAGGGAAGGGGGTAAAAAGGGGAAAAAGAAGGTTACTATTTATATATAATATAATTATATTATATATATAATAGTAAATATTTTTACTTACATATTTTGCTATTTTTCAAGCCTCTCTGCGGATGATGGGCTCATAAAAAAACTGTAATCTGTA
>ONCG01000035.1 GCA_900316285.1 uncultured Prevotellaceae bacterium
GAATAAGAGTTTCTTCTGGCAGAAGGCATCGGCAGTACCAATGACCGAACGTCAGACCCAGATGCTCAATCTCTTTCTTGACGGCTATGAAGCAAAGATAACGTCAAAGACATGGGCAACATTGGCAAAGTGCTCGAAGGACACGGCCATACGTGACATACAGGATCTTGTGGATAAGAATATCCTGATAGAAGACATTCCCGGAGCCAAACGTCCAAGTTACTCCATCGTCTATGATGCTGAGGACCTGACACAATTCTTCACGGATGTAAACATTGTTGAAGAGAATGGCATTCAATACATCAAAGCATTGTTCAAGGGAAAGAAGCCTGTCTGCGAAAGAGTCCTGAAACTCGATGCAGAGCGATACCAGAAAGGAGATTTGCCATTAGCCAATCTACTCAGTAAATACTGCTCGTATATCGCTGCTGGACATCAGAGCATTTCTTTATGAATAGCTTGAAATCATAGTTTCTGGCAGAAATACAAAAATGAAGAAAATACCTGTATATAAATTCTATAAGCACAAGTATGGCGATGAGCTGCTGGTGGATGTCATCAGCTACGAGAAGATGATGCCCGACATCAGACGGACACCTGTGTTCAGCGAGACCTTCTATAGCATTACGCTGGTATTAGACGGTGATACATCGGTAGCTATCAACGGACGATTACGCAAGCTGGAGAGAGGGTTGATTATCTGCTCCATTCCGGGTGAGGTGTGGTCTTTCGAGGACAATCCGCAGTTGGATGCGCTGAACCTGGTGTTTGAGAAGGAGTTTCTGTTGTCGTTCTTCAGCGACCCACACTTTCTCGACCGTTTCACGTATCTGCAGGCAGACCGCAGCAGTCCGTTCCTGATGGCGGACGATGCTGCCTTTGAACGCATCCACACGCTCTATCAGGAGATGCGCCGCGAGATAACAGACTATGCCCAGAAAGACCAGCACATCCTGCGCGCCATGCTCTACGAAACGATGATGCTTCTGCAACGGGTGCCGATGGTGGATGCAGAGCAAGTGGAGACCGTTCAGCGCAGTCTGACGGACATCCCCGTGAGCCGCTATGTGGATGACTTCGTACAACTCGTAAGTGACCACTTCCGCGAGGAGCACGGCACGGAGTTCTATGCCGACCGCCTCTGCATCACGCCCAACTACCTGAACAAGATCGTGCGCCAGTCGCTCGGCAAGTCGGCCAAGACCTACATCCTCGACCAGATACTGGCCGAAGCCTGCCGACAGTTGAAATACACCACGCTCTCAGTTGCCGACATCGCCACCCAATTACACTTCGATACCGCCACCTACTTCGTCCGCCTGTTCAAAAAATACATGGCTATGACACCATTGGAATTTCGGGAGCAGCGAGAGCAAAGTTAAGCTTGCTTAAGCTTTGCCGAGTCGCGTCCGAAATCGCGGAACGCAATATAGAGAAAAAGCTTAGTCCCGAAAAGTGACATTTCCGTCTTTATTTGTCTTGCAATGCATTGGGGAAAAGGTCGTACCTTTGCACCCGAAAACAAGAAGCAATAAAAGCAAGACAAGTATGAAGACGATTTATGATGTATTCAAACAGCAAGTGACGGCACATCCTGATGCGATAGCCGTGATGGACGAGAAGAAAAGCCTGACTTATGGCGAACTGGACGCAATGGCTACTGAGATTGCCGATGGCTTCCCCATAAAGAATCCTGCCAAGGTGGGCATTGTGATGAGCCACTCGGTAGAGATGATAGCCACCATCCTGGCAGCGTTGAAGTCGGGGGCAGCGTATGTGCCAGCCGAACCCTCGTTCCCTAAGGAGCGCATCAAGTATATGATGGAGGACTGCGACTTTGTGGTGACAGACAAGGGCATTCAGCACATACATAATAATATTAATTTAATAAGGTGAGCGACCTCGCCTACATCCTCTACACCAGCGGTACGACGGGCAAGCCCAAGGGCGTGATGGTGACGAACAAGAATGTGCTGCACTACGTCTGTGCCTTCCAGCACGAGTTTCATCCCCAGCCGGGCGACCGAATGCTGCAGCACTCCGTCTGCTCGTTCGACATCTTCGTGGAGGAGGTCTTTACGACTTTGCTCAGCGGTGCCACGCTCTGCATCCCCTCGGAAGAGACCAAGGCCGACATCCACCGGCTAATGGATTACATCGAGCGCAACCAAGTGACGATGCTCAGCAGCTTTCCTTATTTATTATTAGAGATTAACAAACTTCCCCGGATTCCTCATTCATTGCGCCTGTTGATTAGCGGTGGCGATGTCATCCGTGCCAAATACATCGATCGTCTGCGCACGCAGGGCGTGATGATCTACAACACCTACGGCCCCAGCGAGACCACCGTCTGCGCCTCCTACTTCCGTGTGGACAATGCCCAGCCGTTGGCCGACGGGACATTCCCGATTGGCAAGGCCGTCCTCGGCACGAGCATCGAGATTCTCGATGACCGTCTGCAACCCGTAAAGGACGGCGAGACAGGCGAAATCTGCATCTTCGGCAACGGCATCTCCCTCGGATATCAGGGCGATGTGCCTGAAAATGCCAATTTCACCACGATGCCCGATGGCCGTCGCGTCTATCGCAGTGGTGACCTCGGCTATGTGCTGCCCGACGGGAATCTGGCCTTCCTCCACCGTAAGGACAAGCAGGTGATGATTATGGGCAAGCGTGTGGAGAGCGATGAGGTGGAGAACGTGCTGTGCGACCAGCGGGAGGTGGAGACCGCCGTGGTGTGTCCACAGACCGACACCGACGGGCTGTCGTACCTTGTGGCCTATGTCGTACCTCGCAGCAAGCGGTTCAGTCTGAACACGCTGAAGCGCTCGCTGGCCGACCATCTCACTTCGTTTATGATACCTGAGTTCTTCGTAACCATGCCCTCGCTGCCGATGACTCCCAACGGCAAGGTGGACCGTCGGGCTCTGCCCATTGTGAGAAAGGAGGGGCGGCTCTATGCTTAACGACATCACCATCCGTCAGGCATCGCTCGATGACCTTGACCTTTTGATTCAATGGCGCATGGAGGTGCTGCATTGCGTATTCTCCATCCCCGCCGATGCTGACACCGCCGAACTCCGTAAGCAGAACATTGACTACTATCGCAAGGCATTGGACAATGGCAGTCATATCGCCTGCTTCGCCGTAGAAGACGAGGCGGTCGTGGGCTGTGGCGGATTGTGCCTCTACGATGAGATGCCCTCGCCTGACAATCCCACAGGTCATTGTGCTTATTTGATGAACATCTACGTGCGACCTGAGCATCAGGGACACGGCACAGGAAAACGCATTGTCCGCTGGCTGGTAGGCGCAGCACTCTCCCGTGGCATCAAGAAAATCTACCTCGAAACCTCCGAAGCTGGCCGTCTGCTCTACTCGGTTCTTGGCTTCAGCGACATGAAGGACATGATGCATTTGTCCTTTTCAGAATAAAATCGTAATTTTGCAACGAATATGAAACAAATTGTAGAAATCGGCGGGCGTGAGTGCCTGCTGTATAACGAAGGCGAGGAGCCGAAAGTGTTACTCATCCAGACGCTGTGCGCACAGGAACGTGGAAGCATCGACAGCGAGGTGGCCATGATTAGCGAGGCTTCGGGAACGTCGTTCGTGATGGCAGCCTTTGCCATCGGCGACTGGGAGGTGGAACTCACACCGTGGCACGACCCTGCCGTTTCGAAGCGTCAGGCCGTGGGTGAACATGCTGGAGATACATTCCGTTATGTCACAGAAGGATTGATTCCCTATTTGCATCAGGAATACGGCGAGATTCCCATTGTCTTAGGCGGCTACAGCCTTGGTGGTCTCTTTTCCCTTTGGTCTGGCTCTGAGTCCGATAGTTTTGCTGCCATTGCCGCCATGTCACCCTCGGTGTGGATTGCTGGATGGCAGGACTATGCCAGCCAGCATCTCGTCAAGTCACCCTATGTCTATCTCAGCCTTGGTGACCGCGAGGAGCACTGTCGAGACAAGGCCATAGCACAGGTGGGCAATAACATCCGTTGGGAACATGAACACCTGAAGCAGACGCTCGGTTCCGACCACACGACGCTGGAATGGAACACGGGCAATCATTTCGTGGATGGTGCCCGCCGTACCGCCAAAGGCTTCGCGTGGTGCATTGACAAGGTGTGCCAGCGATGAGCCAGATGTGGAATCTGTGGCATGGATGCCATAAGAAGAGCGAAGGTTGTCAGCACTGCTATGTCTATCGGCGCGATGCAGAGTTTGAGAAGGACTCGAACGTGGTGCATAAGACAGCCTCGTTTAACCTGCCCGTCCGCCGTGACCGTCAAGGACAGTGGAAGGTGTCACCAGGCACGCTGATGTGGACGTGTTTCACATCGGACTTCTTCATCGAGGAAGGCGATGCTTGGCGCGAAGATGCTTGGCTGATGATTCAGCGTAGGAGCGATCTGCACTTCTACATCGTCACTAAGCGGCCAGAGCGGATAGCCTGTTGTTTGCCAGAGGATTGGGGCAATGGCTATGAAAATGTCACCATCTGCTGCACAATGGAGAATCAGTGTCGTACAGACGAGCGACTGCCCATCTTTCGTGAACTGCCTATTCGTCATAAAGCTATCATCTGTGAACCGCTGTTGGAGCGTATTGACTTCCGTGGTGGTCTTGGTTCGTGGAGTGAACAAGTGACTGTAGGCGGTGAGTCGGGCCGTGATGCCCGTGTGTGCGATTATGACTGGGTACTTGACATCCGCCGCCAGTGCGTCGAATCAAACGTCCCATTTCATTTCAAGCAGACGGGGGCATTGTTCCGAAAGGATGGCCGTCTGTATCGCATCCCCCGTAGTCAGCAGATGGCGCAAGCCCGGCGTGCTAACATCGGGTTCATGACGAGTCATATTGCAGGGAACCATCAATAGTCCCGAAAAGTGACATTTCCGTCGCTGTTTGTCTTGCAATGGTCTGGGGAATTTGTCGTACCTTTGCATCGTCAAAATAAGAAACAATATGGTGAAGATACAAGAAATTGAAGTGAAGTCGGTGATGACGAAGTCGAATCTGCCGGTGGCCGATTTCTCGGTGAACCCATACGTGGGCTGCCTGCACGGCTGCAAGTACTGTTATGCCTCGTTCATGAAGCGGTTTACAAATCACCCGGAACCGTGGGGCGAGTTCATCGACGTGAAGTACTGGCCGGAGATTAAAAATGCCAAACGGTATGCGGGCAAGGAGGCCTTCTTCGGCTCGGTTACTGACTGCTACCAGCCGCACGAGGCGAAGTACAAGCGTACCCGTGCCCTGCTGGAACAGCTTCAGGGCAGCGGCATCAGCGTGAGTATCGCCACGAAGTCTGACCTTGTGTTGCGTGACCTTGACCTCATCAAGACCTTTCCCCATGCCCGTGTGTCGTGGAGCATCAACACGCTTGACGAGTCG
>ONCG01000032.1 GCA_900316285.1 uncultured Prevotellaceae bacterium
ACCTACAGGACTCTTTCTAAGGCGCTTCAGGATGGGCTTGAACCAACGACCCCCTGATTAACAGTCAGGTGCTCTAACCAACTGAGCTACTGAAGCAGTAATCTTTCGATTGCGGATGCAAAAGTACAGCGAATTTTTGAATTGACCAAATTTTTTTCAAAAAAAATGTAGAAAAAGGCGAAAAAAGTTATGAAAAGGGGCTAAGATGTAAAAAAATCGGTCTTTTCCTTGATGCGAATGGAAATTTTGTTGTATCTTTGCAAACAGAAACAGCGATAACGGAAGAATGAGAAAGTCATTGGCACGAACAATACTTTTCCTGTTGTTGGCTGCGCCTTTGCAGGTAGCTGCCCAGCAGGATGACGACCATAACTTCAATGTGGCCAAGAACCTCGACGTGCTGACGTCGATCTACAAGCAGCTCGACATGCTGTATGTCGACACGCTGGATGCCAATGAGGTTATCGTGGGAGGCATCAACGCCATGCTGCACTCGTTGGATCCATACACCGTTTACTATCCTGAGGAGAAGAGTGAGGACCTTCAGTTGCTGCGCACAGGCACTTATGCTGGCATTGGCGCTATGGTTCGCAAGAATTTGAAGCTCGATCGTGTCATTATCAATGAGCCCTATGAGGGTATGCCGGCCGCAGAGGCTGGAGCCCGTCGTGGCGATATCATCTTGAGTATTGACGGTGAGGATATGGCCACGAGCGACGTGAACTACGTGAGCAGTCACCTGCGTGGTGAGGCAGGCACGAGTTTCATCCTCGAGGTGTTGCGCCCGGCTGCTGGCCAGTCGTCAGCAAAAGGAAAACTGCCACAGGGCAAGAAGCTGAAGCTGAAGATTACGCGCCGAGCCATTCAGCAACCCGCCATCCCTTATTATGGTCTGCGCGCGGACGGCATTGGCTATCTGAACCTGAACCAGTTCACCGAGAACTGCTCGCGCGACGTCAGACGTGCGCTGCTCGAGATGAAGCGACAGGGGATGCGTGCATTGGTGTTCGACCTTCGCGGCAACGGTGGCGGTTCGGAGCAGGAAGCCGTGAACATTGTGAATATGTTTGTGCCGAAAGGCAAGCTCATCGTGTCGAACCGCGGTAGGCTGAAGCAAGGTGACCGCGACTACAAGACCACAGTAGAGCCTATCGACTCGGTGATGCCAGTGGTGGTACTCGTAGACGATGACACGGCTTCGGCAAGCGAGATCACGAGCGGAGCGCTGCAAGACCTCGACCGTGCAGTAATAGTAGGTACACGCACGTACGGGAAGGGCCTTGTGCAGATGACCACGGAACTACCTTATAACGGTATGCTGAAGCTCACGACGAACAAATACTACATTCCGTCGGGACGCTGCATACAAGCCATCAACTACCGGCACGACAAGGGCGGCTACGTGGAGCACGTGCCCGACTCGCTGACGAAAGTGTTCTACACAGCTGGCGGACGAGAGGTGCGCGACGGAGGAGGCATCAAGCCCGACGTAGAGGTGAAGCCCGACTCGATGACCAATATCGTGGGCTACCTGATGTATGCCGACTCGTCGGAAGTAGTGCTCGACTACATCGTAGACTATGTAGCCACCCACCCGACCATCGCACCGGCAAAGGACTTCCACCTGAGCGATGCTGAGTTCGATGATTTCTGCCAGCGAGTGCTGAAAAGTTCGTTCAACTACGACCGCTCCACCAGCACCTACCTCGACAATCTGGAGAAGCTGGCACGCTTCGAAGGCTACTACGACGATGCCCACGAGGAATTCGAACAGCTGCGAAAGAAGCTGAAGCACGACACCGCCCGCGACCTCGAATACAATCGTGTGACGCTGAAGCGGTTGCTGGAGAGCGATATCATCACGGCCTACTACTACCAGCGGGGCGTCATCGAGCACTCCCTGGGCTGGGATCCCACGATGAGCGAAGCCGTGAGACTGTTAGACCATCCCGACGAATATCTGCGCATTCTCGGCAAAGCCCAATAAGGAAGAAAAGTAACGAAAAAATAGAAATAAGACGCCTATTCATAATCGATTCTTTAAAAAAAGTCTTATTTCACTGCCCTAGTCGTGAGACTGGGGCTTTTTTGGGGGGCCTCCCCCTACCCCTCCGCGCTCGGCTTTGCCGCTTTCAGAGCGAAGCGGGGAAAGAAAGGAGGGGAGCCACGAAAAACTCTATTACTCGGAAAAACTCGGCGGCTCTGCGCGAGGATGATATACCTTTCCGCCAACTATCTCAATGCTTTCGTACGACTAACTCAATGCTTTGATGTTGCTAACTCAATGCTTTCATGCTGCTAACTCAATGCTTTGATGATGCTAACTCAATGCTTTGATGCCGCTAACTCAATGCTTTGGTGCTACTAACTCAATGCTTTGATGATGCTAACTCAATGCTTTCATGCTGCTATCGCAATGCTTTGATGATGCTAACTCAATACTCTTGTGATTCAGGAGCATATCTCTTGTTCAGTAAATTAACTTAATTTGCGCGGTAAATTAACTTATTTTACTATGTAAATTAACTTAATTTGCTGAGTAAATTAACTTAAATTACAACACAAATTAAGTTAATTTACTGAACAAAACAAGTTAATTTATAAAATGAGGGCAATTCAACTGCGTCACCAACTCATTGCTCCACGCCCACGAAAGTAATACTCCCGTATCACCAACTCATTGCTCCACACTCACGAAAGCATAGCTTTCGCTTCACCAACTCATTGAGTTACACCCACGAAAGCAATGGATTATGATCACTTCTGCAATTCTCTTTATATGGGACAGCAACAAACTGTTTGCATGTTTCGGTCATCTCCAAGATGATTCCCAACAAAAAAAGGGAGCATTTGTTATCTCCGATATGGCTTCAAACAAAAAAAGGAGCCCGTGATGGGCTCCAAAACTAATCCTAACTTGTACTAATTTGTTTGCGTTAAAACAAACAACCATTTGCCTCCGGTGAAAAATTATATTTCCGGTAAAAACAAATATCTGTTTCCGACAAAAACAACTATTGTTTTCGGCGATACTATTCTTGTGAGTACTTGCGTGGCGACTCACGACCGAAGAGATAGCTCTTCTCGTAGCCACCGCAGTCGACCACCACTTTCTCGAAAACGATGGCCGGGTCGAGCGGTTCAATCGTCAGCTGATGCTCGCCAGCTTCCGCCTTCAAAGGCACTTCTGCTGCCACTACGCGACTTGCCACCGTGGGATAATAGACACGGTAGATGTTCTCCGGTCGTTCGTTCAGGTTCTGGTTGAAGTTCACCTCAACGGGCTCGCCGCCATCGAGTGTGACGCGGAAACGATGTCCTCCGCGATTCAGGAAGTCGAGTGTAGACTTCACCACCACCTGCAGTCGCTGCACGCTGTTAGTCGTCGTGAACCGATAGGTAAGCAGCGGCACATCCTTCCCGTTTATCTCTCGGTCGGCAGGCATCACCATCATCGCGCTGAGCGTACGTCCGAAGAACGGAAGACAAGTCCATTGCAGTCCGTCGGCATCGCGTTTCGAGAAGAAATGTTCTGCCTCCATTGCGACATATCCATCGCGCTCTGCGAACACATTTTTGCCCATTTCATCGGCGATTCTGGTCACTTGAGGCATCACGTCAGACGGTCCGAAGTCGTCATTCCAAGAGCGGTAGCCGATGTGCTTCTGAGTCATCATGCCACGCCACTTACCACCTGCGATGTCGTTGTTATATTCTGCGCAAAGCAGCGAGTCGCGACGGAAACACTCCTCCACCTGATCGGCCCAGCGATTGGCTTCGGGATTGCCTTCGCGAGCCAGCTGGCGATTCATGGCCTGGGCGTAGTACATATTGTAGACATTGCCCATCGCCTGTATGGGGAAGAGGATGAGCTGCCGGTAGGCATCGCGCTGATCTGCACGCAGGCGCACAAACTGACGCAGGGCCTCGGCCTCAAGGCGCACATAGTCGGCCACCACGTCGGCCCACTCACCCGTCTGCAGGTTATAGGTCTGAGCGTTGAGCATCTCCGCCGTGACGCGTCCGTTCAGCTTGCAGCAGAGGTTCAGCAGCCGCGCGGCCTCGGGTCCTTCCACTTCGCCGAATGTAGCCCGGCAGAAAGGCTCCGTGTGACTACCCACAACATCGGCCGTGACCGACTGCGGATTCCAAGCCATATCCATGAACAGCTGGATAGGATACTCCATCGGCTTCAGATCGCCGACGTTCAGAATCCACATGCGTCCGATGCCGTAGTTATAAGCCAGCGACAACTGTTCCCACATGTTCTGCGACGGAGTGACGTTCAGCCACTTGCTGTTGCGCGGCGCGCCGACATAGTCCACGTGATAATAAAGTCCCCAGCCACCTTTGTGCTGCAGTTCTTTGCCGCGCGGCACACGTCTGACGTTGCCCCAGTTGTCGTCGCAAAGTAGAATGATGACATCATCGGGCACGCGCATTCCTTTGTCATAGTAGTCGAGCACCTCTTTATAAAGCGCCCACACCTGCTGCGTCTCGCGCGCGGGTCGGCGTGTGACGTCGGCAATGATGTCGCGTTGGTTCTTCACGATGCGCTCCAGAAGCCGTGTATCGGCCTCCTCACTCATAGCCTCGTCGCCATCGCCACGCATACCGATAGTCACCAAGTCCTCGGTGCCACGCATACGCTCGATGCCTTCGCGGAAGAAACGGTCGAGTACAGCCTGGTTCGTCTGATAATTCCACGCACCGTATTCGCGGCGGTGGCGAGCCCATTCCTGGTGGTTGCGCGCCATCGGTTCATGGTGGCTTGTGCCTATAATAACACCCATTTCATCGGCCAATACGCTATTTTCCGGGTCATCGGCATAGAATGCCCAGCCCCACATGGCAGGCCAGAGCAGATTGCCTCGCAGACGCAAGATGAGTTCAAACACCTTCTCGTAGAATGCATGACCGCCATAGTCGGTGCGGAACGTGTTCTTCACCCACGAAGTCAAGCACGGCGCCTCATCGTTCAGGAAGATGCCACGATACTCCACCGCCGGCTCGCCATCGGTGAAGACGCCCTGTCGCACGAAAACAGAATCATGATGCTCAACAGGCACGTCGGCCCAGTAGTACCAAGGCGATACTCCCATCTGTCGCGACAACTCGTAAATGCCATAGATGGTGCCACGTCGGTCGCTGCCTGCAATAACCAGTTGGCTGCCGACCATCGTAATGAGGAACTTCTCGCGGCAACCCTTGAGCTGAGAAGCATCGATCTGACGTTTTTTCGCCATTTCATCGACGATGGGCGAATGCCCGAGCGTTCCCACAACGATGACTGCCTCACGATCATCACCCACCTCGGCAGCCTCGCCAGTCACCCAGCAGAAGTCTTCTGCAAGGTTGGCAGCTGCTCGCGCCACACCCTTACAGTCGGTGGGCGACACATAGATGGTTGCACGACCATTACCGTTGAGCAGCAGGTCGCCGCCGTGGAAACTCACAAACTGCTCGGCAGCCGAGACAGAGAACGGCAGCAGCGCGAGCAAAAACATCACGAAACGTCGGAGCAGAGAGATAGTCTTTGTCATAACAGGTACGAGTTTTGTTGCTTACAAAATTAAGGCATCGGGAAGAAAATTGCAAATTCTGGCGTGTTTATTTTCAAAAATGGAACAAATAGAAATATACTCGGCACATTTTGCGCATGCCACCCCCGATGAAATCGGTCATTTCTACAGTATAAAGCCTAAGGGAATCTTAATCCGTTCATGGTAATCCACCATTATTTTTCCCCCCAAAACCCCTCCTAAAGTTGCTCAAACTAAACAAATTTTTGCCTAAAGATTCTCTCTTTCTGCTATCAATTCTCTCCCTTTTGACTCTTTCTTACGCAACAACTTAATTCTTAAAAAACTTAAAAAAAATACCATATAATAAGGTGTATGCAAAAGTTTTCAGTACTTTTGCGCCCTAAATAGACCAATTGTGTCATGCTACGTGCCCGCTGCGAGCGCCCACGTATGCTTGTGTAAATATAAGAAGTGATTCAAAGCTAAAAGAAAACTATGCAGAAAAACTTAGTTATCGTAGAGAGCCCGGCAAAGGCCAAGACGATTGAGAAATTCCTAGGAAAAGACTTCAAGGTAATGTCGAGCTACGGCCACATTCGTGACCTGAAGAAGAAAGAAATCAGTATCGACGACGACTCGCTGATGCCCGACTACGAAATACCCGACGAGAAGAAGAAACTCGTCAGCGAACTGAAGCAGAACGCGAAGAAAGCCGAGAAGGTTTGGCTTGCAAGCGATGAAGACCGCGAGGGAGAAGCCATCTCATGGCATTTGTGCGAAGTGCTGGGTCTCGACGAGGAGAAGACCAATCGTATCGTGTTCCACGAGATTACGAAGCCTGCCATTCTCGCTGCCATCGAGAACCCGCGCCATATCGACATGAACCTCGTTAACGCACAGCAGGCACGCCGCGTGCTCGACCGTCTGGTGGGCTTCAAGCTGTCGCCGGTGCTTTGGCGCAAGGTGAAGCCGTCGCTGTCGGCAGGTCGTGTGCAGAGTGTCGCCGTGCGACTCATCGTTGAGCGCGAGCGCGAGATTCAGGCCTTCCAGAGCGAGCCCTACTTCCACGTCGGCGCCAAGCTGGAAGTGGAGGGTGCCACCCTGTTTGCCACGCTCAGCAACCGCTTCAAGACCCACGACGAGGCACTTGCCTTCCTCGAGGAGTGCAAGGATGCCGAGTTTGTCGTGAAGAGCATCACCCGCAAGCCCGTGAAGCGCATGCCTGCACCACCTTTCACCACCAGCACCCTGCAGCAGGAAGCCGCCCGCAAGCTTGGCTTCACCGTTTCGCAGACGATGATGGTGGCACAACGCCTCTACGAGAGCGGACATATCACCTACATGCGTACCGACTCGGTGAACCTGTCGTCGCTCTGCATCGGCACCAGCAAGGAGGAAATCATCCGCCTCTACGGTACTGAATACAGCAATCCCCGCAACTTCCATACCCGTTCGAAGGGTGCCCAGGAGGCTCACGAGGCCATTCGCCCGACCTATATGAGCAAGCAGGACATCGAAGGCTCGACGCAGGAGCGCCGCCTCTACGACCTCATTTGGAAGCGCACCGCTGCCTCGCAGATGGCCGATGCCGACATCGAGAAGACCACCGTGGAGATTGAAATCAAGTTGAACGGCGCGAACAACACGCTGAAGGACAACGTCTATCCCTCAACCTTCCAGGCTAACGGTGAAGTGGTGAAGTTCGATGGTTTCCTGAAGGTCTATCGCGAGTCCACCGACGACGAGCAGGGCGAGGGCGAGGAGCAGAACCTGCTGCCGGCCATGAAGGTGGGCGACGTGCTCACACGCAAAGAGATCACCGCTACCGAGCGTTTCAGCCAGGGCCCCATCCGCTACACGGAGGCCTCGCTGGTGCACAAGCTCGAAGAGTTGGGCATCGGCCGTCCGTCGACCTATGCACCGACTATTTCCACCATCCAGCAGCGCGAATACGTTCACAAAGGCGACAAGAAGGGCGAGGAGCGCACGTTCACCATCGACACACTGAAAGGCCAGAAGGTCACCACGAAGACGAAGAAGGAAATGGCCGGCTCAGAGAAGGGCAAGCTGTTGCCCACCGACATCGGCATTGTCGTCAATGACTTCCTCATGGAGAACTTCCCCGATATCATGGACTACAACTTCACGGCTAACGTGGAGCAGGACTTCGATAAGATTGCCGAAGGCAAGACGGAGTGGAACAAGATGATGCATAAGTTCTACAAGAAGTTCGAACCCACCGTGGAAAAAGTCATCAACGCCCGTGCAGAGCACAAGGCCGGCGAGCGACAGATCGGCATCGACCCCACGTCCGGAAAGCCGGTGTTCGTGAAGATCGGCCGCTTCGGACCCGTGGTGCAGATCGGCTCTGCCGACGACAAAGAGAAACCGCGCTTCGCACAGCTGCCCTCCGATAAGTCGATGGACTCGCTGACACTTGAGGAGGCAATGGAGCTCTTCCGTCTGCCGCGCACCGTAGGACAGTTCGAAGGCAGCGACGTGTCGATTGGCGCTGGCCGCTTCGGTCCGTATGTACTGCACGATAAGAAGTATGTGTCGCTGCCGAAGGACGCCGACCCACTGGCCATCACCCTCGACGAGGCCGTGGCTCTCATCCAGGAGAAACGCCAGCAAGACCAGCAGCGCCACCTGAAGACCTTCGACGAAGACCCAAAGCTCGAAATCCTCAACGGCCGCTATGGTCCCTACATCGCCTACGACGGCAAGAACTATCGCATGCCGAAGGCCATGCATGCCCGTGCTGCCGAGCTAACATACGAGGAGGCCATGAAGTTGGTAAAGAAGTAAGTAAGAGACCCACCCACTACAGACCCACCCCCTGCCCCTCCCTGAATGGAGGGGAGTAAAATGCATGATTAGCATGAGTAATATAGAGCCGAATAACAAAAGATCGACGCAATTAGAAAAGCTATCTACTCCTCTCTCTCACAGAGAGGGGCAGGGGGGAGAGTCTCTTGTGCAGGGGGAAAAGTCTCTTGCGCAGGGGGGAGAGTCTCTGGTGCAGGGGGGAGAGTCTTTTATTCGAATCATCCTCATCGGCTACATGGGTGCCGGCAAGACGACCGTCGGCAAGGAGCTCGCTAAGGCGCTGGGCCTGACGTTCTACGACCTCGACTGGTACATCACCACGCGCATGCGTCGCACGGTGAAGGAAATCTTCGACGAGCGGGGCGAGGAGGGCTTCCGCCGCATCGAGCACAACATGCTGCACGAGGTGGCAGAGTTCGAGAACGTCGTCATCTCATGCGGTGGCGGCACTCCCTGCTTCTTCGACAACATGGAATACATGAACCAGCAGGCCGACACCGTCTATCTGAAGGCATCGCCCGAGGTGCTCTATGCTCACCTGCAGATGGGCAAGGGCGTGCGTCCACTGCTGCTCAACAAAACTCCCGATGAGGTGCAGCAGTTCATCCGCGAGCAGCTGGCCTACCGCGAGCACTTCTACTCGCAGGCCCGCCACATCGCCGACGTAAACCTCATGGACAACTTTTCAAAAATAGCAAACACCGTTGCCGACATCCGCGAGATGCTCGGCGTCTGACTTTCAAGCAATCAACTATTACCTAATCACCATACAACGCACTGACGAAATGAAGAAATGGACGATTGAAGACGCGAAGGAACTCTACAACCTGAACGGTTGGGGCACTTCGTATTTCGGAGTAAACGAGAAGGGCAACGTCTACGTGACGCCCTGTAAGGACCAGACGCAGATTGACCTGCGCGAAGTGATGGACGAACTCGCCCTGCGCGATGTCACACCACCTGTGCTGTTGCGCTTTCCCGACATCCTCGACAACCGCATCGAGAAAACGTGGAGCTGCTTCAAGAAGGCTTCGAAGGAGTACGACTACAAGGGCGAGAACTATGTGGTGTATCCCATCAAGGTGAACCAGATGCAGCCGGTCGTCGAGGAGATCATCTCGCACGGCCGGAAGTTCAACCTCGGACTGGAAGCCGGCTCGAAGCCTGAGCTGCATGCCGTCATCGCCATGCAGTGCCAGAGCGACTCCATCATCGTCTGCAACGGCTATAAGGACCAGTCGTACATCGAGCTGGCGCTGCTGGCTCAGAAGATGGGCAAGCAGATTTTCATCGTCGTGGAGAAGATGAACGAGCTTGAGCTCATCGCTCGCGAGGCAAAGAAGCTGGGTGTACGCCCGAACATCGGCATTCGCATCAAGCTGGCATCGAGCGGTAGCGGTAAGTGGGAAGAGAGCGGCGGCGATGCCTCGAAGTTCGGACTGACCAGTGCCGAGCTGCTCGAAGCCCTCGAGTTGCTCGACAAGAAGGGCATGCGCGACTGTCTGCGCCTCATCCACTTCCACATCGGCTCGCAGATTACGAAGATTCGCCGCATACAAACCGCCCTGCGCGAGGCCTCGCAGTTCTATATCCAGCTGCACAAGATGGGATATAACGTCGACTTCGTCGACTGCGGTGGCGGACTCGGCGTCGACTACGACGGCACACGGTCGCCCTCGAGTGAGAGCTCGGTGAACTACAGCATACAGGAATACGTCAACGACTGCATCTACACCTTCGTAGAGGCGGCCAACAAAAACGACCTGCCCCACCCGAACATCATCACCGAGAGCGGACGCTCGTTGGCCGCTCATCACTCGGTGCTCGTCATCGATGTGCTGGAAACAGCGTCGCTGCCCGAGATGCCCGAGGAATTCGAGCCAGACGAGAACTCTCACCAACTGGTGAAAGACCTCTACGACATCTGGGACAACCTCTCGGCACGCAACGTACTCGAGGACTGGCACGATGCCGAGCAGATTCGCGAAGAAGTGCTCGATTTGTTCTCTCACGGCATCGTTGACCTGAAGACACGCGCCGAGATTGAGGCGATGTACTGGAGCGTGTGCCACGAAATCAACGCTCTGGCGAAGAACCTAAAGCACATTCCAGAAGAGCTCATGAACATCGACAAGCTCCTCGCCGATAAGTATTTCTGCAACTTCTCGCTCTTCCAGAGCCTCAGCGACTCGTGGGCCATCGACCAGATATTCCCCATCATGCCTATCCAGCGACTCACCGAGCGACCCACGCGCAATGCCACCATTCAGGACATCACCTGCGACTCCGACGGAAAGATTGCGAACTTCGTCACCAACCGCCACAACAGCCACTCGCTGCCCGTGCACGCGCTAAAGAAGAATGAGTCGTACTACCTCGGCGTGTTCCTCGTGGGTGCCTATCAGGAGATCCTCGGCGACATGCACAACCTCTTCGGCGACACCAATGCCGTTCACATCTCCGTGAAGGACAACCACTACCACATCGACCAGATCATCGATGGTGAAACGGTGGAGGAGGTGCTAGAATACGTGCAGTTCAACCCGAAGAAGCTCGTGCGCCAACTGGAGATCTGGGTGACGAAGAGTGTGAAGCAGGGTAAGATCACGCTCGAAGAGGGTAAGGAGTTCCTCTCCAACTATCGCTCCGGCCTCTACGGATATACGTATCTGGAGTAAAGACCCACCCCCTAACCCCTCCCGTTAGGGAAGAAGACCCACCCCCCTAACCCCTCCCGTTAGGGAGGGGAGAGAAGACCCACCCCCCTGCCCCTCCCTGCGAGGGAGGGGAGTAAAATGCTTTGACAAACAAAGAATATGGAATCAATGAATAAAACAGAAAAGCTATCTACTCCCCTCCCTAACGAGAGGGGCAGGGAGAGGGTCTCTTCCAAGGAGGGGCAAGGGGAGAGTCTCTTCATCATCAAGGTAGGCGGCGCCGTCGTGGAGGACGAGGCGCAGCTCCGTCAGCTGCTGAGCGACTTCCGCAACATTGAAGGAAGGAAGATTCTCGTGCACGGCGGCGGTCGCAGGGCAACGGCCATCGCTGCGAAGCTGGGCATTGAGACAAAGATGGTGAACGGACGCCGCGTCACCGATGCAGAAATGCTCGAGGTGGTGACAATGGTGTATGGCGGACTGGTGAACAAGACCATCGTGGCACGTCTGCAGGCTCTCGGCATCGATGCCGCTGGCCTCACTGGTGCCGACATGGACTGCATCCGCTCCCATCGTCGTCCACCCGTTTCCATTCCTGGTCAGGGTGGAACTTCCCTCCCTACGGGGGAGGGCCAGGGTGGGGCTTCCCTCGACTATGGCTTCGTGGGTGATGTCGACAGCGTGTCGGCTGCAAAAATCGCCCATTTCATCGAGGCTGGCATCACGCCCGTCATCGCTCCGCTCACCCACAATGGTCAGGGACAAATGCTCAACACCAATGCCGACACCATCGCTGCCGAGGTGGCGAAAGGCATGGCTGCTGAAGGCTACGACGTCACACTCGTCTACTGCTTCGAGAAGGCTGGCGTGCTCGCCAATGCTGACGACGAGACGAGTGTCATCCCGCTGATCACTAGCGACAGCTTCCGCCAGCTCGTCGCCGATGGCACCATCAGCGGTGGCATGCTGCCGAAGATAGAAAATGCCCTCGCCGCCACACATGCTGGTGTCAGCCGTGTGCTCATCACCCATAGCACCGACCTCACTGCCAGCCACGGCACTGTCGTCAAGGCCTAGCGCCTGCGGCGCGGTTCAAATATCGCTGCGCGACGTTCAAGGTTCAATGCGCCTACGGCGCGGTTCAAAGGTTCAATGCTGCTACGCAGCGGTTCAAAAGGCCTGCGGCCGTTCAAGGTTCAATCCGTGATATTCGTGTCACTCGTATTTCAAATTCATATTTTAAAATCGTCAATCCCATAGCCTGTGATCAGTTTCCAGCATGACATATTGCCTCTGAAAGACCCGTTGTTCCGCCTTGCGCTACGCATCACGCAGAACCGCGAGGAAGCAGAGGATGTCGTACAGGAAACGATGATCAAGCTCTGGAACCGCCGTGAGCGCTGGGACGAAATCGAGAACATCGAGAGTTTCGCCATGACCATTTGTCACAATCTCTCACTCGACCACCTGAAGCGCATGGAGAACCAGCACGCCTCACTCGACGACGATGCCATTGCCCTTCCCTTTAGAGAGGGAGCAGGGGTAGGCTCCACCACCCCCTTCGACCACACCGTCACCCAAGACCGCATCGCACTGGTGCACCGCATCATCGACGGTCTGCCCGAGAAACAACGCGCATGCGTGCAGTTGCGCGATATAGAAGGTAAAGCCTACCGCGACATCGCCACCATCCTCAGCATCACCGAGGAACAGGTGAAGGTGAACATCTTCCGCGCCCGACAAGCCATCCGCCAGCAATTCCAGGGATTGGAAGCATACGATCAATCGAAAGCCAGCAAATAAAATGATGCTGCCTTTAGTACCCTCCTCAAACTCTTAAACTTCTTTAACACTCCTCCTTGTAACTTTGCCTTGCAGCGAATCGTCTTCCATATAGTTACACGGGGAAAACCCGACTATTTAAACATCATCGCAATGGACTACAAATACATCAACCAGCTATTGGAGCGCTACTGGGCCGCCGAGAGCACCCTCGAGGAAGAGGAAATCCTGCGCGCCTTCTTCAGCCAGACCGAGATTCCGGCTGAACTGGAGCAGTTCCGCCCGCTGTTTGCCTACAAGCTGACGGCGAAGCATACCGACCGGCTGGGTGATGACTTCGACCAGAAGATGTTGGCGATGATTGGCGAGGACGCTGCGTCGCATGCCGAAGAGAAGCCCATGATAAGGGTGAAGGCACGCACCATCACACTGAGCCAGCGCCTGATGCCGCTCTTCCGCGCCGCCGCTGTGGTAGCCATCGTGCTCTCCCTCGGTCAGGCTGCACAGGTGCCCTTCCAGCAGAAGGACGAGATGCAGATGGCTGGCATGGAGCAGCAGAACGCCGACGGTGTGTCGGTAGCCCTGAATGGCGACTCCGCCCGCATCGACACGATGCAGCAGAGCAAGGCCTACCCCCAGCCCATCACGGAGGGAACGGGAACGTTCGAGGTGAACGAGGCATTCACCCTCGACAATTAACAAGACATTTTTCTATGCTTTCTCTATAAAAATCAATGTTTAGTAAAACTGAAAAGAAACTGTGAAGTTTCAAATTTCTCTCAAATTTTCATAACATTTATGTTGCAATGAGCCGCTGGTCTGATGAACAAGACCGCGGCTCATTTGTTTTTTGTGCAATATTATATAGGAATCATCACCCCATCCGTAGGGGCAGACCCCCGTGTCTGCCCGCCCCCCACGACCATATTGTATTCATACGGGCAGACACGGGGGCCTGCCCCTACAACAGGCTGTTCTCCCTTCCCCTTTAGGGGAGGGCTGGGGTGGGGCTCCCTAGCATCTCCAACGCCCGATTTTCGGCTGCCTCCATGAGCTCGCGCTCGCCGGGCCCTTTGTCGTTCAGACCGCAGAGGTGGAGAATGCCATGAATGATGACGCGGTGCAGCTCTTCCTCATAAGGTTTCTTGAAGAGCTCGGCATTCGTGCGTATCGTGTCGAGCGAGATAACCAAGTCGCCCGAAATCACATCGCCCTCACAATAGTCGAAGGTGATGATGTCGGTGTAGTAGTCGTGGCCGAGGTACTCGCGGTTCACGCTGAGGATATGCTCATCGTCACAAAACAGATAGCCGATGTCGCCGACGCGCTTGCCATAGCTGGCAGCAACGGCCTTGATCCACTGGGTGGTCTTGCGCTTTTTAATATCGGGCATGCGCACGCCCTCTGCTTGATAGGAAATCATTGCTTCGCAAGTTAATGCGCCTGCGGCGCGGTTCAAAAGTCGCTACGCGACGTTCAAAGTTCAAAAGGCCTACGGCGCGGTTCAAAGGTTCAAAGCTGCTACGCAGCGGTTCAAGTGTCGCTGTGCGACGTTCAAAGGGAAAGGTTTAAAGGCGGCTCAGCCGTCTTTCTTGGGCAGAAACTCGCTGACATCGCGACCGAAGCTGCGCAGCGACCGCACCGTCGACGACGACACCGCCTCCAGACCCGGCTCGGCCATCAGCAGCACAGTGTCGATACCAGCGAGCCGCCGATTCACCTCTGCCTGCTCGCGCTCACTCTCGTAGTCGCGCACCGAGCGCACACCCTTCACAATGAATGCCGCGCCGTGCTCGCGCGCCACGTCAACGGTGAGCCCGCTATAGGCTACCACTGTCACACGCTCGTCATCGGCATAGAGGCTTCTGATGGCCTCCACACGTTGCTGCGCCGTCGTCTCGGGGTGCTTGGCATCGTTCACACCGACTGCCACCACCACCCTATCGAAGAGCTGCAGCGCCCGCCGCACCACTGAAGCATGTCCGATGGTGAACGGATCGAATGTTCCTGCAAATAGTCCTGTCTTCATCATTTCTCATGCAAAAATAGACAATTATCTGCAAGAAAACGGCTTCTTTGCATTTTTTAATAAAAAAAACAACACAAAACAACCCACTATTCGGCAACTTTTACTACTTTTGTAAAGAAATTACAAAACAGCCGTCTCATCACCAACAGCGCAACGTTATGTCTTGCACACTGATCAACACAAAACACCTGCTCACCATCGGCGTAGCAGCTCTCTTCTGCACCTCTTGTCAGCGGCAGCCAGCAGCCACTACCAGCTATGCCGACTACCATCATATCGATAGCATCGTACACTCCTACCACGACCCCGACAGCCTGAAAAGCATCATCGCAGCCTATCAGAAGACGAAGAACATGCTCGGCGTCGCCGTGGGCCAGCGCACGCTGGGAAAATACTACCGCGACAACAGTCTTTTCGAGAAGGCCATCGGCTGTCACCGGCAGAGCATCGCCGCCGCTGAACAGATTGCCGACACCGCCGAGCTCATACGTTGCCTGAACGACCTCGCCACCGACTATCGCCGCGTGGGCATCCTCGACCTCGCCAGCGAAGAGCACTTCCGTGCCCTCGACCTCTGCATGCAGCAGAGCGACAAGACCAGCGACGTCGCACTGAAGAACTACACCATGTCGCTCAACGGTCTCGGCAATGTCTACCTGCAGCTGGGCAACAACGAGGTCGCCGACAGCGTGTTCCGCGTGTCGCTATCGGTGGAGAAGCGCCTCGGCAGCGATCTCGGACAAGCCATCAACCTCGCCAACATCGGAGCAGTGTTCGAGAACATCGGACAGAACGACTCTGCCCTCGTCTACTACCAGCAGTCCTACGAGAAGAACAAGGCTGCCGGCAGCACCCTCGGCATGGCGCTCTGCCACAACCACATGGGCGACCTCTACGAGAAGCAGCAGCAATACCCCAGGGCTGTCAACGAATACCTCACCGCCTACGACCTGCTCGAGGCCAACCACGACATGTGGCACTGGCTCGAGCCGTGCCTGTCGCTCGCCAACATCCACATCCATGAAGGCAACACCGACCGCGCTCTGTGGTATCTCGACAACGCCCTGCGCCAGGCCACCGACATCGCGTCGAAGGAACACCTCGCACAAATCCACCGCCTCTACTACACCATCTACGAGCGTCAGGGACGCACCGCCGAGGCCCTCGAGCACTATAAGCTCTCCGATGCCTACAACGACAGCATCTACAACGCGCAGATCCTCAACCAGGTGCAGAACGTGCGCATCAAGATCGAGCGACAGCGCGTCAGCGACCAGCTGCAGCTCGCACGCGACGACGCACGGGAGGAGCGCACGCTGAAGATCTTCGCCTTCTCCCTCCTCGGCGCATTCTTCATCATCGCCGCACTCCTCTTCGGTGGCATGGGCATCTACATCAGGTCGCGAAGCCGTGAGCGTAAGCTCATGCGCAAGCTGCAGACCAGCCGCGAGCGGTTCTTCACCAACATCACCCACGAGTTCCGCACACCTCTCACCGTCATCCTCGGCATCGCCGACCACATCATCGGCGACCCCGCCATGACACGCGAAAAACTGGTCAACGACACCACCGTCATCAGCCGGCAGGGCAACAAGCTACTCGCACTCATCAACCAGCTGCTCGACATCTCGAAAATCAAGTCCACCATCGGCAATGCCGACTGGCAGCAAGGCAACATCGTAGCGTTCATCCGCATGTGCATGGAGACCTTCCGACCCTACGCACAGGAGAAGCGCATCGAGCTCATCTACACCCCCGACCAGAACATGGTCACCATGGACTTCGTGCCCGACTACATGTGTAAGATTCTCGACAACCTCATCTCCAACAGCATTAAGTTCACCAACGGCCTCGGACGCATCCACGTGAAGACCTCCTGCCCCACCGACAACCAGCTGTGCCTCGTCGTCAGCGACAACGGCGTGGGCATACCGCCCGAGGCTCTCGAGCACATCTTCGAACCGTTCTTCCAGGCCGAAGGCGACTCGCAGCAAATCGGCACCGGCATCGGACTCTCCCTCGTCCATCAAATCGTGGAAGCCATGAAGGGCTCCATCCACTGCGACAGCGTGAGCGGAAAGGGCACCACCATGACCGTCCTCCTGCCGCTCCGTCACTCCGAGAAGCAGCTGAAGTTCTTCAACATCGACGAGTGGCACCGCAAGAAGCACGCCCTCGCCAGCCCCGACGACTTCGTCGGGCACGACGACACCCCCGCCCTCGAGGCAGGTGCCGACGACGCCGAGGGCAGTGGCCACACGCGCATCCTCATCATCGAAGACAACAACGACGTTGCCTACTACATCGGCGAACAGCTGCAGGACAGCCACACCAGCGTGTTCTATGCCAAGGACGGCGACGAGGGCATCGCCAAGGCACGCGACATCATGCCCGACCTCATCATCACCGACCTCATGATGCCGGGCACCGACGGACTGCAGGTGTGCCGACTCGTGCGCTCCTCCGACCTGCTCAACCACATCCCCATCATCATCATCACCGCAAAGGCCACCGAGGAAGACCGCATAGCAGGCATCGAGGCTGGTGCCGACGCCTATCTCGTGAAGCCGTTCAATGCCGACGTCCTGCATGTGCGCATCACCAAGCTCCTCGAGCAGCGACGACTGCTGCGCGAAAAGTTCTCCAAGGAGCTTCTTGAGGGAAAAACACCGGAGGCAGAGCTGAAGCCCAGCGATCGCGACTTCCTCATCAGGCTCAAGGAAGTAGTGTCTATGCAGATGCAGAACAACCAGGTCGACGTAGAGTCTATTGCCAGCCAGATGTATGTCAGCCGCGCACAGCTCAACCGAAAAGTGCAGGCCATCACCGGACAGAGCACCTCCGCCTACGTCACACAGCTGCGCATGAACTACGCCAAGCGACTCCTCGCTGCCGATCCCACCATCACCATCAGCGAGGTCGCACTGAAATGCGGCTATGAGGACATGGCATACTTCAGCCGAGCATTCAAACAGGCCACAGGCCAAACCCCCACTCTCTATCGCAAGACATGCTAACGGGCAACACCCGCCATCACGCGTGTTGCCCGTCCTTCTCGCTGCACCCTCACCGCCTACATCAGCAAGTGATAGGTGCCGCCAGCCATCGTCCGCACCACTCCCTTCATCTCCAACGAGAAGAGCAGGGCCGTGAGTGGCCCGACGGCGATGCCACTTTGCACACTTAGTATATTTATCTGCAAGTCGTTCTTGCGCTGCAGAACAGCCACCACACGTTGCTCGTCGGCCGTCAGCTCCGGAAAGAGCTGGCGCTCAATGCCTTGTGCCTGCGCCTCCGACAGTTGTGCGTCGTTCTGCCACCCCATTGCCTCCACAAAATGTTTCGCCGACGTGATGAGTCCGGCACCCTGCCGGCGAATCAGGTCGTTGCAGCCTTCGCTGTAAGGAGCACCCACGGCACCGGGGAAGGCAAACACGTCGCGCCCATAGTCGTCGGCAATGCGTGTCGTGATAAGTCCGCCGCCACGAATGGCACTCTCCACGAGCAGCGTCGCATCCGACAACCCTGCCACAATGCGATTTCGGCGTACGAAGTTCAGCCGATCGGGCCGAGTGCCAGTGGGGAACTCCGTGAGCAGACCGCCCTGCTTCAACATCTGGTCGGCAGTAAGTCGGTGACTGGGCGGATAGAGGTCGTCGAGTCCGTGTGCCACCACCCCCACCGTGTCATAGCCCTGGGCAAGCGCCTCTCGGTGAGCACAAATGTCTATGCCATAGGCCAAACCGCTCACCACGAGCACTTGCGGACAAAGACTTCGCAGCTCACTCATAAAACGGCGCACGAGGTCCTGCCCGTAGGGCGTGCAGCGCCTTGTGCCAACGATGCTCACCACTCGTTTCTGATTCAGCGATGCCGACCCCTGATAGTAGAGCACCAGCGGAGCGTCAGGACATTCGAGCAGACGACTGGGATAGTCGTCGTCGCCCATCACCAACGGGCGCACACCCATGCTCTCTGCCGTACGCAACTCGTTCTCGGCATAGCGCAGAGCCTGACCGATATCGGTAAATGCCTGTGTGAGGCGGTCGCTGGCATCTGGCAGCAGGTCGCGAATGTTCTGACTATGGGCCACTATCTCCTCTGCCGACCCTACACGGCGGAAGAGTTCCAGCAATTCGGCAAGGCTGAAATAGCTAATGCGTGTGAGTGCAATAGCACTGATTATTTCCTGTTGGTTCATGGCAATGGCTATGCTTTCTATGTGATAAATGGTTTGGCTTTATGAGTTGCAAAAATACAAAATTTCTGCGAAACGCCCATAAAAAAAGAGCCTAATCATTCAAAAATACTTTCTATAAGGAAACAACCCATGTTGTCTACTCCTTCGGCCGCTTCAGATACTCATAGCCAATACGACAACGCAGACAGTCCTTTCTGTCGCAATACTCCTTCTTGAGCTGGATGAGTGCCTGGGAGTCACCTGCCGTTGAAACGCTAAGACCACATTCCTGCCACATGCGCGTGATGTGGTTCTGCTCTGCACGCAGCTCTTCGAGCAGGTCGAAGGCTCGGTCGCATAGTCGCTCGTCGTGCTTGTGGCGACCAAAGGCAAAGAGTATGGGAATGGCAGTATTGATAACGATAAGGCGTCGCGACGCAGGAGAGATGGTTTTCTCGCTGCGCTCGCTCTCCGAACCAAACACATAGTGGGTCTGCCAATAGGGTGTTGCATGAGTATCGAGGATTTTGATGATCTCATTCACCGACCGGCACTCCACAAGTTGGCTCAGCGATGCTTGCCGGCTATAGTAGAGTTGGGCAAGCTGGGCAATGCGGATGTAAGGGAAGTTCTGGGGTCGCAGCCGCAGGAACCGCCACTGATGGTGGTCGATAGGCTGCAGGGAGAACTTGTGCTGCAGGTAGAGGTACTCGTTGCGCAAGCGAGTGAAATAGCCTTCAGCCAACGCATCGGCCTTATAGCGCGAGGGCACGCTGTCAGGATTGAGCAGTCCGGCCTGTCCCATGAAGATGGCTTCTATTTGGAAAAGGTCGTCGCGATGATGCCCCACTGCCGAGAGTGGTACGCTCAACGCCCACTGTTCGAATGCTTCACCGTTGATGCCGAAGCCGAAGTTGCGAGCGAGGGTGACGAAATAGGCTGCCTCCCATGAGCCGTCACATCGTTTCACACGCTCGCGTATCGCTTCGGTCTTCTGCTCGAGACGCTCGGTCTGAAGGGCGCTGAGCCACGAGTGCACCATGAGCGGCGACAACGAAGGAATAATCTTGTAGCAGGGGGGATACTGGTCGGCATGCAGCAACTGCTCATAGTGGTCAAGCACGTGTTGCGGCACGTCGAGTTGAACCTGTGGCAATCGGCGTCCAGAGGCAGTGACCACCTCGTCGGTATCGATGACGCCGCACACATGGAGTATTACATTATCATAGGCGGCATCGAACTGATGGCGATGTAGATACCAATCCGACGCTTTATCATGAATTTCGACATTTCCGACCCATAGTGTGCCGTTGACTTTTATTTTCGCATTGAAGAAGTCGGGCCCTGCATGACGGTTGTGCAGGCCAGGGTCTATTAATTCGAGCTGCTGCCCGCCGCTGGTGGTGAGGCCAGTGAGGGGCAGCAGTCGGTGTTTCCAGACATAATGGAGGAGTGCTTCCATCGTATTTCGAATTTTTTCTGTTTCTTTTTTTTCCCGTGCTGGTGCGGGGTGCTGTGATGAGCGGTTGCCCGAGAGGGAGCTGATCAGAACAGTGCCTCGCCGATGCATGAGCTGGGCCGCTGGATGTGGAGCATGGCACAGACGGTGGCTGCGATGTCGACGATGTTTACGTTCTTCGCGCAGGATCCGTGCTCGATGTTCCAGCCTAGGAACACCAGTGGGATGTGAGAGTCGTAGGGGTTCCACTCGCTATGGGTGGTGCCGATGTAGTCGTCTTTGAATTCCCAAGAGAACATGTTGGCACGCGGCAGACAATAGAGGTCGCCGGAGCGCAGACGGTTGTAGCCGTTGACGATGCGCTCGCGGATGAGCTGTGGCACACCGGCGGTGGCGGCATGCTCGCAGTCGACGACGCGCAGCAGGTCGGGGCACTTCTCTGCCTCGGCGATGGCCTCGCGCTTCAGCTCCTGGATGTCGAGACCGGCGCTGTCGATGCGTGCGTGGTCGAGGAAGATGAAGTCGCCATAGTTGCCCACGGCGAGCTTGTCGACGCCGTATTTATCGGCGAGCCGCTTGTTGATGTTCTTCACCGTGCCGCTGGCACTCCACCCTCCGGCAGGCAGGTGGTTGCGCTTCATATAGTTGGGGTTGTGGGCACCGCCGTGGTCGGCAGAGAGGAAGAGCAGATAGCGTCCGCGGCCGATGCGGCGGTCGAGGAGCGAGAGGAAGTGAGCGAGGTCGCGGTCGAGCTGCTTATAGGCGGCAATGGTCTGTGCGCCACGCGTGCCATACTCGTGGGCGATGGCATCGGTGCAGGAGATGCTCACGCAGAGCATGTCGGTGACGTCGCCTTGTCCGAGGCGCTCGTTCTCGAGGAGAGCCTCCGCCATTTTGAAGGTGAGGGTGACTCCCTCGGGCTTCATCTTCTGGTCTTCGCCCGGCTTCGTGCCGTTACGCTTGTTGAACTCGCGCACCCACTTCGGCAGCTCCTGCATGTAGTAGGTGGAGGAGACGAAGTGGCCCACGCTGTTGTCGTACCAGTAGGCGGCATTCGCCGAGTGGCCGGCGGGGAGGATGGCAGCACGGTCTTTCAGGGCGATGCCGAAGACGCGCGACTTGAAGTCGTTGCTCAGGCGCAGCTGGTCGCCGATGGTGTTGCCGAGCATGTTGCGTGGCGACATCTTGCCAGCCTGCGAGTCGGTGCCCACGCCGTCGACGGTGTTGTCGCGGCAGCAGTAGGTCCAGGAGCGCAGCGTGTGGTCGTAGAAGTCGTTGCCGCAGATGCCGTGGAGGGCGGGCGTGGAGCCGGTGTAGACGCTGGCGTGGCCGATGGCGGTGACGGTGGGCACGTAGTTGATCATGCAGTTCTCGTAGGAATAGCCCTCGTCGACGAGTCGCTTCAGACCGCCTTCGACGAAGTCCTCATAGTAATAGTAGAGGTAGTCCCATCGCATCTGGTCGACCACCAGGCCTACGACGAGCTTCGGGCGCTCTATTTTCTGACCTGCCCAGGCGGTAGTCGCCAGGAGCATGAATGACAGGATGATAAATGCTTTTTGCTTCATAATGGATGATAGGTTTTGTTTAGTGCCGTCAAAGGTACAAATAAAAAGTGAAAGGGGAGCGGGGAAAGCGGAAAAGATTGTGTTAAAGAAATTTAAGCGCTGCAGGAGCGGAGGTTCTTGCTCCGATAAACTTCAACGTGCGAAGCACCTTACCCGTGCGAAGCACCTTACACTTTCAACGTGCGCAGCACTTTACCCGTGCGAAGCACCTTACCCGTGCGAAGCACCTTGCCCGTGCGAAGCACCTTACTCGTGCGAAGCACCTTACACTTTCAACGTGCGCAGCACTTTACCCGTGCGAAGCACCTTACTCGTGCGAAGCACTTTCCGCCCATGGAAATGGTTAAAAAAATGTAAATGTGGGGGTAATGACGGGAAATGGGTAAAAAAGGGGCGAAACATGGAGAAATAGGAGGAAAAAAGATGCATGGAAATTTGGTGAATCGAATAATTATTAGTAACTTTGCACGCGAATACAAAAATAGTCTTGCCTGTCGAGACGACAGCCAAGCAAATACACATTTATTCATAATCGATTTATAAAAATGTTCATCGGGCATCTTGGTTGCGAAACCGAGATGCCTTCTCGTTGTGGGGGATGCGTAGGGGGTGTGTCAAAATAGAGCAAGGAGTCGTTTTGTAGTCCCCTCCTTCTGGAAGGAGGGGTCAGGGGTGGTAGAGACAAATAATGTTCGACTTTTGCCTAAACATTTGAATTATAATAGGTTATTACCGTATTTT
>ONCG01000031.1:0-28215 GCA_900316285.1 uncultured Prevotellaceae bacterium
GCAGATTGCAAATCCGCATATTAACGGTTATATGCAATCTGCTTTTTGTTAATAATCGAGAAGCCTTACTAACTTGAAGGGTTTTTCAGTGCCCTCCTAACTGCCATCCTCTTTTTTTGTGTACGCTGCCACATGATTTTTCGTGCCATATTGTCAGTTTCGGCAGTTTGGCACGTTTTTCGTTATGTGCGTTGTGTCGCACCTTGAGAAAAAACGACACTGAAAACATTATATACACATTATTAAATATTAAAAACAAACACAACTATGAACATCAAACCATTAGCAGACCGCGTGTTGGTACTTCCCACAGCGGCTGAAGAAAAGGTAGGCGGAATCATCATTCCCGACACAGCAAAAGAGAAACCCCTTCGTGGCAGAATCGTTGCTGCCGGCAACGGCACAAAGGACGAGCAGATGGTGCTGAAAGAAGGCGACGAGGTGCTCTACGGCAAGTATGCTGGTACAGAACTCGAGCTCGACGGCACTAAGTATCTCATCATGCGCCAGTCAGATGTGCTGGCTATCATCGGCTAAGGAATTATAAATCCGTAAATAGTAAATCCGTAAATCGTAAATAAAATCATGGCAAAAGAAATCGTATACAATATGGAAGCCCGCGACATGCTGAAGAAAGGTGTCGATCAGTTGGCTAACGCAGTAAAGGTAACGTTGGGCCCGAAAGGCCGTAACGTGGTCATCGAGAAGAAGTTTGGTGCACCTCAGATCACCAAGGACGGTGTGACCGTAGCGAAGGAAGTGGAGCTTGAAGACCACTTTGAGAACACAGGCGCACAGCTCGTGAAGAGCGTGGCCTCGAAGACTGGCGACGATGCCGGCGACGGCACGACTACCGCCACCATCCTGGCACAGTCCATCGTGAGCGAGGGATTGAAGAACGTTACTGCTGGTGCCAACCCCATGGACCTGAAGCGCGGTATCGACAAGGCCGTGAAGGCAGTCGTCGACTACATCGCCTCGAAGGCTGAGAAGGTTGACAACAACTACGACAAGATTGAGCAGGTGGCTACCGTCTCGGCCAACAACGATCCCGAGATTGGCAAACTGCTCGCCGACGCTATGCGCAAGGTATCGAAGGACGGCGTCATCACCATCGAGGAGTCGAAGAGTCGCGACACCCACATCGGCGTTGTAGAGGGTATGCAGTTCGACCGTGGTTACCTCTCCGCTTACTTCATTACCGATTCCGAGAAGATGGAGTGCGTCATGGAGAATCCTTACATCCTGCTCTACGACAAGAAGATTTCGAACATCAAGGACTTCCTGCCCATTCTGCAGCCTGCTGCTGAGAGCGGACGCCCGTTGCTCGTCATAGCCGAGGACGTCGACTCTGAGGCCCTGACCACACTCGTGGTGAACCGTCTGCGTGCTGGTCTGAAGATCTGCGCCGTGAAGGCTCCTGGCTTCGGCGACCGTCGTAAGGCTATGCTCGAGGATATCGCCGTGCTGACTGGCGGTACCGTCATCAGCGAGGAGAAGGGTCTGACACTTGAGCAGGCTACCCTTGAGATGCTGGGCACCTGCGAGAAGGTGACCGTCGACAAGGACAACACCACCATCGTGAACGGAGCTGGTCAGAAGCAGGCCATCCAGGACCGCGTCAACCAGATTAAGAACGAGATTCAGAACACCAAGAGCTCGTACGACAAGGAGAAACTGCAGGAGCGTCTGGCCAAACTGGCAGGCGGCGTGGCTGTGCTCTACGTGGGTGCCAACTCTGAGGTGGAGATGAAGGAGAAGAAGGACCGCGTCGACGATGCCCTGTGCGCTACGCGTGCAGCCATCGAAGAAGGCGTTGTGGCTGGTGGTGGCACCACCTACATCCGCGCTCAGGAGGCCCTAGAGGGTCTGAAGGGCGACAACGCCGACGAGCAGACAGGTATTAAGATTGTGGAGCGTGCCATCGAGGAGCCGCTGCGCCAGATTGCCATCAACGGTGGTGGTGAGGGTGCCGTGGTCGTACAGAAGGTACGTGAGGGTAATGGCGACTTCGGTTACAATGCCCGTACCGACCAGTATGAAGACCTCCGTGAGGCTGGTGTCATCGATCCTGCCAAAGTGGCACGTGTGGCACTCGAGAATGCTGCCAGCATCGCCGGCATGTTCCTCACCACGGAGTGTCTCATCGTCGACAAGCCCGAAAAGGAGCCCCAGATGCCTATGGGCGGCGCTCCCGGCATGGGCGGCATGATGTAATCATCACCAAGCAAGTCAACAAATGAAGGAGGGTAGTGGCTCAGCCGCTATCCTCCTTTTTTGTATGTATTCTTATAGCGTGTTTATATCAAAGAGAACGCCTTTGTTCACCCTACATGCTTGAATATTGCTTAGAGAAGCCAAAGCAATACTCTGAGATGCCAAGAGCAATGCTCTTAGGGACCAAAGTCAATGCTTCCAGGCGCTAAAAGCAATGCTTCCAGACGCTAAAGTCAATGCTTTTAGATGCCAAAGTCAATGCTTCCAGACGCTAAAAGCTATGCTTCTAGAGGCCAAAGGCAATGTTTCAAGACTGTAACTGCAATGTTTTAAGATACTGTGAGTAATGTTTCATGGTTTTCTTGTGTCCGTGTTTGTTTTCTTATGTTTTATAAAAGACGCGAAGCGTACATTGTTCGGATAAACGCATGCATCTTCCTGGCCTTCTTTAGCTTCTTTAACTTTATTAACTTTTTTAACTTCACAATTATTATTACCTTTGCAGCATGGAAGCATTACGAAAGTTATACAAACAATGGAAAGGGGAGGCTCCCGTGCAGACAGAACGACTGGCTGGCGCGGGCAGCAACCGCGAATACTATAGGATGACGGACGGCGAGGGACAGAGCGTGATTGGTTGCATTGGCACCAGTCGCGACGAGAACCATGCATTCGTGTGTCTGACGAAACATTTTACACGACGCCAGCTACCCGTGCCGCAGATCCTCGCCGTGAGCAACGACGAGCTGCGCTATCTGCAGACCGACCTCGGCGACCAGTCGCTCTTCGACGCCTTGCGCGTAGGACGTGAGGCCGGAGGCCGCTACACGCAACAGGAACGGGCTCTGCTGGTGAAGACCATTCGCGAGCTGCCGAACATTCAGATGCGTGGCGCCCGCGGACTGGACTGGAGCTGTTGCTATCCGCAGCCGGAGTTCGACCAGGACAGCGTGCTCTTCGACCTGAACTACTTCAAATATTGCTTCCTGAAGGCCACAGGACTGGACTTCCACGAGCTGAAGCTGGAGGCGAACTTCCGCATGCTGGCTAAAGACCTGACGGCAGAGACGTGCGATGCCTTCCTGTATCGCGACTTCCAGGCCCGCAACGTGATGCTCGTGGACGGCGAGCCGCGCTTCATCGACTATCAGGGTGGGCGCAAGGGACCATTCTACTACGACCTGGCATCGTTCCTCTGGCAGGCATCGGCAAAATATCCTGACAAGCTGCGCCGCGACCTCATCGGCGAGTACTACGACTCGTTGAAGAACTATACCGAGGTGCCTTCCGAGCGACACTTCAAGGCACGCCTCGACCTGTTCGTGCTTTTCCGTACGTTGCAGGTGCTAGGAGCTTATGGCTTCAGGGGCTACTTCGAGCGCAAGCGACACTTCATAGATAGCATTCCGCCGGCCATGGACAACATGCGCAATCTGCTGAAGAACTCCACCGTCGACGCCTATCCTTATCTGAAGGAGGTGCTCAGCAACATGTGTCAACTGCCTCAGTTTGCGCCGCAGAAGGTGGTGATGCCGAAACGTGCCGATGGATATAAAACTACGGAGAGCAACGTCTACAAGCCGCATCCGCAGGACGGTCCGGCGACGTTCTCGAAGTACGACGGCACAGGACCGCTGGTGGTGCGCGTGTTCAGTTTCTCCTATCGCAAGGGCATTCCCGAGGACGAAAGCGGCAACGGCGGCGGATATGTCTTCGACTGCCGGTCGACGCATAACCCTGGCCGCTATGAGCCCTACAAACAGTTGACGGGACTCGACGAGCCCGTGATTCGCTTCCTGGAGGACGACGGCGAGATTACCATCTTCCTGCAAAGCGTCTACCGGTTGGCCGATGCCCATGTGGAACGCTATCTGCAACGTGGTTTTACGTCTCTGATGTTCTCGTTCGGTTGCACGGGCGGACAGCATCGGTCGGTTTATTCAGCCCAGCATCTGGCCGAGCACATTCATGAGAAATATGGCATCGAGGTGCGCATCTGCCATCGCGAGCAAGGCATCAATCAAGTACTGAAATGATTCACGAATTCCAACTCAGAGTGTTGCCCCAGCAGGCGGCATCAGAACAGGCCATTGCCGACTACATCAGTCAGGAGAAAGGCATTGGCAGGCAAAGCATCAACCATGTGCGGGTGTTGAAGAGAAGCATCGACGCCCGTCAGCGTACCATCTTCGTCAACCTCACCGTGCGTGTGTATCAGAACGAGATGCCGGAGGACGACCAGTATGTCCACACCAGTTATCCCGACGTGAGCGACGGACAGCAGGCAATTGTGGTGGGTGCTGGTCCCGGTGGACTGTTTGCAGCCTTGCGACTCATCGAGCTGGGTTGCCGACCCATCGTTTTGGAACGCGGCAAGGACGTACACGAGCGCAAGAAGGACCTCGCCCTGATCACCAAGACACAGCAGGTGGACGGTGAGAGCAACTACTGCTTTGGCGAGGGTGGGGCAGGAGCATACTCTGATGGAAAGCTCTACACCCGTTCGAAGAAGCGTGGGTCGGTGGAGAAGATTCTCAACGTGTTTTGCCAGCATGGTGCCTCGACCAGCATCCTGAGCGATGCTCATCCGCATATCGGTACCGACAAGTTGCCAAAGGTCATCGAGGCCATGCGCAATACGATTATCAGGTGTGGCGGCGAGGTGCATTTCCAAACACGCATGACACGTCTGCTGCTCGTCCAAAGTGCAGAAGGCGTAGAAGTGGATGGCGTGGAGACAGCCGACGGAAGGCTATGGCATGGACCAGTCATCCTGGCAACAGGCCACTCGGCACGCGACGTCTATCGCTATCTGGCCGAGGCACATATCGCCATGGAGGCCAAGGGTATCGCCGTGGGTGTGCGTCTAGAGCATCCTTCGCATCTCATCGACCAGATTCAATACCACCGGCGCGAAGGCCGTGGCAGCTATCTGCCTGCTGCCGAGTATTCGTTTGTGCAGCAGGTCGACGGTCGCGGCGTGTATTCGTTCTGTATGTGTCCCGGCGGCTTCGTCATTCCTGCCGCTACAGGACCTGAGCAAATCGTTGTGAACGGCATGAGCCCGGCCAGTCGCGGCACGCAATGGAGTAACTCTGGCATGGTGGTGGAGTTGCGGCCGGAGGATGTAGAAGGCGATGGCGTATTGAAGATGATGGAGTATCAGGAGCAGCTGGAGCGCACCACATGGCAGCAGGGAAACCGAAAGCAGACCGCACCCGCACAACGCATGGCCGATTTCGTGAACAACCGTCTGTCGTACGACCTGCCGAAGAGCTCGTATGCGCCAGGACTCATCAGTAGTCCGTTGCATTTCTGGCTGCCGCCCTTCGTGGGCAAGCGGCTGCAGGAAGGATTCAAGGCCTTTGGCAAGAAAAGTCGTGGGTTCCTCACCAACGAGGCGGTACTCATCGCCGTGGAAACACGCACGTCGAGTCCGCTGCGCATCACCCGTCTGCCCGACACGTTGCAGCACATCGCTACACGCGGTCTGTTCCCCTGCGGTGAGGGTGCCGGTTATGCAGGCGGCATCGTCTCAGCCGGCGTCGATGGTGAGCGTTGTGCCGAGATGTGCGTCGAGTATTTAAAAGATTGTCTAGACAAGGGGCGGTAATACGCTCGCGTCTTCAAAAAGCAGAAGAAAACAGAAACGGACATAAGAAAACAATATTATCATATTGATAATAACCAGTTGTATTGTCGACCAAAAATAGCTTTACAACATGGGTGGCTAATATCGGTCTGAAAGGCCAACAGCAAAATAGCCCAGGGCATCGCCCCGGGCTGATTGCATTTATCCCTTCTTTTACCTACACTCTTCCAAGCAGGAATTGTTCGGCGCGCTCGAGATCGTCTGGTGTGTCGATGCCGACGGTCTCGATGTTTGTTTCGGCTACACGAATGCGGTAACCGTTCTGCAGCCAGCGCAGTTGCTCGAGGCTCTCGGCAGCTTCCAGCGACGACATGGGCAGTTGGGTAACCTCACGCAGCACTTCACGGCGATAGGCATAGAGTCCTAAATGCTTCAGGAACGGATAGCGGCTGAGCCATTCTGCTTCGTCGACGCCCCGAACAAAAGGAATGACGCTACGTGAGAAATAGAGTGCGAAGCCTTGATTGTCGACTACTATCTTGGGCGAATTCGGGTTTTTCACGGCCTCGATGGTCTCGAAGGGCTTTCCCAGAGTGGCAATCTGCGTGGTGGGGTTGTCGAAGCAACGGCAGAGGGCTTCAATCTGCGAAGGATGAATGAATGGTTCGTCGCCCTGCACGTTGATGACCACATCGGCATCGGTTCCAATCGTCGTGGCTGCTTCTTGAATACGGTCTGTGCCACTACGATGGCGATCTGACGTCATCACGGCCCGTCCGCCAAATGCCTCCACGGCTTGGAAGATGCGGTCGTCGTCCGTAGCCACATAGACTTCTTCGAGGACCGAAGACACTTGTTCGTAGACTCGTTGTATGACAGGTTTTCCGCCCAATATGGCAAGTGGTTTGCCAGGAAAGCGTGTTGACGCATAGCGGGCTGGGATGATGGCGATGAATTTCATGATTCAGTATAGAGTTGAGAGTTTAGAGTGTAGAGTTTAGAGTGGATATTGAATAGTTTATGATTACTCTTGGAAATCATAATTATCAATTGTCAATTATTAATTCTCAATTATCAATTATCTCGAGCTGCGGAAGCCTTCCAGCAGGATGTACTTGCGACGCATCATGCGATTGTAGATGTTGCGCATCCACAACTGATGGGTGAAGATGAATGCCAGGCCGATGACCAACATGATAGTATAGGCGACATGATCGGGCAAGAACGCCTGCAAAAGGCTGATGAGCATCAGCGGGAAGAAGAACGCCACGAGCTGTACGACTACCTGATAGTAGTTGTTCTCGACGCCGTTCTTGCTGACAAACTTCGTGTTCAGGGGAATGGTCTGCTTGTTGTAGACGGCCATCTGGAAGCAAATGAAGTACTGGAATCCAGCCGTGAACAGGGCGTAGGAAAGCAACATCAGCATCGACCATTTGCCGGAGAAGACCGTGGGGAGCATAAGCAGCATGGGCAGCAGGAGCAGGATGCAATAGAAGAAATACTTCGCACGCAGTAGCTTGAGAATGTTTTCGCGACGTACCATCAGACAGTCGATGTAGTTGCCTTCGTTGCACATCACACGAATGAGCATCATCGCGCCATAAACCACGTAGTTGTAGATACACCAGAAGTTGGTCATGAACTGTCCGTCGTAAACATCGGTAAGCGCAATCAGCAGACTGATCAGGAACACAAAGAACGTGGCGAAGATGAACGTCTTGCGTGGGTTCTTGTTGCGCAGGATGGTTTTAATCTCGAGTTTCATGTATTGTCCGATCTCCCCATAGCGGTCGAGGAATGCAAAGCGGCTCACGCTGTGGAGCGTGGTCTTCTCAGTCTTGGTAACCTCAGCCATGATGCTTTCGGTCTGAATGCGACGGTTGATGGCTACAACGACAGCCAACACAGCTGCCGCTAACAGATAAGGCCATAGGCGACCCTCGCTGATGGCCGTTCCAATGTTGGCATAGAGGTCGAAGAAGTTCTCAAATCCTTTTTCGCTAAAGCCCTTGAGGATGATGGGAAGTGCCATGATAGCATAAACGGCAATCGGCAGCAGCCACCAGAGAATGCTACGATTGATGAGTGTACGGGCGATGGCATACCATTGGCTGTTGGCCAGGATGAGCAGGTAGTAGACGAAGAGGAAGCCCAGCGTCACCCAGATGCCTTCGCTGAACACAACAGACATGATGGCGTAAGGTAGGAGCATGGCAAACCAGATGGTGTTGCCCCACGTGAAAAGCGATGTGGAGATGAACGTGTCGATGCATAGCGCACGTGGAATGGGCAGCAGCAGATAGGGCTTGATAATCTGCGAGGGAGTCTGCTGCGCCATGAACCGGAACAGAAAGTCGATGAGCAAGATGAAAGGAGCGATGCCCATCATGAGTTCGACGGCTGTGAGCGACTCGCTACTGTTGGCAATCATGGCCAGCATCACGGCAAAGAAGATGAGGTAGCCAATCATAAAACCGCTCAGCACATAGATGAGCACCTTGGCAGTTTTGTTCTGTTCGTAGTTGATGGCTCTCTTCTCAGCCAGTTTGCGATGTTTGCGAAGTGCCTTGAAAAGGCCGTAGGTATGCTTGTCTAATTTGTAACTCATGTTCATGCTGAGTGTAGGATGTTGACGGGTGGGGGAGGGGTATTTGTTTGTCTATCGCAGGTCGATAAGTTCGGCCGACGGGAAGTCCTTGGCATTGAACACAAAGGTGGCGTCGTTCTGGTTCTGAGCCTTGAAGCCTGTCACGCTGATGGTCGTCCAGGTGCCACCCTCGCGCATCTTCACCTGTGAGGGGATATACGTCTTCTTGTTGACCGTGATATACATCTCCTGCACGCTACGCTTCTTGTTCTGGGCAACCAGCCGTACGTTATAGTTGGAACCCGAAGCAGTCATGGACAGCGTGTAGCCCGACTTGTACATATTGATGAACTGATAAGGGTTCATGGCCATCTGCTGGGCTTCGGTAGGAGTGGAGATGTTCACTTCGTCGGTCGACTTCAGATAGCTCCATTGCGTCTTGCCATTAAACCACACGATGGCCTGAGGTGTGCGGGCATGGAACTTCTTTCCCTTGATGGCAATGGTTCCCGACGTGGAACCAATCTTCGCACTCGAAATCTTGAACGAGGCGCTGGCTCCACCCTTGCGACCGATGACGGCTGCAGTCTTGTCGAGCACCTTGCGTGCTTGGGCAGCATTGGCCGTTGCACTCTTGGTGGTCGCGGTAGTTGTGGTCTTCTTTGTCGCCACACGGGCGTTGGTCTGTGCTGTAGCGCCAATGGTGGCGACAATCAGCAGGGCTGTTAGTATAATCTTTTTCATTGTTTCGTCTGAATTGGTTTTCTCTTATGACGCCGCAAATGGCAAAAAGTTAGCCTGCTTTTCGTTTCTTTAACTGATAGCAGGCCGACTTTAACGTTTCAGTTTATTTTTCCTCAGCTTTAGCCGCGAAGGCGCTGGAACAATTCGTTCAGCGAGTTCTCGTCTGTGATGAGCACATCGCGAGGCTTACTGCCAAAGGCTTCGCCCACCACGCCAGCTTCGTGCAGCTGATCCATGAGGCGACCTGCACGGTTGTAGCCAATGGAGAATCGACGCTGAATCATACTGGTGGAACCCTGCTGAGTCATGACAATGGCACGGGCGGCATCCTCGAAGAGTGGGTCGAGCGGACCGCTGGCACCACCGCCGTTACCGCCATTGCCACCAGCATCTCCACCTTCGGCTGCAGGTTCGGGCAATTCAAGCGGCTCCACAGGACCAGGCTGCTCTTCCACATATTTATTAATACGCTCCACCTCAGGCGTGTCGACGAATGCACATTGCACACGCACAGGCTCGCTGCCAATCAGGATGAGCATGTCACCACGTCCTACCAGCTGGTCGGCACCCTTTTGGTCGAGAATGGTACGCGAGTCAATCTGCGACATCACGCGGAAGGCCATGCGTCCTGGGAAGTTAGCCTTGATGGTTCCCGTAATGATGTTTGTCGTCGGGCGCTGTGTAGCAATAATCATGTGGATACCCACGGCACGTGCCAGCTGGGCGATACGTGCTATCGGGAGTTCAATCTCCTTGCCAGCCGTCATGATCAAATCGCCGAATTCATCGATGATCACGACAATATAAGGCATGTAGTCATGACCCTTGGTGAGGTCGAGCTGGTGGTTGATGAACTTCTCGTTATATTCTTTAATGTTACGCGCGCGAGCCATCTTCAGCAGGTCATAGCGCGTGTCCATGAGCTTGCAGAGGGAGTTCAGCGTTCTCACCACCTTCGTTACATCGGTAATGATAGGCTCTTCCTCGTTCTCGGGAAGCGTTGCCATAAAGTGGTTGGCGAGAGGCGTGTAGACGCTGAATTCAACCTTCTTCGGGTCTACCAGCACGAACTTCAGCTCATTGGGATGCTTCTTGTAGAGTAGGGAGGTGATGATGGCATTCAGACCTACCGACTTACCCTGACCGGTGGCACCAGCCACAAGCAGATGAGGAATCTTGGCGAGGTCGGCCATGTAGACTTCGTTGGTAATGGTCTTACCCAAGGCAATGGGCAACTCCATCTTGCACTCCTGGAACTTCTTGGAGTTCAGGATGCTCTCCATCGACACGATGTTCGCCTTCTTGTTCGGCACCTCAATACCAATCGTTCCCTTGCCGGGCATCGGGGCGATAATACGAATGCCGAGGGCAGCAAGGTTCAGGGCGATGTCCTTCTCCAGATTCTGGATTCGCGAGATGCGTACACCTTCGGCAGGTGTGATCTCATAGAGCGTGATGGTCGGACCCACCGTAGCCTTGATCTCCTTGATGGCCACACCGAAGGAATTCAGAACCTCCACGATGCGTTGGTTGTTAGCACGGATTTCCTCCATGTCCACTTCCGGCTTGCCTGCGTTGTCGTACTTCTTCAGCAGGTCGAGTGTGGGGAATTTGTAGTTCAAGAACGGCTCACGAGGATTGATGGGCGTCGACAGTTCCTTGACTGAAAGTGTCTTGCCATCGGCCTTGGCATCTTCCTTTCCTACCTCCACCGTAAGTCCTGCAGTACCACCATCGGGCTTTGTTGTAGCCGCCTTTTCGGGTTTTGTGGCCGTCCCCTCACCAGTAGTCGGCAACTCAACAACAACAGAGTGCTCATCTTCGCGAGGCAGCTCCGTGGAATCTATCACGCCAGAAGCCGTATCTACGGGATATTGAGGTTCCAGGTCGCCACTCGACTCACCATCCCTTTGCTGGGTGTTCGTGACGGTGAACTTAATCTTCGACGTGAGGTATTTCACCGGATTCAACGCTTTACGGATGACCTCGATGGTTTCTGCGCTCAGATAGGTGAGGAAGGCAAGAGCCACAATAAGCAAAATAGCTGTGAGTCCCGGAGGACCGACGATGTTCTCCAGCTGCTGCACACAGAACAAACCGTGGTTGCCGCCGGGATTGAACACCTGGTCGCCCATCATCGGCGTGAGGAACTTGGCAAACGTTACCGAGCTCCAAATCATGACCAACGCCAGGCCGAAGAACCACTTCCAGAGGTTCACCTTGTAGACGCGCATCAGTCGCAATCCCACCAGAATGATGAAGACGGGAATCAAGAAAGCCGACAATCCGAAGTTCACCGTGATGAACGTGTAGGCCAGTATAGCTCCGATGGAACCGCAATAATTTGCAAATTGTCGGTCCGTGTTGAGCCATTCACCTGGTCGGAGGTCTTCCAAAATACTTTGGTCGGCCTGACCGGTGGTGAAATACGAAATCATGGCGATGGTTACATACACCGCCAAACAAATGAGAATGATTCCTAAGATGAAATCGGTTTTCTCGTTGCTGAGAATATTCTGAAATCCGACCGCTTGCGACACATTCTTGGGCTTGCGATCAGCTTTTTTCTTTGCCATAACTAGTTATTTATCAAATTTAACTGCAAAATTAGCGGAAAAAACTCATATTCTGACAAATTTTTCGCACTTTTTTTCTAATTTTGCACATCGAAAGCCATAAAACGATGAAAAAAGTCATTTATAACAAGTTTAATAAGCACGATATTACCGATTTGCCCGTTGCATCGTTCCAAGGACGCATCGTCGTCATTACGACGGCGGGAGAAACGGAAAAGGCTGTAAAATTCCTGCTCTCGCAGCCCATTCTTGGTGTCGACACAGAGACGAGACCTTCGTTCCGCAAGGGCGATAACTACAAGGTGGCCTTGCTTCAAGTATCAACAGAAGACATCTGCTTCCTCTTCCGGCTGAACAAGACGGGAATGACACCAGCCATCATTCGCCTGCTCGAAAACAAAGATGTGCCCATGATAGGCCTCTCTTGGCATGACGACATCCTTTCGTTGAAACGTCGCACAGACTTCAAACCTGGCCGTTTCATCGATCTTCAGAACCTTGTCGGCCAGCTGGGCATCGAGGATTTGAGCCTGCAGAAGCTCTACGCTAACATCTTTGGCAAGAAAATCAGCAAGCGCCAACAACTCACCAATTGGGACCGCGACACCCTCGATGACCGACAGAAACTCTATGCGGCAACCGATGCCTGGGCGTGCATTCAGCTCTACAAGGAGATTAAATACCTGATTGAGTCTGGCGACTACGTGCTGGAAAAGGTCGTCGAGGAGGAAACGGAGCATAACGAATCCCAGCAATAACAGACAAAACCGTCACAACAAATATGGCAGACTACAAGACCATCGTCCTCAAACGAGGCAAGGAGAGTTCTCTCCAGCGTTTCCACCCCTGGATATTTTCAGGTGCCATCCTTCGGGCCGATGAAGGCATCGAGGAGGGAGAATTTGTGCGTGTACTTACAGAAAAGGGCGATTTCATCGCCGTAGGACATGCGCAGGTAGGCTCTATTGCCGTACGTGTACTATCGTTCGATGACATCAAGATTGACCATTCCTTCTGGACTGAGCGGCTGCGGTCGGCACTTCAGATGCGACAGGCCATTGGACTGGCCGATAGCGAAAAGAACACCACCTACAGACTGGTACATGGCGAAGGCGACAACCTGCCTGGACTCGTTATCGACTGCTATGGACAAACCGCCGTCATGCAGGCTCATAGCGTAGGCATGCACGTTTGCCGTCATGACATCTGCCAGGCTTTGGTCGAGGTGATGGGCCATCGCATCAAGCATGTCTACTACAAGAGCGAGACCACACTTCCCTACAAGGCTGAGCTGGGACAGGAGAACGAGTTCCTGGTGGGCGGTAGCGACGAGAACATCACCCTTGAGAATGGGCTGAAGTTCCGGGTAGACTGGTTGCATGGCCAGAAGACGGGCTTCTTTGTCGACCAGCGTGAAAACCGCCATCTGCTTGAGCAATACTCGCTGGGACGTAGCGTGCTGAACATGTTCTGTTATACTGGCGGCTTCTCGGTCTATGCCATGCGAGGTGGTGCCCGGTTGGTGCATTCCGTCGACAGTAGCGCTAAGGCCATTGAGCTCACCAATAAGAACATGGCTCTGAACTTCCCCGATGATGCACGCCATCAGGCTTTCTGCGACGATGCCTTCAAATTCCTCGATTCCAACGAGAATCAATACGACCTCATCGTGCTCGACCCGCCTGCCTTTGCCAAGCATCGCGGCGCTCTCCACAACGCCCTGAAGGGTTATACACGCTTGAATCTCAAGGGGTTCCAAAGCATCAAGAGCGGTGGAATCCTCTTCACGTTCAGCTGTAGCCAGGTGGTCACGAAGGAACATTTCCGTAATGCCGTCTTCACGGCAGCTGCCCAGGCAGGACGCCGTGTGCGCATCCTCCATCAGCTGCATCAGCCTGCCGACCATCCCATCAACATCTATCATCCCGAAGGCGAATACCTGAAGGGACTGGTGTTGTATGTAGAATAATCTATATAAGTAAGGTGTAGGCAAGGTTGCTTGCGCCCAATCGACAAACACCCGACGTAGCATGAGACACCCGTTCGAAGATAAAATCGGCGATTTCATCACACGCCATCAGCTGCTGAACTCCCGCCATCGCTATCTGGTAGCACTCTCGGGAGGTGCCGACAGCGTGTGTCTGCTGCGGGTGCTGTCCAGTTTGGGCTATGAGGTGGAGGCCGTCCATTGCAACTTTCATCTGCGTGGTGAGGAGTCTGATCGTGACGAGCAGTTCTGCGAACAGCTCTGCAAAGAGCAAAATACGCCATTTCATCGGGTGCATTTCGACACACAAACCTTTGCCGACCTCCATCATCTGAGCATAGAGATGGCTGCCCGCGAATTGCGGTACCAATACTTTCATCAACTTTCGCAATCGATTGATATTCAAGGTGTTTGCGTTGCTCATCATCTTGATGATAATGTAGAAACCGTGCTGATGAACCTCTTGCGCGGAACTGGCATCCACGGGCTTGCGGGCATGCGTCCTTCGTCTTTTCTGCCTGTGAAGACGGCAGAGGGCGAGGGTTCAAGTGTTTTACTCCTCCGACCCTTATTGTGCGCGAGCCGACGGGAGATTGAAGACTACCTGGCCGATTGCGGAGCCACGTTTGTGACCGATAGCAGCAATCTTGTGCCCGATGTGATGCGCAACAAGATTCGTCTGCAAGTGCTGCCGTTGCTGCATGAGGTGAATCCCTCAGCCAGCGAGAACATCGCGCTCACAGCCGAAAGAATGGGCCGGGCAGAAGAACTCTTTAACGAAGCCCTGCAGAAAAGGTGCCAGCGTGCCACAGTCGATGAAACCGACGATTTGAAGACTTTCCTTATCGATGAGCTAACGGCGAATGAGTATGTTCTCTTCACTTGTCTTCATCGCTATGGCTTTAGTGCCAGTTTGTGCGAGTATATGCATGCTTCGCTCCTTTTAAGAAGCGCAGACGCGATGCGCAGGAACGAGTCGCTACAATGGGAGAGCACGTCGCATGTGGCTGTTGCCGACAGGGGAGAGCTGTTGGTCTACCGAAAGGACGATCCACACCTGGCCGAAAACCTTGTCCCCAAGACGTTGCCCCTGGCTCCTGCTATCTCTTCTGATTCTGCTATCTCTTCTGATTTGGCAGCCGAGGTCAAACCGGTGGTCTACGACCTTGGTGCTATGGGCCGCTTTGTGCTTTCCACAGTTGAGAAAACATGCGATTTCATCGTGAACAAATCACCCGACGTGGCTTGTTTGGATGCTGAGAAGGTGCAGTTCCCGTTGGTCATCAGACCCATGATGAGGGGTGACAGCTTCCTGCCTTACGGTATGAAAGGAAAGAAGTTGGTGAGCGACTATCTCACCGACCGCAAACGCTCTCTCTATGAAAAGCGTTGTCAGCTGGTGATGACCGATGCCGCAGGACAAATCGTCTGGCTGATAGGAGAGCGCACAGCATCCGTTGCTGCCGTTTCAGACGCTACGAAGTACGTTCTGACCATTGAGCGCCAATGAATCAATCATCTTTGAATCCTAAGCAATATCAACGAAAAATTATAAAACCTAAACAACATCAACTGAAAATTATGGAAAAGATTATCGGACTTATCGATGCCCCGTTCACACCCATGCATGAGAATGGTGACATCAACCTGGAACCCATCGAGGCATACGCCAAGATGCTTCACAAAAACGGACTGAAAGGCGTTTTCATCAACGGCTCGTCGGGTGAGGGATACATGCTGACTACCGAGGATCGCAAGCAGTTGGCAGAGCGCTGGATTAGCGTGGCTCCTGAGGGATTCAAGGTGATTGTGCACGTGGGCAGCTGCTGTCTGCGCGAGAGTCAGGAACTGGCACGCCACGCACAAGCCCTTGGTGCCTGGGGTATCGGTTCAATGGCACCTCCGTTCCCACACATCGGGCGTATTGAAGAACTGGTGAAGTATTGCGAGGCCATAGCCAGCGCGGCTCCAGAGCTACCGTTCTACTACTATCACATTCCTGCCTTCAATGGTGCCTACCTTCCCATGCTCGACCTGCTGAAGGCTGTCGATGGCCGCATTCCTAACTTTGCCGGCATCAAATACACGTTTGAGAGTCTCTACGAGTACAACCAATGCCGACTCTATAAGAACGGGAAATACGACATGCTGCATGGCCAGGACGAGACCATTCTGCCCAGCTTGGCGCAAGGTGGCGCACAAGGCGGTATCGGTGGTACCACGAACTACAATGGCCGTGAACTCGTAGGAATCATTGAGGCATGGAGTAGGGGAGACATCGAGACTGCCCGCGAAAAGCAGAACTTCTCGCAGGAGGTCATCAACGTCATCTGCCACTATCGTGGAAACATCGTGGGCGGCAAGCGCATCATGAAACTCCTGGGCTTCGACCTGGGACCCAACCGCGTGCCTTTCCGCAATATGACGCTTGAGGAAGAAGCCGCCATGAAGGCTGAACTCGAGGCCATTGGCTTCTTCGAGCGTTGCAATAAGTTTTAAGTATTAAAATATTAATAATCAATTAGTTATGGATATGAATATCGATAACAAAGCATACTTCGAAAAGTGGGCTGAGCAATATAAAGACGAGCTGCTCAACAACGTGATGCCTTTCTGGATGAAATACGGTTGGGACCGCAAGCATGGGGGAGTGTACACCTGCCTGAACCGCGACGGGAGTCTGATGGATACGACGAAAAGTGTGTGGTTCCAGGGGCGTTTTGCCTTTGTCTGTGCCTTCGCTTATAATAATGTGGAACATCGGCAGGAATGGCTCGATGCAGCACGTAGCACACTCGATTTCATCGAACGCTATTGCTTCGACGCCAATGGGCACATGTACTTTAGCATCACAGACGACGGACGTCCTCTGCGCAAGCGTCGTTATGTGTTCTCCGAGACCTTTGCCGCTATTGCCATGTCGGAATATGCTTTGGCAACAGGCGATATGTCGTATGCCCTAAAGGCCCTGAAGGTGTTTAAGGACACACAGCGTTTCTTGGCCACACCGGGCTTCCTCGAGCCAAAATTTGAGGCTGGTGTGGAGTTACAAGGCCATTCCATCGTGATGATCCTCATCAACGTGGGCTCTCGCATTCGTGCCGTGCTCCCAGACGATAAGCTAACGCAGCAGATTGATGAGAGCATCGAACGACTCAGACGTTATTTCATTCATCCCGAATTTAGATGCTTGCTGGAGACCGTGGGCCCCAATGGAGAGTTTATCGACACCAATCTTACGCGTACCATCAATCCTGGCCATTGCATCGAGACGGCTTGGTTCATCCTGGAGGAATCGAAGCTCCGTGGATGGGATGAAGACCTCAAACAGCTCGCCCTGCAGATTTTCGACTGGTCATGGGACTGGGGATGGGACGATGAGTATGGTGGCATCATCAACTTCCGCGACTGCAAGAACCTGCCGCCGCAGGACTATTCGCAGGACATGAAGTTCTGGTGGCCACAATGCGAAACCATCATCTGTTCGCTCTATGCATACTTGGCTACTGGCGACGAGAAATACCGCCAGCGTCATCAGCTCATTAGCGATTGGACCTACAGCCACTTCCCTGATGCGGAGTTTGGCGAATGGTATGGCTATCTGCATCGCGATGGAACGGTTGCACAGCCGGCTAAGGGAAATCTCTTCAAAGGCCCGTTCCATATTCCTCGCATGCTGGTGAAGTCTTACACGCTTTGCAACGAGATTCTTGCCAAGTAAGAAGGTTTATCAAGAATTCATCTTCTTTGAATTGATGTAAGGATGCGGCGTTCCGCGTTGTTGGAAAGGAAAAAACATATCTCAGAAAAAAGAGTTGGTTCAACTTTCGCCAGTAACGCGGCACGCCGCGTCCCTACATTTTAATGAAATAGGTTAATAGTGGAGAGGAGGTGTACTATCATTCATCGTTATTCTTCTCATTTCAATATTACCTATTTATCATAATGCCGCTTATATTTAAAAAGTGGGTATCGAGGAAAGGTACTCAATATTATGATAAATAACCACCTCAACATAACTCTCGACAATTGCACAAAAGACGTGCCCCCATTGGTTTGGGAGCACGTCTTCTAAGATTCTGGCAGGTTCTTTACAAAGATGAGTTGTTTACACCTTACACGCGACATTGTCGCTTTAAACACACAAGGGTTCTATTCATCCTTAGCCACATCGTGAAAAAGGACAAGCGTACGAGAATCTGTCCTCTTTCCTTTGCATGGCACTAGGACAATTGAATTCATACGAGCGAAGACTCTTATGCCTTAAAGCCCTTGGTGCTGATGGTTGCGATGACGTCCTTGATGCCTAACTCGTGGAAGCCGTTCTTCTTGATGTTCTCAGCAGCCTGCTGCTCGACGGCTGTCTCCTCTTCCGAGTGTTCATAGACACAATGGTTGCCTTTCATTTCGGCGATGGCCCATCCACACAATGCAATACAGATGAGCACGGCAATGGTAATGATTACTGTCATAGCGTTTTTAATTAATTGATTATTAATATTTTACATTAAATTTCTTCAACTCTTCGTAGATGCGTTGCACAGGCAGTCCCATCACGTTGAAATAGCTGCCGCTAAGGCCTGTGACGCCGATGTAGCCAATCCACTCCTGAATGCCATAGGCACCAGCCTTGTCGAAGGGCTTGTAGTTTTCGACGTAGTAGCGGATTTCTTCTTCGGCCAGCGTCTTGAACGTGACTTCCGAGATTACCGAGAAATGGTGCAGCTGGTCGCGTGACTTCAGGCAAACACCCGTGATGACGTGATGCGTCATGCCACTCAGGCTGCGCAACATCTGCTTGGCTTCCTCTGCATCGGCCGGCTTACCCAGAATCTGGTCGTCGAGCACCACGATGGTATCGGCCGTGATGAGCACCTCGTCGTTGCCCACCTCATAGGCCGCAGCCTTCTTCTGGGCTATGTATTCAGCAATATCGCCCGTAGGGAGGGTGTCGGGATAGCTCTCGTCGATGTCCTCGATGACGCGAACCTCGAAAGGAATGTCGAGGCCTGCCAGGAGTTCTTTGCGTCGGGGTGAGTTGCTGGAAAGGATGAGGGGCATTTTTTTAAGGGTTTAAAGGGTTTAAAGGGGAGAAAAGGGATTAAAAGGGACGAATGCTTTGAGGAACTGCTACCAGCCGAAGGCTTTGGCATCGGCCATCCACTTGCCTTGTGCTCGCATCACCTGCTCTATGACATCGCGCCCACAACCATGACCACCGATGACGTGGCTGACATAGGTGCTGGCAGCTTTCACCTCGTGGCAGGCGTCGGCAGGACAGCATGGGCACCCTACCCTATTCATCACCTGCAGATCGGGGATGTCGTCGCCCATATAGATGATTTCCTCGTCGCTGAGCCCGTACTTGGCTTTCAGTTCCTCGTAGGCCTTGACCTTGACGGCACAGCTGAGGTAGATGTCCTCCACACCCAGATATTCATAGCGTTTGCGGACACTCTCTGTGCGGGCACCCGTGAGGATGACGATGCGGAGCCCCATCTTCTGAGCCAGCTGTATGGCATAGCCGTCGCGAATGTTGACAGAGCGCAGTGGGTCGCCATTGTTGTCCATCAGAACGGTTTGTGCTGACAGCACACCATCGATGTCGAAGATGATGGCCTTGATGCGTGTAAGGTCGTAATTGATCATGATTGCGGAACGTTGGTAAGCGTTGTATTGTTTGGAATCAGATGGGTGTCTCGTTAGGATTGTTCTTGAACACATCGTCGGCGCTGAGGATCTCGTCATCGTCGAACCATGTGGCAAGCTTTGCCTTTGCCTTGGCCTTCACATCTTCCGACACGTCGCCCCAGATGCGGTTGAGCACATAGATGAGCACGGCGAGGTCGTCGCTCAGGCCTGCTATGGGAATAGCATCGGGCACCACGTCGAGCGGACTGATGAGGTAGCCCAGGGCTCCGATGATGGTGGCCTTGTCCTTCAGCGACACCTGGTCGCTCTCGAGCGTGTAGTAAAGAATGAGAGCAGCATATACCAGCTTGACGCCGGCGCGTTTGGCTATGCGCGATATCTTCTCAACAAATCCTCCGGGCGAGAATCTGTTCTTGTAGTTCATGAAATCAGGTAAATTCGGCATTTCCATTTCTCTATCATTAATTAAGGTGATACTATTTTGGGTGATGATTCTTCGATGACAGGTTGAAAATCGCGGATGCTCATTTCGTAGAGCTGATGCAGATAGTCCTGCCTGATGCTGATGGCTTTCTTCCAACAGTCGCTCTCCAGCAGTTGCTTCAGCGGCACATCAATCTCCCACAGCCCTTGTGCCTCCAGCCGGTCGACGAGTGTTCCGAGCGTAATCTTGTCGATGGGTTGCAGAGCCGTGTAGACAGCTTCCTCATCCTTCAAGGATGAATAAGACTGGCGCAGAATGCCTGCCTGCGTCATCTTGTAGAGCAGGTCGCTGACGACAGGTGCCGGGATGCCCGTTTCCATCTTCAGCTGGAAAGCTGTGGCTGGCGGCTCCTCCATGTCTTCGCGACGGCAGATGCGGCTGAGCAGGATGGCTGACAGCAACAAACGGTAGCGATGGCTGATGTCGTCAGGCTCGGCACGGAAGGCAAACTCCTCGAGGTTCTGGTTGGTATAGGTAAGCTCGGCTCCGAAGAGGCAGATGGTCCACGACAGCTGCACCCAGAGCATGAACAGCGGCAGGGCGGCAAACGAGCCGTAGATGGCGTTGTAGCCGGAGAGGAAGATCTGGCAATAGATGTAGAAATACTGCAGCAGCTGCATGGCCACACCAGCGAGGATGCCTGGCACGATGGCATTCTTCAGCTTCACACGGGTGTTGGGAAGGAACACGTAGAGGGAGATGAACACAGCCGCCATGATGACATAGGGCATGAGGCTGATGAAGAACCTCACGGCCGAGCCCAGGAGCATATAGCCCTCCATCTGCTTGGCAATGGTGGTGAGGAAGATGGTCACACCCGACGTGAGCACGATGGCGATGGGTGCCAGGAAGAAGAACGAGATGTAGTCGGTAATCTTGCGCGACCAGGCCCGTTGCTCCTTCACCTGCCAAATCTGGTTGAACGTGATCTCCACGTTGTCAATCAGCGAGAGCACGGTCCAGAGCATGAAGATCAAGCCGATGCCCAGGATGACGCCGCTATGCGTATGCACCAGATAGGAGTTGACGAACCCCACGATGGCATCGGCGGCCTGTGGCTGACTCGACAGCATGTTGATGAACCACTCCTCGATGTACTTGTTGAAGCCGAAGCCACGAGCTATGGCAAACACCACGGCCACCACGGGCACGATGGCCAGGAGCGTGGAGTAAGTGAGTGCCGAGGCAGCAGCCATCACACCCTTGTCGATGAAGAACTGTACGGCCAGATAGAGCTTCTTGAACACAGCAATCCACATGCCATGCTTCTCAGCTCTGGCGTCATGGTTCATGCGCCAGATGTCGATGGTCAGAAATTGAATCAGCGATTCCAGTTTGCTCATCTCAGGCTGTTTTCGTTGCTTACTCGTTCACTCTGCAGCTTTCGTTGCACTCAGCTGTTTGTGTTCTGAAAAAGGAATGCAGCGTCCCTGTAAGCCGGGTTCTGTTCCTGCCAGACGGACGACCGCCTGTGATGCAGGTGCCTGCCATTTATCTAGTCCGCGAGTCACCCCGCGGCTCAAGCGTTCTACCCTCCATTGCATCCTCAGGGGAACTCGGGCGGACAACCCTCGGTCAATGGTATACATGAACTTGCAGCCTCCAGTGGGCACAGCCCGACGATCACCCGCCGGCTGGTGGTCTCTTACACCGCCTTCTCACCCTTACTCCCTTAAGCGGAGCGGTTGTTTTCTTCTGCCCTAACCTGCCTTCGCAGACAGCTTCTACTTTCAGAAGTGGAGCGTCCTATGCTGCCCGGACTTTCCTCTCGCACACCTTGAGAGCCAGGCGGCAAGCCCCACGAAGGAGCTGCAAAACCTGGGTAAGGCGCGCCAGCGGCAGAGCCGGAACGCTGCATTCTTGTCTGCAAAGGTACATAATTTAATCTAAAACCGAATGGTTTGAAGGTTAAAAAAGAAAAATAACTTGGTTTTTCGCGCTCTATACATTATCTTTGCAACGAACTAACGGGGTTGTCAGCCCAGAGTTTTTCCAAATGAGTGTGAAGATTCGCATCATAGAGCACTACGATGAGCTTCCTGATGTCTCCGAGAAGAGCTTCTTTCATAGCCGGGAGTTATTCAGGATTGCTGCCGTCACGTCGGGCCACTTTCCCTATATGGCTGTGGCTGAGCGCGACGATGGAACCGTTGCGGCCCACATGCTGGCGGTTACCAGGCGCCGAGGCTCACTCATTCCTCCCTATTTGTTCTCGCAAGGGCGAGTCTATGGCGAGGGTGTCTATGCCGACGATGTAGACCGCGACGAAGTGTTCGGCCTGATGCTGAAGGCCATCACCCGACGCTTTAAGATTGCGCTCTGCTTGTATGTGGAGTTCAGCAACATCAGCCAGAAGATGTTCGGCTATCGCCACTTTCGCGACGAGGGCTATTTCCCCGTGAGCTGGCAGGAGGTGTATCAATCGCTTCACCTTTGGCCCGACGAGGTGAACATCGACCGACGTCTGCTACGAAATGTGAAGCGTAGTAAGGCACAAGGGGTTACCACCCGCGAACTAGGCGAAGCCGACGACCTGCAGCCATTCTATAAGCTGTTGCGCTCCTACCACCGGCTGAAGTTCCGTACCTTCCTCCCTTCCTATCGCTACTTCGTGGAGTTGCACAACGATCCACATGCCCATCTCTTTATGACCGAGTATGGCGGCAAGCCTATCGGAGCCTGCGCATGCATCTATTCTGACAACAAGGCTTACTTGTGGTTTGCGGCCTCGAAGCGCAAGAGCCACCCCCTACTCCATCCTGAGGCCGTTGTGTTCTACGACGCCATTAGCGCAGCCAAGGCAGCCGGTTGCCAGCATTTCCATTTCATGAATGCCGGCCTGCCTTTCAATAAAAGTCGTGATAGGGATTTCATTCTAAAATTCGATGGAAAGCCTGTGGCAAAGTATCGCTGGTTCCGCTTCAACCTGCCTTTGCTCAACCGCTTCCTGAAGTGGATGTATAGGGAGTAGTTTAGTTGAGAGTTTAGAGTTTAGAGTTCTTTCTCCGCTTCGCTACGAAAGGCTACGGGTAGGCGAGCTTGCTCGGGAATGAGCGCCCCTACGGGTCGAGCGGAGAGTTGAGAGTTTAGAGCGGAGAGCGGAGAGTCGTAGGGGGAGAGTCGTAGGGGCAGACTCCCGTGTCTGCCCGTCCAATTGATGTAGGGACGCGGCGTGCCGCGTAACTGGAGCATGTTGGGCTGACTATCCCCTCTGGGTTATATGATTTTGTTTTCCCACTCCAATCACGCGACACGTCGCGTCCCTACATTTTTTCTGAGATATGTTTTCCCACTGCAATCACGCGGCACGCCGCGTCCCTACATTTTTTCTGAGATATGTTTTCCCACTCCAGTAACGCGACACGTCGCGTCCCTACATTTATCCGAAATAAGCCGTCATGAGGAACATCACCAGCAAACCTACGATGGTTCCCACGAGTGCTTTCCAACCAACATGTCGGAAATACCAGCCGATGTGTATACGCTCCATCTTGATCATGGCCAATCCGCAGATAGACCCCACGGCCAGAATGTTTCCTCCCATCGCCGTGCAATAGGCTACGATGCGCCAATATTCTCCGTTATACATGAATGCCGGCGACACACCTGTTGCGGCATCGGTAAGCGGATAGAGCGAGAAGAAGCTCATGCAGGAGGCAAACGACTCCACAATACTACTCATCAAGCCTGCCAACACGCCCATCAGCCATACATCGCCAACATGTCGGCTGCACCATTCAGACAGCTGCACGAAAAGTCCCGTCTCGGTCACCACACCCATAGCCAGGAGGATGCCCATGACGTAGAGAATCATCTGAATGACGCTATACTTCAGGATTTGCGGCTTACGATGATTAATCTGGTCGGGATTCATCAGATGTCGGTTGACGAGCTCGTTCACCACCCAGAGTACCGACAACACGCACAACGCCCCGAGGAAGGGACTGAGCTTGGTGATGTTGTGGAATGTGGGGATGAACCACAGTCCACCAATGCCCACAAAGAGCATCAACAGACGTTGCCAGACGGTAAGTCGGGTGTCGTCGCCGCGATAAGGCATCACAATCCAGTCGGTATCGCAACGCTCAGGAAGCATACGTCCGATGAGCCAGATGGTGATGCCCCATGCCACCAGGCAAGGCAACAGCATCAGCATCGAGAAGTTCGTGGCCGACACGGCTCCCATGTTCCACAACACCAGTCCTGCCGGGTCGCCAATAACGGTAAGCGCTCCACCACAGTTGGCCGATACCACGATGGCAGATCCGAAGATCATGCGTTGGCGGCGGCTCTGTATGATGCCATGCATCATGATGAGCATCATGAGTGTCGTGGTGAGGTTGTCGAGGTTTGCCGAGATGAAGAATGTGATGGCAGCCAGACTCCAGAGCATGCGCTGGCTGTTGCGGGTCTTCAGCAGCTGGCAAAGGAAGTCGAAGCAGCCGTTGTTGCTCAGAATCTCTACAATCGTCATCGTAGCCAGCAGGAACAGCACAATCTCTGACGCCTTGCCCACGTAGGGAAGGAAAATCTCGCCGGCGATGAAATGCTTCGCCGTGACACTCGTCGCCTTCATGCCCGAGAGGTAGCTGCCATAGTCGGCGGCATGCTGTCCCATGATGAAGTCGGTTCCATAGCAGATGTAGAGCACCCACCCCACCGTTCCTGCAAAGATGGCGATGGCTGCTTTGTTGATATTGGTGAAGTGCTCGGTAGAAATCAGGATGAGCGACACCAGCATTACGGCAAGGATGATGAGCGTCATGATGTATGCGGTATTTTATTTGTTTGTTGGCTGTAATATGTACGTTAGCAATCACATGTCAGTAGGCATGCTGACAAGTTTCTTTGGCAAAAATACGAAATATTCTTCATTCGGCCATCGTTTTCCCGCATTTTTTTTCGAAAGCGATGTAATTTAGACGATTTCAATGGTCTTCCGTAGGACTGAGGTGGTGGAGTGCCCCTACACGCTGCCCTTTATCTTTCTGAGCCGGAAATACAACTTTTCCTGCCAGAGGAATGCCTGCCAATGGCCGTGTAGCGGCATGTAGCCCAGTTTGTAATGGTTGCGTGGGAAAAGGCGTTTCGTCTCGATTCCAGCCCAGGTGTCCTTGACAATCTGCAAGGCCTCGGCGCGTTCTTCAGGCGAGAATTCCGACTTGTGCTCAAAGTAGAACATCAGCAGCCCAACGCAGTTCTTCCAGCGTTCGTTCTCGTAAATCGAGAGAATGTCGTCAGCGACATGTTCCTGCAACAGTTGTGCCTTCATGCTGGCGTTAGCCTTCAGGTAGTTGAAGCGGCTCACGTCGACCTTGTGGGTTACCGAATCATCATGTTGCCGGTAGAAATAAATGCCGTCGCACCACCCCACTTGGCGCGAATGCAGGTAGTGCAGGCGGGTGGTGTTGTCGTCACTATAAGTGCGCGATGACTCGTCGTAGGGATACTCCTTGTGCAGCTGCGCACGCACCATGTAGACGCCGTGAATCCTCCATGTAAGACTGCCCACGAATGCCTCGCGGCCCGTCATCACCCTGCTTGCCGTACGTTCAAAATAGCGCATGGGAACACCTTCGCTGTCGCAATAGCAGAGGTCGAACAGCACGCTGTCTATACGGTCGTTGCTTCGGAACATAGCTACGGTCTTCTCCAAGGCATCGGGCGACAGCCAGTCGTCGCTGTCCACAAAGCAAACGAGTCCTCCCGTGGCCTTCTCCAAGGCAACATTCCTTGCATGCGCCTGCCCGCAGTTTTGGTCGAGATGAAGCACCACGAAGCGCTTGTCGCGACCTGCAAACTCCTCAAGAATGGCCCATGAACCGTCGGTAGAGGCGTCGTCGACGCAGATCACCTCGATGTTCTTCCACGTCTGCGAGCACAACGACTCCAGGCAGCTGCGGAGCCACCGTTCAGCGTTGTAGACGGCAACGAGGATGCTTACTTTTTCCAGATTCTTTTCCATCGTTCGGTGAGTTTTTCCCATAGATGGGTCTTATCGTGCAGAATGCGCAAGGAGATGGCTGCGCTGACCACCGTGAGCACAAACTCTGCCAGCCAGTAGACCGCAGTTGGCACGAAGCTGAGCGTCAGCACAAACGAGGCGATGATGAGTGGCAGCTGCAGGGCGATGTATCTGACCACCGTTGCCGACATCTTGTATTGATAGCGCCAACGCATGTAGAAGAAGAGCATGAAGAAGTCGAAGACCGAGGCCAGCGTGATGCCAACGCCTGCGCCCGTCAGCCCATAGTAGCGGAACCCAAGGATGACTAGCGCGACGACCACCACATCGTAGCAGCCTTCCATGAGCAGGTAGGAACGGGAGTCGCCCCTGGCCAGCGGCAGATAGGAAATGGGCAGCTTCACGGCACGGATGAACATCGCTATCACCATGACCTGCATCATGCCCAGCGCAGGCATGAACTTACCCGTGTAGAGAGCAGGAAGCAAGATGGGCAACAGCATCTGGAACAACACGAGCATCGGCGACACCAGCAGCATGCACACCTCTATCTGACTATTCACGGTCGCATTCAGCCTTGCTCCCACTTCAGGTACTCCCGACAGCCGCGGGAAAAACTCCGTGTCCATTGCCGAGAACACCATTCCTGCATAGGTCATCGTCATCACATAGCCAGCGCTATAGAGGCCAACCGCGTCGAGTGAGTCGGCGGTATTCAAGTAGGCTCGAATGACCAAGTCGGCTCCACTACCCATAATGCCTGCCAGCACAAAGGCCACGCCCAGCCACACCATGCCAAGTCCCTCACGTAGCAACAGCTTACTGAGCGAGACGTGCAGGGGATGGAAGCGATAGGAATAGCCGATGGTGAGTAGCATTTGCACCAGCGCCACGAGGAACAGCACGGGAACGATGGCGGCTTCGCGCCAGAAATAATAAAGTGGTACCGTCACCAACAGCGAGGCCACCACATTGTAGATGCTAATCTCGGCCAGCGCCCTCAGCCGGCGTGTGCCCTTCAGCACGGCCATCTCTCCACCCGTGATGGCCAGTAAGGCCACAACTGGCGAGAGCAGGACGAAGTGCAACGTGTGGTCGCCCCACGTGAACGTCCATTTGTTCAGCAGCGGACTGGCAGCCAGACACACCAGCATACCCAGCAGAGCCGTGAGCAGGCTCCACGAGCGAATGAGCTTGATGCTGTGGTTCAGTCGTTCGGCATCATTTTTCTCGTAGGCATCGGAGATTTCGCGTACAGCACTCACCGACAAGCCGAGGTTTGTGGAGTCGCCCACCAGCTTGATGGTAGAGTTGAAGAGCGACGCCAAGCCCACGCCTTCAGTACCCAGCAGGACCGCCACGAGCTTTGTACGCACGATGCCTACCAGGATGCTGATGCCTTGCACACCGCCGAAGATACCGGTGTATTTCAGGATATGTGAATAGTTCTCTGACATCTGTAATCAAAATGATAACGCTCCACCACCCGCTTTTATTATAAACAGAACCGAAAAAACGCGCGATTTCATCGGCGATTTGTTCCCTCGGCAAGGATAATGAACTGAATATGACTACGAAAGACCTTGTGAAGAAATGGCCAATAACGCGTAGGGGCAAAGCCTTGAGAACTTAAAACCAATGCATCCAACGTGTAGGGGCAGACCCCTGTGTCTGACCGAACAATAGGCAACGAACACCCAGCGAGACGAGCCCAGAAGGGGCGGTAAGATTACAGGCAGTCGGCGAAGAAGGCCTTTAGAGGATGGCCCGATGGCCATCCGTGCCTGATGAGGGGAGCCAGAACTCCTCTGGCGACGGAGGGGGAGTGCGTAGCACGAAACCCCTGCTAAGGATGCAACAAGAAAAAAGTGCCGAAGGCCCGACAGAATTTCTGTCACCCCGTCGGGGTTTGATTTGTTGTTGACACAATAAGCAGGGGTTCTTTCTCCGCGACGCTACGAAAGCGTCTCCTTCGTCGCCGAGCGTCGCTTCGCTCCACCGCCTGCCTGTATTCTGTCGCACTTTCAGCGCTCCATTGGGTCAAATTCTATATCATGCCCAAGAAAAAAGTGCGGAATTTAGAAAACTCTATGTTTCTTTATTTCCCGAGAATGGCATTCACCACAGCTGTGATGTCGGCTGCATTCAACTCTCCGTCGGCATTCACATCGCCTATCTGCGACATGTTAATGGTAATCGTTTCGGCATAACTCTAAATAGTTCGGTTCTGCTCTCGGCTCGCGGATAAATTGGAATTTATGATGGTTCAGAGTTATACCTCCTCTGCCTGCATAGGCTTGTATATCGTCTCTACCACTCTGCGCTGGCATTCGTCGGCATCGGAAAGAGGGTGGGTACTGATAAGCATAAGGACACAGGAGGGGTCGAGGTGTGCGTCATTCAGGATT
>ONCG01000031.1:28360-61433 GCA_900316285.1 uncultured Prevotellaceae bacterium
ACGACATATGCCTAATTCAAATACTACAGCCATACCGCAGAAGTCGTCATCTTCAGTGATGGCATAAAAAGACATTTCCTGGCAGTGGTCTATCATCCAAAGGAAACGTTCAGTGTTAGTTCTCTCCGCTTCGGGAAAAGCAGACTCGTAGAGTTCTGGAACTTGCGCTATCAGCGGGTCTTTGCTTGACTGTATTTTTATCAGTTTCATGTTAAATTCCGATTTCTCTGTCTATTGATGCTGCAAATATACAAAGAATAATCGGAAAATAACAAATTATTCGCAGGAAATAATTTCTGGCAAGGAAAAGAAAAAGTTGTTTTTTCAATTTTTTCATCTGAAATGCTTGCGGGAATTCATGGTTTTTTGTAATTTTGCAAACAGAAAGGAGGTGTTGTTACAACCCACCACCTTCTACCTTGATTCGCCTTCAAGGAGGCGGGTCGTTTTTTTGACTGGTAGCCTAACCATTTATTTCTAAAACTATATATTCATTATTTTTTATGACTGAGATGATATTAAATCAAGAGAAGGGCGAAGACCCTTTGCAAGTGACGAAGGCCTTCGTGGCGGAGTGGATGAACTGTCTGGGCAACGTCCAGCAGATGATGGATGAGTATGAGCAGCTGAAGCAGCGTGTGGCAGCGCTGGAGAGCGAGAATGCTGCTCTGACGGAGACGCTTGAACAATGGAAGAACAACGATGAGTGGTCGAACCGTGTGACCTACGAGAACGTGGTGGAGCAGATTGCGTCGCTTGAGGACACCGCCCAGCGCGACAATGCCCGCAGATTGATTGAGCCGCTGCTGAAGAGGGCTCAGGTGACGCAGCTGCGCAAGGACATCAAGCGCCGGGTGAAGGAGTTGAACGAGGACGGCGACGCGTTTAGCGACAAGGAGGTGGCCCAGATGCTGGAGGCATGCGTTGGCAAGGGCCGTGTGATTGATGCCAAGTGGAAGTGGGTCGGTGTCTACTGGTATCTGCGCTGGACGTGCAACTATCCGGTCGATGCCAAGGAGTTCTGTGCGAAGGTGAAGAGTCTCGACCTCGACATCCCCGGCGAGTATGAGTGCAGCTATGAGAGCATCAGGAAGATCTGCACGCTGTCGTTCATGGACTACGACCCGCGGCACATGGAGTATGTGCGGGCCAGCAAAAACGACCAGAACATGTTTTCCCAATGCAGGGAAATAGCGTTGAAAATTGCAGCTGAACTGGGTAAGGCACGCCTCTCACAGGAGTGAGCTTCCCAATTCCTTCCCAAATCCTTCCCAAAACGTTCCAGGCCATCTGGGACGTTTTTTTTATGTCTATCTTTGCAACAGAATTCGATACCCACGGCGCTAACCGAGCACGGGTCGCGGGGACGGACAGGATGAAATTGCCGCTATGTCAGAAGTCCGTTGTGCGAGCGGGTATTACTTTAATACCTTTAATAAAAATGGCAAACAAAACAAACGCCAGCCATGAGGGTTGGAACCGCAACACGGAACTGGGCTGCGACGTGAAGACCATTCTGCGCAGCGACCGCAAGATGAAAGTTGGAAAGACCTACAGGGGCGTGCTGACCCGCGACTACGACCGCGTGGTCGACGACATCCTCTACCTCGATGCTCACTACACGTTCGTCGAGACGCTGCCTTCTACCAATGGCAAGCGAAACCCGCGCCTCTTTGAGGGCCGCTACATCACGATTACCCGCCGCGAAGACGGCTCGCTGAACCTGAACTTCAAGAGCCTGAAGATGGAGGCCGGCTTCTCGGTCGACGGCTACGCCCTCGGAGTATGCAACGAACTGCGCCAGGCGCTCGGAGGCCTCGTAGAAGATTAAGTGAGTATTAACCGAAAGGTCTAGTCAATTCCAATTCCAATAATTCCAATTAAAAAATGAGAGGTCATTCCTGTTTCTAAAGGCTATATAACTTATTGATATATAGATAGTTATATATAATAAGGGGAGTTGGAATACCCTCAAAATAAAAACTGGAATAACTGGAATTGGAATTGCAGGCCAACATTCATTCATCTAATAAATTGATTTACAATGAAATACAACATTTTGAAAACCACCTCCCCTAAGATGCCAAACCTTGGCAGAGGGACAGAATGCCTGAAAATCCTACTCTCGCAGGCCTCAAAAGACATGTATGAACCGCTGGTTCCGATGTTTTTCCCTATACTTGGTGCTCACATGAGCGGAGCAGAATTTCAGTATCCTGACCTCACATGGAAGGAACCATGCGGAATGATGGCACACCTGGTGGCAGAAAGTGGGGGTAACAAGGGACAATTGTCCTATTTGGTAGAGGCTCTTTGTCGTGATTTCCACCAGCACGACGATGCCGAACTCAAGAAATTGGTGGAATGGCAGAAGATTATCAAGTCCAGAGGGGCCAACAAGGAGAAGCCCGTCCGTCCTACCGTTGCTTTCTGGTTCCCACCGTCTGACACAACCAATCCGGCCTTTATCCAGAACGCTATGGCTCTGGAGATATTGGGCTGCAGGACACAATACTTCAACCTGCCGGAGGTGGAGATGGCCGACAAGCTGTGCGGTAGCCACAAACAGGTTTCACAGATGTTCCGCAACATCTATGACAAGGCTCGCTCGGGTGCCCTCCGTGCAACAGCTGACGGCGTGACGGGCAACCCTGTTCTCAGAGCCTGCCTCACCATCTCGTCAACGCCGATTGCCGCCCGAACGTTCTATAGTCGCGAACTCTTTAATGGCACTTTCGGGCGCATGGTGTTCTCCTATAAGCCACGTACCAGCCGCGATGGGCGCATACCACGACTGGGCAAGTTCAGCGATGAGTTTCACCAAAAGCTGGACAAATATCTGGTGCGGCTTGACGCCTGCAAGGGGCGATTCGTCATCCATCCGTTGAACAGGCTTGTGGACAAGTTGGCTCTGGACATGGCCACAGTGGCCGACTTGGCAGACGACGATGTGCTGTGGGACGTTTCGAAGCGTGCACTGGTGAGCGCGTGGAAGGCTGGCTGTATCCTCTGGGTACTCAATAATCAGACGTGGTCGAAGCCGATAGGCGAGATCGTGGAATGGCTGGTCTATCACGACATCTGGAGTAAGATGCAGCTCTTCTCTGACTTGCTGAATGGTAAGGATGCCGACCAAGTGAGCGAGGCTCAGCGCCGTGGCCCGAAGAACATGCTCGACAGTCTGCCCAATAGCTTCAACGAGGCTCAGCTGGCAGCGCTTCGCTCGCAGCTCGGCAAGACTCCTGAGGGCGCCAAAGGGCAACTGAACAAGTGGGTGTTCCGCAAGTTCATCACCTACTCGGCCGAGACAGGACTGTATACCAAGACGGATGAGTACCTGAAAAGAGTTGATAGTTGAGAGTACCTGAAAATGTAGGGACGCGGCGTGCCGCGTTTTTGGAGCCAGCTAGGCAAACCATCCTTTCTGCACGATGCGATGTTGCATTTCCTCTCCAGTTACGCGACACGTCGCGTCCCTACATTTATTAATTGGAAACAAAATGGAAAAGTACGAACGTTTTAATGAAGCCGAGAGCAGAGCACGAATGAATTGGGGCTCTGCCGAGGCGAATAAAAGGTGGGATAAAATCCAACTTCAAAGGCTCCGCGACCTTCCCATTGAGGGGGTCGCAGAGCGACTTGGATTGCATGTGGTCAGGCACAAATGTCTCTGCCCGTTCCACGACGACCATCATGCCTCGCTGTCGTTCTCTGTGCGCAGGAACACGTTCCGTTGCTTCGTATGCGATGCCCACGGGGGCACCATCGACCTTGCGATGCGTCTCCTCCCCTCACGGGGAGGCAGGGAGGGGTCTTTCCTTGATGCCTGCCGCTGGCTCGCCGACGAACATAATGTCATCCTCACGGAGTATAAGCCAAAGGAGACGAAGCCGCCAAAGCCATTCGACGCCCAGCGCTACGAGCGGTTCTTCCTTCGTCCCTGGCTCTCGCCCGAGGCCCGCCGGTTTCTCTACGACGAGCGGCAGCTGGATGAGCGAGTGGTGCGCTGGTGCCGCCTGACCTCTTGGCGCGACCGCGAGGGCACAAACTGGCTACAGATACCTTACTACGACCGCGAAGGCAAGCTGATAGGTGTTCAGAACCGAAATCTTGAAAAGAACGGCCTTCCCCGTTTCCGCTTCCCCTACGGCAGCCGATGCTCTATCTACAACCTGCCCGTGCTGAATCTTCTTCGTCCTGGCGAATCGCTGTGGATCACCGAGGGCTGCTCAGACTGCTGGGCGATGCTCTCTTCCGGTCACAAGGCCATCGCCATCCCCTCGGCAACCCTGCTGAAACCTTCCGACGTTGAAATCCTCTCAACGCTAAACTCTACACTCTCAACTGAATATCACATGTATCCCGACCGCGACGAGCCCGGCGAGCGCCTCTTCCTGCAGTTGCAGCAGCTCCTGCCCAATCTGCAACACCACCAGCTGCCACCCGACTGCAAGGACTTCAGCGACTATTATGCCGCGCTGATGCGCGAAATGAAAAATGAAAAATGAAAAGTGAAAAGTGCCGTTGGGAGTACGTTTCCAGCCGTAGGGGCAGACTACCTCCCCCAGCCCCTCCGAGAGGAGGGTAGCAATACGGTCTGCCCGAACAATAGCGAAACCGGCAACCACACTCGTTTGTAGGGACGGGGTTTAATCCCCGTCCGCAGGGAACATTGCTGCTTGCTGATGGGCAATAAAGCCCATCCCTACATGTGGAGGCGTCCTCTGTAAGTTACAGAGGCGTGCTCCGTAGGTTACAGAGGCATGCTCTGTAAGTTACAAAGGCATGCTCCGTATGTTACAGAGACGTGCTCCGTATGACACGGAAACGTGCTCTAAAAATATTAAAGAAAAACTTTAAAAAAAGTGCGTAAATATTTGCATATCTGAGAATTATTTCGTAACTTTGCAATAGATTCTTACGAATGTGTAAGGCTGCTGCGCAGCGTGTAAGGTATAAGGCCTTCGGCGTGTAAGCCGAGAACAAAATATGCAAGTCATGACTCTCGCCCCAGGGCATGGCTTCCCAACGAGAAGGGGCTAAAACTATTTTAACCACAGCCCGAGCCCTGTTACGGCTTCCCCCCATTCGGGGGGATTAGAAGGGGGCAGAAAAATTATGGCAATCAAGTATCGTCTTTATCAGGACAACCGCGCGGAGTCGAAGAACCGCGGCAAGTGGTACGCCCGTGCCATCTACCCGAAGACCCCAAAGAGCACCAAGGACCTCGCCCAGATGATTCAGGACAACGTCTCGGTGAAGCGTGCCGACGTCATCGCCGTGCTCGACGAGCTGGTGAACGTGATGAAGCTCTGGCTGCAGGAGTCCTATCGTGTGAGCCTCGACGGCTTCGGTTCGTTCAAGATCGGCCTCGCCACCAAGCCTGCCGACACGGCAAAGGACTTCTCGGCCGCCAAGCACGTGGTGGGTTCGCGCGTGAACTTCCAGCCCGAGACGCATTGGACTGCTGCCGACGGTGGTCGCCGCCGCAGGGTGTTCCTCGAGGGTCTCACCGTGGAGGAAACGCCTGTGAACGATGTCGACAAGGACTCATCCGAAGGATGAGAGTGAAAAGTGAACAGTGAAAAGTGAAAAGTGGACAATTGTACTAGTAATTTGAAACTAGAAACTTGAAACTAGAAACTAGAAACTAGAAACTTGAAACTAGAAACTTGAAACTAGAAACTTGAAACTAGAAACTTGAAACTAGAAACTAGAATCTTTCGCCTCCCCGCAAGGTTGAAACTCTCAGAAGACGCGCTCCCAGCAATGGGGGTGCGTTTTTTATGCTTTTATGCGCAAACATCATGAACTTCTCGGTCTTCTTTAACTTCTTTAACTTTTTTACCTTCTTTAACTTCACATTTTATTATTATCTTTGCAGCATGAAACTATCTGTAATAGTACCTGTTTACGGTGTTGAGGACACTTTGGAGCGTTGTGTGGAGAGCATTCTGAGCCAGAGTTTCCGTGACCTGCAGCTGATACTTGTCGACGACTGTTCGCCCGACCGCTGTCCCCAGCTATGCGACAAGCTCGCCGCCAAGGATGCACGTGTCGTGGTCAGACATCGTCGCGAGAATGGCGGACTGAGTGCTGCGCGCAACACCGGTCTTGCACGCGCCAAGGGCGAATACGTCACCTTCGTCGACAGCGACGATTACTTGGGCGCCGACACGCTGAAGCCGCTGATGGAACTACTGGCCGTGCATCACGAGTACGACCTGCTAGAATATTCCGTCTACGAGCATTACGGCTGGCCCGGACACATGAACATTCTGCGACTCGACGACCGAGCCTATACCGACATGCATGACTATTGGTATACGGCACGAGCCTATGAGCACACGTATGCCTGCAACAAGATCTACAAGAAAGAGCTGTTCGACGGGCTTACCTTCCCTGAAGGTCGCAAGTTCGAAGATGCCTACATGCTTCCGCTGTTGCTCGAGCGGGCCTATTGCGTGGCGACGACAAGTCTGGGCTGGTACTACTATTGCCACAACCCCAAGGGCATCACCATGCAGGCCGGAGGCGAAGAGCTGCGCGACCTGCTACAGGCACATCTGAAGGTGCTGAAGAAGGACTCCAACAGCCCTCTCGCCCACCCCACAGCACACTATTACGGCAAGGTGCTGAATGTGGCTCTCGACGTCTGCGAAGCAACCGGCGAAGTGGCCGATCTGCCGCGTTTCAAGCAGGTGTGCAATCATCCCGATGCAGGTAAAGCAGGAATTAAAGTAAAAGCACTTAACATATTAGGACTGAAGAACTTATGCAGAACGAACAAACTCCTTCATTGCTTCAGCAAAAGAGGCCGTTAGTGAGCTTCATCGTTACCACCTATAACATGCCTCACCAGTTGCTCCGTGAGTGTCTGGAGAGCATTGGCGCGTTGGGACTTGACGACGACGAATGTGAGATTGTGCTGGTCGACGACGGCAGCGAAGTGACACCCCTTGCCGAACTCTCTGACTGGCAGGATCGCATGGTCTACCTGCGGCAGCAGAACTGCGGTCTGAGCGTGGCCCGCAACAACGGCTTGCGTATTGCCACAGGCCGCTACATTCAGTTTGTCGATGGCGACGACTGTCTGCTCAGCAACACCTATCGCCAATGTCTCGAATGGGTGAAGGAGCACGATGCCGACATGATGCTCTTTGGTCTGAACACCCAGACGGCTCGCGACAGCCAGGACGACATAGCCATTGAAGGACCGATGACTGGCGCCTCGTATCTGCATAACCACAACCTGCGGGCATCGGCATGCGGCTATCTGTTCCGAAGGCTGATGCTCGACAACCTGCGCTTCACCCCAGGCATCTACCACGAGGACGAGGAGTTCACACCCCTGCTGCTGCTCAAGGCCGACCAGCTCTACTTCACCGAGGCCGACGCCTACTACTACCGCCAGCGTGAAGAGTCGATCACCCATCAGGCCGACGAAGCCCACACACGGAAGCGCCTTGAGGACATGCGAAACATCATCTACCGCCTGCAGAAGACCTCGGCCACCATTCCCGAGGGTGAGCGCGTGGCATTGAGCCGTCGTGTGGCACAGCTGTCGATGGACTATCTCTATCAGACCATCCGCCTCACACGCAACAAGGAGTCGCTCGACGCAGCCATCAAGCATCTGGAGGTGGCAGGCCTCTTCCCGTTGCCCGACAAGGCCTACACGAAGAAATACAGCATGTTCCGCCGGCTCGTTGGAAACGCGGCTGGCAGGCGCCTGCTGTTGCTGTTTGCGGCACGCGGATAAGCCTCGTGCGTAAACAAGGAAAGCTGACACCTTTTTAAAGTGACTATTACAGGCTATAAGAATCGTGCGAATACTACTACTGGGCGAATATAGCAACGTGCATGCCACGCTGGCGAAAGGTCTGCGTGAACTGGGACATGAGGTCACCGTGGTTTCGAACGGCGACTTCTGGAAGAACTATCCCCGCGACATCGACCTGACCCGTTCCTACACGAAGCTGGGTGCCCTGTCCTATTGGCTCCGCCTGCTTCGCATTCTGCCCAAGTTGCGCGGCTACGACGTGGTTCAACTCATCAACCCCATGTTCCTCGAGCTGAAGGCAGCACGCATCACGCCCGTTTATCGTTATCTGCGGCGCCACAACAAGCGTGTGTTTCTGGGTGCATTCGGTATGGACTACTATTGGGTGAGCACCTGTTGCAACGAACGTCCCCTGCGCTATAGCGACTTCAACATCGGCAACGAGTTGCGCACGAATGCTGACGCCTTGCAAGAACGACGCGACTGGCTGGGAACCGACAAGCAACGACTCAACGAGCTGATTGCCAACGACTGCGACGGCATCATCACGGGCCTCTATGAGTACCAGGTATGCTACGAGCCAAAGTTCCCCGATAAGACGCAGTTCATTCCCTTTCCCATCGTTGTAGGCGAACGGCCCGCCATCTCCCCCACTCCGCCCGAGCGGCTGCGGCTCTTCATCGGCATCAATCGCACGCGGTCGGAATATAAAGGTACTGACATTATGTTGCGTGCTGCACAGGACGTTCAGGCAGCCTATCCCGACAAAGTGGAACTACGCATCGCCGAGAACATTCCCTTTGAGCAATACGTCGAACTGATGAACGGTTCCGATGCCATCCTCGACCAACTCTACAGCTATACCCCCTCGATGAATCCGCTGGAAGCCATGACGAAAGGCATCATCTGCGTCGGAGGTGGCGAGCCCGAGAACTATGCCATCCTCGGCGAAGAAGAGCTGCGACCCATCGTCAACGTGCAGCCCACCTACGAAAGTGTTCGCCACGAACTTGAGCAACTCGTCATGCACCTGGAACGGGTGCCGCAGCTGCGCGAAGAGAGCTGGCAATACGTGAAAAGGCATCACGATTACCTGAAAGTAGCACGCCAGTACGAGCAGTTCTATCTGAAAAAACATTAAACGAAAGGAATTTTCTTGCTTTCAGTTTGCGAAATCGGAAAAAAAAACGTACCTTTGCAAAGATATATCATTACAAACGCAGCATGGAAGCATTTTTTCGCACACATAGCTACCTTGTCGAGCATGTCCACGCACCCGTCCGCCGCACGCTGATGGATGAGATTGACTGGCGCGACCGCCTCATTGGCATCAAGGGTACGCGCGGCGTGGGAAAAACCACGTTCCTGCTGCAATATGCCAAGGAAAACTTCGACGTCAGAGACCGCCAATGCCTCTACGTCAACATGAACAACTTCTATTTTCAGGGCCGCGGCATAGCCGACTTCGCAGGCGAGTTTGTATCGCACGGAGGTCGCGTGCTGCTCATCGACCAGGTGTTCAAGCAGACGGAATGGAGCCAGGAGCTGCGCCGTTGCTACGACCTCTACCCTGAGCTGAAGATTGTGTTCACCGGTTCCAGCGTGATGCGCCTGAAGGAAGAAAACCCCGAGCTGAACGGCATCGTGAAGAGCTACAACCTGCGCGGTTTCTCGTTCCGTGAGTTCCTCAACCTCATGACGGGCAATCAGTTCCACTCCTACTCGCTCGACGACATTCTGCACAACCACGAGCGCATCGTGAAGGAGATTCTGCCGAAGGTGAGCCCCATGCGCTACTTCCAGGACTACATTCATCATGGTTTCTATCCGTTCTTCCAAGAGCAACGCAACTATTCAGAGAACCTCTTGAAGACCATGAACATGATGACCGAGGTCGACATCCTGCTCATCAAGCAGATTGAGTTGAAGTATCTCACCAAGATTAAGAAGCTTTTCTATCAGCTCGCCGAGGAAGGTCCGAAGGCTCCCAACGTGTCGCAGCTTGCCAACGACATCGAGACCAGTCGTGCCACCGTGATGAACTACATGAAGTATCTCACGGATGCCCGCATGCTCAACATGATCTACCCTGTGGGCGAAGACTTCCCAAAGAAGCCGTCGAAGGTGATGCTCCACAACTCCAACCTGCTCTATGCCATCTACCCCATCAACGTGGAAAAGCAGGACGCTATGGAGACATTCTTCGTGAACTCGCTCTGGAAGGACCACACCGTGAACCAGGCAGGCAAGGACGCACACTATATCGTCGACGGCGACAAGCGCTTCCGCATCTGCGATGCCAAGAACGATGCGAAGATGCGCAAGAACGACGACACCTATTATGCACGTTACAATACAGAGGTGGGCCACGACAACCAGTTGCCCCTCTGGCTGCTGGGTTTCCTCTATTAGGGCTTTGCACATGAGGATTCCTTCAACGATACACCATAAGAGTTCAATTAATTTTAAAACCAAATCATTATACAAAACATCTTTTAATTATTTACAAACAATGGCTAAAGAAAAAAAGTTTATCACTTGTGATGGTAACGAGGCTGCGGCTCATGTGAGCTATATGTTCTCGGAGGTAGCTGCTATCTACCCCATCACTCCGTCTTCGCCTATGGCGGAGCATGTTGACGAATGGGCTGCCCGTGGCCGCAAGAACCTCTGGGGACAGAATGTCTCTGTGCAGGAGATGCAGTCGGAAGGTGGTGCCGCAGGTGCTCTTCACGGCTCGCTGCAGGCTGGCGCGCTCACCACGACGTTCACCGCTTCGCAGGGCTTGCTGCTGATGATTCCCAACATGTACAAGATTGCCGGTGAGATGCTGCCTTGCGTCTTCGACGTATCGGCTCGTACACTTGCCAGCCACTCGTTGTGCATCTTCGGCGACCATCAGGATGTGATGGCTTGCCGTCAGACTGGTTTCGCTATGTTCTGCTCAGGTAGTGTGCAGGAAGTAATGGACCTCACAGCAGTTCCTCACCTCGCCACGCTGAAGACGCAGATTCCGTTCGTGAACTTCTTCGATGGTTTCCGCACATCGCACGAGTATCACAAGATTGAGGTCATGGAGCAGGAAGAAGTGGCTAAGCTCGTCGATCCCGCCGACGTGAAGCGCTTCCGCGACCGTGCCCTTTCACCTGAGCGTCCGATGACTCGCGGTACTGCTGAGAACCCCGAGACCTTCTTCACACATCGTGAGGCTTGCAACGCAGCCTACGACAAGGTGCCTGAGGTTGTGGAGTACTACATGCAGAAGGTCAGCGAGATTACCGGCCGTGAGTATCACCTCTTCGACTACTACGGAGCCGAGGATGCCGAGCGCATCATCATCCTCATGGGTTCGGCCACCGAGGCTGCCCGCGAGGCTATCGACTACCTCGTAGCTCAGGGTGAGAAGGTTGGTATGGTGGCTGTTCACCTCTATCGTCCGTTCTCTGTGAAGCACCTGCTGGCTGCTGTTCCCAAGACCGTGAAGCGCATCGCCGTGCTCGACCGCACGAAGGAGCCGGGTGCCGAGGGTGAGCCTCTGTACCTCGACGTGAAGAGTGCTTTCTACGATGTAGAGAACAAGCCGCTCATCGTGGGTGGACGCTATGGCCTTGGTTCAAGCGACACCACGCCTGCCAAGATCATCGCCGTGTTCAACAACCTTGCTCTTCCCGAGCCGAAGAACCACTTCACCGTGGGTATCGTCGACGACGTGACGTTCACCTCTCTGCCTGAGGTTGAGGAAATGGCACTCGGTGGCGAGGGCATGTTCCAGGCTAAGTTCTACGGCCTTGGTGCCGATGGTACCGTTGGTGCCAACAAGAACTCTGTGAAGATCATCGGTGACTCCACCAACAAGTATTGCCAGGCTTACTTCTCCTACGACTCGAAGAAGTCGGGTGGCTTCACCTGCTCGCACCTGCGTTTCGGCGACACGCCCATCCGCTCTACCTATCTGGTGACCACACCTAACTTCGTGGCTTGCCACGTTCAGGCTTACCTGCACATGTATGATGTGACACGTGGTCTGCAGAAGAATGGTACGTTCCTGCTGAACACCATCTTCGAAGGCGAGGAGCTCGTGAACTTCATGCCTAACAAGGTGAAGCGCTATTTCGCTAAGAACAACATCACCGTCTACACCATCAACGCTACGAAGATTGCTCAGGAAATTGGTCTTGGCAACCGCACGAACACCATTCTGCAGTCGGCATTCTTCCGCATCACGGGTGTGATTCCCGTGGAGCTCGCCGTTGAGCAGATGAAGAAGTTCATCGTGAAGTCTTACGGCAAGAAGGGTGAGGACGTTGTGAACATGAACTATGCTGCCGTTGACCGTGGTGACGAGTACAAGCAGCTGGTGGTTGATCCCGCATGGGCTAACCTGCCCGACGATGCCGAGAAGGCTGACGAGGCTCCCGCATTCGTGAAGGAACTCGTTCGTCCTATCAACGCTCAGGCCGGCGACCTGCTGAAGGTCAGCGACTTCGTGAAGCACGACACCGTCGATGGTTCGTGGCAGAATGGTACCGCCGCCTACGAGAAGCGTGGTGTGGAGGCATTCGTTCCCGTTTGGAATCCTGAGAACTGTATCCAGTGTAACAAGTGTGCCTTCGTTTGCCCGCACGCTGCCATCCGTCCGTTCGTTCTGACCAACGATGAGCTCGCCGCCTTCGACGGTCTCGACACCATCGAGATGAAGGCTCCCGCCGCTATGAAGGGTATGCACTTCCGTATTGAGACTTCTGTACTCGACTGTCTGGGTTGCGGCAACTGCGCCGATGTATGTCCGGGCAATCCGAAGCTGGGCAAGGCCCTGAAGATGGTGCCCTTCAACCCCGATGCAGAGGATATGAAGAAGGAAGCCGAGAACTGGGACAAGCTCGTGAAGGTTCCCAGCAAGCAGGATCTCGTCGACATCAAGTCGAATGTGAAGAACTCGCAGTTTGCTACTCCGCTCTTTGAGTTCTCGGGCGCTTGCTCTGGTTGTGGTGAGACTCCTTATGTGAAGCTCGTCAGCCAGCTGTTCGGCGACCGTGAGATGATTGCCAACGCTACGGGTTGCTCCAGCATCTATTCTGCTTCTATTCCGTCATCGCCCTACACCAAGAACGAGAAGGGTCAGGGTCCTGCCTTCGACAACTCTCTGTTCGAGGACTTCTGCGAGTTCGGTATGGGTATGGTGCTCGGTAACAAGAAGATGAAGGAGCGCGTCGTGCTGCTGCTCCAGCAGGCCAGCGAGAATGCTCCTGAGGAGTTCAAGGCTGCTGCCGCCGAGTGGATTGAGAAGAAGGAGGATGCTGAGGAGACGAAGCGTCTGGCCGCCGTTCTGAAGCCGCTCATCGCTGCTGGTGCTGAGGCCGGTTGCCCGTTCTGCGAGGAGTTGAAGACGCTCGACCACTATCTCGTGAAGCGTTCACAATGGATCATCGGTGGTGACGGTGCTTCTTACGACATCGGCTACGGTGGTCTCGACCACGTGATTGCTTCTGGCGAGGATGTAAACCTGCTCGTGCTCGACACCGAGGTTTACTCCAACACCGGTGGCCAGTCGTCGAAGGCTACTCCTCTGGGCGCTATCGCTCAGTTTGCTGCTCAAGGTAAGCGCATCCGCAAGAAGGACCTCGGTATGATTGCTACGGCCTACGGCTACGTCTATGTAGCTCAGGTGGCTATGGGCGCCGATAACGCTCAATGCCTGAAGGCTATCCGCGAGGCTGAGGCTTATCCCGGACCGTCGCTCGTCATCGCCTACGCTCCGTGTATCAACCACGGTCTGAAGATCAAGGGTGGTATGGGGCGTTCGCAGGCTGAGGAAGGCCGTGCCGTTGAGTGCGGTTACTGGCACCTGTGGCGTTACAACCCACAGCTGGCTGAGCAGGGCAAGAACCCGTTCACACTCGACTCGAAGGAGCCGCAATGGGATAAGTTCCGTGACTTCCTGCTGGGCGAGGTTCGTTACCTGTCTGTTCAGAAGGCTTATCCTAACGAGGCCGACGAACTCTTCGCCGAGGCTGAGCGCATGGCTAAGCTCCGCTACCAGAGCTACGTCCGCAAGGCTAAGGAAGACTGGTCTGAGTAATCAGCAAAGCAATATGCTTAATAATCAAGGAGCATCCTCTTTCGGGGATGCTCCTTTTTCATCGTCTTTGATCGTTGGCCATGAGGCCATATCCTTGATATCAATTAGCTTTTTAGACTTTCCTTAATATCAATTGCCTCTCTTGTTTATTTGACGTCGATACTAATGGTCTTTGCCTTTACCCGACGGCTCTTGTCGCGAATGGTGAGCTGCAATTTACCTGGTTTCTGACCTGCCTGTACGGTAACAACCAGCTTGCCGGCAAAGAGACGCATCGTGGGATTGGTGAAGACCTCGGTGGATGTGGCGTCGCCATTACAAACCGCACGGAACTTACCTGCACCCGTCACCTCAAACGATAGTTGGTCGGTAGCATCGGGAATCTCGTTTCCTGCCTTGTCGACGAGCGAAACTGTCACATAGGCCAAGTCGTCGCCATCAGCACGGAGCGTCTGGTCGCCATTCTGAGTCCAAACGGTAGTCTTCATAGCCGTGGGCTTGCCAGCCGTGCGAAGTACTTGCTCGCCTGCCCGATTACCCTGTTCGTCGTAGACCACAACCTTCAGCTCACCCGGTTCATAACGCACATCATTCCAACGTAGACGATAGCGGTCGAAGATGGTCTGGGGCGTGTGTTTTACAACGTCGGCATTATAGAAATTCACCTGCTCGCTGGTAGCCTTCGTGATTTTGCCCTGCGACTTCCCGTTCACGAACAGTTCGGCAGTTGGATAATCCGTATAGCAATAGACGGGTGTTTGCTTTCCTTTACGTTCTGCCCACGTCCAATGTGGCAAAAGATGGATGGTGTGCTCTTCCTTATTCCATTGAGAACGATAGAGGTAGTAACGATCTTTGGGCATTCCAGCCAGGTCGCAGATGCCAAAATAGCTGGAACGCGAAGGCCAGTAGCCGTCATAGGGTGTAGGCTCTCCAAGATAGTCGAAACCCGTCCATACAAACTGTCCGATGGTGAATGGCAGGTCGTCCATTGCCATGAAGTCAATCTCAGGCAGATTGCTCCACGAGCACCACTCTGAGTCGTATCCGTTGCATTGGCCGTCGTCGTAGGTCTTGTGGTTCGAATACTCCACGGGGAACTTGTAGACACCTCGCGAACTGACCGTCGAAGCTGTCTCACTTCCGAGCAGGAAGCCTTGGTGGAGTCGTTCAATACCTGGCAGATACCGATGTACGCGATAGTTGAAGCCCGGCACGTCCATCGCTTGTGCAAAGCCTGAACTGAGCGCGTTGTCTACGCGATCCAATCCTTGTGTGACAGGGCGCGAGGGATCAAGCGCGTGGCAGATGCCTTGCAGGCGGATGCTGATCTGTCGACCTTCCTCGCTCCATTGCTCTGGAATCTCGTTACCTATCGACCACATCACCAGCGACGGGTGGTTACGATGGTTCAGCACGAGATTTTCAACATCTTTGTCAGCCCACTCGCGGAAGAAACGGGCGTAGCCGTTCTTGCACTTGGGATAAATCCACATGTCGAACGATTCTGCCATTACCATCATACCCAGCGAGTCGTAGACCTCCATCTGCATGGTAGAAGGCATGTTGTGGCTTGTTCGAATAGCATCGCAACCCATCTCTTTCAGAATCTTCACCTGACGTATGAGCGCAGCTTTGTTGACGGCAGCACCCAACGGACCAAGGTCGTGGTGCAGACAGACGCCCTTCAGCTTACGTGTTTGGCCGTTGAGCTCAAACCCATGTTCACGGCTGACGCGAACGGTACGAATGCCCGTTTTCATCGTTTTCGAGTCTATCAACACACGCTGATCAGCTTCTCCAGCCTTGCCCAGCTTGTACACGTCTGTCTTTATACTATATAAATAAGGTGTCTCTGGCGACCATAGCTGCGGATTCTTGATGGTAAACCGCGCGTAGAACTTACCATCAGGCTCTAAGCGCACGTCGCCACTTTCGGCCTTCTGTCCATCAGGACCCGTCAACACCATCGAACCAACCATTTGGTCTGCCGGACCGACTACCTTTGCTTCGGCCTCCAAAACAGCCTTCTCTTTGTCGATGGTCATCGTGCGAACATAAACCGACCAATCATCGATATGTGTTTTCGAGGTCGTCACCAATTTCACAGGCCGATAGATGCCTCCACCAGGATACCAACGCGAGCTCTCCTCGACGTTCTTCAGGTCGACGGAGATTTGGTTCTCTCCTTTAATTAAATAAGGTGTAACGTCGATGCGGAAGGCGTTATACCCATAAGCCCAACGTCCAGCCTCATGGCCATTCACGCTGACAACGGGCTCGCTCATCGCTCCGTCGAACAGCAATTCAGCATGACCTGGCAACTCGTCGAGGGCAATCGTCGTACGATAATGCCCCTCGCCAATCCAAGGGAGCGCTCCCGAGCGGCCAGTCTTTTCCGACTTTTCCTTCTCGCCATTCTGCTCGATGGCAACCACCTGTATGTCCCACTTCTTGTCGAAAGGCCCGCTAATAGCCCAGTCGTGAGGCACGTCGACTTGTTGCCACGTCTGTTTATCACGTGAGAAATCCCAGTTACGAATTGTAAGTTCTCTGTGTGTTTGTGCGTACGAAACAATTGGAATCATCGCAATTGTACACAAAAATAGTTTCATCTTGTTCATAATGAATTGATATGAGTCAAATAAGTTGTGACAAAGTTACAATTTTTCACCAATTTCTGCAAACTTTTTGGCTTGTTTCTAAAAAAAACACAATTGTGTGGGCACACAGATTTTTTTATCAAAAAAAACTCTCATAAAAGTTTGGAAGTTCTAAAAAAATACTTACCTTTGCAAACGTTATCCTGAAAACAATCTTTTTACCTTAAAAGACTAATACCTATTGAAGATTTAAAGCGATCGCCTGTGACAGGCCGTCGCTTTAGTTTTTTTATGAACATTTGTAAAGAAAAACAGCCGCAACACCCAATCCCGTCGCACACAATATCCAAGATGTTACATGTGGAATGTTATTTGATACACCAAGCACAATCCTTTCATACATTTTTTAGTACCTTTGCATCAAAATAAACCATGCGAAATATGAAGAAAGCTATCATCTTGGCGATTATCGCCATCACCTTGAGCACAAACCGTGTGAATGCTCAAACACAGTATCCTTGGCAGAACCCACAGCTGTCGAGGTCGGAACGAGTGGAGAGTCTGTTGGGAATGCTGACGCCTGAAGAGAAAGTCGGGTTGATGATGAACAAGTCGATTTCTATCGACCGACTTGGCATCCCCAGCTATAACTGGTGGAGCGAAGCGTGCCACGGAGTTCGCCAAGACGGCTATACCGTCTATCCCCAGCCCATTGGCCTGGCGGCAGCCTTTAGCGAGAAGTTGGTCTTCGATGTGTTCTCGCAAGTTAGCGACGAGGCACGCGCCAACTGGAACCGCTCCGACCACAGCGTAAAGCACGTCGGCATGGGCGAGGTCTACTATCCTGGCAATCCTGAACTCACATTCTGGTGTCCAAACGTGAACATCTTCCGCGATCCACGTTGGGGACGTGGCCAGGAGACATGTGGAGAAGACCCCTATCTGAATGCTGTGTTGGGTGTGCAGACCGTTCTGGGCATGCAAGACCCAAAGAATGGTTATTTCAAAACCCACGCCTGCGCCAAACACTATGCCGTACATAGCGGGCCAGAACCCCTGCGCCACTCCATGAACGTGGAACCCACGAACCGCGATCTATGGGAGACCTACCTACCTGCCTTCAAGGCTTTGGTGAAGAAGGGCAACGTGCGCGAGGTAATGTGCGCCTACCAGCGTTTTGAGGGTAAGCCCTGTTGCACTAGCGACCGTCTGCTCATCGACATCCTTCGCAACAAATGGGACTACAAGGGAATTGTGCTCACAGACTGCGACGCCATCAACAACTTCTTCAACCGAGGTCAACATGAAACACATAAGGACGGACTCTCGGCATCGGTCGACGCCGTTCTCAACGGCACGGATTTAGAGTGCGGAAAGGTGTTCATGAGTCTTACCGAAGGTCTGAATAAGGGACTTATTGAGGAGGATGTGTTGGATTCCCACTTGAGAAACACTTTGACCGGGCGCTTCGAATTAGGTATGTTCGACCCCGCCGAAATGCTACCCTGGGCAAAGATTCCTGCCTCTGACATCAGTAGCGAGAAGCACAACGAGCTTGCCACACAGGCCGCACGCGAGTCGATGGTGCTTTTGGAAAATAGTGGTGTGCTGCCTCTTTCAAAGAACATCAAGACGCTCGCCGTTGTGGGACCTAATGCCGACGACGTAGAGTTGCTCAACGGCAACTACGGCGGCACCCCCACCAAGAATCACCAGCACTCCCTACTCTACGGCATCCGCCAAGCGCTTCCCAACACAAACATCATCTATCATAAAGCTTGCGAACTGAACGACGAGTACACCACCATTCACCACCTACAAGACTTCAACGACGGCAAGGGTGTGAAAGTGGAGTTCTGGAACAACAAGGAACTGAGCGGAGAACCCGCGAAGAGCGGCTACTACAACGAGCTGAATTTCTCGACATTCGGAGCCTGGGGCTTTGCCGAGGGCATCAACAACGACTCTCTTTCGGTACGCGTAAGCGGACAGTATACCGCAACGTTTACCGGCGAGATGAAGTATACCCTCACCACCGACAACGGATACGTTCTAAAAGTGAACGGCGAGGTTGTTGAGGAGGCTGCCGCAGGCAACGGCAGACGTGGTTTCGGCTTTGGACGTCGCCGTCCAGACTACAAGTCGTTCAACGTAGAGAAAGGAAAGACCTACGATGTGGAGATTGAATATCGTCGCGGCAACGGACAGTTCGCCATGCTTCGTGGTGACATCTGTGAGCGAAAGCTGGCCGACTTCACCGACCTTGCCAACGAGGTGAAACAAGCCGACGCTATCATTATTATCGGTGGAATCTCGGCACGTATGGAAGGCGAAGGTGGCGACAAGCAGACCATTGAACTTCCAAAGGTTCAGCAGATGCTGCTTACCGCTATGCATAAGACTGGCCGTCCCGTCGTCTTCGTCAATTGCTCTGGCTCGGCTATCGCCTTTGGAAGTGTGGAAGGTCAATACGACGCCCTGTTGCAAGCGTGGTATCCCGGCCAGGGAGGTGCTAAGGCTTTGGCCGACGTGCTCTTTGGCGACTACAACCCTGGCGGCAAGCTGCCCGTCACGTTCTATCGTTCGAACGACGACCTACCCGACTTCCTCGACTACTCCATGAAGAACCGCACCTATCGCTACTTCACCGGTCAGCCGCAATATGCATTCGGCTATGGTCTGAGCTACACCACTTTCAACGTCGGCAAGGCCAAGCTGTCGCGCAAGTCGATGAAGAAGGACGGCAAAGTCACCCTGACCGTTCCCGTCACCAATACGGGCAAACGCGAGGGAACCGAAACCATTCAGGTCTACGTGAAGGCGCTCGACGATGCTGGTGCTCCCATCAAGGCGTTGAAAGGCTTCCAGAAGCTCATGCTGAGTCCGGGCGAAACAAAGAACTTCTCCGTAACCCTCGACAGCGAGGCCTTTGAATACTACGATGAAGCCATCGACGAGCTAAGCCCTCGTGCCGGCAAGTATCAGATTCTGTATGGCACATCATCTCGAGATGCCGATCTGAAAGCTCTGCCATTCACGCTGAAATAACTAATCAAAAACAATCATATTGAACGTTCTCACAAAAGACAAGAAAAGTATGAAAAAGAAACTTTCATCAATACTGGCGATGTGGTGCATGACAACACTCGCAGTAGCCCAGCCAGGAGGCGGTTTTGGCGGATTCGGCGGATTCCAGAAAGAAGCCTCCTTGGAAACCTCTCAAGTGTGGAAAGACGTGAACTATGCAGGCGACGACCAGGCATTCCATACCTGCGACATCTATCTGCCCAAGCAAGAAAAAGCAGCCTATCCTGTTGTGATTCACATCTACGGAAGCGCTTGGTTCAGCAATAGCAGCAAAGGTGCTGCCGACCTTGGAACCATCGTGAAAGCTTTACTTAATGCAGGCTATGCTGTTGTATGTCCGAACCACCGTTCGAGCATGGACGCCAAGTGGCCAGCGCAGTTGCACGACATTCGTGCCGTCATCCGTTTCGTGCGTGGCGAGGCAGCCAAGTACCACTTCGACCCATCCTTTGTTGCGACCAGCGGCTTCTCATCGGGCGGTCATCTTGCTTCAATAGCTGCTACCACAAGCGGTCAGAAGCAATCCAAGGTGGGCACGGTCGATATCGACCTTGAAGGCAACGTGGGCAACTACTGCAACGAGTTGAGTACCGTAAATGCTGCTTGCGACTGGTCTGGCCCCGTTGACCTCACGGCTATGGATTGCGGAGACCACATGCAGATGGGCGAGAAGAGTCCTGAGGACATTCTGCTGAACGCCAGTCTTGCCACAGAGCCCGATAAATACCTCAGCCTGAGCGCCACCAACTATGTCGACAAGAACGACCCTCCCATCATCATTTTCCATGGAGAGAAAGATAATGTGGTGCCGTGTTGTCAAGGCAAAAAGTTCTATGAGTTGCTCAAGGCTGCAGGCGTGAAAACCACGGCAACGTTCGTTCCGGAAGGCGGACACGGCATGGGTATGTATTCAGAAGACAACTTACAAAAGATGGTCGGCTTCCTGAATGAGGCTGGCGGTAACAAATAAAAAGAATAAGGTTATGAAAAAAGTGCTTTTATCAATTGTTATGTTGATGGCCGCGACCGCAGTTTTTTCGCAGCCACGCGTCAACGACGACGGAACCGTCACATTCCGCTACAAAAACGATTCTGCAAAAGTCGTGATGGTCGACGTGCAGTTTGCCGGCCGAAACGAAATGAAACGTGGCGACGACGGCATCTGGACCGCTACTCTCGGACCTGCCGAACCCGACATGTATCCTTATTGCTTCATCGTGGACGGCATCAGCGTGATGGATCCAGAGAACGATCTTTATTTCCCTAACGAGGGATTCAAGAACAGTCTGCTCGAGATCAAGTCGAAGAACGGTCCTCTGCCTCACGACATCCGCGATGTGCCTCATGGCAGGTTGGAATACATCCACTACTACTCGCAAAGTCTCGGTGGAACCAATACCGCTATTGTATACCTCCCGCCAGGCTACATGGAGAGTCAGCAGAAACGCTATCCCGTGTTCTACCTCATTAGCGGAACTACCGATACGGAGGAAGTATATTATAAGGTGGGACGCGTGAACTACATTCTTGACAACCTAATTGCCGACAAGCAGGCAAAGGAGATGATTGTGGTCCTGCCCTATGGTAATCCCACGAAACTTCTGCCCGCGCCACCAACTGCAGGAATGCCGCAGACACAGTTTGGCGGCGACGTCTTCAGCAAGGACCTGATTCAAGACCTGATGCCTTACATCGAGAGCAACTATCGCACACGCAACGACCGCGACCATCGTGCCATCGGCGGTTTTTCGCGTGGAGGCAACCAGGGACTCTTCAACGGTTTGAGCAATCTCGACAAGTTCAGCTATCTGTGCAGCTATAGCTCGTTCACGTCGACCACCATTCCCGATGTCTACGACAACGCCGACGACACGAACAAGAAGATTCATCTGTTCTGGCTCGGCGTGGGTACCGACGACTTCCTCTATGGAAATGCCCGCGACTACATGGAGTTTCTCGACAAGAAAGGCATCCGTTCCGTAAAAGAGTTCACCACAGGAAAGTTCGGTCACACGTGGATGAATGCGAAGTATTTCCTCGTAAAGACTCTCCCTTTGCTCTTCAACAAAAAGGCTGCCGACGATGCGATGGCGGCTGCAAAGCCGGCTCCTGCTGCTACAGGTCAGGAGCAGCAGTTCACACCTGGCGTGATGGCCCGTCTGTTCCCCCGCCCCATCATCTCGCCGGAATATAGCGAACAGGGCATTACCTTCCGCTTCAAAGCCCCTGAGGCCAAGCAAGTGGAGCTGAAGTGTGAGATGCTGCCTCGCAATATCGTCATGGAGCGCGACAGCGATGGAGTTTGGAGCACGATGGTCAGAGACTATCTCTTCGAAACATTCAAGTATTGCTTTGTTGTTGACGGAACACCTGTTGCCGACCCGAGCAATATGTATCTCTCGCCTGACGTAGGCTTCAAATACAGCATCGCCAACAACCCGAATTCCCACTTCAACTTCGCCTCGCAAGGCAACATCAAACACGGCCGTACAAGCTATGACCTCGACAGGCAGGAGGCATGGTATATTGCACCCATGCAAGAAGGACGAATGGTTATTCCTGCCTTCATACAGCTCGTTCCTGGTGAGGGCGACACGATGGAAAGCTGGTTCAAGGTGGGTGGAGCCGATGCGATTGCCGACCAGTTGCTGTCGACTGGCAAGACTCGTTCCTGCATTATCACAACAAGCAAACTCGAGTTCATGCAGAACATGCCGCAAAGACCGGGATTTGGCATCAAGACCCTACGTGCCGACGACTTCGCCACTTGGGCTCAACGTCGACGCGCTCTGACACGTCTGCTCATCGACCTGGGCAAGGAACCCGAACCCCAATTCCCGATGGGAGGCTTCGGTGGCGGAGGCGGCTTCGGAGGAGGCGGAGGTTTTGGCGGCGGAGGATTCGGTGGAGGCGGATTCTAACATCATCGCATTCCTTTTTCGCAGTTAATCATAAGGAGCAATGTTTTAGCGGTCGACTTACGACACTAGAACATTGCTCTTGTTTGTATAGAGCATAGCTCCGTAATGTACAGAGCAGTGTTCCCTAGGATACAGAGACGTGCTCCGTAGGTATATAGAGGCATGCTCTGTATGGTCGGGAGCAGTGCTCTGTAAGGTAGAGAGACGTGCTCCGTCGCGGAGCTTTTTAAGTTCAAATATCTCCATAATAGCAGACCCACCCCCTTACCTTACTCCAGATGTCGTGATAGACCAGCCATTCCACCAATTTCTTGAGTTCTGCCTCGTCGTGCTGACGAAAATCACGGCAAATTGCTTCCACTAAAAGTGACAGTTGGCCCTTATTATATCCACTATCGGCCACCAAATTTGCCATCATGCCACACAGTTCCTTCCAAGTGAGGTCGGGATACTGAAACTCAGAACCACTTACATGTGCGGCAAGTATAGGGAAAAGCATCGGAATTAGTGGTGCATGCATGTCTTTTGATACCTGCGAAAGCAAGATTTTTACGCACTCTGTACCTTTTCCGAGCCTTGGCATCTTGGGTGCAGTTTGTTTTGAAATGTCGTATTTCATTGATAATCAGCTTTTTAGATGAGAATTTAATGACCTAAGCGTTCCAGTTCCAGTTGTTCCAGTTGTATTTTAAGGGTATCCATTCCCCCTGAAATATTATATAACTATCTATATATCAATTAGTTATACAATCTTTAGAAGGGGGTGTTGTTCCATGTTTTTTAATTGGAACAATTGGAACTGGAACACTCAAGCCATACTTTTCACTTTACATTTTTATTCCTCTACAAGGCCTCCGAGCGCCTGGCGCAGTTCGCCCATCATCCATGTGCCTCTAGCTGGTTGTTCGTTTTCCGTTGTTCGATCAGACACAGGGGGCTCCCCCTACACGCTGGGTGCATTGGTTTTAAGTTCTCAGAGCATTGTCCCTACGCCTCCTTTTGTCACGTTTGTCACACCATGTTTGCGTAATTCCCAAAATATAAACGGTTTTATTTTGTATTTTGCCTAATTTACGCTAACTTTGCACACAAATGAACGACTATAAGGTAATTAACGACCCTGTATTTGGGTTCATCAAGGTGCCGAGAGGGTTGCTGCTCGACATTGTGAAGCATCGTCTTTTTCAGCGTCTTTCGCGCATCAAACAACTGGGCATGGCCTCGGTGGTTTACCCTGGTGCTCAGCACACCCGTTTCCAACACTCGCTTGGTGCTTTCCACCTGATGAGCGAGGCCATTCTCTCGCTTCAACAAAAAGGCATCTTCATCTTCGACTCCGAAGCTGAAGCGCTAAAAGCAGCCATCCTGTTGCACGACGTCGGCCACGGACCCTTCTCCCATGTTTTGGAACATACGCTCATCTCAGGCATCTCACACGAGCAGATTTCGCTCATGATGATGGAAGAGATGAACCGCGAGATGCAAGGACGCCTCACGCTGGCCATCAAAATCTTCAAGGACGACTACCCGAAGCGATTCCTTCACCAGCTCATCTCCTCTCAACTCGACATGGACCGGCTGGACTACCTGCGCCGCGATTCTTTCTTCACGGGTGTTACCGAAGGAAACATCGGCTCGGCACGCATCATCAAGATGCTCAACGTCGTCGATGACCGATTGGTGGTTGAACAGAAAGGCATCTATTCTATTGAGAACTACCTCACTTCGCGTCGTCTGATGTATTGGCAGGTGTATCTGCACAAGACAACGGTGGCCTACGAGAAGACGCTTGTCTGCCTGCTGCGCCGTGCCAAGTATCTTGCACAAAGGGGCGACGAGGTGTTCGCCACACCAGCCTTACGCTATTTCTTATATAATAATGTGACGGCAGAGCACTTCGATGCCGACCCACAAGCATTGGCCAACTATGAACTGCTCGACGACAACGACATCTGGGCGAGCGTGAAAACATGGATGAGTCACCCTGACCGTGTGCTCTCGCTGCTGGCTACCGACCTGGCAGAAAGAAAGATCTTCCGCGTTGAGGTGAGTCGCGAGCCGTTTGCCGATGCCGATGTGCAGGCCCTGCAACAACAATTGGCCGATGCATTTGGTGTGACCTTCGAAGATGCAGCCTACCTGATGAGCGTGAACACCATTCAGAAAGACATGTACGACCCCAGCGAGGAGCAGATAGACATCCTGCAAACCTCCCATCAACCCTTCCAACTCGGGCTGGAGCAAGCGGAAACTGAACTCGAAGAAAAACACCTCGTAGACATCGCCGAGGCCTCAGAATTGTTCAATATTTCCTTACTTTCCAAAAAAATACGTAAATATTACCTTTGTTATCAGCGTATTTAAAGAAAAATTTGTAACTTTGCAAAGTTTTAAATATTTTCTTATGGAATTTACCGCACAACAGATAGCACAAATGATTGGAGGTCGTGTTGAGGGAAATCCCGATGCCGTCGTCAATTCGTTTGCAAAAATCGAGGAAGGCAAGCCAGGAGCCATTTCATTCTTGTCTAATGCCAAGTACACCCATTACATTTACGACACAGAGTCATCGGTGGTACTCGTCGATGAGAGTCTCGCACTTGAACACGAGGTGAAGGCTACGCTCATTCGCGTGAAAAGCGCCTACGAAGCCGTGGCGCGCCTTCTGCAGGCCTACGACTCTATGAAGCCAAAGAAGCAGGGCATCGACCCGCTGGCATTCATCGCTCCTTCAGCAGAGGTGGGCGAAGGTTGCTACGTGGGTGCTTTTGCCTATATCGGCGAAGGTGCCAAGGTGGGCAAGGGCTGTCAGATTTATCCTCATGCCGTTGTGTGTGAAAAGGTAACCATTGGCGACGACTGCATTCTCTACCCCAATGCGGTTGTCTATCACGATTGCCGCCTAGGTTCGCGGGTAACGCTCCATGCAGGTAGCGTTATAGGCGCCGATGGTTTCGGTTTCGCCCCCACCCCACAAGGCTACGACAAGATTCCACAGATAGGCATCGTTACCATCGAGGATGATGTGGAGATTGGCGCCAATACATGTGTCGACCGTTCGACTATGGGCAGCACCTACGTCCGCAGGGGCGTGAAGCTCGACAACCTGGTGCAGGTAGCCCACAACACCGATATCGGCGAAAATACCGTCATGTCGGCTCAGGTGGGTATCGCCGGCTCTACGAAGGTCGGCCAGTGGTGCATGTTCGGTGGACAGGTGGGCATAGCCGGCCATATCTCCATCGGCGATCGCGTCAACCTCGGAGCTCAGTCGGGAGTACCCAGCAGCATCGAGTCGAACCAGACGCTCATCGGTACTCCGCCCATGAACACCCGCGCCTTCTTCAAGTCGCAAGCTATCCATCAGCGGCTTCCCGAACTCTACAAGCAAATTCAGCAACTGCAGAAGGAAATCGATGCCTTGAAAGGAGAAGCATAATACGCTCCGCATAAGATGATCTTCCATCAATAGAAAACCCATCAATCGTAAACAAATAAAGAATTATCATAAATGGAAACAATGAAGCAAAGGACCCTCAAGAGCAGTTTCTCCCTTTCAGGAAAGGGATTGCACACAGGTCTCAACCTTACCGTAACCTTCAACCCCGCACCCGAGAATACTGGTTATCGCATCCAGCGCATCGACCTTGAAGGACAACCCGTCATCGAAGCCATCGCCGAAAAAGTTGTTGATACCCAGCGTGGCACAGTTCTGGCACAAGGCGATGTGCGTGTGTCGACCATCGAACATGGTATGGCAGCACTCTATGCACTCGGTATCGACAACTGCCTCATTCAGGTCGACGGTCCTGAGTTCCCCATCCTCGACGGCTCTGCTATTATGTACGTAGAGAAGATTCAGGAAGTGGGCATCGAGGAGCAGTCGGCAACAAAGGACTGGTACATCATTCGCAAGAAGATAGAAATAAAAGACGAAGAGTCTGGTTCGTGCATCACCATTCTGCCCGACGACCAGTTCTCGATTACCGCCATGTGCTCTTTCCAGTCGAAGTTCATCAATAGCCAGTTCGCTACTATCGACAAGGTTGGCGATTTCCCCACAGAGATTGCACCTGCCCGTACGTTTGTCTTCGTGCGCGACATCATGCCGCTTCTCGATGCAAACCTCATCAAGGGTGGCGACTTGGAGAACGCCATCGTCATCTATGAGCGTCAGGTCACCCAGCAGCAACTCGACAATTTGGCCGATCTGTTGAAGGTGCCCCACATGGATGCCACGAAGATTGGCTACATTCAGCCTAAACCGTTGCAATGGGAGAACGAGTGCACACGCCATAAACTGCTCGACATCATCGGCGATATGGCCCTCATCGGCCGCCCCATCAAGGGACGCATCGTTGCCACTCGCCCCGGTCATACCATCAACAACAAGTTTGCACGACTCATGCGCAAGGAAATCAAGAAGCACGAGGTGCAGGCTCCTATCTATGACCCCAACGAGACACCTGTGATGGACAACATCCGCATCCGCCAGTTGCTTCCCCATCGCTACCCCATGCAGCTTGTCGACAAAGTAATCGCTATGGGTGCAACCAGCATCGTCGGTGTGAAGAACATTACTGCCAACGAGCCGTTCTTTACGGGACACTTCCCAGAGGAACCCGTTATGCCTGGTGTGCTTCAGATTGAAGCGATGGCCCAATGTGGCGGTCTGCTTGTGCTGAGTCAGGTGGAAGAACCCGAACGCTGGTCAACCTACTTCATGCGCATCGACGAAGTGAAGTTCCGTCAGAAGGTGGTACCGGGCGACACGCTCCTTTTCAAAGTTGAACTGCTGCATCCTGTTCGTCACGGCATCAGCACCATGAAAGGCTATGCCTTTGTTGGCGACCATGTAGTCTCAGAGGCTCAGTTCACCGCCCAGATTGTCAAGAACAAATAATTCGTAAATTCATAACCCCGTAAATTCGTAAATCGTGAATCAAATACATCCATTAGCATACGTTCATCCTGAAGCGCAGTTAGGCTCCGGCAACGTCATCGGCCCCTTCTGCTACATCGACCGCGACGTCATTATCGGCGATAACAACGTGTTCCAGAATAGCGTCACCATTAATCAAGGCGCACGCATCGGAAACGGCAACGAGGTGCTGGCAGGCGCCAGTCTTTCCACAAAGCCGCAAGACCTGAAGTTCCAGGGCGAGATCACCACTTGCCAAATCGGCGACAACAACTCCATCCGTGAGAATGTAACTATCTCGCGCGGTACAGCTTCCAAGGGAACCACCATCGTGGGCAACAACAATCTGCTCATGGAGAACATGCACATCGCTCACGATTGCGTGGTAGGCAACGGCTGCATCATCGGCAACTCCACCAAGTTTGCCGGAGAAGTAACCGTCGACGATTTCGCCATCATCTCGGCTGTTGTGCTTTGCCACCAGTTCTGCCACATCGGCTCATACGTGATGATACAAGGTGGAAGCCGCTTCTCGCAAGACATTCCGCCATTTATTATTGCCGGCAAGGAGCCTATCCGCTATGCGGGCATCAACCTCATCGGCTTGCGCCGTCGCGGCTTCTCGGCAGAAACCATTCAGAACATCCATGAGGCCTACCGCATCATCTATCAGGGCAATCTCACCCGTGCCGATGCCATTCAGCAAATCAAGGAAGTTCTCCCTCAGTCGCCAGAGATTCAATACATTATTGATTTTGTAGAGAATTCTCAGCGAGGCATCATCAAGTGATGAACAAGACGCTCATCGTATTGTTAGGTCCAACAGGTGTTGGCAAAACGGATCTCAGCATTCGTCTTGCCAACACTTTTCATACACCCATCATCAACGCCGACTCCCGACAAATCTTTGCCGAGATACCCATCGGGACGGCAGCACCCACTCCTGAGCAACTGGCACAGGTGAAGCACTTCTTCGTGGGAACACATCACCTCGACGACTACTATAGCGCCTCCATGTACGAACAGGAAGCACTATCTGTCATCCAGCGTCAGTTGGAGGTCAACGGATGTGCGTTGATGAGCGGAGGTTCCATGATGTATATCGATGCTGTTTGCAATGGTATCGATGACATTCCAACCGTTGATGAAAACACCAGAACATGGATGAAGCAACGCTTAATCGAAGAAGGCTTACCCGCTTTGGTTCAAGAACTTAAAGAACTCGACCCTGAACATTATGAAATCGTTGACAAGCAGAATCCACGCCGTGTCGTCCATGCCCTTGAAATCTGCCACATGACGGGAAAAACCTACACGTCATTCCGTACCAACGAGAAGAAGCAAAGGCCATTCAACATCTTGAAAATTGGACTTAACAGAGAGCGTGAGGAACTCTATGAACGCATCAACCGTCGTGTAGACGAAATGATGGCATCCGGCATGCTCGACGAGGCAAAGCGCCTGTTCCACTTGCGTCACCTGAATGCTCTCAATACCGTCGGCTATAAGGAACTGTTCTGTTACCTTGATGGCACGTGGACTCTTGAGGAAGCCGTCGAGCGCATCAAGGGAAACACGCGTCGGTATATGCGCAAACAACTCACTTGGTTCAAGCGCGACTCCGACATCCATTGGTTTCATCCTGACCAACAAGACGAAATCATCGCCTTGATCCAACAAAACTTACCATAAGAACCCCATTCTGTAAGGAAGCATGAGTCTTAAAAACTTTTAAATTCTCTTTGCTTCCCATCCTACTATCAATAATAATTCGTATCTTTGTTTTTTAAAACAAATACTTCGCGCATGAAAACAAAGATTATCATAGCAACATCGTTGCTTTTAGCTTTTATCCTGCCTGTCCAAGCACAAAAACGGAAGGCTGTACGCAAGGCACCTGTAGCCCAGCCAGTTGTCGTTGAGGAAACACCGGCTCAAAGGCTCTTCAAGACCATGTTGCCAGCTACGGCCAAAGTTCTATTCGTAGATAGCATCGTTGTCGAGAAAGCCGATTTCATCAAGCATATCCCATTGAGCAAACAAGCTGGTTCCATCAGCACATACGAGCAATTCTTCAATCGTCCGGCTCAGATTCCTCTTTCGGTTTATCAGAATGAGTTTGGCGACCGCTGCTTCTATGCCGATGGCGACACGTTGGCGACGACCCTCTACTCCATCGATCAGCTTGGCAATCAGATGAGCAAGCCCCGCGAACTCACCGAACTGGGAGCCGACTACCGCTCGCCCAACTATCCATTCCTCATGTCCGACGGAATGACTCTTTTCTTTGCTGCGAAAGGCGAACACTCCATTGGCGGATACGACATTTTCATGACACTCTATGACAATGAGGAAGGTCGTTTCTATCGCCCAGAGAACTATGGTCTACCCTTCAATTCCACAGCCAACGACTATCTCATCGCCATCGATGAGTTCAACGAGTTGGGCTATCTCGTTAGCGACCGCTATCAACCCAACGGAAAGGTGTGCATCTATACCTTTGTGCCACAATTCCCGCGCATGAGTTTCGAAGATGAAGACATCTCCGACGAACGTTTGCGCCGCTATGCCCGTCTCAATAGTATTAGCGACACATGGGGCTTTGGAAACCGCCTGGAGGCTCTCCAACGATACCAGAATGTTGTCAGCCAAAAGGCTCTAGGTGCCGATGCTGGAGCGTTCTCCTTCGTTATCAACGATGTTGTTGTTTATCATCAGCTGAAGGACTTCCGCTCTCCTCAATCACGGCAACTCTACAAGCAATATGCCGAACTTGAGTCAGAGCTCAACACCGACAAGCGCACACTCGAACTGCAACGCGACAAGTTTGCTAATGCCTCCGCTCGTGAACAGCGGCAGATGCGCGAAGTCATGTTGAAACTTGAGAACCAGATTAACGAGTCCCTGCCAAAGTTGCAGCAGATGGCAAAAGAGATTCGTTACATCGAAAACCGCGTTCTGCAATAAGAATCTATGCAATAAGGAATACGTCATTTATTTGCACAATAAAAGAACAAATACCCCATACGACAATGAAACATTTTCCAGAATCAGAACTCATCATTAATGCAGACGGCTCATGTTTCCATCTGCATCTGAAACCAGAGCAATTGGCCGACCGAGTCATCCTCGTTGGCGACCCTGCTCGTGTAAACACTGTTGCTGCCCACTTCGATTCCATTGAATGTGAAGTGCAGAGCCGCGAGTTCCATACTATCACAGGTAACTATAAAGGCAAACGCATTACTTGTCAAAGTCACGGCATAGGTTGCGACAACATCGACATTGTCATGAACGAACTCGACACGCTCGCCAACATTGACTATGAGACTCGCACCGAGAAGCCCGAACACCGCACGCTCACTTGCGTACGCATCGGCACCTGCGGAGGCCTACAGCCTTTCACCCCGACGGGAAGTTTCGTGGCATCGGTGAAGAGCATCGGATTCGATGGGCTCCTCAACTTCTATGCCGACCGCAATAAGGTGTGCGACCTTGAACTCGAAGAGGCTTTCAAGGAGCACATGCAATGGAATCCCATCAAGGGAGCACCCTATGTTTCTATTGCCGATGCCGACCTCATCGAGCAGATTGCTCAAGATGACATGGTGCGCGGCTACACCATCTCATGTGGTGGTTTCTATGGTCCTCAGGGACGTGTCCTGCGTGCTGAGATTGCCGATCCCGACCAGAACAAAAAGGTTGAGTCATTTGAGTATAACGACTTGAAAATCTGCAACTTCGAGATGGAGTCTTCTGCTCTTGCAGGCCTTGCATCGCTCCTTGGACATCGCGCGATGACCTGCTGCATGGTTATCGCCAACCGATACACCACCGAGATGAACACCGAGTACAAGAACTCCATCGATACACTTATCCAGAAAGTACTCGACCGTATATGATCATTAGTATCAGTTTGGCCATTCTCTTTATCGTCCTTGCCGTTATCTTCCTGATGGGTAAGGGCGATAAACTCATTGCAGGCTACAATACTGCCAGCGATGAAGAAAAACAGAAAGTGAACATCCATCGTTTGCGTCTGCTCATGGCCATCTTATCTGTGATTACTGCCTTATTCTGCGCCAGCCAACCCTTCATTGGAAATGAGACCGCTGACCACCTGGACAGTCTTTTCTTATTCTTTTTAGTTACCTTGTTATTCGTAATCCTCACCAACACATGGGCAAAGAAGAAATAAACCACAACGATACCATCTGCGCCCTTGCTACAGCACCGGGTGGTGCTCTCGGCATCATTCGTGTTAGCGGACCTAAAGCCTTGTCCGTTGCTGACTCAATATGTCGTGGTTCCATTGAAACGACCCCAGCCAACACCATTCGTTACACCCATATCATGGATGGCCCTGAGGTCATCGACGAGGCTGTGGTCAGCATCTTCCGTGCTCCCCACAGCTACACGGGTGAGGACTCCGTAGAGATTTCCTGTCACGGTTCACGCTATATCTTGAACAAGGTGCTGTCGCTATTGGTTGAGAACGGTTGTCGGATGGCAAATCCTGGCGAATACACCATGCGAGCCTACCTAAATGGGAAACTCGACCTCTCGCAAGCCGAAGCCGTTGCCGATCTCATCGCCTCTACCAACCGAGCTACCCATCACATGGCGATGAGCCAGTTGCGTGGCCATTTCTCATCAGAGCTGAAAGTCCTTCGCGACCAACTCTTGAAACTTACTTCCCTACTCGAGCTCGAACTCGACTTCTCAGACCATGAAGACCTGGAGTTTGCCGACCGTAGCGAACTCAAGGCGTTGTCTGTAAACATTAACGAACACATCACACGTCTCGCCCACTCTTTCGAGACGGGACAGGCTCTGAAACAAGGTGTCCCCGTAGCCATCGTTGGCAAGACAAACGTAGGAAAGTCCACCCTTCTCAACCGACTGCTTCGCGAAGATCGTGCCATTGTTTCCAACATTCATGGAACCACACGCGACACCATCGAGGACTCCATTGATCTATATGGCGTCACCTTCCGATTTATCGATACTGCCGGTATTCGTCAAACCACCGACGAGATTGAACAAATAGGTATTGAACGAACCTTCGCCGCCATCGAAAAAGCCCGTATTGTGTTATGGCTCATCGACCAGAAGCCGACAGAGGCGGAGATTGCCGACATGGCCGCGCGAAGCAAAGGCCGCACCCTCGTCGTCGTTTGCAATAAGTCCGACTTGGAAATCCATCAAAACCTCCAAATCTCCATTCCCGATTCCCAATTCGTAAGAATCTCTGCCAAGACTGGCATCGGCATTCCCCAACTCGAAGAAGTCATCTATCAGTCTGCCGACATCCCTGCGCTCAACGAATCCGATATCATTGTTACCAACGCCCGCCACTACGATGCCCTCATCCGTGCCCACGAAAGCCTACAGCGCGTTCTCGACGGCATGACAAGCCAACTCTCCGGTGACCTTCTTGCCGAAGATCTTCGCCTTGCCCTCGACCAACTTTCTGAGATCACCGGCACCCAAATCACCCCTAATGAAGTCCTTGAAAACATCTTCAAGAACTTCTGCGTGGGCAAGTAACCCCTTATAAACAACTCTGAACAACTTGGAGTAATTTGAACTAAGTCCCTCTAAATGAGGGACTTTTTGTATTTTAACACTTCAAGTTGCATATTTGTTAGTTACAGTTTTTCCAGTTATTTTTGCACC
>ONCG01000030.1 GCA_900316285.1 uncultured Prevotellaceae bacterium
TCGCCTGATTTGGGACTTCTTCCGCCACTTCTCTCGTGACATGGAAACCAAGAAGCTGAATTATACAGAATAAAGAATTTGACAAAACTTATTGAATATATAATCACGAAATGAAACGAACGAAACTCCTGACCATCGTCATCATTCAACTGCTGACGAGTCTGCACCTCATGGCTCAGACCGACCCTGTGTTTAAAATGGAAAAAGACAACGGGCACTTTTTCCTTCAGACTACCGTGAACGGCATCGATGCCCATATGATGCTCGAGAGTGGCGTGCCTGGATTGATGATGAGTGAGGCGTTCTATGAAGCGCACAAGGACTCTCTGAAGATGGAGCTGACGCCGTGTGCAGAGCGAATACGCTATCTTCATGGGATGCACAACGTCAAGTTCACTGGTCACGCCCGTCTTCGCATCGGCGATGCCCTCTTCGATGGTCCCGTCAAGGTTGCTGATGGCGACCACAAGCTCTTGCTGCCCATCAACATGCTTCGCCATGCTTCCGACAACAGCAGTGTTGTCCGTTTGGACCTCGCCAACAACGAAATCAGCGTCTGCAGCCAAGCCCATCTGCCGGAACTCATCGACGGTGCCACCGCCCTCGACCTCACCTTTAACAAATGGTCGATGCCAGTGGTCAACACCGTGTTGAGCATGAACGTCGAAGGTCGGAGGGTCAACCTGCCCGGGAATTTCATTGTCGACATGGGAAACGGCTCGCTCCTCTTCCTCAATAAAAGCCAGGCCAGCGTCGTGAAGGCGTTGGCCGACGGCAAGGTAAATCTGAAACAAGCCTACGACAAGAACGGAAAGGTCGTGGCAGAAGGCATTTTCGCAGAGCAGCTCATCATTTGTGGCCGCACCTACCATTCCGTTTCCGTCGGTGTCTCCCAGTTCAAGTCGCTGGAAGAATGTGGCTTCTTAGGATTGAAGTTCTTCACCATGCCCGCCGTCTTCGACTTCGATCATCACAAGATGTATCTTTGCCGATAACCTCTGCCCACCTTTTAACGCCATCGCATTTGACCCAGAAAATGTAGGGACGCGGCGTGCCGCGTTTGTGGAGCAAGCCGGTAGCGACAAACACTCAACTGTAGGGGCAGACCCCCGTGTCTGCCCGACAAATGGAGTTGATTGCAGGAGCACTAGGCTTGCATCAAGGATGATTGACAGTTCTCCAAAATGAATTGATGAGATTGCAGTCTTTCGTTTTCTCTATGTATTGTTTTGCTTTCCTCTTTTTACCACGCATGTGATAAAGATAAGCTAAATGCACATAAGCATCTTTCTGAGTTATAAGTCTCAGATAGGTCTCCCGAGATATGTTGCGATTTAGCTCGAAGTACTCTTCGGGCGTTACGTTATGGTCAAATATCGTTTCCATCTGGCTGCAAATAATCCATAATTGTTGATCAAGCGCGAAAACAATAAATCAGGCCAATTATAAGCTATTGACAATTTCTTCCTTGAGCCCAGTAATCTCGACAATTTCCGCAACGGAATAACCTTTGGCCTTCATCTTGCGGGCAGCCTTTACCAAAGCCTCTTCATCTGAATCGTCAAAGTCGTCAGGAGCAGACTCCCATTTCTCCCAGTCGGTTTCTGCAAGATACTTTTCAACTTGCTGTCGCAACACAGGAATATCGTTTACAGCTGTATCGTACAGCGTAGCAGAAACAACATTGGCATAATCGTGTACTAACACATGTCGCATGCCTTGCACTATTTTCCATGGAGTGGCAGGATGAAGAATCTTGAAAGCCTTAGTCAACATATAGGCAGCCTCACCTACTACCTCAACGTTCTTCATGACTGAGTAGTAAGTGCGTTTATCCGACACCAGCTTTTCATAGTCGAAACCCTCTATGAGCATCGTCACATTGTCGGCATACTCTATGATGTCCTGCAACCGCCCTTTATCCCTCGCTCTTTCTCTCATAAATCAGCTTTTTATCACGGTTAGCAGTTTCTGCGGCGTATGGGCGCAACGACCCTTCTTCCACTAAGTCCACTTCACGTCCAAGCAACTCCTTTAAGTCCATATACATACCTCCCATCGTGAAAAGTGTAAATGGTTTTCCTGATCGATCAGGAACAAAAAGGATGTCAACATCGCTTTGTGGCGTCTCCTCGCCTCGTGCGAAGGAGCCGAAAAGCCATGCCTTCAAGACGGGCTGAGTCTTGAAGTAGTCGGCAATGGTCTGTTGAATCATCTGGCTACTCATGTTCGCATCAGTTTAGTATTCTGCGTGCAAATATACGAAAAAAACTGCAAAACGGTTGCAAATCAAGCAAAAAAAGTAATGGGGCGTGTTTGGAAGGAGCGGAAGTCCGCAACCAGATTGCCGAAATCATTCGAAGCTCATAAGTGAAGGAGTAGGAAAAGGCCAATAAGCTAACCACCCTAGGTGGTATGACTCAACCTTTGAAACGAGAAAAAAGCGGGAAAGAATTGGTATTGCCGATGTGTGTTAACAAATATAAAACGGGCGATGCTGGCGCTGGAAGCATCAGGACGGTGATGGCAGCGATCTATGAGTGCTTCTGAGTCAAAAGGTTAGGGGCCGATGCCTTGAGAAATGGTTGATGTGGGAGACGGCGGGAAGTGTCAAAAAATCTCAGTTAATAATTGAAAACGGGGATCTTTTTCAGGGGCGAAGTTTTGGAGGGAAGCAGAATTTTTGCTACCTTCGCCGGCGATAATCTTCATGAAGAACTCCACCCCGACCCTGACGAGCAGGGACGGGTGAACAATGAAATGAGGAGAATAAAAAATGGAAAAACAAGAACTACACATCGTAGCACTGCCTTACTACGAGGTTGGTGCGTGCCTCGACGAATTCATGTCGGAGGCTATAGGACGGGCGATGACGCTGAAGCCGGAGCCCACGAACCCTGTTGATGCGAATGCCATTCGTGCCTACGACTGGCAGGGACGCCACATCGGCTACGTGGCATCGTGTAACCTGGAGCTGGCATGGCAGCTGCTGCGCGGCAGCGGCCGTCCCTCGTTGCGCGGCAGCGCCGTTGCGGTGAACAAGGAACACAAGTGCGTGACGTTCTGTTGCGAGGTGGAAACGGTGGGCGAGGTGGAGGACATCTACCCACAGGGACCGTTTACCGAGTGGATCTACACCGGTCCGCTGCTGAAGCCCACGCAGGTGATGACAACGCTGGAGTATATGCCCGAGGAGCTTTGGGCACGACTCGACGAGCGACACGAGTGGGACGACTGCAAGCGCGAAGACTTCCTGGCGCTGCTCGAGCGGTTCTGCACGCTCTCGCAGTACGACATCAGTGGCGACATGGAGGACTATCGCCGTCGCCTCTACCTGCGGTTGATGGAAACCGACGACGAGGCGCTGCATGGTCTGGCCGACGAGTTGCGCATGTCCATTGGCCGCATGGGCCGCAGCCTGAAGGGCGGTGATATTCTCAACTACTGGCTCGACGTGCTGTCATCGCCACGAACGGTGTCGGCACTGCTTCCCATCAGCAAGAACTACGACGTGGAAGAGGTGCGCTCGCAGCTCGAAAACTTCCCCGAAGAACTCTACGACATTTGGCTCCATGACCGCGGACAGTTCATCCAGAAGGTGCGCTACCTGCACATTCAAAGCGAAGTGCTGTGGCGGCTGGTGTCGGGAATCGCCTTCGTGGAGATCATGACAAGGCGAGAGGAGGAGCGGCTGGCCGACGAGCTGCAGGAGGAATCGGAAGGGCGTGGGGCGTCGGCGCATCACCGCATGGTGCCAAGGGCGCTGAAGTCGCAACGCGCCGAGGAGCTGATGGATTGCCTGATGGATGCCTGCATGCTCGACGAGGACTGGCAGCCGAAGGGTCTGTCGGGAACGCAGCGGGCACTGGTGGCTCGAACCCTTGGCACCAAGCTGGGCATCAGCGATGTGTGGCAGGTGTTCGGTCGTCTGTGGAACATGAAGCCCGAAACGCTCCGGTCGTTGTTCAACAAAGCCCTCGACCAGAAAAAGTCGCTGGCTTTCCAAGGCCGGCTGGCAGAGTTTCTGAATTAGAAACCTCCCCCCGGGGTGGAAGGTTAAGAACAGTTCAGATGCGCTACGCGCAGTTTAGAACGGTTTAGAACCCCAACCCATTCGCCACCGCAGGGTAGGGAGAGGGGCACGTGCGAAACAGCTTTATTCGCCCGCAGGGCTTTACACGGCAGCAGGCTTTACACAGCAGCTCTGCTGCTCACATCTGTACGTGCACCCACACGCTGTGGCCCTTCTTTTCTATAATGGCCTTGTCGACGTTTGGATTTTGTCTCAATATGTCAAAGATCACTTTTGCATAGTCAAGGTTGTCGCAATGAATGTCGGCAGCCTTGCCTTGCAGGTGTCGGGAATTCGGTACGCCCCCGACTCGGGCGTTCAGTCGCTTCGAGCGATACCCGCTATTGATGTAGACGGGTGCGCCTAGAGTATCTCTTAACGGTTGCAGCACGAGGACGCAAAGCTTCTGCAGGTTCTGCACCACCTCCAGCGTCGGTGTGTCTTGCAACCCCTTGTGGCTCGTCGCCACCATCTCCTCTAACGTGAAATTCTTACTTAACTTCCCATTAATCGTCCATTCGCTCGGCTCTGCCGCTTTCGTAGCACAGCGGAGAAAGAATTTTTCATTAATAAATTTTTGAATGATTTTGAATCAGATTTTTGAAAGATTTTGAGGCCGATAGGCCGACCCCTTCTTGTTCGGGCAGACGACCTCCCCCAGCCCCTCCGAAGGAGGGTAGCAATAGGGTCTGCCCCTACGTTTGGATGTCGACAACGCTGGTGCGCGACTCCCCTCCTTCGGAGGGGCGGGGGAGGTTTCATACTAGCGTGCTGAGGTGATGAAGCCAGCCGGTTCCCACGATGGTGCCGCCCAAGAGGGCAACACCTTCGGCAGGGGCACCGGAAGCGGCGGTGGTCACTGACAGCGTCGAGCCGATGGCGGTGAGAATCGCCACGATGAGCTGGATGATGTACTTAATGGTTTCCTTCTTCATTTTGATTTTTGATTTCTGATTGTTTTAATTGTTAATACTGTTGTTTTTAACGTAGGGCAGACATGGGGGTCTGCCCTTACGCTTGTTTTGTCGCTACCACCCCTTACCCCTCCTCCCCGGAGGAGGGGACTACGCAGGGTGTTTTGTTGTTGGTTTATCGCGAATTCTGTTCATTTTTTGTTTTTTAGTGGTTCATTTTGTTGTTTTCGGATTCTCTGAGAAGCATATCTCCCCACAGCGGGGAGTTATGCTTTCGGAGTCGGGGATGCATGCTTTCCAACTTGGGGAGCTATGCTTTCCGAGTCGGGGATGTATGCTTTCCAACGTGGGGAGTTATGCTTTCCGAGTCGGGGATGCATGCTTTCCGAGAGAGACCCTGCTCCCCTCGAGGGGCGACTGGGGTCTTTAGAGCAGCCATCGATATGGCTGCGGCCCCACAAAGGGGAGCGAATCCCCCATTCGCGACGGAGGGAGGGTTGGGTGGTGGTGCCCTTTAAGGCTCCTGTTCGTCCTTGTCGACGTCGTTCTCATTGGTCTCTTCTACCTGGAGACCCATGAGGAGGGACTTCATGCGGTTGCCGGTGGCGGCATCGACCTCGATTTCAGGAAGGAAGTTCACTCGTGCACCGACGAGGTGCTTCGAGGCACTCCAGTCCTTGGCGGTGTCGGCGGGCTTGGTCTTCAGGCCGATCTTGAACGACCCGAGGCCTTCGATCTTGACGCGGTTGGAGTCCTGAAGCCATTCCTTCAGCACATTCACCATCTCCTCAAGAACGGCCTTCACGTCGGATGACTTCACCGACACGTTCTCCTGAATCTTTGCGGCCATCAGCTTTAGAGTCTTGGGCTTCTTGGAGTACACCGCACGGGCGTACCACTTACCGCGATTCTTCGACTCTGCACGATTGTCCTGATACAAAACGTAACGTACTGCCATAGTTCTGATTGTTTTTTAGTGGTTAATAGTTTTGTTCCGAGGCAACATCCACTCTTCAGATGTGCGAGGGAAAAGTGTGGTGCAAGGCGAAGGCAGAGCCGAGCTCGCTCGAGCTATGCTGAGCCGCAGCCCATACTCGCCGTTGCATCTCAAATGCGACGGCAAAGTTACGCATAATTCTTACGGTTTGCAACTTTGGGGCTCGAAACGGCCACTATTTAACACTTCGTTAACACTTGAGGCCTTCGCAAGTTTTTATTGGAAACATTTTGCCGCAGATTCCGCAGATTTCTCAGATTTTTTATCATGTTTTTAAAAACAACTTATACCGCTCGGCTTTGCCGCTTTAGTAGCACAGCGGAGAAAGAACTCTTTTTTCTGCCCACAGATTCCACAGATTACTCAGATTATTTTTCTTCAACAGAAATTATCATGAATTCCCATGAATTTATCAGAAATTCTTTTTTTGCGGATGATACGAACGAAATCGGACAGAGGAGGGCGATTCCGCGAACGGAATCTTACGTTTGACTGAGGTTTGCATTGACAAACTCGTTTGTCATGACAACCTCCGTCAGACGTAGACCGATGGTGAGCATCACCATCTCCTCCTCTGTTCAATTTCATTCGTCTCATCCGAGTGTTCGTGAAAAAAGTTCTTTCTCCGACAAACTACGAAAGCGGCAAAGCCGAGCGGTTCGTGTTGTTCGTGTTGTCTTTAAATAAATAATTCATGAAAAATTCATGTTCAATTCATGGAAATTCATGTTTATAAATATCCGTGGAGCAAAAACATTTTGATGAATTTTGAATTAAATTTTTGAACAATTTCTCGCGAAGCGATCCCTCCTTGTTCGGGCAGACACAGGGGTCTGCCCCTACGGTTGGATGTCGACAACGCTGGGTGCAAACCTTTTGAACGCGCGAAGCGCTTTGAACCGCTGCGCAGCAGTTTTGAACGCAGCTTTGCTGCTTTGCGCTCGGCTTTGCCGCTTTCGTAGCGCTGCGGAGAAAGAACTCCGCGCTCCGCGCGGTTATCCATAGCGCCAGCTATAGTAGTCCTGCGCATCACGGAAGCCGTGGCTTTCCCACTCGTCTTCGTAGCTGTCCTGCAGCTGCTCTAGCAGGTTGGAGAGCAGGTCGCTCATCGAGAGGTTTGCGTTCAGATACTCCACGACGGCTTGTTCCAAGCTGTCGTAGTACTTCCAGCGGCCAGCCTTGCCTTTGCCGCCGGAGATCTCTACTTCCAGCGTGTTGTCTCCGATGTGCGGCCAGCAGGCCCACACCTGCACATCGTACTCCTTGCCGCCATATTCATACTTGATGCAGGCAGTACATGAGTGGCTTCTCGAGCCACTCTCCTCGCAATAGTCCCACTCAAACGAATCGTTGAGTTCATAGATGGCATCGGTGAGGCGTTCGCCGATGTCAGTTATAATATCGTTTCTTTTCATACGTTTTATCGGAAAGAAATTAGAATAATTTTGATAAATTTTGAATTAGATTTTTGATAAATTTCTCGCGGAGCGACCCATTGCCCTTTGTAGGGACGGGGTTTAATCCCCGTCCGCAAGCTGTCATGTGCCTTGCTGATGGGCAATAAAGCCCATCCCTACAAACTGGGTGGGGGGACTCCGGATTAGCGGTGGGTGTTATATTCTCCCTCGCAGACCTTCAAGAAGTGCTCCTCGTCTAATATCCAGTCGAACGATGCCACAAAGGTGTTGCGCTTGCCGTTGCCGTTTAAGAACGGGCTGCGTGCGGCATTTCGAAATGCTTTCTCAATCTTCTTGATTCCGTATTTCTTGTGTGCCGCAACATATCTTTCCGTTCTTTGGTCGTTGAAATCCTGGATTCGCGGTATCTTGCTATCTGCGTTGTCGAGAATGCCGTTGAACCACGGCAAGACGTTCTTTAGGCAATACTCCTTTGCTTCTTCCATATTAAAACTTGCCGCCGCTGCCGCTGCCGCTTCCTCTGCATTAGCGACTGGTTCGCTAATATCTACAGCAGCGCAGCTGCTGCTTTCATTTTCATTTTCATTTTCATTTTCACTTTCATTTTCTTTTTCTTTTTCTATTTCATTTTCATTTTCCTTTTCTATTTCATTTTCATTTTCTTTTTTATGCATTGCAAAATATGCATTTGCATTTTTTGAGTGGTTTTCCCATCGTTTGTTGGCAGCTTCCTTTCTTTTTTCGCACAACTGCTGATATTTTTTTATATCGATGTTGATTTGCATGCGCATGAAGCGGAAGGCCAGCAGGATGTCGGATTCCACGAGTTGCTCTTCCTTTTGTAAGTCGAGCGACCCATCGTTGAGCCAAGTGAAGATGTGGCGGAAGAGCCTTCCCAGCTGCTCATCGCTGAGACAGCTGAGAGGCTCCCATTGGTTGGGATAGAGCACAAAAGCTTTAGGCTTCATCGTCGGATAATTGATAATTGATAATTATGTCACTTCGTTCCATGACTTTTGTCACAACTCGGCCAAATAGATGCAAGCATCTTTGGCTCTCGCTGCTCCAAAAGTTAATAATTCTTTCCCCGCTGTCACTCTGAAAGCGGCAGAGCCGAGCGATGATTACCTTCGCCAGTTTGCGCGGCAGGCTTTGAGGCTTCCCCCTTTTTGGGGGGATTAGAGGGGGGCTCCATATTGGCTTCAATCCACGCAGAATGCAGGGTGTAGTGAAGTACGTTAACGAGATGCACGATCTCGCGATACATCGGCACGGAGATGTAGAGAGGGCGATAGCCGTGGAAGCGGTATTTCTTTATGATATGATCATTCACATTGCCACCCATTGCCCTAATGCATGCTTTCGCACTATGGAAGAGCCATTGCAGGTGGCCACGCTCGTCGAGCAAGGCAACAGGCTTCACTTCAAGCAATAGCACGTCGCGAGCATGCTGATGATTCTCACTCGAGGTCACCCACTCCAGGTTCTCGGCTCGGTTGTCGGTCTTCACGCCGTTCTTGTGGTTCACCTCCAGCCCTTCGCGCCAGCCTTCCACAAAGGCAGTGGCCACGAGGTTGTGGACTAAACAATGTTTTTGCTGACCTTTATAAAACAGCGTAACTTTCCGATAACCACGAGAAACCTTGCGTGGCCGGAGCACCAGGCCGGTGTGCGCATTACGCACACGGCCTTGGTTGCTCACTTCGTATCGGGTATACGGCACTTCACATTTGTGCCAGCGTTCTTCTTGTTGTATCATACATTTCAAAGATTAATTGTTATACAATGCATCAGGGTACAAACTGCGCTCCAGTGCATTGAGGAAACTCAGCACCAATCGGGATAGTTCCATTCGGCTCTCAAGGGTGTTTTCAACAGCACTCACTTCAATGAGAGTGCTGGCGAGAGCACTGGCCGACGTCGGATTCTCTGGATCCCAGTAGGCGAGAAAGAGCGTCGCGACATGCTCGGTGTGCCGAGCGTTCCAACCAAAGCGTATGGAGGAATCTATGCCGTAGCAAAAGAGTACATCGGTAAGCTGTTGGCAGAACAGCAGCTGATTGGCGGGGAAACCAATGTATTTCACTTTCATGGAAAAATCTCTCACCAGTTCCCGCATCATCTTGAAATCTTCGTGATTAGGCTTTATTGCAATCATTTTTTATAATTGATAATTGATTTTTAATCGGAAAAGTTTTCTCCACAGATTCCACAGATTTACGCAGATTTTTTATCGAACAGAAATTATCATGAATTGAACATGAATTATCCAGAAATTCTTCTTTTTGCGGATGATACGAACGAAATCGGAACTTGGAGGATATGGTGTTTCCCACCATCGGTCTACGTCTGACAAAGGTCGTCATGATAAACGAGTTTATCAATGCGGACCTCTGTCAAACGTATGATTCCGCGAGCGGAATCGCCCTCCATCGTCTCATCCGAGTGTCCGTGAGAATCCGTGTAATCCGTGGAGCAAAAACATTTTGTTAGATTTTGTATTAAATTTTGAACAATTTCTCGCGGAGCGATAAAAAACCTGCATTATAGCCGCCCCTTATCAAGGGGCTCTAAATCTCGCGCAGCGACCCCTTCTTGTTCGGGCAGACACGGGGGTCTGCCCCTACCGTTGGGTGTAACGCAATCCGGATGGCTAACTCTAAACTCTCAACTCTCAACTCTCAACTGAAGCGCTTTGCGCGTCGAGGCTGTAGCTTGTCACATGAGCCAGGCGCAGGGTACGCCAGCCACCTACAGTAAAGTCATAGTAGTTCACATAGCCTTCGGGGCGCACTCTCCCACCCCTCAGCCCATCCGGGCAGCTCCCCTCAGGCAGGGGAGCAGTGGGGCCTTTCGGCAGAGAGTCAGTGGGAATCAGATCGAGGCATGTCGTGCCGGTTGCCTTGCGCAACGTGCGGTCCTTCTTGCGATAGTGGAACGTGACGATGGTCTCGTTCAGCAGTTGGCGAAACTCCTGTTGCCACTGCTCAGCTGTTAATGGTTTCTTCATGGCTTCAGAATGATTGAGAAAAACACAATATATAAAAAGGTCACAGAGATTGCTCCGATGGTGAACACCCACCACCATTGCTCGAGGTTCTTCGGCTTCGGGAATGTCCAGCGAAGCCACGGGTTCTTTATTCTTTCTTTCATTTTCTTTTTTTTAAAATGTTATTACCGCACTGTCGATGGACCGGTCTTTCATCCGTGTGGTTTCTGGGTGCAAGTGTGGTGCAAGGCGAACGCAGAGCCGAGCTCGCTCGAGCTATGCTGAGCCGCAGCCCACACTCGCCGTTGCATCCTCATTGCGACGGCAAAAGTACGACAATGAAACAGAATTTCCCTGGTACGTAGTAGGTACGCGTACCAGGTACGCGTACCAGGTACGTACCTGGTACGGTTTTTGCGTTAACGTATTGATAGGCAACAAGATACAAAGTTGTAAAACGCACACCCATTAACGGCAAATCCGTACCAGGTACGATTTGCATCCGTACCAGGTACGAATGGTGAAAAAACGAATAGATGAGTGTGTTGTCGGTGCTTTGTCGGACAAGGAACTCAACAAAGGGGGAACTTATAAGAAATTCTTATTAGTTCGCCAAGAGCCCGAAAGCAATAGGTGTTTTGCAGAAAAAGTTGTACCCTTTGTGGCGCTTAAGAACAGATTTATGCGACGCATCGCATAAATTCATGACGCAGCATCTCTGTCAATCTTGCTTTCTGTCCTACGACCTTAACGCACCGCAGGCTCATTGCTCCTTACACGTTGCCATCTCCCTCCCTACGGGGGAGGGTCGGGGTAGGGCTCTTACACAACGCATGCGCCTTACCCGAGCCGTAGGCTCTTTACCTGCTGCCATCTCCCTCCCTACGGGGGAGGGTCGGGGTAGGGCTCTTACCCGCACCGCAGGTGCTCCGCAAGGCTTGTGAAAAAGTAAAAAAAATAAAAACTTGACAATTACCTTTGTCATCTCAAAAAATAATAATATCTTTGCCAACAAATACAGCTAACAATTAAGAAATATGGCAACGACTGTTTTAAACGACGCACAATTAGAGCTTCTGAAGATGATGTCTGTCTTCAACACTCCTGAGGCCGTTTCCGACTTGAAGCAAGCAATATCCGACTATTTTGCTCGTAAAGCCGAAGACGAAATTAACAAGATGTGGGAAGAAGGAACGCTCAACAAAGAAAAAATCGAGCAGTTCCGCACTCTTCACGAACGCACTCCGTACCGACAATAAGAAGTATGGACAATATCGTTATCGACACCAATAGCCTTATCATGGCAATCTCTTCAAGGGGCGACTATCACAGAATTTGGAAGTCATTCCTTGCTGGTGACTATTACTTATGTATCTCCAATGAAATATTAGAAGAGTATGCAGAAGTAATAGCCAGAAATATTAGTGTCAACGTGGCAAGGTTTATTATTTTCGCTATTTTGGAGAGAAAGAACGTAAAACAAATAACACCTTACTACAAATGGAATCTTATCACTACTGATCCCGATGACAACAAATTTGTCGATTGCGCCATTTCAGCCAATGCAAAATTCATCGTTACTGAAGATCACCATTTCAATATTCTGAAAAAAATCCCATTCCCTTCCGTTAATGTTATTAGCATAGATGATTTCTTAGCCGAAATCAAGTCCAATTATTCATAAACATCCCACCGCATCGCGTCTTTACACGAGCCACCGGCTCCTTACTTGATGCGAAGCGACTTTACTCGCCCTGCATCCTTACCTGCTGCCATCTCCCTCCCTACGGGGGAGGGTCGGGGTAGGGCTCTTTCCCACCCCGCAGGTGCTCCGCAAGCTTTGCGAAAGTGCAAAAAACAACGAGATTATTTGTTTTATTCAAAGAATCTTCTTATCTTTGCAGAAATGAATTGAACGATGAGCAGATCTGACTACATCTACATCTTGCAGTCATGCAGTAACAAGCTGAAAACCGAATATGGCATCAAGTCGCTTCGGCTTTTCGGCTCAATAGCTCGTGGTGAAGACCACGAAGGAAGTGACGTAGATGTTTTCGTGGATACGGAAACGCCTAATCCGTTTCTCTTAATGGATGCCAAAGACTACTTGGAACAGCAAGTGGGCCGCTCAGTCGACATCGTTCGCAATCATACAAACCTAAATCCCCGTTTACGCCATAGAATCGAACGCGATGGAGTCACTATCTTCTGAACAAAGAGAATTTTAGTAACGAGCTTACCCCTTTGGAACAAGCCCTTCAATTCTTTATCAATTCGCTGTCAGAGCCAGCATAATTCTTCGGCATCTCTGACAATCCCACTTTCTGTCCTACGGTCTTAACTCCCCGCAGGTGTTTTTACCCGTTACTTTCTCAAACATAAGAGGATGATTGATTATAAGAAGCAATAAAGGTGCGACGCATCGCACCTTTATCTTTAGACTCATTGATGGCAATTCTTTATTTATAAGCGGTTCCTATTACCTGGACACCACCTCCAAGGGCAGCTGCCATTTTATTCGGATTGTCATGCACAAGAATCACGCCAGCCCCCAGCTTGGCGGCCTTCTTCTTCAACTTGTTCAGAGCACCCTTATAGCCCATGCTCGAGCCCAACGAGCCTCCCCAGGCAGACGTAGCTTTTAGTTCCTTGACACGCTTCAGGCCAATCACGTCGCTCTCCACATACGTCACCACCACCTGTTTCCAGTCGGCCTTGCTCTTGATCACCGGTACCTCTATGCCCTGCGAACACTCCTCCTTGCGTCCCGAAGCATACTCGATGTACTTAATCTCGCGCTTGTTTTTCTCATTCAGCATCTCCTCCCCCGGAAATTGATATTGAATGCTCGTCTCACCATTCTTCACGATCTTCACGTTCAGTTCCTCACCCGAGCGCAGCACCACCTTGTCCTGCGCCTTCGCACCCACAGCCACTACAGCTGTCAGCACCATTAGAATCATTTTCTTCTTCATGTTCTTTCCTTTCTTTTATTAGTTAATAATATGCTTTTTTGCATTTGACACTAGTGTCCTTGCGCTTTCAAAACACTCCGCAAAATTACTCCTTCTTCCCAACCCCTCCAAGCAAAATTCTATCACAAGCCTTGTGAAACTGTGAAAAAGAAAAATTTATTCTTTAACCTCTTGCCAATCCAAATATTGTTTGTATATTTGTGGCGAGAAATATAAATGGGCCGAAAAATGATGGAACTATACAAATATCTTAACTGCATTCCTGTTGGGGAAGGAATTAAAGAGTACAAGTTTAAGAATTATAGAACTGTACCCTTTTCACAAATAACATTCCCTGAACAGCATCACCGCTTTGTCCTTGTAGATGTTGTTTTGGTAGATACCCCCAATATAGTATTAGATGTTGTTCCAATATTTGAAAAAAGAGGTTCTGGCAATATCGTTGATGTCGTAATTAAACATGAGCAAACAAAGGAACCATTGCCATCATATTTTAATGATCCTTTTTGGGGTGAATTTGTAAAATATAAATGGGATACTCCTCAATACTACAGAAAGTATACTTTACGGGATGTTGAACTCGGCTGCATAGAGGGTCGTTACATTGATAAAAGCGACGTCGGTTCCTTTGTTTTAAATAGAGATAATACTAAAAGAGTGTTTGATGAAGTCAGGGTCTTTTGCAAGATTAATCCTTACTTTATGCAATTAAAAGATAATAAAGAGCTATTTGAAAGAATAAAAAAAAGCGACTTTTCTTTTCCAAAGTATGCAGATGGCTGGTGGCCAAACGATAGAGTAAGACAAAAAATACAATATTGCTATATGCCCATTCACTAAATTATCGGATTGATGGTGGAAGTTAGCGAGTGGTTCGGTTAGGCGACAAACTCAAAGAGTTATCTTAACAAGTTTTTTCAATTATTGTACACTATTATGATGGATTTTGATTCATTCGCAAATTATATCATTGAGAGTTTAATAACCAAAGAGGAATTAAACGCTATTATCAATCATCTGATTGACTCATACGATAAGACAGGAAGGTTCTTTCAACTGACGAATTCGAGAACTATTCTATCCAAATACTCCAATAATTACAATAGAATTCACAAAACTCTATTAGGTAGAGCAAAAGAAATTATAGAAGAAAGGGAAAAGCAAAGTGAGTACGATTTTTTAGAATGGGATTGGGCTGATTATATTGGCTCAATAAATATAGAAAAGAACACGGAAATGCGCTTGATAATAGACGATATGTCTGCTAACATTTTGAGAAGAATTGAATCTATGGCATTAGAAAAAAGAGAAGAAAGAATTAATCATAGATTCAAAGTTGGAAGCAGGATCTTTTTAAACGAATACGAGCATTCTGAATATGATAATTTGATAGAGTTTTTTCATGATGGTGGCTGGGGTGTTGCTAACAAAGATGGAGTCGTAATAATAAGCAATCATCTAATTACCAAGGCATCAAATAGCCATCCTCTTTTTCATCCTATAATAAGTAGCTATGTAACTAATCAATTATATGTGTCTACAGATAGAGATACGGAATTGGAAGGTATTATATCGATTAACCCGTTGAAGGAATTATTACCATGTAAATATAAAATTGAAAGTATGGAAGGAATGCGTAATGGAAAATACATATATGCGTTCAGAGCTTTATCAAAAGAAGGACTATGGGGATGTTATAATGACTACTGCAAGAAAATCGCAAATTTTAAATATCAAACAATAGAGTTTAATCAGGGGTATGTAGAGTGTGGAAGGAATGGCATATTCCATTTGCAAGATAACGAAAATGGAGATGGGGACTGGGATACTATATTTGATGGCCCTAAGGATCTTTATGACGTTGACGGCCGTCTTATACTTGGGGGATATACAGAATTCAAATATCTAGAAAGGGCTGGTCTATTTTTGTTCTACTTCAATACATATAAAGAATCTTATCCTTACGATGTTGGCTGGGAGGGAATTAGTATAGATAAATATAAAACATGCTATGATGAAGCAAAATGTTTGATTCTTGACAAGGAATTCAAACCATTATTAAAAGATGGCAATAATGATAAAAATTGTATTAAAGGAAGGACAATAGATAATATTGAAGAAATACCATCCACATGTTTAATCAATGGAGAAATTTTAAAAGTATTTGACAACCATATAGTCTCTAAGGAAACCGAATTCGTTTTTAAAGAGTATATCGACGGTACGCCATATTATGAGACAAAAGAAATGATATTAATCACATACGTTAGTGACAACGGCCTTGTTAAATGGAAAAAGGCCGTTGATGATTATTATGGTTAAAGATTTCGTGAATTAATACAAATCGAATGGAAAGTAGAATTTGTCGCCAAAAGGTGCGGAAGTTCACTCACAAGAACAGTGAAAGTGCAAAACAGAAAATTTCAACGGAAAAGCTTTTTGATTATAAGATTTTATTTGTATCTTTGCTGCGTTGTAACAATTACAACTGATAAAAGAATGGTAGGAAAACAATAAGAATCATTGTAATGCAATTACATTTGATGATATGGTTTTACTATGTATTCATATAAGTTCTTTCGACATTCTGATTGGAATTATAACTTTTTATATCTGTTTATTAAACCCACGCAATTATGTTTAAATATCAAGAACTCATCGACAATCTACCTAAAGAAGAAGTAGATTTGGCAATAAATAAAATGGTCGATAATTATGACTTAACTGGAAAATATTTCGACAAGGGGGAAAATACGGTTTATTCATTTCGTTATGGTATAAGAACTTTTAATGCTTTTTTTACACTAACCCCTGAGTTCATAATTATCATTGATAAATATACCCAAAGAGAACTTGGCGAAGAACTCTCATTTGATTTTTCAAATGTTTCACAAAATAATGTAACGCATATAAAGGAAGAAATATATCGCTCTCTTCTTGGTTATCTCGAATCAAAGGCAAGAATTATATCAGAAAATCGGGAACATTTAAGGATAGCTATAGGAAATAAGGTAGACTTCAGTAAATGTATGCTCCATAACGAATACATGAACAAGGTTGAGTTCTATAAAGACGGAGGTTGGGGGATAGCAGAAAAAGATGGCACGGTAATAGTAAAAAACCACATAATCAAACAACCATCAAAGACTAATCCTCTGTATTCTGGATCTTCCTTTCTTAAAACGCCTTATAGAATAATTCAAGATAGGGATACAAATAAATATGGAGTTTTTTCAAATGAATCATTTATTGAAACAATCCATTGTCTTTATGAAGAGATAAAAGTTGTTGACTACTACGATAATTCAATCAGACATTTTTTCATAATGACAAAGAAAAACGAGAAATGGGGATGTTTTGATGAAAACTGTGCGTTAATAATAGATTGTATGTATGACGATATTCGCTTAAAAGAAGAATATCTTGAATGTACAAGAGAGGGAGAAAGTCTTTTGTTTGACACTCTTGATAAAAAAGGATATGACTTCATTATTGAGGGAAAGAAAGATTTATATACAAAAGAAGGAAGGCTTTTGTTGGGCGGTTTTGATAATCTTGTTGTAGAGAGGAATTATATTCTTTTTTATTTTGGCACAAAATATGAATATTATTATGTCAAAGAAACTGACTATCAAGGTTACTCATGTAAATTGTCTCAGTTGAGGCTTAATTATGAGAATTCTTTATGCCTAATTGTGGATAAGGAATTCAAGACTATTATCCAGAATGAAAAGGGTTTTTATCAAATTCACAAAGGTGTTTTTATCAATTCCATAGAAGAACTAAAAACACTGGTACCATCTGAGTTCCTTTTAAAAAATCGCGTTGATTTATCTCATCTTAATGATTGCTTTATATATTTGCACAACTATGGCGGAGAGCATTATTTGATTCCTGAATATATTAAAAAAGGGTATAGCTGTCCAGAGGATTTGTATTCATGTATTGTTCCACCCATGCCACCTGATATTAAAGGACTTTCTGATAATAAAAATAATCCAATAAATCAATCTTTTAAAATGGCAGGTGATATTAAAATACCGAGTTTTTTTGGAGATGAGGATATGTATGTTGAAGATGATATTGTCACAATTATTAGATTAAATAAAAGCATGAATGTCGCATGGCGCAGCTATGTAAATGAGATTGACATAGAAAGCCCTCTTTTATTTATTTATAGAAAAGGGAATATGGTTGGGCTTTATAATGAAGAGGGTTTGGGAAAATGCATTTTTGACGCTATTACTAGCAATTCTTCAGGCGGTAACATTTATGTAGCACATTACGTTTATGCTGAGCATGGCTGGAAACATAATCATAATAATCCAAATTATTGTAGTCGAGAAGATATTACTATCCAGTATTATTCCATGGACATTGATGGAAATCTTACTCGGATGGAAGATGATTGGAGAAAATTCGACCCAACAAAATATGAATGGTTCCCTCACGATTTTATTAATAAACATTATGACATTGATGATGATGGGTATTATGATTGGAATTGCGGCTGTGAGAAGTCATATGGATGGACCAATAAAGAGCTTAGAGATGCTGCAGATTCTGCATATGAAGGTTATAGTACCTTGTATCTTGGTCTTGATGATTAGTATATAGGATAAAACAAAACAATTCATAGGCGCTGGGGCGAACGATGTGGAATGTGGTGGATGTGGCCGTAGCAATAGGACTAATCGCTCTCTATTATAAAGAACGAAATCAGTCAGGGACATAAAACAAGGGAACTCCGTCTATGCAAACATCGGATAGAGTGGCGAGCGCAACTTTCGCATGATTTCCAGTAGACGTTCAGCACTGCCGCTTCGGAACTTGAGTGGGAGCGTGTGAAGTTGCTCTTCTGTGATGAAAAAGGAAAAGCCTTGTAGCCGGTCATAAAGATCCGAATAATTAGTTCGGACTTGTTCTGCCATCGCATCAAATAAGTCTTTGCCATTCCCTTTCGAGTCAACCAAGTTCATATACAACGCATCGCCTCTCATGGGACCAGAGGGAGCAAATGCTGTCCCTTTGGGAATCATGAATTTGTCTGACCCAGTAAATGGAGCAGCAAAATGGACAAGGTATTTCAACTCGGCATCTTCTGCCAATTCAAAGACGTTCTCGCTAATCTTTAAAGATTCAATTTGTTCACGTGTTGCCATCATCATTTGTTGTTTGGCGCAAAGGTACACATTTTCATCCGATTGCCAAAATGAAAAGCAAAATCACAAGCCTTGCGAAACAAAATTTTTCTACACAAACACTTTTATCGTCAAAGAAAATGTGTATCTTTGCGGAACTAAAAATCTATTTCAATATATTAGAACAGACTGCGATATGGATATATTTAATTATGTGTTTGACAAAAATTCAGCGAAAGAGCTAGATCCCGGCAAGCTGTCGTCGTATAGGCAAGCTGCGGAGTTGATTTGTTATTGCTGGAACAATCTTGACATGAGTCCTCTGGAACCTTTTTTGGATGAAAATGTTGTTTGGTCGGGCGGTGTACCTCATAAAACTATTAAAGGAAAGGAGCCCTATCTGGAACTGATGAGACAGGTGTTTAATTCTCTTCAATATTCTAAGAAGAGCTATAAGGCGGATGTTGATGGTGATGGAGACGGATCAGTTGCTATTATAACTGTTGATGGCATGTCTCAGGACTTGATGCATCGTTTGAAAATTGAGGATGGACTGATAAAGGAGATTGAGGTTACTCCATCTCCTTATTGGTGGCTTAAGCAGTTTGGTGGTTCGTCGCCTTTTGGAGTCATTCATCAGACGTCTCTTCATGAATTGGCTGCTGCCGTTGCAGCTATTGAGCAATATGTCAAGACGGAACTTGGCGATAAGAAAATAACATGGGCTACGCCATTCGAACTGAAAAACTCTCATTGCCAATTGTCTTTCACATGCGATGGGCTGTCTTATGATTTGCTTGTGGAAATACACAGCTTCGACGACAACAAATGCCGCTTTGTGATGTATACTGAATACAAATATCTGCAAGCCGGTTGTCAGGAAAACAATCACATTCCTTGCATCTTGGTCTTAACGAAGACCTGGAGTTTGTCAGCCTGACTCTCATAGAAGACATGAATGTGAGAGTACAGAAGTTGAGGGCAAAGGGCCTGAATGAATGGACATTCAGACAGTTGTTTAAGATGAAGGCTCAACTTAGTCGGCTCGTCATCACAAAAGATCACCGTTTGCTCCTACCAGAGTATAAGGACATTGAGATAAAAATGGAGCCGTTGATCAAAGCCGTCTACTTCTTGTTTTTAAGACATCCCGAAGGCATCGTGTTCAAAGAACTGGCTGATTACAAGGCAGAATTGCAAGACATCTACAAGGAGCTGCGACCGCTGGGACTGAACAAGCGGACAATGAAGAGCATCGAGGATGTGACGAATCCGCTGCAGAACTCCATCAACGAGAAGTGTGCTCGCATTAGGGCGGCATTCGTGAAGCAGTTCGACGAGCATCTGGCGAAGAACTATTTCGTGACGGGTGAGCGGGGCATGCCGAAGAAGATCACCCTGCCCCGCGACCTCGTGGTCTGGGAATGTAGTATGCCACATCAAATTATCTCCAAGTGATTTGGCGGTTTGAGGAAAATGTAGTATCTTTGCGATAATATTGTTCGTATGAAGTAGTAATTGTTCAATAACAACAATCATGTCATTCTTAAGTATTATCCTTTATATCTGCATAGCGATTTCTATTATCGGCTTCATCGGCTGTCTGGTGGGGTTCTTCGTCGAATGGTATAACGAGGGTAAGATATTGTGGGGATTCCCTTTGATGGGGCTATTCATTATCCCCGTCTTTTTTCTTTACCTCTTCATCATTGCTACAGAATTCTACTCCAACTGTAGGAAAGCAGGAGGTCTAAAGCCTTATCTTGCCCTTCGGAAGAAAGAGGAGCAAGAGCGTAAGGAACGCAACAGACAATTAGAAGAAGAACATAAAGAATACAAGCGGATAGAAGCTCTTTATAAAAATGGTGACCTTAAAAGATGGGAGCTGCCGAGATGTCTTGACGGCATCAAGGATTTTGAGTTTGAATACATCACATATAAGCATGAAACCTATAATGACCTTATCTACATCGAAAACAAATATAACGAGAACATAAACAGGTTCTTCCAGCTTCACTACCAGGAAATTGCGCTGAAGCATGGGCTTCGCGTTGTCTACCTCCCATTAGAGTTGGAAAGGTTAAAGGACAAGGCAATTACCGATTATCTTTGTCCCGACGCAAAGGTGTCCGCAGATTTAAAAATTGACTATTCTTTTCTGCTGGACAAACTATGCTATCCTGAGGATGCTGCAAAGCTGGAACATGGAATCCTAACTCTATATGGTGGCAGGACTAACCATGGTGCACGTTGCCAGCACGGAACCTACTATCATTTGGAAGAGGGCGACGACGAGCAGCTGATGGCCCAGATCAACGCTATTGCCAAAGAAGTGTTTGAGTACAACTCCGGCGGCCTCTATAGCACTATACAAAGACCAACCGAGGGGGAAGGAAAATCCAAAGACTATGCAGACAGCCAGTTCTCCTGGGAGATAAACAACTTGGTTGACGAGATACGAGAGCGTATTGAGAAACTGGAACAGCGAGGCATTTCGAGAGCTCTGTTGCAAGAGATGCTACAGAGGAAAAGCAAACTGAGCAGACTCGTCATAACCAAGGACTTCCGGATAATGCTGCCAGACTACAATGACATGGAGATTAAGATGGAACCACTGAACAAGGCTGTCTATCTGCTGTTCCTAAAACATCCGATTGGAATTAAGTTTAAGCATTTGTCTGATTACCGAGAAGAACTGACGAGGATTTATGCAAAACTGAAACCATATGGCATTAACGACAGAGTAATCAGAAGCATTGAGGATGTCACGAATCCATGTCTTAATTCCATCAATGAGAAATGCGCCCGAATTCGTGGGGCATTTGTTGCTCAGTTCGATGAGGAACTTGCAAAGAATTACTACATCAACGGCTCTAGGGGAGAGGCTAAAAAGATAACTCTGCCTCGTGACCTAGTCGTTTGGGAGGAAGGATAGGTGATAGGTAACAGGTAAGAGGTAACAGGTAAGAGGTAACAGGTAAGAGGTAAGAGGCAACAGGTGATAGGTAACAGGTGATTTTACTGTTCCACAAGGCTTGTGAAGGAAAATGCCTTGGTCGGTCGGATTTCTTCTTGTAATTTTGCCACCGTTCAAACAATAAAAACAAGAAGAAGTATGACGGAATATGAATACATTATGGCGCAATGCCGGAGGTTTCGTTCGCTGAAGTGGGACGAAGTGGAGTTGAGACGATGCGAGGAGATGCTTAAGAAGCTGAGTCGCGATGATCTGGTGAGGGTTTACAAGAGCAGGTTTCTTTCTGGGAAACATCCGCTGAAGGAGGCTGCGTTCAAGATTCTGTTTGCCGACAAAATCGGAAAGCGGGAAGAGCGCATCAGGACGATGTCCGTTGATGAACTGATAGCCGAGTTTCAAGACAAGAAAAGTGGTAACGTGGCTTTGGCACGCAAGGAGATGCATGAACGGTATAAGCGCAACAAGGGTGATGAACGGGTGAAAATACGTCAGGCGTTCAGCCTTTCGACAAAGGCCGACCAGCAATGGCTGAAGTCGCAGGACAAACGCGAGGAGTATGAAAGGACATATGGCAGGCCGTATCCGGAGTGGAAGCCCAAGTATAAAAGTTGAGAAAGGTTGAGATATGCCTTCGGCCTAGTTGAGAAAGGTTGAGATATGCCTTTGGTTTAAGACATGACAATTGAGGAAGTGGTTGACAGGACTGTGCAGTTACAAGAGAAGATAGAGATTGATTACTGCACACGGAGTGGGAGGGAGTACACGTGCCTGTTGGAAAACGTGCGTTATTCCTCCTTCTATGGTGGATTATACATAGAGGCCTTCTGCACGAATTGGGGCGAGACTCGCACGTTCAAGATTAGTAGAATCTTAAGGGTGAATGGTCATGGCTACAATCGCATTGACTGGAGGGCCGTTAACAATGAATATAAAGACTGGAGAATATGAAACACATTAAGGAAATTGTTGAGGATGTCCTGGCAAATGAAGAGGAAGTGCTGACAGCAGGGCTGAAATTCTTAGACGAGAACATGGGCGGGCTATACCCCGGTGAGCTAACCGTCATCTGCGGAGGGGCCGACTGTGAGAAGTCGGCTTTGATGATTCGGCAAATCAGCAGCCTGGCCTTGGACAAGAAGACGCCTGTGCTCATGGTGCTCAATGGCACTAGCAAGCGTAATTTCCTAATATGCTTGGCTGCCTATTACTGTAATGTTGTCACAGAGGACGTTCGCCGATTGCTCAACGACATTTATTATAGGAATGTTTTTAATGCATGCTTGTCGTCGCTGAAGGATTCTCCACTGTACATCATGGAGAAAAGTGAATTCGTCTCACGAAAAACAGATCTTCAGTCATTCGTTGAGGAGCAGGGCATCAGAGCTATATTCATAGAGAATGGCAGGTGGCTTTTCCGTGGCAAGATAAAGCCAAAGCTGCTCGGACAGACACTCAAGCAGCTGGCCCAGAAGCTAAACGTAGTGGTGGTCGTAGAATATGGGATATGCATATTCGGCCCCCCGACACTTTCGGAAATCCAGAAATTCAATGATGACGACATCTTTGAATTTGCGGACAATATCATTAACCTTGTTGACTTCACGTCGAGAAGGCTCATGGTAGACGAGAGAGGCTATGACCTGCGTGGTTTGGTAGGTCTGAGGATACTGAAACACAAGGGCGAACAGGCAAAGTGCAAAGAAACCAGATACCGAAGGACGCAGCTACTGGCTAGCAATAGTCGTTTTGCCATCAATCTTCATAAGGACGTAGCCAAGAAGGTCATACAAAGCAATGAGAGTGTCAGTAAGTTGATCTCAGCTTTTGACTGCAAATTGGTGACTGACGACAAAGACGATGAGGAGATATGAAGAATCATATCCCCCCGACTGAAACGGATGCAGAATGGATTGTCCATTGACTGCATCCGTTTGCATTTTTCTTCTATTAATAGAAGGAAAACGGGAAAAACTGATAACGAAAAGTAAATAATAGGAGGAAAGGATGTGCCGAAGAAGATCACCCGGACTCGTGACCTAGTTGTTTGGGAGGAAGGGCTATAGGATATCCTCAGGACTATAAAACGGCAGCAATCTTTCTGACTTTCTCAAGACGCTTCATGAAAGACTTATCTTGTTTGGCCTTCTGCAAATTGTAGTCTGCCTGTAAGCCAATCCAGATAGAGGCTGGAGTGCCTAAGGCTGCTTCCAGCAACAATGCATACTCTGTCGTTACGGGGCGCTTACCATTAAGGATTTCATTAAACACGGTGTAAGATACTCCCATCTGCACGGCAAGTTGCTTTTGTGTGATGCCGCGCGCGATGATTTCATCCTTAATCATTTCTCCGGGATGTATCAACATTGATGATACCATGTTGTTGGCTATTCTCTTCTCCGTCATTTCCTGTATAGTTTCCATATCCTTTTTCTATTTATAATGATTTGACAAATCCATGATGTTGCATATTGTAACTAAAGGTTCTTCACCAGTTTCTGTCAGCGTGAACTCTACACGATACTGATCATTGGCCCTTACTGAAAAACGTCCTTCTTTATCTCCATGCAATGCCTCAAAGTGCAATGACTTGAAAGGAAACAGGTCTTCTTTACGCTTGGCTTGTATCAAATATTTTACCGCTTTTTGATAGCCTCTGACTACCTGAGGCTGGAATCTGAGTTTCTTGATTCCCGTCTCACCATCGGTGTAAAGTTTCTCCAAATAATCTTCGTTGAACGTTACAATCATGCCATTCGTATATTTCTGGATGCAAAGGTAATCAAAATATATTGAATTCGCAAATTATCGAATTGTTTTTTTTCTCTTTCTATATAGAATTTGCCATTGAAAATGTAGGGACGCGTCGCGATTCCCTCGCTTCGCTCTAAAAGCGTCAAAGCCGAGCGTGTGGCGGGGAAAAGCTAAATCCAATTACGCGGCACGCCGCGTCCCTACATCCTAAAAAGTGTATAGCCTCCATGCATTTTTCTTTCAATAAATAGAAGGAAAACGGGAAAAACTGATAAGGAAAAGTAAAAAAAAAGGCGAAAGGGCGATTTTTTGCGTAATATTTTGTAATTTCGCAGCCGAAACGAAACAAAAGATGAATTATGGAACAGAACAAACAGATATTACTGATTTACAACACGCTGACACGACAGAAAGAACGTTTTGAACCGCTGCATGCTCCCAACGTGGGTATGTACGTCTGCGGACCGACGGTGTATGGCGATCCGCACCTGGGCCATGCCCGTCCGGCCATCACGTTCGACATCGTCTTCCGCTACCTGAAGCACTTGGGCTACAAGGTGCGCTACGTGCGTAACATCACCGACGTTGGCCACCTGGAGCACGATGCCGACGAGGGCGACGACAAGATTGCAAAGAAGGCACGGCTGGAGCAGCTGGAGCCGATGGAGATTGCGCAGTACTACACGAACCGCTACCATCAGGCGATGGATGCGCTGGGTGTTCTGCGTCCGTCGATAGAGCCGCATGCCACTGGTCACATCATCGAGCAGCAGCAGCTGGTGCAGCAGATTCTGGACAACGGCTTTGCATATGAGTCGAACGGTTCGATCTACTTCGACATTGAGGCATATAACAAGAAATACCACTATGGCATCCTCTCCGGTCGTTCGCTGGAGAACACGCTCGACGAGAGCCGCACGCTGGCAGGCATTGGCGAGAAGCATAACCAGGCTGACTTCGCCCTGTGGAAGAAGGCTCAGCCGGAGCACATCATGAAATGGCCTTGGCTGATGAACTCTCAACTCTCAACTCTCAACTCTCAACTCGAATATGGTTTTCCGGGATGGCACTGCGAGTGCACGGCGATGGGACGCAAGTATCTGGGTGAGCAGTTCGACATTCACGGCGGCGGCATGGACCTGGTGTTCCCACACCACGAGTGCGAGATTGCACAGGCCGTGGGCGCCATGGGTCATCAGGCGGTGAAGTACTGGATGCACAACAATATGATCACCATCAACGGACAGAAGATGGGTAAGTCGCTCGGCAACTTCATCACGCTGGAGCAGTTCTTCACCGGAAAGCATGAATTGCTGTCGCAGGCCTACTCGCCCATGACCATTCGCTTCTTCATCCTCTCGGCTCACTATCGTTCCACCGTGGACTTCAGCGATGAGGCTCTGCAGGCCTCGCAGAAGGGTTTGGAGCGACTGATGGACGGACTGAAGAACCTCGAACGGATTCAGCCGGCAGCACAGTGCGACGCCGAGACGGAGCAGTTTGTGAAGTCGCTGCGCCAGCGCTGCTACGACGCGATGAACGACGACTTGATGACACAGCTCGTGGTGAGCTATCTGTTTGAGGCTTGTACGGTGGTGAACAAACTCGTGGACCACAAGGCAACCATCTGCGCCGACTGCCTGCAGGAACTGAAGGAGACGATGCACCTCTTCGCCGAGGATCTGCTGGGACTCTCAACTCTCAACTCTCAACTCTCAACTGGCGGTAACGCCGCCCGTGAGGAGGCCTTCGGCAAGGTGGTAGACATGGTGCTCGACCTGCGTGCCAAGGCAAAGGCCAATAAGGACTGGGCCACCAGCGATAAGATTCGTGACGAGCTGGCAGCCCTCGGCTTTGAGGTGAAGGACACCAAGGACGGGGCGACGTGGAAGCTCAATAAGTAGGGCGGCGGTGCCGCCGTGTAAAGCACCTGCGGTGCGGGTAAAGCCTTCGGCGTGTAAAGCAGCGGAGCTGCGTGTAAAGGCCTTCGGCCGGGTAAAGCACCTACGGTGCGGGTAAAGCCTTCGGCCGTGTAAAGCACCTGCGGTGCGTGTAAAGCAGCAGAGCTGCGGGTAAAGGCCTTCGGCCGGGTAAAGCGCCTGCGGCGCGGGTAAAGCCTTCGGCGTGTAAAGCAGCAGAGCTGCGTTCAAGAGGTTTGCACCCAGCGACGCCCCAAAGGGGCAACAGCTAACAGCCCAGGGCATCGCCCTGGGTTTTTGTGTGGGTGTTGGTTTTTTCGCCCTATAAGTGGGTGTGTCAAAATAGAGCAAGGAGTTCATTTGTTGTCCCGTCCTCCGTCGCGAATGGGGGATTCGCTCCCCTTGGTGGGGCCGCAGCCACACCGGTGGCTGCTCTAAAGACCCCAGTCGCCTTCGGGAAGGAGGGGTTAGGGGTGGCGAAGCGCGAGGAGGGAGCGATGAGGGGAGCGCAGCGACGGGGGAAGCGATAAATAATGCTCGACCTTTCCTAAATATTTAATTTATAATAGGTTATATCATTATTCTTCTCTACCACCCCGCACCCCTCCTCCCAGGAGGAGGACACCCTCCAAACATTTATTTTGAGAGTCAATTACCATCAATAAATAGGCATCTACTTCACACGACGATAGACGTAGGTTTCTGGGATATGGTCGGTGAAGTAGGTGCCTAAATAGTGTAGTTTCAGAGTGGGGCCATCGCATTCCACGCCGAAGGGAATGCCCGGCATGTTGATGCTTTGGTGGAAGATGACGACGACGGGGAATGAGCAGTGGTAGCTTTCCTGTTCCTCGGGGAAGAAGTATTCCCAACCATCGTTGGGGAGATTGGTGGCAGGAGAGAACGGGAAGGCACCATAGCAGGTGAAGAAGACTCTGCCGTCGGATGCAAATTCCAGCATGTGAGCATCGGGCTGCTTGGCACCGCGATGGGTGTCGAAGTCGGCTTCTGGGCCGTCGAGCATTTCAACAAACTGCCACTTGCCTAAGAGGTTGTCGTCAAAGATGCAGGTGGTGGTGCGGTCGTCATCGTCGCTGTTGCATGAGGTGATGGCAACGGCTGCGATGAGGAGCAGTAGTAGGGTAGGGATTGTTTTCTTCATTGTCTTATGTTTGTTTGGTTTTCTGATAGTAGAACGATGGAAGTCGTGAAACCTTGCATCGGAAATTGTTTTTTTTGTTGGGGGGAGATGATGTTGAATTTAACGCATGTGACCCCTTTTGATGCTCTCGCGCGTGAATGAAATCAAAAACTTTGGTTTTTGTTTTGCATTTTGCTCACTTATTCGTATCTTTGCAAGTTGAAACCAAGTGTTTCTGACAAAAAACTAGAAAGTTGAAACTAGAAACTATAAACTAGAAACTGGAATTATAAACTCGAAACTATAGAACAGATGAAGATAGCATTGATAGGTTATGGCAAGATGGGCCATATGATTGAAGAGATTGCGTTGAGCCGCGGTCATGAGATCGTGAGCATCATAGATATTGACAACCGCGAAGACTTCGACAGCGATGCGTTCCGCTCGGCCGACGTGGCCATTGAGTTCACCGCCCCGCAGGCAGCCTACGACAACTACTTGCGTGCCTGGCAGCAGGGCGTGAAGGTGGTGAGTGGCTCGACGGGCTGGATGGCAGAGCATGGCGACGACGTGCGTAAGGCTACATCGCCCGCTCCCTCCGAGGGCAGCGAGCTGTATGGCAAGACGCTCTTCTGGGCCAGCAACTTCTCGGTGGGCGTGGCCATTTTCTCGGCTGTGAACAAGTATCTGGCCAAGATCATGAACCGCTTCCCGCAGTACGATCCCCACATGGAGGAGACGCACCACATCCACAAGCTCGATGCGCCTAGTGGCACCGCCATCACACTGGCAGAGCAGATTGTGGACAGCCTCGACCGCAAGAGCGGTTGGGTGAAGGGTGAGGAAAACCGCCCCTACGACCCGGCGACGGTGCGCGTGGACTCGCTGCGACGTGGTGAGGTGCCGGGCATCCATACCATCCGCTATGACTCCGACGCCGACTGCATCACCATCAGCCACGATGCCCACTCGCGCAGAGGCTTTGCGCTGGGTGCTGTGCTGGCTGCCGAGTTCACCAAGGACCATGAGGGTTTGCTGACCATCGACGACATGTTTAAATTCTGACAAGGAATCTCAAGAGATATTAAATCTTCAGGGCTGATGCAACCTGTCTGAAGAGTCGTTGCGTCAGAATAAAGGGGAGAAAAGGGGAGAAAAGGGGAGAAAAGGGACTATAGCCTCGCCTCTTGACCGTAGGGGCAGACCCCCGTGTCTGCCCGAACAATAACGAACAACCTACATGCCCATATACCCCAACATTCACGGGCAGACACCGGGGTCTGCCCCTACCGATAACAATTAATCAACAATAATGGAAAAAAGAAAAGCGAATAAGAAGAAAGAGAATATGGCGGCCCAGTGGGCGAAGTTCATCGTAGTGTTGGCACTCTACCTGCTGTTCCTCTACTGGGTGAAGTCGTGGTGGGGACTGCTGGTGGTGCCCTTCATCTTCGATGCCTACATCACGAAGAAGATTCGTTGGCAGTGGTGGAAGGATGCCGAAGGCCCCGTGCGCTTTGTGATGTCGTGGGTGGACGCACTGGTGTTTGCATTGGTGGCCGTCTACTTCATCAACCAGTTCTTCTTCCAGAACTACGTCATCCCCAGCAGCTCGCTGGAGAAGAGCCTGCTCACGGGCGACTACCTGTTTGTGTCGAAGGTGAGCTATGGTCCGCGCATCCCGCAGACACCGTTGACGATGCCGCTCACGCAGCACACGCTGCCGCTCATCGGCACGAAGTCGTACATTGAGTGGCCGCACTGGGACTACCGTCGCGTGAAAGGTCTGGGCAATGTGCAACTGAACGACATCGTGGTGTTCAACTATCCCGCCGGTGATACGATTCTCACGGAGCTTCCCTACCAGACGGAGTATTACCGCATGGTGTACGACTACGGTCAGCAGTTGTATGCGCAGAATGTGGGCATGCCCGACTTCTCGACGATGAACCAGCAGCAGGTGTATGAGCTGTATAAGGATGTCTACCAGATGGGCCGCCAGTATCTGCTGGCAAACCCCGTGCAGTATGGCTCCATAGCCTCGCGACCCACCGACCGCCGCGAGAACTACGTGAAGCGCTGCGTGGGTCTGCCCGGTCAGACGCTGCAGGTGAAGAATCGCATCGTTTACCTCGACGGCAAGCCCAACAAGGAGCCCGACAACGTGCAGTATACCTATCGTGTGAAACTGAAGGAGCACATGCCCGACGAGCTCATGCAGGAGCTGGGCATCTCCATGGAGCAGCTTGCACAGCTGAACCGCGATGGCGTGATGCCGCTCACGAAGCAGGCCGCTGCCGCCCTGGCCATGCGCAAGGATGTCGTGGAGAGCGTTGAGCTGAACACGGAGATCAGAGGCGACGACCAGGTGTATCCTCGCAATGCCGCCTATGGCTGGACGCGCGACAACTACGGTCCGCTGTGGATTCCGAAGAAGGGTGAGAAGATAGACCTGAACATGAACAATATCGCCATCTACGAACGACCTATCAAGGTGTATGAAGGCAACGACCTCGTTGTGAAGAACGGACAGATCTTCATCAACGGGCAGCATGCCACGAGCTACACGTTCAAGATGGACTACTACTGGATGCAAGGCGACAACCGCCACAACTCTGCCGACTCGCGCTACTGGGGCTTCGTGCCCGAGGACCACATCGTGGGTAAGCCGATATTCATCTGGTGGAGCAGCGATCCCGACCGAAGCGGTTTCAAGGGTATCCGCTGGAGTCGCCTGTTCCGCATGGTGGATGGAATCAAATAGAAGGATGAAAGATTGAGTATGGCCGACGTGCTGAAATTCATCATTGCCCTGGCAGCCTGCATCGCTCTGATGCTGGTGATAAGGACTTATGGATTCGCACTCTACACCATACCCGACGACAGCCTGAAACCCATGCTCGCCAAAGGGCAGCGCGTGTTGGTGAACAAGCTGTCGCGCAACCAACTGAAGCAGGGCGATGCCGTAGTCTTCGGCACTGGCGGCGAGAAGATGGCCGGACGCATCGTGGCCGTTCCCGGCGACACCGTGGACGTCGATGGCGAGCAGTATCTCATTCCCACCCGCTGCCAGATAGACTACGACTGCGAGTACTGCCGCCTCTACCTCATCGCGACGGGACGCCGACAGATGCTGGTGCCGGCAGGCACGGTGGTGGGAACGGTGTTCAGATGGGGCAAGGACCAACGAAAGGAATGATGGCATGATGAAGACAGCGCTCTTGTCGACAGCCTATTTCGGACCGGTGCAATGGTTCCAGAAGGTGAACCGCTACGACCTCGCCATCGTCGATGAGCGGGAGTCGTTCCTGAAGCAGACCTACCGCAACCGCTGCATCATCGCGACGGCCAACGGGCCACAAGCGCTGACGGTGCCAGTGGAGCGTGGGGCCTCAGGCGACATCAGTAGCCTGCGCATCAGCGATCATGGCAACTGGCGCCACATACACTGGAATGCACTCTGCTCGGCCTATGGCGAGAGTCCGTTCTTCGACTATTACGAAGACGACGTGCGGCCTTTCTTCGAAGAGCGCTGGGAGTATCTCTGCGATTACAACATGGCCATCGCCCGGAAGATGTGTGAGCTGCTGCAGGTGAAGGAACCCGTGAGCACGGCTGATGTCGGGCCTGTCGACGTAAGCAGTGTTGCCGACTTCCGGTCGCTCATCCGCCCGAAGCATGCCCAGCCCGATGCCGAGTTCGAGGCCCGACCCTATTGGCAGGTGTTCGGCCAAAAGAATGGCTTCCTGCCAAACCTCTCGGTGCTCGACCTGCTGTTCAACATGGGGAATGAGGCGGTGCTGTACCTGTAGCCCCCCATTCAGCCCCCGAGGGGGCTACTATAGCATTGGTAGCAGCAGACGAGGCATTAGTAGCCCCCTCGGGGGCTGAATGGGGGGCTCCGGGGGGCTGCCCCTACAGTGGCAGCAAAGCATTCGTCCCTTTTCTCCCCTTTCACTCCCCTTTCTTTCCCCGCTGCGCTCTGAAAGCGGCAAAGCCGAGCGAAGCCCTTTAAACCCTTTGGAAGGTGAGCTTGCGAAACTCCAGAAAAATAGATAATTCATTTGTTTCACTTAAAAAATTTATGAATGATGAAAAAAGTTAATGTGAAAGTGTTTGCCTGCCTGATGGCGGGAGCGCTGATGATGAACTCATGTATCGGTTCGTTCAGCCTGTTCAACAAGTATGCTGAGTGGCAACGCACAATGACCAACAGCAAGTTCCTTAACGCTATCGTAGGCTTCATCCTTATGCCTATCGTGGGTAGCATCACGCTGGTCATCGACTGGTTCGTTTTGAACACCATCGAGTTCTGGAGCGGCGACAACCCCATGGCAAAGAATGCAGGTAAGACGCAGCAGGTGATGGGTAGCGATGGCCGCTACTATGCCGTGAAGACCCTCATCGACGGTTATGAGATTACCACTCCCGACGGTCAGATGGTGAAGTTCGTCTACGACAAGCAGAACGATGCTTGGATGCAGGTGCAGAACGGTGTGACGAAGGAGATGTTCCGTTTCAACGAGGATGGCACCGTGAAGGTGAACACCCCGGAGGGACCGAAGGACGTAGCCCTGAACGAGGCTGGTCTCTATCAGGTGCAGATGGCTTGCTCTGGCAACAACTTCTGGGCTTGCCGCTAAGTAGCAGCACTCATCGAAAGGATTAAAAAAGCAGCCCTCGCGGAGTCGTTTCCGTGAGGGCTGCTTGGTTGTTGGGGGTTACTTAATCTTCAACCTCACCACCATTGTGGCTGTGTAGCGCTTGCCGTCGTGCAGATACTGGATGGCCTGGCGCACCGTGTAGGTTTGGCCACGGGAGAGGCGGCCGGGATACTGACCGACGTAGCAGCCGTATTTGTCGGGATAGAACTCGGCAAAGATGCGGGCCGACGAGTCGTAGTTGCAGACGTTGCCCTGTGCCGTGAACCAATGGCCGTAGCAGGTGTTCGACGAGGTTGATGTGGTGGTACCTGTGTGGATGGTGCCATTGGCATCGACGCCCACGAAGCGCGGGTTGGAAGAGGCTGTGCGGCCGACGCTCTGCATCTGCTTCGTGCTGAGGCCGAGAGCTTGTGAGACCGCTGCCATGTCGTACTGCACCCGCGTGGAAGTGTAGCTGCCACCGTCGTAAGCCAGCTCGGCATCGATGTAGACAGTGGTGTCGCAGCGCTGATAGTCGGCAGGATATTCGCCGAACTCGCCATAGAGGTCGGTGCCCTCGAAGCTCACCTCGTAGGGCCACTGTTCATCGTTGGTGTTGCTGTCGTCCCAGGGATGGCGCCAGTGCTCGGTGGGAGCACCCATGACGACGAAGAACAGGCGTGTGCACTGGGCAGGCAAGGTCATCGTGGCGGTGCCCTCCTTGTCGCGACACACGTCGCCATAGTAGGTCAGCCCGTCGCTGGTGTAGGCAACGAAGCCATAGCGCCAGCCGGCTTTGTCGACATTAATCTTACGATAACCCGATGTGCCGGCGATGCCACGGAAGTTGGCCTTCACCACCGTTCCTTCGGCAGCGGCGTTGAGGTTGATGATGTTATAGCCGTAGTTCTGCGGGCAGTAGGCGGCATCGACGCGCCACAGGCCCTCGCTGGTCTTCGTGAGGTGACTCTGATGCTGGCCGATGCGATGGCGGGCACGGTCGCGGACACCGTCGATATCCCATGTGGCCATGCGGGCAAAGCCTTCGTAGAACTCATCGCAGAGCTCTTCCTGCGACAGCTTGTTCAGTCGCTTGTAGGTCTCCACGGGGTCTTCCGGCTTGTTAGACTCGCGCCACAGCCGACCGATGAAGTCCTGACCATGCTTCATGCACCAGTAGTCTTGCACGAAGCAGTTCTCGTAGCGCCAGTCCTCGTGCAGGATGTTCAGATGGCACTTCGGCAGATGTCCTTCGAAGTACTCTCCGTCGGTGAACTGTCGCTCGGGATACACCTTGTAGGCCTGCCAGTTGGCGCAGCTCTCCCACCAGCCATTGCCACCCGACGCTCCGGCGCCATAGCCGTAGTTGTAGCCGTGGCTCTGGCCGAGGTCGGCCGACACCAGATACTGGAACGTATGTCCAACTTCATGAGCCACCGTGTGACCGCCGCGGGCGCCGATGGCACCGGGACTCATGTGGCCGATGCCCGTCTTCTGGTCAACACCCGAGGCGTCGGCACGCCAGTCGGTCTGATAGAGCACGTAGAGCTGAATCTTATACTTATCGGTGGTGGAATGGCCTGGCTTCAGAAATCCCAGCTGGTCGACATAGCAGTTCCATATCTTCTCAGCATTCTGCAGCACCGTTTTCGGGTTGAAGCGATAGCTGCTCGCCGCCTTGGTGGGATCGGCGCCGAACCCTTTCTCCCAGAAAACCACGAAGTGCTCGCTCTCCATGGAACGGCTGAAGCACCACTGGCTGTTCTCGCTCATGTAGTAGTTGGAGGCATAGGTGCTGGGATGCCAGAGGATGCGTCCCGGGTCGGCAAACATCAGCGTTCCTTGGAAGGTGGCATCGCCGAACAACGACTGCAGTCGGTATTCGGAGTAGCCCTTCGAGAACGTTGGGTTGAAGAGGTGCATCACGGGGGCAGTGCCCGTGCGGTCGTTCATGCAGAACGACACCGAGTCGGCACTCTTAAACTCGTATTGCTTGTTTGGAGTGAAGCGATCGTCGAATTTCACCCAGATGGATTCCTGTGCCCAGATGCCCAGCGCAGAGAAAGCGGCGAGGGCAATAGCTGTAAAGAGTCTCTTCGTCTTCATCTCACCACGATTTTTTTGCCGTTAATCATATAGACGCCCTTGGGAAGTTGAGAGGTGGAGAGGTTGAGGGGTTGCGTTGCGTCAGCGTCTGAACTACTCAGCGTTGCCACGCGCCGGCCACTGAGGTCGTAGACGTTCACCGTTCCCTTCACGGAGGGGCTGGTTTCGTTGTCGATGGTTCTGATGGCATCCACCATGCGTTTCTCCAGTCGCATGCCTTTCACCTCGTTGGTGGAGTAGGGCATGCCGTTCAGCACGATGATGCCTTCCTTGTGTCGTAGCATGGGTGCTGGCAGCGAGGGGTCGTTGGTGAGCATGACGCTCTCCGTCTGACCCGACGATAGCTCGACCACCAGGAAGGTGGCCTCTACCTCTTCGGCATGGGTGCATAGTGTGCAGAGGGCCCATGCGGCAACCAGCAAGACTCTTTTGAAGTAAAACTCTTTCATATTGTGCAAATTATTGTTTAGATTGTCGTGATATCTGCGGCAAAGTTAAGCATTTTTAGGTGAATACATACGAAAATGCCGGTTTTATTTCGTCATTTCTTGAAAAATCACTATCTTTGTAGCTGTTTCTGCTCATTCATCAACTAACTTAAAAACCTACGAATATGAAAAAATATCTACTTTTGATGCTGATGCTCGTGGCAATCTGCTCCACTGCATGGGCTCAGACCGTAACCACCGACAAGCGCTTTGTGCGTGGTGCCACCATGGCTTTTGGACGTATGACCGTTAGCGGGATAGCCTCCTCGCAGATTGACGAGCAGGGATTCTGCTACAGCACCGAGAAGGCCGAACCCACCGTCGACGACCTGACAACAAAGGCCTACCTGAACAATAGCGGCCGCATCTATTGGCTGAAGGAGCTCACGCCGGCCACCAAGTATTATATGCGTGCCTACGTGAAGACCAAGAGCGGCGAGGCCATTTATGGCGACGTCATCAAGTTCTACACCATTCCGAAGGGACAGGTCAAACTCACTATGCGCACGAGCGGCGACGAGAATTCAAACCGCATCAAGGCTGCCGCTGAGACGGCCGTCGAATGGTGGAACAATCTGACTGAGATCAAGGACTTTACCACCAACATCGGCTATAATTCGGGTACGCCAACGGCAGAGTGTTCCTATGGAGGCTGGATGAGTGTTGGCTCGAACACCTCTTACCAGCGATGTGGAACCATCATGCATGAAATGCTGCATGGTGTGGGAGTCATTCCTTGGGCAGGAACACAGTGGAGCAAGTACGACCTTCGCTCGAGTAAGAATGGCGATGGCTATGGGTCGGGCTACTGGCTGGGCGACCGCGTCACCGAAGTGCTTTCGTTCTGGGACAACAAGGAATTTGAACAGCTGAACGGCGACTACCAGCACATGTGGCCGTATGGCATTAATGGTGCTCACGAAGACAACGGCTCGGATGTCCTCTACATTGGTAACGGACTTGTCTGCCAGGCATTAGGAGAGGATGGTTTGGAACACACCGACAAACACTTTGCCGAACCTTACTACGCCATTGATGTGGAAGACAACGTGAAGTACTACCTGAAGAACGAAAACGAAGACCGCGGCTTCTACACTTCCTATCTGGTGGAGAACGAAGGCGGCACGCTCACGTGGAAGGAGATAGCGCTGGCCGACCTCGCATCGCAAGACGAGGCAGCGTGGTACATCACGTTCACACCCGAGAACCAGTTCTATCAGCTGCGCAATGCGAAGACGGGCAACTATCTGTATCTGAACGGCAACACCGCAAAGACCATTGCCACCGCCTCCGGCAATACCGACTTCCATGTGATGAAGGCCCGTGTAGATGCTGTCGACACGAAGACCGAGAATCCTAATCCACGCGGCTATTGGCTGCTGCACCATGCCGCCCGCAATCCGCGAGCCCTCGCGGCAGCCACCAATGGCAGGGTGGCCACGGAGACTTTCAACATCGGCAACGGCGCTACCACGCAGCGATGGCTCATCCTCACCGCCGAACAGGCTGCCGAGGTGGACAATGTGGGCATCGGTGCGTTCCGAAAGCAGGTAGCCGACATCCTGAGTCAGCTTCGCGAACTGCGCAGCGTGCCTCATTCGGAAGACACCGAGGGCACCGACGAAACACTCGACCATGTGATTGCAGAGGTGGAGAGCTTGGCTGCCAGCGCCACGAGTGCTGCACAGGTGTCGCAACTTGTTGAGCAGGCTCGTCAGGCTGTCTTCAACTTCCTGTCTAATGCCACGCCCACCGACATCGAGCAGCCGTTTAATGTGTCGCTGCTCATCATGAATCCCGGACTCGACGAGACGGAAGGCTGGGTGGGAGTGCCCACGTTGAACTATTCGTGCGGCGAGTTCTTTGAAGTGGCGTTCGACTTCAACCAGACGCTCACGAACATGCCTGCCGGAACTTATGTGCTGCGTGCACAGGCATTCCAGCGTGCCGGTTTGGCAGAGACGGCCTATCGTGCTTACATCAATGGCACTACGTCGCGCATCTCCACATTCCTCTATGCCGGTAGCCATTCGGCCCGTGTGCATAACATCTGCGACTACGGACAGGAGAAGAAGCTCGGCGTAGGCAATGAACAGGAGGTCGGCGATCCCGTCATCTATATCCCCAACGACATGAGGTCGGCAGCCAACTACTTCAAGCAGGGCTTCTATGATAACGAGGTTGCCACCGAGCTCAAGGAGGATGGTAGCGAGATGAAGATTGGTATTCGCTGCAAGAACGGCAACAGCCACTACTGGAGCATCTTCGACAACTTCCGCCTGTTCTATTATGGCTCCATGCCGCTCGATGTGGTGACGGGGGTGGAAGCCTACACGCAGCCCTTCCCTGACGGAAAGGGCACGGTGGCAACGGCCATCTATGACCTGAGCGGCCGTAAGGTGGGTGAGGTGTCGGGCACACAGGGCCTGCCCCTCCAGCTCCCGAAGGGCATCTATATCCTCAATGGGAAGAAGGTGGTGGTAAAGTAAAGCCCCACCCCAGCCCTCCCCAGTAGGGAGGGGGAGCAAACAGGCCTGCTTCCGGATGTTGGAAGCAGGCCTTTCTTGTGCTTATGTCATTGCCTTGAAAGCCGTAGGGCATTGCTTTTGGCTTCCTAGAGCATTGCTTTGGGACGCCAAGAGCATTGCTCCCAGCGTCTGAAAGCATTGTTCCTAGCGTCTGAAAGCAATGCTCCCAGCATCTGAAAGCATTGCTTTTAGCGACCAAGAGCATAGCTTTATGGATGCGCATCCCTACATCAGCAAACAGAATGGGGTAATAAGATAAAAAAAGTATAAAAGATGATGGCGAATGGGACAATTTCTGTATAAAGATTGTACTTTTGCAGGCAAATTGCAAAAAAGGAACATATATGAAGATTGTTTTTAAGAACTGCCTGCTCTTTACGGTGTTGCTTGTGGCGAGCTTGTCGGCGAAGGCTGACAACATTCAGCAAGATTCCGTCGGGCGGACGATTGAGGGTACGGCGGTGATGGCTGAAAGCCAGTCGTTCGGGCGTAGGATAGAAGGCGTGGTGATTGATCCTGAGCTTGACTATATGCTGCTGAAGTTTCGCGGTACGTCGAAAAACGGGAAATGGTTGAAGTTCAAAGGTGAGATAGGCGTGTTTAGCTTGAAGGAGTCCAAGTTGTTGTGGACAACGCCCTTCGACTACAGAACTTCCTCGGTTAAATGTACGCAGGCGGGAGTGGTCGTCACCAAGGGAAACAAGGTCAGCATGCTCGATGCGGCAACCGGTTCCGTTCGCTGGCAAGGCAAGTTCTTCCCTGTGCAGTTTGACGACTCCACCCACGTGGTGCTTGGCTATTCCTCAACCCGTTCGAGCAAGTTGAGCGGCTATGATCTGAATACGGGACAACAGCTGTGGACCGTCAGCCTGCCGCATGATAAGAACTGGGGATGGAATCATGTCATCCGCGAGGACTCCGTGCATTGGCTCATCGTTGCAGACGACTTGAATCGTCTGAATATCAGTACGGGCGAAGTTAGCGTCTACGAAGCGAAGACGGGCGTCTCTGATGTGAAGGGTGCCATCCTGCAGGGCTTGGCCATGGGAGCCTTAGCCGTTGCAGGTGCCATGGCGACGGGCTATGCGGCTTATCCCATTGGATATGTCAGCCAAAATGTGATCAACCAACTACACTCCAACGTGGTTCAGGACGAACAGCACTATTACTTCGCCGACCGCGAACGTGTGGCCTGCCTTGACCGTGGCATGAATACCGTTTGGAGTTATGAATTCCCCTCAAGGACATCGGCGTTCTCCCGACTGGTGGAGAATGACAGCACGCTCTATATGTTCAACCTAGGCTTCGGCCTCAAGGACGGGCGGCAGCTTACGAAGATGGGACGCCCGTTCATCGCTGCCTTCGACAAACGTACGGGCGACTGTCATTACATGAATATGCTGAGCTTGAAGAAGGACATGGTGGAGGATGCCATGCTCAGTCCTGAAGGTGCTTTCATGCTTTTTGACGACGGACTGGCCTATAAGCGCGAGCTCAACGATTCCAGCGTGACCATCTCTCCTTGGAATGTGAACGAACATGGGCGGTTACGGTCGATCGTTACCCAGCCTGTGTATGCCCACTATCGCCTGAAGAATATGTTTGAAGTGATTGCGTCGGATGGCTTCCACTTTCCCGTGATCACGGAGAAAGGCGACATCTTCCTTGTTGACAAAGAACTGAGAATCTCCACCAGCTTCCCTGCTCATTCCCTCTATTGGCCCCTTTGCATGGTTGGTGACAAGATGTGTGTGTATTCAGTGTCTGGTAATGAGCAAGATGTATGGCTGGTGTCTCTTCAGGGCATACCGGAGATAAAACTGACGATTCCTATTCGCGGAGTAGGAATTGCGGGCGGCAAGCTATTCCTGAGTAACGACGAGCGCCTGTATTACCTGCCTTTGGAATAACTCCAAATAAACCAAAAACTCCCACCCGGAAAGAAGACCGAGTGGGAGTTGTTTCATAGTGTGCAAGCTATCGAAAATGCTTACGGCAACAGCTCAACGAGTTGGCGCATGCCCTCGCTGGCACCCTTGCGGATGTGGGTGAGATTTGGGATGCCAGCTGTTGACACGTTCTCCGGATCGATGAGATAGATGGGCGTGCCGGGTTTGACGTAATGCACCAGTCCTGCAGCCGGATAGACCACCAGCGAGGTGCCGATGATGACGAAGATGTCTGCGTCGCCAACGGCCTCGGCAGCCGGCGAGATCATGGGAACGCTCTCGCCGAAGAACACGATGAACGGACGAACAAGCGAACCGTCGCCCGCCTTTTCGCCAGCTTGAATGTCTGGGTCGTCGGGACCGAGCTCACGGACGTAGCGTTCGTCGAACTGGTCGCGCGAGGAGCATACCTTCGTTAGCTCTCCATGCAGATGGATGATGTGGCTGGAGCCTGCCTTCTCATGCAGATTGTCGACGTTTTGCGTGATGACCGTCACGTCGTAGCGGTCCTCCAACTCAGCGATGAGGCGGTGGCCGGTGTTGGGTTGTGCCGCAAACAGTTTCTTGCGAAGTCGATTATAGAAATCGTTCACATACACAGGATCCATGAGCCAGCCTTCGTGGCTAGCAACCTTCTCTACAGGTTCTTCTTCCCAGAGTCCGTCGGAACCGCGGAACGTCTTGAAGCCGCTCTCTACCGACATGCCGGCACCTGTCAGAAATACTATTTTTTTCATAAGTGTAAAGCGCCTGCGGCGCGGTTCAAATGGTTCAATGCTGCTACGCAGCGGTTCAAATGGTTCAATGCGCCTGCGGCGCGGGTAAAGTGGCTACGCCACGGGTAAAAGGGTAAGGCGGCGATGCCGCGTGTAATGCGCCTGCGGCGCGGGTAAGTTACTGCTTGTCGTGGATGGCTTCCATGACTTTGGCCTCGAGTTCCTCGCAGAGCTCGGGATTGTCCTGCAGCAGTTTCTTCGTGGCGTCGCTGCCCTGTGCGAGCTTCGAGTCCCCATAGCTGAACCACGAGCCTGATTTCTTAATGATACCGTACTCAACGCCGAGGTCGAGGATTTCACCAATCTTCGAGATGCCTTCGCCGAAGGTGATTTCGAACTCTGCCTTGCGGAAGGGAGGTGCCACCTTGTTCTTCACTACTTTCACACGCACCTTGTTGCCGATGACCTCGTCGCCATCCTTCAGTGAGGTGACGCGGCGGATGTCGAGGCGCACGGAGGCATAGAACTTCAGGGCGTTACCACCAGTGGTGGTTTCGGGATTTCCGAACATCACGCCAATCTTCTCGCGCAGCTGGTTGATGAAGATGCAGGTGGTGTTGGTCTTGGCGATGGTCGATGTGAGCTTGCGCAGGGCCTGACTCATCAGTCGGGCATGGAGGCCTACGGCGCTATCGCCCATGTCGCCTTCAATCTCCTTCTTCGGAGTGAGTGCTGCGACGGAGTCGATAACGATGATGTCGATGGCTGCCGAGCGGATGAGTTGGTCGGCAATCTCGAGTGCCTGTTCGCCGTTGTCGGGCTGCGAAATCAAAAGGCTGTTCACGTCGACACCCAGCTTTTGTGCATAGAAGCGGTCGAAGGCATGCTCGGCATCGATGAATGCTGCGATGCCGCCCTGCTTCTGTGCTTCGGCGATGGCATGGATGGCGAGCGTGGTCTTACCACTCGACTCCGGTCCGTAGATCTCGATGATGCGTCCCTTCGGATATCCGCCTACGCCGAGTGCGGCATTCAGTCCGATGGAGCCAGTGGGGATGACCTCCACGTTTTGTATGTTCTCGTCGCCCATGCGCATGATGCTACCCTTGCCGAAGTCCTTTTCTATTTTCGATAGGGCAGCTTGCAAGGCTTTCTGCTTCTCCTGCTGTGGGGTGAGGGCCTCGCCCTCAGTTTCTTTCTTTGCCATATTTCTCTGTATTTTGATAGTTAAACCTCCTGCAAAGATACAATAATTCTATGGTCCTGCAAAATTATTTCTCATATATTTTTTCTTGTCATCACAGGTTCAGTTTCATTAACACTTTTTAATCTGCACACATGCAAGATTTGCCGTCTTCGGCTGTTTTCATGACAGAACACAATACGTTAAACAACAAAAACAATGAGAACAATGAGAAAGAATTTTCTAAGTGTTGGCCTGGCCGCCATGAGCCTGTGTGTCGTGGGTTGCTCGACTGCAGGCGAGGATGTTTCATACGAGGGTTACAAATTGTACTCTTTAGCTGATAACGACATGATAGAAATGCCGGAAGCCGGGGGCGACAAGTTTGAAGACTTTACCGACAACCCATTTGTGAAGACATCGAAAGAGCCCGTTTCCACCTTCTCCGTCGATGCCGACGGAGCCTCGTATGCCATCATGCGACGCCATCTGGCTGACGGCTATAACATAGCACCTGCCAGCGTGCGCATCGAGGAGTTCTTGAACTATTTCACATTCAACTACGCATCGCCGAAGGGCGATGAAAGCGTGGCTATCAATGCCGAGGTGGGCGACTGCCCCTGGAACCCTAATCATCATCTGCTGCGGTTGGGCATCAAAGGAAGAGAGCTGACTACTTCCGAAATGCCGCGCGCCAACTTCGTGTTTCTCGTCGATGTGTCAGGTTCGATGGCCAGCAGCGACAAACTGGATTTGTTGAAGAGAGGACTGACGGAATTGCTCTACCAACTGAATCCCGATGACCGCATCTCACTCATCACCTATAGCGGAGAGGTGAAAAAGCTGTTGGAATCGACGTCTGTCCGTAATGCAGATAAAATCAAGAAGGCTATCAGCAAGCTGAACGCCGATGGATGTACAGCAGGCGGTAAGGCGTTGAAGATGGCCTACGAAGAGGCTTTGGCGAATTACGACCCCAAATGCAACAACCGGGTCGTCATGGGCACCGACGGCGACTTCAACGTGGGCGTTACCAACACGGATGAACTGGTGGAGATGGTAGAGAGCTACGCCCGCAAAGGCATCTATATGACCTGTCTGGGCTTTGGGTTAGGCAATCTCAACGATGCCATGATGGAAAAGATCAGTAATTCGGGCAACGGCACCTATCACTACATCGACTGCGAGAACGAGATGATGAAGGTCTTCGTACACGAGCGCAACCAGTTTGTCAGTGTGGCCAACGATTCCAAGTGTCAGGTGAGTTTCAACCCTGATGTAGTCAGCGAATATCGCCTCATCGGTTACGAAAACCGAGTGATGAGCAAAGAAGACTTCGAGAACGACAAAAAGGACGCAGGCGAGATTGGCGCCGGACAGACCATCACCGCTCTTTACGAGATCGTGCTCAAGGACGACAAACCGGAAGGATTTGCCAACCAATCTTTCTTCACCTTTGACTTTCGCTACAAGAAGACGCTCGACGGCCCTAGCCGCCCACTGCAACTGAAGATGGATGCGGGAAGAATCTTCGAAAAGTACGAACGTCCCGACGACTTCTACTTCGCTGCCGGCGTAGCCGCCTACGGAATGATTCTACGCGATTCGCCCTACAAGGGTGATGCCAGCATCGAGATGGCGAAGAAGCTGGTGAAACAAGGACTGAGTTTCGACCCTAACGGCTATCGCGCTGAACTACTGAAGATCATGGAGATCCCAAAGAATGACAAATAGTCGGAGGGCAAAAGCAAAAGGTGGGCGAAGGAACAAACCTTCGCCCACCTTTGTGTTTATATGTATCAGATTATTACAATTCCAAGTCGCCATCGTGGATTTCGTGCCAGGGCAGACCCTGCTTGTTGAGCTGTTCCATGAAGGGATCGGGATCGAACTCTTCCACATTGAAGACGCCCGGCTTCTTCCAGATGCCCTTGCAGAACATCATTGCGCCAATCATGGCCGGCACACCGGTGGTGTAGGAAACACCCTGCATGCCCGTCTCCTCGTAAGCGGCGCGGTGCGAGCAGTTGTTGTAGACGTAGTAGGTGTGCTCCTGACCGTCGTTGCCGATACCACGGATGCGGCAGCCGATGGAGGTCTCGCCCTCGTAGTTTTCGCCAAGGTCTTGCGGGTTGGGCAACACGGCCTTGAGGAACTGCAGCGGCACGATTTTCACACGAGCGGTGCCAGTGCCATCAGCGAGCGGAGCCTCATAGACTACCTCGTCGATGCGGCTCATGCCGATGTTCTGAATCACTTCGAGGTGCTTCAGATACTGCTGGCCGAAGGTCATCCAGAAGCGGGCGCGCTTAATAGTTGGATAGTTGATAACGAGCGACTCAATCTCCTCGTGGTGCAACAGGTAGCTGTCGCGCGGTCCGATGCCAGGATAGGTGAGGTCCTTGTGTATCTCCAGCGGCTCGGTCTCCACCCACTGTCCGTTCTCCCAGTAGAGTCCCTTCTGGGTGATCTCGCGGATGTTGATTTCGGGGTTGAAGTTCGTGGCGAAAGCCTTGTGGTGGTCGCCGGCGTTGCAGTCTACGATGTCGAGATACTGAATCTCCTTGAAGTGGTGCTTGGCAGCATAGGCGGTGTAGATGCTGGTGACACCCGGGTCGAAGCCGCAGCCGAGGATGGCCGTGAGTCCTGCCTCGCGGAAGCGGTCGCGATAGGCCCATTGCCAGGAATATTCGAAGTGTGCCTCGTCTTTCGGCTCATAGTTGGCTGTGTCGAGATAGCTGCATCCGCATGCCAGACAAGCCTCCATGATGGTAAGGTCCTGATAAGGCAGTGCGAGGTTGATGACGAGTTCGGGCTTATAGCTTGAGAAAAGAGCCTTCAGCTGTTCCACGTCGTCGGCGTCGACCTGCGCGGTCTGGATAGGCATGGTGTAGCCTTTCTTGTGAATAGCCTCGACGAGTGCGTCGCACTTTGCCTTGCGGCGGCTTGCAATCATAAACTCAGTGAACACATCGGGGTTTTGCGCAATCTTGTACGCAGCAACTGTAGCGACACCACCGGCGCCAATCATAAGTACTCTTGCCATGTGAATTCTTTGTTCTAAGTTTTTATTTAAAGTAATAGTGCAAAAATAAGCAATTTCCACGAAACGCGCAAGAAAATGCTTGATTTTTAGCAAAGATTATAAAAAGCGACAAAAGGCAAGGAGTGAAACAAAGAAAAACACCGTTTTTTCTTGCTAATAATAAATATAGTACGCGCGGAAACTCAGACGGAAGGTACTTTCGTTCGGAAGTGAAAAAGAAAAAGTCATTTTCTTTTTGCATTTCGCTCGCTTATTCGTACTTTGGCTTCGCCGAATGTACTCCCGTTCGGAAAAGAAAAAGTGTCTTTTTTCTTTTGCTTTTCGCTCACTTAATCGTCCCTTTGGCTTCGCCGAAGGTACTTTCGCTCGACAATAAAAATAAACTGCGTTTTATTTTGTATTGTTCTCGCTTATTCGTACCTTTGCAGCAATGAACTGGCAACAACTGATTTCAAACAAACGGCTCGGGCAGGAGTATCGGCATCCCGAGCGACATGACGACCGGTCGGAGTTTAAACGCGACTACGACCGCCTGATATTCTCTGCTCCCTTCCGCCGGCTGCAGAACAAGACACAGGTGTTTCCGCTGCCCGGTAGCATCTTTGTGCACAACCGCCTGACGCACTCGCTGGAGGTGGCCAGTGTGGGTATGTCGTTGGGCAACGATGTCGTTCGACAGCTCACGCAACGGCACCCCGACCTGCAAGGCACACTGCTCGAGGAGGCTGGCACCATTGTTTCTGCCGCCTGTCTGGCTCACGACATGGGCAACCCACCATTTGGACATTCCGGCGAGAAAGCCATTCAGACCTACTTCTCGGAAGGCCCTGGAAGAGAGCTGGAGCCATTGGTGTCACCGCAGTTCTGGTCGGACATCACCCACTTCGAAGGCAATGCCTATGCCTTCCGGTTGCTCACCCATAGCTTCCTTGGACGTCGCAAGGGCGGCTTTGTGATGACCTATTCCATGTTGGCAAGCATCGTGAAATATCCTTATTCGTCGACAATGGCCGGACGCGATGGCCGAAAGGATAAGTTCGGATTCTTTGGAACGGAGGCCGACTCCTTCCGTCGCATCGCTGCAGAACTCGGCATTCCTGCTGCTGCCACCTGTGGCGAGGAGCAAGGCGAGTGCATGTGCTACGTTCGCTATCCTCTGGTTTATCTCGTTGAGGCTGCCGACGACATCTGCTATGAAATCATGGACATCGAGGATGCACATAAGCTAAAGCTGCTCACCTACGAGGAAACGGAGCGTCTGTTGCTTGGATTCTTCGATGAAATGGGCAAAAATCGCATCCTGAAGCGTCTCGACGACGAACATGTCACCGACCTCAATGAGCGTGTGGTATATCTTCGTGCCTGCGTCATCAACTTGTTGGAGCATGCCTGCGTCGATGTGTTTGTTGAGCATGAACAGGAAATCCTTGATGGCACCTTCCAGGGCAGTCTCATCAAACGCACTCCCCAGCGCATCCGCGAGGCCTATGCCGCCTGCACGAGCCTGTCTGTAGACCGCATCTATCGCAGTAAACCCGTCCTTGATGTGGAGCTCAGCGGTTACAAAATCATCGAGACTCTTCTCCATACTTTCATTGAGGCTGCAATGAATCCCACGCGGTTCCATTCACACCAACTCCTCGACCTAGTCAGTTCGCAATATGACATCCGCTCAGAGGACGTAGAGACACGAATCATGGCAGTGATCGACTACCTCTGCGGCATGACCGACGTCTTTGCCCTCGATGTCTATCAGAAAATCAATGGCATCTCCCTACCCATTGTGTAGGTCAGTTGTTGTTCAGCTATTTATCTTGATGAAGATATACTGCCAGTGGTCCCCTCCTCTTGGGAGGAGGGGTGCGGGGTGGTAGAGAAAAATAATGATATAACCTTTTTAAAAGGTCGAACCTTATTTGTCGCTACCACCCCTGCCCCTCCTTCCCGAAGGAGGGGACTGCAAATTGACTTCCTTCCCTCATTTTATAGTTAAATAAGGTAAACGTCTTCTATTTTTTATATATTGTCAATAAAAACTGGAAGATGGAACCGTGAAACTTGAAACTTTTTTGTACCTTTGCAGGAAATTTGCAAGATCAGGATATATGGTAAAGATAAAAGTGATCAATAAGGGGCACCAGCCCCTGCCACAATATGCCACGCCGCAAAGCGCTGGCATGGACTTGCGTGCAAACCTTACGGAGAGCATCGTACTGAAACCACTGGAGCGCTGCTTGGTTCCTACGGGGCTGTTTATCGCGCTGCCCGAGGGCTATGAGGCACAGGTGAGACCGCGTAGCGGACTGGCCCTGAAGAAGGGAATCACCGTGCTGAATGCACCCGGTACCATCGACGCCGACTATCGTGGCGAGGTTGGTGTGTTGTTGGTGAACCTGTCGCAGGAGGAATTCGTCGTAAACGACGGCGAGCGTGTGGCACAGATGGTCATCGCCCGCCACGAGACCGCCGATTTTGTTGAGGTCGCCGAACTTGATGAAACAGAGCGCGGCGCTGGCGGCTACGGACATACGGGGGTGAAGTAGTTTAGAGTTCTTTCTCCGCTTCGCTTCGAAAGCGTCGCTTCGCGCCGAGCGGAGAGTTTAGAGTTGAGAGTTATGTAACTTCGTTCCATGACTTTTGTCGCGACTCGGCAAAGCTAATGCAAGCATTGCTTTGCTCTCGCTGCTCCAAAAGTTTAGAGTTCTTTCTCCGCTTCGCTTCGAAAGTTGATAGTTGATAGTTAATAGTTATGATTACCTTTGGACACGGCATTAAAAAGGTGACGGTGGCAGGGTTGATCGTTGTGGCGATGACCTTGGTCACTGTGATGGCATCGTGCGGATCTGTGAAAGGATCCGGCGAGAAGCCGTCTGCTGTCAAGGGTAATCACAACTCTCAACTCTCCACACTTCTCTCTCCTCTCTCCTCTCTCCACTCTCCTCTTTCCACAGTTGACTCTCTGCGCTACAACTATTTCTTCTTGGAGTCCATGAGGCAGCAGAATGCAGGCAATTACGATGCCGCCTACGACCTTCTCTGCCACAGTCTCGACATCAACCCACTGGCCGCTGAAGGCTGGTACTACCTGTCGATGTATCAGAGTGAGCTGGGAAAAGACTCGCTGGCACGGCTGAGCTTGGAGCAGGCGGCAGCGCTGAATCCCGACAACGATATCTATCAGGAGCGGCTGGGACAGTATTTCCTCAGCGTGAGGGACTATGCGCAAGCGAAGACAGTCTATGAACAGTTGGCCAGCAACAAGCGCCAGCGCACCGACGTACTGCAGATTCTGTTGCAACTCTACCAGCAAGACAAGGACTATCGTGGCATGCTTCGCGCCATCAATCGCATCGAGGACATCGAGGGACAGCGCGAGGAAATCACACTGTCGAAGATGCGCGTCTATGAGATGATGGGCGACAAGAAGGCTGCATGGCACGCGCTGAAATCGCTGTCGGACGACCACCCCAGCGACGTGAATTATCGGGTGATGATGGGCAACTGGCTGATGCAGAATGACAAGCAGAAGGAAGCTCTGAAGCTGTTCACGGCTGCCCTGCGTGAAGAACCCGAGAACGCCTATGCACAGTCGTCGATGTACGACTACTATCGTTCCACCCATCAGGATTCGCTGGCCCGTCAGATCATGCGCGGCATCATCCTAAGCCCCAAGGCATCGACGGAGAGTAAGAGTGTGATGATGCGGCAGGCCATCCAAGAGAACGAGGAGGCTGGCGGCGACAGCACGGAGATTCTCCGGATGTTCGACGAGATGCTTATCGTGAACCCTAAGGACTCGGATATGGCAGAGATGAAGGTGGCCTACATGAGTCTGAAGGAGATGCCTGAGGATAGCATCAACACCGCCATCAGAAGACTGCTGACCATTGCTCCTGAGAACGTCGGTGCCCGTACGCAGTTGCTGGGCAGCTATCTCCGGAAGATGGATTGGGATGGAGTGATCGACGTCTGTCACGACGGTACGTTGTATAGTCCCGACGAGATGGTGTTCTACTACTATGAGGGACTGGCCTACTACCAACAGGACAAGCGCACGGAAGCCCTTGAGACCTTCCAGCGCGGCGTGAGCCAGATCAACTCGCAGAGCAAACCCGACATCGTGGCCGACTTCTACTACTTCATGGGTGACATCCTGCACCAGAAGGAGCGCGATGAAGAAGCATTTGCCGCCTACGACAGTTGCCTGCAATGGAAGCCCGACCACTTGTCGTGCCTGAACAACTACGCTTACTTCCTGGCTGTTAGGGGCGAAGACCTGGAGCGTGCCGAGCAGATGAGCTACAAGACGGTGAAGGCTGAGCCGAAGAATACCAACAACCTCGACACCTACGCATGGATTCTGTTCCGTCAGGAGCGCTATGCCGAGGCGAAGATCTACATCGACCAAGCGTTGACCATCGAGCTGGCAAAGACCGACTCGGCAGCCGTCGATAGCGTGGAGGCCGGCGCCGCAGATGCTGACACCGTGGAAGTTGACGCGGTGGATGCCGACGTGCTGGAAGCCGACACGGCGGAAGTGGAAGTAGACGTGCCCAGTGCGGTGGTTCTGGAACACGGTGGCGACATCTATGCCATGACGGGCGACATCGATCGTGCCGTAGAGCTTTGGCAGCAAGCGTTGCTCTACACCGATGACCGGCAGGACATCTTGATGCAGAAGATACAAAAACGAAAATACATCAACGACTAACGAACAAAAAGTGAATATGAAGAAACTGCACATAACAATCGCCACGATGAGTCTGGCTCTGCTGCTGGCATCGTGTGCATCGAAGAAAGCCGTGGTCGACAACATGCCTAAGGCGCAGACCACGACGAAAACCCCGTCGGCCTCGCAGACGGCGTCGGCACGTGCCACTGACAAGCAGAGTCAGGTGACCGACGTTGCTGCCACCCAGGCTGCGATGTATCTGAAGAAGGTCGTCGACAACCAAGTATATGCCAAGAACGTGGTGGGCGACATGACGTTCAATATCAAGATGGGGTCGAAGGACATCAGCGTGCCAGGCTCGCTGCACATGCGCCGCGATGAAGTCATCCGCCTGCAGCTATTCATCCCGCTGCTTGGTACGGAGGTGGGACGTCTGGAGTTCACACCGGGTCGTGTGCTCTTGGTCGACCGCATGCACAAAGAATACATCGAGGCCGACTACAACCAGCTTGACTTCCTGAAGAACAACGGACTGAACTTCTACAGTCTGCAGGCACTGTTTTGGAACGAACTGCTTGTGCCTGGACAGAAAGGCGTTGTCGAGGCCGACTTCCCGAAATTCAATGTCGACGGCTCCAGCGTGAAACTCACCAATGGCAACATGACCTATAACTGGACGACGAGCAACAATGGTCAGATTGTGATGACGAATGTGAACTACGCCACCGCCAAGAGTGGTGCGTCGTCGCTGCTGTGGATGTACTCCGACTTCAAAGCGCTGGGCACGAAGCAATTCCCTGCTCACCAGAACTTCCAGTTCTCCACCACGTCGAACAAACAAATGAAGACGGTGAAGGTGGACATCGATATGGATGAGGTGAAAGACAAGAGCGACTGGGATGCAAAGACCGTGGTGTCGAACAAATATAAAAAGGTGGAGGCTACCGATATTCTCGGCAAGCTCATGCGATTCTAACAGATTCTAACGACAGCGCCTCTTCACGGGAGGCGTAAACTGAAAGCTGATGAGAAAGGTACTGAACATATTGCTGATGTGCGTGTTGGCGCTGGCCATCGCGCTGCCTTGTGGTGCCCAGAGCCGAAGCACGGCCAAGAAAACTACGACCACGCAGCGCAAGACCACCACTACACAGCGCAAGACAACCACGACGCAACGGAAGGCAACCACACAGAAGAAGACGACCACGCAGCGCAAGACCACGAGGAAGAAGTCAACCCAGAAGGGCAAGCAGACCGCTGCTCAGCCCACCTACACCAATGCCAACATCAAGAACCTGCAGAGCCAGCGGCAGCAGATTCAGAAGCAGATCCGGCAGCAGGAACAGGCTCTGAAGGCTAATCAGGCCGATGTGAAGCAGCGGTTGCAGAACCTCATCGTGTTAAACAGTGCCATCGACGAGCGCCAGCGCAGCATCGAAGGCATCCAGAAGGACATAAGCGGACTGGATGGCGATATCGATATCCTCAAGGCGCAGTTGTCGACACTCGAGGAGCAGTTGAACGACCGCAAGCAGAAGTTTGTGAAGTCGATGCAATACTTGTCGCGCCATCGCAACGTGCAGGACAAGATGATGTTCGTCTTCTCGGCCGATAACTTCGCTCAGATGTTCCGTCGCATGCGCTTTGTGCGCCAGTACAGCTCCTATCAGCGGGCGCAGGGCGAGGCTGTGAAGGTGAAACAACAGCAGGTGGAAGAGAAGAAACAGCAGCTGGAGAACATGAAAGGGCAGAAGAATGCCCTGCTGAACAAGGATAAGAAGGAGCGGCAGGCGCTGCAGGGACAACAGGAGGAGCAACAAAAGGTGGTGAGCTCGCTACAGAAGCAGCAGAAGACCATACAGGGCATCATCACTCAGCAGAAGCAGAAAGACGCCGCACTGAACGCCCAGATCGACCGACTGATTGCCATCGAGGTGGAGAAAGCGCGGCTTCGTGCTGAGGCTGAAGCCAAGAAGAAGGCTGCTGCTGAGGCTGCTGCCAAGAAGAAACGCGAGGAGGAACTGGCGCGCAAGCGTGCCGCCGCTGCTGCTGCCGCCCGTGAGAACGAACGTCGCATCGCTGAGGCGAAGAAGCGCGAGGCCGAAGCGAAGGCTGCCGCCCGGGCTGCCGAGAAATCGGAAGATGCCAGTAGGAAGGAACGCGCCAACCAACTTGCCCGTGAGGCGGAGGCAAACCGCATGGCCGCAGAGCGCAAGGCAAAGGCCGATGCCGACCGCAGCAAGAAAGAGATTGCCGAAGCGAAGAAGGATGCCGAGGAAAGCACGTCGATGAGCAAGGTGGACCGGATGGTGAGTGGTGGACTGGAACTGAACAAAGGCCGTCTGCCAATGCCCATCACTGGCTCTTATCGCATTGTGAGCCACTTCGGACAATATAATGTGGAAGGTCTGAAGAACGTCGTACTCGACAACAAAGGCATCAACATACAAGGCTCCGCGGGCAGCCAGGCCCGCTGCATTTATGATGGCGAGGTCAGCGCTGTGTATCAGTATGCCGGCATCTGGGTGGTCATCGTTCGTCACGGCGCTTACTTCTCAGTTTATTGCAACCTGCGTTCCATCAACGTGACGAAGGGTCAGAAGCTCTCGCCACGACAGGCCATTGGCGTGGTGGGTCCCGATAACATCCTTCAGTTCCAGCTTCGCAAGGGCACCGCAAAGCTCAACCCCGAGGCTTGGCTGGGAAGATAGGGCAAAGTAACAAGGTAACAAGGTAACAAAGTAACAAGGTAACAAAGTAACAAGGTAACAAAGTGACAAAGTAACATAGCTTGCGAACGACATTATTGATTTCGCAGTGTAACTATGTTACTTTGTCACTTTGTTACTTTGTTACTTTGAAAACAGTTCCTGCAGCACGGCCAACGACTTGAGTTCCGGGAAGTTGGGAACGTGCAGCTTGTAATAGGCCAGAATGAGTTCCACACAGCGATTGCGCTCGTCGTGCGACATGCGGAAGAGGTGCATCGTCTCGTAGTTCATTCGCATGAGCACGCCGATGCGGGCGGCCTCCGTGGGCTCAATGTAGTCGCGATGAAGCGGTGCTGTATCAGCAAACTCACCGCTGCGCATGTCGAAGACGGCTCCTTCGCGATAGTCTTCCAAATTGGGGAAGAAACCGATGAAGCGCGACAGACGCATCATGAAAACCAAGTGAAAATTCGCAAACGACGTAGTCTGGCCGTCGAGCCAGTCGATGCTGTTGACGACATAGTTGAACAAAGCAGCATTTTGCTGTTCGTCGCGAGTTGCATAAGTAAGGAATTCGGCCAAGAACAAGGCAATCGACAGCTTGCCGGCATCGAACGGAATGCTTGTGAATGGCTGCGAGAGGCGCACGTCGCGCAGATGCTGCAGACGGGCATTCTGGCGGTAGTCGAACACCGCATCGAGCAGACTCAACGGCTGGAAGAACTGCTTCTTCAGCTTCCCCTTCTGCGTCTTCGGTATGCGACAGATGAACGACACCCGACCGAGTTCCTCGGTGAGCATGTCGACGATGAGCTGTTGCTCACCAAATTTCAATGTGTTGAGCACGATTGCCCGGCTATTTGTCATCATTTCACGCCAAAATTACTAATTTTTCTTCATAAAAAGAAAATTTTTTGCAGAAAATTTGGACATTTAGTAAAAAAGCAGTACCTTTGCACCCGCAAATAAAAACGCATGGTCCCTTCGTCTATCGGTTAGGACGAGAGATTTTCATTCTCTAAAGAGGAGTTCGACTCTCCTAGGGACTACCAAACGGGAATCCGTCATCTGCGCAGCGATGCGCTACCAACCAGAGAGGTTGGGAACCGGTGGCGGAGGATTTTGTGAAAAGTCCGCCCAGGGCAACCCTCAAAAGTGCAAGACCCATAGGCTTCCTTGAAACAAACCAAAATCAAACAATTAAAATCAAAACAAAACAATGGCAAATCACAAATCATCTCTGAAGAGAATTCGTCAGACAAAGACTCGTAACGAGCACAACCGCTACTACGCAAAGACCATGCGCAACGCCGTTCGCAAGCTGCGCGCCACTACCGACAAGGAAGAGGCTATCAAGATGTATCCCGTAGTGCAGAAGATGCTTGACAAGTTGGCAAAGAACAACATCATCCACAAGAACAAGGCTGCCAACCTGAAGTCGAGTCTGTGCCTCCATATCCGGAAACTGGGCTAAGAAGAGTGCTCATTTCCGACTGAGCAGAACGATTAAAAAGGCTGTGTCCTAACAAGGATGCAGCCTTTTCTTTTTTTACACTTTTTTTACAACTAATATTTCGCCATGTCGAAGATTTTTAGTATCTTTGCACGTTATTATAAGACAAATCAGAAATGGCAGAAAATCAGAACAACGCGAACAACTATTCAGCGAGCAATATTCAGGTGCTCGAAGGCCTTGAGGCCGTGCGTAAGCGTCCCGCCATGTACATTGGCGACATCAGTGAGAAGGGTCTTCATCACTTGGTCAACGAAACCGTCGATAACTCCATCGACGAGGCAATGGCTGGCTTTTGCAAGAATATCGAAGTAACCATCAACGAGGATAATTCCATCACCGTGCAGGACGACGGCCGCGGTATTCCCGTCGACGAGCATGAGAAGATGCATAAGTCGGCCCTTGAGGTCGTCATGACCGTGCTCCACGCCGGAGGTAAGTTCGACAAGGGCTCCTATAAGGTGTCAGGTGGTCTGCACGGCGTCGGTGTGTCGTGTGTAAACGCTCTGTCGGCACACATGATCTCGCAGGTGTTCCGCAACGGACACATCTATCAGCAGGAGTATGAGAAGGGCAAGCCGCTCTACGATGTGAAGATTGTTGGCGACACCGACAAGACGGGAACGCGCCAGCAGTTCTGGCCAGACCCCACAATCTTCACCACTACCACCTACCAGTGGGACATCATCGCACGCCGTATGCGTGAGCTGGCTTACCTGAATGCCGGCATTACCATCCACCTCGTCGACCTTCGCAAGAATGAAGAGGGCAACACGCGTGAGGAGACCTTCCATGCCAAGGACGGCTTGAAGGAGTTCGTGCGCTACATCGACCGTCACCGCACGCATCTCGTCGACGATGTCATCTACTTGAAGACCGAGAAGCAGGGCATACCCATCGAGGTGGCCATCATGTACAACACCGACTACTCGGAGAACATCCACTCCTACGTGAACAATATCAACACCATCGAGGGTGGTACACACCTCACTGGTTTCCGCATGGCCCTGACGCGTACGCTGAAGGCCTATGCCGACCAGGAGCCGCAGATCTCGAAGCAGATTGAGAAGGCGAAGATTGAGATTGCAGGCGAGGACTTCCGCGAAGGCCTCACCGCCGTGATCTCGGTGAAGGTGGCTGAGCCGCAGTTCGAAGGTCAGACGAAGACCAAGCTGGGTAACTCCGAGGTGACGGGTGCCGTGCAGCAGGCTGTGGGTGAGGCTCTCTCGTACTATCTCGAGGAGCATCCGAAGGAGGCAAAGCAGATTTGTGAGAAGGTGGTGCTTGCCGCTACCGCACGTATCGCCGCCCGCAAGGCTCGTGAGAGCGTGCAGCGCAAGAACCCGATGAGTGGTGGTGGACTGCCCGGTAAGCTCGCCGACTGCTCGAACAAGGACCCGAAGGAGTGCGAGATCTTCCTCGTCGAGGGTGACTCCGCAGGTGGCTCGGCCAAGCAGGGCCGCGACCGCCACTTCCAGGCCATCCTTCCTCTGCGTGGTAAGATTCTGAATGTGGAGAAAGTGCAGTGGCACCGCGTCTTCGAAGCCGAGTCGGTGATGAACATCATCCAGTCTATCGGCGTACGCTTCGGCGTTGATGGCGAAGGCGACCGCGAGGCAAACATCGAGAAACTGCGCTACGATAAGATTATCATCATGACCGACGCCGACGTCGATGGCTCGCACATCGACACGCTCATCATGACACTCTTCTATCGTTTCATGCCGCAGGTCATCCAGGGAGGCCACCTCTACATCGCTACACCGCCGCTCTATAAGTGCACCTACAAGAAGTTCAGCGAGTACTGCTACACCGAGCAGCAGCGCCAGGCCTTCATCGATAAGTATGTAGCTGGCGATGAGAACTCCTCTGCTCTGCACACACAGCGCTACAAAGGTCTTGGTGAGATGAACCCCGAACAGCTCTGGGAGACCACTATGGATCCCGCCAACCGTCTGCTGAAGCAGGTATCCATCGAGAATGCAGCCGAGGCCGACGAGATCTTCTCCATGCTCATGGGCGACGATGTGGAGCCGCGCCGCGAGTTCATCGAGGCTAACGCCACCTACGCCAACATCGACGCGTAAAACACTTTCATAACGATAACAAAGCAAAGGGCAATCATCAATTATCCGATGGTTGCCCTTTCACTATTTACAGCTATCCGAAAGAATTATTTCACTACATACTTCCTATCCTTCGACACATAGATGCCACTGGGTAGAGGTTCTTTTCCACTACGCTCACCTTCACCTGTCACTTGTCTCCCTTGCAAGTCGTAGGTTACCAACGTCTCTACTTCCTTCATTACAGATACAGGCTCTCCGACTTCCACCGTCTGACTAAGTAACGGAATCTGTGTCACCTTCCCGTCTTCTAACTTGAATAGGCCGTCCTCTGTGCCAAAATAATACGTGTCACCATCGGCATCAACGCATAAAATGATCTTGCCAGCAGCATTCTCGCATAGCAAGCTGAATTCTTTGTCCTTAAACTGATAAAGGTCTTTATCATTAGGAACCAAAAAGCTCCCGTCTTCCAACTGAGCCATGTCATTCTTGGTGCCAACCAGTTTGTACAATGTCAGTTTCTCTTCTTGATCATAGAGTACGAGTCCTCTGTTTGAAGCAAACCACTTATTGCTTTGAGCATCAATGATAACTGCTTTCATTCCATTGCCAAATGTATCAGAATGAGATTCACGTATGGGGAAATAAAAACCACGATCAACGGAAAAACGACCAATACAAAAAGCACCACAGACTCCACAGCAACCAAACCATACAACACCCTCGTCATCAACAGCAATGCAACTCATGACCTCTTCACAAAAAAAATGGGGGCCACCTGGCGGTTCTTCTTCTTCCGTCCCAAGGAACGTGACCCTTCCCATATGCATGACCAGATTGGTCATGTGATAAGTCCAAAGGACTCCATTTGGTGCCCAAGCCAGACGAGGAAAAAGAAAACGTTGAGGAGCTGCGTAAGGAACATTGATAGGTTCATCGGACATCTTACCATCTTTCAGTGATACAAGATTGTAGTATTTCGTGACGTAATACACCTTGCTGTCATGAAATGAGATATCGCAGATGCCTTTCCTATAATTATCCCATGGATGTGCGTATTGCGTCTGCTCTCCACTCTGCTTGTCGATAGTGATGAAACCAACATTCTCTGAACCAACATATACGTAGTTATCATCATGCGCAATTCTATTCACCTGCCACTCGTTGTCGGCATGAACATTTAGAATCGTCACAATGACTAAATTAACAATAATCGTTAACTTTTTCATAATGATCTCCTTTCTTTATTAATTTAAACTTATTGAATATTAACAACTTTCTCATAATTACATCCATTAACATGAATATTTATAATATAAACCCCAGAAGTCGGCACGCTTCCATTGATAAAGATTTTGCCTGCTTCATAGTGTTTTCTGTATTTACATGATAGTTGATTTCAGAATAGCTATTGTTATGTAATGGTACCATATTTTGATATTGTCCCTTGTGAAGAACCAATGCTATTTACCTCCAAATTCTTTTTAACGATTCTTGTCTGCTGCGAAAACCCATATATGGGGAGCAGAAAAGATAATAACATAAAAAATACTCTTTTCATTTCTCTTTCATTTTGAGGTTTTTACCTTGCAAATATACAAAATAAAAATCAAAAGGACTCTTTCTTTTCTCAAAAATTCACATTACTTTGTGAAACTTTGTACGAGGGCTCTTCAGACGAGAGGTGTGACGGGATGTCGGTTGTTATTTGACTGCTACAAGGAGAAAACTATATCGTTTTGCTTTGAACTATAAAGAAACATGCTCTTGGAGGCTGGAAGCAATGTTCTTAGAGGCTAAAAGCAATGCTCTTGGAGGCTGGGGCGTGAGTAGATACTATTAATCGCAAGTCGCACGACGACTGCAACACTTTTTCAATGTGCACGAAAGCAAGCCGCAAGGCCTACTTTCGTGCACGTTGCTTTTATAAGTGGTGCAATCTTCGTTGGCCTTTCAGGCCGCTTTCGTGGCGCAAGTTCATGCTTCCTCTGCTGCTAAAGCAATGCATTGGTTTGTTTAAATCATTCCTATCATTCAGCAAATTAACTGAGTTTATTCAGTAAATTAAGTTATTTTACTCAGCAAATTAAGTTATTTTACTCAGCAAATTAAGTTAATTTACATTGCAAATTAAGTTAATTTACCGCACAAATTAAGTTAATTTACTTTTCAATAGCTATGCTCTTGCTGAATAGGAGGATTGCTCCAGCAGTACGAAAGGCGTGCTTTCGGCAGATGAAAGCAGGCTTTTTGGCTCGTTCATCTGCACCTTATATTTTGGGAATGATATCGCAGATGGCACAAAGATGAATAGAGAAAGGACCTCGGAGAGGTCACACTATGCATAACCGCAGGTCTTGACCTGCGGGGTAGAGGACTCAGATATATGCCCTCGTCCCCAAAGGGGACGCACAGCAACGGACTGCCAATTCGTCTGCTCGATGATGTGCGACCCCTTTGGGGACGGGTGTCTGCGGGGATGTCACCCACCGCAGGTCATGACCTGCGGTTACCATAGTGCGACCCCTTTGGGGTCTTACTGCGGAGGTTATTGTGCCATCTGCGATATCGTTGCCTATATTTTTAAATAACGCTCCTTTTATTCTTAAAAACAACCTCTTATATTTTAGAGAACTGCCCCTTACATTTTGAAAATCAGTACTTTATTTTCTGCGTCGCTACACCTTTTCTTCTAAAGAAAACTTAATTTATTCGGCTGATTGGTCAATTTTTCGGAGAAATTACTTATATTTGTGGGCAAAAGAATCAAACTACAGACAAATGCAGATGAAGATGATACGAAAAAGCCTGACTATTCTTTGCGCTCTTGTTGCATTCAGTATGGCTGCGCAGGCAAGAGTGACGGCGAAAGAAGCGGGGCAGGAAGCCCGACAGCTACCCATGCGCCTATGGTACAATCAGCCCGCAACGTTTTTCGAAGAGTCGTTGCCCATCGGCAATGGCAAGTTAGGAGCTTTAATATATGGCAATCCTGACGATGACATCCTATACTTGAACGACATCACTTTGTGGACGGGAAAGCCTTATGACCGCGAAATGGATGCCGATGCACACAAATGGTTGCCTGCCATTCGCGAAGCATTGTTCAACGAAGACTATGCCAAGGCCGACTCCTTGCAACTGCACATACAAGGTCCCAATTCACAATACTATCAGCCATTGGCAACCTTGCACATCAAAAACCTTGACCAAGGAACCGTCACCAATTACTATCGTGAATTAGATCTTGACAACTCCATCTGTAGCGACCGGTTCACACGCAACGGCATTGATTATTCGCGAGAGTATTTCGCCAATCACCCCGATAAGGTGATTGCGATGAAAATCAAATCGTCGAAACCACAAGGAATCAACATCGAACTGATTCTCACGGCACAGATTCCTCACGGTATCAAAGCCTCCGACAAGCAGCTGACCCTTACAGGACATGCTGTCGGCAAGCCGGAAGAGAGCATCCATTTCTGTTCGATTCTAAAAACTGATGTCAAAGACGGACAAACCACGAAGACAGATAGCACGCTGATTATCAAGAATGCATCAGAGGCCATCATCTACTTTGTCAATGAAACCAGTTTCAATGGCTTCGACAAACATCCAGTGAAAGAGGGAGCATCCTATATTGAGAATGCTATTGATGATGCATGGCATTTGGTGAACTATACATACGAGCAGTTGCGCGATCGGCATATCGCTGATTATCAGTCGTTTTTCAACAGATTGAAATTGCACATCGACGGAGCAAAGTATGATGATCAGCGCACTACCGAGCAACAACTGAAAGACTATACCGACCAAGGAGGCAATAATCCGTATTTGGAAACGCTCTATATGCAATACGGTAGGTACCTGTTGATCAGCTGTTCTCGCACACCCAATGTGCCAGCCAACCTGCAAGGCCTGTGGACTCCACATGTATTCTCACCCTGGCGAGGCAACTATACCGTGAACATCAACCTCGAAGAGAACTACTGGCCCGCCGAGGTGGCCAATCTCTCGGAGATGACCGAGCCGCTGTGGGGATTCATGAAAGGGTTGGCAGAAAACGGTAAATACAGCGCCAAGAACTATTATGGAATCAACAGAGGATGGTGTAGCAGCCACAATAGCGACATCTGGGCAATGACGAACCCTGTAGGAGAAAAGCGAGAAAGTCCTGAATGGAGCAACTGGAATTTAGGCGGTGCATGGCTGACACAGAATCTTTGGGACCATTACGCATTCACACAAGACAAAGACTTCCTGCGCAATACCGCATGGCCATTGTTGAAAGGAGCATCGGAGTTTGTGCTCGACTGGCTCGTTGAAAACCCGAAGAACCCCAAAGAACTCATCACTGCCCCCTCTACGTCACCCGAAAACGAATACAAGACGGATCAAGGGTATCATGGCACCACTTGCTATGGTGGAACGGCAGACCTCGCCATCATACGCGAATTGTTCCAAAACACGGAGGATGCAGCAAGAGAGATGGGGCTGATCCACCCCTTTGCGCAAAGAATAGAAATCGACGATCCTGTAGTATCAGCCGTTTTCGATGCCCATCGTCGCCTCCACCCATACACCATCGGACATATGGGTGACATCAACGAATGGTATTACGATTGGGACGATTGGGACTTCCAACACAGGCATCAGTCGCATCTCATCGGACTCTACCCAGGTAGTCACATCACGCTGAAAGGTGCTCCCGATTTGGCAAAGGCTGCAGCCAGAAGTCTGGAAATCAAAGGTGATAAGACCACGGGATGGAGTACAGGATGGCGCATCAACCTCTGGGCAAGACTACACGATGCAAAACAAGCTTACCACATCTATCAAAAACTGCTTACCTACGTATCTCCTGATAATTACAGAGGTCCAGACCGTCGTCGTAGTGGTGGCACCTACCCCAATCTTTTCGACGCCCATCCGCCATTCCAGATCGATGGCAACTTCGGTGGAACGGCGGGCGTCTGCGAGATGTTGATACAGAGTGACTTGAGGAATAATACCATTGAACTACTTCCTGCCCTCCCCGATGCATGGTCTTCGGGCAGCATCAGCGGAGTAAAAGCACGTGGAGGATACACCATAGACTTCACGTGGAAGAACAAAAAAGTAGTCAAAGTCAGTATTATCGGAACAAGTGATGTTGATCTTGTTTGCAACGGACAAAGGAAAAGCATAAGACTAAAGGCTGGCAAGAAGAAGACCGTCAAGTTTAGATAATCTCCGATGAAATGGGCAATTTTTGAAGATTTGTGTAAAAAGTGTAATAGAATTGGCGTCGTTCGACGCTATGTGTAATAGGTATAAAAAAGTGTAAAGATGAAAAATAAAGAATCATTCTCCGTTCTCAACATTGAGTCGGCGCGAAAGGTCTATCATGGCAGTTACATCGATAACGACATGATGTTATTCAATGAGGTGTCGCAGTTGCCGATTCCCATGGAGCCTCGCCGCATGGGCTGTAAGCTCTTCGCCCTATGCACGCAAGGCAAGGCGCAATATAGCGTTGACACGGTGGAATACACGGTGTATGCCAACGACATGATGATTATCAGCGAAGGACAGATCACGGACGATGTGATGCTTTCACGCGACTTTAACGGCATGGGTATCATCGTGAGCGACGACTTCTTCAACGAAATCGTGAAGGACGTTCATGAGCTGTCGACGCTCTTCCTCTTCACCCGTGCCAACCCCGTTTGCCACCTCACGCAGCAAGAATGCGATAACATCGTCGACTATTTCCGCATGCTGAAGCAGAAGACCGACGACCTGAAGCATCACTTCCGTCGTGAAACCGTGCGCTCGCTGCTCACCACGATGATCTACGACCTGAGCAACATCATCTTCCGCATGCAGAACACCGTTGACCGTCGGCAGACGCGCGGCGAGGCCATCTTCACCCAGTTCCTGCAGCTTGTGGAGCTGAACTTCCGGCATGAGCGGCGTGTCAGCTGGTATGCGAAGCAGTTGTGCATCTCACCGAAGTACCTTTCGGAAATCATCAAGCAGGTGAGCCGTCGCACACCCAACGACTGGATCGATAATTTCGTGACACTCGAGATTCGCGTGCTGTTGCGTAACTCCACGAAGAGCATCAAGGAAATTGCGCAAGAGCTGAACTTCCCCAATCAGTCGTTCTTCGGGAAGTTCTTCAAGGAGCATGTGGGCTTGAGCCCGTCGCAGTATAGAAACAAGGGTTAATTGATAATTTATAATGGATAATTCATAATTCTTTCTCCGCTTTGCTACGAAAGCGTCTCCTGACGTCGCCGAGCGATGATTACCTTTTCAAAGAGGTAATGATGTACAGTTTTCATGTAGGGACGCGGCGTGCCGCGTTATTGGGTTGAGCTTACTTGCTCCAGTAACGCGGCACGCCGCGTCCCTACATGTATCGCGACAAGCATCAGGTAATCAAAATTATTAATTATAAATTGTCAATTATTAATTATCAACTCTGCGAGCTCGCAGAGTTGATCGTACCATTCTTGGCCGAAGCGGCGGATGAGGGGCTCGCGTAGGAAGCGATAGACGGGCATATCCAGTTCCTGCCCTTTCTTCACGGCATCGCGGCAGATGTCCCAGCGGTTGTAGTTCAGTCCTACCGTGCCATTCGAGAACTTTTTTACACGGATGGGGTAGAGCGAACACGACATGGGCTTCATGAACTTCGTGCGGCCTTCGCGGAATGCTTTCTCCAATGCACACAAACAGTTCTCGCCATCGTAGCAGGTAAACACACAGTCTTTGCCATGCACGATGCTTGTCACCAACTCACCTTCCGGGTCGTTGTAGGCTACGCCCTGACGGTCGATGACGCTTTGTGCCGATGCCGACAAATCAGCCCAAACGGCATCGAGCGAATCTTCAATTTCGCCGATTTCATCGAGGCTGACGGGCGCTCCGGCATTTCCTTCAATGCAACAGGCACCCTTGCATTTCTCGTAGTCGCAGCAGAAACGCTCGGTCAGTATGTCTGGCGATAGCAGCACGTCGCCCACTTGCAGGATGGGAAGATACGACCCACTCCCTTTCCCCTCCCGTGAAGAGATGGGGGTGGTGTGTTTTTGCTCTTCGCCTTGTATTTTTTGATCCATATTGTTCTTCTTTTATATAGAGTAATGCCTCCCTTTACCACTCTATTGGCGTGATGCCATTCTGCCTCAGATACTCATTGCAGCGTGAGAACTGATGCTGACCGAACCAACCACCGCGATTGGCAGAGAGTGGCGAGGGGTGTACAGACTCCAACACAAGATTCTTCGTCTTGTCGATCATGTATGCTTTTCCTCGTGCAAAGCTGCCCCAAAGCATGTAAACAACATGTTCACGCTGTGTGGCAAGGGCGCGGATGGCGGCATCGGTGAACGTCTGCCAGCCCAGCTGCGAGTGACTGTTGGCCTGATGGGCACGCACGGTGAGCGACGCGTTGAGCAGCAACACGCCCTGTTCGGCCCATCGTGTGAGGTTTCCCGTCATGGGAATCGGCTTGCCAAGGTCGTCGCTGATTTCCTTGAAGATGTTCTGCAGCGACGGCGGAAACGGCACGCCGTCCATCACCGAGAAGCTCAATCCGTGGGCTTGTCCCGGCTCATGATAGGGGTCTTGTCCGATGATGACCACCTTCACCTGATTGAACGGGCACAGGTTGAAGGCATTGAAAATCAGTCTGCCCGGTGGATAGCAGGTCGTCGACTGGTATTCCTGGCGTACAACTCCCGTCAGATGCTGGAAATAAGGCTTGTCAAACTCCCCTTGCAACTGCTCTTTCCACGTGGGTTCTATCTGTACATTCATATCATTAATTGTTGTTCCGTTTGCAAAAATACAAAAAAACTTTTACTTTGAACTTTGAACTATGAACTTTTTTGTAACTTTGCCATCAAAACTAGACGTATATGGAGACGATCAATGATTTCTTTGCGCAGCTTGGTGCTTATCTCTGGGGATGGCCAATGATTGTCCTGCTGTTGGGCACCCATGTTTTTCTGACGTTTCGTTTGAAAGTTCCACAGCGAAAACTGTTCACCGCCATCCGCCTTTCGGTGAAGAAAGACAAGGCGGCCGAGGGCGAAGTGAGTCAGTTCGGTGCTTTGGCAACGGCGCTGGCGGCGACGATAGGAACGGGAAATATCGTGGGAGTGGCAACGGCTGTCGCCTTGGGCGGTCCCGGTGCTGTGATGTGGTGTTGGCTCACGGGCATCTTCGGCATGTCAACAAAATATGCCGAAGGACTGCTGGCTGTGAAATATCGTGTCAAAGCTGAGGACGGTCATTTCTATGGAGGCCCGATGTATGCCCTTGAGCGCGGGCTTGGCATGAAGTGGCTGGCGGTGCTTTTCGCCGTGTTTACGGCATTGGCGTCGTTTGGCATAGGCTGTACGGTGCAGGCCAACTCCATCGCCTTGCTGACTCACGAGACGTTTGGCGTTCCCACATGGATTGTCGGCCTCTTCGTCTGCTTGCTGGCTGCGGCCGTCATCCTCGGCGGTGTGAAAGCCATTGCCCGTGTGTGTACCTTCTTGGTGCCGTTCATGGCCGTACTGTATGTCATCGGATGCATCGTGATTCTCTTCATGAACAGCGGCTACGTCTGGCCAGCTATCAAGCTGATTGTCGAGTCTGCCTTCAATCCCTCGGCTGCAGGAGGCGGCTTTGTTGGAGCTACGGTGATGATGGCGGCCCGCTATGGTATTGCTCGCGGACTGTTCTCCAATGAGAGTGGTATGGGTTCGGCACCCATCGTGGCGGCAGCGGCCCAGACACGCAATCCCGTTCGTCAGGCATTGGTGTCGAGTACGGGAACATTTTGGGACACGGTGATTATCTGTGCGCTGACAGGTATCGTATTGGTGAGCAGCATCATCGCCTATCCCGACATCACCTACGCCGACGGGGCTGCCTTGACAAAGGTGGCGTTCTCAAAGATTCCGTATATTGGTGCCCCTCTTTTAACGTTTGGTATCCTCACATTTGCCTTCAGCACCATCCTGGGATGGAGCTATTATGGTGAAAGCGCCGTCAACTACATCGAGCACCAGCGGGCCAATCGCTTCTATCGCATCCTGTTCATCGTCTTCCTGTTTTTTGGCAGCATCATCAACCTCGACACCATTTGGAACATTGCCGACAGCATGAACGCGCTCATGGCCATTCCAAACCTCGTGGCCCTGCTCCTGTTAAGCAAAGTGGCTGCCCAAGAGACAGATAAGTATCTCTGGAGCAACCGCCTGGATGATGAAATGGAAGAGGAAGGGTAGCGCCGCGTCCCTACATTATTTTAACTGTTCTTCTTGTAACTGCGCACCGCCCATGCAGCCATGAACATGCCGATGCCAGCCAGGGCCAGCACTTGGTGTAGGATGTTCTGCAGCGTACCGCCGCGCACGAACACCGTTCGGATGGCATCGATGAAGTAGTGCATCGGATTCACATAGGTGGTCAGATAAGCCAGGTCTGGCATACTGCGCGTTGGCGTGAACAAACCACTGAGCAGCATCAACATCACTACGAAGAACCACATCACGAAGATGGCCTGCTGCATGGTGTCGCTATAGTTGCTGACGATGAGTCCGAACGACGAGAAGAACAACGCCAGCAGCATAGCCAGCAGATAGATCAGCCAGAGTGAGCCTTGGCAAGTGATGCCGTAGATGGCCCACGACAGCAGCAGGCACACCGTTAGCACGAACAGGGCAATAAGCCAGTAGGGAATGAGCTTCGACAGGATGAATGCCCATTTCTTCACTGGTGTGACATTGATTTGTTCTATCGTGCCCGCTTCCTTCTCGCCGACAATGTTCAGGGCAGGCAGAAAACCACACATCAGCATCATTAGAATGGCAAACAATGCCGGAATCATGAACACTTTGTAGTTCTGGTGGGGGTTGTAAAGTGTGAGGATTGAAGCGCTACCATCTCCCTGCTGCAAGGACGCAGACGGGGGGAGAGCCTGGCGAGACACCATCTGTGCGAGGTAGGCGCTGCCGATGCTTCCCTTCGTTCCGTTCACGGCATTCGCCGCAATGAGCACACCACTTCCTTTCGCGGCTGTCGGTTCGCCAGCAGCAGCCAACTCTATGTTTCGGCCATAGTCCTGCGGTATGACCAATGTGATGTCGGCCTTGCTTCGCTCGATGTCGGAGAGCGCAGCCTGATAGGATGCCTTCTGCCCGTTCATGATGAAATAGCTGCTGGCGTCGATGCTCTGCATAAGTTGTCGGGAGTGTGTCGAACGGTCGTTGTCGACCACGTCGACACGAATGTTCTTCACCTCCTGGTTCATCACCCACGGAATGACACACATCATCACGATAGGGAACACCACGATGAGCTTGGGCAGAAACGGGTTGCGACGTATCTGCAGGAACTCTTTTTCTATGAGATAGCGTATCGTCATAAGCAGTTACTCCAGTCGGTTATTGAATTTTGCAAGTGAAACGGCCAGCAGGAAAACGGTCATGCCCGCAAGGATCATCACCTCTCTGAGCACTTCGCCGATGCCCACACCCATGATCATCAGCTTGCGCATCGCCTCGATGTAGTAGCGGGGAGGCACGATGGCCGAGAGCCATTGCAGTACTGGTGGCATCGACTCGATGGGGAACAACATGCCGGAAAGCATGACAATCGGCATGAGCAACACCATTGCCGACAGCAACAGAGCCATGAGCTGGCTGTTGGCAATGTTGGAGATGAGCAGTCCCAGCGACAATGCCAGCAGGATGTAGATGAGGCTCACCACCACAATCCATACCACTGAGCCTTGCAACGGAACGTTCAGCACATAGCGCCCCATGAGCAGAATGGTGATTAGAATCAGGAAGGCTAACACCAGATAGGGCACCGCCTTGGCGATGATGACCATCAGTGGCCTGACGGGTGAGACGAGCAACACCTCCATTGTGCCACGTTCTTTCTCGCGAACGATAGAGATAGAAGTCATCATCGCACACACCAGCATGAGTAGCATACCCATGATGGCTGGCACGAAGTTGTAGGCCGAGCGCATCTGGGGGTTATAGAGCATTTTTGTGTTCACAAACGAGAACTCGGGATTGGCAATCACTTGTTGTGCGTAGGTGGTCCATTGCTGAGCCATGTTCGGATCGCTGCCGTCAACCATGATTTGCCACGATGGGCGTCCTGTTGACGATGACTGGCCGAGGGTGATGCTCATGTCGGCCTTCTGATGGCGAATCATTTGTTCGGCCTCGGCAGGTGTGGCGACGGTGGCGACAATAGTGAAGTATTCCGACTGCGACAGTCGTTCCACAGCCGCCCGCATCTCGTCGTTCATACGCGCGGTCACCACCACCGTTCGCACGTTCTTCACGTCGTTGGTGATGGCGAAGCCGAAGATGAGCATCAGCACCACGGGCATGCCGAAGAGGATGAGCATCGTGCGTCGGTCGCGTAGAATGTGACGCGCTTCTTTGATGACAAAAGAAAGGAACAACTTCATTGATTTCCGAATTTCGATTTGTTAGTCTGATGAGCGAGTGGCCTGGCGGGCCAGATAGGTGAACACATGGTCTATATCGGGTTGATTGAATGATTTCTTGAGTTCCTCGGGTGTGCCGATGGCCTTGATTTTTCCATCCACCATAATCGAGATGCGGTCGCAGTATTCCGCCTCGTCCATATAGTGAGTGGTGACGAAGACGGTGATGCCTCGACGGGCAGCGTCGTAGATGAGTTCCCAGAACTGTCGGCGTGTGGCAGGGTCTACGCCGCCTGTGGGCTCATCGAGGAACACCACGCCTGGCTCGTGGAAGATGGAAACGGAGAATGCCAGCTTCTGCTTCCAGCCCAGCGGCAGCGACTTGACGAGTGAGTTCTTGTGGTCGGCAAACTGCAGACGCTCCAGCAGGGCGTCGGTCTTGCGTGCTATCTCGTTGTCGTTTATGCCGTAGATGCCTGCAAAGAGGCGGCTGTTCTCCGCTACGGTCAGGTCTTCATAGAGCGAGAATTTCTGCGACATATATCCGATGTGCTTCTTGATTTGCTCATACTCTGTGCGGATGTCGTAGCCGCAGACGCGTCCCGTGCCGCTGGTGGGTTGGTTCAGGCCCGTCAGCATGTGCATGGCGGTGGTCTTGCCGGCACCGTTGGCACCGAGGAATCCGAAGATCTCGCCCTTCTTCACAGTGAACGAGATGTCGTCAACGGCATGGAACGTGCCAAAGGCTTTTACTAAATGTGACACCTCGATGACCGTCTCGGGTTCTGCAGGCTTCGATTCCGCCGCCGTTGCCTCTTGCTCAATCATGGGTGGACAGAACACATCGGCAAACTGCGTCAGCACTTCATCGGGTGTGCCGATGCCTCGAATCGTTCCTTTGTCGAGGAATGCCACGCGCTCGCAGCAGCGCACCTCATCGAGATAGGGCGTCGAGGCGACGATGGTGATGCCTCGTTCCTTCAGCATGAGCAGCATCTCCCATAGCTCTTTGCGACTCACTGGGTCGACGCCCGTTGTCGGTTCGTCGAGGAAGAGCACGCTCGGCGAGTGCACCAAGGCACAACTTAACGCGAGCTTCTGCTTCATACCACCCGAGAGGGCACCTGCGCGGCGGTCCTTGAATCGCTCTATCTGCGAATAGATGGCCTTGATGGAGTCGTAGCCTTCTTCGATGGTGGTGCCGAAGAGTGTGGCGAAGAACTGCAGGTTCTCTTCTACCGTCAGGTCTTGGTACAGCGAGAATCGGCCCGGCATATAGCCCACACGAGCACGGATTTCCTTCATCTGGCTCACGACGTCGAAGCCGTCGACGGTCGCCGACCCGCTATCGGGCAACAGCAGCGAGCAAAGAATGCGATACATCGACGTCTTGCCCGCACCGTCAGGACCGATGAGGCCGAACACCTCGCCCTTCCCTACGGTGAACGATACGGCGTCGAGTGCTTTCACCCTGCCGTAGCTCTTACTGATGCCTTTTACTTCAATGCTATTCATCGTTGGTGATTATATATATTTTTTCCCCTAGCATGTAGGGACGCGGCGTGCCGCGTAACTGGAATTAGCCTTTCTTCTGCAATCGCTCGGCTTTGCCGCATTCAGATCGAAGAGGGGAAAGAACGCGGCACGCCGCGTCCCTACATTGCAAGTTGCCTTTCGTTGCGAAGCGAAGAAAGCACTCTAAACTCTCAACTTTTGGAGCAGCGAGAGCAAAGAGAAACTCGTTTCATCTTTGCCGAGTCGTGACAAAAGTCATGGAACGGAGTTCCATAACTCTAAACTCTCAACTCTAAACTCTCAACTAAAATTTCACCTCCCCGTACATCCCGATCTTCACGAAGCCATCGTTCTTAATCGCCACCTTCACGGCATACACCAGGTCGGCACGCTCGTCGTCGGTGAGAATGGTCTTCGGCGTGAACTCCGAGCGCGAGGAAATCCATGCTATCGTACCCTCGTACGTTTTCTTCTGCTTGTCGCCATAGTCGGCAAAGACCTTCACTTTCTGTCCAATCTTCAGGTCCTTCAGCTGGCTGGAGGTGACATAGGCTCGTAGGTACATGTTCTGTACATCGGCCATCTTGAACAATGGCTTACCGATGGCCACAAACTCGCCGCGCTCCACATACTTCTCCAACACCGTTCCCGCGATGGGAGCCTTCACTTGGGCATTCGCAATCTGGTCGGCAATCTGGCGCTGCTGGGCGTTCAGTCCGTCTATCTGTGCACCGATGCCCTTGCTCTGCTCGGCCAGGCTGGCGTTGTTGCTGCGAATCTGGTCGCGTGTGGCCTCCCGTTGCCGCTCCAGCACTTTAATCTGATAGTTGATGTCGTCGAGTTGCTTCTTGGGTACGGCACCATCGGCGACCAGCTCCGTGAAGCGCTGGCGTTCGCGCTGGGCGTTGGCAATCTGCTGATTAATCGACGAAAGTTGCTTCTCCAAGTCGAGGCGGCGACTGTCGGTGGCACTGCGTGTAGCACCCAACTGGCGTTTCTGTGCCTCCAGTTGCTCGCTGGTTTGCTGCAACTGATAGGCGTCGATGCTTCCCACCACGGCTCCTTGCTCGACGGTCTGTCCTTCGCTGATGTCGAAGGTCTTCAACTCACCCGTTGCCTTCGTCGACACGGTTACCTCCGTTGCCTCGAAGGTGCCAGTGGCATCATATTCCTTTTCTTTGTTTCCGCAAGCGGCAAGAACGAAGGAAATCATGGCCAGACCATAAAAAGAAAGAATTCTGCGTATCATATTAATTAATTTTATTGAAGTTTCGCAAGTTCCACTTCCCAAGGGCTTAAAGGGCTTAAAGGGGAGTGAAAGGGATTAAAAGGGACAAATGCTTTGTGCAAGTGAGGGGTGAGAGGCGGGACTATCGTCCCTTTTAGGCCCTTTTCTTCCCTTTATACCCTTTATACCCTTTATTTCTTATCTGCTATTGATTCATCGTGAACTTGTTTTCGTAAATCTGCTTGAGCATCTCAATTTCATGGATGGACTGTTGCACCTTGGCGGCATTCTCGGCATTGATTTCCTTCACCAGGGCATTCACGTCGATGATACCATGTGAGAGCTTCGATTCGGCAGCCTTGCGCACCGCCGAGCGCAGCGAGATGATTTCTTCATCGTCGGCCATCAGCTGTCGGTAACGGCTGATGTTCTCGTTCTGCTGCAGCTGTTCCAACCGGTTGTTGAAGAGGAACACCTCGCGATTATTCTCCGTCAGGTCGCGTTGGCGCTGAATCTTTGCCTTGTCGTTCTTGTGGGTGTAGAGGGCACCGATGTTCCACGTCAGCCGGGCACCCACCATTCCGTTCAGGCTCCAGTCGCGACTCATCATGTCTTCGAACATGTTGTAGCCAGGATAGCCATAGAAGCCCTGCGCAAAGACGCCCAGTTTCGGCATCAGCGCGGCACGAAGGGCCTTCTCCTGGGCATCGGCCAAGCGGAGTTGCGAGTCGAAGAGGTGCATCTCAGGACGAAGCACCGATTGCTCTCCTGCGGCAACCGTCGGCACGGGCTTCTGCAGTTCCGTCACCTCGATACCGCAAAACGTAGCGAGCATCGTCTGCAGCATACGTTTCTGCGATTCCAGGCTGGCAGCCTGCTGCACAACGTTCAGGCGTTCTGCCTTCACGTTCTGCAGGTCGCACTCGGCAGCCGTACCTCCTTTCACCATCGATGCCAGCTTCTTCTCGTTGCCGGCAAGCAGCTCCTGCAGGTCTTTGTTCAGGCGAATCTGCTCATCGAGTAGCAGCAATGAGAAGTACATCTCGTTGACGCGCTTGCGCACTTGATATAGACTGACTTCCGTCTGTGCAGCCTGCACCTTGCCTTGTTCGCGGGCAATTTGCTTCTGACTGCTGATGGCACCGCCGTCGAATATCGTTTGGTTGACGTCGATGCCCACGCGATACTGGTCCTTGGTCAGCCCTTTCATGTTAATACCCATCTGCTGATAGATGCTTTGCAGCTGGTCGGGGAACGACACCACGTCGCTCTGATAGGTTGCCTGGGCCGTAGCTGATATCTGTGGAAGCCAGCCCTTGCCGATGTTTGCCACCGTCAGCGCCGTTGTCTTCTCGATAAGGTCGTACTGCCTGATGAGCGGATAGTTGCGCTCGGCAGCCTGTTGGCACTCTTCCAGGCTTTGGGCGTGAGCCAGCATCGGGAGCATCGTTAAAACTAATAATAACTTTTTCATCTCTCGGTCGTTTTCTTTTTGCTGCTGCAAAGGTACGGGTTTTTCTTTAAACAAATGCTACCCAATGGAACGAAATAATGTTCTTTTTGTACGATTTATGTGTAAACACAGGGTCGTTTCGCGGAAAATGATTATCTTTGTAGGCAAATCGAACTCTCTAAACTCTCCGCTCGGCTCTGCCGCTTTCGTAATGAAATGGAGAAAGAACTCTAAACTCTCAACTCTAAACTCTCAACTCTAAACTACGTCATGAACCAGCAACCCCGACTGATGGGACTCTCGCAGATGAGAGATATCTTTGCCAGCCACTTCGCTGAGATACGCGAGAACATCCATTTCGACAACCAGCTCGGCATGGTGCATGGTGACCCACGTGTGTTTCGCCTCGTCATGCAGCAGACGCCGCCGTTCGTCATCAACGATCATCGCTTTGGCATCATCACGCGAGGCGAGGCAAACGTGAATTTCAACCTGCAGGACCGCCGCATCGCAGCAGGCACACTGGTCTATCTCGGGCCGGGCACCATCATCACGCCTATCAGCTTTTCCGACGATCTCCAGATCTATGGCCTTGCACTCTTCGCCGACTTCCCCATGCCGTTTCATAGCTCCTCGGCCACTGGAAGCGAGGGTGGGGGAGAGACGTGGCAGATGCCGTCGGCCTTCAACGGTCAGGTGCGCGACTTCCAACTACCTGTTGCCGACGAGGATCTGATGATTGCACGCCGCATCTTCGACACGCTGTGGACCATCGTACGTCAGCCCGACTACCACCGGCCCACTGTAACGGCACTCGTCGCTGCACTCATGCACCACTACGACCAGCTCTACCACCGGCAAACCGACCAGCAGGCGCAGTCGCGTTCGCACGAACAGACCATCTTCGACCGCTTCCTCCAACTCGTCAACCAGCATTGTGTGCAGCAACACCAACTCGTCTACTACGCCAGCCGGCTATGCCTCACCCAGCGTTATCTCGGCACCGTTGTGCGTCAGGCCAGTGGCATGACCGCCAAAGATTGGATAGACCGTGCCCTCGTCACCCACATCAAGATTGAACTGCGACACAGCGACAAACCCGTCACACAGATTTCCGACGAGCTCTGTTTTCCCAATCCGGCATTCTTCAGCAAGTACTTCAAGCGCCTCACCGGCGTCACTCCCCAGCACTATCGGCAGCATGGCATCAGCTAATGATACACACGGCCGTTTTTTTAAAAAGGAGATGTTATAGAAGTCAGTCTGAAATATGGTTCCATCAACGGCCTGAAGGGCCAGCGAGCTATCAGGTGGGTGTGTCAAAATGAAGCAAGGAGTCAATTTGTAGTCCCCTCCTTCTGGAAGGAGGGGCAAGGGGTGGTAGAGAATAATATGGTTTGACCTTTCCTAAATGTTTAATTTATAATAGGTTATGTCATTATTAATCTCTACCACCCCGTACCCCTCCTCCCAAGAGGAGGGGACTACTGGCAGCGTCTTTTCATCTATTACTAAGCATCGCCTTCTGAAATTTCAATCCTCGTCATCAGCAACTGGACCACTGCTCCGTACCATCGGGAGCATTGCTCTGTATGGTCCAAAGGCATGCTCCTTGTAGTCTAAAGCATAGCTCTGAACGTCCAAAAGCATAGCTCTGAACGTCCAAAAGCATAGCTCTGAGAGCCCGAAAGCAATGCTCTGAGCGTCCAAAAGCATTGCTCCCAGCGTCTGAAAGCATAACTCTTGAGGTCACAGAGCATAACTCCTGAGGTCACAGAGCATAACGAATGATTTTTTAACCCCAATTTGGTCATAACGATTGAAATGTAGGGACGCGACGTGTCGCGTAACTGGATTTAGCTTTCCCCACTCAAAACGCGACACGTCGCGTCCCTACATCAGCAAACAATTCTTTAATAACCAAAGCGTTTTCAGCAAATCCAACCTCCCAACCTCCCGTCTTGCCCGCAAACGCCTTGCTGCAAAGGGTTTCGGGGCGGGAGGTGTTGCGCCGACACGTCCCGTCAACCTCCCGTGTTGCCCCAGCTCTGTTCATCCAAAATCAGTCATTAGGAACAGGATTACACATAGTAGGGACGGGCTTCATTGCCCGTCAGCAAGCGGAAAACTACCATTGGAAACAACTCATAGCTGATCCGAGTTCGTTTCGCCTAAACACGAAAAGGAACGGGAGGTCACACGTGAGGTCACACGTGAGGTCACACGTGAGGTCACACGTGAGGTCTGACGGGAGGTTAATATTCGTCTAAACCTCTGACATACAACATTTTACGAAGTATCACGGGAGGTATTTTGCAAAATAATCTGTCAACCCATAGCAGGGTTAAGAGGAAAGAACTATAAAAGAGGACAGACAGGACAGACGAACGGAAGATTTGTTGCTTCTCTCATTCCATAATAGCACAAAGCATTCGTCCCTTTTCTCCCCTTTAAGCCCTTTTCTCCCTCATAACCCTGCATTATAGCCGCCCCTTATCAAGGGGCTCTAAATCTCCCCTTTAAGCCCTTTAAGCCCCAGAAAGACAGACGGGACAGACGGACAGAAGGAAAAAAGAATCAAGGAAGGACGCAGGCGCGCCTGCGTCCCCTCCCGTCATCATATCATTGTTTTGAGAGTTGAATGATATCGCTCACTTCACCACAAACTTGATTTCATCGAGTTCGTTTACGTTCGGCATAGCTAAAGCGATTTGAGTTCCTCGAACTCTGTCGCGACTCGGCATAGCTCAAGCGAGCTTGGCTCTGCCCTCGCTGCTCCATCGCTTTGCTCTGCGCTCACTTAATCACGAACTTGTAGCCCAGCGTCAATGAGAACACGCTATTGCGCACGTGTCCGTCGATCTCCGACTTGCTCAGGTTCATCAGACCAAACACATAGCGGGCATCCAGCACAAAGTTCCTGTACTCATAGGCAATGCCAACGGGAATGCCCAGGTCTATCTTGTGCATGGAGGAGCCAAAGTCGCCATCTATCGCAAGGGAGATAAGTCCTGGCATCAGATTTGTAGAAAAAGAGCTGCCTGGCTGAACGACGTACATAGTAGCCACATTATAATAGCCTTTAGCGTGACTGCGCACACAGACACCCAACTGCACGCCCGACCGTAGCGACAAACCTTTGTATGGATAAAAGGCCGCTGTTACAGGCACGGTGACATAGTCAAAACTATACCGAAGGCCGTTCTTCTCTTCCATCAATAGTTGT
>ONCG01000028.1 GCA_900316285.1 uncultured Prevotellaceae bacterium
AAAGGTCGAACCTTATTTGTCTCTACCACCCCTGACCCCTCCTTCCAGAAGGAGGGGACTACAAATTGACTCCTTGCTCTATTTTGACACACCCACTTACGCATAGTGTGACCTCTTCGAGGTCTTGTGTGGTTTTGCGATTTAGCTGACTACTTATTGACTTGTTTGCGACATGGGTTGGCTGGCAGGCGGCTACGTCATTTCCTGGAAGATGATGACGAAATTCCAGATGTATAGGTAGAGACTAAGTAAGAGAGTAACAAGGGAACAGGGTAACAAGATTCCTTGCTTCTCCATTGCCTTGAACAGATAGGTCATCGCGAGGGGAAGGACGAAGATCCAGTGGGCCGACATGATGTAGACTTCGTTCAGGCCGAAGCCCAATCCGAGATGGAGTAGCATGTCGAAGGCCGCACAGGCAAGGGCAATCCACAAGAAGTGGCTGCGACGCCCGAACCAAACACCAGCGAGGAAGAGCAGAAGGATGAAGGCTTCGATGATGTATTGTACGGGTGACCGATAGTTGACGATGACTGGCCGGTGGCGCAGTACGTCGCCGAGGGCATAGTCGCGGTGTAGCTGTATACCCTCACCAAAGAGGTTCTCAACGGCCGACGACCAACGAGAAGTGGTGATGTCGGTCCAGCGCATGAACTCACCCTTAGCAATAGGCTTGCCGTATGGGTTGCGACGAACCTTGGGCTTGGCCGTGCGAACAGAGTCGAGGCGATGGGTGGCCTGTGCAAAGAGGGAAGTGTCGCCGGTGGCCTGTGCCTGGTCGATGAGCATTTGGAAGGTCTTCTCGGCCTCAGCCTTGCGACGAGCTGCAGCCTCCTGCTTACGCTTCTTGTCGGCAGCCTTCTTGGCATGGGCAATCTTCTCCTGTGGTAGAACGAGGTAGTGGTATTCGGCGCGGGCGATGCCCCAGAGAAGGGCGGAGGCGAAGAGGAGGGAGAGGAATACGAGACCCACCCCCCTGCCCCTCCCGTTAAGGAGGGGAGTAGATACCCTTGCCGTTTGTGTTTCCACATCACTTGAAGATATCTTATTCCTTTTCGGCGAGAGAGCCAGCCAGTTGACGAGGAGGACACAGATGAATACTTTCACGCCGTTGCTGAGGGTGATGCCGGCGATGATGATGAAGAAGATGAGAGCCTCGGCGATGGTGAACGGGCGTTGTTGCTGCAACTTCTCAAGGCTGACGAGCAGCAGAAGCAGAAGCATCATCATTGAAAGGATGAAGTGGTCGGGAGCCATGCCCGCAAGTAAGACGTGACCAAAGGAGAAGAGCAGGGAAGATAGAAGCATGGCTTGCGCCTGCGGCGCGGTTAAGAGGGCGCCTATGGCGCAGTTGAGAGTGCTGTTTCGCAGCGGTTGAGAGAGCGCCTGCTGCGCTGTTGAGAAGGTGTTTGAACCGTCCGAAGGACCTTCCGAGCCTTGAACGCGCGTAGCGCTTTGAACCTTAAACCTTGAACCATCTACGCCTGTGAGGATTGCCAACACGATGCGATAGAAGAAGAGGAAGGCATATGCCGTGGCGAGAATCCAGAAGAAGGCCACGACATATTGTACACAGTTGACACCGGTGAGAGCGGTAAGGCCGAGGTTTAGCCAGTAGAGAGGCGCCATGAAGAAGGCCAGCAGCGGATGGCGATAGACATTATATTTAGCTGTCCAGTCGGTGACGACGCTATATGTGATGGGGTCATAGCCAGACACGCTGAAGTTATGCAGGAACACCGCCCAGTATTTCGGCCCGGGGTTAGTAAAAATGTCGTTATAACGACAGATGATGATGGCCTGCAGGACAATAGCTAACAGCAGGGCAAACAAGAAGACTGGGCGCTCGTGACGGCGGAGGGAGAATAGTTGAGAGTTCATAGTTGAGAGTTGAGAGTCAGTGGAGAGTGGAGAGTTAGGGAATGTCTCTTTGCGATTCCCTTCCCTTTAGGGAGGAGTCAGGGGTAGGCTTCTCCCCCTTTTTCAGGAAATAGCGGACAAGGAGGAAGTTGATGGGTACGCAGATGGCGAAGACGGGCAACATGGCCACGGGCTTCGACAGGCCGAGGCGAAGGAAGAGAGCAAGCAGAAGGGTCTGCAACAGGAAGTTGACGAGATGGGCCAGCGTGAAGCCGGCTCCGCGACGGGCGGTGGAACGAACGTGGAAGGTGTAGCGAGTGGAGGCTACGTAGTTGAAGAGAAAGCTGACGACATAGGCGAAGCAATTGGCCAGGAGAGGGAAGTATTCGCCTCCAAAGCCACCGCGGTAATTGCTCTGATAGGGCATCATGGCTTGGTCGGCAAAGAGCCAAAGGAGTAGCAGGTAGACACCATATTGAATGGCGACTGCCAACACGCCGACGATGCCGAAGCGAATGATTTCGCCAAGCCGTTCCTTACCGAAATGGTTTATAATGTCCTTCATTTGCATAATCTAACAGTTCTTTGTCGCCACGGCTGTCGCCATAGGCAATGATGGCCCCCTCTAAATCTCCCCCAGTAGGGGAGACTTTTTCATTAATATATTCTTTTAGGCGACGGACTTTTTCGGGACCGTAGCAATTGGGAGTGGCAAAGCGGCCCGTGAGTCGGCCATTGACGACTTCTATCTGAGTGCCCACAACGGAGAACTGATTGGGTTTGAGAGGGGTGAAGTACTGACTGAGGATGGGCTGCACCCAACGGTCGATGCTGGCAGAAAGGACAACGACATAGTCGCCATTGTCGAGGGCTCGCTGGATGGTACGCAGTCCTTCTTTTCGCAGGATGCCGGTATGAGTGCGGGCGAAGGATGCACAGTGAGCATCGAAGTCGCGTTCGAGCATGCCTCGGAAGAAGTAGCCAAAGAGGCGCTCCTTCGTTCGCCCATTGTCGGCAAGGTGGAGTTTCATGAGGACGAGTAGCGGGCTATAGAGCAGGAGGCCGAAGAGGAGTGAGCAGCGGCCTCGGGCATGAGCGATGAAAAGTGGCAGCGTGTCGCGAGTGGTCAGCGTGCCATCAAAGTCGAAAGCGTAGAGCATTACTTATAGAGTTAAGGGGTTGCGATACCATCGCAACATACAGGACAATTACAGATAGATGATAACCAGGAAGGAGAGGAGCCAACCGAGGACGATGAGTTGCGTGGGGCGGTCGCGCAGGATGACTTTTGTGGGGTCGCCACTCTTTTCATCGACAACGGCGATTTGGATGTAGCGTAACAGCCCGACAAGCACGAAGATGGAAGTGAGGTAGAGATGACGGGTGTGGAAGTGGGCCGAAACTTCGGGTGACACGGAGTACATGATGTAGCAGACCAAGGTGACGGAGCCGGTGATGGTGATGGCCTGATTGATGAACGTGAGGTTGTAGCGCGAGGTGTTGCGGCGCGGAGCCTCACCTGTTTGCTGCATGCGGAGCACATCGTCGCGCCGCTTGGCAAACGATAGGAACAACGTGAGGAGGAACGTCATGAGCACAATCCATTGGGAGAGAACGGTATCGGTGGCAAGACCACCTGCCAGGATGCGAAGCACAAAGCCGAAAGCCACGATGCAGACGTCGATGATGGCGTGATCCTTCAGTTCAGCACAGTAGGCGAGGTTCAATAGCCAATAGAAGAGTATGACGGCTCCAACACCCAACCCCTCCCGATAAGAGAAGGGAGCAGAGGCTCCTCCAGGCAATAGGAAGAGGCTGATGGTCGCCATTGACAGGATGAACAACAGGACCATGAGCGTGTAGGCCTGTCGCTTCGAGATGAGTCCGGCAGCGATGGGCCGTTTACACTTCACTGGGTGACGGCGGTCGGCCTCCACGTCGACGAGGTCGTTGAAACAGTAGATGCTACTGGCGGCGAAGCAGAATGCGATGAACGTGATGACGGAAGCCAGTAAGCTACGGCCATCAAGCAGATTGCCACCGAAGAAGAGCGGCAGGAACACGAAGAAATTCTTGATCCACTGCTTGGGACGGATGAGGCGGAAAAGGGCGTTCATGGGAAGTTGGGAGTTGAGAGTTGAGTGTTTAGTGTTTAGAGTTAGGAGAAAGGAACTTTGCGATGGGCTCCGTCAGTTTGTGGAGGCACCATGCCAGAGGCAGGGAGATGGCTACCGTGAGCAGGAAGGTGGGCCAGTAGCCGAGGTGGTACTGCGCGATGGGCTTCATGACGAAGTGCACGTGGATGAGGTAGGTTTCCAGCGAAATGGTCCCTACAAACGACAAAGCCCGCAACAGCCATGATGGCGCATGGTGGAACAACTGGCAAATCAGCAAGATGCCGCAGACAGTTAAAGGGATGTAGAGCATTCGCTCGGCGAAGAGCGGGAACTTGCCGTGACGAACTTGCTCGAGGTAGAGGCTCGACGCGAAAGCAGCCACGAACAACAATAGCAGCAGCCATAGGGTGGAACTATCAAGGGTTCGTTTGTTGTAGACCTGTTCGCCGACGTTGACGCCAATGAGGAAGATGGGTACGCGACTCCAGAAAATTTCCAGATGCCCCACCGCCTGATGAATGGGCAGCACCCACTGCACGATGACACACCACATAATCATCAGCACGGGAAGCCAGCGATAGACAGGATGCCGGCGGATGAGTTCCATATAGAAAGGAGCGATGACGTAGAGTGCCATCAAGGCAGGAATGTACCAGAACGTGAGCTCGTCGTAGCGCCAGAAGTCGAGGTTCAATGTGATGTCGCCGAGGAGGTTGAACAGCGTAGGGCTGTACTTGCGGGGGCCGAGGAAGTCGGGCACATAGAACAAACTGGCCATGATGAGCCATGCGGGCATGAGGCGGGCGAAGCGGCGGCGATAGAAGAGGGCAAAAGCAGACATTCTACCCTGCCCCTCTCTCGCAGGAAGGGAAGTGGCTACTCCTGTGGGATTGGAAAGCTTTCCCCATGCGAACCATAGGCCCATGCCGCTGAGGAAGAAGAACATGTCGACACCGACGTTGCCCAGCCGATGAAGGCCGAAGAAAGCGTCGGCGCGCCCTAGGGGGACATGGAAGAGGATGATGAAGATCATCGCTGCGCCCATAAGTTCACCGCGGTAGCGGCTGATGTCGGAAAGTGGGATGTGAGGCATGGGAGTTGAGGGAGTTGAGGGGTTGAGAGGTTGAGGGGTTATGAAGTTGCGATGACATCGCAACATACGATACAATGAGAGGCTATTTGGGGGAGGTGTTACTTTGAGAGTTTGTTAATTTTGATTGCAGCAGCCAGGCGAGGACGATGGAGGCGACGATGTAGAGGGCGAGGCCCGTGTAGAGACCATCGTGGCGGCTGATGGGGATGAGAATCTTGCGAGCAATGGGATGCAACACAAAGAGGGCAGCCGAGATGGTGCCCATCCACGTGAGAGGTTTCAGCAGCCATTGTGGCGTCACCTTGACAAGGCAGAACCCCGCCGAGCATACAAAGAGTGGCACGAAGAACCATCCGTAGAAGCCCTGGCTGAGCGAGTAGATGAAGTAGAGGGAGACGAGTCCGAACAGCCAGTTGTAGTTGCGCGGCATTCGCATCGGCATGCGAGCCACAAGGAGTCCATAGCCGAAGGGCAGCATGCCACCGATGAAGTTGTAGCGCAGGCGATAGAGCTCGGTGCTCTCGGGGCCACAAAGCATCTGCACCAGTGTGCAAACCACCATCAGCGCAGCGGTCCAACCCCAATGACGGCGATAGAGCAGCACCCGGTAGATGATGTAGAGTTGCATCATCAGCCCGAAGAACCAATATGGACCAGGCCAGATGACGCTATGACGATGACCAGGCACACCATCGGGGAACTCCAGCAGATTATTGAACAACCCCAGCTGTGCCACGACATCGAGCAGTTGATAGCGATGACGACCGGGAGTTATCGCATCGACCAACACGAACAGGGCGAAGCCGATAATCATCATTCGGAAGAGTTTCATGAAGTGAGAACCCAGGAACTTAAAGCCCTTTCGTCCGAAGCCAGACAGTCCCGGGCGCATCTCGTACTTCATCACCAGTCCATAGGCACTGAGGAACAGGAACATCGGCACACCGTAATGGCCAAAGAACGACAACAGGTGCAGAGGCAGATTCCAATCGGGCGATGCCATAACCCCTTGCAGCGCGCCGACATTATCCGCGTTGAAGAGGTACTCGTTTTCACGAATGATGCCCGGCAACCAATGGCAGAAGTTATGCAGGAAGATGCCGATGATGGCCACTCCCCTCAAGGCATTGCATTCCGCTCGTGTCAGAAATTCCGTTCTCATTTCTTTATTTTACTTTGTTTGTTTCTAGTTTCTAGTTTCAAATTACAAGTTACTTTTTTACTTTACTGGCAGGTGACTTTTTATCCTTCGATGCTGCCTTCGGAATGTTTGCCGTGCGCTTGCTTGACATGTCGTGCGTGAGCGTGTCGTAATCAACGACGCCCTTCAGCAGTCGAGGCCGCTTCTCGTTGTACTCCGATGAAAGGATATTATGCTCCGGCCGATAGTCCTTTGTGTGGATGCCTGCCAGATAGAGCAGCATGTGAGGCAGCGCATCGGTCATCATCGGGCGGTTTCGGGCTGCACGAATCTGACGGAACAGCTCTGGCCGGGCCGCAATGTATTTCTTCGAACACCACACCCAGAAAGGCACCTCATACTCATAATAGGCCAATGGATAGTCGATATCATCACTATGGTTGCGACAGATGACAAAACGGCCGGGCTCGTAAACCTCCTCGCCGTGATCTGGCACATAGATGACAACGGCATCCTGCTTCTCGAAACGACGGATGATCTGATCGACGATGGAGTCGTTATAGAGCGTTGCGTTGTCATACCACACCAATTGTTTCTTATGATGCGGCAGCATCTTCGGGCGATGCTCCTCGTAGTCGGCAGCCGTGAAATGAGTCTGCTTCTTCGGATAGCGCGAGTAGTAGTTCATGTGCTGGCCAAGCAGATGGAAAATGACGAGAGACCTACCCCCAACCTCTCCCGAGGTGACTTTCTCATCCCAATCCCTGAGCAGACCGTCGTCCCATGGATGTATGGTCGTATTGCGATAACTGAACATGGCATCGGAGAGTTGCGGATGATTCAGGAAGAAACCACCGGAGAAGTCAAAGACCGCCTCCTTTGCTTTCGTCAGGAACTGGTTGGTGAGGAAGGTCACGTCGTAGCCTGCCTGCTTGAACACTTTGGGAAAGAGCGGATAGTCGCTCCATGAACCCTCGTCGCCAACAACATAGAGCGACAGCATGTGCTTGAAGACGAAACTCGTCAGGTTCCAGGACGTCACGACATCAGTAAACTTAACGAGCTGTCCTGTTCGCTCACGTGCCAATTGTCGAGGCGTGGTGGGCATATAGTAGCCATAGAGCTGGGCGTGATGCTTGTTATAGCTTTCACCAATGATGAGAACGATGGTTGGTGAAGTGTAGTCGCAGCTGTCTACCGTTGCCTTGTCAGAAGCTTCAACAAGCTGATCCACCTGACGTGCAGCCAGTTGGTTGGCACGAATGCTGAACGCCAGTCGATAGATAGGCAGATACTGCTCAGCACGATGATAGCGTGTCAGTTCGTTTTCAACGGCCCCAACGGTCGAAAGCGTCATCAGCCGCCACAAGCCTTGTTTGTTTTTCCAACTGGTCATGGCCGCCCAGACGAGCAACACCGCCACGATTACTCCACAAAGTGCTGAGAAGGAATCGTGGAGACCTCTGATTCTCTTGAAATGGCGTACGAGCCACGATGCAACGATATGACACAGGGCTATGAGCAGCAACCACCCCACCCCACTTGTCAGCGTTTCCCATTGAAACACCGAGTTCAGGAATTCGCCTGCCTCACGGCTATCGGTCTCGCCAACCAGCATAAGCATCGACGGTGAGAGCGACGAGCCATATTTCTCAAAGCAATAGACATCGGCAAGAGCGACAGCGTAGAGAACTATACAAAGCAGGAGTTTCACAATTCCACGAAAGCCTCCCACCGAAAGCCAAGCACGCCTCAGCCCCTTTGCGCGGTTCCGCTCCTTTTGGTGTGGTTGGGGGAAGAGCATCAGCACCACGCAAAGCAAATACAAGTCAAGGAAGAGTTCCAGCCACGTATTCGCATAGAATTTTCCCGACGGCGTATTCGGCACTGTGAGCCAGACACTTACCACGCCCAGCACATACAATGCCACGAACGTAACGGTGTTTGCCTCAATAGGCTTGAACACCGCCCGGAAAAACTTTCCTATTGCTTGCAAAATTCTCATTACGCCTACAAAATTACAACAAATAAAGGACATAACAAAAAAAGGAAGGAGTTTTTCACTCCTTCCCTATCTGCTTGCCCACTACAAGACGGTCGCCGCTCAGATCTACCTCGAACAGGCAGGGCACACGAATGTAACGGCCGTTGCGGTTCAAATGGCTGTGTACGGACATCAGCCACTTACCCTCGAACGTCTTGAAAAGCATTGCGTGACCGAAGTTCGGCGGTGTGATGGGCTCAGGCTCATGAACCCAAGGACCCAAAATGGTTCCACTTGTCGAGTAAGCCACGCCTTGTGTATAGACATCATCGCGCCAGCTGGTCCAAATCATGCCCAGACGTCCCGTCCTGGTGCGGAAGAGATACGGGCCATCGGTAACCTTGTTCGGCCCCTCAACACCATCCTCTATCTCATGGCTCCACGGCGCATCTTTGGCACGAAACAGCACCGTTGGCTCGCCTATGGTTCCACTCAGGTCGGGCTTCAGGCGGATTGCCTCCATCGTGCCATTCCAGTTTTGTAGCCACTCTCCGCAATACACCATCCAAGGTTGTCCATCCTCCTCCACCCAGAACGTACCATCCAGCGTGGGTTGCTTCGGATTCAGATAGATGGGGTCTTCCATCGGACGGTAAGGGCCTTCGGCCTGGTCGCTCACCAACACATGCGAGGCACGGCGGGGGATTACATTGCCACGCACGGTGTCGATCTTCACATCATTGTTTGTGAATGTGGCGAAATAGTAGTACTTTCCTTTATACTGATGCAATTCGGCGGCCCAGATTTGCGGGCGAGGTCCCATCCACGACTGCGGGTCGGTATCGGCCACACGGTAAGGCCCTGTCCACATGTCTAGATCCTGACTCTTCCACAACATTCCACCTGTACCCGTCATATAATAGGTGCGCGTGGCATAATCGGCGAGGATGCAAGGGTCGCTCAAGCGGATACTGTCGCGCGGCACCGTGCGAGGCTCCATCCGCCGGAAGCGCGATTCCTGAGCGGCAGTTGTCTTCTCCACACTGCCCACGCCCTCCTGCTGATACACGCGTACATAATCTATCTCGTAGCGCATGGGCATGGCCGAATCATCAATTTCTCCGCCATTGTCACCACCCAACGCAAGATTCAGCAGGATGTACTGCGGCCGCGTAAAGGGATTGATGTGCTGACCAGCCTCGCCGTTCACGGTGGTCGAAAGCGGAATGTCGTTCAGCAATTCATCGTCGAGGTAGATGCGCATGGCATCGGGAGTCCAGTCCATGCGCCAGATGTGAAACTTCTCAGCCCATTGCTTGTCGCGATTGGTGAAATGGGTGAAAGGAATCTTCTTCGAGTTCCAGACTGCACGGTTTCCATCATCGCCCCAGGCAGCATTGGCCAGAATGTGAGGTACACCCTTGATGCGATAATACTCCATCACATCAATCTCGCCGCACGACGGCCACGGCAGACCTTTACCAAGAAGCCAGATGGCAGGCCATGAGCCGCCAGCCGTTGGAATCTTCGCACGCACCTCCAAACGACCATAGAGGAAACTGAACGAGCGACGCGTGGTCAGCGAGGACGATGTGTAGTCAATCGTCTCACGGCTTGTACGCCAGTCATTACGCCTGCGACCCTGGCCACCCTCTCCTGTTGCCCCCTCTTTCCGGAAGGTGGGGTTCGGGGTTGTTGTGGCTACCTTACGCCCCTCTATCACCAGACAGCCATTCTGCCGGAAGGCATTCTCGCCCTGGTACCACTGCGCCTCGTGATTGCGTACAAAACCACGCTCAGGCTCCCAGACAGTGGCATCGTAAGGTCCATCGCCATTGAACTCGTCACTCCATACCAGCTTCCACTGCGGTCCATCTTGTGCAAACACCGGCATGAGACATGCCAGCAAGATCATTGTTGTCAAATGTCGCTTTTTCATTGTCTGTTAGTTTTTGATTGTTATTGGTTATTAGATATTCTTATTGTCCTCCAAGGCGATCGAAATAAACAAGGATATCCTCCCACGTCTTGAACTCATCGCTGCCAAAGTCAATAACGGCACCCATCATTTCAGTCTCATCCTGCTTCATGATGAAATAGTCGCCATATAGCAACTGCGGCTGGTTCGTGAACACCACACGGTCATAGGCCGGAACTGCGACATACTGCTCTATCCATTCCTGCACATGGGTCAGATAGGCATGGTTGTTGGTAGGACACGTGGAGAAGAAATAGAGGCTGTAGCTTTCAATGAGATGGCCGACTGCCTTCACCACACTCGACAGCGGTTTGCCATAGCTGTCGTGCATCGCATCGTAATCAATGAACACGATGGGACGCTGGCGACGCTCCTGCTGATCGTCAATCCAACGAATCACGGGCACCACGGCATGCATGAACGACTGGTCATCCATGCGATGAGCGCCATGGAAATGAATGGCTTGGGAATAATGCTCACGGAAAAGGTCGTAGGTGTCCACCAATTCGTCCTTGTCGCCAAAGAGTCCCCACACACAGGGCTCGGGCTGTGCAAAGCATTGTTCGGAAACTTCGCGGTAGGCCTTTACCAAGGGTTTGTCGACATAGAACTCCTGTACACCATCCTCGCGTGGATTCAGGAACGTCTGTTTTCCCATCATGTTATGTTCGCGCATGGTGTCAGCAATCTGAAACGCCGGGTTCACGAGGATTCGGTCGAAACCATGCAACTGCTCTGCAAACATTCCACCCATCGACGTGCCTAAGATGAGGTCGGGCTGCAACTCTTCGCATTTCGCCTTGAGAAGTGCGATGGCCTCGTGGGGGTCGACGGGCAGATCGAATGCTACAACATCGGCCTCGGGGAATGTGGTGCGCAGACGGCTGACGGTTCCGCTCTGGGCCGAAGAGGCAAAGCCATGCACATACATGATGCGCTTTCCGCGCATGAGATCAGGAAACTGTTTCTGATAAAGCGTCATTTCTTCTTATTCTTGATGGATAATCTTTAGATATTCGTCGTAGGGAATAAAACGACCTCCCATACTGCGTAGGTGGGGCGTTTCCAACTGGCAATCGATGAGCAAGCCTCCGCGCTCGGACATGAAGCGAGACAGATAAATCAGCGCAAGCTTCGAGGCATTGGGCTCCAGCGAGAACATGCTCTCACCGAAGAAACATCTGCCGATGCTTACACCGTAAAGCCCGCCAACCAGCCGATCACCGCCATCGGTCTGGCACTCCCAAACCTCCACACTCGTAGCAAGATGCTGACGATGGAGTTCGGTGTAGGCAGCAATCATATCGTCACCAAGCCATGCACCAGCCTCATCGTAGCGTAACTGCGAACAATGGCTGATGACTCCCTCAAAATCCTCATTCAACGTGCAGCGATAAAGGTTCTTCCTCATCAGCGTATGCATGCTGTGGGAGATATGAATCTCGGAGGGGAAAATTACAAAACGCTGCATCGGACAATACCAATAAGGTTCATCGCAATCGCGGAACGAGAACCATGGGAAGATGCCATAGCTATAGGCCAACAACAGCCTGTCTACACTCAAGTCGCCACCGACGGCTATCAGGCCGTCGGGCTCGCCCAGGTGTGGGTCGGGAAACCAGAGTTCATCATCGAGTTGAAAGACCATAGCCGTAGGTGTTTATGATCGGGTGAGTGATAGCTTTCCGTCAGCAACGACGAGGGTGGCCTTGCCGCCACGCTTCAATCGCCCAAACAGTATCTGGCGCATGAGCAATGGCTTCAGGTCATGGGCAATGACACGATCCATCTCGCGGGCACCATATTCCCTGGTAAAGCCTTTCTTCAATAGCCATTGACGGGCATCGGTTTCAATCGTGAGGGTCACCTTGCGAGCCGTGAGTTTCGTCTGCAGTTCACCGAGTTTCTTATCAAGGATGCGTGTCGCCATCGCCTCATCCATGTCGCGGAATACGACCGTTGCCGACAGGCGGTTCAAGAATTCAGGCTTGAAGGTTTTCTTCACTTGCGTCAGCATGGCCTCGCCACGGCTCACCCGTGATTGGAAGCCTACACCGGCCTGTGTGGCAAACTGAGCACCGGCATTGCTTGTCATGATGATAATCACATTGCGGAAGTCTGACTTCTGACCACGATTGTCGGTCAACCGGGCATAGTCCATCACCTGCAACAGGATGTTATAAATGTCTTGGTGGGCTTTCTCTATCTCGTCGAGCAGCAACACACAGTTGGGCGACTTGCGGATGGCATCGGTAAGCAGGCCACCATCCTCGTAACCCACATAGCCTGCCGGAGAGCCGATGAGTTTTGCGACAGCATGCTTCTCGGTATACTCACTCATATCGAAGCGTACCAACTGCACACCCAACTCGTGAGCCAGCTGGCGGGCCACCTCCGTCTTACCAACTCCTGTAGGACCGACAAAGAGCAGCGAGCCCAGCGGTTTGTCATCGTCGAGAAGGCCGGCTTTTGCCATCTGAATGGCTTCGACAACCTGTCTGACAGCCTCATCTTGACCGAATATCTTACTGAGCATGCGCGACTGCAGGGTTTCAAGCTGGGCATTGTCGTCTTCCTTCAGAGCGGCTGCATCCACCTTGCACACCTTAGCCAAGATATCGGCAATATGCTGCTGCGTCACCTTCGGTCTCTTATCAGCGCTCGTCTTCTTCCCTTTCTGTCCGTCTGTCTCATGAGTCTCCAATTCCTTCCGTTCGTCTGTCCCGTATGTCTTAAACTCCTGAAAGAGTTCTATTTCCATCTGCGCACCAGCCTCGTCAATGAGGTCGATGGCCTTGTCGGGCAAGAAACGGTCGCTCACCAGACGGGCACTCTGTCGAACCGCATAGTCGATGACCGACTTCGGATAGCGAACACCATGAAACTCCTCGTACTTCTTGCGCAACCCAAGCAGAATCTGCACGGCCTCGTCAACAGTGGGTTCAGCAATGTCTATCTGCTGAAAACGACGAACGATGCCTCGCTGATGTGCCAAACGACGATTATATTCATCGTAGGTGGTAGAGCCAATGAAGCGTATGGCACCCGACTCTAAATAGGGTTTCAACATATTCGAGGCATCAGGACCGCCGTCGCTGCCACGGCCGGCACCAATCATATTATGAATCTCATCGATGTAGACAATGGCATTGCCCTCTCGAATCGCTCCTTCCATCACCATCTTGATACGCTTCTCAAAGTCACCACGAAACTGCGTGCCGGCAAGCATCGACCCCATGTCCATTTGGTAGATGCGACTGCCCTGCAGACGTTCTGGCACCTCACCACGCTCAATGCGCTCAGCCAGTCCATACACCAAGGCCGTCTTGCCTACACCAGGCTCGCCCACATGCAGCGGGTTGTTTTTCTCCTTTCGACAGAGCACCTGAATAGTGCGCTGCAGTTCTTGATCACGGCCGATAAGGGGATTATGGTCGGAAAGTGTGTCGTTGATACAGGTGACAAGGCGTCGCCAGGCCTGCTGCTTAATCTGGGTGTCTACCGAATCATCGCCAATGTCTTCACCATCTGGCAGAGGGCCGTTGCCATCGAAAGGATCTTCATCCGCCCCTGCACCGAAGAGGTCGTCGCCGATGTCATCATGTTGATAGAACTGGATGAGTGTGGAGAGAAACTCTACGACATCCTCGCCCAGATGTTTCTTCAGCATGTAGGCAGCCCACGACTCTTCGAGGTTCAGCATCGCATAGGTGAAATGGGGCACATCAATCTCCTCACGACTGGCATAGAACGTGTGGTGGCATGCATCATGGACGAGTTGGCAGAACTGCATCGATGCTGCTGGCTTTTGATCACTATCGGCAGGTAGATGAGGTTGTTCCACAAGCCACGCATTGAGTTCCTCAATCATAACATCGGGATCCACACGATGAGTGAGCAGGGCTCCCTTGAACTCCGGCTGCAGCAGGAAAGCATAGAGCACATGCTCCGGGCAATAGTACTCGTTGCGCAGATTGGCGGCACACTGCAAGGCTGCACTCAACGCCTTGCTCATATTCTCTGTATTTCCCATTTTGTCTTTGTTCCTAATGATTGAGCTACTCCGGCACACATCCTAGGCGCAGAGGGAATCCCTCCTCACGAGCCATCGCCGTGGCACACTGCACCTTCGACTGAGCAATATCATAAGTATAGATACCCACTACACCCTGACCGGAATGATGTACTTGCATCATGAGTTGCTCGGCCTCCGACTCACTTTTGTGAAACACACGAATCAAAATCATCACCACAAATTCCATCGTGGTGAAGTCGTCATTGTAGATGATGACCTTGTAGCGGCGCGGTTCACGCAAATCGGTGCGCTGGCGCTCGCGGACTGACGATTGTTCTTTTGGCATTAATACCCGGTTTTGTCGGTCTTTTCCTCCCACAACTCAAAGGCGCGAATGGCCTCCTCGGGAAGCATGGGCTTCATAGGACGCATACGCTCATGGGGATGGGCAGCAATCTCTTTATAGATAAAGTTGTCATCGAAGCCAATCTTGGCGGCATCTTCGCGATTGTTGCCATAGTAGATACGGTCGAGATGGGCCCAATAGATAGAACCCAGACACATGGGACAGGGCTCGCAAGAGGTGTAGATTTCGCAGCCTTCAAGGTTGTAGGTGTTCAGCTGACGGGCTGCCTTACGGATACAGTTCACTTCGGCATGAGCCGTAGGGTCATTGTCGATCGTCACTGTGTTCGTTGCCTCAGCAATGATTTCACCATCTTTGGCAATGACAGCACCGAAGGGGCCACCACCGCACTTCACACTGTTCTCTGATAGGGCAAAGGCCCTGCACATCAATTCTTCTTTGGTCATCGCAATGGGTAGTTTAGGTTATTATTAAGAGGGAGTAATACGGCATGTCCCTCCTGCAGAGAGCGGGGAACGTCGATGATGCGCTGGTTGGAACTCCCACGGAATATTAGGTCATCGTCCCTCAACGCTTTCACAAAGGGGCCGTCTACCAGCACATCAATCTCTTCCAGCAAAGCACGCTGCCGCGGGTTGTTGAGCAGTTGCTCGAACGTAAATCCCGTGTAGCACCATATATCTTTATCGGTACGCGCGTGAATGGCCTGTGCCAGTTCAGCAAAACCCTCGGGCTGATACATCGGGTCACCACCGGTGAAGGTGACATTAGCATAGGGGTCGGCCTCTATGATGCGCATCATCTCATCGGTTGTCATGGCACGTCCGCCGGAGAAGTCCCACGACTGCGGGTTATGACACCCCGGGCAGGCATGGCGACACCCTGCACAATAAATGGAGGTACGGAAGCCAGGTCCGTCGACCATCGTGTCCTCGATGACATTCAGTACGCTAATCACAGTCTATCGAATAGCTCCAATTGGTTACCATTGTCGATGTGTGTCACACGGTCGTTCAGCTCGGAGAGCTTACCGTGGTTCCAGCGGTCGGTGGTTCCCACCAGATAGCCGGTGATGCGCTGCAGGCGGTCGATGTTGTCGCTGCCACAGCGTGGGCAACGCTTCATGTTCGGGTCGGCATTCTCGTAGCCGCAGTCCATACAACGGTTGCGATTGTGGTTCACCGAGCCATAACCCATGTCGAGACGATCCATCATGTCAACGACATTCATGATAACCTGTGGGTTATGCGTAGCGTCGCCATCAATCTCCACATAGAAGATGTGGCCGCCACCCGCCAGTTTGTGATAGGGAGCCTCCACCTCTGCCTTGTGGCGTGCCGAGCACTTGTAGTAGACCGGCACATGGTTCGAGTTGGTATAGTAGTCGCGGTCGGTGACACCAGGTATCACGCCGAAGTCCTTGCGGTCCACTTTCGTGAACTTGCCAGCCAATCCCTCGGCAGGCGTGGCCAGCACCGAGTAGTTATGCTGATAGCGGTCGCAGAACTCGCCGATGCGCTCCCGCATGTACCCAATGATGCGAAGTCCCAGCTCTTGTGCCTCCTCGCTCTCGCCGTGATGCTTGCCCACGAGTGCCACCAGGCACTCGGCAAGTCCGATGAAGCCGATGCCAAGCGTACCCTGATTGATGACCGAAGCCACGGTGTCGTTGGGTTTCAGCTTGTCGCCGCCAATCCAGAGCGAACGCATCAGCAGCGGGAACTGCTTGGCGAGGGCCGTCTTCTGGAAGTTGAAGCGGTCGTTGAGCTGCGCGGCGGCAATTTCCAACTGCTCGTCGAGCTTAGCGAAGAACTTCGAAATGCGCACCTCTTTATCTTGCTCCTGCATGCACTCAATGGCGAGTCGCACAATATTGATGGTCGAGAACGACAGGTTGCCACGGCCTATCGATGTCTTCGGGCCGAAGCGATTCTCGAACACTCGCGTGCGACATCCCATCGTAGCCACCTCATGTTCGTAGCGCAGCGGGTCGTCGGCGCGCCACTCGGCACACTGGTTAAACGATGCATCGAGGTTCAGGAAGTTCGGGAAAAAGCGACGCGCTGTCACCTTACAAGCCAACTCATAGAGGTCGTAGTTGCGATCTTCGGGCAGATAGTTCACTCCACGCTTCTTCTTCCAGATCTGAATGGGGAAGATGGCTGTCTCACCGTCGCCCACGCCTTCGTAAGTGCTCAGCAACAACTCACGCATCACGCAACGCCCCTCGGCGGAGGTGTCGGTGCCGTAGTTGATGGATGAGAACACCACCTGATTACCTCCGCGCGAGTGGATGGTGTTCATGTTGTGGATGAAGGCCTCCATGGCCTGATGCACACGAGCCACCGTTCGGTTCATGGCATGTTGCACCACGCGGTCGTCGCCCTGCAAGCCACCGAGCTCACGACGCAGATAGTCGCCCACCTCTTTATTATATAAGTGCGTGAAGTTCTGTCCGTAGAGATCTTCCAGACTCTTCAATTCCTCCTGGAACGTCATACGCACGAATGGAGCCATATAGAAGTCGAAGGCAGGAATAGCCTGACCACCATGCATCTCGTTCTGTGCACACTCCAGCGAGATGCAAGCCAGCACCGAGGCAGTCTCGATGCGCTTAGCAGGACGAGAAGCACCATGTCCGGCGATGAAGCCACAGTTCAGGATGTGGTCCAACGGATGCTGCACACACGTGAGCGACTTCGTAGGATAGTAGTCCTTATCGTGAATGTGCAGGTAGTTATTCTTCACTGCCTCACGGGTGCGCTCTGAAAGCAGGTAGTCGTCGACAAAGGGCTTCGTTGACTCCGAGGCAAACTTCATCATCATGCCTGCGGGTGTGTCGGCATTCATGTTGGCATTCTCGCGTGTGATGTCGTTGTTCTTCACATTCACGATGTCCAGGAAAATATCGCGCGTCTTGGCCTTTCGGGCCACCGACCGTTGGTTGCGATAGGCGATGTACTTCTGCGCTACGTCCTTGCGGCTCGACTTCATCAGCTCCATCTCCACGGCATCCTGAATCTCCTCGACGCCCATCTGCTCACGTCCGCGGGCAGCGATGCGATCGGCAATCTGATGCAGCAGTCCCTCGTCCTCACCCTTCTCGGTGGTAAGCATGGCCTTGCGTATGGCAGCCATGATTTTTTGTTCATTGAAGCCGACAATGCGGCCGTCGCGCTTCTTGACGGTTTGTATCATTGTAGTTTTATATGTTTAAAAAGGTTTTAAATTATTGAGTTACCTGGGTGTTTTTCCGCCTGAGAGGAAAAGCACTTGCAAAGATACAAAAAAAGTTGAATGCTGCAAGATTCAAAGGGCAACAATTTTTGCCTTAACAATGTTAATAATCGTAAATCACAAAAAAGGTGTGATGCCCCCCAGCCACTAAAGTGTTGACTGAACGGGGGCATCACACCCATTTTCTGCCTCAAAAGAGGCTATGAACAAGTCATACCTATTAGAACTTATACACGGCAAACGTGCGGGCAGGCACCTGCAACTTCACCACGTTCTTTTCTGCCGAAGCAACACTGGCTGCGCTCATCTCCTTGGATGGAGCAACAGCAATGTTCTTCATGGTGTTGCACGCCATCGGGTCATCGCTATGGAAGAAGGCCACCGTGGCATTCTCTACGGCAGGAACGGCCTTCAGACCTTTGAAAGTAATCTGCACCTGTTGCGGCTGGTCGCCGAGATTAACAAACTTCACGATGTACTTCCCAGAAGCCTTGTCGAAGACGGCCGAAGCGCAGAGTCCATCCTGACCGGTTACGGGCAGCTTGTTCTCGGTGAGCGACAGCACGTTAGTGCCGGGATTCATGGCGTAGAGCTGCTGCACGTAGTAGTTAGGTGTGCGGACGGTCTTCAGGTTGTCCATCCAGATCAGGTCGGGACGCCACTGCCAGCCTTCCTCATGGGCGAAGAGCGGAGCATAGGTAGCCATGTACACCACATCGGCATTGCGCTCGATGCCTGTCATGAGGGCAGCCTCGTAGAGGGCGCCTTCGAAGACGTTCTTACCCTCGGGGCAGGGCAGTGCGGGCTGGGTGATGTGGCAGGCATACTCGCCGGCAAACACCTTCGGGCCCTTGCGGTCGTAGCGGTCGTAGCGGCTGACGTTCTCCATGAACCACTGCTGGTTGCGGTAATAGTGCTCGTCGACGAGGTCGGCCTTCAGGCGTGTCATCTCGTTCCAGCCATAGGTGAACTGCTTGCCACCCTTGTCGTCGGGCTCAGGACCGGACGAGCCTACAATCTTGATCTTCGGATACTTGGCGCGGATAGCCTTCACGAAGTACTCGAGGCGCTCGGGATAGAGCGGTCCCCACTGCTCGTTGCCCACGCCGATGAACTTCAGGTTGAAGGGAGCGGGGTGGCCCATGTCGGCGCGCAGCTTACCCCACTTCGTGTCGGTTCCGCCGTTGCAGAACTCGATGAGGTCGAGGCAGTCGTCAATGTAGGGCTGCAGGTCGGTGGTAGCCACATGCACGCGGGCGGCATCCTTGTCGTCGTTCTGATACTGGCAGGCCAGTCCGACGTTGAGGATGGGCAGCGGCTCGGCACCGATGTACTCCGACAGGCAGAACAGCTCGTAGAAGCCCATGCCGTAGGTCTGGAAGTAGTTGGGGAAGAGGCGGTGGGGGAAGGTGTAGTTCCAGCGGTTCTCATTCAGCGGACGGTTCTCGACGGGGCCCACGGAGTTCTTCCACTGGTAGCGAGAGGCGAGGTCGGTGCCCTCGACGATGCAGCCGCCGGGGAAGCGGAACACGCCGGGATGCAGGTCCTTCAGGTCCTTAACGAGGTCGGCACGCAGGCATCCCTCCCAGGCGTCGGCGGGGAAGAGCGACACGTGGTCGAGGTCGACGCCCTCCTTGCTTTCCAGATAGATGCGCATGAAGCCCTTGGCATCGGTGCGCGGGGCGGTGATGTCGGCAGTGTACTTCTTCCAGTCCTTACCGGCAATATCGACGGACTTCTTGGCCATCACCTCGTTGTCGCTGCCCACGAGTTCGATGCGAATCTTGGCGGCGCCGGTGCCGTGGGTGCGTGCATAGACGGAGAATTTATAGCCCAGGTCCTTCTTCAGACCCATGCCGAAGTAGCCGTGGTTCTCCAGTCCGGTGAACTTCTCGCGGTGTCCGTCGTCCTTCAGCACGGCGTAGTGGGGATTGCGGTCGAAGGCGGGGTTGGCCTCAGCGAGCGTGACGTTGCCGAACACGTTCCAGCCCTGCAAGCCGCCGCACTGGCGTTCGCCGCTGGCCGTGATGTGCAGCGGAGCCTCGAAGGAGCGATTCTCCACGAGCTCGGCATAAAGGCCGCCGTCGGCACCGAAGTTGATGTCCTCGAAGAAGATGCCGTACATCGTGGGCTGTATGGGAGCCCCGGGCTTGGTGTTGAGAACCAGTTGGCGCTGTGCGTGCGCCGAAGTAAATGTGGCAAGCGCCATCATTGCCATTGCAAAAATCTTTGTTCTTTTCATTATTATTAGGTTTTGTAAATGTGATTCCTCAGACATTTGTGCTTGCAAATTTACATTTTTTTTTTGACATTCGTGTAGATTTGCTGTAAAAACTTGAATTTCATTCGACCTTTTCTCGCTATGGCAGAATTGAAGCGAGCTTTAATCTTTCTCCACGATGTTCCGAAAGCGTCTCCTGACGCCGCCGAGCACAGCTCATTTGGCTTAGCGAAAAGCGTTGAGTTGTCTTGCGAAAAAAAGTAGGGAAGCGGCGTGCCGCGTGGCTTGAGCGGACGTTTCCCATTGCAAATAACGCGACACGTTGTGTCCCCCTACACTGTGCGCTGCGAAAACTCGCAGCCGCAATACTGCTGATTGTAGAAGCCGTACTCACGGAGCAGCTGGTTGCGGCGGTCGGAAAGGCCGCCCTTGCGCCAGTTCTGCGCCCAGAACGTCACGTCGGCAGCAGCGGGGTCGGCAGGGTCGAGAGCCCTCACCGCGGCCTCGGCACGTTCACCGGCACGCGTGATCTGCTCGATGCTCTTCCAACGCGACGAGGCGAGCGTGGTAGTGAAATAGCGGATGCCCAACTCGCGAGCCTTGCGGGCGGTGGCAAGCAAGCGCAGATAGAAGCACTGCTCGCAACGGCGACCGCGCTCGGGCTCCTGCTCCAGTCCGCACACTGCGGCGCGCCAGCCGTCGTGGTCGTAGTCGCCGTCGATCCAACGGATGCCCAGGCTCTCGGCATGGCGCTTGCTCTCCTGCTTGCGGATGTCGTACTCCTCGCGCGGGAAGATGTTAGGATTGTAGTAGAAGATGGTGGGCTGCACACCGTTGGCCAGCATCCACTCTACGATGGCCGACGAACAGGGCGCGCAGCAGGCATGCAAGAGCACCTGCTGCAGGTCGTCGGGCTTCACGATGGGACATTTCTTTTGCTTCATGGAGACGCTCGTTTTGTGATTTGCATGCAAAATTAACGAAAAAATTCCGAATAGCCTTTGTCCGGCAGGCGTTTTTTCGTACCTTTGCAGCCGAAACACGAATGAGAAGCATGACAAGACTCCTGTTGCAACTGCTCCTGCTGCTCGCCTCCTGCCAGGCTGTGGCTGCCACGACTGAAAGCGGTCGCGGCCAGCGCGACATGCTGCGCGACGGCCGCGAGGAGCTGTGGCACATCGGGGCGGCCATCATTGAGGATGCCCAGCAGCCCAGCCGCATTTGCAACACCCGTCCGCAGCGTGTGCTGCCCAGCGTAGGCTTCAAGCCCAGCAGGCCTTCGGCACGACATCCGTGGAACAACATCAACAGTCAGAAACCCCTCATTCCCCTCTGCACCTACGGCAGGCACGAAGCCCTCAGGGCTCCCTTCCGCATGGTGGCCTCGTGCGACTACTACGTCATCGCACTGAGGCACATCGTTCGTTGAAAGGACTCATGGGGTTAAAGGGTTTAAAGAGCATAAAGGGTTTAAAGGGCATAAAGGGCTTAAATGGACAATAGTCCTGCCGCTCACAAACCTTTGGTAAACCCAGCAAGGCGTATGTCCCTTTATGCCCTTTATGCCCATTATACCATTTACTCCCTTTCATAACATCAACGAACAACATTATTTAATCAAAAAAAATCATGGCAAAAATAACAAATATGGAGATGGCCGAGGCCATCGCCAACAATCAGCATATCTGTATCAAGAAAGCATTCTTCGGACTTCAGACGAAGGTAGTTTATGAACCCACACAGAGCGTCGTGAGCACTGAGCAGTACGACTATACGCAGGAAAACGGCGACCGCATGCGCCGCATCCTGGCCAAGGCCGACGCCAACAGCAACATCAACACGCTGCTGAGCCAGATAGAGGGCATCGAGAAGGCTGCGATGGGCCCGTTCCGACTGGAGGTGTGCGTGTCGGCCGACCGCCACTTCCTGGCCGTGCAGCCGTTCGGATTCAGCGACTTCCAGTACAAGCCGCTGGCCGACCTGCTCGTCATTGAGCGATAAGGCATGTGCCAATCTGTGGCGATTCACACTTTTTATGTAAGAAATCGCTACTGATTAGAGAAAAAACTGTATCTTTGCAGGCGTGAATGCTCCCACCCATCGGCGGGACTTCACGCCTGCTTCATGACTAAGAAAAGGTAAAAAGATGACAAGACCGCTCATACTGACCATAGCGGCACTGCTGGCGGCAATGGTAGTCAGCGCCCAGGAGGACAGCACGCGACAGGTGAACCTGCAGGAGGTGACGGTGACGTCGGCTCAGCAGGGCATGCTGCAGAACCGCTCGTCGCTGGGACAACTGGAGACCATCAACCGTGCGGGACTGACGAAGATGGCCTGCTGCACGCTGTCGGCATCGTTCGAGAACTCGGCCACCACGCAGACCAGCTACAGCGACGCCGTGACGGGCACGCGCCAGATACAGATGCTCGGGTTGTCGGGGCTCTACACGCAGACGATGGCCGAGAACGTCCCCACGCTGCGCGGCCTGGCCTACGCCTTCGGGTGGGACTACACGCCGGCGTCGTGGCTCGACGGCATCTCGATTTCGAAAGGTGCCGGCACGGTGGTGAACGGCTACGAGGGCATCACGGGGCAAATCAACCTGGACTTCCGCAAACCCAACGAAGGACGGCCGGTGTATATTGACCTCTACACCGACTCTCACCTGCACAACGAACTGAACACGGTGCTAAAGCACCAGTTCTCGCCGAGACTGTTCGGGGCGCTGTTTCTGCACACCACGCAGACCGCCATGCCCGACCGTTGGCACAAGCAGATGGATGGCAACGACGATGGATTCATGGACATGCCGAAGGTGCACAACTATAATATATATAATAGGTGGCTCTATGCCGATGAAGACCACGGCGTGCAGTCGCGACTGGACGTGCGCTTCGTGTTCGACCAGCGCAAGGCCGGACAGATGGAGCACCACATGGCAACACCCTACACCGTGGGCACGCGCAATCTGAACTTCCAGGCATCCAACAAGACGGGCATCACCATAGGCTCGCGGCCTGGGCAGAGTCTGGGCATCATCAACAGCGTGACGCTGCACGGACTGCGCACGCACTACGGCTGGAAGACGCTCGATGCCGACCAGAAGACGTACTACGGCAACCTGATCTTCAACAGCGACCTGGGCGAGCACCACACGTATCAAGTGGGAGCCAGCTATCTGTTCGACCTGACGAGCACCTACTACGTGGACATGGGGACCACGATTCCCGAGCACCTGCAACAACCCATGCCGGCCATCTTCACCTACCATCAGAAACTACGCTTTGCGCCGAAGGTGAGCGCCTATGGCGGATTTGCCGAATACACCAACACGGCGGTGAAGAACCTGACGCTGCAGGCCGGACTGCGGGCCGACTACCTGCTACACGAGGGATGGCTGCTCACGCCGCGCCTGAACGTGAAATACAGCCCTGCCGACTGGCTCGTGGCACGCGTGTCGGCAGGTAGAGGCTACCGCATGGCCAACCCGCTGGTGGAGAACATCGGCCTCATGGCATCGGCACGCATACTCTCACCACAGTTCCTGTACGACGGCTCGGCGCTGGAACGCGCATGGAACATAGGCGGCAACCTGATTTTCACCATCCCCATCTGGAACCAGCAGGAGGCCACGCTGTCGGTGGACTACTACCACGTGAGGTTTCAGAACCGGCTGCACGCCGACCTCGACGCCTTCCCGGGCATTGCCTACATCGCATCGAGCGACCACGACGGAGCCCCCCACTCCACCACCGACACGTGGCAGGCCGACGTTTCGATGCCGCTGGCAAAGGGGCTGACGCTCTACGCCGCCTGGCGCTACACGCTGCAGAACGTCGTACAGCAGAAGACGGCCACAGTGCCTGGTGGCAACAGTGGCGCTGACATAATCCTCACGAGCGAGTACTACAAGACATCGCTCCCACTCACGCCCAGCTATAAGGCACTGCTCAACGTGGAGTATGCCACCGCCATGCGCCGCTGGATTTTCGATGCCACGCTGCAGCTGAACGGTCGCACCCGCCTGCCGGGACAGTACGACTACCAGCAACGCAGCGTGGTGGCCGAACACTCGCCGGCTTACGCACTACTGTTTGCACAGGTGACGCGCCGCTTCCGCGACTTCGAGTTCTACGTGGGTGGCGAGAACCTGCTCAGCTACCGACAGCAGAACCCCATCATCGGGTGGGACGAGCCGTTCTCCTCACGCTTCGATGCCTCACAGGTGTGGGCTCCCATCACGGGCCGGAAGCTCTACGCCGGCATCCGCATCAATCTGGGAGACTATATGTAAGGGTGAAAGGTGAAAAGGTGAAAGGTTCACTCAAGCATACGTCCCTTTAAGCCCTTCCACTTTTAGCCCTAAAAATAAACTCTTTAAATAAAAACAAAGAATACAATGAAACAAATCATGATGATGCTGGTGCTCGTGGCCATGACGCTTACGGCCAGCGCCGGCGACAAGAAGAAGGCACAGACGGTGAAGACCGTCACGTTCAACGTATCGATGCACTGCGAGAACTGCCAGAAGAAGATTGAAGGCACCATAGGCTGGGAGAAAGGCGTGAAAGACCTGAAGACCAACCTGAAGGAAAAAACCGTCACCATCAAGTACGACTCGCAGAAGACTACGCCCGAAAAGCTACAGAAAGGTATCGAGAAGCTGGGCTACAAGACAGAAGTAGCCACGCCGAAGAAGCAGTAATCTCCCCAGGCTTCCCGGATAATCCGGAAAATCCGGATCCACACCGCACAAAAAAAAGTGCCGCTACTCTCAACGAGCAGCGACACAAGCCTATGTTTAACTAAAAATCCTTTTTCGAAACAAATGGTAGCCTCACGGCCTCCATTGTCACCTGTTAAACAATCTGTTTAAATTACCTTAAACCTAATAACTAAAAACCTAAATCTATTACTACTAACCTAAACAATCTATTAACCTTTTGACGATGCAAAGGTACGACGTTTTTCCAAATTTTGCAATACTTCATGCATTATTTCCTTAAAAAATATACGTTTTCTTGATTTAAATCAATGATTGTTCGCGCACACAACGTATTTTAACACATTTATGCGCCTTTTTGAGGAATGAAGACGACCTTGAAACGAAAGCCTACAAACGGCTCTTTTCATCGTTTCCGGCACCCGAACCTTTGTACTTCGAATGAGTGGCATTGAAGTTATAGCTGAGCGTGATGCCCACACACTGCTCATAGGTGTAGTAGTCCTGAGCCGTTTGACCGATGGCATAGTAAGTGATGTTCTTAGTTTTCGACGTGCGGAAGATGTCGTTAGCATAGAGTGTACACGAGAGACGTTCCTTGAAGAAAGACTTTTGCACACTGGCATTTACCTCAAAGTTGCTGCCGCGATACATAAATCCCCAGTGGTTGCTGCCGGTATAGCGGACTTGCAGGAACGCTTTCGTGGTGGGATTGATGACAAACCAGTTCTTCAAGTCGAAGCTGAATTCGGGCTTGTTCATTTTCTTCGGCGCGCCGTATGCCTCAGCGTCGAACATTTGCTGATAGTAGTGCAGTGTGGCTGACGGTTGCCAGAATCCCAGTTTGGGCGAAACGACGAGAGTTGCATAAACGCGGTCTTGATGGTCGAAGTTAACAGGTTGGAAGATGGCAATCTCCTTTTCCTCATCATAGACCCTACCGATGTGAGTAAAAAGATCGTTCTCACGGGTATAGCCTGCAACGAAAGTCAACCATGAATAAGTCAGGTTGAGGTCGATGCTCTGACGCACCGAAGGTCGCAACAGCGGATTACCGCCCTCATAGAACATACGGCTGTCATAGACAATCCTTGATTCCAACATACGGTAGGGCGGTCGAGTGATGCGCTTACCACAGCTCAACTGCGCACTCCACTTTTCCTTCTGCCATGCTACTGACAAGCTAGGAAACCAGTCGTTATAAGTTCTACTGGGTTCTTGTTGCCATTTGTCAAACGAGTAGTAATCCGCTTTTACATGCTCAAAGCGAAGACCAGCATTTAGGCGCCACGGCCCCAACGGCAACTCGTATTCGGCAAAGCCGGCAATATTCTTTTCCTTCATCTCGTTGTCGGTTTCTGGGATGATGCCTTCTTGATTGATGTTCTTGCCTTGGCTCTGCGTAGAGGAAGCCTCCGACCCACCACTCAGCATGCCTTTCCAAATGGGATAAGTCAGCACCAGTTTCCCTGCCACCATCTTGCGATCATCATTGTTGAGGGTGGTGATTGTTCGGTCGTCAAGTTCCTTGCTAAACTCCTGTTGGTTGAGATGGCTCTCTGTAGCGCGTCGCAACAGCGTAGCATTCAGGTCGATGCCTAATTCCCCTGCCTTTCCCACATAGTATGTGTTCAGTTCCCATACAGGTTTGTTGAGCTCGTCGATTTCTGTTTTCAGAAGGACATCACCGTAGAAAGCCCCGTTCTTCAGATAGTTCTGCTTCATCTCAGACTTATAATTGTCATAGAATATATGCTGTGAAGAGAAGCTCAGACCAATGGAATGATCGGCATTGAAGTCATAGCTCAAACCTGCCTGATAGTCAAATTGCGTCCAGCTACTTCTGCTAGGCAATGTAGCATGAACATTGAATAGGTCTTTTTTGATATGTAGTTCCTGATCAATATCTTGGTCATTACTGAAGTGGCCGTTGTCGAGAGCTACATTGGCAAATGCCTCCAGTCCGCCTGTGCGATATTTTAAGGTCAGGTCGTCGTAGTTACTCCACTTGTTGTTTTTCCACGTTCGGCTGGTGGCCATCAGGCTGAATCCGTCGCCTTGGGGCTTCAGCGTCTTGATGCAAATTACGGCATTCACCTCTGCATTGTATTTGGCACCGGGCGCGGTGATAATCTCTACATTCTTGACATCAATCGATTTCAACCGTTTCAGTTCGCTTGCATCGCGTACCTTTTTATTATTAATATAGATTTCCGGCTCACCCTTGGCCAACACCTCGAACTTACCATCGCGAGCTTGCACCATCGGCAGCATCGAGAGCAGGTCTTCGGCCGTGCCTATATCACGCAGAATGGAGTGTTGTACATCCACCGATATGCCCCCCTGTGCCATTTTATATTGCGGAATCTCGCCTTTCACCTCTACACCTTTCACCATATAGGTTTCTGGATGCAGGGTAATCGTGCCGATATTGCCCACACTAACCGTGCGACTGACGGTTTTATAGCCTACATACGACACATTGACCGTGACGCGTGGCTCCTTGCAAGGAATGACAAAGTCGCCGTTCTCATTGCTTACCCCACCGTTGACGAATGCTGAATCAGCATTGAGTAGGGAGATATTAGCATATTCCACCGGCATACCACTCTTGTCGACAACACGCCCAATAACCTTTGTGTTCTCCTTCTGTGTGCACTCGATGAAGATTTGGTCGCCATCGAATGTTACCTTGATGGGATAGAAACTGATGACCTCACGAAGAGCATCTTTCAGAGAGAGGTCGTAGAAATGACTGGTCACAGTGAAATCCTCCAACTCATCGTAGATGAAGTAGATGGTTTTGTCGTCGGTGGTGGCATTGAGGTCTTCGAGCACCTTCGAGAGTGAGACGTTCTGATAGTCGCGGGTGATGCGAATTCCCGAGTTGCGGCCGGCCTTCCGTGTGCTTTGAGCTTGCAGACACAAGGCGAAGCTACAAAGCATGGCTGTGAATAGAATCTTTTTCATCATCGTGTAGCTTCGTTTGATTCGACGACCAGTGTCTGGTTTTCAATGTTGATGTGGATGCGCTCGAACTTATTGAACGTCGCAACGACGTCCTCAATCTTCGATGCTTTGTCCCAGGTGAAATAGAGGCGGATGTGCTTCGCGGCCACGGTACGGAACGTCACCTTATAATTATAATAGGTGGTCATTTCGTTGAGCATTGCCTGCAACTCGGCATTCTCAAAGACGACGGGTGCTTGCTTGACGCTGTCAGTCGGTTCTTCCATCAGCACTTGTTGGGGAGAGTTTGCCATCGGGAGTTCCTGAACAGGCTTTTGCGAATCCTCTCCTGCGCGATGAGCCATGCGATAGGCTGCATAGGCGATGCCACTAAGCATCAATACTCCGATGAACAGGGCGGCTATCTTCGACAAAGAATAATGACGGCGGGTGGTTCTGCCATCCGAGTCGGCATCATGGGTCATTGAGAAATTCTGCCACTCCTCGTCTTTCAGACCTTCGGCAATCTTTGCCTTGGCATCCTCCATTTGGAAGGCATCGGCACTTAGTCGCATGGCCTCGTAGAGTTCGCGGCACTCCTCGTCGGCGAGTAACTCTAAAAGCTGCTCGTCGCTATACTGCTCGGGATTTTCCAACATCCTCAGTAGAAGTTCACTCTTGTCCATAGTCGTTAGGGATTAAAATGATTTTTGATTCGTCGAAGTGCCTGGGCGATGTGCTTGTAGACTGCCGACTCGCTGATGCTGAGAGCAGAGGCTATCTCGGCATAGGTTTTGCTTTGCTGATACCGCAGTTGAAACACGCGGAGCGTCTGCGGAGAGAGCTCTTTCTCGGTAAAGTCGAGGACCTCCGCCAGACGGTCGGTCTGCTTCTCTATCGGCATCAGTTCGACGGTGTCGTTCATTTGCAAGAGCTGGCTAGCGCGCTGCCTCACCTGCTTGGCACGAATCATCTTCAGACACTTGTTGCGCACACAGGTAAGCAGGAAACTCTTGGCACTCTCCTCCCGCACGTCGATGCTGCCGTCAGCGATTCTTGCGAACACGTCGCTCACTGCGTCGCGGCTCTCCTCGTCGTCGTGCAACATGATGCGCGCCAGCATGTACATCCTGTCGTAATGCTCCATAAAGAGCGCCTTCACTGTTTCCTTGTTTGCCATTCTTGTGTACGTTTTTATCTCTAATACCCCTAACTGGTCAGTTTCCCAACCCCTTTAGGAAGAAAAGTGATGCAAAGATAAGAATTATATTTGGTTTTTCGCTCACTTATTCGTATCTTTGCAGGACAATGAAGAAGAAGGATGCTATAGTAAGGTTTTTGAAAGACTGGTCGCTGCCTGTCGGCATGGGAACAGGTATCACCGTTTACCTGCTCTTTGCCTTGACGCCGGCACTCGATGGTGCCGCCACTTTCTTTGCGCCTTTTTTCGATAGGATTGTTCCACTGTTTATGTTCTTCATCCTTTTCGTGACGTTTTGCAAGGTGGACTTCCACCGCATGCGCCCTGTGGCGTGGCATCTATGGGAGGCATTGTTCCAGATCGTATTCATCGGGGTGGCGATGGCCATCATCCTAGGCTTCCACCTGCAAGGAGAGAGCCTGATTCTGATGGAAGCGCTGCTGGTATGCATCATCTCTCCATGTGCTGCAGCGGCGCCGGTGGTAACGCAGAAGTTGGGTGGAGACCTGGAACAGATGACGACCTATACGTTCCTGACGAATTTCATCACGGCGCTGTTTATCCCCCTGTGCTTCCCGATGATTGAGAAGGCAGGCCATATCACGTTTTGGGTGGCTTTCCTAACGATTCTGAAGGGAGTGACGCTGGTGCTCGTGGTGCCGATGCTATTGGCTTACCTCGTGAAGCACTATGCGAAAGGGCTCCATCGCCGCATCGTCAGCGTGAAGGACCTGGGTTATTACCTGTGGGCGACATCGCTGTCAATCGTCACGGGTGTGACAATGAAGAACATCTTCCACGCGCAGTCGTCGTGGTGGTTTGTAGCCGCGATAGCGCTGTTGGGGTTGGTGCTATGCATCGTGCAGTTTTCCGTTGGCCGCTGGATAGGTCATTTCTCCGGCCATACAGCTGAAGGTGGCCAGGCTCTAGGGCAGAAGAACACGGCCTTTGGCATCTGGATTGCCTACACCTATTTGACGCCATTATCGTCGGTGGGACCGGGGTGCTACATCCTGTGGCAAAACATCATCAACAGCATCGAGATCTGGCAGCATCGGAAAAACGAAAATGCGCAAAACAAGTAAATAACATAAAAATAAAGGAAAAAATGAAAAAAAGAATGATTCTCGCAGGCATCTGCCTGCTGGCTGCTACGGCCCTGACAGCCCAGAACAAAGTAAAGGGTACGTATGGCTATCTGTACTGCCACATGAGCGACCGCGGTGAGTTTACGGCCTATGCCGTGAGCCGCGACGGTATGAACTATCAGGACATCCTGAACGGAGACGCCATCATGGATCCTGAGGAGCACGCCCGCATCGAAGGCGGCCAGCGCGACGCCTTCATCACACGCAGCTGGGACGGCAAGGGCTATGTGATGGTGACGACGGACATGTGTGTGCGCAAGTCGCACAAGTGGGACAACTACGGCATCGACCTGCTGAAGTCTGACGATTTGATACACTGGACGAGTGTTACCTTCGACTACCGCAAGGGCAAGCAGATCTTCTCAAATCCAGAGGCAGAGAGCGTCTACAAGAACTGGTCGACGATTAACCGCGTGTGGGCACCGCAGATATTCTGGGACCCGAACTACGTGTGGGAGAACGGCGAGAAGGGTGGCTACATGATCTACTACTCCATGCTGAACCGCCCAGAGGAGAAGTACGACCGCATGTACTATTCGTATGCCGACAAGACATTCACGAAGCTGACGCAGCCTCGCCTGCTCTTCGACTGGGGCTATGCCACCATCGATGCAGATATCAACCTTCTGAGCGACGGCCTGTACCACATGCTCATCAAGAAGGAAGGTGGCAAGCCGGGCATCTACACGGCTACATCTAAGCAGCTCACCTCCGGTTGGGGCGAGCCCGTGGAGGACGACTATGTGTCGTTCGAGGGCCGCAAGAACTGTGAGGGCTCGAGTGCTTTCCAGCTCATCGGCGACAAGACGTGGCGTGTGGCCTACATTCAGTACAGCGACAACCCGAAGCACTACCGCATCTGCAAGGCCGACGAACACCTGCGCGGCTTCCACGATCCCGTTGACATCAAGGGCGTTTCGGCACCGCAGCACGGCTCTTTCATGCGACTGACGAAGAAGGAATATAAGCGCCTGCTGAAGTGGGACCAGGAACATAGGAACAAGGTAACAAAGTAACAAGGTAACAACAATAAAAAATCGCACCCGAATGGATGCGATTTTTTTATTGCAAGCTTTACTTTACTCTTACTTAATCACGACCTTTTTCCCGTTCATGATATAAATGCCCTTTGGCAAAGTGTTACTTTGTAACTTTGTTACCTTGTTACCTTGACCCATGCGGACACCATTGATGTTATAGATGGTGCCAGCCTGCTCGTCGGCAGTAAGCTCGCGGATGCCTGAGGGAAGAACGTAGGCGAAGGTAATCTCGACCAGTACGGCACGTTTTGTGTTGGCAATAGCCCAATAGCACTTCACTTCCTGCTCCTCGCAACCGCTGATGTTATAGCAGAGATAGGTCTTGCCATCCTTGTACTTCACGCAAGCAGGCACGGTGGCATCGCCCGTCCATTTGGCAAAGTCGCCTTGAGCATTGCGCCAACCGTCACAGCCAGCAGGACCATATTCAGCTTCTTTGATGAACTTCTCAGTGGTGGGATTCCAGCCATACACCTCTGCTTTATCTAATGACTCGAGTTGCAAATCGGCGAGAATCTCGCTCACCTGTTCATCGGTCAGCTCAACCACCTGCTCTTTGTAGTCAACTTCGGTGGTCTCGTATTCCACACGTGCCTTGATGACATTCTCAGAGAGCGAACGAATGACTTCCTGCTCCTCGGGATCCTCCCACTCCACTTCTACGGGCGACTCGAGCAGATAGAGCTCATCGATGACCTCGCCGCTAAGTAGATGCGTTCCGAAGATACAGCTAACGTTGAAGCGCTTGCCATCTATATCTGCTGGAACTTTTAAGTCCTTAATGCCAAAGTAACTAAATAGACGCGCACGAACATCACCTTCAAGTGCGAACACTCCGCCGTTGCGCTCCAGCTGTACGGTGTCGACAATAATCTTATCGGCATAGTCGGCTTCGGTGAGCTCACCCAGCTTCACATGGCGGAACTCAGCAACCTTGCCTTCCGTAACTTTCACAGATGACAGATCAGTTATATCCTCGACCTTCGTGAACCTAGGCATGCGGTTGTTGCGGACGAACTGTCCGTAGACGGTACCATTAAGCACATCGTTCGCCTTCACATCGAGTCCTGTCTCGTGGAAGACAATGGCACTTGTAGCATCGCGCACATAGACATCGTTCTTGTAAACATAGAGCACCTGTGCATCGTGGAGCTGCAGAACGCTCTGGCCTTCTTCCTCTTGTGCCTTGAAAGCAGCAATGTTTTCGCTGACGGGCATCTCCTTCACCTCAACGACGGTCTTTGCAGAGAGTCCATTGTCGCTCGTCACGGTGATGGTAGCCGTACCAAGGGTGATTCCCGAAACGATGCCATCCTCAGTGACAAACGCCACATGATCGTTGCTCGACGTATAGGTAAGCGTGTAGTGGGCATAGTCGGGCACGGCCTCTACCTGCAACATGCGGTCCATGCCAAGTCCAACGACAAGGGTATCGGGGGCTTTGAGTTCACGCAGGATGTAAGTGTCTTCAATGTCGAAAGTAATCACTCCCGACGTTTCTTTGATGTTCTTCAAGCCCCACTCTGTCTCCTTGCCAGCCCAAGTTTTCAAATTGGCTGGCGAAGTGGTATTGTTGAGTGTCGACACTCTACCTGATCCAGGGAACGGATCGTAGGAACCACTACCCATCAGGCCTCTCGCACGCACAAGTTCATAATAGTTATGCTTGGGATTGCAGTTGATTGTATTCTGATTCCACACGGTGGTATTTGTAGAGTCGACGCGAAACACAAGCATACCGTGACCCGGCAGATACTGGTCCCAGCGCTTCTTCTGGCGGTTTTCCAACATGAAGAATTCTTTCTTCACTGGGGTGTTGATGCGGAAACCGGTATTGCTTTCATGAACCGGATTCAGCGTGTAGCTGCCTTCAGCATCGATAACCGCCGGTGTGGCAAAGCCCACCATATAGCGTTCAAAGAGTGAGTAGCCACAAGGAGTGCGTGAATTGTTCAGATAGCAGCCTGCCGACATCAGCGTCCAGCTGCCGGGGTCGTCGCTTTGGCCACCACTCTTCTCGTAGTCAGTATCATAGAAGTCGGGCAAGCCAAGCACATGAGAGAACTCATGGCAGATGGTGCCGATGCCATCAATCTGCCGACTGCTCTTGTCGCTGCCAGTGAGCTCCGTGGAGCAGGCGTAACGGCCGAGCTGCACACCATCCTTGTAGACATAGGAATAGGTGCGGGGATTGTAGATACTGCTGGCATGAGGCCACAACAGGCGGCTATCATTGCCACCGACATTGGCACCGTGTCCGGCAAAAATGAAATAGATCATATCGACCACTCCATCGCCATCGGTGTCATAGTCTTTGAAATTCACATCCGCATCAACGGCATTGACAACATCGAGCATTAACTGACTTGCAGAACTTGAAGTACCTCTTGCGTAGTATTGGCTACGATCAACTTGAACAGGACCGACTACGTCGAACTCGGGCTTGAATACACCCATAGAGTTATCGTTGAAATAATCGTAGACACTGCCCGTGCAGTTCACTCTGCGACCAGAGTAATCGGTGTAGCCTGAATAGCCCTCTTCCGTGATGGCAGCAGTAATCGTTTCCTTGTAGTCATCGGTGTCGAAAGCACGATCATTATATTCCACAAGGATTACCAAACCGTGGAACTTGGAATAGTCGTAGTGTGGCGCCCTATGCTGCTGGCGAGCCTGCAGGCGACGCTGCTGCTCGGCAGACCTCTCCAAGGCAACACGCTCGGGCATGTCGGGCTGGATGTATTTCTTCACCGTTGCGAGGAAAGCCACCTCGGCTGCAGGGCGAGCGGCTTCGTCGTGAGCCACCTGAGCTGTAGGAACCAGCTGGCCATCTGCCGACCGCTGGGCATAGACATAGAAGCCACGGTCGTTCTTCACCACCGAATAACCGTCGGCAGTGGTATTGAAATGCAGATATTCATCACCCACAAGGCGAATGGTAACGGTGGTTCCATCAGGCTGTTGCACTTTTACTAAATTGCCCATGGCGGGCACAGCGCTTGCTGAGATCACTCCCAGTATCATGACCACGAGGGTCAGAAACAATTTTCTCATGTTATTCTTTCAAATTTGATAGCATTCAATGTAATACGGCCTGCAAAGGTACAACTTTTTTGGTAGTTAATAAAGCGCGAGCCTTTCTTTTTCCGTTAAAAAACTACAAAACCTCTCTCCTATTGGAAAATGCATGGGAAATGCAGGCCGGAAACGTGTTCTTCACGGACCAGAAGAGTGTTGCACCAAGCCATTGGCTCATCCCTTTATACAAGAAGTATGCTCTTATTAGGCAGGAGACATGCTTTCGTCAGGCTAGGAGAATGCTTTCGTGCAACAAGAGTATACACATCATTTAGTAAATTAAGTTATTTTATTCAGCAAATTAAGTTAAATTGCGCAGTAAATTAAGTTATTTTACTCAGTAAATTAAGTTAATTTACTATACAAATTAAGTTAATTTACCGCACAAATTAAGTTAATTTACTGAACAGGAGCATAGCTATCAATGAACGAAAGCATTGATATAGATGGATGGAAGCAATGATATTGGCCGATGAAAGCAATGATATTGACGACGAAGCCCAAATCAATCATCAGCAAATGTAGGGACGCGGCGTGCCGCGTTCTGGTGGGGGAAAACATAGGTCCAGTAACGCGGCACGCCGCGTCCCTACATTTTCAAACAATTTGGGTTCATGCCAAAAGAAAAACGGGAAGCCGCTTGTTGGCGACTTCCCGTTGATGGGTTATTCGATAGTGGAATTACTTAACCACAATCTTGAACTACGTTCGAGCTCGTTCACGTTCGGAAGAACTCGAACAAGTTCAGTTCTTCTCTTACTTAATCACGATCTTCTTACCGTTCTGGATGTAGATGCCCTTCTGCTGAGCCTTCTGCATGCGAACACCATTGATGTTGAAGATAGCGCCTGCATTCTCGTCGGCATTCAGCTCGTTGATGCCAGCAGGATCGTCAACGAAGGTAATAGTAACCTTCAGCAGCACGGCCTTCTCATTAGCCACGATACCCCACTGAGCAACATAGGTGTCACCAACCTGGAAGTTATCATCGTGAGCACCCGTGTAGTTGAACTCACCGCTTGCGGGATTGTTCAGCTTCAGGCAGAAGCCGTTTGCGCTCTGAGCCCAAGGAGCAGCGTCACCGTCGGCATTGCGCCAGCCATCAATACTGCCAGTGTTTTCAACGAAGTTGCCATCAGTCAGGTTAACGATGTAAGCCTTAGCCTCGCTCATGTCAGCAATGCCAAGAGCAGCGCAAACCTCAGCTACGTCGAATGTGGGAGCGGGTTCCTCCTCGCAGTAGGCAGTGGCAGCCTTCTCAAGGTGAGAAATCTCGATCGTCTTCACAATCTCGGGCTTGTAGATATGCTCCTGCTTCTCGATGAATGTCACATTGATCACAAAGATTGCCATCTTGTCGTTAGCCTTCAGACCATACTTCACGGTATAGGTCTTGCCAACTTCGTCGGCACCGTTCATGTCGCAAATCTCATACTGAGGAACAGCGGGGAAGAACTTCACGCAGATACGGGTCTCTTCCTTACCCCAACCAATGAAGTTACCATCAGCATCGCACCAGCCGTCGATCGGGCCATTAGGAGCTGCCTCCTCAGAACCGTCGGCGTTGATACCAACGAGTGTTGCGTCTGTAGGATTCTCGATACCCAGATAAGCCAGTGCTTCTGTGAAGTCAGGCTCAAAGCGAGTTACGTCGTAGCCCTGGCCAACCTCACGATCAACATTGATCTCGGTAATGCACTCTTCCTCTACCTTACCCTGTGTGACATGAATCGTAATGGGACGGCCATAAGCAGAGATGACAACATCGCCTTCACGACCCTCTACGCCTTCAGGAAGAGCCTCTGCTTCCATGAAGAGCTGCATCACCCAATATTTTTCCTGATACTCGTCGTCAAGTGCAAAACCTGTTACCCATTCAGGAGCCTCCTCAATCTGCCAAGGCTCATTCTCATCCTTTTCGTTAGACTTCACATTACTGTCGATGAGAATATCGTTATACTGGGCAGGATTGCCTTCAGAATCCTCGCTGTCATAGTAAGCATAGCCACCCTCAACAGGGAACATAATCTTCTGTTCGGGATTACGCAGCTGAGCAGCAGCCAGCACACCATTCAGAGACAGCATGATGTTAAGCTGAGGAATTTCGGGATAGTTACGATAGCCGATTGTGCCAAAACTTCCGTCTTCAAGAATGACATAGCTGTGTCCGCTTTCACCATTAGCAGGGCTGAAAGGAGCAACAAAGTTGCCATCAATCTTATCCATGCCTTTAATGAGCAGCATGAACTCCTGATCGGGAAGGATGATGGGCTTTTCAACGGTTCCAAACAACTCGTCTTCCTCAGTGAATACGAAGGTAATACCAACTTGACCATTTGCTTCGTTCACGAGCTGATAGTTCTCAAACGTAGCAATAGCGGTAGCATAGGGCTCTGCACTCATATTGCCTTCCTCGTCGAGCGTATAAATCTCGGCTGTCAGTTCATTGTCGCCAATAGGCTCTGCAATGTTGCCACTGTTGTCGATCCAACCAACCAAGTCAATCGACTTCACATAAGTTTCTGTAACGGGCTTGTCAAAATGCTCGGCATAGCCAATTACTTTCTGTCCATCGAAATCGCTATTAATCTCATAGCGCTTGTCAAGATCCTGGAAACCGCCATAAGCACCCAGTGCATAACTTGCATGAGAGAGGCTGGTTATTGAATCAGTAGCATACCAGTAACCTTTATAGGGATTACCATCACTATCAGTACGGATACCCAGCTCACCATAATTATATGAAGCAGTCTTTTCGCCCTGTGTAACAGTGAGTTCAGGAGCTTGATAGTATCCCCAGAAACTTTCGTCAGCGATACCATTTCCTTTTTCATCCTGCTCCATATCATATGTATTCTGGCTCGTGGGAACCTGCCAGGCGAACGTCACTTCCTGCTCTTTGTCATAAGTAGCATAGTTCGGGAAAGTAACTTTTGCAAGGGGGGATGTTGTAAGAATAACTGCTGAATAGCCAGTCCACCCAGCACCCATTCCCCAGAAATAAGATGCGGTAGGAATACCATAGTCAGCCGAAATCTCTACTTCTGCCTTGCGAGGGTTGTTGCGAACAATCTTTGAAGGCGAAACCCTAAAAGTAGTTGTAGGTTGATCAGTAACATAAAGTTCAGGGGCCTGAGCTACCTTCACTTTCTGAATCTGCATGGGTGTGACACGCTTTGCGGCACCATCCATGCTGTGCATTTTCTGGGCATTGGCTGAGAGGATTCCCAGAACAAACACACCTAAAGTCAGTAAACTTTTTCTCATGTTGCTAATGTTTAAATAAATAATATGTGAACTAAAAAATAAGCTTATTTCAGACTACTCTGTACAGCGATGGTACTTCCGTCCTGCAAGAATAGTTTCATTGCACCCAGATTGAATCCTGTCTCATTGGCCTTCTCTGCTTTGTAAGAACCATTCAACCCCGTAAGGAAATTGGCCAAGGTAGGTATGGTCGTAAGAATTTGTGCAGCACGCTTGTTGTTTCCGGAAACATACGGCTCACGATAGGTAATAGAAATACCAGCATCAGAAACCTCTGCATCATAGAGATAGACCAGCGAAACATTGCTGCTACCACTTCTCACGGTTACCGTCACACGAGCATCTTCTCCATCCATAGAATATTTGATATTCTGAACAGTGTACTTCTTGGAAGCAAAGTCAGAGACGACAGTTTGCAACACCGTAGCGATATTACCCGTTATCTCAGAAGACGGTGTGAACATCCAGAAATAGCCCTGTTGCATGAATTGTCTGAAGAATACTGATGGATCGGGGCCTGATATCACATTTTCATTGTTGGCAACTCCTACAAACCTATCACCGGCCTCATCATAAACGAACTCCTGCTCCTCAACCTCACCTGCCTCGATGGCACTGCGGAAACGCAGATAGTAATTACCGTCGCGCTTGGTAATTAGGAACGGGTGCTGGGTGGTCTCAGTAATGGCATCACCATCGTAAGGATACATGCCCATGATACCAGTGCTTCCACTGTTAATGGCAAACTTCTCGCCACCAACAACGAGTACGTCCTCGTTGACGACATTCTCTGGGAAGAACTTCTTCGTGAATGCATTCACATCGTTCAGGTATTCCTGGAAGTTTGTTCCGTCAGGCAGACGTGTCAGACGAACGTAAGTACCACGCTTCTTACCCTTCAGCATGATGAACTGTCCGTCTTCGGGCACATCGATCATCACGAACTCATAGTCACCTTCGAAGCCCTTTCCAGACTCATAGTACTCGGGATTCGAGAAGCAGTGGAGCACCTCATTATAAGTATTAAAGGTAAGCACAGGACCGTTGTCGGCAATGATCTCCCACAACGAGCGCTCTTCCATATACTCATCGTCTGACATGATATTCTTCATGGCCAGCGTCACCGACTCGTCCTTGTCGAAGTCTGCCATGATGAGATAGCCGCGTCCCTTGTACTCCTCATCGGTATTGGTGGGATAGTATTCCATCACCCATCCGGCTTCCGACGACTGCAGACGGCTTGAATAGATCTTACCCGTCTCATTGAGTCGCTCGGCGGCGGATTTCTCGAAAAGGTCCTTTTCTTCTCCGGCACAGCCTGCAAACATGAGAGCTCCGGCAATCAATATTACGGTTGAAAAAATCTTTTTCATATCGTTATTCTGTTTATACGTGATTACTTCTGCAATTCCTTGTACTTGTAGACTTCTTCCTTCAAGGCATCCATGAGCGTACGGCCTGTATCGTCAATCGGATAGACCAGGCGATTGATGTACTTGCCGTTCTTGTCGAAGACGAAGTTACCCTTGGCATCGGTGAGCCACTGGCGGGTCTGCACCTCTCTTCTGAGGTCTTCCAGGTTCAAGTCAAACTTCTCCTTCAGCCAAGTGCGAGCCATTTCAAGCTTCTGCAAGATAACCTGACGTCCATCGATACCATCGGTATTGTCAGAATAAATGATCTGGCCTTTTCCTTCCGCATTGCGCAGAGGCAAGTCGAGGGTATCACGCTGGATGATCTTGCGTTGGATGTTGTACTGGGTGTTAGAGGCGTTGGGGTTCTTACGATCAATGTAACCCACAGAGTCGCGATTGGCAAGGCCAGCCTTGCATCGCTGGTCGAGCGGATTGAAGACGGTCATCTCCACCGACACGCGCTCCCAGTCGTACTGGGCAGTGTTGAGCATGTTGGCCCAAGTGATGGAATCCTTCACGATGTAGTTAGCAATGATCTCCACCCAGTCCTCACGAGCCTGCGACGAAGCATAGTCACTAACAAAACCCTGAGCGACAGCCAGCGAGTCGGCGGTATCCTGCCAGGAGATGGCGTTATACAGACCATTCGAGATCAGACGGAAGTCCGTCGGATATTCCTTGTTCTGGTGCAGGATGTGCGAGAACTCGTGGTGCATGGTCTTGAAGAACTTCTCGTTCATCATCTCAATATCGGTGGGCGAGAGGTTGTTGGCGTTGTAGAGCGTAATCTTCAAGCCACCTTCTGCCTGACCAAGCGTCTCGGTACCTGACGACGGGTTCAGCGCCGGCGAACCAATAACATGGATGATGCGCGGGCTGTAAAGCTTCAGGAAGGTCTTACCGGCACACTTGTCATAGACATCGTACCAGAGATACTTCGAAAGCACAGCAATTTCAATGCTCTTCTCATATTCGCACGGTACGAGGTTTTTCTGCATGTCGGAACCAATGTCCTGCATCTTGTACAAGAACTTCAGGTTGTAAGGCTCCAGGAAATTCACCTTGAGGAACGTATCGAGCGGGAATGAATACACCGTCTTGTCGAGCGGATACTCCGTTGTATCGAAGATCGTCGGTGTAAATTCTTCATCCGAACATCCGACAAAGCTGAAAGAAGCCATGCCGATGGCTGCTGCGAGCAAAATCTTAAACAATGATTTCATATTTCTTTACCTCCTTACTTAATTATCTTTTGTATTCCAACTCAAGTGATTGCACATAGGTGCTGTCAGGAACGGGTGCCACAAGCGGACGCGAAGCAGCCAGACCGGCAGCCTGTACCTCCAACGGAATCTCAATGGCACGACGAGGATCATCCCAAGTCATCTTGTACTCAATCTCATCAGGTCCATAGACGTGCGACCACTCGATGCCCCAACGCTTCAAATCGAAGAAACGCATGCCTTCGAAGTTGAGTTCGAAGCGGCGCATGTCGTTGATGGCATTCATGTAAGGCACGATGTTGGCGGGAACAACGAAGCTGCTGCTCACGTGCTGCGTGAAGTTCCAGTCAGCAAAGCAGTTGCTGTTCTTCACATTCGGATAGTAAGACTCGATGTCGGCACGCGTGAGATAGGTCAGCGCATTGTTTGCGAAGAATGTGCGCTTGTTTTCATCAGAGAATGTCCAACGGCTGTTATCGTAGGCGATGATATCGTTGATGGCACCGTCGATGTCGGGATTAGCCTTGAGCAACTTAGCCTCGGCACGCTCGAGCAGGAGCTCGGTGCAGGTGAACTCGCGGCGGATAACGTGAGCATAGCCGATACCAGCCACCTTATCAGTATACTGGAAGGTCTCAGCAATCTTCGACGAAGCAAATCCATAGTCCTGGTTGCCGCTGTAGAAGGTCATACCTGCCACATAGCCCGTCGGGCAAACATACCAACGCCAGTTAGGACCGAGGTGATACATGATGTCGCGCAGAGCGCTCGAAGTCTCAGAATAACGACGGCCAACGCTGCGGCGCCACTGTGTGGAATAGGTTGCCACGAGCATGATGTTGTTATTCAGGCTGGCATTCTGCCAAACGTTGGCATAGTCATCTGAATAGGTACAATCGTCGAAGCCGGAGTAGTCCATGAGCATGGAGGGCAGAGTAGCATAGTCGGTGCCCAGAACAGCATTGGCATGCTCAATCACCTTATCATATTCGCGCGTAAAGAGATAGAAGCGAGCAGCGAAAGCATGGGCGGCATTCAGGTTGAAGTGCCACTTCGGACGCTCGTAGATGCTGTTGTTCACCAGCTTCAGACCTGCCTCCATATCCTCGCGAATCTTTGCATAGGTACCGGTAACGGTGCCGCGGTCGTAGTTCACAAGCACGCGGTCCTCAGGCTCTGTAATATAGGGAATACCCATGTCCTTCTTACTGGCTTCCTCATCCTTATAGACCTGTGAGAAGATGTTCACCAAGATAAAGTGATAATAAGCACGGATGAGCAGTGCTTCACCGCGGGCAGCATTGAGCTTCTCGCGGGTTGATGCCAGGTTGTCACCAAACTTCTCGGGATTATTCTTCATGTCGGCCTCAATCTCGTCGAGGTAGACCAGAGCATGATTGGCGGTAGCGATGGCCGAGTAGGTGTTCTCCCAAATGCTGGAGGGAGAGTCGGTACCTGTCGACGACTGCACCTGCTCGAAGCGGAACAACTCGTCGTCCATACGCTCATAAGAAGAAAGGTTATAGCGCACAAGCACCTGCGTGCTGTTGGGGTTGGCCGGATAGTGAGGTGCGTTGTTATCCATGAAGTTATCGCTCGTCAGCTCGCACACCCAGCCATAGTTGGCCGTGCTGTAGCTGCTCACGAGCAGATCGATGACTTGGTCAACGGTCTTAATCTCAATTCGCTCATCCGGCTGCTGGTCAAGGAAGCTATCACCACACGATGTGAAGGTGAGCGCCATCAGGCCAAGCGAGCATACAATATATTTCAATGATTTCATATTTCCTATTGTGTTAAATGTTTGACCTCCAATTAAATACCAAGACGCAGTGTGAATGTGAACTGCTTAGGCATCGGCGAAGCCACACCACCCGAGTTGACGAACTCCGGATCCTGACCGTTAAGCTTGTCGTCGGCATAGATCAGGAAGAGGTTGGTGGCATCGAGCTTCAGCGAGCAGGTGTTCAGTCCAATCTTGTGAATCCACCTTTGCGGCATGTCGTAGGTGAGCGAGATGTCCTTCATGCGAATGAAACCACCGTCGGCCACGCGGGCTGTCGAGTAGTTATAGGCATTGTAGGCATAGCCCAGCTGTGAGTCGTTATAGTACTGACGCACACTGGCAATAGCAGGAATGTCGGTGATTTTCTCATCGCCGGGCTGCACCCAACGGTTCTTGAACTCCTTCGGCATAGCACTCATATCGGAATAGCCGGCCGAGAATGCAGGATCGAGACGCACCTTGTTTCCGAACGAATAGGTGATGAAGACGTTCAGACGCCAGTTCTTCCAAGTGAACATGTTGTTCAGACCACCAGTGATGGTAGGCTCCGTCGGGCCTTCATACTTCAGGAAGTCAAGTTTCTCGTACTCCTGGAAGTAGATGTCGCTGGTCACCTTGTCGCCATTTTGGTTGATGAACTGCGGGATACCTTCGTCGTTCAGACCAACAAAAGGAATCGAGAACAGGGCCGAACGGGGATAGCCCACGCGGAAGTGGCTGCTACTGTTACCAGTGATCAGGTCGATGACGTTCGAACGCGACTCCAGGTCGGTGATCTCGTTGGTTGCCAGCGAGAACGTCAAGTCGGTTGTCCAGTTGAAGTTCTGGGTCTGGATGTTGCGTGTGGAGAGGGTTGCCTCAAAACCACTCGACTTCATCGTTGCAACGTTTGCATACTTCGAAATCATACCACCAACACCCTGCGTCTTGATGATACCAATCAGGTCGTAGTTGTCACGCCAGTAGGCATCGAGGGTAAGGTTGATGCGGTTGTGCAAGAAACCGAGGTCAACACCCACGTTGAACTCCTTCTTCTTCTCGTATGTCAGCTCGGAGTTGGCAATCTGATAGAGGTAGGTCATCTGCTCCTGCTGCTCGCCTTGCGGACGCCAGGCGATGTCGGAGTAGAAGATAGGACGGGCGTTCGACACGAAGGAAGGAACGCGGTCGGCGGTCAGCGAGTAGGAAAGACGGAGAGCAGCATGCGACAGCACGTAGTTGGTCTTTTCCATCCAACGCTGCATCCATGCTTCCTCATGAGCATTCCAAGCTCCCGACACGTTCCATGTAGGCAACCAACGCGAGCTACGACTCTTACCAAGACCGTTCGAACCCTCATAGCGACCTGTGAGGTTAATGGTGTAGCGGCCTTTGTAAGAATAGCTACCGCTCATGAAGTAAGCCAGGTTGCGAGTCCAGGTCTTCGAGAAGCTCTCGAGGGTGGTACCTTCTTCCTTTGCCTGCTTCGTGAACTCAGGAGTCAGCAGCACGTTGCGCGACGACTCATAGTCGACGCCGTAAGTTGCATGATACTCTGCCTCACGGTTCACCTTGTTGGCCTCCATACCTCCGAAGAGGTTCATGATGTGCGTATCGTTCCAAATCTTGTTGTACTGAACGGTGCCACGGAACTGCAACTGTTCCATCGTGTTGTCGTCGCGGATAGAGATACCACCGACTGGCATCACAGAAACGGGCAGTGAGTTGGGTTTGTCAGGATCCTGATAGAGATAGGGGTTGCTATACATCTTATTAGGATCGTCCACGCCTGCGCGATAGGCCTCAGCCATGTTCGACTGGTTGAGGATGATGTGCTTCTGCGTGGAGTTCACCGTACGATAAGCTCCCATGGCGTGGAACTCAAGTCCCATGATAGGCTTCCACGTCACCTCGCCCTGATACTTCATGTCGGAAATACCCAGGTCGATATAGTTGTTGTTCAACTCATCGAAGATGTTGAACGGGGCATAGTTACGTGTGTAGATCTGATCGGGGTCGAGCGTACGCGAAGTGTTCATCGCATAGCTGTAGGGGTTGATGTCGAAGGAACGATTCACAGAACCCGACACCACGTCGGTCGACTGGTTCAGTGTTCCCGGCGCCTTCTGTTTACGCCAGCTGTTGTTGGTGAGCAGGCTCACGCTAAGCTGCTTCGAGAGGTTGAACGTAGCGTTCACATTAGCGGTGTAGCGTTCCACCTTCGAGTCCATGGTCCAACCCGGGTCGCTGATGGCCGAGATTGAAGCATAGAGGTTTGCCTTGTCGGAGCCCGTCGAGATGCTCACGGAGTGATTCTGCATGATGTTATCACGGAAGAGCAGGTCGAACCAGTCAGTATTGCGGAACTCTGCCTGCTGCAGGTAGGCGTTCATGGCTGCATCGGTATAGGGCAGACCATACTTTCCGTTGGTCTCATCATACTGGGCGATGAGGTTGTACATCTTACCATACAAACCAGCGGTGGAGCCGTTGGCAAGTGCCGAGAACTCAAGCCAACCCTTGGCGGCCATTTCTTTGTAGATACCCATCTGCTCCTGAGAGTTCGAGATGTTGTAGTTCCTGTAGCTGGGCTTCAGACGATAGGTAAACTCACCGGTATAGTTAATGGTTGAGCGGCCGGCCTTACCACGTTTCGTGGTAACGACCACCACACCTGCCATAGCGCGGGCACCATAGATGGAGGTTGCAGAACCGTCCTTCAGCACCTGGAACGACTCAATGTCGTCGGCGCTAAGACCGGAGATGGCGTTCGAAATCAGCGTCTTTGCATCACCCGACGAAAGGTCGTCGGCACTCACTTCTACAGCATCTTCCTGTATGACGCCATCAATGACCCAAAGGGGCTTCGACGAACCATAGATGGACGTTGCACCACGCACACGGATCTTCGGAGCTGTACCGAAGGTACCCGACACGTTCTGCACCGACACACCAGCTGCACGTCCTTCCAACGCACGGCTCACGTCGGCCACACCATCAAGTTTTGTCTTTTCGGCATCGACCTTTGCTGTAGCGCCCGTAAAGAGTCGTTTGTCCATTTTCTGCATACCTGTTACGACGACCTCGTCAATGGAACGAGAGTCAGAAACCATCTTGATCACCAGATTCTGTCCGGCCTTAATGGTTTGCGTGACGAAGCCAATGGAAGACACCTCCAGCGAGGGGTTCTTCTGGCTTGTCGTAAACGAGAAGTTGCCGTCAATATCAGTCACGGCAAGAGCAGACTTTTGACCTCTCAGCTTAATCACGGCACCAATAATCGGCTCGTCGTTTTCGGCCTCGACAACGGTTCCGGAGACTTTCGTCTGAGCCATTGCCACCCCTACTGAAAGGAGCATGAAGGTCAAAATCATCGTTAGTCTTCTTTTCATAAAAATTGTTCTAAGGTTTATACTGTTACTTAATTAATATACAAGTTTACCCTTCAAACAGGCACTTAACATGCGCCAATTCCGTGCAAAATTAATGGTTTTTTATTGAAATCATTACAAAAAACCGCTTTTTAAGATAATTCTAAACATATTTTAACGATTTAAGGTTAATCTCCTTAAAAATCACACGTGTTTTTATATGTAGCTCAAGAAAATCGGAGTTTCCTTTTGCAAGATCATGTTTTTTTCGTATCTTTGCACACAAATCATCTTTTGTACCACACCTTATCCAATGAAAACAAAGAAAATTCTGCTTGCAACACTGCTGTTGTTCAGCCTCTCTGCAGCCTTGCAGTCGCTCGCTCAGTCGCCACGCGAAGAATTCAAGGAAAACATCTACAAGTCGGGTAGCAACTACTATGCTTACCCAGGCCCCACTCAGCAGAAGCTCACTCCTGCTCCGAAGGGTTATGAGCCTTATTATATCTCACATTATGGACGCCACGGCTCACGCTATCTCATTGGGAAAAACGACTACGACCGCGCCTGGCGAGTGCTCTCGCGTGCCGACTCGCTGAACAAGCTGACGCCTTATGGCAAAGATGTTCTACGCCGTGTGACGCTGCTCCGCAACGAGGCCGACCAGCGTTTGGGTGAGCTCACCCTGCTGGGTGCCGAGCAACATCGCGAAATAGCTCACCGCATGTATGAGCGATTCCCCGAGGTTTTCAAGGGCGTGACCGACATCGACGCGAAGAGCACCGTGGTGATACGCTGCATCCTCTCGATGGAGAATGCCCTGCAGGAGCTGAAGAGCCTGAATCCGAAGCTTCGCATACGCCACGACGCGTCGGAACACGACATGTGGTACATGAACAGCAAGGCAAAGGAAATCAAGGACCATCAGTGGAACCCGCAGACGCGAGCCGCCTACGATGCCTTCAAGGAACGCCATCAGAACTACAAGCGAGTGATGCAGGTGCTCTTCAACGACACAGCCTACGTAAACCACGAGGTAAACGCCGAGAACTTGAACTACCATTTGTTCAAGTTGGCATCGAACATTCAGAGTTCGGAACTGCGCCACACGGTGTCGCTCTACGATCTGTTCACACCCGACGAGGTCTACGATAACTGGATGATTGAGAATGCAGGATGGTATGTGGGCTATGGCCCGTGTCCGCTCAATGGAGCGCTGCAGCCATTCTCCCAGCGCCATCTACTTGCCAAGATGCTGGAGGAAGCTGATGCAAACGTTGGGAAGAAGCACCCAGGTGCCACGCTTCGCTATGGTCACGAGGTATGCGTCATGCCATTAGCCTGCCTCCTGGAGATGGACAACTGCGGAAAGCAGGTGGCCGACTTCGAACAACTGCCCGCCGAGGGATGGCTGAACTACAAGATCTTCCCGATGGGTTGTAACATACAGCTCATCTTCTACAAGCCGAAAAAAGGCACTGGCGACATCCTCGTAAAGGCTCTTCTCAACGAGAACGAAACGCGTCTTCCGCTACACGCCGTCACCGGTCCCTACTACAAATGGACTGATTTCCGCGACTATTATACCCGCAAGCTCAACAACTTCCGTCTCCCCGTAGACGACATCGAGCCGGAATAAAAACCAACAACCTAAATTAGTAAATAAACAAGTTGGCGGAGGAGGCGTTCTGCGTGGAGTATGTCAAGCGTATCCTTCAGAAGGACCGCGGTATCGGCGGCGGCAAGCTTTGGCAGATGTACAGGAAGGAGTTCGGCGACGTCCACAGCGTAGGCTACAACCGTTTCTATGATATCATTGAGAAGTATAGCCTGAAGGTGCGTAAGCGCAAGCGTCGCGCTAAGACGACCGATTCCGACCACGACCTGCCCCTGTACCCCAACCTGGTGAAGGAACTCATCCCGCTGCGTCCCAACCAGCTGTGGGTGAGCGACATTACCTATATGGTCATCTATCTGAATGCCCAGACGGGCGAATACGACTTCTGCTACCTGTCGCTTGTGACAGACTACTATACAAAGGATATTATCGGCTGGTGCGTAGGCGAGACATTGGAGGCCAAGTTTGCCATCGAAGCCCTGGAAATGGCATTGGGCCGGCTTGGAGGCAGACGGGATGTTGATCTTATTCACCACTCTGACCGTGGCGTACAGTACGCAAGCTACGCCTATACGGACATCTTGAGAAAACACAACATTAAGATCAGCATGACCGAATGTGGAGACCCAAAGGACAATGCTGTGGCAGAACGTGTCAACGGCATCGTCAAGAACGAGCTGCTTCAGGGAATGTCCTTCTTCTCAATACAGGAGGTCAGGAAGGCTTTGAAGGCTGCCATCGACTTCTACAACAACGAGCGTCCGCATATGAGTCTTGACTGGAGAACGCCTGCAGAAGCGGCGCTCTGCACGGGAGAACTGAAGAAAAAGTGGACAAGCTACAGAGAAAAGGCCATCAAAAGCTTGGCTGCATGAAATTATTTGTGTAGCTTTGCAGACGACTTTGGGGCACAACCTAATTTGTGAATAGAAACAAACATCGTCAACTGATATCATAAATAAGCAACAACAACAGTCAACTGAGATTAACAATAAGTATTAACCAAAGTCAATCGAAAATACAAATAAGAC
>ONCG01000026.1 GCA_900316285.1 uncultured Prevotellaceae bacterium
TGCGGCGCGTTTAAGGTTTAAAGCGGTTCGCAGCTCCGCTGCTTTACTCGCCCGAAGGGTTTTACACGCGCCAAAGGCGCTTTACACCTTTGCATGCCCAAAGGGCTTTTGAACGCAGCTATGCTGCTTTGACCGAGACGCCGTACCGACTCTACCAGGCCGCTTCCAGACTTTTTTTAATGCCTCGATTGCTTTTTTCTGGTGTTTTTTGCTGCTATGTCGTGTTTTTTCCTTATCTTTGTAGGCAATAATAGAAAAAAGTTCATATTACTATCAAAAACAAGGACTATTATGAAAAACTATTTCGACATGAAAGGCCACGTGGCAATCGTAACGGGTTGCTCGGGTGGACTGGGTGTTCAGATGGCCAAGGCATTGGCTAATCAGGGATGTAACATCGTGCCTATCGCACGCCGTATGGAAAAACTCGAGGAGGTGGCGAAGGAGCTGCGCGAGGAGTATGGCGTGGAGGTGCTGCCGATTCGTTGCGACGTCACGAATACGGAGATGTGCGACGATGTTGTTCGCCAGACCATGGAGCACTTTGGCCGCATCGACATCCTCATCAACAATGCCGGAACGGGTGCTGTAGCCCCCGCCGAGGACATCACCGACGAGCAGTTCGACAACGAGATGCAGATAGACCTCTTCGGTACGTTCAGAATGGCTCGTGCCGTCGCCAAGCAGGCTATGATTCCTGCGAAGTATGGTCGCATCATCAACATCGCTTCGATGTATGGACTCGTGGGCAACAAGATTGCTCCGTGCTCGCCTTATCATGCTGCCAAGGGTGGTGTTGTGAACCTCTCGCGCGGCCTGGCTGCCGAGTGGGGTAAGTATGGCATCACGGTGAACACGATCTGCCCGGGATACTTCTGGACACCGCTGACGAAGGACACGCTGGAAACACAATGGTTTGCCGACTATGCTAAGAGCACCATTCCCGTGGAGCGCTATGGCAACGAGGGCGAGCTGGACTCTGCCGCCATCTTCCTGGCATCGCCCGCCTCCAGCTACGTAAACGGCGTTGCCCTGCCCGTGGACGGTGGGTATACGTGCGTGTAATCAGGTAATAGGTAATAGGTAATAGGTTATGATTTGCTTTGTGCCGGTCATCGCGAGCAGCAAAAGTAATCATAACCTATAACCTATTACCTGTTACCTATTACCTGTTACGATTTGCTTTGTACCGGTCATCGCGAGCAGCAAAAGTAATCATAACCTATTACCTGTTACCTATTAAAGTAATCATAACCTATTACCTGTTACCTATTACCTGTTACGATTTGCTTTGTACCGGTCATCGCGAGCAGCAAAAGTAATCATAACCTATTACCTATTACCTGTTACCTATTACCTAAGACCTATTACCTATTTTCAATTGCTCTTAATACTTTTACAGCTTCGCCTACGGTGGGTACGTCGCGCACATGCATCAGGCGGCGGGAGCCGGTGGCGGTGGTGCCACGCGTGGCCACTTCCTTCAGCAGACAACGGCGGATGTTGGCTGGCGACGTAGCATAGTTGATGACGCGCGTGAAGGTTTGGCTCTGGTAGTACGGGCTGTCGCCATTGGAGACGAACTGCATGATCATCAGTCCCTGACGCAACGTGATCTTCTCGCAGCCGAGTCGCTTGCCGATGCGACGCAGCATCACCACCTGCATGAGCTCCTCGCCTTCGTGCGGCACAGGACCGAAGCGGTCCTCCAAGCGCTTGCGATAGGCCTGCAGGGAGCGGTCGTCTTCGATGGCATCGAGTTCACGATAGAGCAGCATACGCTCCGATGAGCCCGGCACGTAGGTATCGGGGAAGTACATCGCCAAGTCGCTTTCGACGGTGCAGTCGGCGACGAAAGCCCCATCCCCAACCCCTCCAGAGAGAGCCCCCCCTACTGCCCCCGAGGGGGCTTCTATAGTCTTGCGGGCAATTGTGTCCCCCTCGGGGGACGAAAGGGGGGCTTCGTTTCTCAGCTCCGCCATCGCCTGCTTGATGATCTTCAGGTAGGTTTCGTAGCCCAGGTCTTCCATGAATCCGCTCTGCTCGGCACCCAGCAGGTTGCCGGCGCCACGGATGTCGAGGTCTTGCATGGCGAGGTTGAAGCCGCTGCCCAGTTCTGAGAACGTCTCCAAGGCCTCCAGTCGGCGTCGTGCCTCGGGGGTGAGCACGCTCTTGGGTGGTGCCAACAGATAGCAGAACGCCTTGCGGTTGGAGCGTCCCACGCGCCCACGCATTTGGTGCAGGTCGCTGAGTCCGAAGCGGTGGGCATCGTTGATGATGATGGTGTTGGCATTTGGAATATCGATGCCGTTCTCGACAATGGTCGTAGAGAGCAACACGTCATAATCGTAGTTGATGAAATCCATGATGACGCGCTCCAGCTCCTCGGGCTTCATCTGCCCATGACCAATGGCCACGCGACAATCGGGCACATTCTTCAAGATGAGCCGCTTGATTTCCTCGAGGTTCGAGATGCGGTCGTTGACGAAGAACACCTGGCCGTTGCGCGACATCTCGTAGTTGATGGCATCGGCGATGAGGTCGCTGCCATAGGTGCCGAGCTCCGTGTAGATGGGATAGCGGTTGGGCGGTGGTGTGCGGATGATGCTCATATCGCGGGCTCCCATGAGCGAGAACTGCAGCGTACGCGGGATGGGGGTTGCCGACATCGTCAGCGTGTCGACGTTCGCCTTCAGCTGGCGCAGCTTCTCCTTCACGGAGACACCGAACTTCTGTTCCTCGTCGATGATGAGCAGGCCCAAGTCTTTCCATTTCACCTGCTTACCGATGAGCTTATGGGTGCCGATGAGGATATCGATTTTTCCCTCGGCCAGGTCGGTGAGAATCTCCTTGGTCTTCTTTGCCGAACGGGCACGCGAGAGATATTCCACGCGCACGGGCATACCTTTCAGACGGTCGCGGAAGGTCTGATAGTGCTGGAATGCCAATACCGTTGTAGGAACCATCACCGCCACCTGCTTCGAGTCGCAGGCAGCCTTGAAGGCGGCACGCACGGCCACCTCCGTCTTGCCGAAGCCTACATCGCCACACACCAGTCGATCCATGGGCTTCGAAGCCTCCATGTCGGCCTTCACCTCCTGCGTGGCACGCAGCTGGTCGGGCGTGTCCTCGTAGAGGAACGATGCCTCGAGTTCGTTCTGCAGGTAGGAGTCGGGCGAGTAGGCAAAGCCTTTCTCCTTCTGCCGACGCGCATAGAGGCGGATGAGGTCGCGGGCAATGTCCTTGATGCGTTTCTTCGTGCGCTCCTTCATCCGATCCCAGGCACCAGAGCCCAGAATGCTCAGGCGTGGCGGCTCACCGGTGTCGCTTCGGCGGTACTTGCTGATTTTATACAACGAGTGGATAGACACATCCACCTTGTCGTTATGCTGATAGATGATGCGGATGACCTCCTGATACGCCTCACCCCTGTTCGCCCCGGCGTTAGCGCCGATGGGGATGCGCACCAAGCCGCCAAACTTTCCGATGCCGTAGTCTACATGCACGAGGTAGTCGCCAATCTCCAGCTCCTGCAGTTCCTTCATGGTGAGCGCCATCTTGCCCGAGCGCGCCTTCTCGTTCTTCAAGGTGAACTTATGGAAGCGGTCGAAAATCTGATGGTCGGTGAAGAAGCAGGCCTTCAAGTCGTGGTCGACGAATCCCTCATGCAACGTGTGGTCGACGGGGATGAGGAGGTCGGGGGAGGTTATCAGTTCCTGCAAACGCTGGTGCTGCTTCTGGCTGTCGGCGAGGATGTAGAGCCTATAGCCCTGCAACTGATAGTCGCTCACCGACCGCTTCAGCAGTTCCACATTCTTATGGAACAAAGGCTGGCCAACGGTGTGGAACGCGATGGTTACATTCTGCTTTCCTCTCTCCACTCTCCTCTCTCCATTCTCCTTTTTCCACTCTCCACTCTCCTCTCTCCTCTCTCCTCTAAGAATGATGTGCCGGAACTGCGACAACTGCTCTTGAAACTGCGTCGGACGGGCCAGCTGCAACTCGCGTCGCATGTCGTTCATCAGCTGCTCTCGTTCCATCTCCGTAGCGGTCTCCAATCGTTCGGTAACAGCCTGCGACGAGAAACCTTCCTCGTAGATGCGCTTCACGGTGTCGGAGACGAAGGAAAGGTCCTTCGCCACCAGTACACAATCGTCGGGCAGCACCTCGAGGAACGACACCTTCTCGGCTTGGGCTGCCGCCAGTTCGGGCACAATCTCCACCGACTGACAACGTTCCTTCGACAGCTGGTCCTCCACCTCGAACGTGCGGATGGAGTCGATTTCATCGCCGAAGAAGTCGATGCGGAACGGCAACTCATGGCTGAAGCTGTAGACGTCGAGGATGCTTCCACGCACGGCAAACTGACCGGGCTCGTAGACGTAGTCTTCTTCGTGGAATCCCAACTCGCGCAGCCGATGTTCCAGCTCTACAATGTCGGTGGTCTGACCCGTCGTCAGCTGAATGAGATGATCGTCGATGGTCTTCTGCGATGCCACCAGCTCGGCCAAGGCCTCGGGGTAGGTGACGATATAGAGAGTTGAGAGTTGAGAGTTGAGAGTTGAGAGAGAAGTGTTGAGAGGTTGAGACGTTCTTTCCCCGCTTCGCTCTGAAAGCGCCCCTTCGGGTCGAGCGGAGACGTTTAGACGTTGAGACGTGGAGAGCGAAGTGTTGAGACGTGCCAGCACCTCGGTGCGCAGGATTTCGTTGGCTGCGTCGCGCTGGCCATACTTCACCGCCCGTCGATAGGACGAAGGGAAGAACAACACCTGGGCTGCAGCTCCAGCAGACTCTCCGCCCTCCTTCGGAAGGTTCTCCAGTTGCATGAGGTCGCTATAGAAATAGCCTGCCTCATCGGCATCTGGCAAGACGAACAAAAAACTACTGGGCAGCGGTTTTTTCTTTTCCTTTTGGCTCAAGGCTGCAAACAAAAGCGGCTGGGAAGAGCCAACTAATCCTTCCAGGAAAACGTCTTTCTCCGATTTGTTTTCCAGTACGTGGCGCAATGCCCCGACCTGCGGCAGCATTGCATAGAGTTTCGCAATGTCGTGTATTTCCATACAAATGGTTTACTCTGCAGGCAGGGGCGGATACTTACGGAACCAGCCGTCCCAGCGCAGACGCATGACGCCGAAGAACGCTTCGCCAAAGATGCCACCCGACATCTTCGACACGCCTTCGCGCCGGTTGATGAAGATGACGGGAACCTCCTTGATGCGGAAGCCAATCTTGTGGGCGGTGTACTTCATCTCAATCTGGAAGCCATAGCCCTTGAAGCGAATCTTGTCGAGTTCGATGGTCTTCAGCACGCGGCGCTTGTAGCACTTGAATCCTGCTGTGGTGTCGTGAACCTTGAAGCCCGTGACGAAGCGCACATACTTCGAGGCGAAATAGCTCATGAGCACACGACCGATGGGCCAGTTCACGACGTTCACGCCGCTGACGTAGCGTGAGCCGATGGCAAGGTCGTAGCCCTCGTCGTGGCAGGCGCTGTAGAGGCGCGGCAGGTCGTTGGGGTCGTGCGAGAAGTCGGCATCCATCTCGAAGATGTAGTCGTACTCATGCTCCAACGCCCACTTGAAGCCTGTGATGTAGGCGGTGCCCAAGCCCAATTTTCCCGAGCGCTCGATGATGAACAGCCGGTCGCTAAACTCCGTGTCCATCAGCCGATGCACAATCTGTGCGGTACCATCGGGTGAACCGTCGTCGATGACGAGGATGTTGAACTGATGTCCTGCCGGCATTTGTGAACCGTCGGCAGGATTAACAGTGGGCTGGCCGAGTGCCAGCACGGCACGTATGATTTTCTCGATGTTTTCCTTCTCGTTGTAGGTCGGGATGATGACGATGCTATCGCTCATTGTAGTTGAGAGTTGAGAGTGGAGAGTTGAGAGTTGAGAGTTGAGAGTTTAGAGTTGAGAGTTGAGAGTTGAGAGTTGAGAGTTGAGAGTTGAGAGTCAGTAGGGAAGTTTAGAGTTCTTTCTCCACTTCGTTACGAAAGCGTCCTTGTGGGCCGAGCGTAGAGAGGCTATTCCGTTGAGATGGTAGTCACCTCAGGGGCATTGGTAGGCTCGGCAGATTTCTTGGGTTCGGCAGTTTCCTTCTTCACCTCGTGTCCGGCACCCGTGGGTTCATCGGCGAAGGCGGCCTCGGGCAGCGGCTCGGTAATCTGCGGCACCTCCGGCTTCTTCTCTGCAGGTTTGTAGGCTTTCTCCTCCACCACCTCTTCTTCTTCAACCACGATGGTGCTCTTGTCCATGTCTACGATGTTGCGGTTCATGGTGTTCAGACGATAGAGCTTGTCGAGCTTGCCCTGACGAACGGTAAGCATGATGTACTTCTCGTCTTGCGAGAGCTTTGCGTCTACATAGCTGCCGCTGGGCACGCCTGTGATGCCCATCTCCTCGAGCAGCTTGCTCTTGCCGTTGAAGCAGTAGAGAACGCCGCTGTTCATGTAGTACATATCGGCACGCTCCTCATCAGGAAAGCGAGCCACCACCACGCTACCCTTGGGAAGCACAGCTGTCAGACTGTCGAAGGCCTCGGCAACGGGCAGGCCCGGACCGCTGCTCTCTTTGGTAGACGAACTACAGTAGGCCATGAGTCCCACCAGCAGGCCTAACACCGCCAAAGCAATCCATTTCCAATAGGGATTGCCCTTCACGTTGTTCACCAGCTTCGTGGTTTCTTCTTTCAGATTCTTATCCATATTGATTGAAGTTTCCGGTTTATAGGTTTCACCCTGCGAAATTACAACATTTCTGCGACTTATCAAAATAAATACGGAAAAAACTGCTTATTGGTCAGGATTCTCCACAAACCCTTGGTACTCAGGCTCGAGTGCAGACATGATGACACGATAGCTCTCCTCCTCAGTATGGCGGATGTTGTCGGCCCCCTGCCCGACGGGTTGTATCGGCTCGTGGATGGTGAGGCGAAGCGGATGCCAGAACACCCAATAGATGTCTTTCATGCGGGGTTTCACGCGGAACGAGCCGTTGATGGTCAGCGGACAAACGGGCAGCTGCAGCTCGTCGGCAAGCATGAAGGCACCTCGACGGAACTGTCCCATGTGGCCTGTGAACGTGCGGGCTCCCTCAGGAAACACCACGAGCGACATGCCGTCGCGCAGCGTCTCACGCGCTTGCTCATACGATTGGCGGATGCGACTGGCTCCTCGCTTATCGACAAAGATGTGATGGGCTGCCTCGCAGGCCTTGCCGACGAGTGGCAGACTGCGCAGCTGATGCTTCATCATCCACTTGAAGTTGCGCCCCAGGAATCCATAGATGAGGAAGATGTCGAAGGCCCCCTGGTGGTTGCTCACGAAGACGTACGACTGCCCTTTCGCCAAGTGTTCACGACCTTCCACCTTCACCGGCAGCAATAGCACACGAATGATGAACTGCGACCACCAGCGGCCGGGATAGTAGCCCCAGAAGTGACCGTTGCCAAGCGTGCAGCCGACGATAACGGCCAGCGCTGTGATGAGCGTTGCCACAAGGCAGAGAGGGGCAGCGATGAACAGCTGATACAGACGATAGAGGAACTTAATCATATTCGTTATGACGTTATTTCTGCTTTCAATGTTTATCGGATTTCAGGGTGATGACAGCTATCTCCGGCGACACACCGAAACGGAAGGGAATCAGGCCGCCGATGCCGCAGGTGACGTACAGCTGATGATGCCCTTCGTGGTAGAGGCCATAGTCTTCTTCACCACCCTTCACTCGTGTCGCACGCAGACCAAAGAACGAGAGCTGGCCGCCGTGGGTGTGTCCGCTCAGCGTTAGCGGCACGTTGGCCTCCGGCAATATCAACTGCTGCCATGCTGACGGGTCGTGTTGCAAAAGGATGACGCAGTCGGCAGGATCTATGCCAGCAAGTGTAAGCTTCAGGTCAGCACGCTGCGTGCTATCCTTCATACTGTAGTTTTCCATGCCAGCAAACACCAGTCTTCCCTCTTTCCGTTGACCGCGGTTGATGGACTTCCACTCGTTCATGAGCAGCGTCCATCCGAACTGTCGCTGTCGGCTTTGCATCTCTCGCTCGTTGGCTGCACAGATGGCAGGATCGTCCTTGATGTAGTCGCTATAGTCGTGGTTGCCCAGCACCGAGAATACGCCATCGGGAGCCTTCAGCTGTCGCAGCATATCCTGCACGGGATAGAGTTCCGTAGGACGCAGATTCTGCAGGTCGCCAGCGAAGACGATGGCATCGGCCTTTTGTGCGTTGATGGAGTCGATGTCGCGCTGCAAAAGCTTCTTGCGCCAGCCCGTGAACGACCCCACATGTGCATCGGAGAACAACACCAGCTTATAGCCATCGTAGGCGCGCGGCAGTTTCTCGAGGGTTATCTCCACGTGGTTCACATTCAACCGGCGCACACCGATGAAGCTGCCATAGAGCATGACGTAGACGATGATCAACCCAAGTACCATTCCCACGAGGTTTCCCCAGTTATAGCGCGAGTGGTTGAGCTTCTTCACGATGCGTCCCACGATGGAACAGAGTACATATACTGCCTTCGGAATGAAATACAAGCCCAGCACCAGCAGGTAGGTATTCTCGGCCGCCTGGTCGGGGGTTGTGAAATCGCGTTCGAGGGCAAGCACCACTGTGGCAACCATCATAGCCAGCGTGGGAAGCCAGCTGAGCACACGCACCAGCACGCCCCGTCGCCGCCATTTGCGACGGTCGAAATAGAGCTGTGGCAGGAGCAGTACCAGCAGGAGCAATATGATAATTCTGTCGATCACTGTGATTCTTCAGTTAGGGGGTTTAACAATCGTCGTGGCGTCAGCCGGCATCGGCAATTCGGAGGAAGCGGCGCAAGTCGTCGGCAGGCAGGCCGCGTCGGCGGGCATAGTCGGCCAACTGGTCGTCGCCAATGCGTCCCACGTCGAAATAACGAGCCTGGGGATGTGCGAACATCAGTCCCGAGACGCTGGCGTGCGGGCACATCATGCCACTTTGGGTGAGCCGTATGCCCACTTGCTGCATGTCGAGCAGATCGTCGAGCAGGAAGTTCAGACTCATATCGGGCAGCGACGGATAGCCCACAGCAGGCCTGATGCCTTGAAATGCCTCGCGATGCAGCTCGTCAACAGACAGCCGCTCGTGGGGGGCATAGCCCCAATAGGTGCGGCGCACCTGTTCATGAAGGACCTCCGCCGTGGCTTCAGCCAGGCGGTCGGCGAGCGTCTGTGCTAGCATGCGGCGGTAGTCGTCGGTGGCCTCGTCAACGAATGTTGACGAAACGGTGGCTGCAAAGAGGCCGAGGTGGCAGAAGGAGCTATCGGTCGGCACCTTGTCTTTGGGAAGCAGGGAGCCGGTTGGAGCCTCGCCTTTTGGGAGCAGGAAGTCGGTTGGCGCCTCGCCTTTGGGAAGCTGGGAGTCAGCCTGCGCCTTGCCTCTTGGGTACAGGAAATCGGCCAGGCAGAGCTGCGGTGCGGCTGACGACTGTTGCCGAAGCATCGGTAGTCGTGCCAGTTCGCGATTGTCCTTCACCAGCACGATATCATCGCCTTCACCATAAGCCTCGTGGAGCACGAACAACGCTTGTGTCTGCACGCGCTCTTCCAGCTCATCAAGCATGCGCTGCGCATCGGCCCATAGTTTTTCGCGCTCCGCCGTCAGGGCGCTGAGTCCCTCTGGCGAACCGCCTCCACGGATTCCCGCCACGCCCCAGGCATGGTAGAAATACGGCCAGCAAATGTAGGGCCTCACTTCCGCAATGCGATAGCTACATTTCATTCTGCCTGCGAAGTTACGAAAAAAACCGCAAGTAGCGCCCACATTAACTTCCGTTAACACCTATGGCCACTCCTGGGTGGGGCCTTTACTTGGCCTCGCCTTCGCCGTAGATGAAGCCTTGCATGGCAGCCTCGTAGTCGAAGATTTCTTCCGGACGGAAGAAGCGGGCGAGCTCGATGGCGGCATTCGACGTTGAGTCGCTGGCATGTACGATGTTCTGCTGGTTGCTCATCGAGTAGTCACCACGAATGGTGCCCGGAGCTGCCTCGCGACCGTTTGTGCTGCCCGTCATCACACGAACCACCTGAACGGCATCCACACCCGAGACGGCGAGTGCCACGATGGGCGAAGCCATCATCGACGCAGCCAGCGAGGGGAAGAAGGGACGGTCGGCCAGATGTGCATAGTGCTCGCGGAGGATGGCCTCATCAAGCTGCATCATCTTCATTCCTGCGATGCGGAGTCCACGACGTTCAAAACGATTCACGATTTCACCAATCAGCTGACGCTGTACGCAGCTGGGCTTCAGAAGTACCAATGTTGTTTCCATAAATATTAAAATGATTATGATTAGAAATAGTGATATTCAGAAGATGTTGGGATGTTATCGCACGACGATCTTTCTTCCACCCACGATATAAACCCCCTTGGGGAGATTGTCAAGATTCGAGGTGAAGGAACAGACTCTGCGTCCACTCAGGTCATACACCCCTTCGTCGCCCTCGATACTGCCTAAGCCCTTTTGAGAGGGGCTGGGGGTGAGGTTTTCTATCCCGCTGATATAGCCATCCTCGCCATAATAGCCCTTGATGATGGCTTCCACGAGGTCGGCCTGGTTGAACTCTGGCACGCTACGATGGTCGCCGTCGGAAAGCCCCATCCAGTGGAAGGTGCCTATGCCCGCCTTCTTGGTCTGCTCGATGAAGTAGCGATAGAAGCTCAGCATGTTCGAGCGATACTGCTCGTAGGCTTTGTCGGTGCTGGTGCCCCACTCGCCGAAGATGATTGGCGCACCCTTGCTGGCAAGGTTCTTCTTCAGGTTGCTGAGGGTCGTGTTGAGCGTGCTCTTGGCCGACGACAGGTTTTTAATATCGGGATAGCTGTGCACCTCGAAGATTAGGTGGTTCATCACCTCGTCGTCAGGCAGTTTCATTTCCTTCAGCGGATCCTGCAGATGACTATTCCAGTTGCCGTTGCCGTCGCAGGCACCATAGGTATTAACGACAAGGTTGCGTTGGGCGTTGTTGCCACCTGTGGCACGCACGGTGTTGACGAAGGTCTGCGCATAGCTATTGATGCCGTTGTAGGCCGAACGCGCGATGGTGGCATTGTAATTGCCCTGCGCACCAAACGAGGCGAAGCACCAGGAATCTTCCGTATCGAGCATCTCGTTGTAACTCTCGAAGAGCAGGTGCTCGTCGTAGTCGCGGAAGGTCTCAGCAATCTGCTTCCACAGGGTCTCGTAGCGTTCGTGCTGCTTCTCGTAGTCGGCTTCACTAGCCACGAGCCACGCTGTGTTAGCGGCACCCGTGTCGTGATGCACGTTTAGGATGCAATACATACCGGCATCGATAACATAGTCCACCACTTGCTTTACGCGACGCATCCAGGCAGCATTCACCTTTGTGCCAATGTCGTCGCGTGAGGGATACCAGTTGCTGTTATCGTTGCTTGTGAAGCGGAACTTCGCCTCCATGTGTGGATACCACGTCACCGGTACACGGATGGCATTGAACCCCGCATCCTTGAACATCTTCATCAGCGAGGCCTTCGTCACGGGCTGTCCCCATGCCTTCTCATAATCAGAGGGCGTGCGGCTTGTCCAATGCTCAATCCACATGTTCAGCGTGTCACCCGAGTTGCTGTCGAGCGTATTGCCGAGATTCCACCCCACAGCCATGTTCTTTACGGCCTCCGTGGCGGTTTCGAACTCGGTGTTCTGCGCCCGGCAAGTCGTTGAGGCCATGATGGCCAGCAGAATAATTGATAGTAGTTTTTTCATCCAGTTGATCCCCATTCAAGAGGTTTTTTGTCAATAACTAATTGTTCAATGTAAACTGCACCTTGCCTACAGCCTTTCCTGCCGTACAGGTGAGAGTGGCGGTGCCGGCCTCGCGAGTGGTTTGCAGGATGACCTGGGCCAAGCCGTTGAAGGAGCGAACGCGGAAGGTTCGGGCGTTGCGGACGGAGGGTTGTTCCTGTGCCTGCCATGCGGGGTCGCCATTGCCCACACCAAGGATGCGGATGGGGCCAGCAACCTCCAGCTCTATCTCTTCGCAGGCATCAGGTACGAAGCGCCCACGACGATCCTGCAACTCAATCGTCACGATGCTCACATCCTGATTGTCGGCGCAGAGCGATGTGCGGTCAGCAGAGACGACCATGCGTTCAGGAGCACCCGTGGTCTCGATGCGCTCGGTCTTGATGCGACGCCCCTGGGCGTTGTAGCCGCGAGCTTCGATATAGCCCGGCTGATAGACCGCCTTCCAACTCAGATGGCCGTCTTTTGGCATGGACTTCCGACCAAGTCGCTTGCCATTCACGATGAGTTCCACCTCTGCACAATTCGAGTATGCCCACACGTCGACCTCCTCGCCCTCGTGGCCTTTCAGATTCCAATGGGGCAACAGGTGTAACACGGGTTCGTTGGTCCACCATGCTTTCAGGTAATAAGCCTCATCCTTCGGGAAACCACAATAGTCCAGAATGCCGAACTCCGACCCCGTGGCAGGGAACGAGAGTGGATTGGGCTCGCCGCGATAATCGAAGCCCGTCCAGTAGAACAGCCCGCTAAGCCACGGACGCTCATCGTAGAACTTCCAACCGCGCTCGATGCAGTTCAACAGGCTGTCGGGACCTTGCTTACCGCGGTTGATAGCTGCCATGCGACCATTCTTCGTATCGTCGAAATAGATGCCGCGTGTGCCGCAACCCGTAGTCTCCTCGCTGCCAAGAGCGATGCGCTGCGGATAGCGAGCACGATGTTCCTCTACGGGGTTCTGCAGGATGTAGTTATAGCCAGCCACATCCATGGGTTCCACGATGGTAGGTCCGCTACTCGTAGCGGCGCAGGCCAGACGCGTGGGGTCAAGGCGATGGCAGAACTCACGCATGGCTGCAGCGATGCGACGGCCAAAGTCGTTCCATTCGATGCCCCATTCCTCGTTGCCGACACTCCATAGAATAATGCTTGGATGGTTGCGGTCGCGATGAATCATCGTAGCGAGCTGGTGCCGCTGGTAGTCGTTCACACCCGTGAGACGGTTCTCCTCAAGCACGAGCATGCCCAGTCGGTCGCAGGCGTCGAGGAGTTCCGGTGTAGCGGGATTATGACTGGTGCGAATGGCATTGCATCCCATCGATTGCAGCTGTCGCACCGTCCATGCCTGCATAGCATCGGGCACAGCTACTCCCACTCCTGCATGGTCTTGATGCATATTTACGCCTAGCAGTTTCACGGACTTTCCGTTCAGGAAGAAACCTCGGTCGGCATCGAATTGCAAATGGCGCAGACCGGTAGTCGTCTGATAGGTGTCGATGACCGAACCCGTGCTATTCATCACATAGGTTCTGAGCTCATAGAGATAGGGGTCGTCGAGGTTCCACAGATGCGGGTTCGTGATGGTCATCTTCGCTACCGATAGCTGTTCGCCCTTACCTGGAAGCGCCTGTTCGGCCACCGTCGCTGTGCCAACCACCTGTCCGGCTGCATCCACCAGCTCGTGCCGCAGGCTATAGCGCTCTTGCTGCGTGGCATCGTTGCCTACGGTGGTTTCAATGGTGAGCGTTGCCTCGGCGAAAGGAGATTGAAGGTCGGCATGCACGAAGGTGCCGAAGGTTTTTACGTAAACAGGGGCGGTTCGGTTCAACCATACATGGCGATAGATGCCGGCACCCTCGTAGAACCAGCCTTCCTCGAGCGATGCGTCCACGCGCACACAGACGAGATTGGAGTCGCCGTAGTTCAGGTATTCGGTGATATCGAACGTCTGCGGGATGTAGCCACTCTCTTCACCACCCAGATAAAAACCGTTCACCCAGATACGGGCGTTGCGGAAGATGCCGTCGAACTGCAGCTCGAAGTGCTGGCCCAAGTCATCCTTATCTATAATAAATACCTTGCGATACCAGCCCACCGACGTAGCAGGATACTTCCAGCCCACAGTCTTATAGCCGTGGCTGTGGCTGGCCTCACGGGCAAAGGGCAACCCGACCACCCAATCATGCGGAAGGTCGACAGTCTGCCAGCCCGATGCATCGAACTTCATGCTGTACGGTCCTGCATTGTGAATGCTCGCAGCCTTCGTGAGGTAGTTAAAATACTCCGTGCCACAGCCGAAGTCCTTCTGTGGGTCGGCAGCATGTCCGAAGGCGAACTGCCAATCGTCGTCCATCAGCTGGTGTTGGCGGTTCTGTCCTTGTATGGTAAGTGTTCCTGCCAGTAGCAGGGTCAATAACGCAAATCCAATTTTTCTCATTGATATCCTCTTAACTCTCCGCTCGACGAGAAGCGGCGCTTTCGTAGCGCAGCGGAGAAAGAACTCTAAACTATCAACTCTAAACTCTCAACTAAAAAGACTACTTCCCCTCGTACCACTCCTTCAGCACAAAGAAGGCCTTTTTCTTCTGGCCATCGTCGCTGAAGAGACCCTTGCGGTTGTAATAGTCTTGGATGCCGGTGAGCACGCGGCGCGGCGAACGGAAGTCCTTTAGAATCCAAGGCGTGGTACCTGCCAAGCCTTCTATCTTGTCGAGCATCGCCGTGTTCTCACGATACAAGTTCTCTTGGAACTCCTCCGTCCAGCGCTGGTTCTTCTCGCCATGATAGCCAGCCTTTGCACCACCTCCGAACTCGCTGATGATAACAGGTTTATTGTAAGGAATCTCCCACGTCATCTTAGGAGCATCGTTTACGTCGCGATACCAACCGATGTATTGGTTGAACGACACCACATCCACATACTTATTCATATTGTCTTGCAGGCGGTTGTGGTAGTTCGACGCACCCGTCACCTCCATCGCCATCGAGATCAGGCGCGTAGAATCCTGCGTGCGGGCATAGGTGGCCAGACGTCCGAGGAACTGGTCGCGCTCGGGCGAGTGCGGTGTCTCATTGGCAATACTCCAGATGATGACGTTTGCACGGTTGTGGTCGCGGGCGATCATGTCGTGCAACTGAGCCTCGGCGTTCTGATAGGTTGCGAAGTTCTTCCAGGCAATGGTCCAATACACGGGTATCTCCGACCAAACCAGGATGCCCATGCGCTCGGCTTCACGAACGGCATATTCGTTGTGCGGATAGTGTGCCAGGCGCACGAAGTTGCAACCCAGCTCCTTTGCCCATGAAAGAAGCGTGTGAGCATCCTCCGTGCAGTTGGCGCGGCCACCGCCATTGGGCTTCTCCTCGTGTATGCTGATGCCCTTCAGGAAGATGGGTTCACCGTTGAGCAGAATCTGCTTACCGCGCGTCTCTATCTTCCGGAAGCCAATCTCGTCGCTGAGCGTCTCGCCATCCATGGTGATGTCCACCTTATATAGTTTCGGCGTAGCGGGACTCCACAACACAGGCTTCGCCTTCATAAAAGTGGTTGCCGTACCATCGGCAGCGGTGATGAGTTCCTTCTTCAGCTTCAGCTCGGGAATACTCAACGTCACCCGTCGACCAGCCTCGGCCTTGTTCAACTTCACGCTAAATGCCAGGCGTCTGCCCTCGAGGCTCACCAGCTGCAACGAATAGTTCTCTACGTAGGTCTCGGGTACGTCCACCAGCAACACATCACGAGTGATGCCGCCATAGTTCCACCAGTCGAAAATCTGCGTGGGAACGTCTTCCGCATGCCGTTTGTTGTCCACCTTCACGATGACGAAGTTCTCACCATCTTTCAGTTGGTCGGTAACGTCATAGTTGAAGGGTGTGAATCCGCCAATGTGGTGTCCCACGTGGTTGCCGTTCACATAGACATGCGCATCGTAGTTCACCGCACCGAAATAGAGCAGCGCGCGCCGTTTTTCCTCCTTGAACTTTGAACCTTGAACGTTGAACTTCTTATAGAACCACACCGTGCCCTCATAGAAAAACAGCCGCTCGTCGCGTGTGTTCCAATCGGAGGGCAGTTCCATCTCCTCAGCCTTGTCGAAGTCATATTCTATGAGGTCTTCGGGCTTCTGCGGTTTAGCGTTGCGGAAGAATCCCCAGCGCGTCGGGTTCATACGGTAGTCGTAGTAGCCTTCCTCTTGTACGTCAACGATGTAGTGCCACTTGCCATTGAGCGATGTGGTGTGTCGTCCCAGGATGTTTCCTATCTGCGGCACCTGTTGTGCCAGCGTGGCAAGGATGGGTGCTGCCATAAGCACGATAGTTGTCAGTAGTTTCTTCATGTTGTGTTATTTTGTTTGGTTTGTTATCGGAAGGTATTTTAATCTTATCGGAAGGAAATGACCAATAATGTCTTCCTTATTTAGGTTTTGCAAAGATAATAAATAATTTTCATTCCGCTTACAAAAACCAACAATTAATTCTGTGAACCGATAAAAAAGGGATGCTTTACGCCCTCAACACCAAAGCCATAGGAGCCTATAGGAGATGCCATGCAGGTGGAAGTCAGAAAAAACAAACGAAAGGTTTTGCGGGTTAAGAAAAAAAATGTAATTTTGTAGACGAAACAGAAAAGAGCAAGAACTGCTGCTGATCTACTTGAAACGATATCCCAACGACGTATGCTGATTTTCGACATTAAACGATATGCCATCAACGACGGACCAGGCATCCGCACGACTATCTTCATGAAGGGTTGCCCCCTGCGCTGCGTGTGGTGCCACAATCCCGAGTCGTGGCTCCCAGAACCCGAGGTGCTGTTCAAACAGAGCAAGTGCATTGGCTGCAACACATGTGGGCTGTACCCTGATAGGCTGCCGCCAAAAAAGCCTACCCCGAATCTAGACTCTAAACTCTCAACTGACTCTAAACTCTACACTCTAAACTCTCCGCTCGACGCGAAGCGGCGCTTTCGGAGTGAAACGGAGAAAGAACTCATAAGCGACCGCTGTCCTGCCAAGGCATTGGAGATGTGCGGACGCGAGTGGACAATGGACGAGTTGATGGCAGAGATAGAGAAGGAACGCGATGTGATGGAGGACAGCGGTGGTGGCGTGACGCTCTGCGGCGGTGAACCGCTGATGCAGCCACAGGCAGCGCTGGCGGTTCTGAAGGAACTCGGACGGCGAGGCTTGCACCGCACCGTTGACACGTCGCTCTATGCATCTCAGGAAACGGTGAAGGCCATTGCAGAGGAGACCGACCTCTTCCTCGTCGACCTGAAGCACATGGACTCCAACCGACACCGCGAACTCACGGGCGTGCCGAACGAGCCTATCCTCGAGAATGCACGGCTGCTCATGGAACTGGGTGCGAACATCTGGTTCCGCCTCCCACTCATCGAGGGCATCAACGACGACGAGGAGAATATCGAGGCGACGGCTTCTTTCATCGCCTCTCTAAACGCTAAGCTCTCCACTCTAAACTCTAAACTCTCCACTCTAAACTCAACAATCCACCTCCTCCCCTATCACGATGTGGGAAAAGACAAGCACCGCCGACGCGGCACAGAATACAATCCTGAGGGTCTCCTCATGAAGGCACCAAGCGACGAAACCCTCGACCGATGCCGCCAGCAGTTCGAACGCCACGGAATCAGCGTGGTGGTGGGCGGATAGGTAGATACTTACACTTACATAGTAATTTTACACGCAGCTCTGCTGCATTGATGATATGCGACGAATTACAACCTTTTTCCTGCTGACGACAATTTGCCTTGCGATGCATGCTCAGCAGTGGCCGGAAGCGAAACCAGAAGCGCGACCAGGCGTGCGCTGGTGGTGGCTGGGCTCGGCCGTAGACAAGGAGAATCTGCAGTGGAACCTGCAGGAGTATAGCCGTGCCGGTATCGGTGCGGTGGAAATCACGCCCATCTACGGCGTGCAGGGCAACGATGCGAACAACATCCCGTTCCTCTCCGACCGATATATGGAGATGCTGCGGTTTGTGCAAGACGAGGGACGGCGCGACAGCATAGAAATTGATATGGCGACGGGCACGGGCTGGCCGTTCGGTGGTCCGTGGGTACCGCTGGAGGAGTCGGCATGCCGGGCGGTGTTCGTGGAGAAGACGTTCGCTGGCAACAGCATCTCGGCACTCGACATTCTTCCCAGTGAGCGAGACCGCAAAAACTGCGTGTTGCAGAAGGTGATGCTCTATGGCGGCGACGCTGTGGCTATCGACATTACCGATTGTGCACATGACGGCCTGCTCTCTTGGAAAGCCTCAAAAGACCAACTGGCCTTCCTCGGCGAAGAGGAGTCGGAGAAGAATATTGTTGCCCTCTATATTAAATATGGTATCATGCGAGTGAAGCGCGCTGCACCAGGTGGTGAAGGTCTTGTCGTCGACCACTTCGACCGCCAGGCTGTTGCGAACTACCTGCAACACATCAGCGATGCCTTCGACAAAACAGGCACCCCCTACCCTCACACTTTCTTCAACGACAGCTATGAGGTGGCCGACGGCGATTGGACTCCCTCGTTGCTGGAAGAGTTTGCAAAGCGGCGCGGCTATCGACTCGAAGGCCATTTCCCGGAATTCCTGCACCCAACAGCCCCCGAGGGTGCAACAATAGCCAAGAAGGGTATAGTGTCCCCCTCGGGGGACGACGGGGGGACCATTTCCGACTACCGCGAAACGCTTGCCGACTTACTCCTTGAGAACTTCACCCAGCAATGGACGGCATGGGCACATGCACACGGCGCCATCACCCGCAATCAGGCTCATGGCTCTCCGGCAAACCTCATCGACTGCTATGCGGCGGTTGACATTCCAGAGATTGAAGGTTTCGGCCTCTCCGACTTCGGCATTAAAGGACTGCGCCGCGACCCAGGCATGACTCGTAAGAACGATTCCGACCTGTCGATGTTGAAATATGCGCCGTCGGCAGCTCACGTCACAGGAAAGCCGCTGACGTCGAGTGAGACGTTCACATGGCTCACGGAGCATTTCCGAACATCGCTTTCGCAGATGAAGCCAGACCTCGACCTGATGTTCTGTGCGGGCGTAAACCGCATGTTCTTCCACGGCACCTGCTACTCGCCGAAGGACGACACGTGGCCAGGTTGGAAGTTTTATGCCTCGGTGGATATGAGTCCTACAAACAGCATCTGGCGCGATGCCCCGTTCCTGATGAAGTATATCGAGCGCTGTCAGAGCTTCCTGCAGTGGGGAAAGCCCGACAACGATTTCCTGGTTTATCTGCCCGTGCGCGACCTATGGAAGAAGAACCCTGAGCGCCGTTTCATGCAGTTCAGCATTCACAACATGGGAAAGATTGCACCGGAGTTCATCGAGAGCGTGCTGAAGATTGACCGTCTGGGCTACGACTGCGACTACATCAGCGAACAGCTACTGAGCAAGACCACTCGCGAGGGCAACTGTTTGGTTACAGAGGCTGGCACACGCTATAAGGCACTGATCATTCCCTCGGGGACTACCATTACGCCTGCGTTGCAAGAGGTGCTTGCGCGGCTCGCACCGCTGGTCATCTACGGCGAGGATGCTGACGCGATGGCCCGTGCCACACGACCAGAGACGATGAAGACGCAGCTAGGACTTCACATGATTCGTCGCAGCCATGAGCAAGGCCACCACTATTTCATTGCGAACCTCTCGCCAAACGATGTCGATGCATCGGTGCCGCTGGCTGTAGACTTCGCCAGCGCCACGTGGTACGACCCGATGACGGGCGACACCACGCCAGCAGAGTTCTCAGGGAACAGCATACGGATTCGCCTGCGCTCAGGAGAGTCGCGGATTCTGAAGACTGACAACATGCCGATGGATAGCCACGCCAAACGCGTTGCTGATTCTCCATCCAACACGGAGGAGATAACATTGCAAGGTCCGTGGACGCTGACGTTCGTAGACGCTCAACCAGAGGTAACGGAGACATTCCAATTGGACACGCCTCAGACCTGGGAAGGACTATCGCCCGCAGCAGCGGTAACGATGGGAACGGGAGTCTATACAACGACGCTACGCCTCACACGCCGACAGGCACGCCAACACTGGCTGCTCGACCTCGGCGACGTGCGCGAGTCGGCACGCGTGTATATCAACGGGCAGTTCATTGGCTGTGCATGGGCGGTGCCGTTTGTACTTGACTGCCGCAACGCTTTGCACAAGGGAAAGAACGAGATAAGCATCGAGGTGACCAACCTGCCTGCCAACCGCATCGCCGACCTCGACCGAAAAGGCTACAAGTGGCGCAAATTCAACGAGATCAACGTTGTCGACCTAAACTATCAGCGCACCACCTACGACCATTGGGCACCCGTCGCCAGTGGCCTGAATTCTGCCGTGAAGCTGATTTCAGAGTGAATAGTTTTCTGTTTCTTTCCTTTGATTTTCCAATAGCATTGCCCCTGCGTTCCTGTTGCAATCAACTCAGCGCGTCGGAGCATTGTTTTTGGCCCGCAAAAGCATTGCTTTCAGACTGCAAAAGCATTGCTCCCAGAGTCTAAAGTCAATGCTCCCAGCGTCTGAAAGCATTGCTCTTGGCGCCTCAAAGCATAGCTCTTGGCACCTCAAAGCATTGCTTTTGCCCTACAAAAGAAAAACGGAAGCCATCAGGGTTGATGACTTCCGCTTTTTGTGATGCAATCGGGATGGTTAGTGGATTTCCAACTCCCCTTCTACATATACGCCCAGCTCAGCAAGGCTGGAGACGGCAGAGGAGCCGCTCTCGATGGTGAGGCGCAGGTAGCGGGTGGGTACACCGGCATAGAAGGCGATGTGCTGATAGCCATTTGCTTTCGGCATGTCGGCCTCTTGTGCTGTGCCGGCCTCGCTCCACGACTGTCCGTCGAGGCTGTACTCAATGCGCACGGCGGAGAAGTAATACTCGTCGATGTACCAGCCACCCCAGTAGCTCATATAGTAGCGGGCGAGGCGCAGTCCATTCACCTTTGCTTCTTCCTTCATGTCGACGATGACGGTGGTTGTCTTGCCGCCGTCGGCATCGGTACGCAGCTGCGGGCCATTGCTCAAGGAGCCATCGAAGAGCTCGCTGGCAGTGATTTCGACACCAGAGCTGTAGGTGGCCGTCCAGTCGCTGCCAGCCGTGATGAGCGTGCCAGGCATCTCAGAAGCATCGGCGAGCGTGCGGATGAGCTTCGACTCGGTGTTGACGATGACATAGCCAAAGCCACGCTCCTCGCTGGGCGTGCCGTCGCCTTGTACGTCGATGATGCGCACAGGCAGCAGATAGGCGGGAGCGGTGAGCGAGGCGAGGGCCTCCTGGCGGATGCCAATCTCGATGGAGTCCTCAGCCTGGATGTTTCCGGCGAGGATGATTGCCGTGAGGCGCGAGGCGTCGATGGCCGTTTCCGGCATTGCGGCATAGCTGGTGCCGTTAGCCTCGTTGTAGGCATCGACCATTGTGTAGTCGACGACTGCCTTCACCTGCGTGTTCTGACGTGCAGGACGCAGGATGCGCACAGGGAACTTTGCATTGATGTCGCCGAAATCACCTACGGGCGTATGGATGACCATCCCATGGAAGGTGTTGTCGGCATTTGCCTTGAAATAGACAAGGTTGTCGGGATTGCCCACTACGTCGTATTGTTCGTCGTCGCTACACGATGTGAGGAGCAAGGAGCAAGGGGCAAGGAGCAATAGGAGCCAAGCCTTTTGAAAAATCTTTATTTTCATCGTTACTTTGTTACTTTGATACCTTGTTACTATGTTTACTGAGCACACTTGTTGATGTCGTCCTTCACCCACTTGATGGATTTATAAGCATCGGGAGTGGGAAGCATGTCACCCTCATAGATAGCACGAGAGGTCTGCTTCCAGTCCATATCGAAGCCGTGACCGGTGGCATCGTGGAAGACGTGGCCTGTGCCCTCGTTGAACTTCCAATAGGCCTGCAGACCATTAGAGTTAGCAGCAACACCGCAGAGGCCGCCGAGAATCTCGCTGGCCGAGAGGGCACGGTCCCATACGCGGAACTCGCAGAAGCGATGTCCGAAGAACTGACGTGAGTTATAGCCTCCCCACGACATTCCCATCTCGAAGCGCTGGAAGTTGATGACATCGGGATCCTTGCCTGCCAGCGAGTTGTCGAGCACACCATTGACGTAGAACAGCAGGTTGGTGCCGTCCCAGACGATGGAGAGCAGATACCACTGGTTGTTGGCGAACTCGGTGTTCGACATCAGTGTTCCATACGGCGTCATGACCTGCAGCTTGTTTGCGGTGTTGGCCTCGTTGAAGCGCAGCAGCAGGGCCTTCGACTCGTCGGCCTGCTCGAGGGCGCAGAAGCGCTGCGGACCGCTGTTGACGAGTCCGGTGGGATAGATCTTCATCTCGTAGGTGAACGTGGTGAGGGGGATGGCGTTCTCGAAGATGAAGTTCGACGACGCATTGTAGTCGGCGTTCACGGCTGCGAAGTTCAGCACACGCGAGATGCGCAGGAAGATGGTGCGCGAACCTTCGATGATGTTCATCATGCTACCACTGATGCCCTTGATGGTGACGGGCACCATGTAGGTGCAGCCCTCTTCGAACTGCTCGGTGCTGAGCACGCGGACGGTGGCAGCCGACGAGATGGCATTGCCCTCGCTGATGACCACCTCCGGGTTCTCCAGCTCGACAGCTCCTTCGGGAATGGCGAAATAATTGGTCTTGTTGGCTTCGTTATACTCAGCTACCTTCGAACGGTCGATGGCCATCAGCAGCTTCACATCGGAGGCAACCTTCTCGGTTGACTGCACCGTGACAGCATAGCTGGCGGGCGTGTCCTCGACCACGAATTTCACGACAGGATTCTCGTCGGTGCCCGAGACGTAGAGGGCCGAGTGGTCGTAGTCGAACCCACCATCGCCGCGGCATGCGGAGAGCAGCAGCGAGCATGCGGCAAGTGCTCCTATCGTTGTCTTTGAAAATATTGTTGTTTTCATTGTTGCTTGTTTTTTGGTTTGAGTTGCTGTAATACAGCAACATACTGAACAATTGGAGTTACTTGTGGATGGCGGGATTCATGATCTGAATGGCCTTGCGGAACTCACCATAGGGAATGCCAGAGGGATCCTTGTAGTTGTAGTCGACGTAGAATGCACCACAACCACCCTTCTGACCCGTGGCAGGCTCCCAGCGAGCATAGTCGCAAATCTGGGCGCCGCGCGGACCAGCCTCGCCGGCCTCGCCACCGAAGCTGTCGCAATAGACGGTCTTCTCCTGCGGACGGCCACCAGTGCCTGTGCTGAAGCCAATCTGCCATGTGTAGGCCTGGCGCACGAAGTAGTCGCAATAGTCGTCGCAGCCGTCGGGAGCACCACCGAACCAGTCGATGATGAACAGCTTCTCGGGCCAAGGTCCGTCGGGACCGAAGAACTTATTGCACTCGTCGGCAACAATCTGCATGCTGCGAGCATCCCAGCCCTCGTAGTCGAAGTCGACACCGTCGAGACGGCACTTCATCACCGTATCGCAAGCCCAACGGGCATAGGAGCGCAGAGAGTACTCGTCGGAGGGGTCGGTCTTGATGACAATCTTCTGGCCGTTGCCGTCGAGCTTATACTGGAAGGCACGCATCGACTCGTTCCACTCGCGGTCGTAGAACCAGTGGTTGAAGTTCGATGCATCGCCGTGGAAGACAAAGCGCGTGCCCAGCACATCCTGGCAATACACCATGTCCTGATAGGCAACGGGATGTGTCTCGGCAGTGGGAATGCCCATCCAGAGATTCACAATGTCGAGGCTGTCGGGGAGTCCGACGAAGCGCTCGCCCCACGAAGCAGGGTCTTTGTAGCCGTCCTGTCCTTCGAGCGGAGCCCAAGCGGCATAGTAGACGTATGAGATTTCGTGCGGTGTCTTCTTCCAGGCACGCAGATTCTCAAAATACTGTGCGTCGTACTTGTAGAGGTGCTGAATGGTTTCGTTCTCAACCTCGGTATCGCAGCTGTTGAAACCTACCATTCCCACCGTTGCAAGTAGTGCGGCACTGAATATATTCTTTAGTTTCATATTGTTACTTTGTTATGTTTTGTGATATTGTTGCTATGATATAGCAACATACTGAACTGAAGTGGGGGCCACTGATTAGAAGTTAGGGTTCTGGTCCCACCAGAGGCGAGTGCCGCAGTTGTCGGGACCGCCCAGCAGCTGGGCAGCAGCCGTCACGGCAGCACGGTTGGTGTTATACTCCGTTCCGGGATAGGGCAGACGGCGAATCTGCAGTTCGCTCGACACGGCACCATCGCTGTAGTTGAGCTTCACAGGGAACATGCGGGGATAGCCCGTGCGGCGGAACTCCGACCATGCCTCGCAGGAGTTACCCCAGCTGGCAATCCACTTCTGCACGATGATGCGCTCCAGGTTCTCCTCGAAGGCATCGTCCTTGTCGTTCCAGGCAATGGTGATGGTGCTGGGAGCAGGAGCGCTATCGCCACCGGCATTGTCGTTGAAGGCGGCAGGCTTGTTCGTGCGGTTGGCGATGTAGGAATCGACACCGCTGCTGATGCCATTCTCCTGCATGGAGACCTTGATGCCCGACTCGTAGAAGCTCTTGGCGGTGCCGCCCATCTCCCATCCGCGCAGAGCAGCCTCGGCACGCAGGAAGTAGCTCTCGGCAGCAGCCATGTAGAGCACGGGTGAGTTCTCGCTCAGGTTCACATTCGAGATTTTCTCGCCGATATAGGCACTCTGGTTGGCTCCATCGGCAAAGACGCCCTGGCGCACACCGTGATACTTGCCGTCGCCGGCAGCCACGAAGTAGACGCTGATGCGCGGGTCTTTATAACCATTGAGATAGGAGTCCATCGGAGCACTCATGCGGTTTTCGTTCCACTCGTAGGCCTGCTGCCAGATGGGGTTCACGCCGGCGGCATTGGGAAGTCCGTTATACTGAGCACGGCTGTCGGCATCCTCGAGGAAGCCCACCGGGCAAGCAGCCGACTTCTCGGCCTCACGACGAGCCAATGCCTCATCGGCATAGACCACGCGCAGAGCCAGACGCAGGCGCAGCGTGTTAGCCAGCTTGGTCCACTTCAGCATATCACCAAAATAGATGGGGTCGTAGTCGCCGAGAATGTTGTTTCCAGCAAGTGCATACGGTGTGAGCACTGCAATAGCGCTGTCGAGCTCGTTGAAGAACTTGGCATACACCTTATCGAGTGCGTCGTAGGTCTGGCCAATGGCACCGAGCTTGTAGTCGACGTAGGGAATCGGGCCATAGTGGTCGGCGACGCGGTGCATGGCGAACACCTTCACCACATCGGCCAGTGCAGCCACCTGCGGCTGGTTCTGCTCGAGAGCCTTGGCGTGCATCTGAGCCCATGCCGGCATGATCTGCACCATGCCCATCTTGAACATGGCGTTGCCCCACTCGTCACCCTTCGTGAAGCTATAGGTGCCGTTGTAGCGGCCGCGAGCCCAACCGGCCGTGTGGCCGATGTAGCCAGAATAGCTGTCGGCGCTGATGCCAATCTGGTGCTGATAGGCACCCGTGGAAGCAAACGCGTCGTCCTGGTCGCCACCGATCTTCATCACCGTGGTGCGGTTGATCATCTGCGTGAAGAAAGAACCTACGGCCTTGCCGTCCTTCTCCATATCCGCATCAGTAGCAGCATGCTTGTTGGTGTTCAGACTCTCGAAGTCATCGGTGCAAGCCGTGGTGAGGCTCAGAGCCAGAAAACCAAATAGTGTGTATCGTAATATATTCTTTTTCATCTTGATATCTCCTTTCATACGTTAGAATCTGAGTTTAACCGAGAGTCCGATTGTACGCAAGCTGGGCTGCATGAAATAGTCAAGACCCTGGGCGTAGGTGCCGGTATTGGCAGTGACCTCAGGATCGAAGGGAGCCTTGCAATAAAGCATCCAAAGGTTGTGAGCCACAAACGAGATGTTGGCACCCTTCAGGACACTCTGCCATTTCTGAACAGGAATGTCGTAGCCGAACGAGAGCTCCGACAGGCGCAGGTTGGTAGCGCTGTAGACGTACTGCGAACCGATGATATGGCTATCGCTGGCCACGGTCTGATAGTAGTCGGAAGCCTTGATGGGCTTGCCGTTGATGAGCACGCCGCCAGCATCGCGGGCATCGGCCGATGCCTTCGACGAACCGAAGGCGTCCATGATGGCCTGCGTCTGCGAAACGACGATGCCACCTGCACGGAGTGCAAACTGGAAGCCAAGCGAGAAGCCGTTCCACGAGAACTGGTTACCCCATGCGAGGTTGTAGCGCGGAGCAGCCTGTCCGGCCTTCACATAATGGTTGGCATTGGTGCGCAGCGAGTGTGTCTGCGGGTCTACATAGTATTCGCCATGCTCGCCCACAGCCAGCGTGTTGACATAGATGTCGGACAGCGAGCCGCCTTCAACGAGCTTGGTCTTGTAGCCCGAGAGGCCACCCTTGTCGAGCTCGGTGAGCGAGTAGGTGTTTCCATCGACGGGGTTCTTCCATTCGGGAAGCAGTTCCTTGATTTCATTCTGGTTGAGCGTCCAGGTGAGATAGGTCTCCCACTTCACCGGGCCAAGAGGCTGGTTGTAGCGCGCCGAGAGCTCGATACCCTTGTTGTCGACGCGACCACCATTGACGATGGTGTTGGTGTAACCCGACGAGGCGGGAAGGGCGATGTTGAAGAACTGGTTATAGGTGCGCGAGTGGTAGAACGTGGCGTTCACACGCAGACGGTTGCGGAACATCACCAGGTCGATACCTGCCTCCCACGACTTTGTGCGCTCGGCCTTCAGGTCGGGGTTGGGCATGCTGGTCGTCGTGCTGATGCCTGCGGGCGTGATGGTATAATAAGGTATGGTGATGAAGGTCTCGGCAGGATCGTTACCAACCTCGGCATACGAGATGCGGGTCTTCAGGTAGTTGAGCCAGTCGTTGGACTTGATTTCGGGGCAGATGTCGGTCCAGATGCCAGAAAGACCAGCCGACCAATAGAAATAGGAGTCTTCGGCCTTCGCCATCTTCGACGACCAGTCGTTGCGGGCAGTGAGGTCAAGATAGACCATGCTACGATAGCCGAGTTGTGTGCTGGCATAGAGGCCGAGCTTCTTGAAGGGCATCGAGCCCTGGTCGTACTTCGTGGCACCACCAGCGACGACGTTGCGCAACGAGAAGATGTCGGCAGCCGTGGCCAGATGACCGTCGAAGCCTGCAAACTGCTCCTTCTGCTTGTCGTAGCTCGTACCGAGGATAGCGGTAAGGCTCCACGTGTTGTCGTCCCAATACTTGTTGACCGTTGCAAAGGCTTCGGCAAAGTATTGTGTGTACTGGCGGTGTGTGTAGCCATAGTGTCCGTACTTCGAAGCAAACTGCAGGTCGGTGCCGGCATTGAGCTTCGTCTCGTTCTTCACGTCGTTGTTGTCGTACTTCACACGGCCGGTCAACGAGAGCCAGTCGGTGATGTCGAACTTCAGCGAAGCGGTGAACGTGTTGCGGAACTTGTGGTTGGTGAAGTTGTTGCGCTCAGTAATCCAATAGGGATTCTGCATCGACATGGCCTGGCGACCATAGGGCCAGAACTGCGTGGCGAAGTTGCGGTCGGCATTGTAACGCTCGAAGTAGGTTACGGCCTCCCAGTCGGCACCGGCGGGGAAGAGGTAGAGGGGCACGAGGGGATTGAAGTACTGTCCCTGCGTGATCATGTTGTTCTCCTTCACGCTCGACATCATGTAAGCGAGGTCGAGGGTGGCCTTGTCGCCAAACATCTTCGTGGTGTTGCGCACGGAGAGGTTGTAGCGGTCGAAGTCGTTGTTGTGGATGATGCCTCCTGCATTGCTGGCGCCGATGGAGGCATAAGTCTGGTTCTTCTCGTTACCCGTAGAGAGCGACACGGAGTTGGTGAAGTTCGTACCGGTGCGGAAGAAGTCGGCAGGGTCGTAGCTCGAAGGCTTGGTGAGCTTATCGCCCCAGCTATAGTAGCTGCCTGACTCGGTCTGTCCGTAGGTGTTCTGGAACTCGGGCAGCATGAGCGGATTTGAGAACTGGAAGCTGCCACTATAGGTGATGTTGGTCTTGCCAGCGGCACCTTTCTTCGTGGTGATCAGGATGACACCATTCGAAGCGGTAGAGCCATAGAGGGCGGCAGCCGAAGGTCCTGTCAGGGCTGAAATGCTCTCGATGTCGTCGGGATTGAGCATCGCCGTGGCATCACCCGTCTGACCGTTTCCGCTGTAGGCGAGAGCATTCTCGTCGAGACCCGTCTGGGCATTCACCACAGGAATACCGTCGATGACGTAGAGCACATTGTTGTTTCCGTCGATGGACTTGGCACCACGCATCACCACACGCGAGGCACCACCGATGCCCGATGCTGCAGCATTGATTTGCACACCGGCCATCTTACCATTGAGCGAGTTAACGAAGTTGGCATCCTGCACCGTCATCACAGCATCACTGGAGAGCTGCTGCACGTTGTAGGACAGCGACTTAGCTTCCTTCTTGATACCCAGGGCGGTGACGACCACCTCGTTCAAGCTGTTGGTGTCGTCGGTCATCGTCACCACGATACCATCTCTGGCCTTGAACTCCTGATTCTGGAAACCTACATAAGACACCACAATCGTTGCACCCTCGGGGGCTTCGATTGTGAAGTTACCGTCGATGTCGGTAACGGCTTTCTGACCTGTGCTCGTCACAGTGATGGTGGCTCCAATAATCGGTTCACCAGCCTTGTCGAGCACGCGGCCTTTCACATGATTCTTCCCTACCTGCTGCTGCACAGCCGACGCGTTGCCCTGAACGGGCAGAGCTGCCGACATGCCTGCCGTTGCGACTGACAGCGCAGACAGTAAGAGAAGTCTCATCGCTTGGTTTTGTTTCATAAAGTGTTGTTATAAGTTAGATATAAAAAAGAGGTTATACTTGGTATGTGCCGTTTTCTGATTCGGCTTGCAAAATTATATAATAATTTGCAAACAGCAAAGAGAATCGGAGGTTATTTTCCCCGTTGCTTCGCTGGAAGCAACGTCAGGTGCAGTGGCGACAGCGATTTCCCGTTGACCACCGGCACAATGTCGATTCGGCGGCGGTAGGAATACTCGCGCCACGCCTTGTAGCTGACGTCGACCGTGCGCCGCTCTCGAGGTTTCAGCGTGAGCTGTCGGGGCATCTGCAACAGGCGGTTATCGGGTTGTCGGCGGAACTCGATGTTCATGGGTCGATCGGTATCGTTGGCGATGCGCAGTTGGAACGTCTGCTGTTCACCGGCCTTCAGCGCACGAAACGGCAACACCCGATGACTCATGTACAGGCCTTCGCCATAGTGGTAAGGATGGTCTTCGGTGACGGGGTGCTGCATGGGCACCACCGTGCCTTTTACCCAAAGGCGCACATAGCTCTCGCCACCATTCAGCAGTACAACCAATTCCTTGCTGAACTTTCCCGGGCGGTAACTTGGATTGAAGGTGGCAACAACACGTGCTTGCCGGCCAGGGGCGACGGGTGTTTTCGTGAACGTGGCCGTGGTACAACTACACCACGCCTTCACATCGCTGATGACAATGGGCTTGGTGGAGGTGTTCGTGAGTAGGAAAGTGTGAGTCACGGGACCGTTCTTCTCCTGAATGGTTCCAAAGTCGAAGATTTTCTGGTCGGGCACGAGCTGTTTGCAGAATGCGGGATCGGTTTGTGCTGTTGCGCCAATAGGCATCAGCGCAACAAAAAGAATCAATAAAAGTTGTTTGTGCAACATATTGATGATGTGTTTTTTCAGATGCCCCTCAAGGATAAGATGGGCAGAAGTCATGAAACGAAGTTACATAACTCTCAACTCTAAACTCTCCGCTCGACCCGCAGGGGCGCTTTCGTAGCGAAGCGGAGAAACTCTAAACTCTCAGAACCCATCACTTCCCGCAGCGGAATCATGACGAAATCACGCTCCGCCATGCGAGGATGTGGAATCTGCAGGTCGGGTTCGTCGACAACGAGGTCGTCGTAGAGCAAGATGTCGATATCGATAGGTCGGTCGTGATAGACAAGCGCTCCCGTGGCAGCATCGACGGTGGTTTTCTGGCGACGGCCAAGCTCGCGTTCTATCTGCTGGGTGAGGTTGAGCACCTCGCGTGGCGAGTGTTCGGTTAGCACTCGCACGCAGGCATTCAGATACTTATGGCGCGATTCATAGCCCCAAGGCTCAGTAACACGAAAAGCCGATTGACGCTCTACGGTGCCAATCAGCTCTTCTATCTTTGCGATGGCCCGCAGCAGGTAGCGCCGCCGACCTCGCTGGTTACTTCCCAGACTCAGATAAACCGTGTGCAAGGCTTGCATGGATGAGGGTTTGGCAGATACTAATCGTTGAGGATGAGTAGTGCATCGCCATAGCAGCCAAAGCGGTAGCCATGCTTCACGGCAAGGTCGTAGGCTTCCATCACCAGCTCATAACCGCCAAAAGCAGCCGTTTCCATGAGCAGCGGCGACAACGGATGATAGAAGTTGGCAATCATCGTGTCGGCAAGTCCAAACTCATAGGGCGGGAAGATGAACTTGTTGGTCCAGCCGTCGAACTCCTTCAATAGGCCATCGGTGCCCACAGCAGTCTCGGTCGCCTTTACCACGCTGGTACCTACGGCGCACACGTGGTGGCCGGAAAGCTTTGTGGCGTTCACAATGTCGCAGGCCTCTTTCTCCACGAACATCTGCTCGGAGTCCATCTTGTGCTTTGTAAGGTCTTCCACCTCGATGTTATGGAAGGTGCCTAAGCCACAGTGCAGGGTGATATAGGCGAAGTTCAGACCCTTAATCTCCATGCGCTTCAGCATCTCACGGCTGAAGTGCAGACCCGTGGCCGGTGCCGTGACAGCGCCCTCGTTCTTGGCGAAGATGCACTGGAAGTCTTCCATATCTTCGGCAGTGGCGGCGTGGTCTTCGCGACGGTCGATGACATAGTGAGGCAGTGGAGCCTCGCCGAGTGCATAGAGCTCGCGCTTGAACTCGTCGTGGGGACAGTCGTAGAGGAAACGCAGCGTGCGACCACGGCTGGTGGTGTTGTCGATGACCTCAGCCACCATCGTTCCGCTATCGTCGAAGAACAGCTTGTTGCCGATACGAATCTTACGGGCGGGTTCGACGAGCACGTCCCAGAGTCGCATCTCCTCGTTCAGCTCACGAAGCAGGAACACTTCGATCTTCGCATCGGTCTTCTCCTTTGTTCCATAGAGACGGGCGGGAAAAACCTTCGTGTCGTTGAAGACAAAGGTGTCGCCCTCGTCGAAATAGTCGAGCACATGACGGAAATCGAGGTATTCGCCTTCGATGGGATTTCCTTCGTCATCGCGCTTATACAGGTCGATGGTCTGCGACTTACGGTGCAGAACCATCAGCCGACACTCATCGCGACGAGTGAAACGAACGGTCTCCTTTGTGCCGTCCTCGTTATCGAACTCGCGATAGATACTCTGCGGATAAAGCGCAATCTGCTCCTCAGGGAGCCTAAACTTAAATTGTGAAAGCTTCATTAATATATTTAATATTTACGGATTTACATCTCAACCCTTCTCAACGTCTCAACGCCTCAACTTCTCAACCTCTCAACTTCTCAACCCTTCCACCCATTCTTTGATGTGGTCGAAATCGATGCAGTCTTCAACACGGATGTCACCAACACGTGTGCGACGCAAGGCGGTGAGGAAGGCTCCGCTACCGAGGGCCCGGCCGATGTCACGGGCCAGAGAGCGTATGTAGGTGCCCTTTCCACAGACCACGCGCAGCGACAATTGCATCTGCTCAGGGTCGAAGGCGAGCACTTCTATTTCATCGATGCACACAGGCTTTGCCTGCATCTGTTGTTCCACTTCGTCGCTCTGACGGCGCAGCTTGTAGGCTCGTTCGCCATCGACGTGTACGGCACTATAGGCTGGCGGCACCTGCATCACATCGCCAACGAACTGAGGCAGCACCTCGTCGATGAGTTTGCGGGTGATATGGCGCGTGGGATAGGTCATATCAACGGTGTGCTCCCTGTCGTAGCTCGCCGTAGTGGCACCCAGTTGTAGCGTAGCAGTATATTCCTTCGTCTCGTACTGCAGCCGCTCAATCTGCTTCGTCATCTTCCCCGTACAGAGGATGAGCACGCCGGTTGCCAGGGGATCGAGGGTGCCGGCATGACCGGTCTTCACCCGTTTCACCCCCACATGCCGCGAAATGACGTAACGCACATGCGCCAATGCCCCGAAACTCGACATGCGGTAGGGCTTGTCGATTGCAATGATAGCGCCTTCTACGAAATCCATCAGTCAACCATGGCTAATGAGTGACCCGTGAGCAGGAGCACAATGATGATTGTGCCTACCACAATACGATAGTAACCGAAGGCTTTGAAGCCATACTTGGTCAGAAAGCCCACGAACCATTTCATGGCCAGCAGTGCCACAATGAATGCGACAACGCAACCTAACACAAGCATGCAGATGTTATGAGTAGTGGCCCAGGAGGCCTCTTCTTTCAATAGGTCGAGCAGGTCGAGCAGCGTCGCGCCTGCCATCGTCGGAACGGCAAGGAAGAAAGAGAACTCAGCAGCGCGCTTGCGCGTGAGCCCCTGTGTCATACCACCGACGATGGTCGCCATAGAGCGCGATACGCCGGGGATGACTGATATGCACTGATAGAGACCGATGTTGAATGCCCTGCGCTCGTTCACCTGATTGGCATCGGAGCCTTTGTTGAACAACCGGTCGCAGAAGAGCATGAACACACCACCCACCACCAGCATGATGGCTACCACCTCTACGCTATCGAGGAGCCAGTCGAGCAGACCCGACTTCTTTGCCAACAAGCCAATGACGACGGCTGGCAGCACGCCGATGAACAGCAACCAGTAGAAGCGATACTTGTGCTTCAGGCGTCCGAAGGCACTGCTACCCTCGGGAGCCGGCGTGTGGTCGAGCTGGAAGAACTGCTTCCAATAGAGACACACCACGGAGAGGATTGCACCAAACTGGATGATGAATGTGAACGCATGAACGAAAGGATCGCCCTGCTCAATGCCCAGCAGGTTCTGGGTGATGATCATGTGACCCGTCGACGATACGGGAAGAAACTCCGTGAGTCCTTCCACAATAGCAATAATAACAGTTTGTAGCCAGTCCATTACTCGTCTTTCGGTTTACGAATGATAGCATAGATCATCGACACGAAGCCCAGCAGGCACACCACTGGTGCAACCTTAATGTGCATCGGGCTAAAGATGCTGGGGTCGTAGGCTTCCTCGGTGGAACCGCCACCGCTCATGAGCACAAAGCCAATGATGACTACAATCATACCAATGGCCAACAAAATGAAGTTGACCTTGTCGAAAGCGAAATTTCTCTTGTCCATATAGCTATTTATTTTTTGTTTTCTCTTTTTCTAGAGGTTCTTGAGAATCTATATTGTCTAGATATTCTAGAGGTTCTATATCTTATATAAATCCCCAGCTTTCATGCGGAGGAACTTGTTTACTGAAATGCCGGCACACATGGAAGTGATGAGTAGGCCGAACAGCAACACGGCAATACCTGTGATGGTCATCTCACGCCAAGTGAGCACGGTGAGCACTTCGGGCTCATATACGTAGAGGGCATACACAAAACCTGCCAGCACAGCACATGCAATGATGGCTGCCAGCACACCCAATCCCATGGCCTTGCGCACAAACGGACCGCGTATGAACCCCCACGAAGCACCAACGAGCTTCATCGTGTGAATCGAGAAGCGACGAGCATAGATGCCCAGACGTATGGTGTTGTTGATGAGCGAGAACGAAACTATCGTGAGCAACACCGCCAGCACCAACAGCACCAGCGATATCTTGGCAAGGTTCTTGTTCACCGCCTCGATGAGGTCTTTCTGATAAGCTATCTCACTCACCTTCGGCAGCGCCTTCAGCTCGTTGGATATCCACACCAGCGAATCGTTGTTGGCATAGTCGGCCTGCAGCGTCAGTTCAAGCGATGAGAGGAATGGGTTGTCGCCCACGAACTCCGTCGGGTCGCTGCCAAGTTCCTTCATGCCTTCCTTCAGGGCCTGCTCCTTGCTGACATACTGCATGTGGTTCACGTAGGGCCGCGACCGCAGCTTCTTCTGTATCTGCTGCGCCTCGTTGTCGGTCATGTCCTGATCGAGCAACATGGTCACAACAAGATTCTCCTTCACTCGCGACGACAAGTTATGTCCCACTAAGCCAGTGAGCACCACCAGACCCAGCAGGATCAATACCATCGCAGTTGAGATGCACAACGTAACAGCCTGCAGACCATGACGGCTGCGGGCTTTATTTTGTCTTTTCTTTTTCTTTCCCATTCCGAATGTTCTAAATCATGCACCTTATTTATATATGGACAGACTCGAAGCAGGTTTCCTGAAAGCTGTGCAACGACGACATCTGTACCGAAAAGGGCATAATAAGCCAAATTTCCTGCAAAATTACAACTTAATAAAGCGAAATCCAAATAAATTAAGAAATATTTTGTAATTTTGCACGCATTATGAGTACCATCATCTATCCAAGTCCTATTTTTGGACCCGTTCATAGTCGCCGACTCGGCATTTCGCTTGGCATAAACCTCATGCCTGCCGATGGAAAGGTGTGCACCTTCGACTGTATCTACTGCGAATGCGGACTGAACGCCGACCATCGCCCAACCCTACCCCGTCCGACACGCGAGGAGGTGGCACGGGCACTGGAAGCAACGCTGCGGCAGATGGCTGCCGACGGTCAGCATCCCGATGTACTGACGTTTGCAGGAAACGGCGAGCCCACGGCTCACCCTGAGTTCGCAGGCATCATCGACGACACCATCCGCCTGCGCGATGCACTCTGCCCGCTGGCGAAGGTATCTGTGCTGAGCAATGCCACGCAGCTACACCGCAAGGATGTCTTCGATGCGTTGCTGCGCGTCGACAACAACATACAAAAGCTCGACACGGTCGACATCGACTTCATCCGCCGCATTGACCGTCCCGTCAGCAAGAAATATGATGTGGAAACGATTATCGAGCAGCTGCGCCAGTTTCACGGACACGTCATCATCCAGACCATGTTCCTAAAGGGAGTTGCGAAGTTGAGAAGTTCAGAAGTTGAGAATCTCGATAACACAACAGATGACTTTGTGCTGCCTTGGCTCGATGCCGTGAAGACGATTGCACCCGAGCAGGTGATGATTTACACCATCGACCGTGAAACTCCCGTCAGCTATCTGCAGAAGGCCAGCCACGAGGAACTCAACCGCATTCGCGATATGGTTATCGCCGAAGGCATCCCCTGTACAGCATCGTATTGATTAAGGGGGAGCAGAAAGGCCGAAGGCCGGATAAGAATACAGGCAGGTGGTGTAGCGAAGCGAACCTCCTGCCAGTATTCTTTACGTCCCGTCGAGGCTTACCGAAGTTCTTCGGCCGCTATTCCCAAACGGTCTTCCTCTGCCGGCAACACATAGGGTTGGGGCTTTGCGTGGTCGTGTAGATAGATGCTGTTCAGCGTAAACGCCAGCGACTCCAGCGTTTGTTCTCGATGCTTCGGCGTGAGCTCGCACTCCCACACGGTGATGCAATGCCAACCCATCGTCGCCAGTTGTCGTTGCTGCTCGCGGTCGCGGGTTTGATTTCGGCTGATCTTTGCCACCCAGAACGCACGATTGGTCTTCGGAATCTTGCAACAAGCCGAATTCACAATTGCAGAAGAATCTGTAAGCGATAAATCTACTTTGTGCCCGTGCCAAAAGCAGCCGTTCACAAAGATGCAAGTGCGGTATTTCCGCAACACCAAATCGGGATGACCAGGTAGCCGTTTGTGGTTCAGCCGATAGCGAAAGCCTCGCTTCCACAGTCCACGTCGCACCACCATCTCAGGCTTCGTGTCCTTCGAGTGGATGGCAGCCATGTTAGCGTGTCTCTGTTCGGAAGTGAGCTGATCCATGTTTCATTCCTCCTTTGTTACACTCTCCCGCTACCACTTGAAGAAGTGGAAGAGCTTATGGCGGAACGACGGTTCGGGTGCTGGCTCTGCAGCATCAGCGGCCGGAGCGTCGTCTTGTGCCTTGTAGACCTTCTGCAAGAGTGTGAGAATCTTCGACCATGCACCCTTGCCGAGTCGCTCGGGCGCATCGCGCAAAAGCTTCGGGAAGTTCAGCAGGGCAGCCTTCATGGCTTCCTTCCTCACGCGGGCCCCACGCTTTCCCTTCAGCTCGTTGGCTCCCTTGGTGAGATACGACTTCGTGACATAGCCAATGCGGAGTGTCATAATCGTGTTGGCAATGCCATCGAGGATGGAGTTGATGGCAATGCCAGGAATCTTGATACTCTTCAGCAGTTTGCTATAGTCGACATTCGAAAGGTCGATGTCGGCAAGGTCGAAGGCTGCGAGGTCGACATCTGCAATATCGAAGTCGATGTTGTCGATGCCATCGACGAGTCCATCGGTCGACGCTGCCGCCGAGTCGGCCAAGCCATCGGTGGCTGAGTCGCCAAGGGCAATGGTGACGCCATCGCTATCGAGCGAACTGCTGACGAAGTAGCTGAGGAAGGCGGCGGCGAGAATACGACCGTATTGCTTGATGAGCTGTGCACGCGTGGGTCGGAAGCCCGAGGCACGAATGATGTCATCAATCATGCGATAGTTCAACACCAATGTGGTAAGGGCGTCGAAGCGGTCGCTTTGCGAGATGGCCGTGACGATGAACACCTTCGACCCGTAGTTCATGATGCGACGATCGATGCACTTGATGCGTACATCCACCTCCTTCTGCACAAATGCCTTCAGCGCCTCGAAGTCCTGCTGCTTGCGGATGTCGGCGAGCTGTTGCTTCAACTCCTGTTGATGCACAGGCCGATAGCGCTCAGGCAGGTAGTAGCAGTTGTTGCTGATGCGGTTGGCAAAGGCATAGAGACGCTTCTGATAGTCCTTCGGCACAGCGGTTTCAGCCACACCATCGGCCGGCAGAGGCACCGCTCCACCATTGGCATCGACATCGAGAATGGGGAACTCGGGGGCGCTATGGATGCGGTACATCGGATAGGCCACCAGCCATAGCAACACCACGAGCAGCAACAAGTAGAAGGCATACTCCAGATAGGGTGTGCCAAAAACCTTCGTCATCTTCTCGCCGATGGTGATGACATTGCCAAGAATCACCACCGTCGTAATGAGCAGGAACAGTGCCGCAACGGCTATGAGCGTTTTCTTCATAATGTCTTAACTTCTAACTACTCAACGTCTCAATACCTCAACTTCTCCGCTCGATGCGAAGCGGAAAAAGAACTCTAAACTTTTGGAGCAGCGAGAGCAGAGTGATGCTTGCATCAACTATGCCGAGTCGCGACAAAAGTCATGGAACGAAGTTACATAACTCTCAACTCTCAACTCTAAACTCTAAACTCTCAACCTCTTACATCTCCTCGTTTTGCGTACGAGCGATGATTTCGTTCTGCAGCTGAGCGGTCATGTCGTTGAAGTAATCGCTGTAGCCAGCCACACGGACAAGCAGGTCGCGATACTGGTCAGGATGCTTCTGGGCATCGAGCAGCGTAGCGGTGTCGACGATGTTGAACTGGATGTGGTGACCGCCAAACTTAAAATAGGTACGCACAAGCGAAGCAAACTTCTTCATGTCCTGGTCGCGGCGCAGCAGATTGGGCACGAAACGCACATTGAGTAGCGTGCCACCCGACTTCGTCTGGTCGAGCTTGCCCAGCGACTTGATGACTGCCGTTGGTCCATGCGAGTCGCTGCCGTGGGCAGGCGATGTGCCGTCAGAGATGGCAAAGTGGGCCAGACGGCCGTTGGGCGTGGCGCCACAGACCGAGCCGAAGTAGTTATGACAGGTGGTAGAGAGCATGTTCAGACGCGTGCGACCACCGCGGGTGTTCGGTCGGTCGTCGATGGCCTTCACCAAGTCTTCATACACTCGCACGGCAATCGAGTCGGCATACTCCTCATCGTTACCGAAGAACGGCGTGTGGTTGCGGATGTATGCTTTCATCACCTCGAATCCCTGCCAATCGGCGGCACAGGCCTTGAGCACTTCGTCCATCGTGTAGCGCTTGTCTTCGAAGACGTGTTTCTTCAGCGTAGTGAAGCAGTCGGTGATGGTACCGAGACCCGTACACTGGATATAGGTGGTGTTGTAACGTGCACCGCCGCTGTAGTAGTCGCGGCCTTTCTCTATGCAGTCGTCGATGTAGAGCGAAAGGAACGTGGCAGGAGCATAGAGCGAGAACATGCGTTCGATGTAGTTGTTCACCGAAAGCTTCAGGTTCACGAAGTACTCCATTTGCTTGTGCCAAGCCTCGTAGAGTTCTTCGAACGAGGTGAACGAGCGTGGGTCGCCGGTCTCAAGGCCGAGTTTCTTGCCCGTTTCCGGGTCGATGCCGTTGTTCAGCGTAATCTCCAGTATCTTCGGCGTATTTAGATAACCCGTGAGCAGATAGGCCTCCTTGCCGAAGGCGCCCACCTCGATGCAACCCGAGCAGCCGCCCTCGCGAGCATCCTCGAGCGACTTGCCATCGCGCATGAGTTCTTTGATGTAGGTGTCGGGATTGAAAATCGACGGATAGCCGTGTCCCTGACGAATAACCTTGATGCCTTCGATGAGGAAGTCGTCGGGCGTGACGTCGGCAATATGTATGGAGAGACCAGGCTGCAGCTCGTGCAACTCCTCCTGAATCTCCAGAATCATGAACGACAGTTCGTTGGTGGCGCTGCGTCCTTCGCGGTCTACACCACCTATATTAATATTAGTGAAGTCGTTATAGGTGCCACTCTCGAGGGCCGTCACACCCACCTTCGGCGGAGCAGGTTGGTTGTTGAACTTAATCCAGAGGCACGACAGCAGTTCCTTGGCATCGTCGCGCGTAAGGGTTCCATCGTTGATGCCCTGCTCGTAGAACGGGAACAAGTGCTGGTCGATGTGACCGGGATTCATGGAGTCCCAGCCATTGAGTTCAGTAACGGTGCCGAGGTGTACGAACCAATACATCTGAATGGCTTCCCACAGGTCGCGAGGAGCGTGGGCGGGCACCCAACGGCAGACGTCGGCAATCTTCTCCAACTCCTTCTTGCGCTGTGCGTTCTCTTCTTTTGCGGCCATCTGCTCAGCCAGCTCTGCATGGCGCTCGGCAAAAAGGATGGCGGCATCGCACGAGATGGCCATTGCCTCCAGCTCTTGCTGTTTGTCGGTGGCCTCGGGGTCGTAGATGAAGTCGAGGCTCGCGAGTTTCTCCTCGATGCGCTTCTTCACATCGAGCAGACCCTCGCGATACATCTTACCATCCATGGCCGTATGACCGGCGGCGCGTTGTTCCATGAACTCCGTGAACACACCAGCATGATAGGCATCCTCCCACTCTTTCGAGACGTGGTTGAAAATGCGCTCGCGCTGTGTCTTCCCTTTCCAATAAGGGATGACCTCGCGCTCATAGGTGTCAATATCGGCCTGCGAGATGTGGTACGACTGCAGCTCACGCGTGTCGAGTGTATGCAGGTCCTCCACCGAATGGCACGTTAGCTCGGGGAATGTCGGCACAGCCTTGGGCACGGGACCGCGTTCACCAACGATGAGTTCATCGGCACCGATATAGATGGTTTTCTTCTTGCATATCTCGTAGAAGTTGCGGGCACGCAGCACGGCAATCGGCATCGTGCCGTAATTCTCTTTGTAGAACTCGGTTTCGATGAGTGCACGCTCAATCGAGAGCGTCGTCGGTGTGTCGAAATTCTGCTGGCGCAAGCGACGAATGCGGTCGTTCATTCCGCCAAGGTTTTCTGGGTGTTTGATTTGGAAGTTCATGAGTAACAATGTTATTAATCATGCAAAGATAGCGCATTTTTTCTATACCACCATACTTTTTAGCAAAAAATAAGATAAAAGGCGTACATCGCCGGCACTAGAAGCAAACCTCTGTTTTTGCACAGCATTGCCGTTGTCTTCAGAAAAGCTTTACTCTTGGCATCTCAAGGCATAGCTTTCGCCCAACAGTCACATTTTTTTGTTTTTAGTTGTCCTACATCTTTTCCCGTTATCAGGAAGAATAATCAGGGATGTGTTGTACGGTGTTGCCTGAGTTGTTTCCAATCCTACTGATGTGCTGGCATAAAGACAGTATGGACGGCGAATGACAACAGCTCGGCCTCCTGTCTCATCGGCCTATGGCAAGGTGGGATAATAAAATTTTCGGTGCGAAACTTTGCTGATTGAAGTTTTTATTGTATATTTGCAAAATAATAACTAAAGCATAGAAATGGAGCATCTGATTCTAGACCTGACGCTGATACTTGTCGTTGCCGGAGTGGTGACACTGGTGTTCAAGAGACTGAAGCAGCCACTTGTGCTGGGCTACATCGTGGCTGGATTCCTGGTGTCGCCGCACATGCCTTACATCGCCTCGGTGGTGGACAAGGAGAACATTCAGACGTGGGCGGATATCGGTGTGCTGTTTCTGCTGTTTGCACTGGGATTGGACTTCTCGTTCAAGAAGATTCTGAAGATGGGCTTGGCACCCGTCATCGCTGCCGTCTCCACGGTGTTCTCGATGATGGCACTGGGCATACTTGTGGGTAAGGCTTTCGGCTGGTCACACATGAACTGCGTGTTCCTCGGCGGAATGCTTGCAATGTCGTCGACCACCATCATCTACAAGGCTTTCGACGACATGGGACTGCGGCAACAGCACTTTGCATCGCTGGTGATGAGCGTGCTCATTCTGGAGGACGTGCTGGCGATTGTGATGATGGTGATGCTGTCGACCATTGCCGGCGGGAAATCGCTGGGTGGGAGCGAGCTGCTGATGAGCATTCTGCGACTGGGCTTCATCCTCATCCTCTGGTTTGTGGTAGGCATCTTCTTGATTCCGCTGTTTCTCAGAAAAACGCGCCGGCTGATGACCGATGAGACGCTGGTGATAGTCTCGCTGGGCTTGTGCTTCCTGATGGCGGTCATCGCCACGCGGGCAGGGTTCAGCTCGGCTTTCGGAGCCTTCGTCATGGGCAGCATCCTGGCGGAGACCATCGAGGCCGATAAGATTATTCGCTTGGTGGAACCGGTGAAGAATCTTTTTGGTGCGGTGTTCTTCGTGTCGGTGGGCATGCTCGTAGATCCGCAGATACTGCTCTCACAATGGCTGCCGATTGTCGTGCTCACGCTGACCATCCTGATAGGCCAGGCGGTGTTTGGCTCGACGAGCTACATGCTCAGCGGCCAACCTCTGAAGACCGCGATGCGCTGCGGCTTCTCGATGGCTCAGATTGGCGAGTTTGCCTTCATCATTGCCTCGCTGGGCCTGACACTGGGCGTCATCAGCGACTTCCTTTATCCGGTTGTAGTAGCGGTGTCGGTGGTCACCACATTCCTCACACCTTACATGATCCGTGCTGCCGAGCCCTGCTACAACCGCCTTTCGAAACGTCTGCCGAAGCGCTGGCTGCGACGCCTGAACCACTTGGGCGAGATGCATCACTCCACGCAGGCCGAGCGCAGCAACTGGCGCAAGCTGCTCACGCAGATGGGCGTGAACGTGGTCGTCTACAGCATTCTCTCGACGGCCGTCATCGCACCGATGTTCACCATCGCACTTCCCTTCTTCCGCCGCCTGTTGTCTGGTGGCGCCGACAGCTGGTATGCCAATGCCATCACCGGTGTGCTGACTATCTTGTTCATTGCGCCCTTTCTGCGTGCCATGGTGATGAAGAAGAACCACTCCAATGAGTTTCGTGCCCTGTGGACGGAGAGCCGCCTGAACCGCCTGCCGCTTATCTTCACGGTGCTCGTGCGCGTCTTCATAGCTGCCAATTTCGTTTTCTATGTGGTCAACTACCTATCGCACTTCAAAAGCGCAATCATCCTGGTCGTTGCCCTCGTGGCAGTGGTGCTGATGATTATGTCGCGCTCGCTGAAACGGCGTAGTATCCGACTGGAACGACTGTTTGTGCAGAACCTGCGGTCACGCGAAATAGAAGCACAGGTGCACGGACGAAAGAAACCGCTCTTCGAGGGACATCTGCTCGACCGTGATATCCACATCGGTGAGTTCACGGTGCCGGAGGATTCGCTTTGGGCGGGTCGCTCGCTGGCGGAGCTGAACATCGGTCACCGCTTCGGCATTCATGTGAGCAGTGTGCTCAGAGGCATTCAGCGCCTGAACATTCCTACGGGCGACACGGTGCTCTTCCCCGGCGACCGCATACAAACCATCGGCAACGACGACCAGCTGCAGCAGTTTGCCACTGCCCTGCGCGAAGAGCTCGTGCCCGAGGATGCGGAGATAGAGAAGCGGGAGATGCACTTGCAAAAGATAGTCCTCTCGGCTACCAGTCCCTTCATTGGCAGAAAATTGAAGGAGAGTGGTTTCCGCGAGGACTATGGATGCATGGTGGTCGGCGTGGAGGAAGGTCAGGAACAGCTCACGCTTGTTGACCCGGAACGACAGTTCGAACAAGGCGACATCGTGTGGGTAGTGGGTGAGGAGGCCGACCTGAAGCGGCTGCTCGATGCATAACAGAGCGTGTGTGCAAGGGAAGGTTTAGCGTTTCACGACCTTGCGCCCACCAATCATATAGATTTCGTTTGGTTTGATGTTGCCGTTTGCGATGCTGCGTCCCTGCAGGTCGTAGACGGGAGCATTGTTCATGTTGCTCGTTGCCGGGTTGGCAGAGGGACGGCTGATGCCAGTGGGATCGCCCTGGAAGGCATTCAGTGCCTTGCCTGGACGGCCCTGCGACGTGAATGCACCCTTGCCATAGGCGTTCCATCCGAGCTTGGTGTAGTAGGCGGGTTTCCACCAGCCATAGAGCTCGGGCTCCCAATAGAAGATGCCTGCACACTGCGAAAGCGACTGCGTCTTGCTGAAGAGGTCGGTCATGACCTGTTCGGCAAGCGTCTCATTACTTACGGAATAGCCCGTCTCGACAATCATCACCGGCACGCCGAAGGTCTGGCCGAGCGATTTCACGTTGTTGGCAGTCTTCGTGTTCTCGTTCTTCCAGTTGCTCTCAGGATAATGTGAAAGGCCAATCATATCGAATTTGCCACCGGCGGCCTTGAATTCGCGGTAGAACCACACATTGTCGTCGGGACCTTTATCGATGTGCACGATGACCTTTGCCTCGGGCAGCACTGCGTGGACGGCCTCGTAGCCAGCATTGCTCAGGGCAACATAGTTGGTGTAGCGAGCGGAACCCGACTTGTTCCAGTCGATGCGCCCGCTCTCCCAGATCATGCCCGACCGTGTCTCGTTGCCCACCTGCACCCATTGTGGCTCGATGCCCTCGTCCTTCAAGGCCTGCAGGACGTCGCGGGTGTGGTCGGCAACCGCCTTCTTCACCTCGTCCATGGAGTAGGTGGCCCATGCCGATGGCTTATCCTGTCGGCCGGGGTCGGCAAAGAAGTCGCTGTAGTGGAAGTCGATGAGCAGCGCGAGCCCTTGCTCATGTGCCCGCCGCGCCTTTGCCAGCACGTCAGCCTTGTCGCACCAGGGGCCATAGGCCTTCTCGGGGTTCACCCATACGCGCAGCCGGATGGCGTTCATGCCGATTTGCTTCATCAGCGCCATCAGCTCGGTTTCCTCACCGTTGGCATTGTAGAATCGCTTGCCATCGGCCTCCATTTCCGTACACCAGCTCACGTCGGCACCGCGTGCGAACACATCTGCCTGCTGGGCCTGCATCGTCAAGGCCGAAAAGGCAGCAAAAACTGAGATAAGAATCTTTTTCATGATCATTCAGTCACCAATAATAAATTGCAGTGCAAAATTATAAAGAAAAAGTTAAAACGGGCAACAGAGCGGGTTAAAAAAGCAAAAAAACGACTGAATAGAGCGTTCGGGAAATCAGCTTTTTTCGTTAATTTTGCTATGCTGAAAAGCAACAAAACAACAAATAAATCAACAATTAAAGCAAGGAATTATGGCAAAGACTATTGAACTGCAAATTGAGAAAAGCCGCAATCTGGCAATTGGTTTGCGCCGCCATCTCGCAACAGGCATCGGCGGTCGTGTGACGATGAGTGAAATTGAGGAGATGGAGCGCGTGGCTACTGCGCTGACAGCCGCCAATGACGAGTGCGACCGGCTGCGTGCCGAGTTGTCGGTGAAAGTGAAGAAAATGAACGAATTGCTCAACATGGCAAAGACGTCGTACCTGGAATACAAGCGCGTCATCAAGGACAACTATCCTCAAGAGTGCTGGGCTGATTACGGCGTTCCCGACAAGCGTTAATGGGGTAAAAGCTAATCAATACCAGCGAACGGCATTGGAATAGCCCGAACGCTTGTCGTACTTCAAAGCATCGGTGAGGGTGGCGGCATTGCAGCGGAAGGTGAAGTTATAGCTCGTGTAAGGAGCGAGCACCACCGAGCACGACATGTTGAAGCAATGCAGGTCGCGTTGCAATGACGCCGTCGTCATCGATAGCTTTTTGTTATCGAAATCGTAACCACTCGAGAACGAGATGTTCCATCCTTCGCTCAGACGGAGGTTGCCGCTGAGGTTCAGGTTCTGCGTGAACTTATAAGGATAGCGCATGCGCTCCTTGTTGAACTTCTCCGGGTCTTGGTTCTCACGCATGGTGATGCCATAGCCGATGGTGATGGACCATGGCATGGAGAACGTCATGTAGCCATCAGCATCGGTGGCGGCCTTGCTGCCTCCGTTTTTGCGCTTGGCAGCACGCTGGCCCTTCACCATTGTATCATCGACATTTGACTCGCGGTCGGTGTCGATGCCTTCATCGTCTTCTTCCTCCTCTTCTTCATCCTTGTCGCGACCACCGCCGAAGAGCTTCTTCAGCTTCTCGGGGGTCAGCGTGTAGGAGAGGTTCTGCGACATGCCTTGGAATCGGCCGAAGCGACCGTAGCCATACTCGGTGTGCGTGCCCAGATAAGGCCGTCCGTTCTCATCGAGCTCATAGGCATAGGTGGCAAAGACGGCATTCAGGTTGAACGTGTAGTTCTTCGTGAGCTTCAGTCGGATGCGCATGTTCAGATCGCTGAGCGGCCGCACCTTCGCCGCCATGTTGTACGACATGGCGAGTCCAAACTCGTCGATGAGACTGATTTTCTTGAAGTCCACCGTATCGTTGTCGCCGCCTTTTATCTTCATCTCCAGATTGTTCGAGAGGTCTAACGAGATGCTTCCCGTTCGGCCCTTGCCCGGTATGCCGTACATGCCGCTTTGGAAGGGCGAATACTGCACGAGCGACACGTTGCCGTTGGCATCGGTCTTCTGATAGGTGTCGTAGAAGCCGTAGCGGCTGGCGCTGAAGTCGGGCGCATAGCTGAAGCTCACCTGCGGTGTGAGCACGTGGCGGATGCGGTCGATTTTGTTGCCGAACAGCTTGCGCCAAGGCACCCAGAAGCCATAGAGCTTCGTCGATGCCGAGAGCGACAGGCTCCAGTTGTAGACGTTGTGCAGACCATAGATAGTGTCGGACACCTCACGTTGGTTGACGTCGTCCCACGAGCGCATGATCTTGTTGGTGTACATGCGGTCAGTGAAGTTGAACGAGGGATTGATGTTCAGATAGTCGAAGAGCGTGAACGAGCCGCTGATAGGTATCTGGTGCTGCATGCCGTTCTTCCAGTCCTTGACGAGGTTGGAGTGCAGCAGCTCTTTCTCTTTCGCCGTGATGGAGTTGGAGAGATGACCCGTGTAGCTCATGGCAATCTTCTCATACCAGCGCTCCTTGCCTGCCATGTGCTTGCGCTTGAACGGATAGAAGCGCGAGATGGAAATGTTCAGGTCGGGCATGGTGAGCGACACGGTGGTATCACGCATGTTCTGAGCCAGGTTGAACGTCGACGACAGCGACAGGCCGATGCTCGAGAACGTCGTGCTCCAGCTCACCGACGACGTGCGCGTCGACTGTGTCATCGCCTGCGGGTTGTACATCGACGTGAGGTTGTTGCGCTCGTAGCTGCTCGTGGCGAAGTTCACGTTGGCCGACAGCGTGCTGTAAGGATTCGCCTTCGCATCCTGCCGATGGTTCCACTGCACCTTGAAACTCTCCTGGCGCGTGAAGTCGGGCATGCCCTTGTCGCCGTTTCGTGTATCCTGATAGCTGAAGTAGAACGAACCGCTGAACTTATAGCGCTTGCGATAGTTGCTGGCGGCGCTCAAGCCCCATGAGCCCTTGGTGTAGATCTCGCCAAGCAGCTTCAGGTCGAACTTGTCGCTGATGGCGAAGTAGTAGCCGCCGTCGCGCAGATAGAAGCCGCGGGCACTCTCATCGCCGTAGGTAGGCATGATGAATCCGCTGGAGTAGCTCTTCGTGAACGGGAAGAAACCATAGGGGATGGCCAACGGCAGTGGCACGTCGCACACCACCAGATAGGCGGGGCCAAACACCACATCCTTTCCCGGTCGCACCTTGGCTCGCGACAAGGCAATATAGAAGTCGGGATGGTCGGCATCGCAGGTGGTATAGGTGCCGTGCTGCAGGTAGATCTCACCCGTTGCCGTGCGCTTGGCAAGCTTACCGTTCAGGAAGCCGTCTTCCTGCTCGGTGTAGACATTGCGGATAAGGCCCTTCTTCGTTTTGAAGTTGAAGGAGATGGTGTCGTTCTCGTAGGTGTCCTGTCCCATTTGGAACACAGGTGTGCCCGTCAGCTCGTAGTCGGCATCGGTGATGTCCTCGGGAGCCTTCTCCTCGGCTTCCTTCTTCAGCGCCATTGCACCAGTGGCATGCACCTTACTCGAGTCCAGACCCATATAGATCTTCTCACTCTTCAGGTCCATGTTCTGGTATTTCACGTTCGACGAGCCATAGAGATAGGCCATGTTGGTGCCGGCGAGATAGACGATAGAGTCCTCGGCGGTGTATTCCACTGGCGAGTCGATGCCGTTCTTGCGTTGGCGGTTCATCGAGTCGAGGCTGATGGAGTCGTCGATGGCTTTGTTGTGTCGGTAGACGGCCAGCTGCAGTGAGTCCATCTGCGTCGTGTCAACCTCCAAAGCCTTGGCGGTGAGCTTCTGTGCGTCAGTAGAGTCCTTTGGCTCACGGGGCGCGTCGGCGGTCTTCTGCGACGGTGCCTCTTTCACCTCCTGCTTCTGGTCGGTGGTGTCGGCAGGTTGCTCTTTGTCAGATGAAAGACCTTCCGCTAGCTGCTCTTGCGCCTCTTCCCGAGCGGGCACAGCGACATCGGCCGAAGGCACATCAGCCTCGGCGTCGTCGCTCTGCACGATGTCTCCCAGTTCGGAAGCCATGTCGGTGAGCGTCTGTTGCAACCCATGCCGACAGCCGCCTAGCGTCACCGCCAGTGCTGTCAACAGCAGGATGATCATGGTCTTTCTTCTCATTGCTACCTACGTAGAGTATGATACTTATTCAAAAGTCTGTGCCCATTGCTGGAACCGGGCTACGCCGCCCGTGCCGAACTTCGCCAGCGACCGCACCACCTCTTCCATCGTTTTCTCTCGGTCGAGTTTCGTCTTCGAGAAGAACTTGTCGGCATAGCAGACAATCTGCTCCTCGATGGTCTCTGGCATGTAGGGCTCGCTGTCGTCGTCGGGCAGCGGCATCGGCAGTCCTTGCTCCAATACCTCCTGTCGCGTGATGCCCGCTCCCGTGTGTCGCTGGCACACGCGGGCATACGGCTCTAAAGCCCCTGAAGGCTCCAACAACCTAAGCATCTCGGCTCCCATGATGCCGTGTCTGATATATGGCTCTGTGCCGTGACAGAAGATACCCGGAGCATCACACTTCATAATCCCGATGTCGTGGAGCATGGCAGCCGCTTCAACAAAGTCGCGGTTGAGATTCATCTCGGGATGTCGGTCGCAGATGAGCAGAGCCTTGTCGGCCACAGCCCGGCTGTGCACGAGCAACAGGCGTCGCAGCTCGTTGTCCTCAGGATAGAAGTGATTGATGATCTTCGAGTAATCCATATCATTCATCCGGGTTATCCACCGGAGGTTTTTATTCTGCCCTTTCGATATAAGCAATGACATCGCCCTTCTGCACCTTCGTGCCCTGCTTGGCATTGATTTCCACGAGCTTGCCGCCCAAGGCAGCTGGCACAGTGACAAATTCACCCCAAGTGGCCACGATGTAGCAGAACATGTCGCCTTCCTTGTATTCCTTGCCGATGTAGGGCTCCACGGTAGGCATGGCCTCGCCGTCGCCGCCGATCTCCCAGAACAGCTGACCCTTCACGGGAGCAACGATGGCATCGGCCTTGGCATGCTTGAAGGCAGCAATCTCCTCGGGACTCATCTTGCCACCGAGCTGGGCGTCCTTCGCCTTCTGGATGTCGGCCAGCAGGTTCTTCTTCGCCTGTCCGCTCTTGTAGTTGCGATACTGCTCTGGATGCATGGCGAGCTCCCACAACTCCTCGTCGTCGGGACCATACTCCCAGCCGTTCTCGTCCATCTCCTTACGGAAGTCGTCAAGGGCATTGGGGTAGAACGAGCGCGGGTCGTCGGTGACGAATTCGCGGCCTTGTGCCTTGGCGAGTTCCACGATCTCTGGAGCCAGCGGACCGGGCACCTTGCCACTCTTGCCGAGAATCATTCCCCATACGGAGTCGTCCATCATGACATAGCGGCCCTTGCCCTGTTCCATGGTGAGCAGGTTGAAGAGTGCGATGTTCTTCACATACTGCGAGAATGGTGTCACCAGTGGTGGATAACCCACACGCGGCCAAACATATTCCACCTCGTTGAACAAGGCGACAAGCATGTCGTCGGTGGTGAGCTCGGGCTCGCCCTTCTTCTTGCGCAGGTTGTTGATGACACCCTGAATGCCACCCAGGTCGGCCATCATAGAACCCATCATTCCACCGGGCAGGCCACAGCCGAGCAGCAGACTCGACATCTGCTTGTTGCCGGGATTAATGAAGTAGCCCAGCCAGTCGTCGATGAACTCCTGCGTCAGCGAGCGAGCCTTCATGTAGGCCTTCATGTTGATATCGGGAACATCGAAGCCTTCGTTGCGCAACATCGATTGCACGGAGATTACGTCGGGATGCACCTTACCCCACGACAGGGGCTCGATGGCAGTGTCGATGATGTCGGCACCGTTCTCACAAACCTCCAGAATAGAGGCCATCGACAGGCCAGGACCCGAGTGACCGTGGTACTGGATGATGATTTCCGGATATTTCGTCTTGATCATCTTTGTCAGCTTACCCAGGAAGGCAGGCTGACCGATGCCGGCCATGTCCTTCAGACAGATTTCCTCGGCACCAGCGGCAATCACCTCGTCGGCGATGGCCATATAATAATCTAAGGTGTGAACGGGACTCGTTGTGATGCAGAGTGTTGCCTGCGGTGTCATTCCTGCCTCTTTCGCCCAGCGAATGGAAGGAATGATGTTGCGTGTGTCGTTCAGACCGTCGAAGATGCGGGGGATGTCGACACCCTGCGCATGCTTCACCTTATACATTAACGCGCGCACGTCGTCGGGAACCGGATACATGCGCAGAGCGTTCAGGCCGCGGTCTAGCATGTGGGTTTTGATGCCCACCTCGTTAAACGGCTTACAGAAAGCCCTCACGGCATCGTTAGGATTCTCGCCGGCCAGCAGGTTCACCTGCTCGAAAGCGCCGCCGTTGGTCTCCACACGTGCAAAGCAACCCATCTCGATAATCACGGGAGCGATACGCTCCAACTGGTCCTTGCGAGGCTGGAATTTACCTGAACTCTGCCACATATCGCGATAGACCAGACTAAACTGAATTTTCTTCTTCATCTTGTGTATTTTATATTCATTTTCTTCTTTCAGCCTGCAAAGGTAGTGCAAATCGAAGACAATACAAAACAAAAAAACACTTTTTATGTTTTTATTGTTAAGATGCCGCCTACTTTCAACGATAGTTAAGGTACGAATAAGTGAGCGAAAAGCAAAGGAAAAAAACAATTTTTCACTTTGTTTTCCAAACGAAAGTACCTTCGACCTCTGGTCAAAGGTAGTGCAAATCGAAGACAATACATTTAGAGCCCCTTCGAGGGGCGGCTATAATGCAGGGTGTTTTTATTGTTAAGATGCCGCCTACTTTCAACGATAGTTAAAGTACGAATAAGTGAGCGAAAAGCAAAGGAAAAAAACAATTTTTCACTTTGTTTTCCAAACGAAAGTGAGGGTGTGTCAAAAAAGAGCAAGGAGTCAATTTGTTGTCCCCTCCTTCTGGAAGGAGGGGTCAGGGGTGGTAGAGACAAATAAGGTTCGACCTTTCCTAAATGTTTAATTTATAATAGGTTATATCATTATTCTTCTCCTCCCAGGAGGAGGGGACTACTGGCTGCGTCTTTTCATCCATTATTTCATTTTGAAGTGCCCTCAGTGCAAATCGAAGACAATACATTTAGAGCCCCTTCGAGGGGCGGCTATCGCTCGGCGACGTAGGAGACGCTTTCAGAGCGAAGCGGGGAAAGAATGCAGGGTGTTTTTATTGTTAAGATGCCGCCTACTTTCAACGATAGTTAAAGCATGAATAAGTGAGCGAAAAGCAAAGCTGGAAACACAATTGTTCACCGACTGGTGTGATACCAATCGGTGAACAATCGTGATGGGGGAGGAATTAGTCGTTGTATCTGTCTGTCAGTTCGCAGATGCGGACGATGACGTCAACGACCTTCTGCATGACCTGGATGCTGACAAACTCGTAGGGGCCGTGGAAGTTCACGCCGCCGGCGAAGATGTTCGGGCAGGGCAGACCCTTGAAGGAGAGCTGGGCGCCGTCGGTACCGCCGCGGATAGGCTTAACTTTCGGGGCAACGCCAGCATCCTGCATGGCATGAAGGACGATGTCGATGACGTGCATGTTCGGGTCAATCTTCTCCTTCATATTATAATATTGGTCGCGCACGTCGGCGGTAACGGCATCCTCGCCGTACTTCTCCTGCATCTGAGCCACGCACTTCTTGATGAATGCCTTGCGATCCTCGAAGTGGTCACGGTCGTGGTCGCGGATGATGTAGCTGAGCGTGGCCTGTTCGATGCCACTCTGAATGCCTAGCAGATGATAGAAGCCTTCGTAGCCCTCGGTCTCCTCAGGTGTCTCGTTGGCAGGCAGGAGCGAAGCGAACTCAACAGCCAGACGGTTGGCGTTCACCATCTTTCCCTTGGCATAGCCCGGATGCACGCTCACGCCCTTGCAATGAATCTTGGCCGAGGCAGCGTTGAAGTTCTCGAACTCCAGCTCACCCAGGTCGCCGCCGTCGATGGTGTATCCCCATTCACAGCCAAACTTCTCCACATCGAAATGATGGGCGCCCATGCCGATTTCCTCATCGGGATTGAATGCCACGCGAATCTTTCCGTGTTCAATCTCCTTATGGTCGCGCAGGAAGCACATGGCCTGCACAATCTCGGCGATGCCGGCCTTGTCGTCGGCGCCAAGCAGCGTGGTGCCATCGGTGACGATAAGGTCTTCGCCTACGTGCTGCAGCAGTTCGGGGAACTTCTTCGGACTGCTGACGATGCCTTCAGAGAGAAGGATGTCGCCGCCATCGTAGTTCTCGACGATGCGAGCCTTGATGTCGGCACCCGAGCAGTCGGGGCTGGTGTCGTAGTGTGAGATAAAGCCGATGACGGGCGCCTTTTTCTTCGTGTTGGCGGGCAGTGTGGCATAGATGTATCCCTGCTCGTCCATTTCCACGTCGTCGAAGCCCTCGGCGTCGAGTTCTTTCTTCAGGTACTCAGCAAAGACGAGCTGCTTCGATGTGCTGGGCACGGTTTGGCTCTCTTCGCTCGATTGTGTGTCGAACTTGGTGTAGTTCAGAAATCTTTCAGTTAGTGTCATGTTATTTAAGATTTTGCAACCACACATGTCACAGATGAAACGAATGACACGGATGGCTATGATTTACGAGGGCAAAGATAATAAAAAAATATTAAAACAAGAACATGTTTTGTGGTTTTCACATTTTTTCTTTATTTTTGCAGGGTAAATGTAAACTTATAACCTAAATACAATTGTCATGAACAATTCCATTATCACATTCCCCGTACCGGCCAACGAGCCGGTGAAAGCTTATCTGGCTGGTTCGCCAGAGCGTGTCGCACTTGAAAAGGAACTGGAACGCCAGTCGAAACTGGTGGTCGACATTCCTATCATTATAGGTGGAAAGGAAATCCGCACCGGCGACGTTGGGCAGGTTACCTGTCCGCACGATCACAAGCATGTACTCGCCACCTATCACAAGGTAGGTCGCAAGGAGGTAGAGATGGCCGTTGAGGCTGCCATGGAAGCATGGAAGGAGTGGAGCCGTACGCCGTGGACCACACGTGCTGCCATCGTGATGAAGATGGCTGAGCTGCTCGCCACGAAGTATCGTCCCATCATGAACGCAGCCTGCATGCTCGGACAGAGCAAGAATATCTATCAGGCCGAGATCGACTCCGCCTGCGAGACCATCGACTTCTTCCGCTACAACGTGCACTATGCATCGAAGATCTATCAGATGCAGCCGAAGGACGGCTCGATGCAATTGAACCACACGGAGTATCGTCCGCTGGAAGGCTTTGTGCTCGCCGTGACGCCGTTCAACTTCACATCCATCGCCTCGAACCTCTGCATGACGCCTGTCCTGATGGGTAACGTGGCATTGTGGAAGCCTTCCACCACCGCCCTGCTTTCTAACTACTATCTCATGCAGCTCTACAAGGAAGCCGGATTGCCTGATGGCGTAGTGAACTTCCTGCCGGGCAGCGGTGCCCTGATTGGCGAGGTGGCTACCGAGTCGAAGTATTTCGCCGGCATTCACTTCACGGGCTCGACGGCTACGTTCAAGAGTCTCTGGCAGCAGGCTTGCAAGAACCTCGACCGCTACGTAAGCTATCCGCGCCTCGTGGGCGAGACCGGTGGCAAGGACTTCATCTTCGTACATCCCTCGGCCGACAAGAAGGCTGTGGCAACGGCTGCCTTCTGTGGTGCCTTCGAGTTCCAAGGTCAGAAGTGCTCGGCAGCCTCGCGCATGTACATCCCGAAGAGCCTGTGGCCCGATGTGCTCGAGGACGTGAAGAAGATGTGTGCTGAGGTGAAGATGGGCGACGTCTGCGATCCCACGAACTTCGTGAATGCCGTCATCGACGAGGCTTCGTTCGACAAGTGCAAGTCGTACATCGACTACGCCAAGGAAGCCACCGACGCAAAGATTGTGGTGGGTGGCACGTGCGACAAGTCGAAGGGTTGGTTCGTCGAGCCCACCGTTATCGAGACTTCCAACCCGCACTTCAAGTCGATGGAAGAGGAGATCTTCGGCCCGATCATCACCGTCTATCCTTACGATGATGACAAGGTGGAAGAGACCGTACGTCTGTGCGACGAGACATCGCCTTACGGACTGACGGGTGCTGTCTTCGGCCGCGACCGTCTGGCTGTTGAGAAGATCACCAACGACCTCTGCTATGCTGCCGGTAACTTCTACATCAACGACAAGCCCACAGGAGCTGTCGTAGGCATGCAGCCCTTCGGCGGCGCTCGTGCCAGCGGTACGAACGACAAGGCAGGTGGCGAGTTCAACCTCATCCGTTGGATCATCCCGCGTGTCATCAAGGAAACGCTGGTGAGTCCCACCGACTACCGCTACACCTACCTGAAGTAGACCATCATCAATCATTTCTAAGGAATTAGGGAATATGGGAATCCACAGTCATGGCTCTTTCCCGTATTCCTTGATTCCTTAGATGAATTCATATCAAACCAAATGCGAAAACTAATCATCCTTTTATTGGCAGCAACGGCTGTGGCCGGCTGCAAGAATGCTTCCAAGCCCGAGGCTGAAGAGGAAGTTTTAACGGTGCCTGAGTGCGTCGTTTCTGCCGTACCCGACTCCTTGGGTTACGACAAGTTCTACACGAAGTATGTCGACGTGAACGGACTGCCGCTTGTGTCATCGTGGCGTGTGCCCGACTCTGCCTTTGTGGCTGCTCATCGCACCCTCTATGCGATGACCTCAATGCTGCGCCCGGAGATTCTCGAAGCGATGAAGAAGTCAAACGCCCGCGTAGCCATCATGGCTCGCTACGAAGGCACTACCGACCTGCCCGAGCATCACTATCTCGTGAACGACACCTCGCTGAATTGGGATCTGCGAGCCCGTGGACTGGGTGGCACCGTCGAAGAACCCCTGACGTCGTGTGCCGAAGAGAACGTGCTGGCCTATCAGATTGACAAATACCATGCCGAGGACATCCTCATCCATGAGTTTGCCCACGCCATCCATTGCATCGGCATCATCCAGGTCGACACCGCCTTCAACACCCGTCTGCAGGCACTCTACGAGAAGGCAAAGGCCAGTGGAATCCTCGACAACACCTATCGCATCACCGATAAGGAAGAATACTTCGCCGAGGCTGTGCAGGACTGGTTCAACGTAAATGCCGAGATGCCGCATACCGACGGCAAGCACAACTGGTGTAACACCCGCGAGGAACTACAGGAGTACGACCCCGACCTCTATCAGTTGCTCTCGGAGTACTTCCCCAAGACCAATCTGCAAATCAGTAAGCACCCGAAGGTAAACGACATTAAAAGACCCACCCCCTAACCCCTCCCTAAATGGAGGGGAGTAATTACCCATTCAGCAGCGATGAGTTTTAAGACAGCTTCTCCTGACAGATATGGATTATTAAAGGCATTTGCACGAGAAAACAGGAATAATGCAACTCTTGCAGAAAAGGTCCTTTGGGAACATCTGAGGTACAATCAGTTAGGAATAAAATTCTTACGTCAACATATTATTGGAGATTATATCGTTGATTTTGTCTCTCGAGAAGGTGGACTCATCATTGAGGTGGATGGAGGGTATCACTCGGAACCACGTCAACAGGAAGACGATGCATTACGTGAACAAATGCTTGAACAGTTGGGGTATCACATCTTGCGGTTTTCCAATGAAGAAGTGCTTTATGATATAGATAATGTAACAAATCAAATAATCGACTATTTCAATGAATAATACTCAGCAAACAAGTCTATCTACTCCCCTCCCTCACAGGGAGGGGCTGGGGAGTGGGTCTTATCTTCGCCGCCGCGCCCGTTTGAAGAAGGACGTGGGCAGTGGCCTCATGCTCTTCCTTGGCAATCATGAAGTTGGCATGAACTATGCCGACAACACCTATCGCTTCCGCCAGGACTCGTCGTTCCTCTACTTCTTCGGCCTCGACTATGCCGGCTTGGCCGCCATCATCGATATCGATGAAGACCGCGAGATTGTCTTCGGCGACGAACTCACCATCGACGACATCGTCTGGACGGGCACCGTTCCTACGCTTCACGAGCGTGCTGCCATTGGTGGCATCAGCGACACCCGGCCCATGAGCGAACTGAAGGTCTATCTCGACCAAGCACGCCGTCGCGGTCAGCACATTCATTTCCTACCGCCTTATCGTGGCGATCATCAGATTTGGCTGTGGGAACTGCTCGGTCTGAACCCCAAAGAGCAGACCGTGCAGGTGTCGCAGCGCATGGTGAAGGCCATTGTTGCCCAGCGCATCTATAAGGACGAGGAAGAGATACGCATCATCGATGAGGCTGTCGACATGTCGACACGCATGCATCTGGCAGCTTATCGCACCGTCCGGCCGGGCATCCATGAAGCTGAGGTGGCGGCCATTGTCGAGCAGACCTGCTGTCGCGAGGGCTTCACACTCTCGTTCCCGACCATCGCCACGGTGCAGGGACAGGTGCTCCACAACCACGGTTTCATTCATACGCTGCACGAGGGCGATGTGTTCCTGCTCGATGCCGGTGCCGAAGGACCAATGCACTATGCCGGCGACCTGTCGTCGTCGATGCCTGTTGGCGACCGCTTCACCGAACGACAGGAGACCATCTACAACATCCACCTCGAGAGTTTCCAGGCTGCCGTCGACATGCTAAAGCCTGGTGTGCCGTTCCGCGAAGCTCACATCGCTGCCGCAACGAAGATTTGCGAGGGCATGAAGAGTCTCGGCTTGATGAAGGGCGATCCTGAGGAGGCAGCCCGCATCGGTGCTTATGCCCTGTTCTTCCCCTGCGGCCTTGGCCATATGATGGGCTTGGATGTTCACAACATGGAGAATCTCGGCGAGGAATACGTCGGCTACAACGAGGGCGAAGCGAAGTCTACGCAGTTCGGTTTCAAGTCGTTGCGTCTGGCCCGTCCGCTCGAGCCCGGCTTCGTGTTCACCGTCGAGCCTGGCATCTACTTCATCCCCGAGCTCATCGACAAGTGGCAGGCCGAGCATCAGTTCACCGACTTCATCTGCTACGACCGCCTTGATCCTTGGCGTAACTTCACCGGTCTGCGCAACGAACTCGACTATGTCATCACTCCCGATGGCTTCCGTCAGCTCGGCACCATCCGCAAACCCATGACACTCCAAGAGGTATACGCTGCAAAGGAAGGCTGATGAATCTTCAAGATAATTCGCGGATCCTACAGAACCAGTACGACCTTGACACTGCTGCAATTGCCACACGTGACAATCAGCGTGAGACCGTAACAGTCACCATTCCCGTTCGCGACCGCAGCCTTTTGCAAGAACTCGTTCGCCGGTTTGGATGGGCTTGCGCGTTCTGAAATCATTCGTGGTCTTGGCCATGACTCTTCCCGTAAATACAAGTTGTCCTTTATTGTTATTGTTGTTCTACAAACCATTTTTATTAAAGACGACAAAAACAACAAAGGACAACTCGTTTTTAATATACGCCAATTTTTTCTTGATTGTAAGCTGGCATTCTGCATTTGCTTTTACAGTATTATCTATTTGAGGGTGACTTTATTTGTCTTTATCTCGAGCAATGCGTTTTGAAGCCTTGTCATCCTTTTTTCTGCTCTTATCACAGAGAAGGGCAAAAGCAATGCTTTAAGGTGCCAAGAGCTATGCTTTCGGATGCTGAGAGCATTGACTTTAGACGCTGGGAGCAATGACTTTAGACGCTGGGAGCAATGCTTTTGCAGTCTGGGAGCAATGCTTTTGAGGGCCGAAAACGATGCTCCGATGCGTTGAGTTGGTTGCAACAGGAAGGCAGGGGCGATGCTATTGGAAGATCAACAACGGAAAGGAACTGAAATAAACGGAAATAACGGAAACAACAAACTTGAATAAGGGATTTCTGGGGTTTCCGAGTTTTTCTGAGTATTTCCGTTATCAACAACAAGTAAAATATGAATCACTGGTTGAAAACGTAGTGTGTTCATACATTCCTCTGCCATTCATTCGATGTTTCCTGTTGCCTGCTTTCCGATTATTTCGTATCTTTACAACAGGAAAGCGAAGGGGGAGACTGTTAAATTGTATTAATAATATATAATTCGACACATAATTAATAAATAATGATGCAAGAAATTAGTATCTTTGCAAAGATTATGAAGTAGCCTTATAGGCTATACTTTATGCATTCTCTCCTTTCCTACATCTCGGAACTGGAGGTGGGCAACCTAAACCGATATTATTAACAAAAACAATAAAAAACAAATCATTATGAAACAAAAATCCACAAAATTATTATGGCTGCGACTGTTAGCACTCGTGGCCATAGTACTCTGCGGCGCTGGAAGTGCGTGGTCACAGATAGCTGTTGTAGGTACTGAGTTATGGTCAGAGCCTTTTAAAGGAAGTCCATCTAACAGCACTTCTTTCTCTGAAACAACTTCATGGGGTGATTATCTTAATCCCACGACATTTGTAGCCTCTGATGCAAGTTCATTATCATACACTTCAAGTAATGCTATGGCAAATGGCGGATCAGCTACTTACATGACTGGGGCTCATGTATGGCTAAACAAGAGTGTAGATGGTTATATTCAAGTTACTGGAATAAAACTGTATAACTCTACAAAGGTAAAGGTCTCTTGGGCTCAAGCAAATAGTGGAAGCTCGACTACTGTATATTATCAGTTTGATGGCACAGGTGACTTTACTTCTTTGTCGACTTGTTCTGGACCTAATGATAATTTTGAGAGCGCTGAGTTATCTGTTGCAAATCATACTACCATTGCACTTAAATTTTTCCACCCCAGCAGTAATTCTAAAAATACACGTATTGACAACATAAAATTAACGGCTACCGAGGTTGCATCTAGCACCCCCACCTGTGCAACCCCAACTTTCTCACCTGCAGCAGGTCCAGTTGTTTCTGGAACAACCATAAGCATCAACAGCACTGAGGGTGCTACAATCTACTACACTATTGATGGATCAACCCCATCAACCAGTAGCAGTGTTTATTCTGATCCTATCGAAATCACTGCAGCTACCACCATTAAAGCTTATGCTTTAAAGACAGATTATAACAATAGTGAAGTTGCAAGTGCAGCGTATACGATTGTAGAGCCTTATGCTAATATAGCAGCTCTTACAGCTGCCACCCCGTCTACGGCAGAAACGGGGTTCGTGACGCTTACGAATGCTGTGATTACTTACGTTAATGGTAGCAATGCATATATTCAGGATGCCAGCGGAGCAGTTCTTCTTTATCTGAAAGATCATGGTCTGACGGCAGGTGATGTTCTTAATGGCACAGCAACAGTGACCTATGCACTACGCTATGGGAATCCGCAACTCACTGACATTAGCGGCATAACTCCCACACAAGGTGAAACGACACCAATGCCAACCGAGGTAGCCGCTGCCAATTGGAACAAGACCTTTAATAATGAGCTGAGTAAGTATTATAAGATTACAGACGCTACGATTACAGAAAATGATGGCAAGTATTATATTTCACTTGGTGGACAGTCTGTGCAGCTCTATGGTCAGGGAGAAGCCAAGAATTTCACGCTGAGCAATCTCACTAAGAAATACACAATAGTTGGCTTCCCGACGCTATTCGTATCTGGTGAAAATACAACGCTGGAACTTCAGATTTTTGAGGTTCCTGAGATTCAGACATACCAAATCACACCTGTGGTCAATAACTCTGCATATGGAACTGTTGAATACGATAATGGTGTTATTATAGCAACTCCTGCAGAAGGATATCGCTTTGCAACTCCTGCCTACAGCGTAACCAGCGGAACCGCAACAATAACTCAAGACGGAAATGAATTCACTGTCGATGCCCAAACCGATTGCACAGTGCAAATTAACTTCGAAGCTATTCCTTCTCACACTGCAACCTTCTCTGTGAATGGGACTACTACAACACAAGACTTTGCTGAAGATGCTGCAATTTCTTTCCCAAGTACTCCTGCAGATGTCAACGGCAAGACTTTCGTTGGTTGGACAACGAATACAATTGATGGTACTACTAATACCGCTCCTACTTTCGTGACTTCTGCCACGATGGGCACAGAGAATGTGACCTATTATGCTGTGTTTGCTACGTTGGAGAATGCAGGTAGCTCAAAGACTGTTACCGATGTGCTGACTCTTGAGACAACTGGCATAGAAGAAGGGACAACGACTTATTCTAACTGGAATGGAAAAACAGTGACTTCTAAAGCTATTTATGCAGGACAAAGCGCAGGCGGAAATAAATCAATTCAGCTCCGCTCAGCAAATAGTAATAGTGGTATTATTTCTACTGCTTCTGGCGGAAAATTGAAAAAGATTGAGGTTGATTGGAATTCAAATACTACGTCTGGAAGAAGAATAAGGGTATTTGGCAAGAATACTGCTTATTCTGAAGTTTCTGATGTTTATGCATTTGCCAAACAAGGAACACAAATTGGAGGAGAGGGACCAGAGTTTGATATTACTTATGGTAAAAGCACCGAGCTGACTGTTAATGGTGACTACGAATACATTGGCGTCCGCTCTATGGACGGTGCTTTGTATCTCAATAGCATTTCTATTACATGGGAGACTAGCACCCCCGCCACTTATTCTGGCTACTGCACCACTGTGAAGGAGCAGGCAACAATACGGCTTTACTTGCCAAATAATCCTGAGGGAAATCTAACGGAACATCAGTTGTCGTGTAGTTCTGCTGTAATTCTTAATGTCGACACCAATAGCCCTGGTGCTATCACCATTCAAGACATGACAGATGGAATAACGGTTATACCGAATACTGATAATAAAACTGTGACTTTACTCGCTTCCACTAATAATGGCAAAGTCTTTTCACAGCCGGGAGAATATACATTTAGAGTGGTTGTTGGGGAGACAGACTCTTATACTTCTGCATCAGTAGATTTTAAACTGAAGGTCGTTAAATTCAAGGCCTATTTTAATAATTTGACTGGTTTTGAGGAAACGAAAGACCTTGCCAACGGTACTAATGGAGGTCAGTTGAAAGATCAATTATTTAGTAATACGCAATGGGGCGACGCAAGTTATAAGACCTGGACAAGCACCAATGAGGACGTTGCCACTATTGACAATGACGGAAATATAACGCTTATTAGTACTGGTCAAGTGAGGTTCATTCATTCTTACACAGGTAACGACTATAACGAGCCATGCAAAATATCCACTGGTGTCATGACGGTGATTGACACTACTCCTACTGTTCTTCCCACTGCTCCCATCATCTTCCACGACAGTGGTGAGTATGAGGGTGAACTGCAGATTGCAATGGCTGGCGAGGGTACTATCATGTACACTTTGAATGACGGTGAGGCTCAGACCTATTCCGCTCCTTTCACAATTACGGAAGATGCCACCATTAAGGCATGGGCTGTGAAGGACGGTGTGGCAAGTGATGTTACTGAACCGAAGACCTTCACCATCAAGGAGAAGGCTAAGGGTGCTGTGGTCGAGGACGGCTACTACACCATCCAGACTAACGAGGGCAAGTACGTGAACGTGGCTGGTCGCAAGACGGTGACCCTGGTCAGCGACACGAAGAGTGCCGGCACCGTGATTCGCGTGAAGGCTGAGGAAGACGGTGTGAAGGTGCTGCGCTCGCAGGCTGTTGACCTGCCTCGCTATGCTGAGCGCGCTATGAGCTACGTGCCCGAACTGGTGAAAGAAGTGGTGAAGAAACTCGCTGCCAATGTTGATGATCCTATCATCGGCGAGCAGGGTGCAGACCTGATTCTCGATAAGTTCAACAAGGAATTTGACTACCACCTCTATCTGGAGGGCGAGAATAATACCTACCGCATCTATGGTCGCACACCAAGCATGAAGCCCGTGGTTGACTTCTACGCAGAGAACAAGGAGCTGGTTGACAGCCGTCTGCCGAAGCTGGAAGGATTTGTAGAGGAAATCCTGCTGAAGGTGGCTGAACGCCTTCATCACCCGGACAGCGACTGGGCAAAGAAGTTCAAGGTTCATAACATCTGGGCTTTGATAGTTAATGAAGAAAACAAACTGACAGAACCTGTAGATGAAGCTTCGACCGCCAAGTTCTTCACGGAAGTGCTCTCGAGTGAGGCTAATATCTGGAACTTCGCCCACGAGACAGCCATGATTTACTGGGATAAGGTGAAGAGCTATCTGAACGATAACATCAGCGAGCTGGGTGATTATGGTAAGTACATTGAGAAGATTCCGCAGATTCGTCCGAACTTCAAGTACTACATTGTGCCGAGCGCATCGGGTGTTGACATCATCAGTGAGGGTAACAGCCAAATCACTGACGCCTCCACAGCCTGGACGCTGACCAAGCGTGACGGCTTCGACGTGACCTTCGATGCAACTCTGAGCAAGAACAATGGCAAGGAAATGTACAAGACGCTGTATGTGGACTTTGCATACGAGTTGCCTGAGAACGTGAAGGCTTACGCAATCACAGGTATCAACGAGACTACAGGTTTCGCAACTAAGGAAGAGATCTCTGGCGTTATCGCAGCCCAGACACCCGTACTGCTACAGGCTACCTTCGATGCCGAGCAAACCGCTGACCAGACGATGACGCTGACGCTCAGCACCAAGGCTGGCACGACTCCCGAGACTAACCTGCTTGTCGGTGCCGACTACTTGATCAATGAGTATGAGATCAATACTCCTCAGGTGGAGAGTATATTCTCTATGCTTGCAAAGTTGAGCCAATCACTCGCAAACGAATATTCTTATCTGAAGCGTAAGAATGCTGGAACGGTGAACAACAAGTACTTCTTCGGAATAGCTGTCGAGGGAGAACTTGACAAGGCTTACGAGGAGAAGACAGAAGACGAAATGGAAAATACGCCTGTCCGTATTCTGAGTATGGGTAACCAGAAACTGGGCTTCTATGGAAGCTGGGATCCTGTGAAGAACAATGAAGCCTTCATCGTGACCGAGAACGAGGAATTAGATCCTGTGAAGCTGTTCATGAAGGGTGATGTTTATCGCGACGGCGTCATTGACGAAAAAGACCTGACGGCATTGGTTGAAATCGTACTGGGCAAGGTAACTATTGAGAACAAACCGGACAACTACGACTTCGATGCTGCTTATGTGAACGACGACGAGTATATCAACATCGCTGACGTTACGGCTCTTGTGAACATCCTGAAACCTCAGCCTCAGGATTGATCATTGATTTTAGAATTGATAATGGCGGAGCATCGAGTGGCACCAAAAACTCGGTGCTCCGTCTTTAGAAAAAAGAAGAATACCGGAAACGGGTTTGACAAAGGTCGCTTCGCTCAAAATTTAAAAAAATCTATTTCAAAATCATTCAACACTTCAATGAAGGTTTTCTTGAAATTACGAAGAGCATAGCGACAACCGTTTTTACTTCCGACAGTTAAACACAAACGACATGAAGAAAAACTACATGACAAGAATGGCGGCATCGGCACTGCTCGCAGTGTGCAGCCTGCCTATGAATGCCCAGCTGAACGGCACGGGCTTCTACCGATTCCGCAATGCCGACAGAACAGGTGACTACATCAGTTTGACAAATGACAAATTCAATTTTACAACTGCTATTGGTACAGCTTGTGGCGGATTGAGCAAAGCATCTTCTTCGGATGGTCAAGCTCGCGCTCTTGAATGTGTTGGCAAGTATCTTCAGACTGATATCCACATGGTGCAAGATGCGGAGTGTATAGACCCAGCTGCAGTGATTTATGCAAAGAAGAAGAATACCAATACTTCTAATTACGACTATAATCTGATTGGGCAGGGTACAAGTTTGCTGACACTAACTACAGGAACCTATCCAGGATCAGTAGAACTGGAGTTTAAAGATCGTTACATCACAATTGACAAAGTGAGTGGTTCGGGTGCAGAGACACTCTACACGGCAAAGATAGAACTGAAGTCTGATACGTATGTTCTTTTTGTAGGATATCCGAATTTAGGCATGCGTTATTTCGTTGACAACAACGGAACATTTGCCATCAACGCATCCAACTCTGCACAAAATTCTAAGTGGTATATTGAGCCTGTAACTCATTTCAATGTAAAACCCGAGATAGAGTTTGGCGGAAAATACTATACGACGCTTTATGTGCCGTATGCCTTCAAACTGAGTGGGCAGGTGCTGAATGCTTATGTGGTGACGGCCATTAATGCCGATGGCACTTTGGAATTGGAGACAGTGGCTACGGCTGGAGGTACAGTTCCTGCAGGTACGCCTGTATTGTTGGAGTGTGGTTCAAATGTAACTGCAGACTGTCAGCTGATACCGACAGGGGCTCCGCTGTTCACGGCACCAGATGTTTCTATTACATCAGGGGCTCCAGCGGCATCAACGGCAACAAACTACACGGGAACCAATCTGTTGAAAGGCAACTACTATTGCAATACGGATGGGACGATGACGTTCTCAACATCTAGTGGCACGAGTTCTTTCAATGCCAATCACTTCACTGCTCCCACCAACCCGCAGAAGTACGTCCTCGGTATCACATCCGGCAAACTGGGATTTGTGAAGGCAACGGGTACAGCGATGCCGGCCAACAAGGCGTGGTTGGAATATACGGGTTCGGCTGAATTGGTTCTGCCATTCGAGAAAGTGTTGCTGGGCGACGTGAACAACGATGGTGACATCACGATTGCCGACGTGACGGCTCTGGTGAACATCCTGCGTGGCGGCGATGCTTCACAATATGACCCGAAGGCAGCAGACGTGAACGAGAAGAATGGTGTCAACGAGGATGACATCAACGCTTTGGTCGACATGATTCTGAATCAAGAATGATGAGGGTTTCCCACCCATATTATCATTATAATTGATTGTTTTTTTCCATGAAGGACTCCCTGCCATCGCGATGATGACAGGGAGTCGAGTTTTTTGTGATCCCGTTGAATTGGCTGCGCCTATCCCTTTGTACTGTTGGAATTGGCTGCGCCTTTCCTTTTGTACTGTTGGAATTGGCTCCGCCTTTCCCTATGGCTGGCGCCAGCCATCCAACAAAGAAAAAAGGAGCCTTAAATAATTGAAAGCGAGCTTTCTTATTTAATTCTCCATTTTCCTTTGTGATCCCGTTGGGATTCAAAATTCGAAATGCTGTGAAACAAATTTGAGATGGTTTGCTTTGTAAATCAGGTATTTATGAAGTTAAATATATTAAAGCGTTTCAAAAATGTGGTGCAAAAGTTTGGTTTGGTGGTGCAAAATTAGTACCTTTGCACCACATTTGAAACACGCTTTAATAATAGAATAGGTATGAAAGGACTAACGATAGTAAAGAGGACTAATAAGGCTGAAGGAACTATCCGGCTCCGTTTCCGCTTGCGTGATGGTAGAGGCGTTGATTTGTACCATAAAAGCGAGATTGATGCAGACTTGAAGGATTTGGATAAGTTTGATGATACTGGTGAACTGAAGCCACGTGTCAGTGTCTATAACAAAAAGCTAAAGCTTGACATTGATACGGAGATTGATGCTATGGAAACTGCCTACAAACAATTGTGCGAGCAGAAGGATAAGACGCGAATAACAACCGATGAGTTTGAGAAGGCTATCACCATGATACTCCATCCTCAGAAAAGCGTAAAGGCCCTAACGGAGATGACACTTATTGACAGGTTTTCAAAGTATATTGATGATGGCTTAAGGGATGGTAATTTTGGAGAGGGCAGGCAGAGACACTACAAGGTTTCGTTAGGTGAGCTTACTCGTTTCCTAACCATCCAGCATAGGTTGAAAGTCACTCCATCAGAATTTGATGCAGATGATATTACGGATTATCGTCAATTCCTGTTTGATGAATACAAATATGTGAAAAAGCATAAGAGCCTGTATGATTTGCTGATGACCAGGAATGTACCAACTGAGCGTCGTGATCAGAATACCGTTGCTGCCAAGATGAAATGCGTTCAGGCTTTCTTTAATGAACTGATAGAAAAAGGTGAGTTAAGCATTTCCCCTTTTGCCCATCTGGGTAAGAACAAGAAGCGTACGATGATGCGTGAGTCATACAACCCGCCTGTTTTCCTTCTTCAAGAAGAATATCTAAAACTGAAGGACACGGAGGTGCCAGAGACTTTACAGGAAACGAAGGATGCTTTTCTGTTGCAATGTGCTTTTGGTTGCCGAATCAGTGAATTCAAGCGACTGTCGATGGAGAACATTGCTGTATCGGATGAAGGAGTCATGTATGTGCACTATTTGCCTGAGAAAACGCTCAGAGAAAATGTGGGTCGTAAGGAGATTGAAACTCCTGTGATGCGCTTTGCCTATGACATCATCATGAAGTATAAGTTCCAGTTCCATGTCTTAAAGTATATTTGTGGAAAGAGTGGCTATAATGTGAAAATAAAAGAACTGATAAAGTATTGCGGCATAGACCGCAAATGTGCAGTGTTCAATGATGAACTGGGTAATAATCAATACGAGCCTCTGTATGAATTGGCTAGCAGCAAAATCTGTCGTAAGACCCATGTGGACATTCTGACAAAGGCGCAGATAAACATGTATGCAGCCGGATTACATCATGAGGGCAGTGATGCGGTGAATCACTATACTCACATGGATATGAAAGATCGTTTCGTGTTGATGTGCTATGCGTATAAGCAGCCGTTGTATTATGTAAACAAGGATTTAAAGATTGTAGGGTAAGGTATGGCAAAAGATAAATTTGACGAGTTTTATGAGAATCTGGACAGAGAATACGGAAAGTCCAATACTGATAAGAATGTCGAGTACGTAATGTCTTTGATCAAACAGCGTTTACAACCAGACGGGAAGGTAGATGACAATATTCCTGTCCCATCGTTGGAGTCGGTTGCAGAGGTTATGGTGATAATGACCGAAAGACCTAATTTGACTTTTGAGCAGTTCTGTGAGAAAGACAGAAGTCACAAGCGGGTGATAGAATATCTGTTTATTCGGGCAAAGAATCATTATGATGAGGTCGAAGGACTAATAAAACAACTTTTAGGAAAATCTTTTAAAGGATTGACCCCGAAGATAGTTCTTGCCTTCCTCAAAATGTGGAGGCAAATGAATAAAGAAAGTAGGCCGTCGTCTTTTCTGAAGGTTGTACTATTCCCAGAAAGAGCCAAGGAAATAATAGACACACTACACTTTATGATTGATGGAGAAGTTGGGAAAGGTGCTGCTACTGTCATGTTTGTTGCACGCGATGAGGGCTTGATAAGCAGTTGTAAATACGAAAATATAAAAGACGAATTCCTTTCTATTCATCAGAAGGCTTATAACAAGGAACTTGCACAATTAGATAGGGGTGACCGTGAAACATTCTTCCGACCTATTAGGACATTATTGAGGTCAAGGATAGGCTATACTAAGCATGACGATGGTCGAATAGAATTTGTTAAGACCTCTATGTCGCCTAAGAATATGCTCTATCAATTTTTCCGTTGGCTCTGGTCTTTTGTCTAAGAAAAGATTTCCTTAGAGTGTTTGCGATAAGGTCTGTAATCTCGTAGTTACAGGCCTTTTTTGTGCCTTTTTGCGTTAAAACCGATTAACAGAAGTAGCTTTCGGTAGTCGGCTACCGCAAGCTACTCAAAATAAATCAAGCGTATTTCAAAAAGTTGTACTTTCGCACCGTGAAATCGCTGCAAGCCTCATTGCAGAGGATGGATCCCGGTAGGTGCGAGGTCAATGTCTGACCGTGAGGATCGCCAAAAGAACCTGCCATATTTGAGTAATGAAGTCTATAGCAATGTTAGACGATTCACAGTCAAATACTGTGGTGATAACAACTGTTGGTGTCCTGAAGTCTGCCTTTCTTGAATGGGCTGACGAACTTGCTCAGTCCTGACGAACTTGCTCAGTCCCGAAAAGAAGCTGAGAATGACGTGATGATTGACGAGGCTGTAGTGATTAAGCGTCTGCGAAAGAGCAGAGCAACACTCTGGCGTTGGAATGCCAGTGGCTATCTGCCCTGTTATAAACTGGGTGGCAAGAATCAGTACAAGCAATCGGATGTTGAACGGATAGAGAAAGGATTGAAATGATGGGAAAGGACATCATCAAACAATCATTCAAGGCACTCCAAGATGCAGAGCCTGTGAATGGAGGTGGATTCATCGTTGAGCCGATGAACAAGTGCATTGAAGATGCACATTTGTTGCCACCATTGGTCTCACTCTACCCAGACATTGTTCTCGAAGGTGATCTTAGTATCATC
>ONCG01000024.1 GCA_900316285.1 uncultured Prevotellaceae bacterium
CTACTTCTTGTCTTATGTAAATCTATTCAAAGATCGCTTCTTTTGTTCGCTTGCCAAGGGGTGTCCCTCGAAAGCGGATGCAAAAGTACTGCTTTTTCATGAACCCACCAAATATTTTTGCGATTATTTTCCAAAAATCCGCGATTTTTTAGCTTTCTTGACATAAATCAAGGAAAAAGGGGGCGCAAACAAGAAGATTTGGACATAGAACAGGAAAAATCACCGGAAAGAAATAGAGACATCGAGAGATGATTATTGCTCCCACGCCTGCTGATAGACAAGAAGTTGGTGGGACATCTGTTCGGCACGCGTGGAATCGAGGAGTTGAGCCGATTGCACCAGATGATAAAGCACTGCGAAGTGCTGCTGGTAGAGACGGGCGTAGCCAGAACGACGGTTGTCGGGAAGGGAGAGTATCCAGCGCAAGTATTGCGAAGAAAGGTGCCAGACAGCATCGATATGGCGCCATGCCTGCGGTGCCTTATTCAGCAAGGCATAGGCTCGTGCCAGGTAGTGGGCTCCACTCTCGTAGTTGAACGGCAGGTTGTAGGCTGGTAGTTCGCGATCACACCGCTGCAACACCTGCAGGGCCTTTTCCTTGTCGGAATGCGACAACTGTAAGGCGAGCTCTGCGAAGGTGCGACGCATGCGCCAACCCATGCTCGCAGTAGTGCCATCGAGGTAGAGGCCTGGGCGACTGAGACCGCCATAGCGGAAGCGGTGCATGAGATTGTGATAGGTGCGACCGGTGTCGATGCGTACCTCGTCGGGCTGATGGCGGAAGGGGGTGATGCGTTCGGCGATGCCTTCGAGGGCGAGATATTCGTCGAGGTTCAGATAATGGTTGGCGGGCACGGAGGAACAGACGTAGACAGGACGTCGCCAGTTGGCATTGGCAAGCGTCTCGAGGAAGGCCAGCTGCCCCTTGTGCAATCCGCGCCAGCCTTTCAGCGAAATCTCCATGCGGTCGGGAATCTCCTCATCGGTGAGCATGGCAGCAGACCGACCGTCGGGAGCCATCATACCACTTTCGCGCACCGCCTGTTTATCGATGCGCAGATAGATGCTATCAGTCGGGATGACCTGCATCGAAGGATCATCGTTGCACATCCAATGCCGCAGGATGTTATGCAACTCAAACGGCTCGTCGCCAAACTGTTGCCGGGCTTCGTCTGGGTGTTGCCGACAAAAGTCCTCTACTTGCTGTCGCAACTCAGGCTGTATGGGGATATAGTTGCGTTTATCGCCAGCATAGTCGGCATGCTGCCATGGGATAGGAAGTGCGGGAGCATTGGCATTGGGTCGCCGCTGTTGGTCGATGTACCAGTCGGTAGGTAGATAACTAAGGTTACACACGCGCACGTCCGTGCGTACCTCCTCTACTTCTTGATTATACCAAAGTGGGAACGTGTCGTTGTCGCCATCACAGAAAAGGATGGGGTGCCCGCCCTTGCTTTCATCTCTAGTAGGAAAGTCCTCGTCGCGTTGGCATGACTCCAAATAGTCGAGCCCGAAGTCTCGACAGGCGAAACGATGGGAGCGGTCGTGGTCGTCCCAGTTCTGTGAAGCCATCAGGAGAGGGATAAGCCCCACCCCGACCTTCCCCAGTAGAAAGGGGAGAAGCCCCACCCCAGCCCTCCCCAAAGAGGGAGGGAGATGGAGGTGGCGGAACATATTGTTAAGGGCAGCGACGCCAAGGCCACACCAGATGGCAAAGGCATAGAACGAACCTGCGTAGGCATAGTCTCGCTCGCGCACCTGAAGCGGGTTCTGGTTGAGATAGACGACGATGGCGAGCCCTGTCATGAAGAACAGAAAGAACACCACCCAGAACTGTTGGATGCCACGCCGTCCGCGTCGCAGGCCCTGCCAGAAGAGACCGAGGAGTCCAAGCAACAATGGCAAACCATAATAGACATTCCGTCCTTTGTTGTTGCGCAAGTCGTCGGGCAATAGCGACTGGTTGCCGAGCCGTAGGTCATCGATTAACGGAATGCCCGTAATCCAATTGCCGTGTTCTAGTTCACCTTGTCCCTGCACATCGTTCTGACGCCCGCAGAAGTTCCACATGAAGTAGCGCCAATACATGAAATTGCACTGATAGGACAGGAAGAAACGCAGGTTCTCCCACTGCGAGGGCATCTTCACATTGACCAGTTCACCCCCATAGTCGTAAGGCACCATGCGCCCGCTGACGCCACCCATCCACTGCTCATAAGCATCGGCTTTCTGCGAGTCCCACATGCGAGGGAAGAACATATTTTGTGCATACACAACGCGGTCCTGCGTCTCTGCAACATAGTATTCGTCTCGCTGCTGGCCTTTGCCGGGCGATGCGAGTCTTCGCTTGTAAACGGGAGCCCCCTTCTTGAGTTTCATGCGCATCATATTGGAACCTGCGACAGGTTCGTAGACCGGCTGCGACGTATAGGCCTGCCCATAGATGAGCGGGCGCTGGCCATATTGGTCGCGGGCAAGATAGCTTGCGAGTGTGAAGACATCGTCGGGCGAGTTTTGGTCCATCGGCGGATTGGCTGCCGAGCGGATGAGGATGACGGCATAGCTGCTATAGCCGATGACAAGCATGAGCAAGCAGAGAAGGGCAGTGTTCCAAAGCCGTTTGCAGCGACGCATCGTGAACCAGAGTCCTGACGCAATGGCCAGAAACAACAGGACGACATATATGTAGACACCCGTATTGTAAGGGCAGTGCAACACGTTGACGAACAGCAGTTCACACCATCCGGCCATCTTCACAATACCAGGGATGACACCATAGAGCACACCCGCCAACAGAAGGAACGACACCGCCAGCGCCTTGAGCGACCCACGAAGTGTTGCATCCGGGTGGCGGCGGTAGTACCATACCAAGACGATGGAGGGCAGACAAAGCAGATTGAGCAGATGCACACCGATGGAAAGGCCCGTCATATAAGCAATGAGGACGAGGTATCGGTCGGCATGTGGCTCGTCGGCATGTTCCTCCCATTTCAGGATGAGCCAGAACACAATGGCCGTAAAGAACGACGAGAAGGCATACACCTCACCCTCAACCGCCGAGAACCAAAACGTATCAGAGAAACAATAGATGAGTGCGCCGACAAAGCCTGCCAACAACCCCTGCGAAGCAAGTTGAGAGAGTTTAGAAAGGTTCTTTCTCCACTGCGCTACGAAAGCGCCGCTTCGCGTCGAGCGGAGATGTTTTTCGCACGGAGAGAGCTGCCGAACGAGATGGGTGATGGTCCAGAAGAGAAACATCACCGTTGCTGCCGACAGCAATGCATTCATGAGGTTCATCATATAAGCCACCTGGGTCTTGTCAGCTGCCAACTGCGAGACGACGTTGGCGGCAAGCATATAAAACGGTGCTCCAGGCGGATGACCCACTTCCAGTTTATATCCACTCAGGATGAACTCTGGACAATCCCAAAACGAGGCGGTGGGTTCCAAGGTAGAAACATACGTGAAAGCGGCGATGGCAAATACCATCCATCCTATAGCCGTATCGGCACTTCGATAATCAAAAGCGAATCGTTTCATACGGCAAAGGTACGACCTTTACCTTTTGTCAGACGAAAAAAGAGTCTGACAATTGTCTGACAAATCCACTTCTGAAGTTGAGACGTTGAGACGTTGAGAGGTTGAGAAGTTGAGAGGTTGAGAAGTTGAGGTTTAAGATTGGGACTCCAACTTATAGCTGCGGCCACGGTCGACGACGACGGTGAGGGTGCTATGCTGGGCGAGGACAACCTTCAGGCGGCGGATGAGGGTGTAGAGGGTTTCTGAGGCATCGGGCTTCTTTGGCCAGAGGGCATCAGCAATCTCGCTATGCGACAGTTCATGCTGCGGTGAGAGGAAGAACATCGTGAGCAGATGATGCTGCATGGGCGTGAGATGAACGGGCTCGCCCTGCGGATTGTAGAAATGCTGCGTAGCCTCATCGTAGCGCAAGCCACCAAAGGAAGGATCTGCTGCAGGAGAGGAGGACGGGGCGTAAGGGAGCGAGGATGGGGCGTATGGGAACGAGGATAGACTTTGGAGCGTCTTGCGGCGATACCATAGGAGAGAGGCAATGGCCCAGCAAGCAGCAAGGAAGGCGAAAAGGCCGGAGAGGCGCTGGTCGCTCAGCCAGAAGACGGCTGCCATGGAGCACTTCGCCTGTATCTCGCCCTGCAGGGTATAGGCCAGATAGGCTGTGTCGCGGAGTTCACCGATGGCGAGACTAGCACGATAGTTGCGAATGGTGTCGGGGGTGATGATGGTGTGGTCCTGCGCTGCCAGCGTCAGAACAAGTGCCTGGTGCAAATCGGCATCCACCATTTCACGGGTATCATTAAAACTTTTCATTCCCGACAACACCGATGAAATGGTGAAGAACAGGAATACGATGACGGCAAATCTGGGTTTCATAGAGTTGAAGTTGAGAGGTTGAGAGTTCTTTCTCCGCTTCGCTACGAAAGCGCCGCTTCGCGTCGAGCGGAGAGTTGAGAGGTTGAGAGGTTGAGAGGTTCTTTCTCCGCTGCGCTACGAAAGGCTACGGGTAGGCGAGCTTGCTCGGGAATGAGCGCCGCTTCGCGTCGAGCGGAGATGTTATTCTTTGATGATACATTCTACTATTTTCTCCACGCCTTGCTGGTCGCGTAGGCGGAAGCGGTGGCGCTCGCCCTTGATGAATCCAAAGCGCTGGAAGTCGGCGAAGGAGTTGATGGGGCGCTGGTCTATTTGTAAGATAACGTCGCCCTGTCGCATGCCCGCCTTGTAAGGGGGACTACCTTCCCAGATGAGTCCTACGACGGCTTGTCCCTTGTAGGGAACGAAGGCCACGCTGAACTGTTTGTTGCCAACGCGGACAGAAGAAGAGCCCCCCTCCAACTCCCCCGAGGGGGAGGGTCTCGCTACCACCCCTAACCCCTCCTCCCCGGAGGAGGGGACTTCGTTGGGAAATGGTTGGAAGGTGATGTGCTTGCGGAAGGGATTGATGATGACGGTGCCGAAGTCGAGGAGTTTCGCTCCTATCTTCGAGGCACCCTGCGTGGTGATGGTGTGCAGGTCGGTGAATGCGAAGTCGCCCCATTTCAACCGGTCGAGATGCAGGAACACCACTTCGTCTTTCTTCTCGAGTCCGAAGCCACCGAGCGTGAGATGTCCTTCGGCACGCCCTTCCACCTGTCGCTCAATGCCGGCCCCGAGGTTCTTGTGCAGATTGGCAAGGTCGGAGGCAAGGTGAGAGTCGAAGCTTTCGCGGCTCATCGTGTAGAACAATGGTGCCCCCGTGTCGAAGAGAGCCTCGTCGGTATGCCTCACGAAGGGACTCACATACAGATAAGGCACGAACCACTTCAGTTTGTAACGCAGCGTGTAGCCCGCCTTCTCCTCTGCACGGAAGAGTTTCTTCTCATCGGTGAGAATCAGTAAGCCTCGCTGTTTATCAATCTTTGCACAGATGCCACGATTGAAGAGGTCGAAGCCGATAATGGCATCATACTTATCGCTGATGGAGTGTCGCGGCATGAGCGATGCCACATAGCCGCTGACCGTGAGCTGAGAGCTATTCGTTGGAAGAGTGAACGGCGGCAGCTGAATGACCTGCACTGTGTCGACGTGGTTGTTGGCATCGCGGGAGATGATGTTGCCCAGCGGTACGAGATCAGGTATGTTGCTATTGGCATACACCATGCCCTGACTGGAGCCTGTGTCGAGGCAGAAGCGATACACCTTATTATCTATCCGCACGGGCATGAGGATGAGATCGTCCTCCACGTCGATGCTGATGGTGTCGCAAAAGTTCTCTGCAGATAAGCCAAAGTTGGGATTATAGCGATGCAGCTGCTGGGCGGAGAGAGAGCCCCACCCCGCCCCTCCCCAAAGGGGGAGGGAGAGGAGGCCTGCCACCACTTCCACTCTCAAGGAAGAGGAGATGTGGGCGAGGAATGCCTTGAAGCCGCATCGGGTAATCATAATTATCAACTCTAAACTATCAACTATCAACTCTAAACTCTCCGCTCGACCCCAGTCACCTTTGTTTCGCTACCACCCCGTCCTTCGGACACCCCTCCTCCATGGAGGAGGGGACCACGTTGGCTGCTCGTCATTGTTCGGGCAGACACGGGGGTCTGCCCCTACCGTTGGTGTAACGCAATCCCGAAGGCTAAACTCTCCGCTCGACGCGAAGCGGCGCTTTCGTAGCGAAGCGGAGAAAGAACTCTAAACTCTCAACTCTAAACTCTCAACTAACTGATGTGATGTTTCCATCTTTCTCCGTGAGTTCGCCTTTATCGATGAGCATGGCGACAGCCGTTTCGAGGGCGATGTCGGTTTGCTGGGTGCGACGGCTGTAGCCCATCGCCTTGGCGAACTGCCGTTTCATGTCGTCGAGAGGCACTGCCAGCTGCTGGCGAATGAGGAAGCGGGCATATTCTTCGATATCGCCCTCCGGCATCTTGTCGACTGCACTTTGATACTTCTTCACCGCCTTCTCCAGCGCCGGCGACATCGTCACCTCCGTCTCCTTCACAATCTCATCCTTGCTCACGGCAAAAGGCAGCGGGGCGGCATGCTCTATGCCACCCTTCACGGCAGCAACTTTCGGAGCGCTGGCCGGCTTGGGCTCCTCCGGCTTCTCGAGAGCCTTGCGAATGCGATCCATCACCGCCTCCTTATTCATCAGCCAGTCCACCGACCACAGGCGCATAAGCTTCCAGCCGAGCCCCTGCAGCACGCCAGGCTGGCAGATTTCGCGGTCGCGCTCGGTCTTCGTCTCGTAGTAGCGCGTGCCGTCGCAGATGATGCCGAGCAGGTAGTTCTGGTCGTTCTTCGGGTCGAGCACGGCCAGGTCGATCTTGAATGCGGAGCGTCCCACGGAGGTATCCACCTCGTAGCCCATCTTGCGAATCTCACCGGCCACGGCATCGATGATTTCAGCATGTTCGGTCGGCGCCTTCACCTGTCCGGCACTCACCGCCATGCGTCCGTTGCGTGCAAACTCCAGGAATGCCTTCAGTCCTGCCACGCCCAGCGCACTCGAGCGGCGCAGGTCAATCTGCTCAGGCTTCAGCGTCGAGAACACCATCATCTCATAGCGTGCACGCGAAACCGCCACGTTCAGTCGGCGCTCACCACCGGAATTGTTCAGCGGACCGAAGTTCATCGACACCTTTCCCGTCTTGTCGGGACCATAGCCCACCGAGAAGAGGATGACGTCGCGCTCATCGCCCTGCACGTTTTCGAGGTTCTTGATGAAGATGGGCTCCTCCACGTCGTAAGCCTTGCGCTCCAGGTCGGCATGCTTCGCCAGCTCGTCGGTGAGCAAGTCCTCAATGAGGTTCTGCTGCACCTTGCTGAACGACACGATACCGATGCTGCGCTTGGCGAGCTCGTCATCGCTCAGGCGTCTTACCACCTCCTTCACGATGGCCTCGGCCTCCGCACGGTTGCAGCGCGTCTTACCATAGTCGTAGGTGCCGTCGACGGGAATGAGCTGCACCTTCGACGCACGGTCGTCGACCGATGGGAACGTGTAGAGCTTGCTCTCGTAGTACTGTGCATTGGAGAAAGCAATCAGGCTCTCGTGTTTCGAACGGTAGTGCCATGTGAGATAGCGGGCGGGCAGCGACAGCGTGATGCAATCGTCGAGGATGCTCTCCATGTCGTCGATGTCGGCCTCTTCCTCGTCCACCGCATTCGTGGCGAAGAAGCTCGTCGGCGGCATCTGCTTCGGGTCGCCCACACAGATGAGTGCCTTACCACGGGCGATAGCGCCCACGGCCTCCGACGTTGGCATCTGCGATGCCTCGTCGAAGCACACGATGTCGAACGGCGGTTGGTCGAGGTCGATGAACTGTGCCACCGAGATGGGGCTCATCAGCATCACCGGACAGAGCTTCGGCAGCAGCGTCGGAATCTGGTCCATGATGTGTCGGATGGTGGCACCGCGACCATTGGTGGCGATATAGCGTTTCAGGATGCCCAGCTCGGTGATGGCCGTTGGCTTCAGCGCCTGCGAGGGCACGTTGGCGGCGAGCTTGCAGTAGAGCATCTTCTTCGTGAGCTCCTGGAACTGCTTTGCCATATCGCGATATTTTGCAATGGCATCTTCGAACAGCAGGCCATTGAACATCTGCAGCTGTGGCTCGCTGTCCACTATCTGCATCGCCATATATTTATAGGTGCCCTTCAGCATGGCTTGTGCGGCGGCATGACCCGTGGTGCTGGCATGGTTCATGTAGTCGACCACCTTCTCCAGATGCAACTCCTGCAGCTCGCGCTTGCGGATGCACCACTGCGCCCAGTCGCGACTGCTGCCCAATGCCTGTTGCCACTGTGGAATCAGACGGGCAAGCGTGTCGAGGTTCTCGTCGTCGAAGTCGCAGACCGCCTTCATCTTCTCCACGCCCTGTAGCAAGTCGCGGCAGGCCTGGATGGCTGCCGGTGGCACCATGGGAAGCGCCTGCAGACCACCCTCGCGCAGCTGCTGGCGGAAGGCGTCGAGCTGTCCGAAGAGCGACTCCACATCGCCCTCGCCCATATCGGCACGGAAGGCACGCAGGCCTTTCATGAACGACCGCTTGGCGAAGAAGCGCGGCAGGAACCATTTTCCACATACGGCAGTCCACTGCGCGCGCAGCTGCTGCGGGTCTTGTGCGAAGATTCCCTCGGTGTACTGCCCTGCTAGCGCATCGTGCTTGGCGATGAGTTGCTCTGCCCAACGAGCTCCGTTCAGCGAGTGAGGCTGCTTGAATCCAGCCTGTCCGTTGATGAGGTTGATGAGCTTGTCGGTGGTCTCCACCTGCGAGGCAAGCTGCGAGAGCCACTCGGCAATCTGCATCTGCGTCTGCTGCGACGGGTCGTAGATGTTCAGGCCCTGCAACTGGTGGCGGGCAACGGGCCCCGTGATGGCGAACACCGTGTCGAGGGTTTCAATCTTCTCGGCAGCCTCCTGCAGCTTGCTATCGGTGAGGCCGTTCACGAAGTGTGCGGAGGGCGGAATACCCTCACCTTCGATGCCTTCGTAGCGGCAGATGCAGTCGTAGAGCGACAGTCCCGATGCCTGCTTCTTGTGCAACAGGCGTATATAGCCCGTGAGCTGCTGGCGCTGCTCGAAGAGTTCCTTCGATGCCTGCTCATACTGCTCGGGGTCTTTGATGCGTGTGAGGTCGAGCGTCTGTTGCAGCTGGCGCAGCAGGTGGCTCTTCGTCACCTTGTTGGAGTGCAACTCCAGGCAGAACGGGTCGAGACCGATTTTCTTCAGTCGCTTCTGCACCACCTCGAGGGCAGCCATCTTCTCGGCCACGAACAGCACGCGCCGACCGTGGTAGAGGGCGTTGGCAATCATGTTGGTGATGGTCTGGCTCTTGCCCGTTCCCGGAGGACCATAGAGGATGAAGCTGCGGCCCTCGCCCGACTCCACCACGGCCTCCATCTGCGAGGAGTCCACGTCCACGGGAATCGCAAACTCATGCGGTGCCACGTGAAGGTCTATGTGGCGGGCATCGGTCTCATCGACTCCTTCTTGAACCTTTGAACTTTGAACGCCCGAAGGGCTCTTTGAACGCGCCGCAGGCGCATTTGAACTTTGAACGCCCGAAGGGCTCTCCTCTCCTACCCAGTGTTTCTGGAACAGGCTTTCGATGATGGGCGAGCGGCGCATCTTCTCGGCATTGCTGTGTATGTCGTTCCACATCACGAACTTGTTGAACGAGAACAGACCGAGCATTGCCTCCTCCACCACATCCCAGCGTGGCTGGCAGGCCAGCTGAGCGCGCACCGTGGCGAGTATTGCCCGCACGTCGACACCGCTCTCGTCCTCGGGCAGCGGCTGCAGTCCCTTCAGGTCAATCTGGTATTGCTGGCGCAGCATCTCCACGAGCGTGGTGTTGATGGTCATCTCTTCATCGCGGCGGCGCACCACATAGTTATTACCGCTGCGGCGCACCAGCTCCACGGGCATGAGCAACAGCGGGGCGTAGCGCGGGCGCACACTCTTCTCGTTCTCATACCAGCGCATCAGGCCAAACACCATGTAGAGCGAGTTGGCACCGTTCTCTTCCAGTGCCGTTCGCGACTCGCGGTAGAGGAACTTCTGCGTGCTCGCCATCTCGTCTGCCGAGAGATAGGCGTTCAGGCGGTTGTGCTTGATGTCCTCCGACACCAGCTGCTGCAACTCGTCCTTGTAGAGGCGCGAGTCGTAGATGCCGAACTCGTCGGGCTTCAGCAGCTTCTTCACCGGCACGGCCTGCATGCTATAGTCTTCGCGGTCGAAGATATGGTCTTCGAGCACGTCGATATCGAACGACACAAACGGAATGACACGCCGACCCGTGCGCAGGTTCAGCAGGTTGTTGCGCAGCGAGAAGTCCAAGAGCTTGCGCTCCCAAATCTGCTGGCGGGTGACCTGTGCGCCCTTCTGCAGCTGCAGCTCGGCCGTCTGCACCTCTTTCAGTCCCGTGGTGGCCTGCTCGTGTTCCAGTCCAGCATTCTGCCACACGCCGTTCACCTTCATCGGCAACGGCCTGACACCTTCCATTCTGCTGCGATACACATCGCAGAACAGCACGAACTTATCTTGCTCAGCAACAAGGTGCTTCTCACCCATCTCCACCGCCTTCTCAAACGCGATGGCATCCGAGCTGGCCAGCGCCGTGGCCTCGAGGAGCACCATCTGGCTGACACCGTTGGCAGTGGCCTTCGAGAGGAACGACCAGTCGTCGCTCACGCTATAGGCGGCATATTGGTCAACGAGCCAGCAGCCCACAAACATATGTCCCTTCTGCAGCACGAGCAACGGATGCAGGCCACACGACTCCAGCACCGATGCCATGAGCAACGACAGGTCCATGCAGGTGCCGAGCTTCTCGTCGAGCACACGGTCTACAAGTCGCACGCGCTGACCCGTCTTCTCGTAGCTGGCTGGCGGTGCAGCGTAGACGAGGCCCTCGCCTCGCAACGCCTCGTAGACGGCCGCCACCTGTGCGCGGGCGCGGTTCGGGTCCTGCGTCTGGTATTCATCGAGGGCAGCGCTGCCGGTGAGCTTCTCAAGAATCGCGGCGGCGTTCATCTTCACCTGCGACAGCTGCGGGGCGTTCGGTGTGACGAAGGCGGCGAGCATCTCCGGCCGCACGCCCACGCCCGGCCATTCGTCGAAGGCCAGCAGGCGCAGCGGGAAGCTCTGCTGTGCATCGCCCACGGTCAGCGTGAACGCCGTCTCCACGCTCTCCGTCATCTCGCGCAGCTTGTCGAGGTCGGGCTTCACGTCGAGATCGCTCACGCGCACCGTCATCCCTGCCGGCACGGTGTCGATGATGTACGAGGCGTCGGCTATCAAGTCGCCGCTCACCTTCACCTGCACACCATGCCAGTCGTCGGCAGTGGGATTGCTGATTTCTATAAATTCCAGACACTTCTGACCGTTCACGGCCATTGCATAATTCAGACACGGCAGGAACTCCGCCTTCACGTTCTTCACGTCTATCATATTCTTGCTGTCCATACAGTCCTTCAGTTTGTTTTGCTTGAGTCAAAGGGTTTATGTCTCGGGAGTTAAAGGGTATTTGGTGCAAAGATACACATTTTCTTCTTAAATACCCACTTCCCACCACTTTTTTATGAAAAAATAAGTGATAGAGAAAAGGGGAAAAACGTAGCAACGAATTGGAACAAAGAAAGTATAGAATTATTATGTTCTTGCAAAAGCATTGCTTTCGGAGCCTCAAAGCATTGACTTTGGAGCCCAAGAGCATTGAGTTTGGAAGCCAAGAGCATTGACTTTAGAGGCCAAAAGCATTGCTTTTAGAGGCCCAAAGCATTGAGTTTAGAGCCATAGAGCATAGAGTTTAGAGCCATAGAGCATTGAACTAGAGGTTACAGAGCATTGTTCCCTCTGGAACAGAGCATAGCACTTACAAAAACATGTCCCGCCAAGCGCGAGGGAGTGGCGGGACATGTTGGGGAACAGAGGGTTTGGGGGATGCAATTACTTCAGCGAGGGCAGCTGGTCGCGGGTGATGACATCCGGACATTGCATGGCGTCGCGCCACCAGCCGTCGGTCATCATGGAGTTGGTGGAGCCTTGGCCAGCCTGATACCACACCATGAAATGACTCCAGCGGGCACCGGTGTTCCAGCAGTCGGAGATGTTGGCGAACTCATAGCGTTTGTTGTCGTAGTTGCCATAGCCACATTCGGCGAGGGCAATCATCTTCGTGGGATAGGTGGCCTGAATCTCGGTGAACTCCTGCAGGTTCTGCTGGGCGGTGTAGCCATAGAGGTCGCGGCCCACGATGTCGACGTATGCGTCGCCGGGATACCAGTCGGTGTCCTGGTTGTAGTTGGCGCTGTTGCCGTTGTAGTTCTGCGTGGTCCAGATCCAGATGAGGTTCTTCACGCCCTTCTCCTTGAAGTAGTTGAACATGGTGGTCCAGAGCTTCTTATAGGTCTCGGCACCGTCGTAGCCCCACCAGAACCAAGACGTGGTCCATGCGGCCTGCTGTTTGTAGGTGGCATTGCCGGCAGCCTCGTGGAAGGGGCGCCAGGTGGCGGCGATGCCTGCATCCTGCAGCTTCAACAGGGTGGCGACGACCTTGTCCATCTGCTCATAGAACCAACGGTTCTCCCATGTGCCATCGGTAAAGACGTTCTTGGCACGGAAACTGGTCTCGGAGGGTGTGCAGGTGACGTCGGTGGAACCCTCCGCCTTCGGCACGTTGAAGTGCCACATGAGCTGTACGATACCGCCGGCATCGCTCCACTGCTTCACGGGTGTGATGTTGGTGTAGTCGATCCAGTTGGCCGGTGAGTAGCAGATGTGGATAAAGTCGTAGCACACCGCAGCGGGATATTTCTTCGTGAGCTTATAGACGCTCTCGGCAATTTCGTTGTTCCAGTTCACGTTCGCCATCACGCTGGAAATAATCTTTTGGCCATACTGCTCGCGCATGAAGTCGTAGAGCTTCTGGGCGGCGTCGTTGCCATTGACGAGCGTTGCCTTGATGTCGGGGTTCACGGGCTGCGCCTTTGCCTTGGTCTTGAAGTTCAACTTGAACTCCGGAGCCGAGGCGGAAGCATCCTTGGAGGCCACGATGGAGCCTGCGGGGACGATGAGTGTGTAGTCGGTGCCCTCCTCGAGCGAGAGGGGAATCTGCACGCCGGACACGTTGTTGGTCATGCGCGTGGCGGTGACCTTCGTGCCGTTGAGGGTGATATTGGCCGAGGAGGAAACTTTGATGGCAACGGAGTAGGTGAGCTGCAGCTCAGAGACCGACTTTGCGTCGACCTCGGCACCTTCGGCAATGCTCTGCGAGGAGAGCGAGACGGTGACGCTGGGCGTCGGCGTGGGCTCGGGCTCTGGGTCGTCGCTACCACCACAAGAGGTGAGGGTTGCGGCAAGGATGCAACAGACGAGGAAGCCCCACCCCTGGCCCCTCCCCCGTAGGGAGGGAAAGCCCCACCCCTGGCCCCTCCCCCGTAGGGAGGGGAAAAGAGAGAATGATTTCATGAGGTTTTGGATGGTCATGGTGAGAGTTTAGAGTTGAGAGTTGAGAGTTGAGAGACAGTTGAGAGTTTGAACTAGAAACTAGAAACTAGAAACTAGAAACTTGCTCATTCGTTGTGCGAGGATGGTGAGGAAGCGGGTGCGGAGGTCGGCAGGGATGGCTTGGGCCACTTGCTGCAGTTGCTCGGCATAGGCGAGGAATGCTCGGCGCGAATGACCGATGGCTGACTTCTGGTCGGCGGGAGCCTCGCTGATGAGACGGAGGTAGACGGTGTCCAGTTTCTCCGAAGAGAAGGCGGGAGCCTCTCCCCCACCCTCTGCGACAGAGAGGTCGGAGGCGCTGAAGGTCTCGGTGAGGATGTCGCTGATGTCGAGCACGTCGGGCTGGGTCTTCAGGGGCGACTGTTGCTCCTGCGCTACCCATTGTAAGAACATCTTCCGTGCCTTCTCGGCAGCGCGGAAGAGCTCAGGATAGTGGCGCAGAACATGGTCGACGCTACTGCTGACGAGGGTGTCGGCAGGGTCGACGGCGATGGTGTCCAGCTGGAAGTGGTCGGCATCGGCGATGAGCTCGGAGGCCGATTTCTGTTCAGCCTTCTTCCCCCCGCAAGCAGCCAGCAGCAGGGCCGACAGCATCAGGATGATTCCTCTGTGAATAGTCATTGTTCGGAAGTGTTGAAGGTAAGGAGCGCCACGATGGAAGGCAGCGCTCCTTACGATGATTATTCACTGATCGCGCATCAGGGAAGCACAACAATCTTCGTGATGGTCATGCCATCGCCCTGGATGATGAAGGCCGTGTCAGACCAGCCATCGGTGGTGGCACCCGTCACGCAGTCCATCATCTTCTGTGTGAAGACGGTCTCCACTTGCGTCTTGTCGCCTGCCCAGTCGGTGAGGTCGGCATCGGTGATGGGATTGCTCCAGTTGCAGTCGTTGAGCTGTATCTGTCCGGTGGTGCCAGCCTCCTTGTAGAAGATGAGCTTCGATACGCCCACCTTCAGATTCAACTCCTGCAGGCCAGTGCGCATGATGCGTACCTTACCCGTGTTGTCGCTCCACGAGATGTGGATGGGATAAGAGATGTTGGCACTCTGGTCCTCCCACTTGGCAAACGGAGCCACATCGACTTCGTCGGTAGCCTCGAGGAACTTGATGTACTGCAGCTGGATGCCATCGCCCCAGATGACCATGCCCAGTCCGCCATCGGCAAACATCTTCTCGCGCTCCTCGGCAGAGAGGTTGATGATGACATCGGTGTCGTCCTTCGACGGATGAATGTTGCCATCGTCGCCATAAGGCAGCGAGAGATCGGAGAACGGTGTCGACCAGTCGCCCATGCGGAGGTTGAAGGCGGGATTGTCGTTGGTGACAACGAAGTGGAACGTGAGCTGGCCCGGGCCGTTGATGGCCTCCTGGAACTTCAGCCACTTGTCGCCATCCCAGTTGAAGACGCCCCAGTTGCTCCAGCCGGAGAGGTTCTCCTTGCCCTGCCAGATGACACCAGCGAGCTTGCGCACCTCAATGGCAATCGAGGCAGAGATGTAGGCGTTCTGCACCAGGACGACCTCGCCATCGGTCATGCCCTCAGGCACGGTGAAGGTGAGTGTGTTGCCAGAGATGGTGTAGTCGCTGATGGCACCGATGCCAGGCAGTTGCACTTCCTTCACGCGGTCGAAGTTCTCACCGGCAAGCACCACCTGATCGCCAGCAACGAGGTCGTTGTTGGGAGTGGCACTGGCGATGGTGACCGTAGGCACGGAGAACTCATCGGTGGTCAGTGCGGTGCCCGAGTAGAGCAACAGCGTGATAGGACCCGACTTACACTCGGCAGGCACGGTGGTGGTGATGGTGCGATTGTCGGCAGAAACGGTGAACTCGGCAGTGACACCACCGGGGAACATCAGCGTCTCTACGGTGTGCAGGTTCGTACCGTTGATCTTGATTTGCTGACCGAAGTCGGCAGCTGCCGGCGAGAGGCTGGCGTAGGAAGCCGAGACAATCTGCAGCGGCTCCTTCCACTCGAGTTCCCAGCTGGCACCGTCGTTCATGGTGATGACACCCGACTCGGCAGCCAGAGGCACGCGCAGGCGGATTTCGCGACGCGAGATATAGGTGAAGTCCTCAGCCAGGACGGGAGCACCCGTCACGCCACAGGCAAACACCACCTCGGCAATGTTGTAGACATAGTCGCCCTTGATGGTGATCTCGTCGCCGGCATTCAGACCCGTTGTGGGCGATACAGAGGTTACCTCGATGGGCTCCTCGAAGGTGAGCTTCGAAACGGAAGTGACCGTGTCGTTGCCTGCCACGAGGCGAATCTGTCCGGGCACCGACTCATCGGGCACGTTGACATAGATGTTCTCGGCATCCGACGAGTTGAAGCCAGAGCGCTCTACGATGGCATCGCCGGGGAAGATGACCTTCGTCACCTTGTTCATGTTCGTACCGGTGATGCGAATCTCATGGGTGCGCAGGATGGGCGACGGACCGAAGCCCACCAGGTTTACGCCCGACTTGCTATAGGGATTGGTGTCGAGGTCGTCCTCGCTGCACCCTGTCAGCGATAGCCCTACGAGGGCTATCACCAACCATGTGAATATATTCTTATAGTTTTTCATATCGCTGTTATTTTTTTCTGAAGTTTCGCAAGCTCCACTTCCCAAGGGCTTAAAGGGCTTAAAGGGGAGTGAAAGGGGAGAAAAGGGACGAATGCTTTGTTGCCCTACGGCTGATTGTCGGCCTGTTGTCCCCTCCTCTTGGGAGGCGACTGGGGCCTTTAGAGCAGCCACCGGTGTGGCTGCGGCCCCACAAAGGGGAGCGAATCCCCCATTCGCGACGGAGGGCGGGCCAGGGGTGGTAGAGAAAAAACAATGTTCGACATATTTGTTTAATAGGTTGTGACCGTTTTTGTTCCGCTACCACCCCGCACCCCTCCTCCCCGGAGGAGGGGACTACGCTGGGTGTTCTACCTTCAGCTGCAGGACTTTTATTCCCTTCATGCCTTTCTTGCAAAAGTTGAATTACTTATTAGGTACGACACGGATATTATCAATCTTGATAAACGGCGTGCAGGCAACACCTGTGGGCAGGGCCGACTTGTCGTCGTAACCACCACGGATGATGAAGATGTTGAAGCATCCGAAGTCGGCAGTGCTGGTGAAGAACTTGTCGATCTTGTTGCCATCGTAGTCCATGTTGAAGTCGGTGAGAGGAATGGTGACGGTTACCCACTTGCCATCGGTGTGGTAGAGTTTGTCCTCGGTGTCCTTCCAAGGCATGTAGAGCGCGCGGTTGAGCTTGCCCTGCTCGTGGAAGAAGGTGTTGTTGGTACCAGCAAGCGTGTTGCCATAGATGTCCTTGGCACCTGCGGCACTATTGGAAACCTGTGTGACGCTGCCGAAGTAGATCTGCATCGGAGCAGCCGACCAAGCATAGTCAGCAGGAATGTTCATCTCGAACTTCAGGTTCAGGTTCTCGAAGTCGGAGAAGTCGGCCAGGTCGCTGATGCGCGGGTGTGAGGGATAGCTCTCGGGATCGCCCCAGTCGCCAGCCCAGTACTCGAACGAGAAGTCCTTGTCGTTCCAGCCACCGTCTTCTCCCATGGCAGCACCGCCGCCCATAACGAGGTAGTTGCCCGAGAGCGAGGTGCCGTCGCTGGTGATGGTGCGAGCATGCCAGCCATGGTTGCCCAGCACGGGTGCGCCATCCTTCCAAGGCGTGTCGAAGTCGAAGAGCATGCCACGGTTATCCATGTACTTGAAGGCGCCCTGCGTCTCACCATAGATGGACTCCACGCTCACCTTTTCGTGAGGAACGCCCTCAGGCATGACGAACGTGATGCGATTCTTCGTAATGCTCTTGATGGCCGAGCGCGGCAGCACATAGTCGCCGAAGTTGACCGTGAGCGGGAATTCCTCGTAGTCGAGGAAGTAGTCGCCGACAATGGTGACCTCCTCGCCTGCGGCAGCCCATTCGTTCGACATCGACGAGACTACGGGAGCCGGGATGATGACGTGGAAGTCGTAAGCCACCGTGTCCTTGCTCTGGGTGACGAAGTAGATCTTATCGGTCACCAGGTCGGGAATCTCGTTCGGCACGGTGACGATGAGCGTGTGGTCGGTCATATAGCTCGTGTTGAGCACAGCGGGCTGGTCGTTGAAGAACAGCGCGGTGACGCTGCGCAGGTTCTCACCGACGACGCACACGGTGGAGCGCATCGAGGCGGCGGTGATGATGGAGTCCTTTGCCTCTACGCTGACGGGGCGGATGAAGTTGATGGTCGGCTTGCCACCCTGTATCTCGTAGGCATCGGGCTCGTCCTTGCACGACGTGACGGCCAGCGAGGCGCAGGCTGCCAATGCAAGGCAAAGTCCTTTGAATATATTGTTTGTTTTCATATCACAATTTACAAGTTTCGAGTTTCTAGTTTATAGTTTCTAGTTAATAGCTGTAGGTGGCACGCACGTCCACATGGTCGGGCTCGACGTTGCTACCGAGGTTGGGGTTCAGGGCCACGTCCTCAGTCGGATAAGGCAGCGTGAAGCTATTGGCGGTCACGTTGGGAGCAGGTGTCTCCTCGTCGTACTGAATCTGAGAGGGGTCCCATGTCACATAGCCCGACTCGAACCAAGTCTTGTAGGCAGTGCCGCAGTTCCAGATGGCATTGCGACGCTGAGCCTTCAGCTCGTTGATGCACTGCTGGGGCTGGTAGTAGGCACGGCGCACGAAGTCGTACCAGCGGTCGCCCTCACCGGCAAACTCCAGACGGCGCTCCTTCCAGATATCGTCGAAGGTGAGCGTGGTCTTGGGCACGGCAGACGAGATGGCGCGTCCGCGCACGGCATTGAAGGCATCCAGGGCGGTGCGGCTCGAGGTCTTACCCTGCAGCACCTCAGCCTCAGCATGTACGAGATAGACGTCGGAGAGGCGCAGGATGTGTGTAGCGAGGTTGTAAGCCATGCGACCAGCCGAAGCGTTCATCTCGGCCTGATGGTCGAAGTTGTCGCCATAGGCGTGCTTCACGTTCTGCACACCGCAGGGGCCCTGGAACTCACCCGTGGCAGCGGGGTTGTACGACTTGTCGTAGTAGAACTTCAGGATGTCGAAACCGGTCTTGCCGTTGCCGAGGTCCTTGTCGCGCCAGAAGTAGCTATAGACGTCGCCGGCACCCATCATCGTGGCCTTGCGGCGCACGTCGGTGTCGATGCGCTTCGAGGGATTCTCCGTCACGTCGTAGCCAAAGGCATCCTGCAGGTCGGCCGACGGGCCACCCCAGCCACCCCAGCAGTCGCCGTTCTCGTCGAAGCCATCGGGCATCAGGTCGCTCTGCAGGGTGTTCTGCGAGGTCCACTGTGCACCGTTGGTCCAGCGCCAAGCAATGAGGCTCTCGTCGCTGACGTTGTTCGAGCCGCGGAAGATATCCTCGTAGTTGGCCATGAGCTGGCGACCGGAGTTCTGGATGACGTCGAGCGAAGCAGCCGATGCGCGCTGCAGATAGTCGTTGTTGAGCGAACCGGTCACGCCGGCAGCGGTGAGCAGCACCTTTGCATAGAGGCCTTCGGCGCAGTAGTAGTCGATGCGGCCCGTGGTGCTCTTCTCATGAGGCAGCAAATCCATGGCCTTCTCCAGTGTCATAAGGATATACTCATAGACGTCGGCCTTCTGCACCTTGTGCAGGTCGTTATAGTCGCCGGCGGCAATGTTCACAGAGTTGTCGTGCACGATGGGTACATCGCCGAACGTACGAACAAGGTAGAAGTAGGCCATGGCCTTCCAGGCGAGGCATTCGCCCATGCACTGGTTCTTCACCGACTCCGAGCAGGAAGAGCCCTTGATAGAGTTGTAGACGGTGTTGGAATGGCCAATCTCTGCCCAAAGCGAGTAGGACATGTTCACCAGGTCCTGATCGGTGCCGTTGAGCGAGAAGTTCATATAGGGAGACGATCCCCAGTACATATTACCCGACATCACCTCACCAATCTTGATGAAGCCGCGCTGGAAGTCGTACCAGGGCGAATTGTACAGGTAGTTGACGCCGCGCACGCACGATGCGTCGTCGGTGTAGTAGTTTTCCGTATTGTAGTTGTCCTCGACGGGGCGATCCAGAAAATCATCACACGAGGTCATGCCCACGGTGAGGAGCATGGCGGCTGCTACATATTTAATATTCTTGATATTCATATTACTTGTCCTTTCTTTTATGTTTCATCGTTATTCCTTCATCTTTCATCGGCATTAGAACGATACATTCAGACCAAAGGTGAAAGAGGTCGGTGACGGATAGCGGCCGTTGTCGAGGTTGAACACATTGGTCGAAGCGGTCGAAGCACCGATTTCAGGATCGTAGCCATCGTAGCCCGTGATGGTGAGCAGGTTGGTGGCGTTGAAGGTGAGGCGCAGGCTTGAGAGGCCCCACTTCTTCACAAGCTTTGAATCGAAGGTGTAGCCCAGCGTGAGACTCTTCAGGCGGATGTAGGAACCGTCCTCGATGTAGCGCGAGCTCCAAGCGTCGTTGTCGTTCGGGTCGTTGATGGAAGCGCGGGGCAGGTCGCTCACACCCGTCGTCATGACGTTGGTGATGTCGCTGGTCCAGTAGTCAGCATAGACGCCGTCGATGGGCTTCAGACGTGTGCGGTCGTTGATAGCGGTGAGCTGGTTGCTCCACGGCGAGTTCATGTGGCTGAGCTTCATCTTCATGTAGTTACCAATCTTGCTACCGTAGTTACCATTGATGAAGATGGTCAGGTCGAAGTTCTTATAAGTAAAGGTGTTGTTCCAACCGAAGGTGAACTTGGGGAACGGCGAACCGATGTTGGTCTTGTCCTGTTCGTTGATGACGCCGTCGCCATTCACATCCTTATACTTCAGGTCGCCCACGAACGTGGTGTTGCGGGGGTTGTACTTTGTCGGGTCGGTGCTCCAGTGAGCCTTTCCGTCGGCATCGTACTCTATGGGGTTGTTCTGCTGCAGGGTGTAGACGGGCGAGTTCAGAATGTCGTCGAAGTCCTGATAGACGCCTACTACCTCGTAGCCGTAGAAGTTGTAGAGGCTCTCGCCGGGCACCGAGCGTGCCACGACGTCGGTCCACTGACCCATACCGAGCAGGGCGGTAGAACCGGAGAGGCTCTTCAGCTTGTTCTTGTTGAACGAGAACTGCAGGTCGCTATGCCACGAGAAGTTCTTCGTCTCAACGGGAATGGTGTTCAGAGCGATTTCGAAACCAGTGTTCTCGATGTCGCCATAGTTGCCCCAAGGAGCAGCCAGGGCCGACGAGCCGTTGCCGCTGGTACCCATGATGGAAGGCAGGGTGAGCTGCATAAGCATGTCCTTCGACATCTTCTTATACCAGTCGAGGGTGAGTCCGATGCGACCATTGAGGAAGCCGAGGTCGAGACCAACGTTCCACTGCTCCTGTGTCTCCCACTTGATGTCGAGGTTCTTCAGGTTGGCAGGACGATAGCTCACGCCGAGGCCGGTGTCCATGACCGACATGGCTGAACCCCACTTGTAGCCACCGATGCCCGAGTTACCGGTCTGACCCCAACCCAGACGGAGCTTACCGTTGGAGAGCCAGCCCTCGGTGAACGCTTTCACAAATGCCTCGTTGGAGAAACGCCAAGCCAGAGCCAGCGAATGGAAGCCTGCCCAGCGCTTGTTGGGACCGAAGTTCGACGAGCCGTCGTAACGATAGGTGTAGGTGCCGAGGTAGCGGTCATCATAATTATAGGTTTCGCGCGTGAAGAACGAAGCCATGGAGCTCGAGCCAAAGCCGGCGCCAATCTTCGGGTCGCCAGAGCCCAGTGCGGGGTTGTGCACCTCGTCGTTGGGCAGGTCGGTATTGTAAGCCGACACATAGTCATATTTCGACTCCCAGGCCTCCTGACCGAGCATGGCGGTGACGTTGTGCTTGCCGAACTGGTTGCTGTAGGTGACGTAGTTCTTCAGAGCCCAGAACGTGCTGGAGTTCTTCTGCAATCGGCTTTGGTTCTGAGCGCGGTTCCAGGTGCCCAGGTTCACCTTCGGCTCGTAGGTCTCAGCCTTCGACCAGCTCAGGTCGTAGCCCAGCTCAGCGTGCCAGGTGATGTGCTTGATGGGTGTGATGTCGGCGAAGACGCTACCCGTGAGCTTCTGACGGTCGAGCAAGATGTCGTCCATCATGGCCAGTGCGATGGGGTTGGGGCTGGTGTAGCCTTCCTTCGACACGTGGGAGTAGTCGCCGTTGATGTCGTAGATCTGGATGTCGGGCGGTGTGACGAGCGAGTAGTTGATGATACCCTCGTCGGAGTCGGCGAGCTTCAGGTCGTCGGCGGTCTGCGTATAAGAGACGTTCAATCCCAGCTTCAGCCACGACTTCAGGTCGGCATCGAGGTTCGTACGGACGCTGAAGCGGTTGAAGTTAGAACCGATGATGGTACCTTCCTGGTTCATGTAGTTACCCGAAACGTAGTAGCGCACCTTGTCGGTACCGCCCTGGGCGCTTACCTGATGCTGGTGCTGAAGGGCTGTTCGGAAGATGGCATCCTGCCAGTTGGTACCCTTGCCGAGGATGGAGGGGTCGCTATAGGTCTCGTCGGGCTTGGAGATTTCGCCCTGGTTCACCATGTCGTTATAGTATTCAGCGAACTCGCGCAGGTTCATGATGTCGAGACGTTTCATCTGGCGGTTGATGGAGAGCGAGCCGTCGTAGGTGAACTTGGCCTCGCCAGCCTTACCACGCTTCGTGGTGATGAGCACCACGCCGTTAGCACCCTGAGCACCATAGATAGCGGTGGCAGAGGCGTCTTTCAGGATTTCCATCGATACGATGTCGGAAGGGTTCAGCGTTGACAGCGGGGAAATCGTCGAAACCGAACCGTTGCCCAGCGCATCGCCCAGACCGAAGCTGGCACCCGAGGCACCCATGCCCTGGAAGATCACACCGTCGACAACGTAGAGAGGCTCGGCGTTGGCGTTGATGGTGGCCTGACCACGCACACGAACAGACGATGCCGAACCAGGAGCACCTGAGGTCTGCACGGCGTTCACACCCGTGGCACGACCCAGGAAGGCCTGGTCGATGTTGGTGATATTCGTGCCCTTGATGGCTTTCTCGTCCATCGATGCCGAAGCACCGGCGAGGTCGCTCTTCTTCATCGTACCATAACCGACGACCACTACTTCCTGAAGGTTCTGATGGTCTTCCTCGATGGTCACATCGTAGCGGGCAGCAGAGCCCACCGTGAAGGTTTTCGTTAGGTAGCCCACATACGACACCTCAATGGTCTCGCCGGGTTTTGCATCCAGTGCGAAGTTGCCGTCCATGTCGGTGATGACACCGTTCGACGAACCTTTCACACGTACCGTAGCACCGATGACGGGTCCGAACTGATCAGACACCGTACCAGTAATCTTCTTGGCTTGCTGCACAACAGGCACGGGCACAGGGCTCTTGCCTCCAGCAGCAAACGCCTGCGGCGCAGCACCCAGCATCAGCACTGAGCACACTGCTGCAAGAATCGTTCTTTTACTGCAATTTAAATTCATACTTTAATTGTTAGATTAAATTATTTAGTTATCAGAATTTCTGACTGTTTACGGGCGTTCACACACACGCTTACAATAATAGTAGGTTTCGACGGTGCAAAGATAGTTTAAATAAAGCAACCAAAATAGCATTTATTTAACCGATACTGATACTTTTTTGACATTGATGCAATTTTAACAAAAAAGAGTAGACACCCGTCATCAATAGAAAAAAGCAATTTTTGCGTCACAATGCACCATATAAGGGGCTTTTTGTTGCGAAAAACGACTCGTTACATTTTATGAGAAAGTGTCGGACTTTGCAAAAAAAGTATCAGCCTATTACATTATTTTGCCGTAAATTTGCATCGGCTAATGAGACTACTGACATAAAGCCTGCTAAAATTCACCTAAACAAAACAAAAATGAAAAGGAAAAACGTTTCCATGCTAAGGCTTTTGCTGTTGACGGTTTTGCTATCAACAGCCAGCTGCTTGAAGGCACAAATCAGAGGCAATAACATCGTGGTCACGGTGGAACCCGACCACAAGGACTGGAACTATCGCGTAGGCGAGACGGCAGGCTTTACGGTGGAGGTACGCCGTTCAGGCACGCTGGTCGACAATGTGTCGGTCGACTACGAGGCTGGGCCTGAGATGTATCCTTCAGAGAAGCGCCAGGGAGTGGTGCTCAAGGATGGCACCATGAAGCACAAGGGCAAGATGCAAAAGCCTGGCTTCTACCGCTTGAAGGTTGTGGCACACGTAGGCGGTCGCGACTACACCGGCACTTGCACGGCAGCCTTCTCGCCCGAGCAGCTGCAACCCACGACCGTGATGCCCGCCGACTTCGACTCGTTCTGGGAGAAAGCCATTGAGGAGGCGCGCTGGACCAGTCTGGAGCCCACGAAGCGGTTGCTGCCCGAGCGGTCGACGAAGGATGTGAACGTCTATGAGGTGTCGTTCCAGAACATGCGCTGGGGCTCGCGTACCTATGCTATTTTATGCGTGCCCGTGAAGGAAGGGCGCTATCCGGCATTGCTGCGCGTGCCCGGAGCCGGCGTTCGGCCTTATCAAGGCGACCCATGGACGGCCGCGAAGGGTGTCATCGTACTCGAAATCGGCATTCATGGCATTCCCGTGACGATGGAGCAGAGCATCTACGACCAGCTGGCCAATGGTGCGCTGAACGGCTATTGGAACTACGGCATGGACGACCGCGACCAAAGCTACTACAAACGGGTGGTGCTGGGGTGCATCCGTGCCATCGACTATATTGAGGAGTTCACGCCGTGGGATGGCAAGAACCTCGCCGTGACGGGTTCGAGTCAGGGTGGTTTCCTCTCGCTGGCAACGGCAGGATTGGACAAGCGCGTGTCGTGCTATGGCGCCGTTCATGCTGCCCTGTGCGACCATACGGCATCGCTGAAAGGCGTGGCCTGCGGTTGGCCGCACTACTTTTACGGAAGCCTCTCCCCCAACCCCTCTCCAAAGGGCGAGGGGAGTAAGGATGGCAGCCTAAAGAGTAAGATTGAGACATCGAGGTATTACGACGGTGTGAACTTCGCACGTCGCATCACCTGTCCGGGATGGTTCTCGTTTGGCTACAACGATGACGTGGTGCCACCCACCACGGCCTACGCCACCTATAACATCGTGACGGCCCCGAAGACACTCAGCCCCTATCAGCAGACCGCCCACTTCTGGTATCAGGAGCAGTGGGACGAGTGGCAGGCATGGATCCTAAAACAATTGGGAATTGACAATTGATAATTGATAATTGACAATTGATAATTGATAATTGATAATTATGATTACCTTTTGAAGGGTTCTAAACCTCTCAACTTTTAAACTTTAAACTTTAAACTTTTAAACTTTTAAACTTATAAACTGACTCTCAACTCTCCGCTCGGCTCTGCCGCTTTCGTAATGAAATGGAGAAAGAACTCTAAACTTTTAAACTGACTCTCCGCTCGACCCGCAGGGGCGCTTTCGTAGCGAAGCGGAGAAAGAACTCTGAACTATGAACTATAAACTAATAATAGGCATCGCCGCTCTCTTGCTGGCCGCCTGCAACACAGCAAAGACAAACGTGGAGACACAGAGTGAGCAACTGGCAGCACGCATGGCTCAACTGCAGCAGCGCGGCTACATGTACGGTCATCAGGACGACCCCATGTACGGACTGACGTGGGCAGGCACCTATGCTGGCGATAGTGCCGAACTGGGCCGCAGCGATGTGTTGGAACTCGTCGGCGACTATCCTGCCGTGATGGGCTTCGACCTCGGCGGTATCGAGATGGGTGACGCGAAGAATCTGGACAGCGTGCCCTTCCAACGCATCCACGACGAACTGGTGGCTCATGTGACTCGTGGTGGTATCGTTACGTTGTCGTGGCATCCGCGCAACCCGCTAACGGGCAGCAATGCATGGGATGTGAGCGACACCACCGTCGTTCGCAACATCTTGCCCGGTGGCAGCGCGCACGAGAAGTTCAAAGAGTGGATGCAGCGCGTGGGCGATTTCATCGAGACGCTGAAGGATGCAGAAGGGCAGCCGGTGCCCGTCGTCTTCCGCCCGTGGCACGAGAACAACGGCTCGTGGTTCTGGTGGGGACAGAAGCTCTGCACCGACGAGGAGTTCCATGCGCTGTGGAACATGCTGCAGGACTATATGCGCGAGGAGCGCGGTTTTACTAACTTGCTCTGGAGTTATTCGCCCAATCTCGACGGCGGCTGGAATGAAGAACGATTCCTGCAGCGCTATCCCGGCAACGACCGTGTGACACTGATTGGCGAGGATGCCTACCAGTGGGGGACCGAGGAGGACTTCGTGAAGCAACTCACTGCCGACCTCGACTTCCTCTCCGACTTTGCCAAGCGTAACGGGAAACTGCTTGCCATGACGGAGTGCGGTTTCAAGAACACACCCGATTCTACGTGGTGGACTCGTGTGCTGAAACCCATCATGGACCGCTATCCGCTTAGCTACTTCCTCACTTGGCGCAACTACTCGAAGGAGTACTTCGGTCCGTCGAAGGACGAACCCAGCGGTGCCGACTTCAAGAAGCTCTACGAAGCCGAGAATACGCTGTTCCTGAAAGATATCGCAAAATAGAACAAACTAAGATAATGAAAGACTTCAACGAAAGACTACAGGCCTTGCGGCAGCACCACGAGGAGCTGCTCAACCGACCGAACGAACCGCTTCCATGGGGCAACGGCATCTATGAAAAATATAAGTACCCAATTCTGACCGCCGAGCACACGCCGCTGGAGTGGCGCTACGACTTGTCGCCCGAGGACAACCCCTACCTCATGCAGCGCATCATGATGAATGCCGTGCTGAACAGCGGTGCCATCAAGCTCGATGGTCGCTATCTGCTGGTGTGCCGCGTGGAGGGTGCCGACCGCAAGTCGTTCTTCGCAGTGGCAGAGAGCCCGAACGGCATCGACCAGTGGCGCTTCTGGGAAGAGCCCATCACGATGCCTGAGGCCGACGTGCCTGCAACGAACGTCTACGACATGCGACTGACACAACACGAGGATGGTTGGATCTACGGCGTGTTCTGCGCCGAACGCCACGACGACTCGCAGCCCGGCAACCTCAGCGCTGCCACGGCGACGGCTGCCATTGCCCGCACAAAAGACTTGAAGACCTGGCAGCGACTGCCCGACCTCGTGAGCCGTTCGCAGCAGCGCAACGTGGTGCTCCATCCGGAGTTCGTCGACGGGAAGTATGCTTTCTACACCCGTCCGCAGGATGGTTTCATCGACACCGGCTCGGGCGGTGGCATCGGCTGGGCGCTGGTCAACGACATCGAACATGCTGAGGTGAAGGAGGAGCGCATCATCAACGCTCGCCACTATCACACCATCATGGAAGTGAAGAACGGCGAGGGGCCGCATCCCTTGAAGACTGCGCAGGGATGGCTGCACCTGGCCCACGGCGTACGTGCCACGGCCGATGGCCTGCGCTATGTGTTGTATATGTATATGACCGCCCTCGACGACCCCACACGCGTCATCGCTCAGCCTGGCGGCTGGTTCCTCGTGCCTGAAGGCCAGGAATATCTCGGAGATGTGATGAACGTGGCATTTGCCAACGGTTGGATCATGGACGACGATGGCCGCGTGCTCATCTACTACGCCTCCGCCGACACCCGCATGCATGTGGCCGTGTCGAGTGTTGAACGCCTCATCGACTACTGCTTGCACACGCCTGAAGACGGTCTTGCCACCGCTGCCTCGGTGGAAACCATCAAGAAGTTGGTCAGGAAAAACAAAAGCACACAATAAAATCGAATGTCGGTAGTTTTATATTATAAATAGGTATTACCTGCTATCCGACTATTCACACTTAAACCCAATCAAAGCGATATGGCAACATTAAGAGAAAAAATAGGCTATGCGCTCGGCGACGCTGCTGCCGGCGGCATCACATGGAAAGTCATGTCGATCGCCTTTCCGCTGTTCTTCACCAACGTTTTCGGTCTGACCGTGGCCGACACAGCCACCTTGATGCTTGTGGCACGAATGTTCGATGTGGTTACCGACCCACTGATGGGATCGCTGGCCGACCGTACACAATCGCGCTGGGGCACCTATCGCCCGTGGCTCATCTTCGGTGCCGTGCCCCTTGGCATCATCTTCGCCCTGCTGCTCTACACGCCTGACTTCGGTCCTGTGGGCAAACGCGTCTGGGCCTACTCGCTCTACTTGCTGATGATGGCCGTCTACACTGCCGTGAACGTGCCCTACGGTTCGCTGCTCGGCGTGATGACCGACGACGACAACGAGAAGAACGAGTTCTCGTCGTATCGCATGGTGGGCGCCTATGCCATGGGCTTCATCACGTTGTTGTCGTTCCCGTACGTCATTGAGTTCATTGGCGGTGACAAACTTGCCGACGGCACTTACAGCGTGGCAGCCAAGCAGCATCAGTATGCAGTCATCGGCGTGGTCTTCGGTGCTCTTGCCACCATCGGAACGCTGGCTTGCGGATTGCTCACAAAGGAACGACTGAAACCCGTTCGCGCAGAGAAGTTCTCGTTCAAGCCCTTTGCCGACCTGTTTAAGAACAAGCCGTGGATTTACCTGACGCTTATCGGTATCTGCACGAACTTCTTCAACGGCTTCCGCTATGCTGTGGCAGGCTACTTGCTGGAGTACTGTCTGCATGGCGATGTGACGGTGTCGGGCCTCATCATCAACTACACCGTCTTCATGACCTTTGGTGAGGTCACCTGCATGATTTTCGGTGGACTCTCACCGAAGTTCACTCAGTGGGTGGGCTCGAAGCGCAAGGCGTTTGTCTGGGCTGCCATCATCTGCATCGTGTCGTCGATATTCTTCTTCTTCATCCCCATGGATCCCGCTTATATCTGGGTAATGGTGGCCATTGTCATCATCACATCCATCGGTATCGGCCTCTACTCACCGCTGCTGTGGTCGATGTATGCCGACGTTGCCGACTATGCCACTGAGAAGAATGGCACCTCGTCGACGGGCCTCATCTTCTCCAGCGGTACGATGGCTCAGAAGTTCGGCTCGGCCATCTCGGGTGCGCTCGTGGCCTTGTTCTTAGGCATGGCTGGCTTCATCTCGGGCACCGATGCTGCCACAGGACAAACCGTTGTCACCATCACCAACGAGGAAGCCGTGCGCCAGATGATCTGGGCACTGTTCTCACTCTTCCCCGCTGCCATCGCCGCACTCATCGTGTTGCTCATCCATAAATATCCCATTCAGAAATAAACGCATGAAAAGCAGTTCCGCATGTAGCGAAAAGGTCGCAACGCTCAGAACAGAGGTGCAGGAAGTACTTGAAAACAACATCCTGTGCTTCTGGCTCGAACAGATGCAGGACCACGAACATGGAGGCTTCTACGGACAGATGACGGGCCGCGGCGAACTCGTGAAGACGGCCGACAAGGGTGCCATCCTGAACGCTCGCATCCTCTGGGCGTTCTCGGCAGCCTATCGTGTGCTCCGCAAGCCGGAATACCTCGAAGCCGCAACACGTGCCAAAGACTACATCCTCGACCACTTCATCGACCCTGAGTATGGCGGCACTTATTGGAGTCTGGACTACCTCGGCCAGCCACGCGACACGAAGAAGCAGTTCTATGCCATTGGCTTCATGATCTATGGCTTGTCGGAGTATGCTCGTGCCACTGGCGACCATGAGGCACTCGATGTGGCCCTCCAGCTCTACGAATGCATAGAAGAACACTCGCTCGACCATGAATATAACGGCTACATCGAGGCAATGACGCGCGACTGGCAACCCATTGCCGACATGCGTCTCTCCGACCTCGATGCAAACTACCCGAAGTCGCAGAACACCCATCTGCACATCATCGAGCCCTACACCAACCTGTTTCGGTGTTTAAAGGAGTTTCGGGAGGTCGAATTATTCAATTGCAACTACGTACCTGCCCTGGGTGCCGTGCTCCCGATTGGTATCTCGGTGCCGCAGGAGGTCATTGATAACGTGGAGATGTCGCTCCGTAATCTCATCGACATCTTCACCGACCGCATCCTCAATCCCGACACCCACCACCTCGACCTCTTCTTCGAGAACGACTGGACGCGCGGCGCCGGCCGTCTGGAGAGCTACGGCCACGACATCGAATGCTCGTGGCTCATGCATGAGGCAGCCCTGGTGCTGGGCGACAAGGCGGTTTTAAAGAAGGTGGAGCCCATCGTGCAAGAAGTGGCGAAGGCATCGGAGAAAGGCCTGAATGCCGACGGTTCGATGATTCACGAGGCGAACCTCGACACGGGTCACATCGACGACGACCTCCATTGGTGGGTGCAGGCAGAGAATGTAGTGGGATGGTTCAACCTCTATCAGCACTTCGACGACGAGGATGCCCTGCAGAAAGCACTCCGCTGCTGGGACTACATCAAGCTGAATCTCATCGACCGCGAGCATGGCGAATGGTTCTGGAGCCGCCACCGCGACGGCTCGCTGAACCTCGACGACGACCATGCCGGCTTCTGGAAGTGCCCCTACCACAACTCCCGCATGTGCCTCGAAATCATTGAAAGGACCCCTAGGAAAACCTAGGAAAACCTAGGAATGCCTAGGAAAGCCTAGGAATGCCTAGGAAAACCTAGGAAAACCTAAAAAAAACCCTAGCAAAAAGCAACTGAAAATATGAAAACAATCAAAGCAATTCTCTCCCTTCTGGTGCTTGCCATCCCTGCTTTCGCATGGAATGGCGAACTCACCATTCAAACCCCAAACACACAAATGCTGCTGCATGCCTGGGAAGGTGGCGACCTGCGCATGGCTTACTACGGCGACCGCACTGCCACACTGCAGCAGTTGCGCGATGCCGGCGACGACCTGAACTTCTCCGCCATGCCGGCATTCGGCACCGTCGATGCCATCGAGGCACCTGCCCTGCAGATTCAACATGCCGACGGCGACCAGAACCTGGAACTGAAAGTCGACAACGTGGAGACACGCAGCGAGGGCAATGCCACCGTGACCATCATCACGATGAGCGACAAGCTGCAACCCGTCACCGTGCGTGTGTTCTACAAGGCATACAAGCAAGTAGACATCATTGAGACATGGACGGAGATTTCTCATCAAGAGAAGAAGGCCGTCACGCTGAAGCGCTTCGACTCCGGACATCTCACCTTCCGCCAGGGCAACGTGTGGCTGACGCATCTGCATGGCAACTGGGCCGCCGAGACCGAGTCTACACAGGAGCGACTCACGCCGGGCATGAAGACCATCCGCAACACCGACGGCGCCCGCAACTCACATCTCGACGCCCCCGAGCTGATGCTTTCGCTCGACGGACAGCCGCAGGAGAACACGGGGCGCACCATCGGTGCCGTCCTCTGCTGGAGTGGAAACTTCGAGTTGCGCATCAACACCAACTCCCACCACGTGCATCATCTCTATGCAGGCATCAATCCGCTGGCCAGCGAATATGTGCTGGAGCCCAAGCAGGTGTTCGAGACGCCCCACCTCGCATTGACCTACACCACCGAGGGCATGGGTGGCGTGAGCCGTAACTTCCATCGCTGGGCACGCACGGAAGGCATGTTCCACAGGGGCATGAAGACGGGCGACATCCTTTTGAATTCGTGGGAGGGCATCTACTTCGATATCACCGAGGAGCGCATCATTCAGATGATGGATGACATTGCGAAGTTCGGTGGCGAACTGTTTGTGATGGACGACGGCTGGTTTGGCGATAAGTATCCGCGCAACGACGACACATCGTCGCTCGGCGACTGGGTGGTCGACAAGCGCAAGCTGCCCAATGGCATCAAGGCACTGACCGATGCTGCCCGCGAGCGTGGCATCAAGTTCGGCATTTGGATTGAGCCGGAGATGTCGAACACCAAGAGCGAGCTCTTCGAGAAGCATCCCGACTGGGTGCTGCAGACCAAGGGTCGCGAGCTGAAGCAGGGTCGCGGCGGCACGCAGGTGGTGCTTGACATGAGCAACCCACAGGTGCAGGACTTCGTGTTCCGCGTGGTCGATGACCTGATGACGCAATATCCGGAGATTGCCTATATCAAGTGGGATGCCAACGCCAGCATCCAGAACTATGGCTCGCTCTATCTGCCGAAGCAAAAACAGTCGAACATCTACGTCGACTACCACCTCGGACTCATCAAGACGCTGAAGCGCATCCGTGCGAAATATCCCGACCTGGTCATCCAAGACTGTGCCTCGGGTGGCGGACGTGCCAACTACGGTCTGCTGCCTTACTTCGACGAGTTCTGGGTGAGCGATAACAACGATGCCCTGCAGCGCGTCTACATCCAGTATGGCACGAGCTACTTCTTCCCGGCCAACGCAATGGCGCAGCACATCGGCGGCGTACCCTATTGGAACACCGGCGGACGCATCACGCCCATCAAGTTCCGTTGCGATGTGGCGATGAGTGGTCGACTCGGCATCGAGCTGCAGCCAAAGCATATGAGCGATGAGGAGCGTGCACAATGCACACAAGCTTTTGCCGACTATAAGGAGCTGCGGCCCATCGTGCAGACTGGCAACCTCTATCGCCTGCTGTCGCCCTTCAGCCGTGAAGGCCTCGCCTCGCTGATGTATGTCGACGATGCCCGCTCGCATGCCGTGCTGTTCATCTATAAGGTAGACAACTACTGCGACCAGCCCATCCCACGCATCCGCCTCGCCGGCCTCGACCCCGACCGCACCTATACACTCTCCGAGCGCAACGTGAAGAACGGCCAAAAGCCCTGCTCGCTCAACGGCAAGCAGTTCACCGGTCGCTTCCTGATGTCCGTCGGCATAGAGGTTCCCCTGCGCGACGACTATGCCAGCCGCGTGTTTGAGCTGAAGTAAAAGAAGTGGAAAACGAGATACTCAATAGGTAGATATTAGTCTAAGGTTTTATTGAAAGGGCAGCGCTGTCGTGATGACAACGCTGCCCCGTTTTTATGACATTCGTTTTTATATCCTCCTAGTCCCTACATCTATTGTCTTAACAACTAAATTGGGGCTTATTTATTTTCTATTTCCTTGAGTCTATGCACGATTCGTTCGTACTCAGCACGCTTTTCTTCCATGCGTTCATGCACGTGGCCGAAGCCTTCGGCATGTCGTTTCCATTCTTCCAGCGCAGGTGTGGTGCGATCGGCAGACTCAGCCTTTAACAAAAACTCGATGTAAGCCTGTTCGGCCTTTACCCCATCCTCTTCAATCAGTTCGTAGGTCTGCGCGATGTTGTAGAGCGAAGCCAGTGACTGCGGGTTGTATTTCAGGCAATTCTTCCAGTCCCAGATGGCAGAGTAGTATTCTTCGTTCTGATAGTACCCGTCGGCGAGTGCCGAGTGCAGGTTGAACATCGCGGCATCGTCGGGCTGCATGCGTTGCAGCGCCATTAGCAAGATGTGAATACCCTCGGCGTTGCGTTGCAACTTCACCAGCGCTGCTCCAAGGTGATAGAGTGGCCAAGCTTTCGCGGAGTCGTTCAGGTATACGGCCTGCCCATAGTGCTCCACCGCCTTTAACAATAGCGTAGAGTCAGCCTCGGCCAACTGTTCATAGCACATGCCCAGCGAATAGTGGGCGGCAAACGTGGAGTCGCCAAGCGCCAGCAATTGCTCATAGGTCTCTGTGGCCTCGGGATATTGCTTCAGGAAGAACTGCGCATCGGCTTTCTGCCGTTTCACGAGGATGTTACTTGCGTCTTCTGCTTCGTAGCGTTGCGTCAGCGCCAATGCCTGTTCAGGTTCGTCGAATAGGTTATAGGCAAGCGCCATATCGGCCACCACCTCCGAATCCATCGGGAACCGCGCCAGCAGCCGTTCGCCCCACCGGCGTTGATGGGTTGTCTTGTCATCAAGCGCCTTATAGCTATAGAACAACTGTCGCAAGGCATCGTGGCTGAGCACGCTATCGGGCAACTGCTCCAACAGCGCGACACACCGCCGATAGTCTGCCCGCAGGAAGTAGCATGTGGCGAGCTTGCTTTTAACCATATCATCGGCCTCAGCCACCTGCGTGTAGTATTGCATGGCATGATAATAGTCGTACTGCGCCATGCAGCTATCACCTTGAGCCACGAGCAGCGAGTCGGCAGTAGGCTTGCCGCCAGCCCACCCTTGGGAACTGACGGCAAGTGCTATCAAGAGAGAGAATAAATGGTTTCTAATCATCATCATGTCCTTTTGGGAACTATCCCCCCTCCCTTAGGGAGGGGCCGGGGGTAGGCTCCCTTACTGCAGCCTAAACGACACAGGAATGGTGTACTTCACACGCACTACCTCGCCATTTTGCTTGCCAGGCTGCCACTTCGGCATCATCTTCACCACGCGCAGCGCCTCTTGGTCGAGTTCGGGACTCACGCTCTTCACCACCGTCGGCTCAACCACCGAGCCGTCTTTGTTAACGACGAATTGCACAACCACGCGACCCTGCGTACCTTTGTCTGTAGCCTCCTTCGGATATTTGATATTCTTCATGAGGAAGTTCATCAGTTCCTGTTGACCGCCGGGGAACCACGGCATCTGTTCCACCACGTCGAACACCTCGCCCTGCACAACAGACCCCTCTGCCTGTGCTTCGTCCTGAGCGGGTGTGCCATCGACGGTGACGCCTACCATCATGGGCTTTCCTGCGGCACTATCGGTCTGTGCTTGCTCTGCTGCCGTAGCGGGTTCAGCAGTTTTCTTATCGAGGTTACAGGCCACGAGGGCCACGCCAATCACCGGCACCAGCAGCAGGTATTTCGCCCGCAGCCAGCTATTTGTACGTTTCTTGTTCATCATACGAATTCTAAGTTTTAAAGGTAAGACATTGAAATTATTACACACTGTAGCTACATTCTTTCCGTAGGCCAGGCCAAGCAGATGATACTGATAGGCTTTGCGCTCGCTACCAGCCTCCACCACCCGTTCATCAGCCAGGTATTCCAGGTTCAACCGCACTTCACGCCGCATGAGCCACGCAAACGGATTCGGCCAACAAGCGATGGCGAGCAACTCCATCAGCACGATATCCAACGAGTGCCACTGCTCCACATGCGCCCGCTCGTGGGTCATAATCTCCAGCAACTGTTCCTCCGATTGCGCCTGGGGGTTCACGAATATCCAGCGGAAGAACGAGAACGGACAGGTGGAGTCTTTCAGTCGGAACACCTTATCGGCCGCCAGTTCCGCACTTCGTGTCATCCGCACGATGGTCGTTAGCTGCCAAGCCAGACGTGCAAGGAGCACTCCGACACCGCCCATATATAATAATGTGAACAGTCGCAGCCACGGGAATCGTGCCTCCGTGCCCGTGATGGTCACCGTTGGAAGCATTACTTCCTGATACACCTCGGCAAGATTGGCCGTTTGCTCGTGACTCGCCACCCACCAACTCAGGTCGGCAAGAGGTATCGTCAGCGCCGCGGCTGCCATCAGCAACAACACCACTCGGCGCCACACGAAGAACGTGTCGCGGGTGAACAACAGACGATAGAAGCCGTAGAACACGGCCAGCAGCACGTTCACTTTCAGCAGATATACCATTGTTATCATAGCTCGTTCGCTTAAATTACTTCACACCATTGCTTTCAATTTCCTGGATAATCTCCTTCAAATCATCAGACGAGAGTTTCTCTTCGCGAGCGAAGAACGACACCATGTCACGAAACGAGCCGCGGAAGTAGTCGCGCACGAAGCCCGACATGAAGCGACGCTTGTAGTCGCTCTCCGCAATAGCGGGTTCGTAGACGTAGGTCTTGCCCTGCTGGCGTTGATTGACGAACAGCTTGCGCTTCAGGTTTTGCATGACAGAGGCCAGCGTGGTGTAAGGGGGTTGCGGCTCAGGCATGTGCTGAAGAACGTCCTTCACGGTGCACTCACCCAACTGCCACACCTGCTGCATCACCTCTTCTTCTTGTTTAGTCAGTTTCTCCATGTTCTTTGACGAATGATTTGTTTACGGTTGCAAATCTACGAAAGTTTCGTAGATGATGCAAATTAATCGCGTTAAAGAAACTTAAATGCACGAAATAAGTTGCTGATATTGCATAAATTACGAATGTTTCGTAGATAAAGGGGCATTGAAAATGGTTATCAAACACAAAGAAAAAGGCTATGAAGCGCGTTGAAAATGACCATTAAAAACATAGAAAACGGTCATGAAGCACATAGAAAATGGCAATGAATCACATGGCTTCCATATCGCTAAAGGCACGCTTTTAATCCTCTGTTTGCATGCTCCCGATAAGCCAGAGCAATGACCCTATTTTGCAAATCAACTTAAATTGTGAAGTAAATTAAGTTAATTTGTGTAGCAAATTAAGTTAATTTACCAAGTAAAATAAGTTAATTTACTGAGTAAAATAAGTTAATTTACTGAACGGGAGCAATGATATAGCTACACGGGAGTATTGATATCGCTACACTGAAGCATTGCTCCGCATATATGAAAGCTATGCTTAGACACCTCGCTAAAGGACCCCAAAGGGGTCACACTATGCATAACCGCAGGTCTTGACCTGCGGTGGGTGACATCCTTCCAGACACCCGACCCCAAAGGGGTCGCACATCATCGCGCATAAGGCTACCAAATTGGCATTCCGGTTGTTGTGCGTCCCCTTTGGGGACGAGGCCATATTAGGGTCCCGTTCTCCGCGGGTCAAGACCCGCGGTTATGCACATGAGACCCCTTTGGGGTCTTTCCGCAGGCACGTCTTGTGCCACCTCCTATCCCATTCCATAACAAAAAAGGTTCGCCCGGACGTGCAATCCAGGCGAACCTTGATGGGTTATGTTTTTGGGAGATTGATTACATGGAGAACTTGTAGCCGAGTGTGATCTGGAAGACGCTGTGTGAAGGATCACCATCCTCGAACACTTTCGACAGTCCAAAGTTGTAGCGGCCGTCAATCACGAAGCCATTATACTCATAGGAGAGGCCAATGGGGATAGCGAGATCGAACGACTTCACGTCGACATCAGTTTCACTTTCGCCAGAATAGCCAGCAACCGAACCCTCGAGCTTGCTCTTAGCCGAGATGTTAAAGCCAGGCTGTACACCCAATTTCACTGCCAAGCCATCAGTAACGTAGACGTTCATGACTAAAGGAATGTTCAGATAGTCGAGTTTCGTAGTAGTCTTTGCATTGGCATTGATGCCCCAGAGGCTGAAGCCGTTTTCAGACTTACAACCCTGCATTGAGTAGAGAGCACCACCAGCGAGGCTGATCATGTCAGATACTTGGTATTCCAACTCTGCACCGATAGCCAGTCCCAGGCGAGGATCGGCGTTGTCTACCTTGGTCAGGTTGGCAATGTTAAGACCAACCTTCGGCTGAATGCTCAGTGTACCAGGTGCATGCTGTGCAAAAGCACCCATTGACAGCATCATCAGAGATGCGATAACAAATAATTTCTTCATGTCTTTAAAAATTTAAATTGTTTGACAAATCATTTCTAACGATAAAACCCCACACCCGAAAGGTCGTGGGGTTATGAGTGTGGGGATTATTCTTCCGGAGCCTTGTCGATGAGATCCATGAACTCGTCGAGTTTCGGCGTGATAATGATCTGAGTGCGGCGGTTGCGCTGCTTGCCCAGTTCGGTATCGTTGGTGGCAATGGGATTGTATTCACCACGACCGCCGGCGGTGAGACGCTTCGGGTCTACGCCATAGTGGTTCTGCAGATACTGCACCACGCTGGAGGCACGCAGACAGGAGAGGTCCCAGTTGTTGCGGATGTTCTCGCGATTGATAGGCACGTTGTCGGTGTTACCTTCGATGAGCACATCGTAGTCCTTGTAGTCCATGATGATCTTTGCAATCTTCGACAGCGTCTCTTCAGCACGGCTGTTGATCTCATAGGAGCCGCTCTTGTAAAGCATGTTGTCGGCCAGCGAGATGTAGACAACACCCTTCAACACCTGCACATCAACCTCCTTCAGCTCTTCCTTCGAAAGCGAACGAGTGAGGTTGTTGGTGAGAACCATGTTCAGCGAGTCGCTCTTCGACTTCACCTCGACGAGATGACGGATGTACTGGTTCGACTCATTGATCTGATCGACGAGCTTGTCGATGGAGATGTTGTTCTGCGAGGCGTTGGCAACACTCTGGTCGAGCGTCTTTTGCAAACGGGCGTAAGCCTTCTTCTGGTCTTCGAGTTGCTGCTTCTGTGCTGCGAGGGCCTCCTCAAGCGAGGTGACGCGGGCATTGGCACCGGCGAGCTGTTCCTTTGCGGACATATAACTCGACTGGAGTTCGCGGTTTTCATTCTGACAGTTCACCAGGTCTTTCTTGCTGGCGCAGCTCGTCGCGAGCAGACATACTGCTCCGGCGGCAATAAGGAATGTAGTTTTCTTCATATTCATTTCTGTTGTTTAGTGTCTTGTTTGAACCCGTAGATTCGGGCTATGCTGGACTCTCCAGACTCTATTTGCCGACAAAAATACGGCTTTTACTTCTATAATGACGATTAGGCAAAAGGAAAGTTTCCGTGAATTATCGATTTTTAACGTACTCCCCTGCTTTTATAGAAACAAATTAGAACAAATTAGGATAATCGGAACTGGTTTCAAGTTTATAGTTTCTAGTTTCAAGTTTCTAGTTTCTAGTTTCTAGTTTCTTGTTTCTAGAAGCTATTCCACGATTCTCCACTCACCTGTATGGTAGTTGATCTCGAAGCGATCGCAGTAGTGGAACTCGCATTCCGTACCCTTGAAGGTGATGGGGAAGATGATGATCTTCGAGTGTGGAAGGTCGGGATCCATCCAACGGTCGCCCACATAGAGATAGGTGGTCTGCTTTGTGCCACGGATGACGAGGACGGCGGCGGCCTGTGTGCGATAGGCTACGGAGTCGCCGATGTTGCGCAGGGGAATCCAACCCTTCGTGAGATCATGCGTGTACGACATCTTGCACTGGTTCGGTGCCCAACCCGAACAGGCGGAGTTGAACATGAAGTAGAGGTCGGCATCGCCTTTCTTCTCGGCAGGAACACGCACAATGGCTGGTGCCTCGCGGCGGTCGCCCTCGAAGAGTGGCGTGTGGGCGACGGGTGTGAGGTAGTCGTCGCTCAGGCGGAACAGTCCAAGGTTGGTGTTCTCCTCGGTGGTGGAGATGAAATAGGCTGTGCCATCGTTGTCGACAAACACATTACAGTCACGGCTCTTGATGCCCATCGGCCGTCCCGACCACACGAGTTGATAATTGCCATCGATGGAATCGCACTGGAAGCAGGCGGCCTCAGAAGCAGCGTAGTTGCGCGACTCCCAGTGGCACCACACCACATATTTGCCAGTTTTCTCGTTGTAGAGCAACTTGGCACGCTCAATCATGCGCCGGCGTCCCAGGTCGGGCGAGGTCACTCCGTTCTGAATGATCTTCTTCACGAATGTCCAGTGCTGCAGGTCTTGCGATGAATAGAGGTTCACATCGGGGTTCCACGACCGGCCACGATCTTCGCCCACCATATACCATGTGTCGCCCTGCTTGAGGAATCCCGGCGCATGGGCCTGCACCATGTTTCCATCGGCGTCGAGCCACACGTCGCCATTACGGATCTCTGTCCACTGGTTCTTTTTCTGCTTGCGTTTCTGCGCGTTGTCGCCCCCTGCCCAAACCGTTGTGGCGAGGCAGAGAAGCAGGATAAGGGTTAAGGCAGTTTGTTTCATGTTGTCCTTGTTTTATTTGTATGAATGATTTACTATAGGAAGTTATCTTTTCGGTAGCGTCACCGGGAAAAGCGGACTCTCAGTGTGCTCGCGGTAGATGATATCAATTAAGCGCCTTACCATCTTTGGATAGCGGGCTGCGAGGTCGAAGTCCTCATGTGGGTCGTCAGCGAGGTTGTAGAGATGTGGTTCACCTGCCTTCACAACGAGTTTCCAATTGCCCTGCCGCACACCAAGCATGTCGGTTTCGTGGAACTCCCAATAGAGGTGGTCGTGCTTTCGCTGGCGCCCGTTTCCCGTGAGCGTGGGAAGAATGGAGATGCCGTCGAAATAGTCGGGCTGCAGACGATCATTGCGATAGCGTTGCTCATAGCGAGTGATGCCGGCGACGTCGCAGAAGGTTGGCATGAGGTCGTAGAAGGCGAACGGCAGGTCGCTCACGGCACCGGCCTTCACATGTCTCGGCCATCGGGCAATAAATGGAATGCGGATGCCTCCCTCGTGGGTGCTGCGCTTCAGCCCACGAAAACGACCGTCGCGATTGAAGAAGGTGGGGTCGGCACCGCCTTCCTCATGGGGTCCGTTGTCGCTGGTGAAGATGAGAAGGGTGTTATCGGCGAGTCCTTTCTCATGGAGCAGCTGCATGATCTCACCCACATAGGCATCGAGGCGCGTGATCATCGCAGCAAACTCGGCATGGGTGTGTAGGGTGGCATTATATCGCGACGCACACTGTCCGCTGAACGTCTTGTCGTCGGCGAATTGCTCGCGGTAGCCTAACAGCAGCGAGTCCACGGGCTGTCGGAGTTCGGCATGCGGCAACGTGTAGGTGAAGATGCCGAAGAAAGGTTTTCCGTTGGTCTGCTGCGAAAGCCATTGCATCGCCCGTTGGTGGATGAGGTCGGCAGAATACTCCCGGCGGTTGTCGTAGTCGGGCCCGCACATAGCATGTTCCACATTCTGCTGCAGCACCTCGCGCACAACGGCGGTGTCGCCTTGGGCACGACTGTAACGATTGAGGAAGTTGGGGAAGTAGAGATGTGCCTGAAACTGACAGATGTAGCCATAGAACTCGTCGATGCCACGCTTGTCGGGCGTCGACGCGCTCCCCTCATAGCCACCAGCCCACTTTCCGAAAAGCCCTGTGGTGTATCCGTTGTCGCGCATGATCTCTGGCAGGATGACATGGGCGGTGTCGTAAGGTTCCTGGCCAACGATGGCATAGTCGTCACACTGGCCGTAGGTGACCTTCCCCAGCCAATGCTCGCGGTTTCCTCGCACGAAAGTATGACCTGTATGTTGGCCCGTCATCAGCGAAGCCCTCGACGGAGCGGAGACAGGACTGCCGGCATAGGCCGACGTGAAGCGCATTCCTTCAGCAGCCAAGCGGTCGATGTTGGGAGTGCGGATGTATTGTTGTCCGTAGCATCCCAGGTCGCCCCACCCCATGTCGTCACACATTATATATATAATATTAGGCTTGGAAGCCGATGCGCCGCCACGACCAGTGCCGTCAGCCTCTGCTTCGCCAACAGCAACTGTCGGCGAAGGAAGCAGAGTGCCTGTAGCGGTGATTGTGACCAGCGTACCTGCCACAGGTAGCATCAGACGGATCGCTTTCATCAATGAGGATTCTTAGTATGCACTGCAAAGATACAAAAAAGTTCAGAGAAGCAAGTTACAATGTGAAAGTTTTTTTGCTTTATGTGGTTTTTACTTTGGAAAACAAATAATAATTCGTAAATTTGGCTACGCCGAATTTACTCTCGCTCGTGAAAGAAAAAGAAATATCGCTTTTCTTTTTGCATTTCCCTCACTTATTCGTAAATTTGCAACATGAAACAAAGAACAGTTCGTATTTTCATTACTTTGGCTGTCGTGCTGTCGTGGTTGACTGGTGCCACCGTGCATGCCGCAGCCATCGAGAAAGGTGTTTCGCGGGCGCTGGCTACCGAGCGTGCCGCACATGTAAGTGACATTCATTACTCGCTGACGTTCACCGTTCCGGAACGCAAGGAGGAGGCCGTGACATTCATGGAGATTGTGCGCTTCACGTGGAATGGCAACGAAGACCTGCAGCTGGACTTCCAAGGCTCTCCGGAGCAGCTGGAGAAGGTCATCGGCGTGAACGGCAAGGGTGTGAAAACGGTGTTACGAGAAGAACACATCATCATACCGAAGCGCTATCTGCGCGAGGGCGAGAACATCGTCGAGGTCATTGGGCGCAGTGGCGACAAGGCGCTGAACCGTTCCGATGAATACCTGTATACGCTGTTCGTACCCGATCATGCTCGTTCGGTGTTTCCCTGCTTCGACCAGCCCGACCTAAAGGCGCAGTTCGCTTTGAAGCTGAACCTGCCCGAGGGCTGGGTGAGCATCTCCAACCAGACGCAGAAGCCCATCCCAACCTATCTGTTCTCCTTCACCGCAGGAAAGTTCCAAGTGCAGAAGGCCACCCGCGACGGTCGTGAGCTAACGGCACTCTATCGCGAGACCGATCCGAAGAAGGTGGCTCAGCTGCCGAAGGTGTTCGACGAGGTAGCCCTGTCGCTAAACTGGATGGAACGCTATACCAACATTCGCTATCCGTTTGAGAAATACGGCTTTGTAGTCTTGCCGGGCTATCAGTTCGGCGGCATGGAGCATCCGGGCTGCATACAGTTCACCGATCACGAAATCTTCCTCGGACAGAATCCGACGCCCGATGAAGAGCTGACACGCCTGAACCTCATCGCTCACGAGACTGCTCATATGTGGTTTGGTGACCTTGTGACCATGCGTTGGTTCGACGACGTGTGGACGAAAGAGGTGTTTGCGAACTTCATGGCCGATAAGATTTCGCGCGAGCAATTCCCCGACATCAACCACGACTTGCTCTTCCTGCGCAACCACTATCCTTCTGCTCTCTCCACCGACCGCACGGAAGGCACCCACCCCATCCAGCAACCACTCGACAACCTGAACGGCGCAGGCCTGCTCTATGGCAACATCATCTACCACAAGGCACCCATCATGATGCGACAGCTGGAACTGATGAAGGGTGAGAAGGCGCTACGCGACGGTCTGCGGGCCTATCTGAACAAGTATGCCTACGGCAACGCTACATGGGACGACCTAGTGAGTGTGCTCGACGAGTTTGCCCCTGAGCATAGCGCAAAGTCGTTCAGCGATGTATGGGTGCAACAGAAAGGACTTCCCACCATCACCTGCGAACGACAACAGGACGGTAGTATCATCGTCAGCCAGACAGACCCCTATCATCGGCATCTGGTATGGAAGCAGGACTTCTCCTTGGGTGTTGTCATTAGCGACAGCCGCCAACAGCAGGGGTTCCGCACCGACGAGGTAAGCGTGTTCTCCGCAGCCTCACAGGTGACCGTTCCCGCTGTGGCCGTTGCCACCGACTCACGACGCCAGCCACTGGTCATACCGAATCTGAATGGTATGGGCTACGGCCGTTTTGTCTGCGACGACAACACATTGCTCTTCCTCGGGTTCACCTGCCAGACTGAACCCAATGCCCTGAACCGTCAGGCCGCACTGATGACACTCTACGAGAACTATCTCATGGGCAACACCACAGCCGCCTGGATGCTCGGCACACTCATCACCTATCTGGCTCAGGAAGAGAACCCACTCGTGGCCACGACCATCTGCAACTACCTCGGACGAGTGCTGAAGGAGGTCACACCCGACGAGCGCAGCTTTGCAGAGTACACCCTTTACAACCACGCACAGCAGCACTCTATCACCAGTGTGCGCCAGCAACTGCTCCGCATGCTCTCCACGACGGCAACCTCGAAAAGCATCCTCGACAACATCTACACGCTTTGGAAGAACAAAGGCTCTGAACTCCTCGACGAACGCGACTATTCGCGCATGGCTTATCATCTTGCCATCATGCGTCCTGCTGAGTGGCAGCAGATTCTCACCACACAGCGCAGCCGACTGAAGACCGACGACGAGCGAGCAGAATTCGACTACATCTCGCGAGCCTGCAATCCCGATGAGCAGGCACAGCAGCAACTCTTCAACGACCTGCTGAAGGCCGAGAACCGCCGCGTGGAACCTTGGGCACGCTCATTGCTTGCCCTGCTCAACGATCCCACACGCGAACCACTCTCCAACCGCTATCTCGCACCAGGTCTCGACGCCCTGGAAGAAATTCAGCGCACAGGCGACATCTTCTTCCCAGGCTACTGGCTGTCGTCGCTGTTCAGCGGTCATCAAAGTGAAGAGGCAAAGAGCATCGTGAAGAACTGGATCACTGCCCACCCCTCACTCTCTCCCGCCTTGATGAACAAACTCAAAGAGAACGCCTACTATTTGACAAAGTAACAAGGTAACAAGGTAACAAAGTAACTCCTTCCCCCATGAAGAAAGCCTTCCTTCTGCTCCTCGCAGCTCTTCCTGCTGTCCTGTTTGCTGCGATGGCATCGCAGCCCCAACAGCAGCCCACCCAGCAGCCCGCCCGCTGGAACACCCCCGGTGCTGGCAACCCGTTCATCCCTGGCTACTTCGCCGACCCAACCATCCGCAAGTTTGGCGACACCTATTATCTCTATGCCACCACCGACGGCACGGGCAACGGCTACGGACCGGCCCAAGTGTGGACGTCAAAGGACTTCCGCACCTGGACCAATCACATCATGGACTGGCCGACAACCGAGGTGGTGTGGGCGCCCGACGTGATGCAGACCGCCGACGGCCTCTATCGCTACTTCTACTGTGAGCCATGCGTTCTGCACGAAGGCGTAGGCCCGACGCCCCTCGGCCCGTGGAAGAACGTGCTGGGCAGCGACGACGCCGTCCTTGTGGAGGACCGCTTTGTTCATAACGCCATCACCCTCGACGGTCAGACCTTCGTCGACGACGACGGCCAGATCTACATCTATTTCGGCACATGGGGCATCTACGACGGCTTCGGATGCGGTGTGGCTAAGTTCAATCCCGACATGAAGTCGTTTGCCGATAAGAAACTCATTCTGAATACCGAGATCAAGGATTTCTTCGAGGCTCCCTTCGTGCTGAAGCGCAACGGCATCTATTACTTCACCTATTCCTCGGGTTCCTGCCACGACCACACCTATCGTGTGCAGTATGCCACGAGCACCGTCGGACCAATGGGACCTTACGAATACAAGGGTTGCATCCTCGAAACCAACGACGACCGCACCGTTCATGGCCCCGGCCATCATAGCATCCTGCAGGACGGCGACGAATACTACATCGTCTATCATCGCCACAACATCCCACAGGCTACGCATGGCTTCAACCGACAGATTTGCATCGACGAACTGCACTTCACTCCCGATGGTAAGATTGAGAAGGTCAAGCCCACCCACGACGGTGTGTTGCCACGCTCAGTGCGCGACCTGCCCATCCGTGAGAACCTCGCCTTCGGTGCCACCACGACAGCCTCGAGCTACTACAGCGACGACTACCGCCCACAATATGCCACCGACGACAACAATGCTACGCTTTGGCGACCCGCCACCTGTCACGGCGAAGATTATCTGCAGATAGACCTCGGAAAGGAAACCACCTTCCAAGAGGTGCAGACGCAGTTTGAGTTCACGACGTTCTATTATCAATATAAAATAGAAACCTCCTCCGACGGACAGCAGTGGACACTCTATGCCGACCACACCAGCAACACGCAGCCGGGTTCGCCAATGATCGACACGGGTCGGCAGACCGCCCGTTACCTGCGCATCTGGGTAACCGGTCGCGAGAAGAATGGTCACTTCGGTGGCATCTGGAATGTGAAGGTGTACGAAAGACCCACCACGGATGAACAGGTGGTGGCACCTGCAGTCTCCTCTGCCTGGAAGGAGCGTCATGCTGATATTGCAGGCGGTGCTCCTGGCTGCAAGGGCTCCGAAGCACCCATCATCAGCCTGAACGCCAAGGACTTCCCCGTAGGCACTTCGGTGAGCGAACTGAAGAGCAACGACTATGACTTCACGGGCACAAGTGTTCTCGTGGAACTCCACGACGGCCGTCCTGCCTTCCACTTCACGGGTTCGCAGTCTTTCCGAAGCAACAAACCGCTGCCCGATTGCATGAACTACAGCGCGCCCTACAGCGTAGAGGCATGGGTGTTGAATCCGCAGGTGGACCGCAACGAGTGCATCGTACAGCTCATCCCCGACCGCCACGACCTTTCCACCGTCGAGCTCTGTAACGGCAGCGACCCGCAGAACGGACTGATGATGCACAACGCATCGTTCGAGAACAGCGGTTCACCACTCATCAAGCAACACGAGGGCGAATGGCAACACTGGGTAGTGACCTACGATGGCTATATGGAGCGCCACTACCTGAACGGCCAGCAGGTGTCGGAGAAGAACATGATGCTCGTCTTGCGTCCGCGCGGATACGTTCAGATAGGTGCATCCTTCGAAGGCAACTCGCCCTTCAACGGCTATCTGTATGCGCTCGCCATCTACGACCGCACCATCTCTGCCGACGAGGTGAAAGCACGCTACGAGACACCACTCGACTACGACCTCGCTGCAGCAGAGAAGCTGCAGGCCCGGGCCGCCAAGCAAGAACTGAAAGGAGCCCGCCTGGAAGTGTCGGCGCTCACACCCCAGCTGCTCAGCGTTCGCCTCGTCGACAAGCAGGGAAACCTCGTACAGCCGGGTTTCAATAAGGTCAGCGCCATCTGTCTGCAGGAATATTCGCTGCAGGAAGGACAGACACTCATCACACTTCCCAAACCCGGGAAGTACACCATTACGGCAATGGCGAATCTGGGAGAGAAAGGTGCAAGAAAGATTGCCAAGAAGACCATCACCTCAATGGAGGAAGGATTTAAAACCATCAAAGGTGAAACTGGAACGCTGACGTCAAAGGGTCGCAACTTCAATGCATTTGCATCGGAGAACGGGCCTATGAAATACGAACTCGTCACAGGCGACTTTGTGGCCATCTGCCACCTCAGCGACCTCACGGGTCGCGACCGCCGGCGCACGCCCAGCTATAACGAAGGTGGACTGATGGTGCTCGACGACACCGACCCAAAGAACCAACAGATTGTGCAGATGGGCATCTTCCCGAACTACAACTGTGGAAACATGCTTACCACGGTTTCTCATCACGGTCGACGCCCGCAGTTCCCACGCGGCAACAGTTGGCAGTACGACCCGTGGCTGATGATTGAGCGACAGGGCGACACGTTCATCGTTCGTACCAGTGCCGACGGTCAGCAGTGGACCGAGACCACTGGCTCACCCGTGGAGATGCACATGCCCGAACAGGTAAAGGTAGGCCTCTTCCAAGTCACGTATACCGACAACGAAGCCTCAGCCACCTTCGACCACTTCACCATTTTTCAGCAAGCGAAGAAATAGGAAGTAGTTATTGGCATCAGACGCTGAAAGCGTCGCCTCTCAATAGCCGTGGGTACGCAGTTGGCGCACCTACGGTTTTTGTATCGAGCCTACCGACAAATGCACTCTGAAGGAGTGCCCCATCTGACAGTTGTCCCATATGGCTAAGTGTTATTAGCGTCTCCTCCTTTTGAAAACGCTCCCCACAAAAAAAGCGAAGGGGCTACACCCTCGCAGCAGTGCAGCCCCTTCAGTAGTGAAAGGGGAATTTCACATCGTAATGTTTCTTAAGAATACCGGATGAGCTGACCCGGACGGATGCTGGAGTTCTTCTTCAGTCCGTTGAGTTTGCGCAACTGCTCCACGCTCACGCCATACTTCGTGGCGATGCGATAGAGGGTTTCGCCGCTCTTCACCTTATGCACCTTGCGGCTGGCCGAAGCATAGGACTGCTTGCGCTCGTTGCTATTGTTGCGGTTCTGAGCCACAGCTGTAGAGTGCACGTCGGCAGGATTGTAGCTGCCGTTGCCCTGCACACCACGCAGACGGGTAGCCTCAGCAGCCTCGCGGTCGTAGGATCTCTTGCGATAGACGTAGTAGTCGCCCGTTACGTCCTGTGCACGGAAGTCGAACATCAGGGCGGGGTTCAGGGCCACACCGCAGAGACGAGTCTCGAAGTGCAGGTGTGAACCGGTGGAACGACCTGTGGAGCCACCAAGACCGATGGCGTCGCCCGACTTCACACGCTGGTTCTCTTTCACGATTTGCTTCGACAGGTGGCCATAGATGGTCTCCAGACCGTTATCGTGGCGGATGACGATGTACTTACCATAACCGGCAGCCTCGTATTTCACCATACGGACAACGCCCGAGAAGGCAGCGCGGATGGTATCGCCAGTATAAACCTTGATGTCAAGTCCCTTATGTTGGCGTCCCCAGCGTGCACCGAAGTTCGAAGTGATCACGCGGCTGGGTGTAGGCATGCTAAAGTCACGCAGGTCGATCTTATACTGATCGGGCAACTGCGTAGCACGATGTGCATACACGTTGTTCCAGTCGGCATAGAGTTCCTCTGCGGGCAGACCGGAATATTCGCGTTCCAGAAGTTGATTGAAAGTAAGCGTGTCAACGGTTTTCATCTTCTTGTCGATAGGAGCCTGACTAGCCAGCAGGTCCTGAGCCACGACCTGTTGTCCGCAAAGAGTGAAAAACGCTGTTAATGCAAAAGTCTTTACTATTTTCTTAAAATTCATATTCTCTTGTTTTAGGTTCGTCCTTCAACACGAAGGAACTCGGATAGCATCTGTCTGATAGAAACCCATTGAGCAATACAAAAACACAATGGCAGACCATGATTTTCGCATGAAAAAGCAAAAATACGAGGCAAAGGTACGAAAAAAAACCTTAAGTATCAAACATACACCTTATAGTTTAACGGTTTTTATTATCTTTTAAGGCTTTACCGAACCACAATTTTCCGACCTCGATGGATGTAGATGCCTTTGGGAAGCCTGCCTCCAGCACCTCCCTGAAGGGAAGAAAGATGAGGCAGTTTGCGGCCACTCAGGTCGTACCACGAATCATCTTCAGTCTGTCTGTTGGATTCTGGAACGACTTCAATGCCTGTATCTACGCTCAAAGCTGTACCGTTGAAATAAGTCTCGCCATCTACGATGATTTCGTCTACATCTGTTGGCTGACTATCGGCAGCAGCTCCCAAACCGCGAGGAGTTGACCCGTCGTAAGTGTTTTCACCCACCACGACAATGACCGACTCTTCGTAATAGTTTTCCGAGAGAATGCCGTTGGAATTGTTACCGATGATAGCTCCTACGTAACTCTCACCGCTGACGGTGACATTCTTCACCAGGCAGCCACTGATGCTTCCGAAGAAAATGCCACCAACAATGCCGCCGACATAATTGTTTCCGACAATGGTGGCTGCTGACAAGCCGTCCTCTCTCCTGCGCTGCTTAGTCATATTGGGATTCTCGGCGGCATCACTGCCGAAGCTGCAATTGATGACGCTTCCTCCCCAGCATTTTCCCACAATGCCTCCAACATATTCACCGCCGCTGATAGTACAGGAACTGTCGAGCGTCACGTTGCTCACTTGGCCCGTCAGATAGCCAAATAGTCCGACGCAACTGAATTCTTCTTGCTCGATTTTCAGATTTTTGATGACTACCCCTTGTCCGTTGAACATTCCGGCAAAGCGGCGGCCTTCATGGCCAATCGGTTCGAAGTTGCCGACGGCCGCAAAGTCCAACTCCGTCACGGTCACCAGGAACGTCAGTCCCTCGCATGTGTTGCCGCTGTTCACAAAGCTGGCCAGATTCATCATGTCGTCGACCGACGTAATGGCATACGTGCTGTCGGCAATCTGCGTGAAGTCGTCGAGCGTCACTACATACGGTGGCTCATAGTCCAGTTTCAGCATGGCGCAGTTGTAACCCGTCACGCCAGTGTCAGGATCAGTGTATTCCGACATGTCGTCGGCATTAGTACCATTGCCGATTCCACGTGGAGTTTCCTCTTCATAATTCTCGGTAGCGCATTTTACGGTGACCGCCTCCACATAGTAATTCTCAGAAAGGAAAATACTACGATTAGATGTTCGGAAGACTTGTCCGGCAATGGCACCCGCCAAATATTTGTTTGACAGAACCGTTCCACCAGTCACGATGCAATCGCTGATGGTGCCACTGGCATAGCCCACAATGCCACCAGCCCCCGATTCTTCAGCCGTAACATTGCCACTGCTCGATGATTGGCGTATGATATCGTGGCTCATTCCTGCAATGCCACCGGCAGCAGCTCTTGCGGAATAAATATTGCCATGATTCACGCACCGTCTGATTTCACTCATTTCAGATGCAGACGCCGTGCTAATGTCATTGTTCGTGACCAGACAGCCTGCAATACCTCCAATATGTAAGTTTCCTGAGACGTCAGACAGATTCTGACATTCCATGATAAGAGTATTACTTGTTGCGCCTCCTACTATGCCGCCGATCCTTTTGTCGCCGGAGATACTGGCTTCTTCCACTATGCAACCGCTGATGTTTGCGCCTTTGGAATCACCTAATATTCCTCCTACATTGGCACTCTCTCCTTTGATGACAACGTCTTTCGTCACGGAGCAATCATAAATGTTGCCACTCCCATAGCCGCATATGCCGCCACAGCGGCTTACGTAGTAGACCTCACCTTTAGAACTTTCCCATGCTCTTTTCTTTCCACAAGCAATATTCCCACTATTGACACAGCCTGATATCGTGCCATAATTCATTCCAATGATTCCTCCTGCACTATAGTTCTGGGCTGAAATCTCTCCCGTATTCTTGCAGTTCAGCACGTAGCTATTGCTCCTATCCCATGCGTCGCTACGATTAAAGCCTGCTATTCCTCCCACATTTCCGTCAGAGGCGTAGACTTTTCCTGAGTTCGAGCAGTAACGTACAGTGCCCTCTAAACAATATCCCACAATGCCTCCAATGAAAGACGGGCCGCTCACCTCTCCAGTGTTGATGCAGCTGAAAATTTTTCCGAAAAAATTACGTCCCACTATACCACCGATATCAGAACCTGAAAGAGGATAACCATATTTAATGTTCTTTTCGGAACTTTCCGGTTCCAGAGTGCTTTCTATCTTTCCACTGTTGATGCAGTTGCTGATTTTTGCCTCTTTATAGATGCTTCCTGCTATTCCTCCAAGAATGTTCTCACCTATCACTTTTCCTGAGAAAGAACAATTGTCGATTGTGGTATTACTTGCTGTTCCGCCCACAATGCCGCCTATTTCATATTCTCCTTCCACAAGTGCACTGCTATGGCAACCCGTCACCGTGCCGCCATCTGCCAAATAACCAACAAAGCTACCTATCGACGATCTTCCTGCTACGTGGCAGGACTCATCCATCACGATGTTTTTCACCGCACCGTTGACATGGGCAAACAGACCTATCCAATACATTCCTTCGATCTCATGATCTATGAATAGATTTTTGAATGTTACTCCTTGCCCGTCGAATGTACCGGAGAATTTCGTTATGGTATTATCATGGAACATCCCTACATAGGCGAAGTCGGTTTCGTCCTTGAAGTCCAGTTCGCTGGCTGTCACGACGAAGGTCATGCCTTCGCACGTGTTGCCGACGTTCACGAAGATGGCAAAACGGTTGAAGTCGGCAACGGAACCAATCTCATAGCAGCCTGTAGCCTCGTTGTACATGCCCTGCAGCAGATCCTCCTCCTCATCGGCGGTTTCCTCATTGCCCTCGTCGGTGCTCAGCACGGCGCAGTTGTGATAGGTCATGCCGCTTCCTGCCTTCATTTCCTTCACGTCGTGCGGTGCCTGGCTCTTCTCGCCAACGCCTCGCTCTGTGGTTCCTGTGTATTCCTTTCCTCCCGCAATCACCCTGACGGCCTGGTAATAATAATTCCTGGATAGCGTCACGGCATGACTGCCTGCGATAGCACCGACACAGGTCAGGCCAGTTACCTCACCGCCTGTCACCACGCAGCCCCTGAGTAAAGAGCCATCCCAGTTTTGCCCGACGATGCCGCCTACCTGATTATTTCCGCTGACGTCACCGCTATTCACACAAGTGATGATTGAGGATCCCATGAACACATCACCAATGATGCCTCCCACATAGTCCTGACCGCTGATGCTGCCGCTATTCTGGCAGCCAATGATGGTATTATAGCTACCCACCGACCCTGCGATGCCTCCCGCTTTGCCAGCACTGATTACTTCGCCTGCGTTTGTGCAGTTTTTTATTTCGGCACCATTCAGATAAGAATAATAAGTGGCTTGTCCCACGATGCCACCTGTTTTGCTGCCGTCGCCGCTGACTTTCGCCTTGTTCACGCAGTTGACCACCGTGCCTCCTTCCTGATAGCCTACTATGCCACCTGTCTCATACTTCTTGTTCGTGATGCTGCAGCTCTCATCCATGGTGACGTTCTGCACGGTAGCTTGACTGGTCCTTCCGAACAATCCGGCAGAAATGTTCTCCGCCGTGACAGAAAGATTTTTGATGACGACCCCTTGTCCGTCGAACGTGCCCGCGAAGTAGTGGCGGTAGTCGGTTCCAATGGGTACGAAGTCCTTAATGCCGGTGAAGTCGAGTTCGCCGACCATGACTTTGAAGGTGAACGTCCGGCAAGTATTGCCTTCGTTCACGTATGCCGAGAGGTTCATCATGTCCTCTGGCGTGTTGATTTCGAAGAATCCTTCGCGGTTGTACGTGAAGTCGCTCAGCGAAACAGCCTTAACTCCGAGGGCCGTTGCGAGCATGCTGACGATGCAGCAGATGTGTAGGGCAATTCGTTTCATCATATTTGGTTTTTAGAAGGTTTGTTACTTTGTTACCTTGTTACTTTGTCAAGATATGGCGCCCCAGTTGATGTGGCTCTTACGCAGCTGTCGCAGGCGGTTCCAGAGCATTTGGTAGAGGGGGCTCTGGCAGGTGGGATCGTCGTCGATGATGCGCTGCGCCTCATCGCGGGCCATCTGCACCAGCTGTCCGTCGCGGGCGATGTCGGCAATCTTCAGGTCGAAGGCCGTGCCACTCTGCTGCGTTCCCTCGAGGTCGCCGGGTCCTCGCAACTTCAGGTCGGCCTCGGCAATTTCAAAGCCGTCGTTGGTCTCGCACATGATGTCGATGCGCTTGCGTGTCTCGGCCGACAGCTTATAGCTGGTGACAAGGATGCAATACGACTGGTCGGCACCGCGCCCCACCCTGCCTCGTAGCTGGTGCAGTTGCGAGAGTCCGAAGCGCTGGGCATCGAGGATGACCATCACCGACGCATTCGGCACATTCACACCCACCTCGATGACCGTTGTGGCAACGAGAATCTGTGTCTCGCCACTGACAAAGCGTTGCATCTCCGCCTCCTTCTCGGCGGGTTTCATCTTGCCATGCACCTTGCTCAGCCGGTATTCCGGGAAGGCCATTCGCAAGGCCTCGAAGCCTTCCTCGAGGTTCTGCAGGTCCATCTTCTCGCTTTCCTTGATGAGCGGGAACACAATGTATACCTGCCGCCCATACGATATCTGCTGGCGGATGCCGCGATAGAGCGATGTCTGCTGGTTGTCGAACTTATGAATGGTCTGGATGGGCTTGCGGCCAGGTGGCAACTCGTCGATGACGCTCACGTCGAGGTCACCGTAGATGGTCATCGCCAACGTTCGAGGAATCGGTGTAGCCGTCATCACCAATACGTGTGGCGGGTTCTCACTCTTCGCCCACAACTTCGCACGCTGTGCCACGCCGAAGCGGTGCTGCTCGTCGATGACGGCGATGCCAAGTCGATGGAACTGCACCGTATCTTCTATGAGCGCATGGGTTCCCACGACGATTTGGATGGAGCCGTCGTGGAGCGAACGCAGAATCTCCGTGCGCTGCTTGCCTTTCACAATGCCTGTGAGCAGTTCCACACGGATGGGCATATCGCCCAGGAAGTCGCGAATGGTCTGCAGGTGTTGCTCGGCGAGAATCTCCGTGGGAGCCATCATGCAAGCCTGATAGCCGTTGTCGAGTGCGATGAGCATCGACATCAATGCCACAAGTGTCTTTCCCGACCCCACATCGCCTTGCAGCAGACGGTTCATCTGTCGACCGGAGCGCATGTCGGCACGAATCTCATGCATCACCCGTTTCTGAGCTCCCGTGAGCTCGAAGGGCAGGTGGTAGTGGTAGAAGGTGTTGAAGATGTCGCCCACTTTCGTGAACACATTGCCACGATACTTACGTCGCTGGTCGCTGGCATAGCGAAGGATGTTCAGCTGCACATAGAATAGCTCCTCAAACTTCAACCGGACGCGGGCACGCTGCATCTCGTCGGGAGTCTGCGGATAGTGCACCCAGCGCAGGGCCTCATCGCGCGAGCAGAAGTGGTGGGGCCCGGTGATGAAGGGCGGCAGCGTCTCGTTGATCACACCCTTTGTGACATCGCTGCCCGATGAAAGGCTGATGCGTTCGAGCAATGCCTTCATAATTTTCTCCATGCCTCTACTCTGCAAGCCGCCGTTCTTCATCTTCTCCGTGGTTATGTAGTAGGGCTGCATACCGAAGTTGAGAGGTTGAGACGTTGAGACGTTGAGGGGTTCTTTCTCCGCTTCGCTACGAAAGCGCCCCTGCGGATCGAGCGGAGAGGTTGAAGGGTTGAGAGGTTGAGACTCAACTTCTGAACTTCTGAACTTCTCAACTTCACTAACCGGGTCTATATCGGGGTGAGTGAACTGATAACGACCGCCATAGATGCCCGGCTTGCCAAACACGATGTACTCCACACCCACCTTGTATTGCTGGTATACATACTTCGTGCCGTTGAACCACACGAGGTCTACCACCCCATGTCCGTCGCTGAAGTGACCAACGATGCGCTTCTTGCGCGGTCCCTGACTGAACTCCTCAAACGACAAAATCTTTCCTTTCAACTGCACGAACGGCATATCGGGCTGCAACTCGTCGATGCTATAGATGCGGCTGCGGTCAACATATTTATACGGATAGTACTCCAACAGCTGACCCCACGTCGAAATGCCGAGCTCCTTCTGCAGAATCTCGGTGCGCCTCGGTCCCATGCCGGGCAAGTACTTGATGTTTTGGTCGAGGATGTCCAAATAGAGTTTAGAGTTTAGAGTTTAGAGTTGAGAGTCAGTTGAGAGTTGAGAGTTTAGAGTTCTATCTCCATTTCATTACGAAAGCGGCAGAGCCGAGCGGAGAGTTTAGAGTTGAGAGTCATGCGCCTGCGGCGCGGTTCAAAGGTTCAATTGGCCTGCGGCCAGTTCAAGGTTCAAATGCGCTTTGCGCGTTCAAAGGTTTAAGAGGCCTGCGGCGCGGTTCAAGCGGCCTGCGGCCAGTTCAAAGGTTCAATGCCCTGCGGGCGTTCAATTGGCCTGCGGCCAGCTAGCTCAAGGGGCAAGAGTAATCATAACCTATTACCTATTACCTATAACCTATAACCTATTACCAATAACCTATAACCTATTACCAATAACCTATAACCTATAACCTTTAACCTATTCCAAGCAGTGCTTCGCCGATGAGCAGGTCGAAGGGGGTGGTGAGCTTGATATTCTCGCGGTTTCCGTCAACGAGGGTGATGGCATGTCCAAAGGCTTCAACGACAGAGGCGTCGTCGGTAAAGGCATCACGGTAGTCCTGGCGGAAGGCAGCCTTGAGCAAGGGGATGCTGAACGTCTGCGGTGTCTGCACAAGGCGATAATCGGAGCGGGGCTTCGTTCCTTCTTCGACGTGACGCAACGTTTCCACGACAGGCACGACCGGTACGACCGCATCTGCCACACGCGCCGTCTCATAGCAGCGGACAATAACCTCGCAGCTCACGAAAGGTCTCACGCCATCGTGCACACCCACTACGCCTTCAGCATCATCGGGAATCAAAGCGAGGCCATTCTTCACCGAATGGAAGCGCGTTGGACCGCCATCGGTCACACGATGCTCCACACTGAACTGATACTGCTGGCACAGCTCGCGCCAATACTCCTGCTGCTCGTGTGGCAGTACGAGGATGATCTGCAGGTCGCTCATCGCAGAGCGAAAGCGCTGCAGCGTATGCATCAGCACAGGTCGACCGCCGATGAGCTGAAACTGCTTCGGCACGTCGCCACCCATACGCAGGCCTTTTCCGCCCGCCACAATGATTACGTAGTCCATTATTTTAAGTTGAGAGTGGAGAGTTTAGAGTTGAGAGAGGCGGCAGAGCCGCAGTTGAGAAGGGTTAAGAGGCGGCAGAGCCGCGGTTAAGAAGGGTTGAGATGCGGCAGAGCCGCGGTTGAGAAAGTTCAGAAGGGTTTTTCTCCGTTTCACTTCGAAAGCATCCCTGTGGGCCGAGCGGAGAAGGGTTCAGAAAGTTCAGAAGAGTCCTCTCTCAACAGCGCCATAGGCGCTTCTTAACCTCTCTCAACAGCCCGAAGGGCTACTCTCAACCGCGCCGTAGGCGCTTTCACTCCCCTATCAGCTGATTATACCTCATTCCTTCCTGCAGGGCATCGGCGGCAGCGGAGGCACCCAGCACGCGGAGCAGCTCATAGCCGAAAGCCATTGCGGCACCGGGTCCACAAGCTGTTGTGACGAGGCCATCGGTGGTCACGAGGTCGGCGGTGTAGGTCGTATCGGTGAAGGCCTGTTCGAAGCCGGGATAGCACGTAGCACGCTTACCCGAGAGGATGCCCAGCGGAGCGAGCACCACGCCCGGCGATGCACAGATGGCGGCGATGCGCTCCTGCCGCTCGTATTGGTCGACGAGCACACGGCGCAGTCCTTCGTGGTTGTAGAGGTTCGAGGCACCGGGCATGCCGCCGGGCAACACCAGCAGGTCAGCATCGTCGAACGATGCCACGTCGTCGAACAGTGCGTCGGCCATCACGCTCACGCCGTGGGCGCTCTCCACGAGCTGATAGTCCATCACGCTGACAGTCACCACATCCATTCCGCCACGGCGCAGGATGTCAATAGGAGCCAGAGCCTCGATGTCTTCGAAGCCATCGGCCAGAAAAACATATACTTTTGCCATATTCGCTATAGATTAGAGTTTTCACGTTGAATGCGACATCAAGTCGCCATGCACCGCCAGCCTTCATCACCATATTAATAAGAGGTAACGGGTGCAAATGCAAAGATACGATATTTTTTGCGCATTCGCAACATTCTTGCCGTTTTTTTCTTTTTAATCCATAGATTCACCATTTTTCATGGCCTATTCATCCCCACCATTGAAGTAATCATCAGTGGCTGAAAGAGAAGCAGGTGTCGTTATTGCTGAAGGCGCAGCTGACTCACCAACTCATTGCTGAAATCATCTGCAAAACGCAAAATGGCGAGTCGAACATCCGCAGAAGGCTCAGCAAGAAACTCTTCCCCTCCGAAACGCCGTCATCTTCAAAATTCGACGATTTCATCGGGAGTTTGTAGCTGTTTGTTAACTTTCTGTTAATTTTTGTTAACCTGTTTTCTTGGATTATTCATGGTTTATTCGTATATTTGCCGCCATATATTACCGAATGACAAACCGTATGCGTACGATGAGGGATACATTCTTGCTGGCATTGCTACCGCTATTGTTTCTGTTGAGCATCTGCAGCTGTAACACCCGAAAGGGTGCTGCCGACAACTTGCTGGCACGCATCGACTCACTGGCAGATGTCAATCCAGATTCTGCTGACATGTTACTGAAGCCTACCCCCATCCCCTCCCTAAAGGGAAGGGAGAACGAGGAGGTGTGTAAGTTGCTTCGCATCAAGACTGACGACAAGCTCTATCGGCCCGTCACCCACTATCGTGACACCATCCTGCAACTCATCGACTACTTTGAGTATCATCCCAAGGTGCTTTCCTCCCTGCTTGGCAGCACTGGCCCGGCTTTGCCCTATCTCTATGCTGGCCGCATCTTCGCTGATTTAGGCGACGCCCCCCAAGCACTCGACTACTACCAGCAGGCTCTCGACGCTATACCAGTAGAAAAATGTGAAACTGATAATGCCGTCGGCCGCCGATTGGCGAAGCAGCGCGGGCTTATACTTAGCCAAATTGGCGAGCAGTTCTTTTTTCAGGGGTTGTATCATAATGCACTTGATAGTTATAGACATGCTAATGAATGGGCGAAGATAGCTAACGATACGGCAGACATTATTTTCAACCTCCGTGACATAGCAGAGCAGTTCAAGTTTTTAGAAAGAATTGATAGTAGTTTGCTTTTTTATCAGCAAGCTTTATCTATGGCCAAAGACTATAAATGGCAAAAGAAGTGTAATGAACTCATGTCGCAAATCAGCAGTCTCTATATCAGGATGGGTGACTTCAAGTTGGCCAGTGAATATATGCGCCCGTCATTAGAGAATGTTGATACGGTTAGTTTAACTTCTACTTATGCAATTGCCTCAAAAGTATACAAACACTTAGGAAAAGATGATTCTGCTATTATCTGTTATCACAAATTGTTAGAGCATGGAAACCTTTATGGAAAAAGTTTTGCCCATAAGGAACTTGCAGAATTATCGCTTCGAAATCATAAAACCTTCGAAGCCAATCAACATTTATTATTATATAATCAATTTGAGGACTCTTTAAGAAAGCGTGACAAAGCAGAGACTGTCGCCCGCATGCATGCAGCCTATAACTATCAGAAGCATGTAAAGGAGGCACAGCGATTGAAAGAAGCTAATACGTTGAGGGGTTGGCTGATTTGCTTGGGCATTTTGGTACTTCTTGTTCTGTTGTTCCTATTGCTTTGGGTTCGCGCCCAAGCCCGTGAACGGAAACTGCGCCTGCTGGAGCTACACCGCATCCACGAAGAGCTACAAGCAAAGTACGCCTTGTTAACAGAGGACAAAGCTAACGATCACAGCTATGCTTCGCGGCTTGCCGAGCTGGAGAAGGAGAAGATATGGGTGAGCACAAGGCGCATTCAGGAGTCAGACGTTTTCAAGAAGCTACTACAGGATCCTACCTGTGCTGTTAGCAACCAAGAGATTTGGGATGAGGTGGAGCGAGTTGTCAACGAGGCTTATCCTGGCTTTTCGGATCGTCTGCGGTTGCTTCTTCCACGTATTTCGGCGAAAGAGAAGCAGGTGTCGTTATTGCTGAAGGCCCAGTTGACTCACCAACTCATTGCTGAAATCATCTGCGAAACGCAAAATGGCGAGTCGAACATCCGCCGAAGGCTCAGCAAGAAACTCTTCCCCTCCGAAACGCCGTCATCTTCAAAATTCGACGATTTCATCGGGAGTTTGTAGCTGTTTGTTAACTTTCTGTTAACACGATAATAATAGAAAGGATGAGGACTATGAAAAGACTTATAGCTATCGCAATGCTGCTATTGCCCCTGCTTACCCATGCAGAGGAAGTAGAGATTGATGGACTTTGGTACGACCTGAATGCAGAAGACAAGACCGCTGAGGTCATGCTTTCTAAAGGAGAACCCTATTCAGGCGATATCGTTATCCCCGAGAAGGTCTCTTATGAGGATGCAGAATACAGCGTGACAAGCATTCGTTCTGCCGCATTTCGTGAGAGTGCTATCACCTCCATAGAGATTCCCAACAGTGTAAAAGACATTGGAGTCTATGCATTTGAGGACTGTTCGTCACTAACGTCGGTTGACCTCCCCA
>ONCG01000025.1 GCA_900316285.1 uncultured Prevotellaceae bacterium
TTTTCCCGATGCAACGCTTATTGAGTTTATTACGTGCCTCCATGCCATTGGCTACATTCATAAACGCTATGGCATAGTAACGCTTTCCTCGAAGGGAATAATGTACTTCCTTGCAGAACCTTTGTGCTATGCTATAGTCAATGCGACGCTGGATGACATAATCACGAAGGAATGGATGGGAAAGAGGTACTACCATTTCCACAACCGTTTCCTGGTTCAGCTGCTCCTCTCGCTCTGCTCGTTTCCCTTCAAGCCAGCGTTTCTTCTCTTCTTCCTCTTCAAGTCTGGCATTATAGTCTTCACTGAAATCCAGCTTCAAATCCTTTATCTGCTGCTCTATGTATGACAACACCTGATGTTCTGACCAGGAGGGATTAAGCTGCTCAACAAGGTTGATGATATTACCACCATTTTTGTTGGCACTGCCAAAATCACACCAGAGGTTCTTGGCTGTATTGACACAGAAAGAGGGTGTCCTTTCAGAACGAAGTGGAGAACAATAGAAGTAATTGCGTCCTTTCCGGGTTCCCTCACCATAATTATTGGATCGCATCCACTGAAGGATGCTGACCGACTTGATTTCGTCTATTGTCATATTCATTTATGATTTTGTGCGCATGTGCGCGCGCGTATGTGATATATATACTCTTTAAACCTAAACCTTAAACCTGACTTTCCAAAGTCTGGCTTGGCGAGTCAAAACATTCTGATTTGTAAGTATATACATTGTTGTCCTTTACGATAATGCCCTTGCTTGAAAGAAGTTTAAGCAGATTCTTGATTCCATTCATCCCACGCTTGTAGCCAGCAGTTTCGTAAGCTTGGGAAACAAGTTCCACCAACTCGCTGTACTTTGATGGCGCGTGTTCCTCAAAGAGCTTACACAAAATTTCTTTGTGAACATCGTTATCAAGGCTAACAAGCGACTTTTCTCTTGGCTTGACAACCGTTACAGACATACTTGAATCGAGTACGGGCAGTCTGTTGTCATCAATATGAAAAGCAAACGTCGTAAACTCCTTGTCTCTCATGTGCATTGGTTTCACCTCACTGATACTATTGTTCTGGATATTCTTGCTAATAATCAGAACTGTCTCTGCCTTGTTTTCCAGTTCTGTACCAATGTGGCCACGTGGATTGTTATCATTCTTGTTCAGATGAAGAACGGTATGGATATGAAGGTCATATACACTTGTCCATGCCATAAGAACCGTCATTACATCCGTGGCTTCTTTACCATTGTTGATGTCATACATTAGGTCTCTTAATCCATCAATGATAACAAGGCCGACACCCTCATACTTACGCAAAGCATAATCAATGACTGCAATACGCAATTTGGGAGTATATTCTCTTAAGCCCCAGAACATAAGGCGCGGATCATCTTTTTGAAGAGACAAGCCTGAGAGTTTGTATATTCGTTCAAGGACAGTATGACAGTGATACTTGCTCTGTTCCGTATCGAAATATAGGATTTTGCGTTTCCCTTCAGGAAGGCAAGCACGATAATTGAGTACCGTAGTGTTCGTGACAGCAGCTGCCACCATCGCTGAAATATTGAACGTTTTCTTGCTCTTAGCCTTACCTGTAGATGCGCTGAAATTTCCGAAGGTGGCTATGGTACAGTCGCCTACAAACAAAATCTTAGGCGGAACGGTTATCTCATCACATGCCTTGATTGCACCCTTAGAAAGATAGGATTCCAGTTCTTCATCGCTGAAGCTATCCTTGTTAAGCATAGATACCTCCAGCGATTGTTGCTCCAACGGTTCTTGTTGGGTGTCCTGTCCTTTCTTTTTAGCTCTTTTTTCCATTTTGATCCTTTTTCTTTGATTTACTTTTGATGCCCTTGACAGAGATAACACACCTGTCAAGAAGTTCTACCAGACGGGAGTCGGGAAGATTTTCACCATCAATACTGTTCTTTTTAGAAGTCTTTTTTTTCATTGTCGCATGAGCCGTTAGGTACTTGACTTGGAACTTTTACGATTTTTACCTGAACCACTTTTCGCGTTTTTCTTTATCCACTTGATAAGCTCCTTCTTTTCAAAGAAAATCATTTTACCACGTGGTTTGAAATGTGGAATCTCTCCATTACAGGTGAGTTTATATAGCATACTTTGGGAAATATCAAGATAATTGCACACATCCTTCATGTTCAATATTTCCTTGGTGGAGTAGAGAGTTTCTTCTATAGACTTGAACCGCTTGTCGATTGTGTCAGGATCAACGGACTTCAATTCTTTAATTTGCATCTTCATTAGTTCGAGACCTTTCTCTAATCGGTCAACACGCTTCTCCAATAGTTCGATTTCTTTTTTTGCCATAGATGTAAGCATTTAGTGTTATTGTGAGGGAGAGCCCTCGTTCTTGTTACATTTCAACTGCAAAGGTAGATAGGGAAGATGACATGCATACCGATGACTGCTATATACGAGCAAATGTTTCGTGGTTATTTCGCTCAGATATTTTCTTTTGATTGGATTTATTGGTGTTTTCGTGATTTTATTTCACGTCGAAATGAGGAAATCACTTGATAATTAACGATTCCTGGACTAGCAATTCATATTTATGAGTATTGTGAAGATAGGCTGCACAGAGCGGTTTTACCTTTGCGGCGGTTTTTGATTATTAATACAAATTGAAGTATGGAATCAGTTAAAGATAAAACATTGTGATGAGATATATTTCATCTAATATATATTCAATTTTTAGTAACATTTTTTATTTACACAAAAAGAAAATGATACGGTTAAAGAACAACTCCGTGCTCTCTCTTTTTGTGGCCATGCTGTGTAAGCTGTACCAAGAAAACTGAGAAAGAGTTGCCAGGGGACGAACTCTGGCAACTGTGTCGTACCGCCTTCGAGCAGTACAAGTCTGAAATCATCAATGGCGAGAAAACTTATTCTCGCTATTTAAATGATTGGTTCTACTACAATCTTCCGGCCTCTGGCCTGAGTGAGGCTGACATGAAAACCCATTTTATGCATGTCTGCGAACTCAGGGAGCTACTTGAAGAACGTCGTGACCTTGTGGATGCTTTCTTCTCAAAGCCCAAGTTCAAGAAGAAGGACTTTCTGCAGATGTTCAATCTGTTCAATTCTGGTAAGTGTATTCAGCCAAAGCCAGAATTTCTTGCACACTTTTCAAACGAGCAGATAGCTCGTATAACAGAGTTTGCTACAGCTACAAGTTTGTTCAGGGTAGAGGTGACAGGAGAAGACGTTAGAAATCTATTTGAGTGCAAGCTTCAAAGACCACTACAGGCGAACAGCAACCGAAATGTTGCCTTGTTCTTCGGTGCTCTCCGAGAGCATGGACTTTTACCATTTCAATGGCAGATGATCCTAGAGAAAAACAAACTCCTGTCTTCCTCGACTAGCAATGAGCCGCTTCGTGCAAGCCAACTCCGTTGCAGTTTGTCACAAGCAAAAAATCCGAAGCTTGGCAAGAAAAAGCAATCCAACCAAAAGGATGAAGAAATCGGTTTCGAGTCAACATGTAAAAGTTTCGTCATAAGACTGAAAGAAAGTATGTAAAATGCAAGCAGTATAACAAACTGCAAACAAGAGAACGATATAACAACTATATAAGAAATCGTATATAGTCGCTATCCGTCCGCTTATGATGTATAGGGGCTACCTTTGCAGCAGAATTCTTTCAAGCACGGAGGTAGCCCCTCCTTATCTATGTAATTAAATCACAAGAGATATGGACGATAATTCAGTACTTCAATTTGCAGACCTAACTGTCACATTCGAGCAATTCGTTGATTTGCTGGCGACAAAAGTTGCTTTAAGAATACATCAAGTCGAAAAAGGGCAGCTGGAGATTAGTCAAGCTCAGGCTTACAGGTTATTTGGTAGAGCTGATGTTGACAGATGGATTAAAAACGGCAAATTACAACCATCAAGAATATCACCAGGCAAAAAGCGATACAGACTTGTTGACCTCCAAGAGTTAGCAACCATCCAGCAAAACTACCTATTGTGATGATTAACAACATAGAAAAAACTCAGATATGGCAATGTGCTATACCTGAGCTTTTTTATGAGAAAACGCAAAGTCCTTCTCTTACTTATCTAACAAGCCTTTGATACATCTGGGTTAGATTCTTATCGACATTAGTAATCTTAAACTGAACACGTGCATTTTTGATTTTCTTTGGGAGTAGGGTTGTCAGTTTATCCATAATCTGATCAACATTACTAAATCCTGTATCTTCCAAAGCACATACCTTTTTCCCCATCACAAATGCTTCTGCACGCACATTATTATATTTGGAAATCCTTTCGAAGGTCTTATCTTCTTTCTCAACAAACTTTGATTCTTTGTCAGTAAAGAAAATAAAATTAATAACCTTTTCGTTCAGAATCCAAGCAGGTGTAAAATCCACCTGTACATAAACCTTTGCCATTTTGTTGGTCGAATGGTTAAGTCCAAAGTCAACCTCGTTCATAGATGCTCCACATTCATTCTGAGCAATAGTAGCCCAACTGTGACGGAAGGCATATAAAGAGGCTTTAAAGTTTGGGTCAACTTTTTCCCATATCTGTTTAATGCCGATATTCACATTGGCACAAAAACTATCAGAGGTGGACAAACGGTCATGAAAGTTAAATAGCCAAGGGGAATTTGCTTTCTCAGACAGGTATTTCTCAAAAGTCGGCTTCAAGAACTCCGGCACCCGTATCTCGAAATAGCCTCTATCCGAACGAGTCATCCTGGTCTTCTGACGTTCATAATGGAAGATTCCATTCACATACTGGTCTTTCCTTGCATTAAATATATCAACTGCATTGAGACCACACATGCAGAACGATATTAAAGCGACATCTTGACCAACCTCCATAAGAGGATGGGTAAATCTACTTCTGTCTGGAACAACATGGAAGAATTTACGCAACATGCTTGCTGAAATAGCACGCTTGACTGGAATATCACTTCTTGGTATTACGACATTGCCCCAAGGATTCTTAAGCTTGACGATTCCAAGTTCTTCATCATTGAAATCCTTCAACGCAGCCTTATAGACTTCACGAATGCATACAGGATATTGTTCTTTACAACGATTGGTTTCAGATAAAGACTCAATCCATCGGTTAAGAAAAGCAGATGTCATGCGTGAAAACATTATATTGTCTGTTTCCGCGAACCTCTCCATGTGATTCAAAGCCCACTTATAGTTTCGGGAAGTTCGTTCCTGACCTCTGCTTTTCATCTTCTCGATATGATTTCTTGCATAGTCGGAGAAGGAGAGGTCGTTGTTGAACTCTGTTAAGTACTTGACAATCTCAGAAGTTGTCCATTTTGAAGTGTCTATCTGATTGAGTTGTTTATAATAACTATCAATCAAGACAGATGTCTGGTGGAAAACAAAGGGATCAGTAATGTTCTTTTTCTTATCCAAACCTTTGTCATTTACCACCCAAGAGGTCTTTACATATGAAACCTGATTACCTTTCGTAAAGCGGATGTAAACAGGATAAAGACCTTTCTTTGTTTTAACTCTTACTGTTGCTTTTAAGTTTACCATGTGGACTAAAAATTAGTGAATTATTTGACTTCAATTTGTTCTCTCTTTTGCAGTGCCATTTTTTAGTGTAAAACATTTGCCGATTTAGTGTAAAGCATTTGTAAAACAAACCCGTCATGGACTGCTTTTAGAATGTGCAGAACGTGCAGAAAAGAAGCGAGGCAAGTACCTGTTCGCCAAGTACTTGCCTCGTATCTCACTAATTTTCAGCATCTTTCGATTATTCCTCGACGGCTGCCTGGGCGGCGGCAAGGCGAGCGATGGGCACACGGAAGGGCGAGCAGCTAGCGTAGTTCAGACCAATCTTGGCGCAGAACTTCACAGAGCTGGGCTCACCACCATGCTCACCGCAGATACCAGTGCGCAGGTTCGGACGTACGGCGCGACCCTTCTCGACAGCCATCTTCACGAGCTGGCCGACACCCTTCTGATCGAGCACCTGGAACGGGTCGACCTTCAGGATCTTCTTCTCGAGATAGACGGGCAGGAACGAAGCGATGTCGTCGCGGCTGTATCCGAAGGTCATCTGCGTGAGGTCGTTGGTACCGAACGAGAAGTACTCAGCCTGCTCGGCGATGCGGTCAGCGGTGAGGGCTGCACGCGGAATCTCGATCATCGTACCGATCTCGAACTTGATCTCTACACCATACTCTTCGAACACTTCCTTGGCAACCTTCTCGATGATGGCCTTCTGCTGCTCGAGCTCGTGGAGTGTACCAATCAGCGGAACCATGATCTCGGGCTGAGGATCCTTGCCTTCCTTCTTCAGCTCGCAAGCGGCACCGAGGATGGCGCGTGTCTGCATAGCGGTGATCTCGGGGAAGGTGATGCCAAGACGGCAACCACGATGACCCAGCATCGGGTTGTTCTCGGCCAGCGAAGCCACACGGCGCTGGATGGTCTCAAGGCTTACGCCCATCTCCTTGGCCATTGTCTCCTGACCAGCCTTATCGTGGGGAACGAACTCGTGGAGAGGCGGGTCGAGCAGACGGATGTTCACGGGCAGGCCGTCCATAGCCTCGAGAATGCCCTTGAAGTCAGCCTTCTGGTAAGGCAGCAGCTTGGCAAGTGCCTTCTCGCGACCCTCGGGAGTGTCGGAGAGGATCATCTCGCGCATAGCGATGATCTTCTTATCGTCGAAGAACATGTGCTCCGTACGAGTCAGACCGATACCCTTTGCACCGAAGGCGCGAGCCACCTGTGCATCGTGGGGAGTGTCGGCATTCGTGCGAACCTGCAGCTTCGTGTACTTGTCGCAGAGGTCCATGAGCTCCTTGAAGTCGCCACTCAGCTCAGCAGCCTTGGTGGGAACCTCGCCGGCATAGACCTGACCAGTGGTACCATTCAGCGAGAGGAAGTCGCCTTCCTTATAGACAACGCCGTCGATCTCGACAGTCTTCGTCTTGTAGTCAACGTTCAGAGCACCTACACCCGATACGCAGCACTTACCCATACCACGTGCCACAACAGCAGCGTGAGAGGTCATGCCACCACGAGCGGTGAGGATACCCTCGGCAGCCGACATACCAGCGAGGTCCTCAGGAGAGGTCTCGATACGAACGAGAACCACCTTGTGACCATCAGCATGCCAAGCCTGAGCATCGTCGGCGTGGAACACAATCTGACCGCAGGCAGCACCCGGGCTGGCGGGCAGACCCTGTGCGATGACCTTTGCCTTCGAGAGTGCAACCTTGTCGAATACGGGATGAAGCAGCTCGTCGAGCTTGTTGGGCTCGCAACGCATGATGGCGGTCTTCTCATCAATCATACCCTCGTGGAGCAGGTCGATGGCGATCTTCACCATAGCAGCACCCGTGCGCTTACCGTTACGTGTCTGGAGGAACCAGAGCTTGCCTTCCTGTACGGTGAACTCCATGTCCTGCATGTCGCGGTAGTGCTTCTCGAGCTTCTCCTGAATGCCATTCAGCTGAGCGTAGATCTCAGGCATAGCCTCTTCCATCGAAGGATACTTCTCAACACGCTCTTCCTCGGAGATGCCGGCACGCTTTGCCCAACGCTGCGAGCCAAGCTTCGTGATCTGCTGCGGAGTGCGGATACCGGCAACGACATCCTCGCCCTGAGCGTTCACAAGATACTCACCGTTGAACACGTTCTCACCATTGGCGGCGTCGCGGCTGAAGCATACACCCGTTGCAGAGGTGTCGCCCATGTTACCAAACACCATAGCCATCACGCTGACAGCCGTACCCCACTCGTCGGGGATGCCTTCCATCTTACGATAGAGGATGGCGCGCTCGTTCATCCAGCTGCGGAACACAGCGCAGATGGCGCCCCAGAGCTGCTCGATGGGATCGTTGGGGAAGTCCTTACCTGTGCGCTCCTTGATAGCTGCCTTGAAGAGGGCAACCAGCTTCTTCAGCTCGTCGACGCTGAGGTCCTTGTCGAGCTTCACGCCACGCTCAGCCTTCACCTGCTCGATGATCTCCTCGAACGGGTCGATGTCTTCCTTGTTGACGGGCTTCATCTCGAGCACCACGTCGCCATACATCTGTACGAAGCGACGATAGCTGTCGTATACGAAGTGGGGATTCTGTGTCTTGGCAACCATACCCTCGGCAACCTCGTCGTTCAGACCGAGGTTCAGGATGGTATCCATCATGCCAGGCATAGAGGCACGAGCACCCGAACGTACGCTGACGAGCAGAGGATTCACCTTGTCGCCGAACTTCGAGTTCATCAAATCCTCGATGTGCTTCACGGCTGCCATCACGTCATCGTTGAGGAGCTCCATGATCTTCTCCTGGCCCACCTTATAATACTCGTTGCAGCAATCAGTCGTGATAGTGAAACCCGGAGGAACGGGAACACCAATCAGATTCATCTCAGCCAGGTTGGCACCTTTACCACCCAGCGCTTCACGCATTTGCGCGTTACCTTCAGCCTTACCGTTACCAAAGGTGTAAACTCTTTTCTGGTTCATTTGTTAGTGAATTAAGTTATTTTATTAAAATTTCTCTTTTTACGTTCTCATGATGAATAAGGACTTTTCGGAATCACTTCCAAAAGTTGCGCAAAAGTACTCATTTTTGTGCAATTATCCAAATGTTTTAAGTATTATTTGCAATCTCTACATTACATTTTCAAAATTCATTTCCATAATGTTTACAAACTCCGCTTTTTACAACATTATAGAATAAGGTTCATGAAGAACAGAAAGACTCACTAAGAGCCATTCTACGCACCATTTTCGGCCCTTCAACATGCGAAAGTTCGACTTATCTACTTAAAAAACAATAAATTCTTTTGTGCTCCCCCCAATTTTTTGTAACTTTGCATTCGTTTTGTGAGAAATCAATAAAAGTTCACGATAAAATGAGTAAACAAACAGAAAAAATCAAGGACCTCATTGCCCGTCGGGAGAAAGCCCGTCTGGGCGGAGGAGAGAAAGCGATCGACAAGCAGCACCAGCGTGGCAAATACACCGCCCGTGAGCGCATTGAGATGCTCGTCGACGAGGGTTCCTTCGAGGAGTACGACATGTTCAAGCTGCATCGCTGCCACAACTTCGGAATGGAGAAGAAGCAGTTCCCCGGCGACGGCGTCGTAGTAGGTTCTGCCACCATCGACGGCCGCCTGGTGTATGTCAGCGCACAAGACTTCACGGTGAACGGCGGATCGCTCTCTGAGACGATGTCGCAGAAGATTTGCAAGGTTATGGATATGGCTATGCAGAACGGTGCACCGATGATTTGCATGAACGACTCGGGCGGCGCCCGCATTCAGGAAGGTATCTGCTCGCTGGCCGGCTATGGTGAAATCTTCGAGCGCAACATCCTTGCCTCGGGTGTGATTCCGCAGATCTCGGCCATCATGGGTCCGTGCGCAGGTGGTGCCGTCTACTCCCCTGCCCTCACCGATTTCATCTTGATGATGGAGAACACATCGTATATGTTCCTGACCGGTCCTGCCGTTGTGAAGGCTGTAACGGGCGAGGATGTTGATTCCGAGAATCTCGGTGGAGCCAGCGTTCACGCCTCTAAGAGTGGTGTGACGTCGTTCACGGCCAAGACCGAAGAGGAGGCAATGGCGATGATCAAGACGCTGCTTTCCTACATTCCTTCGAACAACATGGAGGAGGCTCCACGTGTGGAGTGCACCGACCCCATCGACCGCAAGGAAGACCTGCTCAACGAAATCATCCCCGACGACCCCAACAAGGCCTATGATATGTATAAGGTGATAACTGCTATCACCGACAACGGAGAATTCTTTGAGGTGCAGCCCAAGTTTGCAAAGAACATCATCGTCGGCTTTGCACGCTTCAACGGACAAAGCGTGGGCATCGTGGCCAACCAGCCTGCCGCCTATGCCGGTGTGCTCGACACCAACGCCTCGCGCAAGGGTGCCCGCTTCGTGCGCTTCTGCGATGCGTTCAACATTCCCATTGTGAGCCTTGTCGACGTTCCAGGATTCCTGCCCGGAACGGGTCAGGAGTACAATGCCGTCATCCTGCATGGAGCCCAGCTGCTCTACGCTTACGGCGAGGCCACCGTTCCCAAGGTTACGATTACACTCCGCAAGTCGTATGGCGGCAGCCACATCGTGATGGGATGTAAGCAGCTGCGTGCCGACCTGAACTTCGCATGGCCCTCCAGCGAGATTGCCGTGATGGGAGCCTCGGGTGCCGTTGCCGTGCTCTGCGCCAAGGAAGCCAAGGCCAAGAAGGAAGCCGGCGAGGACGTTCGCGCCTTCCTTGCTGAGAAGGAGGAAGAGTATAGCGAACTCTTCGCAAATCCTTATCAGGCAGCACAATACGGCTACATCGACGACGTCATCGAACCTCGCAACACGCGCTTCCGCATCTGTCGCGGACTGGCCCAGCTGGCTTGCAAGAAACAGTCGCTCCCGGCCAAGAAACACGGCTGCATGCCTATGTAGTTTAGAGTTGAGAGTTGAGAGTTGAGAGTTGAGAGTTGAGAGTTGAGTGTTTAGAGTTTAGAGTTATATGGACAAGAACATCTATGCAGCCATAGCCCTTGCGCTCCATGAGTACAAAGGCAACAACGTGCACGACAAGGAGCCGGGCTTCATCACCATCAAGCCGCGCCACACGCTGTGGAACGCCAAGTTCCTCACTATGACGCAGAAGCCTCGCTAACAGCGCATCGCGAAGAAAGAAAAATTTTAACAGAGAACAGAAGTCAACAAAGCGATATGAAAGAATACAAATACACCATCGATGGCAAGGAATACAACGTGGCCATCGGCGACATCGTTGACAATGTGGCAACGGTAACCGTGAACGGTGAGGAGTACAAAGTGGAGATGGAGCCCGAGCAGGAGCCTGAAAAGAAAAAGGTGGTGCTCGGACAGCCTGCCGCCGAGAAGAGCCAGGACGAGGCCACTCCTGCCGCCAACGTCAACACCAACAACGCCGTGAAGGCACCGCTGCCCGGCGTCATCACCGACATCAAGGTAAACGTGGGCGACCAGGTGAAGAAGGGCGACGTGGTCATCGTGCTCGAAGCCATGAAGATGGCCAACAACCTCGAGGCCGAAAGCGACGGCACCGTCACGGCCATCTGCGTGAAGATGGGTGAGAACGTCTTGGAAGACGCTCCGCTCGTCGTCATCGAATGAAAAAGATAAAAAATGAAAAAGCATAACGGGTAAAAAGGTAAAAAACCATAAAAAATTCAACATTTTATGGTTTTACCTTTTTTCTTTTTTATTATCTCAATATTTTTTTGTACCTTTGCGTATTCAATCAATTTGACTATGGCAAAGAAAGTATTGTACATCAATCAGGAGATATTCCCATACGTTCCAGAGAGCGAGATGTCGGTCATGGGTAAAGAAGTACCTCACAGAATCCAAGAAGGAGGCTATGAGATTAGAACCTTCATGCCCAAATGGGGTAACATCAACGAGCGCAGGGGCAATCTGCATCCCGTGATCCGCCTGTCGGGAATGAACATCATCATCGATGACACCGACCAGCCGCTGCTCATCAAGGTCGCCACCATTCCCAACACTCGCATACAAGTGTACTTCATCGACAACGACGACTACTTCATGAAGCGTCAGATGACCGTCGACGAACAGGGACAGGAGTATGCCGACAATGGTGAACGAGCTATCTTCTTTGCCCGCGGCGTGCTCGAAACCGTGAAGAAGCTGCGCTGGTCGCCCGACATCATACATTGTCAGGGCTGGATGAGCGCCGTCATTCCTCTCTACGTGAAGACCGCCTATCGCGACGAGCCCGCCTTTGCCAACACGAAGGTTGTCAGCTCGCTGTTCCAAGACCAGCCGAAGGGCACGTTGGGCGACAACTTCAAGCGCAGCATCGAGTTCCGCGATGCCAACGCCGAGATGCTGCAGCCCTACAAGGAGCAGTTCGACTTCATGGAGCTGGGCAAGCTGGCCATCGACTACAGCGACGGCATCATCGAGGCTGGCCCCGAGGTGAACAAGACGCTGATTGAATACGCTACCCAGAAGGGATGTCCGCTGCTGAGCTATCCCGGCGAAGATTTCGGCGGTGCCTACCAGCAGTTCTACGAGCAGCTCTCACCAAACGAAGAGTAAGCGCAACCGCACTCAACCCGACGTTGGTTGATTTCATATAAAACAGACGTTGGTTGATTACATATACAACAACAAAAAAAGCATCATCAATAAGATATGAAATTGAAATATCTTGTGGGCGTTATGCTCACGATGTTTATCCTCTCGTCGTGCGACGACACAACAAACGAAATCGGCACATCACTCATTCATGACATGGACAACCTTGATGTCACCACCGACACGTTCAAGGTTTCTTCTCGCACGCTCGTTGCCGACTCCGTCTACTCCCGTTCCACCTACGGCTATCTCGGCACCATTCGTGATCCCGAGACGGGCAATGTCATCAAGGGCAACTTCATGACGCAGTTCTGTACCCTTGAGGATTATGCACGCACCTTCCCCGCAGCCGACAGCATTGCCAGCCGACTTGACGGAAAGATCATTGCCGACTCGTGCGAGATACGCCTGTTCTTCACCAAATTCTACGGTGACTCGCTGTCAACGATGAAGGTGACGGCCTACGAGATGTCGAAGCCCATGCTCGAGAACCAGCGCTACTACTCCAACTTCGACCCGAAGAAGGAAGGCTATCTGCGGCAGGGCGGCATCGTGAAGGAGAGAGCCTACACGCTCGCCGACCAGAGCCTCAGCCAGACAACGCGCAACAGCAGTAGCTACACGCCGAACATCTGCATACAGTTGAACGATGCCTACACCGACCGCGACGGCAACCACTACAACAACTACGGCTCGTACATCATCAACTCCCTGTATAAGGACCGCGCGAACTTCTCCGACCAGCTGAAGTTCATCAAGAACGTGGTGCCGGGCTTCTACTTCGAGAGCACGGGCGGCATCGGCTCGATGGCGAACATCTTCACCAGCAAGCTCATCGTCTACTTCCGTGTGGCGAGCGAGGATTCCGTCTTCAACGCGCTGATTGAGTTCGGTGGTACCGAAGAGGTGTTGCAGACCACGAATATCGAGAACAACGACGAGTACATGAAGACCTTCGCCGCCGACAACAGCTGCACCTACCTGAAGACGCCCGCAGGACTCTTCACCGAGCTCACGCTGCCCGTCGACGACATTCTGAAAGGCCATGCTGCCGACTCGCTGAGCTCTGCAAAGCTCGTTCTGCCGCGCATCAACGACTCCCAGCACAGCAACTACAACCTGCCGGCACCCTCGCAGCTGCTGCTCATCCCGAAGGACAGCCTCTACTCGTTCTTCGAGAACAATCGCCTCATCAACAACCGAACATCGTATCTGGCAACGTCGCCCAGCGCAACGGGCAACAACACTTACGTGTATAGCAACATTGCCACACTCATCTCGGCGATGAACAAGAACCGCCAGTCGGCAAACTGGAACAAGGTAGTGCTTGTGCCCGTGGACGTCACCACCTCCTCCAGCGTAATCGTGAAGATTTCGCACTCGATGGAGCTCAGCAGCACCCGCCTTGTGGGCGGTAGCGACAATCCCTACAAGCCCATCCAGCTCAGCGTCATCTACGGAAAGTTCAAGTAGCGCGATAGACATTATCTATCAGTCTTTATCACATCAGAGCTTACCCATCAGCCCTTATCACATCATGGCCGACAACTATCTTGAACGACACCGCGAGGAATATGAGCAACGCAAACAGGCGTGGCTGAAAAAGAAAAAGCATATTCCGAAGGCGAAGCAGAAAGCGTCGGACGTAAGGCAAATAGAACGACCCGACGACGAGGCACTTTAAAAAAGCCCCCCTTTCGTCCCCCGTCGCAAATGAGGGATTTGCTCCCCTGTGTGGGGCCGCAGCCACACTGGTGGCTGCTCTAAAGACCCCAGTCGCCCCCGAGGGGGACACTATACCTTTTCCCCACTGTAGGGGCAGACTCCTGTGTCTGCCCGTTTTGTTGTTTGGGGATTCATAATTGTTCGGGCAGACACGGGGGTCTGCCCCTACGCGTGAGAAGCGTGTAAAAAAGACTGTCACAATTGTCACACATTGAGAGGCACGCGTGAGAAGCGTGTAAAAATGACTGTCACAATTGTCACAATTGTCACAAATGGTGCGGCACACCTCCTTTATCCTATGATTGTGTATCTTGCAAACTTCAGCAGGAGTTGCTTTGTGCCAACGTTGCGGAAGTCCACTGTAGCCTTGGTGTTCTCGCCTGTACCCTCCACCTTGATGACGGTTCCCACACCAAAGCGCTGATGCTCGATGATGTTGCCTTCGGCGAGAGGGGCCTGAGCTGATGCGGCTGGAGACGAAGACGAATGAGTGGCACCAATTGCGGAAGAGCCCGCTCCACGTGAGGCATCAGTCGCTGCCCCACGAGAGGCATCGGAGCCTGTTGGCATCGCACGCCCACCATTCCGCAACGCTTCGCTGACACGCCGCATGTTGCCCCCCGATGCTGCCAACTGACGCTTGAAGCTCTCGGTGAACGGGTCGACGGCGGCTTCTGGACGACGCGGCGAAGTGATCTTCGGCTTCTCATCGGCCATGAACTGCGTTGCCACAGGCCGTGAGTTCTGCATGCGACCCAAGGCACCTGGTCGGCGACCACCATAGCCCCCACCCCATTCGTGTGTGCCGGTATAGCTGCGGTTGTGCTCGTAGTCGCCCCCCTCGAAGCTGCCCTCAATAGTCATCAGCGATGGGTCTATGTCGCGCAGGAATCGGCTAGGCGTATCGAACTCCATCTTGCCAAAGCGCCAACGGTTCTTCGCACACGTCAGGATACAATGTCGCTCGGCTCGCGTGATGGCCACATACAGCAGACGGCGCTCCTCTTCCAGTTCACGAAGCGAATTACACGACATCGGGCTTGGGAAGATGTTCTCCTCCATTCCCACGATGAACACCGTCGGGAACTCCAATCCCTTCGCGGCATGAATCGTCATCAGCACCACACGGCTCTCGCTGCCGTCGTCGCTATCGAGGTCGGTGAGCAGCGACACCTCCTGCAGGAAATCGGGCAGGAACACCTCACCCTCGCGGCCTTCCTCGCGGCGTGTGTCGACGAACTCCTGCAAACCGTTCATGAACTCCTCGAGGTTCTGCTGGCGCGAGACGTCGTCGGGGTCTTTGCCGGCAAAGAGGTCGGCTGAGATGCCACTCTCGCGGATAATCTCGCGTCCCAGCTCATAGGCATCGGTGGTGCGTAGTTTGGTGATAAAACCGCTCATCAACGCCATGAAAGCCTGTAGCTTCGAGAGCGTACCGCGGTTCACGTCGAGTCCGTAGCGTCGTGCATCGCTGATCACCTGCCAATAGCTCACCTCATGTTCCGTGGCCGTCGCGCCAATCTTCTGCACGGTGGTGTTGCCAATGCCGCGTGCCGGATAGTTGATGATGCGCTTCATAGCCTCCTCGTCGTCGGGGTTGCACACCAGCCGGAAATAGGCGATGATGTCCTTGATTTCCTTGCGCTGATAGAAGCTCAAACCGCCGTAGATGCGGTAGGGAATGCCCTGTCGGCGCATCTCCTCCTCGAAGGTGCGGCTCTGCGCATTGGTGCGGTAGAGGATGGCGAAGTCGCTATACTCGCTGCTCTCCTTGCGCCGGATGGTCTTGATGTCCTTGCAAACGATGGATGCCTCCTCCTTGTCGGAGTATGCCCGCTTCAGCACCAGCTTCTCGCCTTCATCGTTGCGGCTGTAGACGTCCTTCGAAATCTGCCGCTCGTTCTTCTTGATCAGGCTGTTGGCGGCCTGCACGATGCGTTGCGTGGAACGGTAGTTCTGCTCCAACTTGAAGAGCTTCGCATCGGGGTATATGGTTTGGAAGTTCAGGATGTTGTCGATGTTTGCACCGCGGAAGGCATAGATGCTCTGTGCATCGTCGCCCACCACACACACGCGCTGATGCTCGCGTGAGAGCTGCAACACTATCTGCTGCTGGGCATAGTTAGTGTCCTGGTACTCGTCGACGAGGATGTATTGGAATCGCTGCTGATACTTCTGCAACATCTCGCGGTGGTCGCGCAGAAGGCGGTAGGTCATCACCAGCAGGTCGTCGAAGTCCATCGCATTTGCCTGGCGGCAACGCTGCTCGTAGGCCAGGAAGATGCGGCCCGTCTCGGGCACCTTCGCATAGCTGTCGCGCTGCTGCACCTCGGCGTCGGCAGCATATTCGGCAGCCGAAATGAGGTGGTTCTTCGCCATCGAGATGAGGTGATGCACCGAGGCTGGCTTGTACACCTTTTCATCGAGGTTCATCTCCTTCACCAGCGACTTGATGAGCGACCGCGAGTCGGCCTCGTCGTAGATGGTGAAGTTGGAGTTGAAGCCGATGAGCTCAGCCTCCACGCGCAGCACACGCGAGAACACCGAGTGGAACGTGCCCATCTGCAGGCGCGAGGCAGCCTCCTGTCCCACGAGCTTTGCAATGCGCTGCTTCATCTCATTGGCGGCCTTGTTGGTGAACGTCAGCGCCAGCAGGTCCCACGGCCGCATGCCCTGCTGCAACAAGTAGGCAATCTTATACGTCAGCACGCGCGTCTTGCCCGAGCCCGCACCCGCTATCACCAGCTGTGGCCCGTCGCAATACTCCACGGCCTTCCGCTGGCTGTCGTTCAAGTCATTCAATAGTTCGCTATTCATCATATTTCCCAATGACCACCTTTATCACCGCCTACACGGCGAATCAATCCTTCTGCCTTCAATTGACGGATAATCTTCTTTACACCGCTTTCAGAAAGTCCCGTCACTCCCTGCAATTCACGAATGGTCACGAAGGGGTTATGACGCAATGCGGAGAGTATTTTCTGGTTACTTTTCTGGTTACTTTTCTGGTTACTTTCTTCCATCTCCTGCAAAGCCTGCTTCAAGCATTGCAGCATAAACGTGATGAAAGATGAGCTATTTGCTTCATGATCGCTTTGCGCAATAGCAGCATAATAATCCTGCTGGTGCTCCTTGACGATGGTTTCAACAGGAATCCATGCAAACACAGGTTTCCATTGCATCAGTAGCAACGTCTGCCACATACGCCCCATACGCCCGTTGCCGTCGGCAAAGGGATGAATAAATTCAAACTCATAGTGGAACACGCAAGAACTGATGAGCGGATGAACCTTTGTCTCTTTCACCCATCGCAGCAAATCGGCCATTAACAAAGGAACGCGCGGGGCTGGAGGCGCTATGTGGATGCATTTCTGTCCATCGAACACACCTACATCACCTTGACGGTAGCGGCCGTTTTCGTTCACCAAGTCTGTCATCATCAGCTGATGAGCCCTCATCAAATCTTTCTCCTTATACGGATTCAGTTCTAACAGTAACTCGTAGGCATCAATGGCATTCTTCACCTCCTGTATCTCCTTGGGAGCACCGAGCACACGTTTGCCATCCAAAATGGCCGACACCTGGTCTACGGAAAGAGAGTTATTTTCGATAGCCAGCGACGACTGGATAGTCTTAATACGGTTCTCTTTTCGCAGATGAGGTGCAGGCAGATGACCGGCTGTTGCTGAAAGATGTCCAACCAGTTCGGCAATCTCTGCTATCAGCGACGTAATTTCGTCCGTTATTGTAAATGGTGGTATATACATATCTTTTTCGTTTCAACTTACAAAGATACGAATAAGTGAGGAGAAAACAAAAAGAAAAAGCGCTTTTCTTTTTTTTCTCGAGCGAGAGTATCTAAAACCGCAGGTAAAAGATAGTGAAAATGAGAATACAAACAAACGTAGGGGCAGACCCCGTGTCTGCCCGTTTTATCCGCAATGCGGGCTTTCAAAAACAAAAGAAAACAAAAAACACATAAGAAAACCCATTGTTTTTTCATGTTTTCTATGTTTTCTGATGTTTTCTTAAAGACGCGAAAGCGTACCTCATTCGGGCAGACACGGGGGTCTGCCCCTACAGTGGTCGATACGGAGATATGCTTTAGTCAATACGGAGATATGCTTTAGTCAATACGGAGATATGCTTTAGTCGATACGGAGATATGCTTTAGTCGATACAGAGATATGCTTTAGGTTCACGTGGGAGGGTTTCCACGGTGTCCTTTTCTTAGGCTGTGACAATTGTGACAATTGTGACAGTCATTTTTTTACGCACATCGGCTGGCGAGGGGATCAATATACAAAGAACAAGTATATTTATTAAATATTTATTAAATAAGAATTATCATATTAAATAATCTTATTAATCATCATCAACGCAATCTTCATCATAACAATCATCATCATTACAATAATAATCATCAAATTATTATATATACATATTTATATATTTATATTTATTTGTTTACTATTTTTCTTCGCCTCCCCATTTTCTGAGGCGTGCAAAATTCGACTGTCCAATTGTCACAATTGTCACACTCGTGGGCGGCACGCGTGTGGAGGCGCGCAAAATTCGACTGTCCAATTGTCACAATTGTCACACCGAAAAATTTGGGCATTCGCCTACTTATTTGTATCTTTGCAGTCGATATGAAAAAAACAGTATCTTTGCAATCACTATGGAAAAAATACGATTCGATGTAGTGGGATTATACCACTGGGATGTGCGCAGCCACTGGAAGGAATATGCTGCCGGAGCCGTGGGAAAGCAGTTGGTGCTGCAGCCGCACCCTGAGAACATGAAAGACCCGCTGGCCATCCGTGCACGCGAGGGAAGGCTGCATGTGGGCTATGTGGCCGTGCCCGACCTCGACATCGTTCATCAGGCCTTGAAGGGTAGTGGCCGGAAGCGGTTGCACGGCGTGGTGGTAGAGAGCAACCCCGAACCGCCCGTGCTCACCGTAGAGTGCGAGGTAGAGGCTATCGACTGGGACTATGACCCTTTCGACAACAGCGCCTATGTTGGCTGGCACTACGACGGGTTGCCACTCATCCCCAAACGGCTGGAGCAGCTGGACGATCTGACCGCCGACCTGATTGACGGGCTGGAGACCCCTGCCGCCCCTGGAGACAATGGTTTGGAAGAGCTGACCAAGGAATTGCTGGAGTCGAACCTCTACGATATGAGTCGCGACATGATTCGTGCCCGCTTTCGCATAGAGCGCCTGCTGAAAGCGCAGGGCAATGCGGCATTGCAGGCCGCAGCCCAAAAGCTGAGCCATCAGAAAGGCATGCTCATGCGCCACGAGAACCGCGACCTGGTGGCTCGCTACCTGTTCCTCGACCACCCCACGGCGCTAAGGCAGAAAGGCCTTGAGGACAGCCACTACACCTACGACAACCGCCTTGACGAGCTGGAACAGCAGTTGCGGGCGTTCCCCTATCAGCTCTACGACAAGTTCCTGAGCGACCCCGTCGACTTCCTGCGCGAGGTGTACTACAAGCACGTGCCGCGCAAATACCTCAACCAACTCCTCTCGGGCATCGTGCTGATGATTCTGAAAGGCCGCGTAAATATCAAGAAATGGGGCCGCGAGGGCGACACAGAGCCCATCAAGCGGATAGAGGCCTTGGTTCCGACCATCAATCCTACCGACCGCGAGAAGGCCATGAAAGCCGCCATCCGCGAACTCTTAGAGATGAGGAACGCGCGCGGGAACCTTATTATATCTCAGAAGAACCAGTGGGCAGGCATCTTGAGCATACTCACGTTCGACTATAACGTGCCCAGCAACGACCTGCGCGACCTCTGCCGCAAGATGCAGGCATGGGGCTTCGGCGAGGGCAGCGGACTGAAGTGCTACTGCGACTACGACAGCGTGAGCAAATGTTCCGACTATGCCAACCTGCCCTTCAGCCAGTGGCGCGGCTCGGGCACCGCCTACAAGCGACAAGTGAAAGCCGCCACCGAGCTTCGCGGCATCCTGCGACCGCGAATCGGCTACCGTTGACGCCTCTGGAAAGAGCCGAAATGAGGGAGTTTCCAATGCCGACATTCCATTGCCGTTCGAACGTTCCAACGAACATTCCAACGGCTTTTTTCATGCTTGGGGGTATAAGAATGATTTCGTAAATTTGCATTGTCATTCGGCCGATGACATGAGATGATTAACACATTCTACGAACAAACAAAAAACGACAAGCATGAATAAAACAACATTTTCATTTTCAAAGTCAATTCTGACTCCCGCTCAGATGCAACCCTGCACGCCTGAGCTACTGAACGCTGCGCTCGACAGCCAGCAAGTTGCCAACACCTGCCGGGAGATTGCCCGCAGGCTGGAAGAAGTTAAAAATGGTACGCTCACGCGCGAGGACTTCGAGAAGCTGAAGACGCAGCTGAAAGCCGACAACCTGCCCGTGGTGTGCTTCCACGCTTCGTTCTCCGACGGCTATCGCCACAATCAGTCGGCGGTACCCAGCGGGCTCTCCATCTACGATGCCGACCACCTGCCGCTCGACCCTCGTGTCTACTACATCAACAAAGTGGCGGGCCGCGAAGCCGAGCTGGGCATATGCCTGGCTCACGTCTCACCCAGTGGTGAGGGCATCCGCCTGGTATTCGAAGTGCCGCAGGGAATGTCGCTCGCCGAGGCTCAGCAATGGATGGCTGGGCAGCTGGCCGACGACAGCTACGACGGTTGCGTGAAAGACTTGGCTCGCTGCTCGTTCCTCGTGGGTCGCGACTATGTGCTCTATTACGACGAAGAGGAACTCTTCAAGGAGCGCCAAGCCGTTGTGCCCGAGAGTGCTGTGACAATTGTGACAAAGGACAATGCGATTTCTGCGCCCCTGCCCCCGACTGCCGACGAGCCTGCGGTCTACGAGGAGGACTTCGACGGCATCCCCTATCCGCAGATCGTGCGGGCAATGGAGGAGCAGCTCGGCGGTGTGCCTGCCCAAGGAGCCCGCAACAACTTCATCTTCACGATGGCATGCTTCCTGCGCTACGTTTGCAACGACGACCCGCAATGGATTGCCCGGGTGATGCCCCGATATGGTGAGGAGGAGCAGAAATTCCTCTCTACCCTTCGATCGGCCTGCAACCGCCCGCAAACAAAGGCGGTGCCCGAACTCGTCAGCCGTGCACTCGACCAAGCCCGGCGGCAGCAACAAGTTGAGACGGCCATCATAGCCAACGGCGTGAATGCGGCACAACCGCCCAAGATGCCGCGCCGACTGACGAAGTTCATGCGCCTCATCACCCAGAACGTGCCCGACGAACTGAAACCAGCTGTAGCGATGGCCGTATTCCCGGCTTTAGGTGCCCATTGCAAGGGCGTGAAGTTCCGCTACAACGACAACGCCCTCGTCGAGCCAACGTTCATGAATGTACTGGTGGCTGAGATGTCGAGCGGAAAATCGTGCGTCAACGAACCCATCAACGCCATCATGGCCGACATCAAGGAGCGTGATACCGAAAACCGCCGTCTGATGCAAGAATACAAAGAGGAATACGACACCTGCCCCGCCAACGAAAAGAAGCCCGATCGCCCCAGAGGGTTGGCCGTGCAATGGGTGAAATCGGATATGACGCCCGCGGCTTTCGTACAACTCATGGCCGATGCCGGAGGAAGATTCCTCTACAGCCGTATGGATGAGATTGGCTTGCTCAACCAGCTGAAGACCAACGGCAAGGGAAACAACGTGACCGAGATTCTGCGCTTGGCCTACGACTGCGGCGAATACGGCCAGGAGCGCGTGGGAACCAAGTCGGTCAGCGAATGCGTGGAAGTGCGATGGAACTGGAATGCGTCGACAACGCCGGGCAAGTGCCGCAACTTCTTCAAGGACTCCATGCTCGACGGAACACTCTCGCGCATCTCGTTCAGCACCATCTACACCGACGACGACCGCATGCCCGTCTACGGCTCCTACGACGAAGTTTTCCAGCAGCAGGTGAAGGCCTCTGTCGAACATCTCAACGATGCCACAGGACTCATCGTCTGCAAGAAAGCAAACCTGCTGGCCGCAAAAATGATTGAGGAAAACCGAATGTTCACTTCACTTGCTGACGACGACACCTATCGCGAACTCTCCTATCGCGCCACCCTCTCGGCCTTCAAGCGAGGCATGGTGCTCTATCTGCTCAACGACAGGAGGTGGTCGCGCGACATCGAGAACTTCGTGCGCTGGTCGTTCCACTACGACATGTGGTGCAAGATGTGGATTTTCGGCGAGAGAATGCGGCGGGCGATGGAGAAAGACCAAGCCATCGTGGTGCCTGGGCGACGCAACCTCATGGAACTGCTGCCCGACACGTTCACCCTCGACGACCTCAACATCGTGCGTCGAGCACAGGGCATCAGCGGCAACGGCAACTCCCAACTCCGCAAGTGGGTAAGTCGCGGCTACTGCACGCTCGACACCGCAAGCCAGAAGTATATGAAGGGCCCAGAGTTTCTGAGCAACCACCCGAGCAAGACGGCATAAACGACAATGACGCTGAACGAAGCGTTCACCATTCACACAAACAGGGGGGTAACGAATCGTTACACCCCCTGTCGTTATGTCGAATGTACTAATTCTCCTACAGCATCACTGGATGCCCCGGCTGTTCAGCGCCTTCGAGTAGCGGGCGGCATTCTGCAGATGCTCGCTATAGGTGGCGGCGAAGTTGTGGGTGCCGCTGAAGTCCTCCTTCGCACACATGTAGAGATAGTTGTGGTGGGCGTAGTTCAGCACGGCGTCGATGCCAGCAACGGTGGGAATGCGAATGGGTCCTGGCGGCAGACCAGCCCGGCGATAAGTGTTATACGGGCTGTCGATGGAGAGCAGCTTGTTGTAGATGCGCTTCAACTCGAACTTCTGCCACGCAAACTTGATGGTGGGGTCGGCCTGCAAAGGCATACCGTTGGGGTACTCGCCGTTCCTCAAGTTCAGGCGGTTGAGGTACATGCCGGCAATCATGGGCTTCTCGGCATTGTTGGCGGTTTCCTCATCCACGATGCTCGCCAACGTGATGACCTCCACGGGCGTAAGACCCATCTTGTCGGCCTTTGCCTGGCGGTCGCCCTTCCAAAAGGCATCGCTCTCCTTCTTCATGCGGTCGAGGAACTTCTCGAGGCCCACATTCCAATACAGCTCGTAGGTGTTGGGCACGAACATGCAGGCGATGGTAGCCGGCTCGTAGCCGTATTTCTGACACGTAGCGGTGTCGGTGAGAGCCTCAACAATGGTGGCGCTGTCGAGCATGAGCTTCTTCGAGAGTTCGGCACCCAGACGGTCGACGGTGCGCACAGAAGGAATGGTGAGGTTGAGCGGCTCCTGCTGGCCGTTTTTCAGGCGTCGGAACACCGTGAGCGCGCAGTCGTTGTCGTCGATGGCGTAGCGGCCCGAACGAATGTTGTCGGCATAGCCGCTGTGGCGGATGAGCGTCTTCATTCCGCTGATGGCGTGGTTGTTGCCGATGCGTGAGAGCTTCACGAATACGGAGTCCACCGTGTCGTCGTTGTCGACGTATAGGTATTCCGTCTGCCCACTCTTGCTCAGGGGCGTTAGGAAGAAATAGGCGAGAATGGCACAAAACAGCAGCAAGCAGCCTATTCCCGACATCAGATAAATGGATTTCTGTTTCTTTTTCATTGTTGATATTGATTTATCTTGCAAAGTTACAAAAAATCGAGCGCAGAACAAAAGAAACTCGTTTCTTTTTTTTGCCGAGATGATGCAACTTCGCGACTTTGGTCGCAAAGATACGAATAAGTGAGCGAAATGCAAAAAAATTTTTGTATTTTTGCACACTGAAAGCAAAATAAGCAGATTCATAGCATGAAATACCAAACATACATCTTCGACCTCGACGGCACATTGCTCGACACGCTGGGCGATCTCGCAGCAAGTTGTAACCATGCATTAAAGGTGAACGGAATGCCCGAACGCACCATCGACGAGGTGAGGCAGTTTGTGGGCAACGGAGTGGCGAAGCTGATAGAACGCGCCGTTCCCTCAGGTACCACCGATGAGAGGCGCGAAGCGGTGTTGCAATCGTTTCGCAGCTATTATCTTGAGCATAGCGAAGACACCACGAAGCCCTACGAGGGAATCATGGAAATGTTGCAGGCCCTGCGCCAGAAGGGTTGTCGCGTGGCGGTGGTGAGCAATAAGTTCATGGAGGCCACGCAAGCGTTGTGCCGCCACTACTTCGGCAACTTGGTGGAGGTGGCCATCGGCGAGAACGAGCACATCAGGAAGAAACCCGCTGCCGACGCGGTCTTGGAAGCGTTGCAACAGCTGGGCGTAGGCCCTGAGGGGGGCGTCTACGTGGGCGACAGCGATGTTGACATCCTTACGGCGCGCAACGCCGCCCTGCCTTGCATAAGCGTGTTGTGGGGTTTCCGCGACCGCCCGTTCCTCGAGGAGCATGGTGCCACCGTGTTCGTCGCACATCCCAGGGAGTTAATCCCCGAATAAATCGATTTTTACATACACGTGTAGGTGCAGACCCCCGTGTCTGCCCGAAGGCCCCAATATGTTAGCAACCCCATTTGTGACAATTGTGACAATTGTGACTGTCATTTTTACACACTCACGCGTAGGGACAGCCCCCTGTGTCTGCCCGAATGGGGTACGCTTTCGCGTCTTTAAGAAAACATCAAAAAACATAGAAAACATGAAAAAACAATGGGTTTTCTTATGTGTTTTTTGTTTTCTTTTGTTTTTGAAAAGCCCGCGTAGCGGATAAAACGTGCAGACACGGGGGTCTGCCCCTACAGTGGGGGAAGGGTATCGTGTCCCCCTCGGGGCGACTGGGGTCTTTAGAGCAGCCACCGGTGTGGCTGCGGCCCCACAAAGGGGAGCAAATTCCTCATTTGCGACGGGGGACGACAGGGGGGCTAAAAAAAGACCGCAACGCAGGAATAACGCTTCCTTGTGTTGCAGCCTTTAAGTGTTTGTGTGGTGAGCAGCGCGCTCCCCTACTTCGTCTCGATTTCTTCTTTCATGTCGATGAACTGCTTGTTGGCATCGTAGAATTCATATTGCAAGAAAGCGAGTTTCTGTGAGGAGACCACTCTCACACCCATGCCGTACTTCATCTGCCAGCGGCGCTTCAAGGACATGAAGCCCTGATTGATGTAGGCCGCCACATAGGGATGTACGTGCAGGTAGAATTTCTTGACTCCAATCTTGTTGACCAGGTTGTCAATCTTGCTCTCAAGTTGATCTGTAAAGAGGATGCTCGACTTGATGGTGCCCTTGCCGAAACAAGTGGGACAGGTCTCTTCGACGCTTACGTCCATAGCCGGGCGCACACGCTGACGCGTGATTTGCATCAGTCCGAACTTCGACAGAGGAAGAATGTTGTGGCGGGCGCGATCCTGCTGCATGTTCTTACACATGCGCTCGTAGAGCATCTGGCGGTCTTCGGCAAGGTTCATGTCGATGAAGTCTACGACGATGATACCTCCCATATCCCTGAGCCTGAGCTGGCGTGCCAGTTCGTCGGCAGCGCCGAGGTTCACTTCCAGTACGTTCGCCTCTTGTCCTTCAGCTGAGCGGGTGCGGTTGCCGCTGTTTACGTCCACAACATGCAAGGCCTCGGTGTGCTCGATGATGAGATAGGCGCCATGCTTGTAGTTTACAATCTTGCCAAAGCTCGACTTGATTTGCTTGGTGACGTTGAAGTTGTCGAAGATGGGCACCTTGCCGTTGTATCGCTTCACGATACCTACCTTGTCGGGTGCAATGAGTGAGATGTAGTTTCTAACCTCTTCGAATACTTCGTCGTCGTTGACGTGGATGCTCTCGTAAGTGGGGTTGAACAAGTCACGCAGGAGTGCTACCGTGCGACCTGTCTCTTCAAACACGAGCTGGGGTCGCTGTTGTGTCTTCTGCACTTTCTGGATGGCGTCTTCCCACCGACGGTTTAATACTTTGAGTTCTGCGTCGAGTTCGGCAACTCTCTTCCCTTCGGCTACAGTGCGCACGATGACACCGCAGTTCTTGGGCTTGATGCTGTGGATGAGCTGTTTCAGGCGGGCACGCTCCTCACCGCTTTTGATCTTCGACGATACAGACACCTTGTCGTTGAAGGGGATGAGGACGAGGTAGCGTCCTGCAAACGAGAGCTCGCCCGTCAGACGAGGTCCCTTGGTGGAGATGGGCTCCTTCACAATCTGAACCAACACCTCCTGCCCAACCTTCAGAGTGGTCTGCACGCTGCCGTCTTTCTTCAGATCGGGTTGGCGTGTGGCCTTGCTGAAAGGAAAAAGCTTCTTCCTGTCGCTTTGTACCTGCTTAAGATACTTTTCGTAAGAGTTAAATTGATTTCCTAAGTCAAGGTAGTGAAGAAAGGCGTCGCGTTCATAGCCGACATCTACGAAACAGGCATTGAGCCCAGGCATAAGCTTCTTGACCTTTGCCATGTAGATGTTGCCGACGGAGAATGATGCCGAGCGTGGTTCGTTCTGATACTCTACGAGTCTCTGATCTTCCAGCAGGGCAATCGATATCTCTTTTTGTCGGACGTCAATTACAACTTCGCTGGTCATTTCTTTCCTTGATATAGTTTAATCAAAAATTGTGGGCAATGGGTGTTGGTGGTTTGCATAGCTGTTTTAGCCGACACCTAACATCCATCACCCATCGCACTTTGTTACAGAACAGACTTATTTGCTCTTATGTCTATTCTTACGCAGTCTTTTTTTACGCTTGTGCGTAGCCATCTTGTGGCCCTTTTTCTTTTTACCGTTTGGCATAATTCTAATTGATTTAAAAAGTGATGTTTATGTATTTGAATTCTATTTCTTAGCCTTTCATCTGCTCAGCGAAGCTCTTGGCGGGCTTAAAACCGGGAAGGTCGTGAGCATCGATGGTGATAGTGGTATTCTTCTTGATGTTGCGGGCAGTCTTGGCAGCGCGATGCTTGATGATGAAACTACCAAAGCCTCTGAGGTACACGTTGTCGTGCTTCTCCAGAAGGCTCTTCTTAATCGTCTCCATAAAACTCTCAACCACAACGGCCACGTCTCTTTTCTGCAGGCCGGTGGCAACTGTTATCTCGTTGATAATGTCTGCTTTCGTCATTGTCTATTCTTTCTCTAAATTTGATAACTAATACTATGTTCTTTAGTTTTGGGATGCAAAGATACAAGTTTTTCGCGTGATATGAAAATTTATTTGCTTTTTTTTGCCTAAAAAAGTGCAGAAGTGCCTAATTTTCAGTCTTTTAGGCCACAAAAAAGGGGCGAATTGATGATTTCGCCCCATTTTTCATGCTGTTGTTTCAGAAGATTAGTACTCCATCACGGGCTCCAATTCCTTGGCCTGAGCAACCATCTTCTCGACTTCCTTCAAGCTGGGAACACGTCTCACGAGTTTCTTCTCGGCGTTCACCTCTTCGAGTTTCGGCTGGAGGTTGGCGGGCACGCGGTTGCGGAATTCCTTCACGGTGTCAACACCGGCAGCCTCGAGAAGTTCGGAGAACTGCGGGCCAATGCCCTTGATACGCATCAGGTCGGCGTGGTTGCACCATGTGAGGATGAGCTTGCCGGAAATGCCTGTAGCCTCTTCCAGCTCTTTGCGGCCTGCGGGCTTGCATCCCTTTTCGAGGAGTTGGTCAACTGTCTTGATGCCTGCATTCACAAGCTTCTCTGAATAAACTTCGCCGATTCCCTCGACGTCTACAATCTTGTAAGTCATAAGTCAATGTTGTTTAAGTGAATGATTAAATGCCTGTTTTCTTTGATAGTTTGATTTTCAATGGGCAAATATAGTGAAAAGATTTTATTTCTGCAAGTTTTTTCGCGCGTTTTTGCTATCTTTGCAAATATTTTTCAAAAATACATGCGAAAGATTATCCATATCGACATGGATGCCTACTTTGCCTCCGTTGAGCAGAGAGACCATCCTGAATGGCGCGGAATACCCATCGCCGTGGGCTTCGACGGAGAGCGAGGCGTGGTCTCGACAGCCAGCTACGAAGCCCGCCGGTATGGTGTTCATTCTGCCCAGTCGGTAGTGGTGGCCAAGCGACTCTGCCCGCATCTGCTGGTGGTGCCGCCCCGCTTCAAGGTCTATAAGCAAGTTTCGGAACAAGTGCACGCCATCTTTCATGAATACACTGATTTGGTGGAACCGCTGTCGCTCGACGAGGCTTTCCTCGATGTCACCAACAATCGGGCGGGCATCGAGTTGGCTCAGGACATCGCGATGGAAATCAAGCAGAAGATTCGCGAGGCCACATCGCTCACGGCATCGGCCGGCGTGAGCTACAACAAGTTTCTGGCAAAAATTGCTTCCGACTATCGCAAGCCCGACGGCCTGTTCGTCATACACCCCGACCGCGCTAGCTCGTTCATCGCCAAGCTACCCATCGAGCGTTTCTGGGGCGTTGGACCGAAGACTGCCGAGCGTATGCACCACATGGGCATCTATACGGGCGAGCAGCTGCGCCAGGTGTCGTTGCAGCATCTCACGGAGGTGTTTGGAAAAGCAGGACAAGTCTACTACGACTTCGCGCGAGGCATCGACAACCGCGAGGTGATCGTGGAACGCGAGCGCAAGTCGGTGGGCTGCGAACAAACATTCCTCGAGGATCTCTACAAAACGTCGGCGGTCATCATTGAGCTCTATCACACGGTGATGGAGTTGGTTGAGCGCATTGCCCGTTCAGGCTTCGAGGGCCACACGCTGACGCTGAAGGTGAAATACTTCGACTTCGTGCAGATCACGCGCAGCCTCACCGTTGCTGACACGCTGACGACGAAAGACCAGATTCTGCCGCTCGCCAAGAGGCTGCTGGCCGAAGTGGAATACTCGGCACAACGGCCCATCCGACTGCTGGGACTCTCGGTGTCGCGCACGTCGGCAGCTACAGGCTCCACCTCCGACGAAGCCACATGGGAGGAAGGATGGCTCGACTTCGAAGACTGGGCAACGTAATCATGCATTTTCCACCGCCCTACTAAACTTTTTCCTCCTATTTTTATGCATCTTGCCATTTTTTTTGTAACTTTGCCGAAAATCCTAAATAACACTGATAGAATGAAAAGATTTTTATTGACTTTGACAGCAGTATTGCTCATTGCTGGCAACACATTGGCTCAGAGCAACGACAGCTACGAGGGCACCGTCGTCAGCGACGAGGGAGCCTGGTGTTGGTTTGCCGATTCGCGCGCGTTATTTTATAAAGGTGTAGCCTACGTGGGCTATATCGATGTTCACGGCAACGTGAAGGCGGCACAGATGAAGGTTGGAACCAATGGCGTAGAGAGCAAGGAGGAAGTGCTCGTGCGCAGCTATTTCCAACCCGACGACCACAACAATCCTACGTTCCTCGTTCTTCCCGACGAGCGCATCATGATTTTCTATACCCGCCACACCGACGAGGCGAAAATCTGGTATCGCATCTCACGCAAGCCGCTCGACATCACGCAGCTGGGCGAGGAGAAATACCTCACCACACAGAACAACACCACCTACCCTTCGCCCTTCATCCTCAGCGACGACCCCGACCACATCTACCTCTGCTGGCGAGGTATCAACTGGCACCCGACGATTGCCCGCCTGACGATGCCCGATGCCGACGACAACTGCCGTTTCGACTTCGGCCCGAAGCAGATTGTGCAGTCGACAGGCGCCCGACCTTATGCAAAGTATCACAGCAACGGCAAGGATAAAATCTACCTTTGCTACACCACCGGACATCCTGACAACGAGCAGCCTAACTGGTTGTATTTCAACGTGATAGACATCAACAAGGGCAACGGTCCCCTCCTGCGCGACATCAACGGCAAGCAGCTCAGCGAAATCAGCAAAGGCACATTTGCCGTGAACAAGACTAGCGGCTATGCCTCGAATTATCCTGCAACGATTGTCGACAAGACAGCCAGCATTCGCAACTGGGTGTGGCAGATAGCACTCGACAAGGACGAACATCCCGTCATTGCCTACACGCACATCGACGATGCAAAGACCACACACGTCTACTGGTACGGTCGTTGGACGGGTAGCGAGTGGCAGCTCACCTGGGTGCAATATGCCGGACACGCCTTCCACCAGAATTGGAACTCTACGGAGAGATGCTATTCGGGCGGTATGGCCCTCGACCCCGACAACATCAACGACCTCTACCTCTCGATTCCCACCAAGAACGGAACCTACAACAAAGACGGGGTCTATGAGATATGGAAATACACCGTCGGCGACGACGGAAAAGTGTCTGGTTCAGAACAAGTTACACGCAATTCGTTAAAGAATAACATGCGCCCCTTCATGATGCCTGGCGCAAAGGATTCCAAGCTCCGCCTCCTATGGATGAACGGCGACTATTACTACTGGATGGTGAACAGAAACTACCCCAGCGGCTACCCCACCAGCATCCGCATGGATTGCGAGATTGCGTTAGATGCTTTCCCAACGTTGGCCCCCCTCTGTAGCGGTTCGCCTGCTGTAGCTGTGACGCCCGATAGCCCATATGTCATCGACTCCTGGGAGGAAGGAGAGAAGAAAGACGGAAATGGTTTCACCATCTTGTTGAACTGGAGCCTTGATGCCGACAACTACGGTGGAACAATGCTGAAGATGGGTAATCTGGAATACGGAGTAGACAAGAAGACGCTGAAACCGTACGTGAAGATTGGCGACCAGAACTATAGCAGCGAGAACATGCTCTGCACCTCGGATGCCTGGAAGATTGACTGCACGGGAACCGACGGAAAGTCGTACATGTCGAAAGTGGGACTTTTCAATACTGCCATTCACTATGACGAATGGGATAAATTGCTCACCGTTTATCGCAACGGACTCATCGACCAGCGCTTTGAAGTTGAAGGTCTGAAACTTGACAAAATGGTGGTAGGCGGCTTCAAGGGAATGCTCTACACCTACCGCATCTACGACGACAGCGCTGGCATCGCCTTCCTGGAACAAAGTATGGAAGAAGGAGCATTGCAGCCCATCACGGTGCCCACTGATGTCTATACAGACATTGTGTTGCCCGCAACGACAGCTAACGGCAAGCAGCTCACTTGGACGTCTGATAACGAGAAGGTCCTTTCTACGAAAGGTATTGCAAAACTGCCCGAAACAGAAACACAGGTTCGGCTGACCACTTTCATTCCTCACGGCAATTCGCATCGGGCAGAAAAGAGCTGGATTGTGACGGTTCATCCCCGCGACATCGCCAACAACCTACGCTATCAGCACGATGAAGCCCTCGACCAAACCAAGAACACGGCATCGGGTTTCGCCACCAATAAATATGGTAAAGCACCCGAGGGCCTGCTCAGCGGTCTGCGCTCCTACACCTTTCTGCTTTCGGCCAACGCCAAGCAGCTCAGCAACCAGCCGCGACTCTACGACTTTGGTGTGAACTCGGGCAACAGCGTGTTCCTGCGTGCCAACCAACTCTCGGCAGGCATCAAATACAACAACGGGTCTACCACGATGGTGAACGGCAAGACTGCGCTGAAGACGAATCAAGACTACCAGCTGGCTGTGACCTTCGATGCTGCCACGAAGAAAACATGTCTTTATGTGAACGGAAAACTCGATGCTGAAGGCACCGCCAACCAATCAGAACCTTACCAGCTGACGGAGGCCGGCAGCGATACGCGCAACTACATCGGCCGCACCCAATGGTGGGACAGCAACGTGAAAGCAGACAACGTGGATTTCGTGGGCACCATCAGCGGTTTCCGCCTCTACAACATCGCCCTCACGCGTGATGAGATTGCCCAGATTCAATCGGACATCAGCGGTATCGTGGAACTCAGCGACCCGCATCAGAACGCTCTTGCCGGCACCCTTTACGACTTACAGGGACGCAAGCTGGAGAGTGTCCACACGCCCGGCATCTACATCGCTAACGGCCAGAAGATGCTGCTTCTCAGACAATAATCAACAACCAACACCATTCAATTCATGAACTAAAAACCAGACAACAATGAGAAAACTATTGACCCTTGCCCTCATGATGATGCTCAGCACAAGCATGATGGCCCAGAATGTGCAGCAGCTGCCTGCCCCGAAGTTCGACAAGAAGAGCAATATGTCGCTCGTCGACGTACTGCAAAAACGCGAATCGGTTCGCGAGTATGCTGCCGACCCCCTCACCGACCAGGAACTCTCCAACATTCTGTGGGGAGCATGCGGCATCAACCGTCCTGAGTCGAAACGACTGACGGCTCCCTCGGCGGTGAACGCACAAGACATCATCGTCTACGTCTGTCGCGCTGACGGCGCTTGGCGCTACGATGCCCAGCAGAACACCCTCACCCGTATCACCGAGCTCGACTTGCGAAAGGCTGTTGCCGGCCGTCAGCCATTCGCCGCCAACGCTCCCGTCTGCCTGTTGCTGGTGAGCGATTTGTCGAAGTTGAGAGGCAACCGCGAGTATGGTGCTATGGATGCCGGCTATGTGTCGGAGAACATCTACCTTATCTGCACCGCTATGGGCCTGAAGACCGTTGCCCGCGCGATGATGGAGCGCGACGCCCTGGTGCGCGAACTCGGCCTAAACGACTCGCAGGTTCCGATGCTCAATCACCCAATTGGGAGGTAGGTTGGAAAGAGTCGGGCAAGTCGGAATAATCAGAAAATTCGGAATAATCTGAATAATCTGAAGTACTCCGGCAATTCAGAGAACAACAACAAACGCCACCAATATGAAACAAACTAAAATCGTATGCTCCATCAGCGATTTCCGCTGCGACGTGGAGTTTCTGCGCAAGCTGTTCTTCGAAGGCATGAATGTGGTGCGAATGAACACCGCCCATGCTACGAAGGAAGGAATGACGCAAGTCATCAAGAACGTGCGTGCCGTTTCGCCGCACATCGGAATCCTCATCGACACGAAAGGTCCTGAGGTTCGCTCTACCACCGTCAAGGAACCCATCAGCTACAAGACGGGCGACGTGGTGAAAATCTTCGGACGACCGGAGATGGAGTCCACTCACGACATCGTGAATGTGTCGTACAAAGACTTCTGCCGCGATGTGCATGAGGGCGATCATATCCTCTTCGACGACGGTGCTCTCGACATGCTGGTGATGGAGAACACCGGTCCGATGATCGTGGCACAAGTGCAGAACGACGGTGTGCTGGGCTCTCGCAAGAGTGTCAACGTGCCGGGCGTACACATCGACCTGCCCGCCATCACCGAGCGCGACCGCAGCAACATTCTCTTCGCCATCGAGCAAGACATCGACTTCATTGCCCATTCCTTCGTGCGCTCAGCAGCCGACGTGAAGGCCGTTCAGGACATTCTCGACGAGCACAACAGCGACATCAAGATCATTTCGAAGATTGAGAACCAGGAAGGTGTCGACAACATCGATGAGATCATCGAGGCCAGCTATGGAATCATGGTTGCACGCGGCGACCTCGGCATCGAGATTCCGCTGGAACGCATCCCCGGCATCCAGCGCGAGATTATCCGTAAGTGTGTACATGCCCGCAAGCCCGTCATCGTGGCCACGCAGATGCTCCACTCGATGATTACCCAGCCGCGTCCCACGCGTGCTGAGGTCACCGACATCGCCAACGCCATCTATATGCGTACCGATGCCCTGATGCTCTCCGGCGAAACGGCAACGGGTAAGTATCCGATAGAAGCGGTGAAGACGATGTCGACGATTGCCGAGCAAGCAGAGCGCGACCGCCAGCGCCTGAGCGGCTTCGACATCCCGTTGTCTCCCAACTGCTCGCAGAAGGAATATCTGGCTTATGCAGCCATCGACTCCACCCGTCGACTGGGTGTGGCAGGCATCATCGCCGACTCGATGACCGGCGAGGTTGTTCGCTACCTCGCATCGTTCCGCGGGCCAAAGCCCATCCTTGCCATTTGCTATCGCGACAAGACACAGCGACTGCTTAACCTCAGCTACGGCGTGATTCCCGTCTTCCAGCAGGATGCCAATTCACCCGAGTTCACCTTCCTGGCTGCCTTGCGCATGCTGAAGCAGAAAGGCTATGTCACGATGGACGACAAGATTGCCTACCTCAGCGGTAACCTCGGCTTGGCAGCAGGCACGACGTTCCTCGAGATCAACCCCGTCAGGCGCGTCTTCGAGAACATCGACTTCTTCCACCTGCCGCAGTATTCCGGTCATCGCATCGAGTAGCAACCAATAACAATGCCCCGCAAAATCTTGCGAGGCATTGCTTTTTTATGGCGAACACCGGTTGCCAATTTCTTTTCAGAGCAACAACCGGTCGTACATCAGAACGAGTAGTTGAAGCCAATCGACAAGTACTCCTTGAACATCCAGTAGCCGTGATGGTCGTCGCGCTGGCGGTTGTCGTCGAAGCGCGGATGGATGAAGAGTTTCGAGGAGATGTACTTGTTGAACTGGAAGGAGAACGTGTTTTCCCATTCATACTCCACACGCTTGTAGCTTGTGAAGCCATACATACGCGACTTCCACGAGATGTTCTCGGCCATCTTCCACGTGAAATCGATGATGAACTGCGAACCGAGGTCGGTGAGCGAATGATGGTCGGCTTCTACTCCATGTCTAGATGGGAACCACTGGGCGTTCTCGCCGTTCATGAAGATGGTGCGGTCCACGTAGCGATAGTTCACAGCCAGCGGCGAGATGTTCACCGTTCCCGTGAGCTTCTTGTTGAACCACTCCATCTTGTAGTCCATACCAATACCCACGTTGAGGTTGAAAGGCGACATGAAGTCGGAATAGGTGCGGAGGTCGTTAGGCTTCAGACCTCGTGTGAACTGCGTGTAGGCGAGCAGCTGAATCGTGTAGTACCAATGCTTCGTTGCCTGCAGTCCCAACTTCGAGGTCAGACGAATGAGGTCTTCGTTGGCCTTGAACTTGTTGACCGTGTCCGAGCGCGACGTCTGGAAGCCGAGCTTCATCTCCAGCTTGTTATCCCACTTCAGCTTCGACTTGTTGTTGTAGTTGGCTTCCAGCGTGAGGCTAGAGAGCATCGAGTAGTTGCTCTCACCACCTTTATACCAGTTGCCCGACACGTAGTTCTGCAGGAACTGCAGGAAGCCGTCGCCCTTGAAAGTCCAGAAGTTGGGTTTCGTCACCTCTACATCCACATCGGGAGTCTCGGGCTCTACGGGAGCCGGCACATCGACAACGGTGGGCAGCGGTGCGGGAGTAGGCTTGTCGGCAATCTCGTCGGCTGGTGCCGCATAGTCGTCGCGCAGCTCCGACTCGGTAGCTTGCACGAGGTCGGGACGGTTCAGATAAGCCTCGAGAAGCGCCTTGCTTGCTTCAGAGGGGGTGCCGTCGAGCGAGAGCGCATCGTGGGCAACACTATTATAGAATGTCAGAGGCAGGAACAACTGCGGCGACTGAGTGCTGAGTGAGCTCGTGCTGTTCTGTGCCTGCAGGCCTGTGAGCGCCATCATAAGCGCTGAGATGAGTAGAAATGTCTTTTTCATATCCTATATCTTTACTTTTTCTGCGGCAAAGATAGTAAAAAACGAGCGAACGACCATCGATGCTCGCACTTTTTTCTTTGAAAAAACACAGAAATCAGAATTATTTTGTGGAATTTGGCATTTTTTTTGCCAGTTTCAGGAAAAAGCAGTAAATTTGCACGTTTGAAACGACACATTATTAAATTAAAAGCGATAAAACAAAGTAAATTAAATCAATAAGCGATAAAAACAAAGTAAAAACAGATATGGATAAGAACACAACCACAGGATTCATCCTGATTGCCATCGTGCTGATTGCCTTCAGCTACTTCAACCGCCCGTCGGCGGAAGAACAGCGTGCTGCCTTCGTGCAGGACTCCATCGCACAGGTGGCTCGTATGAACGCAGAAAAGAAACAAAAGGCCGAGGCCGCCGCGAAGGAAGCCCTCGCCAAGCAGAAAGCCGAAGAGGACACCACAGCCCTCTTCCACAACGCCCTGAAGGGTTCGGCACAGGACATCGTGCTGAAGAACGACAAGGTGGAGCTGACGCTCTCCTCGAAGGGTGCTACGGTGGTGAAGGCCGTCGTGAAGGGTTTCAAGGACCGCAAGGGCAACCCCGACGTGACGCTCTTCAACGGTAAGGAGCAGCAGCTCAACTACATGCTTTCTGCCAAGGAGAGCAACATCGCCACGCAGGACCTCTTCTTCGAGCCTGCCAACATCACCGATTCCACCGTTACCTTCACCGCTGCAGCCGGAGAAGGCAAGTACATCGTGATGGACTACCAGCTCGGCCGCGACTACATGCTCCACATGAAGATGCACGCTGAAGGCATGAGCGGACTGTTTGCGCCCACCACACAGTCGATGGACGTCAACTGGCAGGAGCTCTGCCCGCAGCAGGAGCGCGGTTTCATGTTTGAGAACCGCTACTGCACGCTCACCTACAAAGAAAAGGACAGCTCCACCGACCACCTCAACGAGACTTCCGAGAAGCGCGACGTCACCATCGAGGAAGCCCTCGACTGGGTGGCCTTCAAAGATCAGTTCTTCTCGTCCATCATGATTGCGAAGAACGACTTCCAGGCAAATTCCCTGATGACGAGCATTCCGCAGGAGAAGGGCTCGGGCTACCTGAAGCAGTTCGAGGCCAAGATGAAGACCTTCTTCGACCCCAGCGGCCGCACTCCTTCGGAGTTTGAGTTCTACTACGGTCCCAACGACTTCCGCAAGCTGCAGGCCGTAGAGACCGAGAGCACGTTTGGCAAGGACCTCGAGATGAAGAAGCTCGTCTATCTGGGCTGGCCCATCGTGCGCTGGATCAACCGTTTCTTCACCATCTACGTCTTCGACTGGCTGACGGGCTTCGGCCTGAACATGGGTATCGTGCTGATTCTCATCACGTTGCTGCTGAAGGCCATCACCTATCCGCTGGTGAAGAAGAGCTATATGTCGTCGGCAAAGATGCGCGTGCTGAAGCCGAAACTCGAGGAGGCCACGAAGCAATACAACAGCCCCGACGACCAGATGCAGAAGCAGCAGGCCATGATGCAGGAGTATGCCAAATACGGCGTGAGCCCGATGGCCGGCTGTCTGCCCATGCTCATCCAGATGCCTATCTGGATTGCGATGTTCAACTTCGTGCCGAACGCCATCCAGCTGCGTGGCGAGAAGTTCCTGTGGATTGACGACCTCTCCACCTACGACCCCATCATCGAGTGGCAAAAGAACATCTGGGGTATCGGCGACCACCTGTCGCTGACGTGCATTCTGTTCTGCGTGGCCAACATCCTCTACTCCTTCATGACCATGCGTCAGCAGAAGGACCAGATGGTGGGTCAGCAGGCCGAGCAGATGAAGATGATGCAGTGGATGATGTACCTCATGCCGCTCATGTTCTTCTTCATGTTCAACGACTACAGCTCAGGTCTGAACTTCTACTACTTCGTGTCGCTCTTCTTCTCGGCAGCCATCATGTTCCTGCTCCGCAAGACCACGAACGACGAGAAGTTGCTGGCAAAGCTCGAGGCCCGCTACGAGGAGAACAAGCGCAACCCGCAGAAGAAGCTCGGCGGCCTTGCCGGTCGTCTGCAGGCCATGCAGGAAGAGCAGCAGCGTCTGCAGCAGCAGCGTGAGGAGCTCGAGCGCAAGCGCAAAGGACTTGGGAAGTAACCAATAATTGATAATTGATAGTTGATAATTGATAATTATGATTACCATTGCCTTGTGCAACCAATCATATCTTTATTTTATTATCCTATCATCACTCACCATCGAACCCCATCAAACCCTATAATTTCCAAAAACAACAATGAAAATAGGTTTCGACAACGACAAATACATCAAGCTGCAATCGGAACATATCCGTGAGCGAATAGCCCAGTTTGATGGAAAGCTATACATGGAGCTCGGCGGAAAGCTCTTCGACGACAACCACGCCTCGCGCGTACTGCCCGGCTTCAAGCCCGACTCGAAGCTCCGCATGCTCGGACAGTTGCGCGAGAGCATAGAGATCATCATCGTGGTGAACGCGGAAGACATGGAGAAGAACAAGGTGCGTGCCGACCTCGGCATCACCTACGACGAGGATGTGCTCCGCCTGCGCGACGAGTTCATGCGCCGCGACTTCATGGTGGGCTCGGTCGTCATCACCCACTACAACGGCCAGCATGCTGCCGACCAGTTCCGCCACCGCCTGGAGCGAATGGGCATCAAGAGCTACATCCACTACCCCATCGACGGCTATCCACACAATGTGGAACTCATCGCCAGCGACGAGGGATTCGGCAAGAACGACTACGTGGAGACCACGCGTCCGCTCGTCATCGTGACGGCTCCCGGACCTGGTAGCGGCAAGATGGCAACCTGTTTGTCGCAGCTCTACAACGAGAACAAGCGGGGCATCCGTGCCGGCTACGCGAAGTTCGAGACCTTCCCCGTCTGGAACCTGCCGCTGAAGCATCCCGTGAACATCGCCTACGAGGCTGCTACCGCCGACCTCAACGACGTGAACATGATCGACCCATTCCACCTCGAGGCCTACGGCAAGACCGCCATCAACTACAACCGCGATGTAGAAATCTTCCCCGTGCTGAATGCCCTGTTCGAAGGCATCTACGGCGAGAACCCCTACAAGTCGCCCACCGATATGGGTGTCAACATGGTGGGCTTCTGCATCTGCGACGACGAGGTGTGCTGCGAGGCATCGCGCGACGAGATCATCCGCCGCTTCTACGATGCTACGAACAAGATGGCAAACGGTGCCGACAACGAAAGCGAGGTGAACAAGATTCGTCTGCTGTTCAACCAGGCAAAGATCTCTACGGCCACCCGAAAGGTCACCGTCGCCGCCTACGAGCGTAAGATTCAGAGTGGCAACCACGCGGCAGCCATCGAAATGGAAGACGGCACCATCGTCACCTCGAAGACCACAGCGCTCCTCGGCTGCTGTGCCGCTCTGCTGCTGAACGCCATGAAGCATCTGGCGGGCATCGACCACGACATCAAACTCATTCCGCAGAGCATGATCGAGCCTATCCAGAAGACGAAGATTGAATACCTGGGAGGTAAGAATCCACGTCTGCACACCGACGAGGTGCTCGTGGCGCTGAGTGTGCTCTCGCAACGCGACGAGAACTGCCGTAAAGCTTTAGAGCAGCTGCCGAAACTCCGTGGCTGTCAAGTACATACGACAGTCATGCTCAGCGAGGTAGACCGCAAGATTTGGCGCAAGCTGGGATGTGGTCTCACCTGCGATCCAGTGAAGAAGAAGTAAAGCCTACCCCCATCCCCTCCCCAAGGGAGGGGAGCCCAAAGGGGCAGGGGTATTGTCTACACTCCTGCACTCCTTTCACTCCTACACTCCTAAATCCTCCACTCCTCAACCTCTCAACTTCTCAATCTCAAAAATATGAACACCTTCAAATCCCTCTTCGTGGCTGCCCTGCTCATGCTCGGCACCACCGCACAAGCACAAGAAATGATTCAGAAGCAAAACATCCGTCTCTCCTCCGACCGTATGACGCCCGAGGCCCTTTGGGCAATGGGCCGCATCGGCGGCTATGCTGCCTCGCCCGACGGCAAGCACATCGTCTACAACGTCGCCTACTACAGCGTGAAGGAGAACAAGAGCCACCATATTCTATATGTGATGGACGCCGACGGACAAAACCAGCGTAAGCTCACCACCTCGGCAAAGAGCGAAACCGATGCCGCCTGGCTCTCGAACGACCGCATCGCCTTCATCACCGGAGGCGAGGTCTGGGCGATGAACATCGACGGCAGCAACCGCCAGCAACTCTCGAAGACCGACGGCGAAGTGGAGGGATTCCTCTTCTCGCCCGACCAGACGAAGGTCATCCTGCTGAAGTCGCTACCCTACTACGGCAGCATCCGCAAGCGTCCCGACGACCTGCCAAAGTCAACCGGCCGACTGGTCACCGACATGAACTACCGCCACTGGGACCACTACGTGGAGAGCATCGTGCACCCGTTCCTCTGCTCTGTTAGCGGCGAGGCCATTGCCGCCGACGGCAAGGACCTGCTCAACGGCGAGCCCTACGAGTGCCCCACAGCACCCTTCGGAGGCATCGAGCAGCTGGCGTGGAGCACCGACTCGAAGTCGATTGCCTACACCTGCCGCAAGAAGGAAGGCGTGGAGTACGCCATCTCCACCGATACCGACATCTTCCTCTACGACACCGCCACAGGCAAGACAAGCAACCTCTGCAAGCCCGAAGGCTATGTGGAACCGAAGAGCGATGCCACGAAGACCATGAAGTATCAGGCCGTGAACGCTGAATCGAACCTGCAGAACAACCCCGGCTACGACCAGAACCCGAAGTTCTCGCCCGACGGCCGCTATGTGGCCTGGCTCTCGATGGCCCGCAACGGCTATGAGAGCGACCGCCAGCGCCTGTGCGTCTATGAGCTGAAGACGGGTCAGAAGCGCTACGTCACAGAGTCGTTCGATTCCAACGTCGACGACTTCGTGTGGAGCGACTCTAAGGATGCCATGATCTATTTCATTGGTGTGTGGCACGCCACCGAAAACCTCTATGCCGTCAACTGGAAAGGCGAACTGAAGCAGCTCACCAACGACTGCGCCGACTTCGGATCGCTGCAGCTGCTGAACAACGGGCGTCAGCTCGTGATGGAGCGCCACGACTACTTCCATCCTGCCGACCTCTATGTCGTCACGCCCAACTTCAAGAAGCCTGAGAAGACCGACATCCAGCAGATCACGCAAGAGAACAAGCACATTCTCGACCAGCTGGCAAGCGGAACCTCCGAGCAGCGCTGGGTGAAGACCACCGACGGCAAGGAGATGCTCTACTGGGTGATCTTGCCGCCGCACTTCGACGCTACGAAGAAGTACCCCACCCTGCTCTTCTGCGAAGGCGGACCGCAGAGTCCCGTGAGCCAGTTCTGGAGCTATCGCTGGAACTTCTTCATCATGGCCTCTCAGGGATATGTCGTCATCGCTCCTAACCGTCACGGCCTGCCGGGCTTCGGCTCTGAGTGGTGCGAAGAGATCTCAGGCGACTGGACAGGCCAGTGCATGGACGACTACCTCACCGCCATCGACGATGCCTGCGAGCAGCTGCCCTATGTCGACCGCGACCGACTTGGTGCCGTAGGTGCCTCGTTCGGTGGATTCAGCGTGTACTACCTCGCCGGCCATCACGACAAGCGCTTCAAGTGCTTCATCGCCCACGACGGTGCCTTCAACCTCGAGTCGATGTATACCGATACCGAGGAGGTGTGGTTCTCCAACTGGGAGTATGAAGACGCCTACTGGGCTAAGGACCAGACGGCCAACGCCCGCAAGACTTACGAGAACTCCCCGCATCGCTTCGTCGACAAGTGGGACACCCCCATCCTCTGCATACACGGCGAACTGGACTACCGCATCAATGCCAACCAGGGCATGGGAGCCTTCAACGCTGCACGTCTGCGTGGCATCCCCGCCGAACTCCTCATCTTCCCCGACGAGAACCACTGGGTATTGAAGCCCCAGAACGGCATCCTCTGGCAGCGCACCTACTTCGAGTGGCTCGACCGCTGGCTGAAGAAATAAATCCCCGTCTGCTGATCATCCGCAGCCCCCACTACTGATCATTGACCACAAGAGCTATGCTCCATTCGAACTAGAGCTATGCTCCATTCAATACAGAGCTATGCCCCATTCAACTAAAAGCTATGCTCCATTCAATACAGAGCTATGCTCCTTTCACACTGGAGCATAGCTCCTTTTTGTGTGGATGAAGCCTTTTCCACCCTCCTCGGTAGGAGGGTGTGTCATAATAGAGTAAGGAGTCATTTTGTAGTCCCCTCCTTCTGGAAGGAGGGGTCAGGGGTGGTAGAGACAAAAAAGGTTCGACCATTTCATAAACATATGATTTATAATAGGTTATGTCATTATTTTTCTCTACCACCCCTAACCCCTCCTCCCAGGAGGAGGGGACCACAGGCAGCGACTTTTCGTCCATTATTCTTATTTTGACACTCCCTCGAACGGCCTGTGAATGTCCCTCGTCTGACTTCTGCCTGCGAACGCCCCGTCTTCTTCTGCCCGATTGCCAACGAATGCCCCGTTTCGTTTTTCGGGCAGACACAGGGGTCTGCCCCTACAGTTGGATGAAAAACGCCGTTTTGTGCTCCCCAATTGCGTTTCCGATGCATCTCAAACACACTACAAAGTTACGAAAAATTCTTGAAACTTACAAATTGTAAGCACAAAACTTTTAAAAAACTTTTCGTCGGCGCGGCTATATTGCTATGTATCAAGCAGTTGCAAAAATTTAAAAGTAAAATATTGATTACAAACGATTTACGGCATTTTTACCGCCCATATCTTCCGCACTCATTTTTACCAGTTTGCGTTACACGTTACAGATTACAGTTTTTTTATGAGCCCATCATCCGCAGAGAGGCTTGAAAAATAGCAAAATATGTAAGTAAAAATATTTACTATTATATAAGTAAAAATATTTACTATTATATATATAATTTATTATATATAAATAGTAAGCTCTATTTTCCCTCTTTTACCCCCTTCATAATAAAACTGTAATCTGTAACACTGTAACGTGAGAGCAGAAATTCAGATGAAATCGTGGCCGAATGAAGACACGGGGAAAAGCATGAAGTGATGAGGGCATGTATTTTCCCATTTCGCACCAAAACAACGACCGCAACTACTTGATAGCCAACCAATTACGCGTTCAAAACGAAAATAAACGAACATTTATTCCCCAATTATTTGTATATGTCGGAAAAATTTCGTATCTTTGCAGTATAGAAAGAAATAGAAAGAGAAAGCCCCCGCTTACTGAAAACCGTCTGACCCCTCACGACTTAACTGATTAAAAACAATGAAGATGACAAGCATGAAAAGTACCCTTTTGGCAGTTGCCCTGCTGCTGATCCCCGCAGCGATGCATGCAGGAAAGTTCCAGCATTTCAAGGTGTCCACCTACATCCGCGCCCAGGATGTAGCAAGGATGGACGACGAGAAGTTCCTGAAGTCCACGTGGGAGACCGTGAGCACCCAGGTAGACCTCGACAAAATCTATCTTGAGACCCACCGCGACGCTTTCATCGTGCCAGAGAAAATACTCAACAAAGTAAAAAAGTTTTTTCTCTCAAAAGGACTGGAAGTAGGCGGCGGCATCACCTTCACACGGTCAGAACCCACCGATTTCGAGACCTATAGCTATGCGCGTGAGGAGGAGCGCCAGTTAGTGAAGAAAATCTCAGAGTACACAGCCCGTTTTTTTGATGACATCATCCTCGACGACTTCTTCTTCATCGACCTGAAGAACGACGACGAGATCCGCGCGAAGGGCAGCAAGAGCTGGACTGACTACCGCCTGCGGCTGATGGCCGATGCCGGTCGCGAGCTGGTGGTGAACCCGGCGAAGGCCGTGAACCCGAAGGTGAAGGTCATCATCAAATACCCCAACTGGTACGACCACTTCCACGGACTGGGCTTCAACCTCGAGGAGGAACCGCTCTACTTCGACGGCCTCTGGACGGGCACCGAGACCCGCGACCCCGGTTCGGCACAACACCTGCAGAACTACCTGAGCTACAACATCGTGCGCTACTTCGACAACATCGCTCCCGGTCGCAATGGTGGCGGATGGGTCGACGCCGGAGGCATCCACATGAGCATGGACCGCTATGCCGAGCAGCTGCATCTCACCATGCTGTCGCGCACGCCGGAGATCATCCTCTGGAACTACATGCAGCTGGCCGAAGTGAAGATCACCCCGCAGATGCGAGCCCCCTGGCAGGATGCGGGCGGCAACAGCTTCCGCTACGACGAGATGGTGGCTCCGTTCACGAAGGACGGCAAGACGGTGACGCCCACCACGATGGCACGCTTTGCGAACGTCACGCTCCACCAGACCGACCAGCTCGTGGGACAGCTGGGCAACCCCGTCGGCCTGGTGTCGTATAAGCCCTACCACTCCTCGGGCGAGGACTTCCTGCAGAACTACCTCGGCATGATCGGTCTGCCGATGGACATGCACCCCCAGTGGAAGGACGACCGGCAGCAGATTCTCCTCACCGAGCAGGCTGCGAAGGACAAGGAGATTGTGGAGAAGATAAAAGGTCAGCTGCGGAAGGGCGGCGACGTGATCATCACCACAGGACTGCTGAAGGCCATCAAGGACCAGCTTGCCGACGTCTGTGAGCTCTACTGCGGCGACCTGAAGGCCATCGTCAACGACTTCGGCTTCTCCGGCAAGAGCGAACGCGAGTTCATCATCCCGCAGGTGAAATACTTCACGAACGACGCCTGGGAGGTGGTGAGTGCAGGCCGTCCTCTCAACGGCGGTGTGTCGGGCTATCCCATTCTGCTGCGCGACACCTATTCGAAGGGCATTCTGTTCGTGCTGACCATCCCCGACGACTTCGGCAACCTCTACGACTATCCCGCCGGCGCGCTGAACATCATCCGCCGGGCAATGAGCAAGGACGTTGGGGCCTACATCGAAGGGCCGTCGAAGGTTTCGCTCTTCCCCTACGACAACAAGACGCTCGTCGTGGAAAACTTCAACGACCAGGCGGTGAGCGTGCGAGTGGTCGTCAACAGCAAGGTGGGCAGCCTGCGCAACCTGCTCACGGGCGAACAGCTCAAGCCTGCCTCCCTCCCTACCCCGCAAGGGTTCTTCGGCCGCAACCGCTTCTACGGCTATGCCGAGGGCGCTACTGTGTTCGACGTCACCCTGCCGGCACATAGCTACGTAGGATTGGGGTATTAGCCCCCAAGACATAAACCAGCTGAAGGCCTTCAAGCGCGTGAACGTAAAAGCCGGCGAGCGCAAGTCGGTGACCATCAGCGTTCGCCGTTCCGACCTCTGCCATTGGGACGAGAGCGCGCAAGCGTGGATGCTCGAGCCGGGCGAGCTCATCATCCATGTAGGTTCCTCTTCCAACCAGCTTCCCCTTCAGGCAGAGGCGGCGATTTAGCAAAAGAAATCGACTTTTTGCACTCATTGCTTGGCTATTTCGAAAAAAATAACTATCTTTGCAGGCTCATAAAGCAAGCAACGAAAAAGATTGTATCATTCTAAAATAGAAAGATAAAGATGTTATTAGAGAAAATCGAAGCACTTCTCAAAGAAGTGAGCACCCTGACCGCATCGAATGCAGAAGAGATTGAACAGCTGCGTCTGAAATACCTCAGCCGCAAGGGTGAGATTAATGCGCTGATGCAGGACTTCCGCAATGTGGCAGCCGAGGACAAGAAGACCGTCGGCATGAAGATCAACGAACTGAAGCAACTCGCCTTCGACCACATCAACGCCCTGAAGGAGCAGTTGGAGAACGGAGCCGAGGAAGCCGACGACCTCGACCTCACGCGTACGCCCTACCCCATCCAGCTGGGCACACGCCACCCGCTGACCATCGTGAAGAACGAGATCATCGACATCTTCCAGCGCATGGGATTCACGCTGGCCGAAGGTCCGGAGATCGACGACGACCTGCACGTGTTCACCAAGCTGAACTTCGCCGCCGACCATCCTGCCCGCGACATGCAGGACACCTTCTTCATCGAGACCAGTCCCGACGATGTGGCGAAGAATGTCATCCTCCGCTCGCACACATCGAACGACCAGGCACACTATATGGAGACGCACCAACCGCCCATCCGCGTCATCTGCCCGGGCCGCGTCTATCGCAACGAGGCCATCTCGGCTCGCGCCCATTGCTTCTTCCATCAGGTGGAAGGACTCTACATCGACAAGAACGTTTCGTTCACCGACCTGAAGCAAGTGCTACTGTCGTTTGCACGCGAGATGTTCGGTCCCGACACGAAGATTCGTCTGCGCCCGAGCTACTTCCCGTTCACCGAGCCTTCAGCCGAGATGGACATCTCCTGCCACATCTGTGGCGGCGAGGGCTGCGGCTTCTGCAAGCATACCGGCTGGGTGGAGATTCTGGGCTGCGGAATGGTAGACCCGAATGTGCTCGAGGCCTGCGGCATCGACAGCACACAGTACACGGGCTATGCCTTCGGTATGGGTGTGGAGCGCATCACTAACCTGAAATACCGTGTGGCCGACCTTCGTATGTTCTCCGAGAACGACACCCGCTTCCTGCGTGAGTTCGAGGCAGCACACTAAGGTTACAAAGTAACAAGGTAACGAAGTAACAAGGTAACAAAGTAACAAGGTAGCAAAGTAACAAGAAGGGAGGGCATGAAATGAGAATGCATTCTTATCCTCGCGCAATAGTTACTTTGCTACTTTGTCATTTTGTTACTTTCGTTTCTGCCCAAGAACGCGATTCGGTGAGCCACTGGAGCATAGGGGCCAGCGTCAGCCCCGGAAGGCTCATCGTGATGGAGAAATATCAGAAGAAATACCAGAAAGACAGGAAGACGACGGCGTTTTCCTTAGAACTAGACTATACGCCCCAGCCTTCCGACAACAATCCGTTTGCCGACGACTACAACTATCCCACGTTCGGCTTCGGCATCAGGCTGAACCGCAACGATATTTCGATGCACCGAAGCAAGGAAGACGGCTGGGGAATGGCCGAAGAAGTTGACTACGACTCGCAGCTGGGAAACATCGTAAGCGCCTACAGCACGTTTACACGACCTGTGTTGGTGTGGCCTCGCCACGCGGCACCCGGCCAGCGACGCTTCGAAGTGGACTACACGCTCGGGCTGGGCTTAGCCTACGCCAAACATAAATACAGTCGCGGCAACAACATCGACAACGAACTCATCGGCTCGCGCTTCCTTATTTACTTCGTTGGAGGCACGCATGCCACGTGGCATGTTTCGCCGTCGTGGGCGGTGTTCGGCGGTCTTGAGTACACCCACCACAGCAACGGGGCGCTGAACCGCCCGAACAAAGGTGCAAACTATTGGGGACCTGTCGCCGGCGTGCGTTATACGCCGACTCACGGAAAGACAGAGAGCGGTAGTAACGAGGTCAGCAGCAAACCCTTCAACCCGTATTGGTTTGCCAACGTGGCTGTAGGCGTCGGAGGAAAAACGCTGAACGAAGACTGGCAGATCACGCAGTTCCGCACACCACCCGACTCAGCTCGCTATCGCACCAGCCGTTTCCATCTCTATGCTGCCTACTCCCTGCAAACCCACGTGATGTATCGCTATGCTCGCCGCTGGGCATCGGGTATCGGCATCGATGCGTTCTACGGCACCTATGCCGACCACGTAAGGGAGATTGAAAAGAGTCGTGTGCTTACTTCACCCGAAGCCTCCATAGCGAAGGTGAGCCCTTGGTCGCTGGCCGTTGCCATCAAGCATCATGTGTACTACGGAAATCTCTCGGCACGCATGTCGCTGGGTTGCTACCTGCTGCGACACATGGGTACCAACGCAAAAGAAGTAGAGAAACCCTACTACGAACAGATCGGGGTTCACTACTCCTTTCCTAAATGGGGCGGTCTGACCATTGGAGCCAGCATTCAGGCGCATCGCACCAAGGCCGACCTCACCGAAATCATCGTTAGCTATCCGCTTCGGCTTACAAGATAATGATTTATGTTTAGGGAGTTAAATATCTTCTTTAACATCCGAAACTAAAAAACTACTCGTAATCGTCGATGACAGCATTCATGAAGTCCATCATCGGCTTTGCTACCTTGAAAATCTTCACCGCCTCAGCAAGCCACTCGTCGCCCTCGAAGAAGTCGTCGGGCACGCGATGCCAGCAGCAATAGTCCTTCATGCGAAGATACTCAATGTGTTCGTAGTCGCGAGGGAAGCCCGCAGGACACGTCTTCAGCATCGAAAGTCCGAAACCCTTCTCGCTGACCTTCACGCCTTCTTCTTGAGCCTCGTCGCCGTATTCAGGCCACACGCCGGCTCCGGGACGGCCGAACATCTTCACAAACTTCTGATTTGCGACGGCCGCCAGCCACTGGTCTATGTTGCCCATGATTTCATTCCGACACGAGGTGAGGATGTTCGTCGGCAGCCAATAGCTACCCGTAGCCAGCATGCAGTTGCCGGGCTCCAAGTGGATGTAGTAGCCGCCACGCAACGCCTTCTTTCCCTTTGCACAGATGTAGCCGCCGAAGTGTCGCTTGTAGGGCGATTTGTCGGGTGAGAAGCGGGTGTCGCGGTTAAAGCGATACACGCAGTCCTTCACTTGTACGTGGGCTATCTCGTCGTCGAACTCAGCCAGGCGGTTGATGGCCTTCGCGATTCCGTCGTTGAAACTCTTGCGGCAAGCATCGTATTCTGCCTTGTGTTCCAGATACCAAGCCCGGTTGTTGTTGGCAGCGATGCCGCGAAGAAAGTTCAAGATTCTTGCTGCTTCCATAATAATATAAACACTAAACTCTCAGCACTCAACTCTAAACTCTCAACTCTCAACTCTCAACTCTCTTCGGGCAAATCCCATCGAAGGGGCACTTCTCGCAATGAGGCTTGCGGCTGGTGCAGACGTAGCGCCCGTGCAGCAGCAGCCAATGGTGAGCATTCGGCACATCTTCTGCAGGAATGTTGCGCATGAGCTCCAGCTCCACCTTCAGCGGCGTGTTAGCACGCTCAGGAACAAGGCCGAGCCGATGGCTGACGCGAAACACATGAGTATCGACGGCCATCGCCGCACGACCAAACCACACTGCCTGCATGACGTTGGCTGTCTTGCGGCCCACACCCGGCAAGCGTACGAGCTCATCCATATCGCTGGGCACCTCGCCTCCGAAGTCGTTCACCAACATGCGCGACATCTCAACAAGACGCTTCGCCTTTGAGTTGGGATAGCTGACGCTGCTCACATACTCCAGCACCTCTTCGGGCTCTGCCTGCGACATCGCCTGCGCATCAGGATAGCGGGCAAAGAGGGCGGGCGTCACCTGGTTGATGCGCTTATCGGTGCATTGGGCACTGAGCAAAGTAGCACAAAGGAGTTGGAAGGCTGAGCCAAATTCCAACTCCGTTGTCACCACGGGCTGACGCTCGCGGAAATAGTCTAAGATGTACTGATAGCGTTCTTTCTTGGTCATTGTCGATTACTTCTTGGCAGGAGTCTCGGCGGCCTTTTCCTTCTTTGCTTCAGCCTTTGCTGCCGGCTTCTTGTAAGCCTTGTTCAGACCTGCCACCACCTCGTTCGTGATGTCGAAGGCCTTGTCGGCATAGAGAAGGTTGTCGCCAGCCTTGCTGAGAATCATGCTGTATTTCTTATCCTTATTATATTTAGCAAGGAAGTGCTGGATGGAGTCGCGAAGCGCATTGTTGTACTTCTCGGTCTCGGCGGCAAACTCGTTGCTCAGACGCTGGTTCAGAGCATCAAGGTCGGCACCCTGCTTCTGCAGACTAGCCTGAATGCCTTCGGCCTGCTCGCGGGTGTAGGCATTCTGCTGCAACTTCTGCTGGAAGTTCGTAGCAGCCTGCTGCAGCGAGCGCTGCTTGGCGGCGAGGGTGTTCTGAATGTTCTGACCTTTCTTCTGCAGAATCTCGGTGTAGTCCTTGCAGAAGGTGTACTGCGTCATGATGGAGTCTACCTCAACGAAGGCAATCTTCAGTTCTGCAGGTGCCGACTGCTCAGCAGCCTGCGATTTCTCATCCATCTTCGGAGCAGAGTTGTCACACGATGTCATAGCGGCGCTTGCCACTACGGCAACGGCCAATGTACGGAAAAAATTCTTTTTGTTCATTTCTTTTTTTGTTATTTGTTAATTATCAATTTTCAATCTTATTCTTGAAACTAGACACTCGACCCGCAAAGACTCTTTCGTAGCGCAGCGGAGAAAGAACTAGAAACTATAAACTAGAAACTACTCTCAACTCTAAACTCTAAACTCTCAACTAATACGCCCTCCCCTTCTCGCGTGCCTCGCGGTCTTGGTCGATGACACAATGGATGCCGCGCTCCTTCATTGCCTCACTGTCGTGAATATGCTGCGATGAGAAGCGTCCATTCTTCTTCAAAACCACTTTTATCAGTAATAATGCTACTGCGATAGCAATTATTAACACGCTAAAGAGCAAAGTTTCAATCATTTTTTGTAATTTTGCCTGCAAAGTTAATTAAAACCTCTCAATTACCGAAAGAATAACGCAATAAAATAACATAATTAAATGAATAAAAACGAATTGAAACCTGCATGCGTGTTCGAACAGTTCGCACGCATCAACGAAATTCCCCGCCCTTCAAAGCGCGAGGAAAAGATGATTGAGTATCTGAAAAACTTTGGTAAAAGCCGCGGTCTTGCTACGAAAGTAGACGAAACGGGCAACGTGCTCATCTGCAAACCTGCTACGCCGGGAATGGAGAACAAGCCGACCATCATCCTGCAAAGCCATATGGATATGGTGTGCGAGAAGTTGGTCGACGTCGACTTCGATTTCGACCGTGATGCCATCCAGACTTACGTCGACGGTGAGTGGCTCTGCGCAAAGGGCACCACGCTCGGTGCCGACGACGGCATCGGCTGCGCCATCGAGCTGGCTATCCTCGACAGCAACGACCTCGTTCACGGTCCGCTGGAGTGCGTCTTCACACGCGACGAGGAGACTGGTCTGACGGGTGCCGAAGGCATGAAGGCCGGCTTTATGACGGGCGACATGCTCATCAACCTCGACTCGGAGGACGAAGGACAGATCTTCGTCAGCTGTGCTGGCGGACGCAACACCACCGCTACGTTCCACTATGAGCGCGAGGACGCTCCAAAGGGTGCTTTCTTCCTGAAGGCTTCGCTGAAGGGTCTTGTTGGCGGCCACTCGGGTGACGACATCAACAAGAAGCGCGCCAATGCGCTGAAGATCCTCGCCCGCTTCCTCTATCAGACACAGGAGCGCTACGGACTTTGCCTCGCTCAGTATAATGCCGGCAAGCTGCACAACGCTATCCCCCGCGACGGCGTCATCGTGTTCGCCGTTCCTGAGGATAAGAAGGAGAACGTGCGCGCCGATTGGAACGTTTTCGTCAGCGAGGTGGAAGAAGAATACCACGTGACGGAGAAGACCATGCAGTTCAACATGGAGAGTACCGATGCCGAGAAGGTGCTGCCTCAGGCAGTCAGCACACGTCTGGTGCAGGCCATGCAGGCTGTCGACAACGGCGTGTTCGCCATGTGTCAGGACGAGGCTGTGGCCTGGCTGGTTGAGACCTCGAACAACGTGGCAAGCATCGTCACCGGCGAGAAGGAAGCCAAGGTGACCTGCTCGCAGCGCTCGAACGTGATGAGTGCCCTCGACAACCAGGCTGCCACCATCAAGGCTGTGTTCCAGCTGGCTGGCGCCGAGGTCGTACAGGGTGAAGGCTATCCCGCTTGGAAGATGCGCGCCGACAGCAAGCTCACGGCGCTGACCGTAGAGACCTACAAGCAGCTCTTCGGCAAGGAGCCGAAGGTACTGGGCATCCATGCTGGTTTGGAGTGCGGTCTGTTCTCGGAGAAGTATCCGAACCTCGATATGGTGAGCTTCGGTCCGACGCTGCGCGGCGTTCACTCGCCCGACGAGCGTCTGCTCATCCCCACCGTACAAATGGTGTGGGATCATCTGCTCGCTATTCTTAAAAATGTCTGAGTGTCATCACCAATGATTCGGAGAACATGAACAAGACGAAAGTTGTCATCACCGCAATGCTTGTTGCGGTGATGGCTTTCTCTTCCTGCAATAAGGAAAAATCTGCAGCAAAGGAGCTGGTGAAGGAGTTCCTGAAGGAAAACCTCGTGAGCGAAGATTACAAGGTGTTGTACTGTTACGACTTGTCAACGACGAAGTTCGTCACCGACTCGATGTGCCAAGAGATGCGCGCCAAGATGGCAAGCAACAAACGGTTCAAGCCCAACATGCACTATGCCGAGGGTCCCGCGTCGAAGAATTTGCATTTCATCCGTGTGAAATACCGCGTCGACAAGGATACTGTTTACCAAACCTTCTATCTCGACGAGCAGCAAACACGCGTGGTGGCATTCAAGGAGAATTAAGAGAATAACTACTTTTTCACCGTTTCATTTCCCTAACTGCATTTTTTTTGCTACCTTTGCAAACAAGAATAAGAATCAATAATTCTATAACAAAACACTATCAAACAATGAACGACAACAAAGTAATGATGCGTGCAGCCGACAACATCCGCATTCTGGCTGCAGCAATGGTCGAAAAGGCCAAGAGTGGTCATCCTGGTGGCGCTATGGGCGGTGCCGATTTCATCAATACACTTTATTCGGAGTTCCTCGTATACGATCCCGAACATCCCGAGTGGGAAGGTCGCGACCGCTTCTTCCTCGATCCCGGCCACATGGCCCCGATGCTCTACTCGCAGCTCTGCCTCATCGGCAAGTACACGCTGGAGGACCTGCAGAACCTGCGTCAGTGGGGAAGCGTCACTCCCGGACACCCCGAGCGCGAAATCGCACGCGGCATTGAGAACACCAGCGGTCCTCTCGGACAGGGCCACACCTTCGCCGTGGGTGCTGCTATCGCTGCTAAGTTCCTGAAGGCTCGCCTGGGCGACGTGATGAATCAGACCATCTATGCATACATCTCTGACGGTGGTGTGCAGGAGGAAATCTCGCAGGGCGCTGGCCGTATCGCCGGTAACCTGGGTCTCGACAACCTCATCATGTTCTACGATGCCAACGACATCCAGCTCTCCACCCGTACGGAAGTGGTGACCTGCGAGGACACCGCTAAGAAGTATGAGGCTTGGGGATGGTTCGTACAGAACATCGACGGCAACGACGTCGACCAGATTCGCGAGGCTCTCCGCAAGGCTCAGGCCGAGAAGGAACGTCCAAGTCTCATCATCGGTCATTGCGTCATGGGTAAGGGTGCCCGTAAGGCCGACGGCTCCAGCTACGAGAGCAACTGCGCTACACACGGTGCTCCGCTTGGCGGCGACAACTTCGTGCAGACAATGAAGAACCTCGGTGCCGATCCAGAGAATCCCTTCCAGGTATTCCCCGAGGTGCAGGAACTCTACGCAAAGCGTGCTGAGGAACTGAAGAAGATCTGCGCCGAGCGCTATGCTCAGAAGGCTGAATGGGCAAAGGCCAATCCCGAAAAGGCTGCTCTCATGGAAGAGTGGTTCAGCGGCAAGGCTCCGAAGATCGACTGGACAGCTGTTCAGCAGAAGGCTGGTGCCGCCACACGTGGTGCTTCGGCAACCGTTCTGAGCGTACTCGCCGAGCAGGTTCCCAACATGATTTGTGCTTCGGCCGACCTCTCGAACTCTGATAAGACCGACGGCTTCCTGAAGAAGACGCACAACATCGTGAAGGGCGACTTCACGGGTGCATTCTTCCAGGCTGGTGTGGCTGAGCTCACAATGGCTTGCTGCTGCATCGGTATGGCTCTGCACGGTGGTGTCATCCCCGCTTGCGGTACGTTCTTCGTATTCAGTGACTACATGAAACCCGCCGTTCGTATGGCTGCTCTGATGGAACTGCCCGTGAAGTTCATCTGGACTCACGACGCCTTCCGTGTGGGCGAGGATGGTCCTACGCATGAGCCCGTTGAGCAGGAGGCACAGATCCGCCTGATGGAGAAGCTGAAGAACCACCACGGCCGCAACTCGATGCTCGTGCTGCGTCCCGCCGATGCCGAGGAGACCACCGTCTGCTGGCGTATGGCAATGGAGAACACGCTCACGCCGACGGCCCTCATCTTCTCGCGTCAGAACATCGACATGCTGCCCGAGGGCAACGACTACAATCAGGCCACCAAGGGTGCTTATGTGGTTGCCGGTAGCGATGAGGACTACGATGTCATCCTGTTGGCCAGCGGCTCTGAGGTTTCCACACTCGAGGCTGGTGCCAAGCTCCTCCGCGCCGACGGCGTGAAGGTTCGCCTGGTGAGCGTTCCCTCCGAGGGATTGTTCCGTTCGCAGCCCGTTGAGTATCAGCAGAGCGTGCTCCCCGCAGGCAAGAAGAAGTTCGGTATGACCGCTGGTCTGCCCGTCACCCTCGAAGGTCTTGTAGGCGCCGACGGTTGCGTCTGGGGTCTCAACAGCTTCGGCTTCTCCGCTCCCTACAAGGTGCTCGACGAGAAGCTCGGCTACAACGGCCAGAACGTCTATGAGCAGGTGAAGAAGCTGCTGTAAAACATTGTCGGACGGGTCGGTTTTCCGACTCGTCCGACTTGCTTAATTGTCCAACCTGCCTGCCCCGTCCGACCTGTCCGACTTGTCTGACTAGTCCGACAAGTCCGACAAGTCCGACAAGTCCGGTCCCAAATCAACCATCCACTCACCTCCCAATCAAAATAATACAATCCCATGAACACCTTCCTGCACAACAATGGCGGCTATCGCAAACTAAGAGTTTATCAAGTGACAGTCATCATTCATGACATCACTTACTACTTTGCCAATCGCTATTTTGTGAAAGGAGATCGTACCATCGACCAGATGATACAAGCTGCAAGGTCAGGGAAGCAAAACATTGCTGAAGGAAGTGAAGCATCAACCACCTCGCGTGAAACAGAGATCAAGCTAACGAATGTGGCAAAGGCGAGTCTGGAAGAATTGCTCGTCGATTACGAAGACTACCTGCGACAACATGGCTTGTCTAAATGGGATGCAAATCATCCGCGTTATGAGAGAATGCGTGCTTTTGTGTGCAGCAACCAGTTCAATGAGGATTATCAGAATTTGATCCCGAGACTCAATGAGGAAGAGTTATGCAATTTGTGCATAACACTCATTAACCAGTCAACCTATATGCTTCGCAAACTGATAGAACGTCAGCAGCAGCAATTCTTACAGGAGGGAGGAATTAGGGAGCAGATGTACAAGGCTCGTCTAGCAGCGAGGACAGTTCCGACAAAATAAGCCATCTCAACATTATAAATCATCTAAATCAGAAATGATGAAAGAAGTAAAAACACCATCAACAATCGGCATCGCCTCCGATCACGCTGGCTTTGCCTTAAAACAGTTCGTGAAGAAATACCTCGAGGAGAAAGGCTTCGAATACAAGGACTACGGCACCTATACCGAGGACTCGTGCGACTACTCAGACTTCGGTCACGCCCTGGCTCGCGGCATCGAGGAAGGTGAAGTCTATCCTGGCATCGCTATCTGCGGTTCGGGCGAAGGTATCAACATGACGCTCAACAAGCACCAGTCCATTCGTGCTGGCCTCTGCTGGATTCCCGAAATTGCCCACCTCATCCGCCAGCACAACAACGCCAATGTGCTCGTGATGCCTGGCCGCTTCATCGATGAAGACATGGCCCGTAAAATCATGGATGAGTTCTTCGCCACCGAATTCGAAGGCGGACGCCACCAGCGCCGTATCGATAAGATTCCCGTGCAGTAATTTTTCTGCAAGGGGAATCCCTTCAAATCAACTAAAACAGGTTGACGCATTCTGATGTTATGGAATGCATCAACCTGTTTTTCTTTATAATCACGAAAAAACAAGAGTGCTTTTGCACTCAAGATATCGAACCATTTCTTGTGCGACTCACAAAAGAGCTTGAAAAGCAATGAGTTAGTGATGCTGGAGCAGTGCTTTGATGCGTGTGGAGCAGTACTTTGGTGAGTGCGGAGCAATGCTTTGGTGGGTAGAGAGCAATGAGGTTGAGAAGTAAATTAAGTGAGTTTGTTTTATAAATTAACTTGAATTGAAAAGTAAATTAAGTTAATTTGATGAGTAAATTAAGTTAATTTATAGAGTAAAATAAGTTAATTTACTAAGTAAAATAAGTTAATTTACCGAACAAATTAAGTTAATTTGCTGAATAAAGTAAGTTGTTTTATAAAATGAGAACAATATTCTTCATTCACTGGAACATTGCTTTGTAATCACGAGAGCAATATTCTACATTCACGAGAGCAGTGGTTTAGGAGAAAGAAAGGAATGAAATGGGGGACAAAACAGAAAATAGGTCAAGCATAGTTTGTCTCGCTACCACCCCTAACCCCTCCTCCCCGGAGGAGGGGACTACGCTGGGTGCAACCTATGAAACAACAAAAAGAAGGAGGGGACTACGCTGGGTGCCACCCTTGACATAGCCAAAAGAAGGAGGGGGCTACGTAACTTTGGGGGCGAATACTAAAAAAGGCTCGCGCAAATGGCGAGCCTTGAGGGGTATGAACGTTATTTCCTGCGGGGAGGAAGTGTTCAGAGATTGCTGAAAGGGGACGCTGACGACTAAAAATGTGGTTCAGACGATTTTGTAGCGGATGCGGAACGAACGCTTGTCGTTGTCCCAGTTGGTGCCGAGGAGTTCGAAACGGCCAATCTGGGAGGTGGAGCGGACATGCTTGCCGATGCAGGGACAAACGTCGAAGTCACCGATGCGGACAAGGCGAATGGTCTCTGAGGCGTCGTCGGGCAGGCGGTCGAGCGAGATGTGGGCATCGGGAGAATCCTCGTCGGCACTGAACACCAGTCCTTCCAGCTCAGCCCGTGTGTGGAACTCGAACGTCACCGGCAGGTCGTCATCAATCAGCTGGTTCATCTGTCGCACGATGGCCTGTTCGTCTTTACGATCAGGCTTGCGGTCGAGAATCCACGAAATCTTGCTCTTCTTCCGCTCTATATGTGCATTGTTCGACCGCTCGCAGCCAAACAAACGCTGCATCACCTGGTTCAGCAGATGCTCTGCGGTATGTGCGGGCGGAAACTCGTCTTTATTGTGATCGTTCAGTATGTAGTCGTCCATATATAATAAATAGGTGTAGATATCGGTTTTTAGATTTTATAGATGCGTCCATTACACGGCGGAATCTCTACATGTATCGGTACGTCAGCTTTCATCGGCAACACGCACTTCTCATCCGTCAGCAAATCGGTAGCTGCAAATTCACCTTCCGCCAAACCCAGATAATCAAATGCATGACTTGGAATGCTCACATCGATGGAAGCCGGTTCGTCGGCGAAGTTCACGACAACAAGCAGGGCCTCTCCCCCTGCCCTCCCCTGCAGGGAGGAAGCCTCTTTACGCAGGAATGCATACTGGCGGTCGCCGATGTGCTGGTTGACGTACATGAGGTCGAACATCTGTCCTTCGGTAACGGCAGGTTCTGTGCGTGAGATGTTGAGGATGCGCTTATGCAGTTCGTAGAGCGACTGCTCGTCGGCTGTGAGTTCGCCAGCATCGGCGCGGCAGAGTGTGTCGATGGACCAATAGTCGAAGATGGTCGTTCGACCGTCGTGACCGCTGAAGCCTTCCTGGTCCATGCCTCGTTCACCATATTCCTCGCCGGCATAGAGCATGAAGGGATTCGTTCCCAACATAGCGCTGACGATGAGTGCCGGCACGCCCTTTCGTCCGTCGGCAGCGAAGAAGTCGCAGGCAATGCGCTGTTCGTCGTGATTCTCGAGGAAGTAGAGCATGTGCTGACGAATGTCGTCGACTGCCTGCCATTGCTGAGTGATGTCGGCTGCACGACGACGATGACAGACGATGTCGCGCAGCGTGTCGTACATACCCACTTTGTCATAAAGCCAATCGAAGCCTGCAGCGATGTAGTCGCGATAGAGCCAAGGGTCGTAGATCTCACCGATGAAACGCAAGTCAGGATACTTCTCTTTCACTTGCGGGATGACCCAGCGCCAGAACTCCACTGGAACCATGAACACCATGTCGCAGCGGAAGGCATCAACACCCTTGCCTGCCCAGAAGAGCAGCACGTCGAGCATCTTGTTCCACGTGTCGGGTATAGGGTCGAAATGACCGATTCGGCCGGCATAATAGTCTACTCCATAATTGAGTTTCACCGTTTCATACCAGTCGTTGCGGCCGGGAGCATTGTCGAAGTGGTCGTTGCCCGTTGCTTTGGCGGGCAGCTCCTCATAGGGAAGCAGCTCGCCGTGATAGAGGTCGAGATAAGGCGAGAAGGGCTGTCCGGGACAATAATAGAAATTGTTCTGCGGTGAGAAGCCCTGCGTGGTGTCGTCGTCCTCGCCGAAGTCGCGTACGCCCTCGGGCTTTGCCACACTACGGTACTCACGAGCCACGTGGTTTGGCACGAAGTCGATGACCACCTTCAGTCCTGCCCGATGGGTGCGTGCCACAAGCCGCTGGAACTCATCCATGCGCTTTCTGACATTCTGTGCCAAGTCGGGATCAACGTCGTAATAGTCGGCGATGGCGTAAGGCGACCCTGCCCTACCCTTCACTACAGCTGGATGTTGGCGCGGAATGCCGAAACGAGTGTAGTCGGTCATCGTCGCATGACGTATGATACCGGTATACCACACATGCGACACGCCCAGCTCACGAAGGTTCTTGAGCACCGTGGGCGTGAAGTCGGCCATCTTTCCACAGCCGTTTTCCTCGATGGTTCCGTTCTCCTTACGCGCCGTATTACGGTTTCCATAGAGACGCGTAAAGACTTGATATATAATAGGTTTCAAGAGATTGACTAATTACTTTGTTTACGGTTGACTGATTGACGATTGACCATTAAAATCAGAAGCTCTTCAAACCTACTGTCTTATTGAACACGATGTGATCAGGCGTGCTGTCGGGATCGGCCATGAAGTAACCGATGCGCTGGAACTGCAGATACTGTCCGGGCTGCATTGTTGCTGCGAAAGGCTCCACATAGCAATTCTTCAGCACGTGCAGCGAGTCGGGATTGATGATCTGCTTCATAGCTGTCACAGCGTCGCACTGCTGCTCCTCGCGGATGGCAGCCATATCGTCGCGCGGGTTCTCCACCTTCCACAGACGCTCATAGAGGCGCACCTCGGCCTGTACGGCATGTGCGCAGCTCACCCAGTGGAGCGTCTTTCCCTTGATCTTACGATTGGCGCCGGGCATTCCGCTGCGCGTCTCGGGATCATAGGTGCAATAGATGGTGGTGACGCGGCCGTCGGCATCCACCTCGTAAGGCTGACTTCCGTCGGGCATTGTCTCAGGACACTGTATGATATAAGCATTCTTCAGGCGCACCTCCTTACCAGGAGCCAAGCGCATGAACTTCTTTTCGGCAACGGCCTGGAAGTCGTCGCGCTCAATCCAAATCTCGCGGCTGAACTCAACGGTGTGTGTTCCGTCGGCCTCGTTTTCGGGATTGTTGATGGCGGTGAGCTGTTCGATCTGTCCCTCGGGATAGTTGGTGATGACCACGCGAACAGGGTCGAGGACGGCAGACACACGCAACGCACGACTGTTCAGGTCGTCGCGAACGGCACTCTCCAGCAGCTGAATCTCGTTCAGGGCATCGTAGGTGGTGTAGCCAATCTTCTTAATGAACTTCACAATGCTTTCAGGACTGTAACCACGACGACGGAAGCCACAGATGGTCGGCATGCGGGGATCGTCCCAACCGCTCACCAGATGCTCGTTGACAAGTGCCAACAGATTGCGCTTCGACATAAGGGTGTAGCTCAGGTTCAGCTTGTTGAACTCCGTCTGGCGCGGTCCCTGGTAGACATCCAGCTTATCGAGTTTCGACAGATAGCCCTTCGATTCGGGATTGGGCAGCGTGCCCAGCCATTCCTTCATCCAGCCAACGAACAGGTCGTACAAGGGTCGGTGCTCCACAAACTCCAGCGTGCAGAGCGAGTGGGTGACACCCTCCAGATAGTCGCACTGGCCGTGGGTGAAGTCGTACATGGGATAGGCGTTCCACTTTGAGCCCGTTTTCACGTGGGGAATGTTCAGCACACGATAGATAAGCGGATCGCGGAAGAGCATGTTGGGATGGGCCATATCGATCTTAGCACGCAGCACAAGGGTTCCAGGCTGGCACTCGCCGCTGTTCATGAACTCAAACAAGCGCAGGTTCTCCTCAACGGGACGGTCGCGGAACGGGCTGTTCTGACCCGGGCTGGTGGTGGTTCCCTTCTGCTGGGCAATCACTTCAGCACTCTGTTCGTCGACATAGGCGCGTCCCTGCTTGATGAGCCACACGGCAAAATCCCAGAGTTCCTGGAAGTAGTCGCTGGCATAATAGACATTTGCCCACTTGAATCCCAGCCACTTGATGTCGCGCTCAATGCTCTCGATGTACTCGGTGTCTTCCTTCTGGGGGTTCGTATCGTCGAAACGAAGGTTGCAGATGCCGCCGTTGTTTTCGGCTACACCGAAGTCCATAGCGATGGCCTTAGCGTGTCCGATGTGCAGATAGCCATTGGGTTCTGGCGGGAAACGTGTCTGCAGGCGTCCTCCGTTCTTGCCTTCGGCAAGGTCTTTCTCTACAATCTGTTCTACAAAACTCAGCGATTTCTTCTCCTCTACGGGGTTCTGGTCGTTTGTTGCCATGATGTTATCTTTGCTTATAGTTTTTATTACTTTTCTGATTTTAAGTTGCAAAAATACAAATATTAATTGAAAAACCACTATCTTTCCCTGATTTTTTCGTAACTTTGCCAATAAAATTGGCGAACTTACTCCGTCTCGGCAATAAAAATAATTGTTTTATTTTGTATTGCTCTCGACTTTCGCAATTTTGGCTTTGCCGAAGTTACTTCCGTTCGGAAAAACTCAAATACATTTGGTTTTTCGCTTACTTATTCGTAACTTTGCGCCCGAAATCACAACCATAGTGTTTGTGAAGGCTTGAAAACAACATATTAAAATAAAAAAAGAAAAGAAAAATGAAAGCATTTGTATTCCCCGGACAGGGCGCCCAATTTGTTGGAATGGGCAAGGATTTGTATGAACAGAACGAGAAGGCTCGCGAACTCTTCGACAAGGCTAACGAAGTACTTGGCTTCAGAATCACCGACATCATGTTCGATGGAACGGCAGAAGAGCTGAAGCAGACGAAGGTGACACAGCCTGCCGTGTTCCTGCATAGCGTGATAACAGCTATCTGCATGGGCGACGACTTCAAGCCCGCTATGGTGGCTGGCCACTCGCTGGGCGAGCTGTCGGCACTCGTGGCTGCTGGTGCGCTGACCTTCGAGGACGGCCTGCGCCTGGTTCATGCTCGTGCTATGGCTATGCAGAAGTGCTGCGAGGCTACGCCCGGCACGATGGCAGCCATCATCGCTCTTCCCGACGAGGTCGTTGAAGAGGTGTGCCGCAAGGTTAGCACCGATGACTGTCTGGTGATTCCCGCCAACTATAACTGCCCCGGCCAGCTGGTCATCTCGGGACATCAAGAGGCCGTCAACGCTGCATGCGAAGAGCTGAAGGCTGCCGGCGCCAAGCGTGCACTGATACTGCCCGTGAGCGGTGCCTTCCACTCACCGCTGATGCAAGCTGCGAAGGACGAACTCGCTGCCGCCATTGAGAAGACGGAGTTCCACACACCTTGCTGCCCTGTCTATCAGAATGTTGACGCCCTGCCCCACACCGATCCTGCAGAGATCAAGCAGAACCTCATGGCTCAGCTGACGGGTTCGGTGCGTTGGACCAAGAGTGTGCAGAACATGATTGCCGACGGAGCTACAGAATTCACCGAGTGCGGTCCCGGCAAGGCCCTGCAAGGCATGATTGCCAAGATTGACCGTAATGTAACGGTGCAGGGATGTTAAGAGGTTGAGACGTTGAGAGGTTGAGAGGTTGAGACGTTGAGAGGTTGAGACGTTGAGATGCCGGAGGCATCGAACCGCGCGAAGCGCATTGATCTTTTGAACGCTGCGAAGCAGCTTTGAACCGCGCGAAGCGCATTGAACCCTTGAACGCTGCGTAGCAGCTTTGCGCTCGGCTTTGCCGCTTTCGTAGCATAGCGGAGAAAGAACCTTTGAACCGCGCCGCAGGCGCACAGCATATGGGAGATAAATATTTCGAGAGCGAGGAATTCAAGACGATACTCCAGAAGTACGAAGAGGCGGTGGCGCAAGGCCAGAGTCCCTATCTGGAGCCGGAGGAACTATCGGATATTGCAGAGTATTACGAAATGCTCGGCAATACGATAGCTTCTGCCGACGTCCTCGACTACGGCATCTCCATCTTCCCAAACTCGGCTGTGCTGCTGGCTCTACGGGCAAGGCTGGCACTGGTGCGCGACGGCGACGTTGCCGCCGCACGCCGTTACGTCAGCCTCATCGAAGACACTACTGCCTTCGAATACTATTACATCGTGGCCGAGATTATGATTACCGAGGACAAGGCCGACGAGGCTGACAGATACCTCAACGAGGTGCTCGAAACCCTCTACGACGATGAGCGCGAAGACTTCATCATCGATGTCACAGGCATCTTTGCCGACTACCAGCAATGGGAGAAGGCGGCTCGGTGGCTGCAACTATCGACCGACGTTGAGGCGGCCGACTACAAGGAGCTGCGAGGACGCATCGCGATGAATCGCGGCAACTTCGAGGAGAGCGAACGCATCTTCAACGAGCTCATCGATAGCGACCCCTACTCTACGCCCTACTGGAATCATCTCGCAATGGCGCAATACATGCACCACAACATTCGCGACTCCATACAGAGCAGCGAGTTCTCCATCGCCATCAACCCCGACGATACCGAGGCTATCCTCAACAAGGCTAACGGACTATTCTGCCTCAGCAACTACGAGGAGGCAGGCCTGTTCTATCAGCGCTATGCCGACCTGTGTCCAGACGACGAGGTGGGCGAACTCTTTCACGGCATCTGCTGTCTGAACCTCGAGCAAATCGACGAAGGCATCAAGCACCTGCAACGTGCCGAGGCCATCGCCCTGCGTCATCGCCCCACCTCATCGGGACAGCAGCTGGCACCAAGCAACCTGCCAGACATCTGGCAGGAGCTCGCCTTTGCCCTCTCGCAGAAAGGGATGACCGATGAAGCGCTGACATACATCGACAAAATGTCTACCGAGCCAGGCGCCGATCCTTACGAAGTGCTCGTCATGCGTGGACATCTGCTCATGGAAGGTGGACGCCTTGAGGATGGACAGGCCTGCTACATGAAGGCCATCAGCGACTCTGCAGGAGCACCTCAAGTCTTTCTGCGTATCGCCATCTCTATCTACGACCTCGGCTATTATCAGCATTCATATCGCATGTTCCAGATACTGCGCGACTGCACCGATGATTCTCGCACCGACGGCTATGCCTACGAGGCCTTGTGCTGCTATGCACTTGGCCGTTACGACGAGTTCAAGGAAAACGTACGGCTGGCCTGCGAGAAGAATCCCACCGAAGCACAGATGGTGCTGGCAGAGTTCTTCCCACCAGAGCTCGGGCCTCAAGACTACTATCAGTGGCTTCTCGATAACAATCCATAACGCATTGAATCATGGAAATCTACCAATTCATTCTCGAACACCTCAACTACTACTGGATATGGTTCCTCATGCTGCTGGAGAGTACAGTCATACCTGTACCCTCTGAGTTTGTGGTGCCACCGGCTGCCTATTTCTCCGCTAGCGGACACCTGAACGTGTGGATGGTCATTCTGGCCGCCACCATCGGAGCCGACTGCGGAGCCACCATCAACTACTTTGCCGGACGCTATCTCGGCCGACCCATCATCTATCGCTTTGCCAATAGCCGCTGGGGACATCTCTGCCTGCTCAATCAGGAGAAGGTGGAGAAGAGCGAACGCTACTTCAACCAACACGGCATCGCAGCCACGCTGACTGGTCGCTTTGTGCCCGTCATCCGCCATCTCATCTCCATCCCGGCAGGAATGGCACGCATGGGCTACTGGAAATTCCTGCTCTATACCACCATCGGTGCAGGTCTCTGGCACTCCGTTCTTGCCGCCTTGGGCTGGTATATGCAGACCATCGTGCCACAGGAACAGCTCTACGAGAGCCTTTCCGAGTATGGCCATTACATCAAGGTCGTCATCCTTGGCCTTGTCGGCATTGCTGCCGTTGTGCTCATCGCCCGCCACTATCTGAAGCGGAAGCCACAGGGAGAACAATAATACAGCATAATTCCTTCTGCATCACTCAATTAACCGTGATGATTAGAAAGAACGAAAAAAAGGTAGTTAAATATTTTTTTGAGCCACACATGTAGGGACGCGGCGTGCAGCGTTTATGGAGAGGAAAAGATAAATCCAGTTACGCGACACGTCGCGTCCCTACATTTGAGTGGATAAATTCTATATAGTTTCTATGAAAAAAGGTAAGAAGCAAGAGACTAGCATCTGCTCCAAGCGAGCATCTAGGGTGCCAAATCTCTTGCTTCTTACCTTTAATTGATTCTCAGAATCTGAAGGGGTTTATCCTTTGATGATTCCCTGTTCAACGAAAATCTTCTTCAATGCCTTCACGGCACGCTCCACCTGCTCATTGGTGTGGGTGGCCATCAGTGCGAAACGCACGAGGGTATCCTCAGGAGCACAGGCAGGAGGAATAACGGGGTTGATGAACACACCGGCATTGTAGGCAAGCGCCGTCACGAGGAACGTCTTGTCGACATCGCGCACATAGAGCGGGATGATTGGGCTTTCGGTGTCGCCAATCTCGAAACCTTCCTCACGGAAACGCTTCAGGGCATAACGGGTGACATCCCAAAGGCGCTCGATGCGCTCCGGCTCCTGCTGGATGATGTGCAACGCCTCCATAGCAGCTGCAGTAGCCGCAGGTGTGTTGGAAGCACTGAAGATGTAGGTGCGACAGGTATGGCGCAGCCAGTTGATGGTGTCGAAGTCGGCAGCGATGAATCCACCAATTGAGGCGAGCGACTTCGAGAACGTTCCCATGATGAGATCCACCTCATCGGTAAGGCCGAAATGATCGCACACGCCACGTCCCTGCTTGCCAAAGACGCCGATGCCGTGGGCTTCATCCACCATGATCGAACAGTTATACTTGTGCTTCAGCTCAACGATTGCGGGCAGATTGCAGAGGTCGCCTTCCATTGAGAACACGCCATCGACAACAATCAGCTTCACGGCTTCTTCCGGCAGCTTCTGCAACACACGTTCCAGATCTGCCATATCGTTGTGCTTGTAGTGCAGCTGCTTGGCAAACGACAGACGGCGTCCGTCGACGATGCTAGCGTGATCGCGGTCGTCACAAATCACATAGTCGTCCTTGTTAAGCAAGGCAGGAATCACACCTTGGTTGACAGAGAATCCCGTAGAGAAGCACATTGCGCCCTCTTTGTGAACGAATTCAGCAAGCTCTTTCTCCAATTGCTCATGTAAGTCGAGTGTGCCATTCAAAAAACGACTTCCTGCACAACCAGAGCCATATTTGTCGAGTGCCTCCTTAGCTTTTGCAATAATACGTTCGTCACCCGTAAGGCCGGTATAAGCGTTCGAGCCGAACATCAAAACATGGTGACCGTCCATCTCCACTTCAGTACCTTGTTTGCTCGTGATAGCACGGAAATAAGGGTATATTCCCTGCTCAGCATACTTCTGCGGACGACGGTAACTTTTGTATCTTTCTTGTAGTTGTCCCATTATAAAGAATAGGTGTAGAAAATCTACAAATTAAACATTCAGGCTGCAAAGGTACAAAAAATTTTGTTAATATAATCCTTTTTTCAAAGAAATCTTTCTTTTTCACTAAAAAACTTTGAACTTTGAACTATGAACTATAAACTTTTTTGTACCTTTGCAGCATGAAAAGGATCGTTTTCATCATGAACCCCATATCGGGAACGCAGAACAAGGCAGGCATCCCAGAGCTCATCGAAAAAACGATAGACCACGATCAGTTCAGCTATGAGCTAAGGATGACTGAGTATGCCGGACACGCCAGTGAGATTGCCCGTGAGGCAATGGAGCAAGGTGTCGATATCGTCGTTGCCATTGGCGGCGACGGAACGGTGAACGAAGTGGCTCGCGCCATCGTGCATTCGCAGACTGCTCTCGGCATCATCCCCTGCGGTTCCGGCAACGGATTGGCCCGCCACCTGCTGCTTCCGATGAACCTGAAGAAGTCGATTGAGATCATCAACAGCTGTGAAATTCACGAACTCGACTACGGGATCATCAACGGCCACCCGTTCTTCTGCACCTGCGGCATGGGCTTCGATGCCTTTGTCAGCCATAAGTTCGCTGAGGCAGGCAAGCGCGGACCTATCACCTATGTTGAGAACGTGCTGCGCGAAGGACTGAAATACAAACCCGAGACCTACGAAATACAGGACGAAACGGGCACCACGCGTGCTAAGGCATTCCTCATTTCTTGTGCCAACGCATCGCAATATGGCAACAACGCCTATATTGCTCCGCAAGCCTCGATGAGCGACGGTTTGCTCGACGTCATCATCATGGAACCCTTCGATGTAATCGAGGCACCGCAAATCAGCATCGAGATGTTCAATAAGACACTCGACAAGAATTCAAAAATCAAGACTTTCAAGTGCAAGCGTCTGCACATTCACCGCAAGCAGGCGGGCTACATTCACTACGACGGCGATCCTGTCATGACCGATGCCGATGTCGACATCGAATTAAAATCGAAGGGCATACGCGTCGTCGTCAACCCCGATGCCGACAAGAGTCAGCGCCGGCCGAACGCCTTGCAGAGTGCTGCCAGCGAATTATTCAACGAAATCAATATCGTGCGCGACGACCTCACAAAGCAGCGTCGCCACGTCTTGGCATTAAGCAAGGTGCTGCAACGAAAACTAAACCGTTAAGGAACAATAGCTACCTTACAAATAAAACTCTTTTGTGAGTGCCGCATACCAAGCAGAACGCACGCCACCGTCATCCATCAAACAGACTTCCTGTCGGTCGAACACATCGGGCCGACGGCGACAGAATGCAACCAAGCAGCGCTTGGATGGTTTACGCGGCGTGGTTTTCAAATCGTAGCGACGCAAGAGAAAGAATCCTGACAGATAGGCTTCAGAGCAGAAACGCTCCACGCAATCCATGGGTACGATGGCCGAGAAAACACCCTCTTCGGCAAGTAGTCGGCTGACGCCGCTAAAGAGATCGGCAAAAGGCAGCGAGTCAGCATGACGAGCAACGGCGCGAGCGGCATCCGGATTCTTCAGGCTATGCTCGAAATACGGTGGATTAGAGACAATGGCGTCACATTTTCTCTCAGTCTTGAAAGCCTGTAAGGAAGTATGAAGGATGCTGATGCGAGAGGAAAACGGCGACGCCGCCACATTCTCACGAGCTTGTTCTGAGGCATCTGGGTCGATGTCGATTCCTACGACTTGCGCGTCTTCAAATCGTTGCGCCATCATTAGCGCCACGAGGCCTGTACCCGTGCCGATATCGAGGATGGTGCGCCCACCCTCAGCCCATGCCCCCAGTAGCACTCCGTCGGTGCCAACCTTCATGGCCGTCCGGTCTTGCTCAATGTGAAATTGCTTAAACGTAAACATAGCGATTGCTCCCTAATGAAGACATGAAATGTCCTTTGTCAAAGCCTTTTGTCATCAGTGAAAACGGGCGTTTTCGCAGATTATTGCCACGTTTTAGCTTTTTCTTACACATTATTAAATAAAATTGGCAGTCGCAAGGCCGCTATTCCAAGTTTTTTTTGTACCTTTGCACGCTCAAAGACGCAATAGAAAAAGAAAACAGAAGAAAGTAAGGACAACAACAAGACAGACAAGAAGAAAGGCAAGAAAGGAAAAATGGCAAAAACAAATACATCCATACAGATGATTGCCGACTACGACGGCGACATCTCCACTCTTTTTGAAACGAAAGTCGAGGGACCATTGCCTATCCTCGCTACACGCAATATCGTACTCTTTCCCGGTGTAATCATCCCCATCATTATCGGTCGCGAATCAAGCGTCAACCTGGTGGAAAAGCTCAAGGACAACCCGGAGCAAATCTTTGGTGTGTTCTGTCAGAAGAGTACCGACATTGAACAGCCGGCACAGAAAGACCTGCACGAATATGGTGTTTATGCAAAACTCGTGCGCGTCATCGATATGCCGGGGCCGCAAGACCACATCACCGTGATTGTGCAGGCTCTCGGACGCTGCCATCTCGATAGCATCACACGACATCGTCCCTACCTCGTAGGTACAACGACGCTTTTACCTGAGGAGATGCCCGACGCTCGCGACAAATCGTGGCGCACGGCCATCGAAGACCTTCGTGCTAAGACCGTTGAATACATTCATCAGAACGAGGACATACCCGATGAGTCGCAGTTTGCCCTGAACAACATTCAGAACAATGTGCTCATCATGAACTTCATCTGCACCAACCTGCCGTTCAGCGTGAGCGATAAGATGAAGATGCTTCAGGCCGATTCCATGATGGACCGAGTGATCATCGTGCTGAAAACGCTCAACAAGGAAATACAGCTGCTACAGCTCAGACAGGACATCCGCACCAAGACACGCGAGGACATCGACGAGCAGCAGCGCGAGTACTTCCTGCAGCAGCAAATCAAGAACATCAAGGAGGAGCTGGGCAATGGTGACGGTTCGCCCGAACGCCACGAGCTTGAGACGAAAGCGCTTGGCAAGAACTGGCCTGAGGATGTTGAGAAAGTGTTCTTCAAGGAACTCGACAAACTCGACATGCTCAACCCACAAGGACCGGAATACAGCGTGCAGATGAACTATCTGCAGACGATGGTGAACCTGCCTTGGGGCGAATATACGCACGACAACCTCGATTTGAAGCGTGCGCAGAAGATCCTCGACCACGACCACTACGGTATGGAGAAGGTGAAGGAGCGCATTCTGGAATACATGGCCGTGCTGCAGCTGCGTGGCGACTTGAAGAGTCCTATCATCTGCCTCTATGGCCCTCCGGGCGTAGGCAAGACATCGCTGGGCAAGTCGATTGCCGCCGCTATGAAGCGCAAGTATGTGCGTGTGAGCCTGGGTGGTCTGCACGACGAGAGCGAGATTCGCGGACATCGCCGCACCTATGTGGGAGCGATGCCCGGTCGTATCATCAAGTCAATTCAAAAGGCTGGATCGTCGAACCCGGTATTCATCCTCGACGAAATCGACAAGATCACACAACACACCATCAACGGCGACCCGGCATCGGCGATGCTCGAAGTGCTCGACCCCGAGCAGAACTCGGCATTCCACGACAACTACCTCGATGTTGACTACGACCTCTCGAAGGTACTCTTCATCGCAACGGCTAACAACCTCGGCACCATTCCCAAGCCTCTGCTCGACCGTATGGAGGTTATCGAGGTAAGCGGCTACATCACGGAGGAGAAGATTGAGATTGCCAAGCGGCACCTCATCCCACGTGAGCTGGAGAACACAGGCTTGAAGACGAAGCACACCACCGTCTATCCGAAGTTCAACAAGGCCGCCATCGAGAAGATTATTGAGCAGTACACGCGTGAAAGCGGCGTGCGCCAGCTGGAGAAGCAGGTGAACAAGGCCTTGCGCAAGATGGCATTCATGAAGGCGCGCGACCTAGTCCTGCCCTTCGAGAAAATCACACCCGCACAGATTGAAGACCTGCTGGGCAAGCCGCCGTTCTATCGCGACATCTATCAGGGCAACGACTATGCAGGCGTGGTGACTGGACTGGCGTGGACGAGTGTCGGCGGCGAGATTCTCTTCATCGAGACTTCGCTTTCTAAAGGCAAAGCCGGCAAGCTCACACTGACGGGTAACCTCGGCGACGTGATGAAAGAGTCGGCTGTCATCGCCCTGGAATACGTGAAAGCCCACGTCGACACCCTTGGCATCGACTACCGCATCTTCGACCAGTGGAACATTCACATCCACGTGCCAGAGGGTGCAACGCCCAAGGACGGACCGTCGGCAGGTATCACCATCGCCACATCAATAGCCTCGGCCCTCACCCAGCGCAAGGTGAGAAAGAACACGGCGATGACCGGTGAGATTACGCTCCGAGGCAAGGTGCTGCCCGTTGGCGGCATCAAGGAGAAAATCCTGGCTGCCAAGCGTGCAGGCATCACCGACATAGTGATGTGTCGCGACAACAAGAAGGACATCGACGAGATTCCTGAGATATACCTGCAGGGCGTGGAGTTCCACTATGTAGAGAACGTGCAGGACGTCTGGCAGTTTGCCCTTACCGACGAGCTTGTTGCCCACCCCATCGAGTTTAAGATTGAAGAAGAAAAGAATTCTAAAGAATGACATTTGAACTACAGCATACCGACCCCGCCTCAGAGGCACGCACCGGCTTGATAACCACCGATCACGGACAAATCAAGACACCAATCTTCATGCCCGTAGGGACATGCGGCTCGGTGAAGGGCGTGCACTTCTCTGAACTGCGCGAACAGGTGCAGGCACAGATCATCCTCGGAAACACCTATCACCTGTATCTGCGTCCGGGTCTCGACATTCTTCATAAGGCTGGAGGACTGCACAAGTTCAACACGTGGGACCGCCCCATCCTCACCGACTCCGGCGGCTTCCAAGTGTTCTCGCTGACAGGTATCCGCAAGCTGCGCGAAGAGGGCTGCGAGTTTCGTAGCCACATCGACGGGTCGAAGCACATCTTCACTCCTGAGAACGTGATGGATACGGAACGCATCATCGGCGCCGACATCATGATGGCTCTCGACGAATGCCCTCCTGGACAAAGCGACTACCAGTATGCAAAGAAGTCGCTAGGACTGACACAGCGCTGGCTCGATCGTTGCATCAAGCGCTTCAACGAGACGGAACCGCTCTACGGCTACCACCAGAGTCTGTTCCCCATCGTGCAGGGCTGCACTTATAAAGACCTGCGACAAGAGGCTGCCAAGCATGTTGCCGACAAGGGTGCCGATGGAAACGCCATCGGAGGTCTGGCCGTCGGCGAGCCTACGGAGGTGATGTACGAGATGATTGAGGTGGTCAACGACATCCTGCCCAAGGACCGCCCTCGCTACCTCATGGGTGTAGGCACGCCTCAGAACATCCTCGAAGCCATCGAGCGTGGTGTCGACATGTTCGATTGCGTGATGCCCACCCGCAACGGCCGCAATGCGATGCTCTTCACCTATCACGGCACGATGAACATGCGCAACAAAAAGTGGGAATACGACTTCTCACCCATCGATGAAGACGGATGCGAGATTGACCGTATTCACACGAAAGCCTATCTGCACCACCTCTTCAAGGCGCAAGAGCTGCTGGCCATGCAGATAGCATCGATTCACAATCTGGCGTTCTATCTGCGGCTCGTGGGCGATGCCCGACGTCACATAGAACAAGGTGACTTCACCCAGTGGAAGCGCAGCGTCATCGATGACCTCGGTCGCAGAGTGTAGGTTTAAATTAAGACAAGGAGAAATGGAATACAGAAAGATAAGACGCCGCCGCAGACTTTTGAAGCTCGGCCGATGGATGCAGAAGCACTTCGGCTGGCTCGGTCGTTTGTTGAAGAAGCTCAAGCCCACCTTCATCAAACGGCTCGACTGGTATATCATCAAGAAGTTCATCGGCACCTATTTCTTCTCCATCATCCTGATTATCTCCATCGCCATCGTGTTCGACGTGAACGAGCACTTGGCAAAGTTCACGCAGTATCACGCACCGCTGAAAGCCATTGTGTTCGACTACTACGCGAACTTCATCCCCTACTTCGCCAATCTGTTCTCGCCGCTCTTCGTCTTCATCTCCGTGATCTTCTTCACGTCGAAGCTCGCAGGCAACTCCGAGATTATCGCCATGCTGGCCGCAGGCGTGTCGTTCAAGCGACTCATGCGACCCTACATGATGTCGTGTGTGTTCATCTCGTTGCTATCGTATTACTTGAGTGCCTACGTCATCCCGCACGGCACTATCATACGCCAGAACTTCGAGACCACCTACAAGAACAAAAAGAAGAACACGGCAGCCGACAACGTGCAGTTGCAGGTGGGACAAGGCGTCATCGCCTATATCCAACACTACGACAACACCAGCAAGAAAGGCTACGGATTCTCGCTCGACAAGTTCGAGAACAAGAAACTCGTCAGCCACATGACGGCTACCGACATACAGTACGACACCATCTCCGACACGAAGTACAAGTGGAAGGTGCGCAACTGGAAGATTCGCCAGCTCAAAGGACTGCGCGAACACATCACGAGCGGGGCACAGCGCGACACTGTCATCATCATGGAGCCGGCCGACCTGGTCTACTCGAAAGGCCAACAGGAGACGTTCACCAGCCCGGAGCTCTACGACTACATATCCAAGCAGATTGACCGAGGTAGTAGCAACGTTGTGCAATACCAAGTGGAGTACCACAAACGCATCGCGGCATCGTTTGCCTCGTTCATCCTGACAATCATCGGCCTGTCGCTGTCGTCACGAAAGCGAAAAGGTGGTATGGGACTTTATCTGGGTATCGGTCTGGCACTGAGTTTTACATACATCATGTTGCAAACCATCTCTTCAACGTTTGCCATCAACGCCAGCTTCCCGCCGATGCTCGCTGCATGGACGCCAAACATCATCTTCGCATTCGTTGCATACTTCTGCTATAGGCATGCACCGAATTGATTCACCGTTTACGGAATAAACATTTCCGTAGAGGACCAAAACAGCTAAAACTATTTTTTCACATACAGCTAAAACTATTTGATTGAACGTAAAAATGACATTTGAAGAAACATATCTAAATGATAATATCCTCGACGCGCTCTACGACATGCGCTTCGAGGAAATGACGCCCATACAAGAGAAATGCATTCCGGAGATGCTCAACGGACGCGATGTCCTCGGCGTGGCACAGACGGGAACCGGCAAGACCGCTGCCTATCTGCTGCCCATTCTCTCCATGCTCGACGACGGCTACGTAGACTTTCCCGACGGACGACACATCGAATTCCCGCAAGAGGCTATCAACTGCGTCATCATGGCTCCCACTCGCGAGCTCGCACAACAGATAGACCAAGCCATGCAAGGCTTCGGCTACTACCTGCCCAACGTCAGCTCCGTAGCCGTCTATGGCGGAAACGACGGCAACCGCTACTATCAGGAACTCAACGCGCTGAAGACGGGAGCATCGGTTATCATCGCCACACCGGGACGATTCATCTCCCACCTGACGATGGACAATGTCGACATGTCGAAAGTGAGTTTCTTTGTTCTCGACGAGGCTGACCGTATGCTCGACATGGGTTTCTCCGACGACATCTTGAAGATTGCAAGTTTCCTGCCCAAGACTTGTCAGACGGTGATGTTCTCAGCTACGATGCCCGACAAGATTGAACAGCTGGCCAAGACACTGTTGAAGAATCCTGTGGAAGTGAAGATTGCCGTGAGCAAGCCCGCCGAGAAGATTCAGCAGTCGGCATACGTGTGCTACGAGGCTCAGAAACTGAAGATTGTAGAGGCGATGTTCAAGCAGGGCGACTTGAAGCGTGTTATTATCTTCGCTGGTAAAATCAACAAGGTGAAAGATGTCTATCATGCCCTCCTTCGCATGAAAATCAATGCCGGACAGATGCACAGCGACCTCACACAAGCCGAGCGCGACGAGATGATGTTCCGTTTCAAGAGTGGACAAGTCGATGTGCTCGTTGCCACCGACATTCTCTCGCGAGGCATCGACATCGACGACATTGCAATGGTCTTGAACTACGACGTGCCACGCGACGCCGAAGACTATGTGCACCGCATCGGCCGCACCGCTCGTGCTGAGCGCGATGGCAAGGCCGTCACCTTCATCAGCGAGGAAGACATCCGCTATTTCCTTCAGATAGAGCGTTTCCTTGAACGCGAGGTCACCAAGAATCCCCTACCCGATGGCATTGGCGAAGGTCCAGAGTACAAGGCTGCACCACGCGCCAATGGCAAAGGAAAAGGCCGCGGCCGTTGGGGAAAGAGAAATCGGAAAGGCAACGGAAAGGGCAACCACAAGGGATTTAGCAAAGGCGACCAGAAAGGCAACCAGAAAAGTAAAGGCGAGAATAAAGGCAATCAAAAGGGCAAAGGCAACAACAAAGGCCATAGCAAGAAGCAATAATATGCTTTAACCTTTTTAGAATCTGGTTCAATTGCAAAGTGGGGGGCTATACTTTTTGCCCCCCACTTGTCTTTTCTCATAAAAGGCGCTGGAAATATTCGATGACTGTCTGCCAGTTTGGAAACTCTGGCGAACCGAAATGGATATGGACGCCCTGAAAATCGGCAACCCCGTTATTTGTGTTGTCGTCGATGATGTAATCGCCTCGAAGCAGGTCCTTGTGGTGTGAGAGGATGAGCCGCTTCTTAACGGCTGGGCCTAAGTGAGTCTTCACCCACTCCAACTTATCGCACCAAGCAGAAGGATTATTCCAAGGAGCGGTTGAAAGGATATAGGTATCGAAATGATCAGCCAAGAACTGGAAACCTTCCTTTGCGCCGTCAATCTCCTTCATCTTTGAGAAAAGTCCAGGTATCTCATCGGAGTGATCCTTACCATTCTCGTCCTTTCCATATTGTGCCCTTACCGCAACAGGAAAAGTATCTACACCCGACTGAAAATCGGCAATAGTGTTGTCTAAGTCAACGTAAACTACGATTTTCTTGTTCTTTTTCATCTCCATCATTTTTAATCATTTGTTAATAAATTTAAAACGTTCTATTTGTTTGGCCTGTCAGCCTGCATACAACTTTATTAATGAGTCGCATCTATAATATAGAAAGAAATCCGAAAAAATTTAAGAGAAACTATATATTTTTTTCGAAACCACATTGAATTTATCCCCCAAAATGTTGGGATGCACCGTATCGCATAACTGGATTTAGCCTTATTACCATCTTTATTCTTTCCAGAGCTATACTCTATTCGATACGGAGATATGCTTTAACCAATACGGAGCATAGCTCTAGAACATACAGAGCATAGCTCTAGCTCACGAGGAACGGCTGGCGGCCATCAGTTCCCGAGAGTGTGACAATTGTGACAATTGTGACAGTCATTTTTGCACACATCGCGCGGAGGATGGAATAGACATACAAATAAAATAGAATAATTAATGAATAATTATTGAATAATAATCATTATATTATTATATATATATTAACATATTTATATACTTATTTAACTATTTATTACTCTTTCTTCTCCTCCCGCCTTCTGAGGCGTGTAAAAATCAACTGTCCAATTGTCACAATTGTCACAAATGGTTTGTCAACATGTTGGTGGTCAGAGGTTAGGGTAATTCAGAGTAGCGGTGGATGCCCTTTGCATAGTATTTCCAAAGCAGGGAGAAATGTTTGCGAACGGGAATGTCGGCGATGACACGAGCCTGCTGGATGCTGGCACGATCGGCAGCGAAATCTTTCTTCCAATGCTTGAAGGCCCGGCGAGCACGATAGATGGCTTTGAAGTCACCGAGGTTGCGGTTCAAGATGAGCGTCTGCCAAGCGGCAAGATAGTCGAGGAACCAGCGCCAACGCATCACATGCTTCAATTCGTTCTCAGGCAAGCACTTGTAAAGCATTGTGAGGTTATTGCGGAAGTTGAGAAACGTCTTCATCGGATTGCCTTTCGGCAACGTGCCTCCACCCAGATGATAAACCTTGCTCTCAGGCAGACAGATCACCTTGCGCCCCACGATGTTCAAACGCCAGCAGAGGTCAATCTCCTCGCAATGGGCAAAGAAACGGCCGTCGAGGCCACCGACACGCCAGTAATCTTCAGAGCGGATGAACAAACAGGCACCCGTCGCCCACAGCACTTCTACTGTATCGTCATACTGCCCGCGGTCGGTTTCAACAGCATCGAAGAGTCGGCCGCGACAGAACGGATAGCCATAGCGGTCGAGATAACCACCCGAAGCGCCCGCATACTCGAATTTCTCCTTGTTGACATAGGAAAGCAACTTCGGCTGACAGGCTGCCACTTCCGCGTGGGAGTCCATATATGCTATCAGCGGACTGAGCCAGTGAGGGGTAACCTCCACATCGCTATTCAGCAACACATAATATTCGGCCTCCACCTGTTTCAGCGCACGGTTGTAGCCTTCTGCAAACCCGTAGTTCTGGTCGAGGACGATGGTTTGTATCTGGGGATAACGGGCGTTCAGGAATGCCAACGAGTCGTCTGTCGAAGCATTATCAGCTACGACGACCGTTGCTTCGTCGCATGAATACTCAAGCACTGAAGGCAGATACTGCTCCAGCATCTTCCGTCCATTCCAGTTTAATATAACGATGGCTGTTTTCATCTCGTGCTCCTTTGCTACCTTGTCACTTTGTTACCTTGTTACTTTGTCACCTTGTTACTTTGTCACCTTGTTACTTTGTCACCTTGCCCATCAATGCCGTCTTGTCGTGATTGAAGTCACCCAAAAGGACAGTCATCAGCTGATTATCATATTCTTCACGCGCTTCCTGAGGAGGAAGTTCCACACGAATATAGTTTCTGGTAAACCCATGCATGGCCCTGCCACGAGGTGCTCTCTCGAAGAGCACTTCGGCAGTCTGACCGATATGGCGGGCGTAGAAAGCCTGCGTCTTCTCGTCGGAGAGTTGCAATAGACGATGCGAACGCAACTTCTTGTCTTGATCGGAAACAACATAGGGGATGCGGAGCGCAGCCGTTCCCGGTCGCTCTGAATAGGGGAATACATGCAACTGGGTGACATCGAGCGAATGGAGGAAGTCGTAGCACTCCTCGAAGTATTCAGGCGTCTCGCCTCGTGTGCCCACCATCACATCAACCCCTATGAAAGCATCAGGCATACGCTCTTTGATGAGTTGTATCTTATGAGCGAAGAGCGCCTTATCGTATCGGCGATGCATCAATTTAAGCACCTCGTCGCTTCCACTCTGCAAGGGAATATGGAAATGAGGCATAAACCGCTGACTTGTGGCACAGAACTCAATGAGTTCGTCGGTTAGGAGGTTCGGCTCCAAACTGCTGATGCGGAAACGGCTGATTCCTTCAACTTCATCAAGTGCCTTCACCAAATCGAGGAACGACTCACCAGTGGTATGGCCAAAGTCGCCGATGTTCACACCCGTCAGCACAATCTCTTTGCCGCCTTCGCTTGCTGCCTGGCGAGCCTGCTCAACGAGTGATGCAATGCTAGGATTGCGCGAGAAGCCGCGGGCAAAGGGGATGGTACAATAGGTGCAGAAGTAGTCGCAGCCATCCTGAACCTTCAGGAAATAGCGGGTGCGGTTTCCACGCGAGCACGACGGCGCAAAGGTCTTGATGTCGCGCGTTTTCTCTACGGCATGCACGATGGTATCCTTCTCCCCACTACTCCACGCGTCACTCAGGAACTGAATCAGGTTTGCCTTCTCATTGGCCCCAAGCACCAAGTCGACGCCTTCAATCTTTCCTATCTTATAAGGTTCCAACTGTGCGTAACAACCCGTCACCACCACGAACGCATCAGGGTGGTTTCTCACCATGCGGTGAATAGCCTGCCGGCACTTGTGATCGGCAACCTCTGTAACAGAACAGGTATTGATCAGGCAAAGATCGGCCTTTTCACCCTTGCCAGCCGTCCTCACTCCGAGTTGCTGAAGCATCTGCGCGAAGGTAGACGTCTCAGAAAAATTCAACTTGCAACCCAGCGTGAAGTAAGCCGCACTCTTGCCCTGAAAGACTGATGTATCGATCATGTTTTTGCTTACACCTTATTTATATATATAGCGCTTATGGCCTGCACAGAATGGCAAACCACTGCAAAGGTACAAAAAAGTTGCGAAGTGGCCTGCATGCACCAGCATTTTTTTTCGAAACGACATAGCCGGCAAAATGCAAAAAACGCCCTTTTTCGACGTGTTGTGTGGGAACACAAAATAATTAACTATTTTTTGCAATTCATAAAGTATTGATTATCAATGCGTTGCAAAAAAGTTACAAAATCGACAAAAAAAAGTCGCAAAAAAAAGTACAACGTATCAAAAAAATGCTTACCTTTGCATCGTTTTAATAAACAAATGATTGTTTTACAGATTTAAAAAAGCAAAGAAAATGAAGAAATTAGTTTTTATGTTCGTAGCAATGGCAGCTATCTCGTTCGCATCTTGCGGTAACGCTCAGAAGCCCGCCGAGGTTGTAGAAGACACCGCAGTGGTTGACACCACCGTTGTTGACACCACCGTTGTTGACACTGCCGCTGTTGACACTGCTGCTGTAGCTGAGTAATCAGAGCTCGAACTGAAAAAGTGAGAGAATACCGCTGGGTCCAAGACCTGGCGGTTTTTTTGTTCTCACCTCCCTGCCCTCCTTTAAAAAGGCAAAGGGGGAATAATCATCTCTATCATTTGTTTATTCGAGAAAAAAAAGGTAACTTTAGCTCCGCCGAACTTACTTATTACTCGGAAAAGTTCAAATTAGTTTGGCTTTTCACTCGTTTTTTCGTAACTTTGCGACTAAAGTCGCGAACTTACTTCATCTCGGCATAAAAAAGAAACGAGTTTCTTTTGTTCTGCGCTCGATTTTTCGTAACTTTGCACCCACAATAATAATAAGGTATAAACAATATGATCACAGTCACAAACCTTGCCATCCAATTCGGAAAGCGCGTACTCTACAAAGACGTAAACATCAAGTTCACAAGTGGAAATATCTATGGAATCATCGGTGCCAACGGTGCCGGCAAGTCGACGCTGCTCAAGGCCATCAGCGGTGAGCTGGAACCCAACAAGGGTATGGTGGAACTGGGCGTTGGCGAACGCCTCTCGGTACTCTCGCAGGACCACTTCAAGTATGATGAATTCACCGTTATGGACACTGTGCTCATGGGCCATCAGCCGCTATGGGAGAACATGAAGGAGCGCGAGGCCCTCTATGCGAAGCCCGAGATGAGCGAGGAGGACGGCAATCGCGCTGCCGACCTGGAGCTGAAGTTTGCCGAAATGAATGGTTGGGAGGCTGAAAGCGAGGCTGCCCAGCTGCTGCAGAACCTGGGTGTGAAAGAGGCTCAGCACTACAAACAGATGTCGGAGCTCTCGAACAACGAGAAGGTTCGCGTGATGTTGGCGAAAGCACTCTTCGGACACCCCGACAACCTGCTGCTCGACGAGCCTACCAACGACCTCGACCTCGACACCGTTCAGTGGCTGGAGGAATACCTGAGTTCGCTCGAGCAATGCGTACTCGTCGTCAGCCACGACCGTCACTTCCTCGATGCCGTCTCCACGCAGACCGTCGACATCGACTTCGGCAAGGTCACCGTCTTCTCCGGTAACTACTCGTTCTGGTATGAGTCGTCGCAGCTTGCTTTGCGTCAGGCTCAGAACCAGCGCATGAAAGCTGAGGAGAAGCGCAAGCAGCTGGAAGAATTCATCCGCCGTTTCTCTGCCAATGTGGCAAAGTCGAAGCAAACCACGTCGCGCAAAAAGATGCTCGAGAAACTCAATGTTGAAGAAATTCGTCCCTCAAGCCGCAAGTATCCCGGCATCATCTTCCAGATGGAGCGCGAACCGGGCAACCAGATTCTCGAGGTGGAAGGCCTGAAGGCTGTAGACACCGACGGCACCGTTCTTTTCGACAACGTGTCGTTCAACATTGAGCACGGCCAGAAGACCGTCTTCCTCTCGCACAACCCGAAGGCAATGACGGCACTCTTCGAAATCATTAACGGCAATCGTCAGGCTGACGCCGGCACTTTCAAGTGGGGCGTCACCATCACCACCGCCTATCTCCCACTCGACAACACCGAGTTCTTCCAGAGCGACCTGAATCTGGTGGACTGGCTCTCGCAGTATGGTCCCGGCAACGAAGTGGTGATGAAAGGCTACCTGGGCCGTATGCTGTTCAAGCAGGAGGAAGTAGAGAAGAAGGTGAATGTGCTTTCCGGAGGTGAGAAGATGCGATGCATGATTGCCCGCATGCAGCTGAAGAACGCCAACTGCCTCATCCTCGACACACCTACCAACCACCTCGACCTCGAGTCGATTCAGGCTTTCAACAACAACCTCATCCAGTTCAAGGGAAACATTCTGTTTGCTTCCCACGACCATGAGTTTATCCAGACCGTCGCCGACCGCATCATCGAGCTCACGCCCAACGGCACCATCGACAAGCTGATGGACTACGATGACTACATCTACGACGAGCAGATCAAGGAGCAGAAAGCCCGCATGTATAACAATTAAGATTCGTAAATCGGCCATTGATAGTCGTAAATCAACCATTTTGCGTTGAAAAACGACTATTAATGACTGAAAATTGATAACTAATCGTTCCTGCCAACCGACATTGGCACATTATTTGTATGAGATTTTTTAGGAACAAAAAACAAAAAACTATGGACGAAGAAAGAACTATCAATATCGAAGACGGAAGCCAGGAAGAGGAGCAGCAGAACGCCTCGCAGGCTTCTGAGAACGTAAACGAAGAGACTGCCAACGAGCAAGCACAAGTTGACGAAGCTGCAGCTGAACCCGAGAAAGAGCAGGAGCAGGAAGAGAAAGACCCGCTCGATGCTGCCCTCGACGAGATTGCCAAGCTCAAGGACCAGTTGCTTCGCACCATCGCAGAATTTGAGAACTACAAGAAGCGCACGCTGAAGGAAAAGGCAGAGCTCATCCTCAACGGCGGCGAGAAGACGATTACCGCCATCCTGCCCGTGCTCGACGACTTTGAGCGAGCACTTGCCGACACGCACACCGACGATCCTGCCGCCATCAAGGAAGGCATGGAACTCATCTTCAAGAAATTCATTAAGACCCTCGAAAGCCTCGGTGTCAAGAAAATCGAGACACAGGATCAGGATTTCGACGTTGACTACCACGAAGCCATCGCGATGGTTCCCGGTATGGGCGACGACAAGAAGGGCAAGGTCATCGACTGCGTACAGACAGGATACATGCTGAACGATAAAGTCATCCGACACGCGAAAGTCGCTGTAGGTCAATAAATTACCAAATACAGAATGGCAAAGAGAGATTACTACGAAGTACTTGGTGTAGACAAGAAGGCCAGCGAAGACGAAATCAAAAAAGCCTATCGCAAAATCGCCATCAAATACCACCCTGACAGAAACCCTGGTGACAAGACAGCCGAAGAGAAGTTCAAGGAGGCTGCCGAGGCATACAGCGTGCTCAGCGACAAGCAGAAACGCCAGCAGTACGACCAGTTCGGATTCGACGGACCCAACATGGGCGGCGGCTTCGGAGGCTTTGGTGCAGGCGGATTCTCAATGGACGACATCTTCTCGATGTTCGGCGACGTCTTCGGCGGACGTGGTGGCTTTGGCGGTTTCAGCGGCTTTGGCGGTGGTCAGAGAGCCCAGTATCACGGCACCGACCTTCGCTTGAAGGTACGTCTGACGTTGCAGGAGATCTCCACGGGTGTCACCAAGAAGTTCAAAGTCAGAAAGGACATCGTTTGTTCGGAGTGCAACGGCAGCGGAGCCCAAAATGGCAGCGGCAGCGAGACCTGTCCTACCTGTCACGGACAAGGCTACACCGTTCGCACCGTTCGTTCCATCCTTGGCATGATGCAGACGCAGAGCGAGTGTCCGACGTGTCACGGTGAAGGCACCGTCATCAAGAACAAGTGCCCCCATTGCAGCGGACAAGGCATCGTGAAGGGTGAGGAAGTGGTTGAAATCAACATCCCCGCAGGCGTTGCCGAGGGTATGGTTGTCAACGTGCCCGGCAAGGGAAACGCTGCTCCACACAACGGAGTTCCAGGCAACATACAAGTCTACGTCGAGGAAGAGCCCAACGACACCTTCGTTCGCGACGGCCAGGACATCATCTACAACCTGCTGCTCGACTTCCCGACGGCGGCTTTGGGTGGCGAGGTAGACATCCCAACCATCGAGGGCACCAAGGTGAAAATCAAGATAGAGCCCGGCACTCAGCCTGGCAAAACCCTCCGTCTGCGCGGCAAAGGACTGCCTGCCGTTCAAGGCTACGGCAGCGGGCGCGGCGATTTGGTTGTCCAGGTGAGCGTCTATGTGCCGAAGACCCTCGACCGCCACGAGCGCCAAGTGCTTGAGGAGCTGCGCAATAGCGATAACTTCAAGGGTGATGCCTCGACGAAGAAGTCCATCTTTGAAAAGTTTAAGAACTACTTCAATTAAAACAACTGCAATACAATAGAGAGGAATCGTGGATTGTTTCTCGTTTGCCACGCAATGGTGGCCGGCGGCAAATCATCCACGATTCTTCGTTTATAAACCCATCGGCCATGAACTATCAGGAAGTCATACAGTATCTCTACAACGCCACACCGGTGTTTGAGCACATCGGGGCGGCAGCCTATAAGCCTGGTCTGCAAACCACCGAAGCCCTCGACGCCCACTACGGACACCCCCACGAGCACTACAGAACCATCCATGTGGCAGGCACCAACGGCAAGGGTTCCGTTTCCCACTCATTGGCGAGCATCCTGCAGGAAGCCGGCCTGCGCGTCGGGTTGTATACCTCGCCCCACCTCGTAGACTTCCGCGAGCGCATCCGAGTGAACGGCGAGTGCATCAGCGAAGACTATGTCATCAGATTTGTTGAGGACTTCATCCGTTGGAATAGCGCCGATGAACAATCAACTGAACACCAGGACACTCTCTATCCCTCGTTCTTCGAGCTCACTACGGCATTGGCTTTCAAGTACTTTGCCGATGCAAATGTAGATGTGGCAGTTGTCGAAGTGGGATTAGGCGGACGACTCGATTGCACGAATATCATCCGACCGGAACTCTGTGTCATCACCAATATCGCCCTCGACCACACGCAGTTCCTTGGCTCAACGCTTGCTGAGATTGCATCCGAAAAGGCAGGTATCATCAAGCCGGGAGTGCCCGTCGTCATTGGGGAGACGACTCCCGAGACGAAACCCGTATTCGAGAAGAAGGCTCAGGAAACTCATGCACCCATCTTCTATGCTGAAGACTTCACGTGGCCTGCCCCCCTACCCGACTTCGAACTTAAAGGCAGCTATCAGACCCGCAACCTTCAGACCATCCTTTGTGCGGCCAATCAGTTAGAAGAAATAGAAAAGCACAACGTCGAAAACATAGTCTCCGTTATTCCACAAGCGCTCTCGCACGTCTGCCAAAATACGGGGCTGATGGGCCGCTGGCAGACACTCCACGAGCAACCACTCGTCGTCTGCGACACAGGTCACAACCCTGCCGCCTGGCAATACCTTGCTCCACAAATCACGTCGCAGCCTTGCCGGCAGTTGCGCATCGTCTTCGGAATGGTCGACGACAAGGACATCGACACCGTTCTCGCCATGTTGCCCAAGCACGCCTGCTACTATTTTACGCAGGCATCCACCCACCGGGCCATTCCTGCAGAGCGTGTTGCAGAACTGGCTCGCCACCATCAACTCAATGGCAACACTTATCCCACCGTTGCGCAAGCCTTCCAGGCCGCCTTCGCCGATGCCCATCCCGACGACTTCATCTTCGTTGGTGGAAGCAGCTATGTTGTCGCCGATCTCCTTTCCGACATCGACTTTTAGGCTGCGACATCGACAACCAATCTGCTGGTCTACAGCTTTCGGCAAACAAAAAACAATTTTCGAGAAATCCTCGTAACACGTTCATTATCAGAATGTTACACCATGGATTCCAAAAGCAATGCAATTGGCTCGCAAGAGCTATGCAGTTAGGGCCCAAAAGCAATGAGTTTGGAGTCCAAAAGCAATGCAGTTGGAACCCGAAAGCAATGCAGTTAGAACCCAAAAGCAATGCAGTTGGAGCATGAAAACTATGCAGTTGGGGTGCGAAAGCAATGCGGAAGAAAAACTCAAAAAATGCTGCAAAAAGACGGAATTTATGCCATTGAAAACACGGTATTATCGCTTGACAAAATGTCTTTAATTGTTTTTAACGCAGGCGAAAAGTCACTTTTTTGACAATAAGTTTGCTATTGTCGTTTTTTTTTGCTTATTTTGCAGGATAGTATTTATCAACTAAAAACTGTAACAATCATGAACACAATGGAAACAGCGAATCTCTGTGGTCTGAAGCGCGAAGACTTCCAGACCACTGTCAACGGCAAACAAACCGATCTTTACATTCTGAAAAACAGTTTGGGCAATGAAGTTGCCGTCACCAATTACGGAGGCGCCCTCGTAGCCATTATGGTTCCCGACCGCGACGGCAACTATGCCAACGTCATCCAGGGACACGACACCATCGAAGGAGTCATCAACAGCCCCGAGCCTTATCTCTCTACGCTCATCGGTCGCTATGGCAACCGCATCTGCCGCGGCAAGTTCCAGCTCAACGGCAAGAAGTATGAGCTCGCCATCAACAATGGTCCCAACGCCCTGCATGGTGGTCTGAAAGGTTGGAATGCCAAGGTTTGGGAAGCCCTTCAGATGAATGATAAAACACTTGTACTGAAGTATGTAAGTCCTTATGGTGAAGAGGGTTATACCGGTGAGATGAAAGTAACGGTTGTATATACTTTCACCGATGAAAACGAACTCGTCATCGAGTATATGGCACAGACCAACAAGAAGACCATTCTGAACCTCACCAGCCACGGATTCTTCTCGCTGCAGGGCATCGCCAATCCCACTCCCACCATCGACGACCAGATCTGTCAGATCAACGCCGATTTCTATCTCCCCATCGACGACACATCGATTCCCACCGGCGAAATCCGCTTCGTGAAGGGAACACCGTTCGACTTCCGCGAGCCGAAGCCCGTGGGTCAGGACATCGATGCCGACGACGAGCAGATTAAGCATGGTGCCGGCTACGACCACTGCTATGTGCTGAACAAGGCCGAGGAGGGCGAGCTGAGCTTTGCCGCACGCCTCGTAGAGCCGAAGAGCGGACGCACCATGGAGGTCTACACCACCGAGCCGGGCGTACAGCTCTACACTGACAACTGGGCCGACGGCTACGCAGGCCAGCACGGTGCCACATTCCCCCGCCGCTCAGGCATCTGCTTCGAGTGCCAGCACTTCCCCGATTCTCCTAACCGCCCCTACTTCCCCAGCGTTGTGCTGCGTCCGGGCCAGGAGTATCGCCAGAAGACCATCTACAAGTTTGGCATCGACAAATAAACTTCCGACATTTTTAATTTCACAAATCTATAATTTAAAAACTTAAAAAGCTATGGACATTGAATTCGTAAGAAGTCGCTTCATCAAGCACTTCGATGGCAAGACCGGTAACATCTATGCATCGCCGGGCCGTATCAACCTCATTGGTGAGCACACCGACTATAATGGTGGTTTCGTATTCCCAGGTGCCGTCGACAAAGGCATTATGGCTGAGATGCGCCCCAACGGAACTGAGAGCACCATCCGCGCCTACTCAATCGACCTGAAGGACCGTGTGGACTTCGACTTCCACGACGGACAAGGCCCCCGCGCTTCTTGGGCTCGCTACATCTACGGCATCACGCTCGAGATGGAGAAGCTGGGTGTTCCCGTGAAGGGTTACAACATTGCCTTCGCTGGCGACGTGCCCCTCGGTGCCGGTATGTCTTCATCGGCTGCTATGGAGAGCTGCTTCGCTTGCGGTCTGAACGACCTCTTCGGTGACAACAAGGTTTCGAAGTGGGACATGGTGCTCGCCGGCCAGGCTACGGAGCACAACTACTGCGGTGTGAACTGCGGTATCATGGACCAGTTCGCTTCTGTGTTCGGTCAGAAAGGCAAGCTGATGCGCCTCGACTGCCGCTCGCGTGAATTCGAATACTTCCCCTTCAACCCCCAGGGCTACAAGCTCGTTCTGCTCAACTCCTGCGTGAAGCACGAGCTGGCTGGCTCGCCTTACAACGATCGTCGCAACTCTTGCGAGAACGTGGTGAAGCACATCGCCGCCAAGCATCCGGAAGGAAAGTTCGAGACTCTGCGCGACTGCACATGGGAGCAGCTTGAGGAAGTACGTGCTGAAGTCGGCGAAGAGGACTACAAGCGTGCACACTTCGTGCTCGGCGAGAAGGACCGTGTGCTGGCCGTTTGCGACGCCCTCGTTGCAGGCGACTACGAGACCGTAGGCAAGAAGATGTACGAGACCCACGAAGGCCTGTCGAAGGAGTATGAGGTGAGCTGCGAAGAGCTCGACTTCCTCAACGACATTGCCAAGGAGTGCGGCGTGACTGGTTCGCGCATCATGGGTGGCGGCTTCGGCGGTTGCACCATCAACCTCGTGAAGGACGAACTCTATGAGCCGTTCATCAAGACGGCTTGCCAGAAGTACTACGAGAAGTATGGCAAGGCTCCGAAGGTCTATGATGTAGTCATCAGCGATGGTTCGCGTAAGATCTGCTAAGTATTGAATTGTAAATCGTAAATTCGTAAATTGCAAATTTAACAATGAGTACAAGCAAAAACACCAACCTCGTGGCGATTATCACCATGTGTTTCATCTTCGCGATGATCAGCTTCGTCACGAACATGGGAGCTCCCTTTGGCAACATCTGGGGCTTCAAATACGAATTCGCCGCTTCTTGGGGTAACCTGATGAACTTCGTGGCCTACCTCTTCATGGGTATTCCTTCGGGTATGCTGCTGAAGAAAATCGGCTATAAGAAAACTGCTCTCGCTGCCCTGCTCGTCGGTATCGTAGGTCTTGCCCTGCAGTACCTCTCCAGCATCTATGGCGACGATATCAAGGTGAACGAGGTCGGCGGCACCGTCGTAGCTCTGAACCTCTACATCTACCTGCTTGGTGCACTGGTATGCGGCTTCTGCGTCTGCATGCTGAACACCGTTGTGAACCCCATGCTCAACATGCTGGGCGGCGGTGGCAACAAGGGTAACCAGCTCATCCAGATCGGTGGCACACTGAACTCGCTGACCGCAACCCTCACCCCGCTGCTTGCCGGCGTGCTCGTGGGTACTGTCACCGAGAATACGTCGATGACCGACGTGTCGCCTCTGCTCTTCATCGGTATGGCTGTCTTCGCCATCTCGTTCGTCATCATCAGCCGCGTCGCCATTCCCGAGCCCAACTTCGGTGAAAGCGAGTCGCTGATGGACTCCATGAAGGGTGCTTTGCGCTTCCGTCACCTCATCCTTGGCGTCATCGCCATCTTCTTCTATGTAGGTGTGGAGATTGGTATCCCCATGCAGCTCAACTTCTACGTCACCAACATGGGCTTCGAAGGCTCAGCAGCTCTCGGCGGCACGCTTGCTGCCAGCTACTGGTTCATGATGCTCATCGGCCGTTTCTCCTCGACGCTGATTTCAGGTAAGGTGAGCACGAAGACACAGATGACTTGTGTGTCAACGGTAGCCATCATCCTGCTGCTCATCGCCATCTTCCTGCCCGAGAGCGTTGCCGTCACCATTAAGGGTAATGCAGTTCCTATGAAGGTATTCTTCATCGCTGCTTGCGGTCTCTGCACGTCGATCATGTGGGGTGGCATCTTCAACCTCTCTGTTGAAGGTCTGGGCAAATACACCGAGGCTGCCTCCGGTATCTTCATGATGATGGTTGTCGGTGGTGGTCTGATGCCTTGGCTGCAGGACATCATTGCCAAGCAGAACGGCGAAATCTTCAGCTACTGGCTGCAGGTGGCCATGGTGGCTTACATCCTGTTCTACGCCCTCGTAGGCTGCAAGAACGTCAACAAAGACATCAAGGTAGACTAATTCCCGCACTTTGTAATCCTCATTATTTACGCCAGTCCTGTGAAATGGGCTGGCGTATTTTTTTGCACTTTCAGCAAAATTGTGTGTATCTTTGGCTCCGCCGAAGATACTTCCGTTCAGAAATGAAAGCAAAAAACTGTTGTTTTTACTTTGCATTTCGCTCACTTATTCGTATCTTTGCAACATCATCAGACTATCACCCATTAAAACCCAACAAAGAAATGAAAAAGATTATCCTTTCCATGCTGTTTGCATGCGCAGCCCTCTTCACGTTCAACGCATGCATCGTGTCAGAGAAAAAGCTCACCGAAAAGGTGCAGGAATCCATCGTCGAAGCTGAGAAACAAGAAGGCAACACACTCGAAATCACCGAGTTCGACCTAGGCGAGAAGACCGGTAAGAACTATAAAGGAGTGCTGAAAGGCGTGCTCAACGGCGAGAATGTCGTCTACGACGTCACCGTGAACGACGAAGGCAGCGACTTCGATGTAGACTGGGAGTTGCGTAAGTAATTGGTGCTCATGCCAAACAGATTAATCCCCGACACACTTCTCAAAGCATCAATGGCAAAGCATCACATCTATGTTGCCAGCAGTTGGCGCAATCAGCACTACGAAGGCGTGGTGGCTGCTTTGCGCGAGGCAGGTCATGAGGTCTACGACTTTCGCAACCCGCCGTCGGGCGACGAAGGTTTCAAGTGGAGCAACATCGCTGCCGACTACATGGAATGGTCGCCCGAGGAGTATCGCCGACAGCTTCAGCACCCGAAAGCCATCCGCCAGTTTCACAACGACATTCAAGCCATGGAGTCGTGCGACGTCTGCGTGCTCGTACTTCCCTGTGGTCGAAGCGCTCACACCGAGGCCGGTTGGTTTGCCGGTCGCGGAGCAAAGGTCGTCGTCTACATCCCCGAACGCCAAGAACCGGAGCTCATGTACAAGCTCTTCCACGCCGTCAGCTGTTCGCTCGACGAGCTTATCGCTGAGCTACAGACGTGACTCAAACGTTGCTTCTGGCGCAACTTCAAGCGTTGCTTCAGGCATAGTCCCCTCCCCTATTCCCTTCAACAACCGTCTGTCACATGGGCGAAAGCATGTTCTTGGAAGCGATTCCGCACGTCATTTTCGAAGACCTTCCAGCATGCATCGCCCATGTGGTATATCATAGAATGATATATCGCATTGCTTAAAAAAACGTAAAATCTATAGGGTTGAGGAAAAAAGTTACGCTATCATGATGCATGTTTCAAGAAAAAGTTGTAATTTTACACCAAAATTTATTGATAGACCAAATTTGAATACAACTAACTTAATTTTTAATTATTTATGACAAGCTTAAAGACTATGTTAATCGGAGCAGGTATGGCCACTATGCTGCTTGCTTCGTGTGGTAACGGCGGTAAGACCTTCTCGGGCCTTGATCCTGCCAAGTTCGACACTGTGATCAACGAAAAGCCCGTGAAGCTGTACACGCTGACCAACAAGAAGGGCGTCGAGGCGTGCATTACCAACTTCGGCGGACGCGTTGTATCGCTGATGGTTCCCGACCGCAACGGCAACTTCATCGATGTGGTGCTGGGCTACGACAACATCGCTCAGTATGCCGACACCGTGAACTCGCCGAGCGACTTCGGTGCAACAATCGGCCGTTATGCCAACCGCATCAACAAGGGTCAGATTACTGTTGCCGGACAAAAGTACCAGTTGCCTACCAACAACTTCGGCCACTGCCTGCACGGCGGTCCTTCGGGCTGGCAGTATCAGGTGTGGGATGCTGAACAGATTGACGACCAGACGCTGAAACTGACCCTCGTTTCACCCGACGGCGACAATGGCTTCCCCGGCACGGTGACAGCTACAGCCACTTACAAAATCACCGACGACGACGCTCTCGACTGCACTTTTGAGGCTACTACCGACAAGGAGACTGTCATCAACATGTGCAACCACTCGTACTTCACGCTGACGGGCGATCCCTCGAAGCCTGGCACAAACATGGAGCTCTACGTGAATGCCGACAAGATGACTCCCATCGACACCACCTACATGACTACTGGCGAGATGCGCGACGTCTATGGTTCTTCGCTCGACTACAAGAAGCCCCGTGCTCTTTACGAGATGATTGCCGACACCACCGAGCACCAGATCAAGTATGCTAACGGCTACGACCACAACTATGTGCTGAACACCTATAAGGACGGTAAGGGCAACGACCAGATGGTAGCAGCCAGCCTGTACGACAAGAACACTGGTATCTTCATGCAGGTCTTCACCAACGAGCCGGGCATCCAGGTCTACACTGGCAACTTCCAGGGCACAGGCATCGTCTGCAAGAACGGCATCAAGTATCCGAAGCAGGTGAGCGTATGTCTGGAGACACAGAAGTTTCCCGACTCTCCCAACAAGGTGGCCAAAGGCTGGCCCAGCCCCTATCTGAAGCCGGGTGAGAAGTACTTCAGCCATTGCGTGTATAAGTTCTCAACAAAGTAAACTACAACAAGAGAAGTTAAGGAAGCCTTAGCTGCTTCTTTGACTTCTCTTACTGCTTTAAATATTCTAACTAAAAACATAACTATGAACTGGAGTTCACATGAATTTATCTGGCTCGACTGGGTGGTGCTCATCGTCGGCCTTTTAGGAGTTGTGGCAGCCGTGTGGTATGCCATTTGGAAAGACAAGAAAGCCCAGCAGGGCGAAGACTCGTCGGCTTATCTCTTCGGTAAGGGAGAGCCTTGGTATGTCATTGGTATGGCTATCTTTGCCGCAAACATTGGCTCGGAACACCTTGTAGGTCTGGCCGGTACTGGTGCAAAGGACGGTGTGGGTATGGCCCACTGGGAGATGCAGGGCTGGATGATTCTCATCCTCGGCTGGCTGTTCGTTCCCTTCTATCAGCTGCTCATCAACAAAATGGGTAAGATCATTACGATGCCCGACTTCCTGAAGTTCCGCTACACGCAGCGCACAGGTTCTTGGCTGAGCATCATCACACTTGTAGCTTACGTGCTGACCAAGGTATCGGTGACCGCTTTCACGGGTGGTATCTTCTTCAAGTATCTGCTTGGCATTCCGTTCTGGTATGGTGCCATCGGCCTGATTGCCATCACAGCTGTGTTCACCGTGTTCGGTGGTATGAAGGGCGTGATGACGCTTTCCACCATTCAGACACCTATTCTTATTATTGGCTCGTTCCTCGTGCTCTTCCTCGGCCTCGCCGCTCTTGGCGGTGGTAGCATTACCGCTGGTTGGGAGAACATGATGGCTGTGTGTAATGCAGCTCACGACGGCTATGGCACGACCCATATGTTCCACACCGATCCGGGCGATCCCATGTATCCGCAGTTCCCGGGCTATGTGGTGTTCCTCGGAGCTTCCATCATCGGTTTCTGGTACTGGTGCACTGACCAGCATATCGTTCAGCGTGTACTCGGTCAGGTGCCTGGCGAGGACAACGCAGAAGTCATGAAGCGTGCCCGTCGTGGTACCATTGCAGCAGGTTTCTTCAAGATCCTGCCTTGCTTCATGTTCTTGATTCCCGGTATGATTGCTTACGCCCTCTCACAGAATCCCGATAGCGGTATCGTGATGGACATCACCAACCACGAGTCTACCGACGGTGCCTTCGCCATGATGGTGAAGAACATCCTGCCTGCTGGTATCAAGGGTATCGTGACCATCGGTTTCGTTTGCGCTCTGGTTGCTTCGCTGGCAGCATTCTTCAACAGCTGCGCCACTCTCTTCACCGAGGACTTCTACAAGCCCATGAAGAAGGGTAAGAGCGAGGCTCACTACGTGTTCGTAGGTCGTACCGCTACGGTGGTGGTTGTGATCCTCGGCCTGCTGTGGATGCCTGTGATGATGTCTATGGGTAACCTCTATAGCTACCTGCAGGACATCCAGTCGCTCATCGCTCCGGCTATGGTGGCTGTCTTCACACTGGGTATCTTCTCGAAGAAGATCACTCCTAAGGCTGGTGAATGGGGCCTCATCGGTGGCTTCACCATCGGTATGATTCGTCTGATCACCAATGTCATCACCGACTCTGGCAAGGCTGCTATGGACGGTGCATTCTGGGAGAACACCACATGGTTCTGGCAGACCAACTGGCTCATCTTTGAGTGCTGGCTGCTGCTGTTCATCATCGTGCTGATGGTTGTGGTGAGCTGCTTCACTCCTGCACCCTCTAAGGCTCAGGTCGATGCCATCACCTTCAGCGCTGACTTCAAGAAGTCCATCAAGGAGAGCTGGGGTGTCTTCGATGTGATTGGCACACTGGTCGTTATCGGCCTCTGCGCATGCTTCTACGCTTACTTCTGGTAATCGCCATCTGCTAAGTCTGAGGGGTTGGGCATCATCTGAAAAAGCTCATTCCCTCAGACTTAGAACTAACAGATTTCTAATTGCTAACGCTTGCAAACTCCCTGTCCCTCATTCAGTAGGGGCAAACAACTAATGACTCAATACTATCGTGAACATTCGAAGGTCTGGGTATCGGTGGACTGCATCGTGTTCGGATTCGAGAACAACCAATTGAAGCTGCTCATCGGACGGCGACAGATGGATCCTGGACGTGGCGAATGGTCACTCTACGGAGGATTCGTCAGAGACGATGAGGGCCTCGATGAAGCAGCCAACAGGGTGCTCTACTCCCTCACTGGACTGAAAGAGATCTACATGAAGCAGGTGGGAGCGTTCGGAGCCGTCGACCGCGATCCCGGCGAACGCGTCATCTCGGTGGCATACTGTGCACTTATCAATGTCAACGACTACGACGACAAGCTGCGCCAGCAGTACGAACTGGAGTGGGCCGACCTCGGCCAGCTGCCGAAACTCTACTCCGACCACAACCAGATGGTTAGCAAAGCCATCTCCCTGCTGCGCCGACGCATTAAGACCGAGCCGCTGAGCTTCAACCTGCTGCCCGACCTCTTCACGCTCACACAGCTGCAACACGTCTATGAAGCCATTCTTGGCAGTCCCATTGACAAGCGAAACTTCCGAAAGCGCATCAAACAAATCGACTTTATTGAGAAGACTGAGCTCATCGACAAGAAAACCTCGAAACGCGGAGCCGCCCTCTATCGTTTCAACAAGAAGATGTATGCCGATGATCCGACGTTCAAACTGTAACTTCAACAACCCTAACTTTAAAACCAAAACACTTTATGCTTGAAGAACTGAAAGAGAAAGTATTCCGTGCAAACCTCGACCTGGTGAAGCACAATCTCGTTATCTTTACCTGGGGCAACGTCTCGGGCATCGACCGTGAAAAAGGACTGGTGGTCATCAAGCCATCGGGTGTCGACTACGACACCATGAAAGCCAGCGACATGGTCGTGGTCGACCTTGAAACAGGCAAGGTGGTGGAAGGCGACCTGAATCCGTCGTCAGACACCCCAACCCATCTGGTACTCTACAGAACATATCCCGAAATCGGAGGCGTCGTGCACACCCACTCCACCTATGCAACCGCTTGGGCACAGGCCGGACGCGACATCCCCAACATCGGCACCACACATGCCGACTACTTCCACGATGCCATTCCCTGCACCGACGACATGACCGAGGCTGAGGTGAAAGGCAACTACGAGCTGGAGACGGGTAACGTCATCGTGAAGCGTCTCACCTACGGGAAGATCAATCCCGTCCACACACCCGGCGTACTCGTGAAGAACCACGGTCCGTTCTCATGGGGCAAGGATGCCGACAACGCCGTTTACAACGCTGTCGTCATGGAGCAGGTGGCCAAGATGGCATTCGTTTCGTTTGCCGTCAACCCTCACACCACGATGAATCCGCTGCTCATCGAGAAGCACTTCTCACGCAAGCACGGTCCCAACGCTTATTACGGCCAGAAGGGTCAGAAGCACTAATCGCGGACATGATTCATCTCATTAAATCATTATAGCAAATAAACAAATCATTTTAAACTATTAATTTAAACAAAACAACAATGAAAGCATTCGAGAATTATGAAATTTGGTGGGTAACTGGTGCACAGTTGCTCTATGGTGGCGACGCCGTGATTGCTGTCGACGCTCACAGTAAGGAAATGGTAGCAGGACTCAACGAGGGTGGTAACATCCCCGTGAAGATTGTCTACAAAGGCACTGCCAACTCTTCGAAGGAAGTAGAGCAGGTGATGCTCGCTGCCAACAACGATGAGAAGTGTATCGGTATCATCACATGGATGCACACCTTCTCACCCGCCAAGATGTGGATCAAGGGTCTGCAGCAGCTGCAGAAGCCCCTCCTCCACTTCCACACACAGTATAACGCTGAGATTCCCTGGGCAACAATGGACATGGACTTCATGAACCTGAACCAAAGCGCTCACGGCGACATCGAGTTCGGACACATCTGCACTCGCATGCGTATTGCTCGCAAGGTGGTTTGCGGCTATTGGAAGGACGAGCAGGCTCAGAAGCAGATTGCCGTTTGGGCACGTGTTGCCGCCGGTGTTGCCGACGCTCACAACGTTCGCTGCCTGATGTTCGGTATGAACATGAACAACGTTGCTGTTACCGATGGCGACCGCGTAGAGTTCGAGCAACGTCTGGGCTACCATGTTGACTACTATCCCGTTTCATCGCTGATGGAGTACTACAAGAAGGTAACCGACGCCGAGGCTGACGAATTGGTTGAGGAGTACAAGAAGCTCTACACCATTAAGATCGACGAGAGCGGTGAGGAAGTATACTGGGAGAAGGTGAAGAACTCGGCAAAGGCTGAGATTGCCCTGCGCCGCGTGCTGAAGGATGAGGGCGCTACTGCCTTCACCACCAACTTCGACGACCTCGGCGATGCCAACATCGACGATCCTAACTTCTGCGGCTTCGACCAGATTCCTGGTCTGGCTTCGCAGCGCCTCATGCAGGAAGGCTATGGCTTCGGTGCCGAGGGCGACTGGAAGACAGCTTGCCTGTATCGCACTCTGTGGGTCATCCAGCAGGGCATGCCGAAGGGATGCTCCTTCCTTGAGGACTACACACTGAACTTCGCCGGCGACCGCTCATCTTGCCTGCAGAGCCACATGCTCGAGGTTTGCCCGCTCATCGCTGTCGACAAACCCAAACTCGAGGTTCACTTCCTCGGCATCGGTATCCGCAAGCAGCAGACCGCACGCCTCGTCTTCACATCGAAGGTTGGCCGTGGCATCAAGGCCACCGTCGTTGACCTCGGCAACCGCTTCCGCCTGATTTCTCAGGAGGTGGAGTGCATCGAGCCGAAGCCCATGCCAAACCTGCCCGTGGCCAGCGCCCTCTGGGTTCCGCAGCCCACATTCGAGATTGGTGCAGGTGCCTGGATTCTCGCCGGTGGTACTCACCACAGCGCCTTCTCCTACGACATCACCGAGGAGTACTGGGAAGACTTCGCTGAGATGGTCGGCATCGAGTATGTCAAGATCAACAAGGACACGAAGACCAGCGAGTTCAAGCAGACGCTCCGCAACAACGAGGTGTACTTCATGTTGAACAAAGCTCTGAAGTAATCCTATGACTACTAAGCAAGTAATTGAAAGCGGTAAAGCCATTCTCGGTATCGAGTTTGGCTCTACCCGCATCAAGGCCGTCCTCATCGACGAGCAGAACAAGCCCATCGCACAAGGTTCGCACGAGTGGGAAAACCAGCTCGTCGACGGACTCTGGACCTACAGCATCGAAGCTATCTGGAACGGACTGCAGGACTGCTATGCCGACCTTCGCAAGGACGTGAAAGCTCAATACGACTGCGAAATCGAGAAGCTCGCCGCCATCGGCATCAGCGCTATGATGCACGGCTACATGGCTTTCAACGAGCAGCAGGAAATCCTCGTGCCCTTCCGCACATGGCGTAACACCAACACGGGCAAGGCAGCTGCCGAGCTGAGCAAGCTCTTCAACTACAACATTCCCCTGCGTTGGAGCATCAGCCATCTGTATGAGTGCATTCTCGAGGAGAACGAGCACGTGAAGGACATCAAGTTCCTCACCACGCTGGCTGGCTACATCCACTGGCAGCTCACTGGTGAGTTTGTGCTGGGCGTCGGCGATGCATCGGGTATGATTCCCATCGATCCCGCCACGAAGACCTACGATGCCGAGATGGTACGCAAGTTCGACGAGCTCATCGCTCCGCGTGGCTTCTCATGGAAGCTGCTCGACATCCTGCCCAAGTCGCTGAACGCTGGCGAGGCTGCAGGTGTGCTCACCGAGAAGGGTGCCAAGTGCCTCGACCCCAGTGGTCATCTGCAGGCAGGCGTTCCCCTCTGTCCTCCCGAGGGCGATGCCGGCACGGGCATGGTAGCTACCAATGCCGTGAAGCAGCGCACGGGTAATGTCTCCGCTGGAACGTCGTCGTTCTCGATGATTGTGCTCGAGAAGCCGCTCAGCAAACCCTACGAGCCCATCGACCTCGTCACCACTCCCGACGGATCGCTCGTCGCAATGGTACACTGCAACAACTGCACCAGCGAGATCAACGCATGGGTAGGCCTGTTCAAGGAGTATCAGCAGCTGCTCGGCGTGCCCGTTGACATGAATAAGCTCTACACCACCCTCTTCAACGCTGCCCTCGAAGGCGACGCCGACTGCGGTGGACTGATGGCCTACAACTACGTCTCGGGTGAGCCCGTCACAGGTCTTGCCGAGGGCCGTCCTCTCTTCGTTCGCTCTGCCAACGACAAGTTCTCGCTTGCCAACTTCATGCGCGCCCAGCTCTACGGAGCCATCGCCGTGCTGAAGTTCGGTAACGACATCCTGTTCAAGGAAGAGAACATCGAGGTTGACCGTATCACAGGTCATGGTGGCTACTTCAAGACTGCCGGCGTAGGTCAGCGCATGCTGGCTGCTGCCCTGAACTCGCCTATCTCCGTCATGGAGACTGCTGGCGAAGGCGGTGCATGGGGTATCGCCCTGCTCGCAGGCTATCTGGTGAACAATGCCGACAAGAAGCCGCTCGCCGACTACCTTGAGGACGTTGTCTTCGCTGGCAACACAGGCACCGAGATTGCTCCTACGGCAGAAGACGTTGAGGGCTTCAATCGCTACATCGAAGCTTACAAGCGTGGCCTCGCCATCGAACAGGCTGCAGTAGCCAACAAGGCATAAGCACCTCATTCAACAAAACAGGCCGTAACCCTCGGCGGTTACGGCCTGTTTTTTTGTTATCCCTTTTTATCCTAATTAAGTTTTTTTCGTATTATTTATTAGGTGGAATCGATAAATGTTATTACCTTTGCACAATTATTGCGGTTACTTGCTGCACAAGTAAGATTACGATAATATATAAACCATATAGAAAAATGAAAAAGTCATTTATTATCCCTGTCCTTGCGCTTGTCGCAATGGTTTCGTGCAATCAAAAAGAGAGTTCTCCATTTGAATGGAACACCTCGAAGTATGCCGTGGTGGACATTGAAGTCCCCGACCTTAGCGGCATCACCGATAATGGTAAAGAGGTTCTTAATCTGTATCGCTTCGCTGCCGACGAGGTAGACTCTATCTATTGGGAACAGTACTTCGGCGACAAGAAGTCGCTCTTAGACAACATCACCGATTCTGTCCAGAGGACATTTGCCGAAATCAACTACGGCCCATGGGATCGCCAAGACGGAAAATCGTTCGTCGAAGGCTATGCCGACCGTACCCCAGGTGCAGGTTTCTATCCTGCCGACATGACGGCCGAAGAGTTTGAAGCCTACAACAATCCCGACAAGAACAGCCCCTACACGCTGATTCGTCGCGCCAAGGACGGTTCTCTGGAGACAGTATGGTATCACGACGCTTTTGCCAGGCACATCGAAAAGATTGCCAACTATCTGAAAGCAGCTGCCGACATCACCATCAAGCCCAGCGTGAGAAACTACCTGCTCAGCAAGATTGAAGCCCTCCGTACCGACCGCTATTATGACAGCGGCATCGCCTGGCTTGACATGAACGACAGCAAGATGGACCTGGTGATTGGCCCGAACGAAGTTGTCGACGACCAACTGATGGGCATCAAACGCTCTTACGAGGCATACGTATTGCTCAAGAACCAACAACGCACAGAGGAACTGATGGAGTTTGTCTCACGCATCGGTGAGTTCCAGCAGGACCTCCCCTGCGACTCTGCATACAAGACCTTCCAGCCAGGAACAGGTTCGAACATATTCGCTTGCGATGCCCTCTACTATGCCGGAAAGGCCAATGCTGGCGTGAAGGTCATCGCTCTGAATCTGCCGTTCGACAATGATGTGCAGCGCGACAAGGGAACACGCACCATCCTTCTTGATAATATCATCAGGGCAAAATACAATAACATCATCCTCCCCGCAGGAAAAGTGCTGCTGACACTTGAAGCTAGCGAACATCTCTTGGGAGATGCCTTCTACTGGAACATTGTCTTCCGCGAGGTTGCTCACGGTCTTGGCGTAAAAGAGACCATCAATGGAAAAGGCAGCGTGGAGCAGGCTCTGGGTAGCGTGGCCCCCACATTGGAAGAATTGAAGGCCACCGCAGCAGGTGTGTTGCTCGTATGCCATTTGCAGAAGCACTTCGAGATTCGCCACATCTTTGGCAAGGAAGAGGCGCTGAACACCTTCTTTGTCTCTCTCGTCCGCTCTGAGCGATTCGGTGAAGGTTCAGCACTTGGCCGCGCAAACATCATGATCTTCAACTACCTGAAAGAAGCTGGCGCTTTCGAACGCAAGCCGTCAGGTCAGTACATCTTGAACTTGAAGAAGATGGAAGAATCACTCTCCAATCTTACATCACTTGTGCTCAAAATACAAGCCACAGGCGACAAGGCCGCTGCTGATGAGTTGGAAGCAAAATACTCAAAGACTTCCAAGGAGTTTGAGGCCGACAAACAGAACCTGATTGTGGCAGGTGTTCCTACCGACATCAGATTCAACTTCAAGAGATAATCTCTCATAAGTAATCTCTTTGAGATAACTTGAACCCCAAAAGTTAAAGCATCACGCTCAACAAACGGCGCATCTACCCAATTGGTGGATGCGCCTTTTTTCTTTGCTACAACCACCACACAAAAAACTTTATATCACCCACAGATGCGGATTGTGTTTTATCGGAAAACAGGAAACAACTCGAACAACCGAAACAATATAGTATTTGTCACCAATCATGTAGGGACGCGACTGTCGCGTTACTGGATTTAGCTTTTCCCTTCCACACACTCGGCTTTGCCACTTTCATAGCGAAGCGGGGAAAGAATGCGGCACGCCGCGATTCCCTCGCTTCACTCCCCTACCCGTAGCCTTTCCCTACATCTGAGGGGCAAAAAGTATTAATGCTAGAACACTGCTTTCGTAGTGCTGGAGTACTGCTTTCGTGAGTCTGGAGCATTGTTCTGATGATACAAGAGCAATACTCCCATACAGCAAATTAACTGATTTTGTTCAGTAAATTAACTTAATTTGATGAGTAAATTAACTTAATTTGCTAAGTAAAATAACTTAATTTACTGAATAAAATAACTGCTTCCGCATCACAAGAGCATTGAGATAGCATCACCGGAGCAATGCTCCCGCAACACTATTCCATGCTTCTAGCGATTGCAGATCACATGAAAGAGGAATATAATTAAACGATATAGAAAATGGCACAAGACGCTGAAGGCGTCTCCGCTCAGTAGCCGTGGGGCGGAACGGCCTACGGTTATGCATCATGTGACCTCTTCGAGGTCCTTACGTCAACTCACATAGCTTCTCTTATACAATCAATGAGCCCGTCCTGCATCATTTGTGTATGAAAACATGTGCAACAAAACTGATTTAGCGACTGATGAAAATCAAAAATTGCACGGTAGGAGTAGAAAAAGAACGCCTTTTGCTTTGTATTTCGCTCACTTATTCGTACCTTTGCAGCTGAGAAAACGCCTTATATCGCAAGGCGAAGAAGAAAGCAAAAGGATTATTCTGAGCACTTCAGACTTATAGAAAAAAAAGCAGAGACATGAAAACTCAAAATTTTATTAGATATGGATTGGATCATTAATCTTTTCACCAACACCGAATCGGTAGCCCACATCGTGTTGCTCTACGCCATTGTGATCAGCGTAGGCGTGCTGCTGGGCAAAGTAAAGATCTTTGGTATCTCGCTGGGCGTGACCTTCGTGCTCTTCGCAGGAATCATTGCCGGTCACATTCACTTCACGGCACCTACCGACATTCTGAACTTTGCGCAGGACTTGGGCCTGATTCTCTTTGTGTTCTGCATCGGTCTGCAGGTGGGACCGGGCTTCTTCGAAAGCTTCCGCAAGGGCGGCGTAACACTTAACCTACTGGCCACTTCGGCCATTGCGTTGAACATCGCCGTGATGTTCGCCTGCTTCTTCTTGTTCTTCGACACCAGCAACTCGGTGAACCTGCCAATGATGGTCGGTACACTCTATGGTGCCGTCACCAACACGCCGGGTCTCGGTGCTGCCAACGAAGCACTCGCATCGGTATTCCCCGACGGCGGACCGCAGATAGCCAGCGGTTATGCCTGTGCCTATCCGCTTGGCGTGGTGGGCATCATCGGTGCCACGATAGCCGTGCGCTACATCTGCCGCATCAGCCTTGAGGACGAGGAAAAGCAGCTGGCCGACGCCGAGGCCGAGAACCCGCACGAGAAGCCGCACCAGATGGTGCTGCGCGTGAGCAATAAGTACATCACTGGCCGCACGCTGATGCAGATCAGCGAGTTCCTCGGCCGTGACATCGTCTGCACGCGCCTGCTCCACGAGGGTAGCATCGAGATTCCGAACCGCAACACCATCCTGAACCTCGGCGACGAGATGCTCATCGTCTGCGCCGAAGCCGATGCCGAAGCCATCCAGGCCTTCATAGGCCCGAAGCTCGACAAGGAATGGGAGGCTGAGGACCTGAACCAGCCGCTGGTCTCGAAGCGCATCCTCGTGACCAACCCGAAGATGAACGGTAAGACGCTGGGCAAGATGCACTTCTCGAGCGTCTATGGCGTGAACGTGACGCGCATCACCCGCCAGGGCATGGAGCTCTTTGCCTCGCGCAACCACCACTTCCACGTGGGTGATCGCATCATGGTAGTCGGTCCGGAGGAGAACGTAAATCGTGTTGCCGATATGATGGGTAACTCCATCAAGCGCCTGGATGCACCGAACATCGCCACCATCTTCATCGGCATCTTCGTAGGTATCCTCTTCGGCAGCCTGCCCATCGCCATCCCCGGTATGCCCGTACCCCTGAAGCTGGGTCTGGCCGGCGGTCCGCTCATCATCGCTATCTTGATTGGCCGCTTCGGCTACCGCATGAAGCTGGTGACCTACACCACGTCGTCGGCCAACATGATGCTCCGAGAGATAGGCCTGGTGCTGTTCCTGGCCAGCGTGGGCATCAAGGCGGGAGCAGGCTTCTGGAACACCGTCATCGAGGGCGACGGCCTGAAGTATGTGTACACGGGCTTCCTCATCACCATCATCCCGATTCTGATTATCGGTACGATTGCCCGTCTGCGCTACCACTTCAACTACTTCACCATCATGGGAATGCTTGCCGGTACCTATACCGATCCGCCAGCACTGGCCTACGCCAACGCTTCTTGCTCGCGTGAGGCTCCCGCCATCGGCTACTCCACGGTTTATCCGCTGAGCATGTTCCTCCGCATCTTCACCGCCCAGCTCATCGTGCTATTCTGTTGCGGATAAGGCGGGACTATCAACCAAACAAAGACTGACGAGATGAGAATACTTATTATTGGTGGAACAGGTACCATCAGTAGTGCCATCACCCGACAACTGGCAGCCAGCGGACAAGACCTCTGGCTGCTCAATCGTGGCACCCGCAAGCAAGAGGTTCCTGCAGGCGTAAAGCAAATCGTTGCCGACATCAGCAACGAGGAGGAAGTTAAGCGTCTGCTGGGCGACATGCAGTTCGACGCCGTTTGCGAGTTCATTGGCTTTGTGCTGGAACAAGTGGAGCGCGATATTCGCCTTTTCAAGGGCCGCACGCGCCAGTATGTCTACATCAGTTCGGCCTCGGCCTACAACAAACCCGCCAGCAATCACGTCATCAACGAAGGAACCACGCTCGCCAACCCCTACTGGGAATACTCGCGCAACAAGATTGCTTGCGAGGAACTCTTAATGCGGGAGTATCGCGAGAACGCCTTCCCCGTCACCATCGTCCGCCCGAGCCACACCTATTGTGAGCGTTCGGTGCCGGTGAGCGTGCATGGTCCGAAAGGCAGCTGGCAGGTGCTGAAGCGCATGATTGACGGAAAGCCGGTCGTCGTGCAGGGCGACGGCAGTTCGCTTTGGACACTCACGTGGAACGAAGACTTTGCACGTGGCTTCATCGGTTTGCTCGGCAACCCGAAAGCAATCGGCGAGGCGTTCCAGATTATGAGCGATGAGTCGCTGACGTGGAACCAGGTCTATAAGTGTGTTGCCGATGCCCTCGGCGTAGCGTTTCACCCTTACTATGTGTCATCAGAATTCCTTGCTGCCGTTGCTCCGAAGGAGTACGACTTCACGGGCAATCTGCTGGGCGACAAGTCGGTCACCGTTGTGTTCGACTGTTCGAAGTTGAAACGAGTCGTACCTGGCTTCCAGGCCACCACCCGTTTCCATGAAGGAGTAAGGCGCTGCGTCGCCTACCTCCTCTCCCACCCTGAACTGCAAGTGGAAGATGAGGAGTTCGATGCCTGGTGCGACCAAGTCATCGCAGCCCAGGAGCAAGCGAAGGCGGCACTTATGAAGTAATCATCCTGTAGTTACTGACTATAGTAACTTCACGATGGCATAAGAAGTGGCTGGCATATGAATCGTCATATTGCCAGTCTTTTTATTGTGCTCCATCGGAAAGCGGTCGCCGGCAAGAAGGCGGGTCTTCTTGAATTTCACGTTGATGGGGAACGTGGCATCCGATGCTTCCGCTCTTGGATTGAGCATCACCAGCACCACATCCTTTCCTGCTGCACGCGCATAGACGAAAGGATAGATCGAGGGCGACGGCTTTCCTGCATCGGCAGAGGGATAAACGGGTACGAACTCCGCATAGTTGGCAAGTGCCGGCTCGCTGTGATGAAGCGCAATGAGTCGGCGCGTCTTGTTCAATAGCGAGTTCGGGTCTTTCTCCTGTGTTGCCACATTGGGAGCATCGGGCGAAGGGTCAACGGGCAAGTAGAGACTGGAAGCATCGCCCGTGGAGAAGCCGAGGTTCTTACCGCTGTTCCATTGCATCGGAGTGCGTGCTCCGTTGCGTGGCTGATATGCCCCCTCCACCTGTGGCCAGTCGTTCGGTAGTTGCTTCATACCAATCTCATTACCATAATAAAGGAACGGCACGCCAGGCATGGTGAAGCCGAAGGCATAGATAATTTCCAACTCCTTGTCTGTGCGATGATTACCCAGACGGGCATTGTCGTGATTGCCCAGCGGCAGACTAATATATCCCTTGCCCACGGTCTTCTCATACTGGTCCATGTAGCTCTTCAGGAAAGCGGTGATGTCGCCTTTTCCCTCTGCATCGAAGTAGCTATGTCCCTCACTCACACCGTTGAGAATGCGCCAACTCTCCTTCTGGAACAAGTCGTTGTAGCCGTTGAACCAATGGAAGAAGTCAACGTGGAAGCAGTCGTCGAGTGCGTCGGCAGGATACGACCACTCCGCCACCATGAAGCCTTCGGGATACTCCTTCTCCAACAGCTGGCGAATCTCGCGCCAGAAGAGCTTCGTCTCGTTCTCGTTAGTGTTGAAGAACTGCTCGTTGCCACGCACACGTCGTGTCTTCACCAGCGCACCGGCCATATCTGCACGGAATCCGTCGGCACCCATGTCCATCCAGAAACGCAGCACGTTCTTCAGGTCTTCGCGCATCGCCAACACGTCGGGATGATTGGTGGGCAACTGCCAAGGCTGGTCGGGGTCGGGATTCGAGAAACCAAAGTTCAATGCCGGCTGACACCAGTAGAAGTTTCGCATGAATTGTCCGTTGCGTCGGCCGTAACCCTTGATGAACTGTCCAGCAAACTCGCGTGGTGGGTCCACCCAGTTGGTCTCGGTCCAGATGTAGTAGTTCGAATACTTGTTCTTCTTCTGTTTCTGCGACTCCACGAACCACGGGTTGTCGATGGAGGTGTAGCTGATGACGTAGTCGAAGATGACATGCATGCCTCGCTTGTGCACTTCCTCAAACAGCCGGCGTGCATCGTCGTTGGTGCCATAGCGGGGGGCAATCTTGTAGTAGTCGCGAATGTCGTAACCCGCATCCATGAAGGGCGAGTCGAAGAATGGATTGAACCAGATGGCATCAACGCCGAGGCTCTTCACATAGTCGAGTTTGCTGATGATGCCCTTCAAGTCGCCGATGCCGTCGCCGTCAGAATCGCAGAACGTCTGCGGATAGATCTGATAGAACACCGCATTCTTTGCCCACTCGGGCACCTTCGGTATTTCATACTTACCGGTAATCGTTTGTGCTGAAGCAACGAGCGATAGCATTGCCAAGCAAAGCAGGATGATTTTTTTCATAATGGGTTTATTGTTTAAAGGGTTTAAAGGGGAGAAAAGGGGAGAAAAGGGGAGAAAAGGGACGAATGCTTTACTGCCAACTGTAGGGGCAGACCCCCGTGTCTGCCCGAACAATAACGAACAACCTGCACGCCCATACGACCCAAATTTACGGGCAGACACGGGGGTCTGCCCCTACCGTGGGTGACAGACGCGAAGCGTATCTTACTCCCCTTTCTTCCCTTTAAGCTCTTTCTTTCCCCGCTACGCTCTGAAAGCGTCTCCTTCGTCGCCGAGCGCACTCCCCTTTATGCCCTTTGCTTGAAACCTCTTTAACTCCTTCTCTATCTGCTCGGTATCATCGGTGATGCTCAGCAGCAGATTCTTGTATTTACCAGCGGCCATGAGCTGTTGCAGGAGCGGATAGACAGGCATCTCCTCGGTCCAGTATTTCTCACCCATGAACACCATCGGACTCGAGATGCCAAACGACAGATAGTGGTTTTGCACCGCATCTTGAAAGATTTCCTGCATCGTGCCAGCGCTGCCAGGCGTGAAGATGATGCCACCAAAAGCCATCGTCAGAATGCTATCTTCACGCAGACTGTTCTCGAAGAATTTTGCAATGTGCGTGGCAAATGGCGTTGACGGCTCATGCCCGTAAAGCCATGTGGGAACACCCAGGCTGACAAACTCGCTCTGCGGGAATCGGCGCATCACATAGAGAGCCGACGAAAGCCACTTCCGGTCTTTATACGACACCGCCTCGGCAGCCAGCATCTCCACTGCCTTCAGCGCTTCCTCTTGCGTGCGACCGGCCAGCCACGCACCCAGATGGGTAGCCTCCATCGCGCCGGGACCACCGCCACTCAGCATGTAGAACCCTTCCTCGGTGAGCCGTTTGCAAAGCATGACGATACGGGCAAACATCGGGTCGGAGCGCAGCAGCGCATGACCGCCCATCAGACCAATGCATCGCCGGCCATCGTGTTCAGCAAGGAATGCGTCGAGTGCCGTGTGAATGCCGTGATCGTGAAGTGCTCGAGCCAGCGACTCGTTCACGTTCTGTGCATTCTTACCCATCGACATATAGTGCTGATATACCTTCCTGTCGTAGCAATTCACATACGACGCCCAGTCTTCTTCCTCGTCGTCCGACGGCTGGTAGCCTCCGTAGAGGTCGTGGGCAGCATAGAGACTCGTCCGCGTCACATCGAAAGGCACGCTCTCCAACCATTCGCGCATGCCTTCTATCTGCTGCAAGTTCTTATTGATAATCATCGGTGAAGTTTTTTAGGAATGATTGAACAACCGTCTTATCGGGAAATACCACACAGATAACCCAGCAGCGCCATCTTGCCTCGCATAGTCTCACGGGGCGTGAACTCACCATTCACCCACATATAACGCTGGTTGAAGTACGACTCCTGACGCGGCCAACCGCCATCATTCCACGACGGATAGCAGCGGTTGAGCAAGATACGGGCATCGCCGCCGTCGCCTTGCGACCAGGTCTCGGTGCCATTGAACGGTGTCTGACCGGGATGCGTACCGGGTGCGCCGTCGTTGCGGCCGGTGGAGTAAACATCGGTGAGGTGGCGCTCACCCAAGCCCGTCATCTCAACAATGTTTCCAGGATTACGCCCCAAAGCCCATCCTGCCTCGGTATACATGGCGTGCTCCAACTGCTGGCGGCGTGCCTTGTTGCCAGCGATGTAATGGGCAAGCATCACCAGCTGCAGGTTCTGCGACGTCTGCCAGCGGCCGTCGTTGGCTGTACGGCGCGAGGGACGTTGCTGCATGTGACTCAGGTTGTATTCCTCGGCATGGGCGTTGATGCTTGCAAGCAGATGCTGATAGAGCTCGCCATAATGTCTCTGGTGCGGGCAGATGAGATAGGCAGCGGCAGCCCACAGCTGACAGAACGCCACATCTCCTGCGTTGGCGGCGCCTCCGAAGAAGCCCTGGCGGCCTCTGCTGAAGAGCAGCGACTGCGCATCCTTGATCATACTCTCGGCGGCCATGATGTCTTCCCACTCCTTTTCGCCCGTCACATTATACAAAAAGGCAGCTGCCATCTGTCGGAAGTCGCGACCGCGCATGCCCATGCTACCCACATCCTGCCGGACGTCGAGCTGTTGGTCGTCGAGGCGGCTGGCATAGCGGAATGCCGTAATGGCCTCCTGTGTGTAATAGGCACGTAGCGAGTCGTTGCCTTGCACGCGGAAAGCATCAGCCATGATTGCGCAGTTGGCGGCATTCGCCCATGCGGCCATTGGCGTGCAGGCAGCCTGAAACATCACCGTCCAGTCGTTGCTGGGATTGGTCACGCCTTGCGAATAACCTTCGCCGTCGCGGATGCTCAAGAAGAAATCGGCTTCGTTGCGAGCCTCATCGATGAGGTCGGGAATGCCATTTCCGCTCTCGCGGATGCCCAGATTGTCATCGTTGAGAGCCCCACCAGTGAGCAGATAAGGCAGAAGCATGTCGTAGATGTTGCTGACATGAGCCAGATGGCGGTCCCAATCGAAGGCATCGGAGTGACCTCCCTTCACGTCTACAGCGACAGGATTGCCCGGAAGGCGATGACGCCAGAAGATGGATTGCTGCACGGGTTTGAAGTGGGGCTCGTCCCACACGTCCATGCGAAGGGCCCTCCACTCGGGGTGCCACGGGTGCAGGTCGGTCTTATATATCGTAAAGCCCTTCGGATCGGTCTCGGGAATGAACTGCGGCTGACGCGGAACCGGGAAGACATGGTCGGGGTCGATGGGCTCGCCCAGACGCATGTAGTAGTAGCCACGCACCGAGTAGTGATACGGTTCGAAGTAGATGTTCTGGGCGATGTCGAAGTCCATGCTGCAACCCACATCCTCAACGACGAGTCTATAGCGCCCGGGGCGATTGCCTTTGAAGTCGATGTTCCACACATCGGTACCCACCAAGTCCTTGCCACCTGCCTCCTTCGACGAGTCAGCCTTGCGCTTCCACAGCTTCACGATGCCGGCCTGCTGCTTGCGTCCCGTCTTCACATCGTAGAGATACACCTTGCGACCCTCCCACGACTGGTAGTCGCGCTGTCCGCCATCACCCAACCACTGGTAGAGGTCGGCCGACTTCACTGACTCCGACGGCGTGTAACCAATGATGTTCACGTGGATGGCTTCCGACGGTGTGTTCCAGATGTCGAAACGAATAGAGGCCGACAGCTGGTCGCAGCCCAGTCCCTTTGGGATGCTAACGGTGTAGGTGTGACCTTGCCGCATCGACTTCGGCAGTTGCAGGAATAGCCAGTGGTCGAGTTCGCTCACCAGCCGGTGGTCGGTCTGCATGGGCTTGCTCTTACGCCACACGGCCAGTGGCACCTGCGAGGCAAATGCACCATCGTCGGCAGAGCTCACCTTCCACAGCGAAGCCTGTTGGGCCAGCGTTGCGTTCAGGCGCTCACCGAACACCAACAGAGTGTCATCGCCCTCGGCAAACGAATGTCCGAGATAGGCACTCTGCCCTGTTCCACTGTCCCGATAGCGCACCTCACCATCTCTGAAGTGCACCATCAGATAATCCTTGTCTATCACTTTCACCTCCATCAGTTTCGTTGCACCGATGGTGGTCGGCATGAGCATGAGTAGCGCTGCTAAAGCACATTCCACGTAACGTCTGGTTTCTTTCATGATTGTCATGATTTAAATTCTTTTCAATAGGTCTAGTTTGTCTTTGCAAATATACGTCTTTTTTTCCAAACTGCCACGTCTTTTCGGGAAAAAAAGTAGAACATTATTTGTCGCTACCATCCTCAGGTATGTCAAAAGTGCCTCCTTTCTTAATAATTGTTGGAAAAACGGGCAAATGCTTTCCATTCTGAATGTTTTTTTGTATATTTGTGGCATGTTATTGACGATCGTTTTAGCAATTATCATGATGATGAATTCATGCAACTCACCAACAAAGGGAAATCCATGGGCTAACGAGCAAGGCTCGCAAACGCCTGTGGTGAGACCAGCCACGCAGGCAAACCGTTTCTACGTGGGTAATCCGCAGCAGCTCGCGCAGGAGGTAGACAGTTTCTTGAACTTGCACCGCGGAAGTCAAACCTATAGCAATCTGGCAGCTATCATCGTGCCGCATGCAGGCTATTACTTCTCCGGCAATGTGGCAGCAACGGCTTACCAGTCCATCGACCCGCAGAAGCAATACAAGCGCATCTTCCTGCTTGGTCCCAGCCACCACGAATGGCTCAACGGCGCTTCGGTAAACACCGAGGCCGATTACTATTCCACTCCGCTGGGTAATGTGAAGGTGGACCGCGAAACAGCTTTGAAGCTGACGGAGGCCGACAGCGTGTTCAGCTACCGCCCCGAGGCTCACGACCGCGAACATTGCCTAGAGGTGCAGCTACCGTTCTTGCAGCGTCGGCTGGACGAGGTGCCACCCATCGTTCCTATCGTCATCTCCACCAACGACTATGCACAGCTGAAGCGAATGGCTGAGGTGCTCAAGCCTTACTTCAACGACGAGAACCTCTTCATCATCAGCAGCGACTTCTCGCACTATCCATCCTACGACGATGCCTGCGAGGCCGATGCCCTCACGGGAAAGGCGGTGGAGAGCGGCGATGTAGAACGCTTCATCGCAGCCATTGAGGCCAATGCCCGCAGCGGCAAGCGCAACCTCTCAACGAGCGCTTGTGGCGAGTACGCCATCATCACGCTTCTGCTCATGCTCGACAGCAGCTACGAGGTGAAGCACCTCTTATACCAAAACTCCGGCAATGCCGACGAACACGACCATCGTCGCGTGGTAGGCTATCATTCGTTTGCCATCCTGCGGCAAGCGGCACAGCAGGGCATGTTCTCGCTCACCGACGAGGAGAAGCAGGCATTGAAGGAGATTGCACTCGGCAGCATTCGCGACTCGCTCGACGGCAAACGCATCAAGACATCGCGGCTCGCCGACCTCTACCCGAAGCTGAAGGAGAAATGTGGCGCATTCGTCACGCTGCATGAAAACGGAAGACTTCGCGGCTGCATCGGACATTTCGGCGAAGACGTACCGCTGCACGAGACGGTAGCGCTGATGGCTCGTGCTGCAGCCTTCGAAGACCCACGCTTCACTCCCGTGCGCCGCGATGAGCTCGACGACATCAGCCTTTCACTCTCCGTGCTCACGCCCATGCGCCGCATTCAAAGCCTCGACGAGTTCGAATTGCACCGACACGGCATCTACATCAAGAAAGGGCGACGCAGCGGCACGTTCCTCCCACAGGTGGCCGATGAGGTGAACTGGACGAAAGAGGAGTTTGTAGGCCATTGCTCACGCGACAAGGCGGGAATCGGCTGGGACGGCTGGCGCGATGCTGAGCTATATGTCTACGAAGCAATCGTGTTTTAAAGCCCCCCCGGCCCTCCCCATAAGGGGAGGGAGAGTTGAGAGTTGAACTTACACGAGCCGCCGGCTCTTTACACGCACCGTAGGTGCTTTACTCGGCCGCAGGCCACCCTTAGTATGAACGAGTGCCGATATTATAAGCGATTGGAAGACGGAGCTGTGAAGTGTGAACTCTGTCCGCACGGCTGTCGCATTGGCGACGGAAAGACTGGCATTTGTCGCAGTCGCCGCAATCATGGAGGAAGACTCATCAGCGAGGTCTATGGGAAGCCGTGTGCGCTCGCCATCGACCCCGTAGAAAAGAAGCCGCTCTATCATTTCCATCCCGGCACCACCTGTCTCTCACTTGCCTGCACGGGATGCAACTTCCGTTGTCTGAACTGCCAGAACCACGACATCTCGCAGGTGGCACCCGAGGACGTCGACCACTACTTGCTCACGCCTGAACAAGTGGTGAATCTCTGTCTGAAACATCGCTGTCCAGGCATCGCCTATACCTATACCGAACCGCTCACCTATATAGAATATGTGGGCGACACGGCGCGACTGGCCCACGAGCAAGGACTTTGGAACATTCTCGTCACAGCAGGCTACGTCAACCCGCAGCCGCTGGCCGACCTGCTGCCATACATCGATGCCGCCAATGTCGACCTGAAATCGTTCAGCGACGACATCTATAGAAAAATAAGCGGTGGCCGTCTGCAACCCGTCCTCGATACAATTCTCGCCATGCGCGATGCTGGCGTATGGATAGAACTCACCAATCTCGTCATTCCCGGTGTAAACGACGACCTGCAAATGATACGCTATATGTGTCGCTGGATGGTTGACAACCGTCTCAGCGAGGCTCCGCTACACTTCAGCCGTTTCTTCCCCCACTACAAGATGCAGGACCTGTCGCCCACCCCACTCCACACGCTCAAGGAAGCCAAGCGCATTGCTCAGGAAGAAGGCATCCTGCACGTTTATTTAGGGAATGTCTGAGGAAAGGTTGAAAAGACGCTGCCTGGGGTCCCCTCCTCCTGGGAGGAGGGGTTAGGGGTGGCGAAGCGCGAGGAGGGAGCGATGAGGGGAGCGCAGCGACGGGGGAAGAGAAAAAAAAGGTTCGACTTTTACCTAAACATTTGATTTGTAATAGGTTATGACCGTAATCTTCTCTACCACCCCTGGCCCCTCCTTCCCGAAGGAGGGGACTACAAATTGACTCCTTGCTCTATTTTGACACTCCCTCACTGGCTGCATCGGCTCGGTGCAGTTATTTAATCAGTTTCTTCAGTTGTGCTTCGGTGGCTTCAGGCAACAGGCGAGCGAGGTGTGCCATCATTCGTTCATAGGACTCCTCGGGCGACCGTTCGCAAACACAAGCCTCGCGACCCAGCAGGCTTTCTGGTGTGGTGAGCAGCGACCAACCGAAACCATACTCGCGGCCGTGCTTATCAACGGGGTAGACGAAATCCTCGGTCACGATGCGTGCGGCCATCTGCAGCCGACCTACATAGCCATCGAACTTCGAACGCATGTTCTTACCCGTGAAGTCGCAGGCAGCTCGCAGTTCACGTGCAATCATACTACCATGTTCACGGAGAGTCGAGAGGATGACATCCTCGATGGTTCCTTCCTCCGGGGCAGCATTTTTGCTCCGCCGCCAGTTGCAGAAGTCGGGCCACCACTCACGGCTAATAAAGCCTGCCTTGCCAGCGAAGAACTTACCGTAGACACAGCCTCCCTCGCGCACCACAGCTCCCTTCCATTGCCACAACGGCCATTCCCACGAGCCATCGGGAAACCGTGTGAAACGGCACTCATCAGCCATAAGCGTTTCGGCATCATAGCGATAGATGCCACTATCCAGCAACGGCAGAAATCCCACCACGTTCACACACTCCATCAGCTCCGGACAGGAATGAATGCATCCCTGCACGCCTCGGTCGAAGACAAACTGTCGGTTCTCGGAACCGCCGTCGAAGATGTTGCCTGTTTCGTTTTCCATTTTCGTTGTAGTGTTTAATGGTCTCCTTCAAGCGAACTCCCTACCCTATGGGCATGAAATTCAACTTTTGTTAATTATATAGGCATAGTTAGTGATTATTGCGGGAAAATGATTATTTTTGTGGAATGATTTAAGAGAATTTGTGATATGACGAAAGGTTTTAAATAGAATACAACCATGAAGAGTTTTAAATCAACAGCGTGGCTACTGCCACAACCCGTGCTGATTATCGGCACTTACGACGAGAACGGAAAACCCAATGCCATGAATGCGGCTTGGGGCGGTCAGTGGGATATGCATGAGATCATGATCTCGCTCGGTTCGCATCAGACAACGGAGAACCTTGCCCAGAATCCTGAGTTCACCGTGACCTTCGCTACAGCTGAGACGATGGTGGCATCCGACTATGTAGGCATTGTCAGCGGCCGGAACACCCCTGAGAAGATGGAGAAGACCGGTTGGCAGGCCGAGAAGGCTCCCAACGTAAATGCTCCGGTGTTCAAGGAGTTCCCTATGACGCTGGAGTGCCGTGTGAAGCAGAAGATTGACGAGAGCGAGACCGGCTACTACCTCATTGCAGAAATCGTGAATGTGCTTTGCGACGAGAAATATCTGGCAGAAGACGGCAAGCCTGATGTCGAGAAGATGCAACTGATCACCTTCGACCCCGTTCACCACAACTACATCCAGCTCGGTAAGGCAGTAGGAAAGGCATTCGCCGACGGCAAGCAGCTGAAGTGACGAAGCGGCAATGAACATTGAAGACTATCGCGAGTACTGTCTGTCGCTGGGGACTGACGTAGAAGAGAAACTGCCGTTCACGGCTTTCCACTACGCCAGCGCTGTACTCGTGTTCTATGTGAACGGTCACATGTTTTCGTTTTTCGATTGCGACAATTTCACCATTATCACGCTGAAATGTCAGCCCGACCGCATCGATGAACTCCGTGCGAACAACGACTGTGTGACGAAGCCCTACAACCTATCGCCAAAGCATTGGATTGGCGTGAATGCCGCGACAGCCCCCGATGAGCTGCTGAAGCACCTCACCCGCAATTCCTACGAGATTGTGAAGGCGAAGTACAAGACGGGGAAGAAATAGAAAGAACCCCAGTTTGGTGAGTCTCCCAGCGTAGTCCCCTGCAAGAGGTGTCACCCAGCGTAGTCCCCTGCAAGGGGTGTCACCCAGCGTAGTCCCCTCCTCCTGGGAGGAGGGGTTAGGGGTGGTAGAGAAGAATAATGACATAACCTATTAACACACCAAATAATTATAATAAGTCGAACCTTATTTATCTCTACCACCCCTGACCCCTCCTCCCAGGAGGAGGGGACTACAAATTGACTCCTTGCTCTATTCTGACTCCCCCTCACTACAAATTGCCTCCTTTCTCTATTTTGACTCCCCCTCATTCACAACCCAGGCAAATCCGCGGGCGGTTCTGGTGTCGGAATGTTGGAAATGGTTACCAGGATTCCATTCCAAAACCGTGTGAATGCCTTGTGCCGACAGCAACGCTTGTTGTCGGCGGATGCAGTTGCCCACCTGTGCCATTAGGGGATTCCTCGCCCTTTCCTCCTTATCGCCAAGGCTGAGATAGACGGATGCCACCGATGGCTGGTGAGTCTCAGCATATTCCATCCAGCGCGGATACCAGACGGACGGCGATACTGCCGCGATGCCGTGAAAACAATTGCTCTGATAGCCAGCCCACAAGGCAAAGAAGCCAGCCAAGGAGTAGCCACCCAGCACACACCGCATCATGTCTTTCTTGTATCGTCCCGTCTGCTCCAAATGCGGAATCAGCGTTTCCGTGATGAACGAAAGCGTCGCCGTTGCCCCATCGCCGAAAGGCACCTTTCCGAAGACGGCAGGCGCCGTCCAAGGCGTGAGCTCACCCTGCCAATCCTTGATTTCGAAGGCCACCAGCGTGAACGGCCTGTCGGTGAGCGACTGGATGACTGCCACCTCGTTGTCCAACCCCTCGAGGTCGTGCTCGTCGATGGGTTGCAGCAGCAGGAACTCCGGCTGCTCCGACTCATAAACGATGCACGTGCGGTCGGCAATCAGGAAGGTTTCTTTCTTCATCTCGCCTGCAGCCTTATTTCAGTTCCTTTGCCGGCCAACCGAAGTCCTGATACAAGGTAGCCTTGAGGCCGTGCTTCCTTACATAGTCGGCCAATGCCCCGGCTCTCAGGCTCTCACGTTTGCCGTCGTTGCTGTGCAGAGCTTGGAAAGCATCGAACTTGTCGCCGAAGATTTTCTGTGCCGTCGGTAGATATTGCGAACCGTCCTCCACGGGGTCGAAAGCCGCAACCTCGAATCCGTTCTCAGCCTGCTTCAGATGCATCAAGCCCGGATGACTGCCGCCGGAGATACATTTCAGCGTGTCGCCGACCTGATTGTAGTTGAACACCCAGTAGTCGCCCCACACCAGGACATCCTCGGCATTGCTATCGTCGACCGCCACGATCGCGCTGACGGGCACGCAATGTTCGCCCTGCATATAGTGTTTGCCGATTTCGTTAACCAGATAGCGGTCGATGGCAGGACCATAGGTGGCCAGCTGTTCATCGACGAGCACCACCTGCTTATTCTCATATTCCTTGTCGAGGATGATGATAGAAACCGGCTGGATGCTGAACGACTGTTTCTCGCCCGTTTTCACCCCATAGGTGTAAAACAGCGTGTCGCCTTTCTCCTCCACTTTCAGCGGATTGATTTCCGTCGCGAAGTCGGTCACGGGTTGCACAATAGCCAGCACAAACTGCTTGCTAAAGTCAATCGCCGTCGGCTTGCCGCCCTCGCCCATTGTCGTCGCCATACCGAAGAGTTTATTGAACTCCTCTGCCGTCGTAATCTTCGGATTATCAGGGAGTTGCTGATTATTCTTAAAGAAATAGTTCTGGGCCACCGTGAAGGCAACCTCCTGTGCTGCATTGCCGTCCTCGGCTTCGGGAGCGGCAGCCTGTTTGCTGTTGCATGCTGCCAACGCTATCAGGGCAGCAAAAGCCATGAGAATCTTTTTCATAATGAGTTGATTTTTATGAAATGAAGTACTATTAAAATCCGCAATGCGGGCTTCAAAAAAACATAAGAAAACATCGAAAACAGTAAAAACATTATATATTGTTTTCTTTTGTCTTTTTTGTTTTGTTCTGTTTTTGTAAAGACGCGAAGCGTATCTCACTCCCCTTTCTTAAGGTAGTCTGAAATCTCAATCGTGCCAGCTTCGTTTTCTATATTGAGGGCGGGCACGTGCTCCACCATTTTGGTCGTGCCACTCGCCTTATCGACGTAGAAATAAACCAATGCACCGGTGTAGCTGCGGAACACCACCTGATAGGCTGAATCGGTCTCCTCGCCCATCGTCACCGACATGATGGAAGGATTGTCTTTCGCTACGCTCCAGTCATACTCCTGGTGGCAATAGTTGTTCACGCCTTCGTAGGCCATTTCTGCCGTGATGCCGGTCGGCTGCGCCTGCTCCGTTGTCTCCGTCGGCTGCGTCGGCTGCGGTGCCTCCGTCTTGCCTTGACGACACGAACTCAAGAGCAACACGATGAATAGGGATGAAAGAAAAAAGTGTTTCATAAAATGATGAGTTATTAATTCAACTTTCGCAAGTTCTTTCTCCGCTTTGCTACGAAAGCGGCAGAGCCGAGCGGAAGGAATAAAGGGTATAAAGGGGAGAAAAGGGCATATTTAGAGCCCCTTGATAAGGGGCGGCTATCGCTCGGCGACGAAGGAGACGCTTTCAGAGCGAAGCGGGGAAAGAATGCAGGGTTTTAATCCTTTGCCTCTCCCCCCCTCAATAGGACAAAGCTTTCGTCCCTTTTCTCCCCTTTCACTCCCCTTTAAGCCCTTTAAGCCCTTGGGAAGTGGAGCTTGCGAAACTTCAGTTATTAACTTCTTTAACTTCATTAACTTCCTAAAAAAAAATCTACAAAATCAGATTATCCATCAGATACACGATGGCGCAACAGATGGCAGCAACGGGAAAGAGGCCCAGTCCGCGCCAGGCGGCTACGATGCCGGTGATCAGCGCTACAGCACCCGAGACGGGCGACACGGTAGCTTGAACCATGCTGGGGAAGGTCATCACGGCTAGCGTGACGTAGGGCACATAATACAGGAAGCTACGCAAGAAGCGATTGCTGATTTGTCCCTTGATGAGCAGCATCGGCACCACACGAATCAGGTTTGTCGTGATGATGGCCAACAGAATGCAGACGATGATGCTTTGCTTATCCATGCTTCTCCTCCTCCAGCTGAACGGGTTTCAACAAGGCGGCAACCGCCGAAATCACGATGGTAAGTACAATGGTTCGCGTGCCACTACTCCAGTCGCTCACCACCGGAGCCAGGCTGCAGGCACCACTCAACACGAAGCTGGCAATGATGGCCCAGAGCACATAGCGGTCGTTGCGTGCCGGAGGCATGATCACAGCAAGGAACATGCCGTAGAGGGCTACGCTGAGCGCCGTAACAATCTTCGCGGGCAACAAGCTGCCAGCCACGATGCCTGCTGCACAACCCGACGCCCACAGCAGGGCGGAGATAAGGGCAGCGGTATAGGTGTAGGCAGGCGGACAGTAGCCCTGACGGGCAATGGAGATGCCGAAAATCTCGTCGGTGACACAGCAAGCCATCAGCACGCGGTGCAGCCACGAGGTGCCGGGGGCAATCTTCTGCGAGAGGGCGGCACTCATCAGCAGATAGCGCAGGTTCACCACCAGACACATAGCGACAATCTCCACATAAGCCGCCTGGGCAGCAACGAGTGTATAGACACCGTATTCGCCAGCCGAGGCACGAGTGAAGAAGCTGCTCACGAAGCCGATGGCGGCAGTAAGCCCTGCCTGCTTGGCGATGATGCCCAGCGAGAAGGCTACTGCGAAATACCCCAGCGCAATAGGGATTCCGTCGCGAAAACCTTGAATGATGTCACTACGCTTCATAACGGCTTTCAGCAATCGGTATCACTCCACCACGGAGATTCGCATTTCTATGTCGTCGACAGGTCGGTCGCCGCGTCCGGTGGCTGAGCTCTGAATCATCTCCACGACGTCGAGTCCGTCCTCAACTTCACCGAACACCGTGTATTGTCCGTCGAGATGGGGCGTGCCGCCGAGGGTGGAGTAAATCTTCTGCTGCTCTTCGTTCAGCCCGGCATAGTCGGCAGCCTGCTGCTGCGCCTCCGCTGCCAGCCGGTCTTGCAACTCCTGCAGCCCCGCGCGGTCGCGGTTACGGCGCATCTGCATAATCTCATCGCGATGCTCAGCAGCCAGCGTGTTGAACACCGCCTGCACCTTCTGCATCTTCAGCTGCTTGGAGAACTGGCGAAGCTGACCTTCGCTATACACCTGTCCCCAGACGATGTAGAACTGCGAACCGCTGCTGCGGCGCTCAGGATTCACCTCGTCGCCCTGACGGGCAGCGGCCAAGGCGCCACGCTTGTGAAACAGGCCGTCCTTGATCTCGGCTTCCAGCGTATAGTCCGGTCCGCCCACGCCCAGCATCTTCCCTGCCGGAGCACCCTTCGAATCAGGGTCGCCGCCCTGAATCATGAAGTCCTTAATCACTCGATGGAACAGCGTACCATCATAATACCCCTCCTTCACCAGCTTCACGAAGTTGTCGCGGTGGATGGGGGTCTCGTCGTACAGGCGAACCACTATATCGCCCAGCATAGTCTGTATCTTTACTCTCATATTTCAGTTTGTTATCGTCAACAATGGTCTCTGCTTTTGGGGAGAATGCTCAAAAATGTAGGAACGATGGGTATATACCACCCCTTTCTTATCGCAGAAACATTCTGCAAAGTTAGCAATTTTATCGTTGTTGCACAATGATTTGCACAATTTTGTACAATTTTTCTTGTTTTTCTTTCCAAATTCACGGAATATCATTATTTTTCAGGATAATTCCATTTAATAATGTTCGTGAGGAAGAAAATCGATGAGTAGCTGAACATCCACGCGTAGGGGCAGACCCTATTGCTACCCTCCTTCGGAGGCGGCTGGGGCGACTGGGGTCTTCAGAGCAGCCACCGGCGTGGCTGCGGCCCCACCAAGGGGAGCGAATCCCTCATTCGCGACGGAGGAGCTGGGGGAGGTCGTCTGCCCGAACAATAACGAACACCCAGCGAGAAGAAGCCCGCAGGGCTTTACACGCAGCTCTGCTGCTTTGAACCACGCGTAGCGCTTTGAACCGAAGGTCATCGACTGAAGCAGTGCTGTCACGCAAAGCGTGGAGCACGAATTAGCGAAGGAGATAACCGCTGGGCCGCAGGCATCCCCACCTCCTTTGTTTCGCTCAAAAATCTTTCCAATTCTTTCCAATGTTTTAAAGATTGGAAAGAATTGGAGTGAAAATTATTGCTCCACGGATTACTTGAACATCTAAAAACTCGAAAAGGGCTAAAGATGTTAAACATGAATTATCATGCGCCCATTTTGAAAGATTTTGGAATAGATTTTTGAATGATTTTGAGGCCGATAGGCCGACCCTTTGTTCGGGCAGACACAGGGGTCTGCCCCTACGGTTGGGTGTGTCTTACAACAACAAAATGACATAACCCATGCGTTGCGCTGCACGAGTTATGTCATGAAAAAGAAACCTGAATGTATTTATCGGATGAACAGTAGTTCGCGGTACTTCGGCAGCGGCCAGAGGCTGTCGTCGATGATGAGTTCGAGCTTGTCTATCTGATAGCGAATGGCGTCGAGGCGCGGTTCTACGGTGTCGTGATAGGCAATGGCCTTCAGATGTGCGTCGTCGATAGCGTTTGCCTGCTTGCGGTCGCTGACCAGTTCCTCCACTCCCATTTCGATGGCATTGATGCGCTCGGCAATCTCCTCCACGATTTTCTTGTTGCGGACGGAGAGCTTGTTGGCCGTATCGATGGGGAAGACGGCAGCCATGTTGCTGATGTTCTGCAGCAGCTGCGTCTGATAGTGGGTGGCGACAGGGATGATGTGGTTGATGGAGAGGTCGCCCAGCACGCGGGCCTCAATCTGAATCTTCTTGGTGTAGGTCTCCCACTTCACTTCGTTGCGGGCCTCGAGTTCCTTACGGTTCATCACCCCCAGGCTCTCGAACATCTGGATGCTGGAGTCGTCGAGGTAGCGCTCGAAAATCCTCGGGCAGGACTTCTCGACGTCGAGACCACGCTTGGCAGCCTCCTCCACCCACTCGTCGCTATAGCCGTTGCCGTCGAAGCGGATGGGCTTACACGTCTTGATATCCTCGCGCAGCACTTCGATGATGGCGTGGAAGACAGCGTTGTGACCGGTGCCAGCAAGCTTCTTCTCCAGTTCGGGCAGGCGGGCGTCGACGCGCTTCTTGAAGTCCATCAATGCTTCTGCTACGGCACTGTTCAGGGCAATCATGGCCGATGCGCAGTTGGCTTCGCTGCCGACGGCGCGGAACTCAAAGCGGTTGCCCGTGAATGCGAAGGGCGACGTGCGGTTGCGGTCGGTGTTGTCGATGAACAGCTCGGGGATTTCGGGAATGTCCATCTTCAGTCCCTGCTTGCCGGCCATCGCGAGGATGTCGCTGACGTCGGCGCGCTCGATATGGTCGAGCAGCTCGCTGACCTGCTTGCCAAGGAAGCTCGAGATGATGGCTGGCGGTGCCTCGTTGGCACCCAGGCGATGGGCATTGGTGGCCGACATGATGCTGGCCTTCAGCAGACCGTTGTGGCGATAGACGCCCATGAGCGTCTCGACGATGAAGGTGGCGAAGCGCAGATTCTGCTCGGCGGTTTTGCCCGGGGCATGCAGCAGCACTCCGTTGTCGGTAGAGAGCGACCAGTTGTTGTGTTTTCCGCTGCCGTTGATGCCTGCGAAGGGCTTTTCGTGAAGAAGCAGGCGGAAGCCGTGTTTGCGTGCAACCCGCTTCATGACCGACATGAGCAACATGTTATGGTCGACGGCCAGGTTGGTCTCCTCGTAGATGGGAGCGAGCTCAAACTGGTTGGGTGCCACCTCGTTGTGACGGGTCTTACAGGGGATGCCCAACTCGAGGGCTACAATCTCCAGCTCGCGCATGAATGCTGCCACACGTGCGGGGATGGAACCGAAGTAATGGTCCTCCATCTGCTGGTTCTTCGCGGAGTCGTGACCCATGAGCGTGCGCCCTGTGAGCAAGAGGTCGGGACGTGCGGAGTAGAGGCCTTCGTCGACGAGGAAATACTCCTGTTCCCAGCCGAGGTTGGAGGTGACCTTCTTCACCGTTGGGTCGAAGTAGTGACAGACGTTGGTGGCTGCCACGTTCACGGCATGCAAGGCACGCAACAGCGGAGCCTTATAGTCGAGGGCCTCGCCTGTGTAGGAAATGAAAATGGTAGGGATGCAGAGCGTGTCGTCGATGATGAACACGGGGCTGGTGGGGTCCCACGCCGAATAGCCGCGGGCCTCGAAGGTGCTGCGGATGCCACCCGAGGGGAAGCTCGACGCATCGGGCTCCTGCTGAACGAGCAGCTTACCCGTGAACTCCTCCACCATACCGCCCTTGCCGTCGTGCTCGATGAACGAGTCGTGCTTCTCGGCGGTGCCTTCGGTGAGGGGCTGGAACCAGTGGGTGTAGTGGGTGACGCCATTCTCTGAGGCCCACTGCTTCATGCCTGCAGCAACAACGTCGGCTACGTCGCGGTCGAGCTGTACGCCGTTGTCCATCACGTCGATCATCTTCTCGTACGCCTCCTTGGGCAGATACTTAAACATTTTCTCGCGCGTAAAAACCTTCTTGCCGAAAAGCTCAGACGGTCTCTCTGCGGGTGCTATTACGTCGAGCGGCTTCTTCTTGAATGCTTCGCCGACAACCTGAAATCTTAATGTCTCCATAATTTTGATTTACAATTGTGACTGTTTACTATTTAAATATGGTTATTGCTCATGATTTCTTTACGCAGCTTAAGTCCTCCCTCCTGCAATGTTGACAGGAGGGAGGAACATAGAAAAGATTATGAGTGCAACGTAATACCAAGAACTAGGTATGCCTTTTGGGAACAGGGGTTAGCGACGATTTGCCCGAAGATGGGGATGCGGAAGGAATCGGTGATCCTTATGTCTTTCGTCGCCTTCAGCGATAGGTTGGTGACGGCAAATCCGGTCGTGCCGTAGAGGTTGGTAGCGAAGGGAACAACTCCTGCTGCGGCTGTCCAGTCAACTGAAGCCAACCGGAATGGGACATTAGCTTCGAGGTAGCTGCTGTAAGCACGTTTACCATCGTTGTTCGTGCCGTCATTGCCCGCGAAGACGGTGTACCACTGGAGAGCAAACGGCCCAAAGTCGTAGCCGGCAGTGGCCTCAAAGACGTGGTTTGTAGTGTGGGCATCATATTTGAAATACCGGTTCTGAGGGTCAAGACCGGTGTTAAACCAATAGTCTGTTACACCAATGGTCAGGCCGCCGGTAGTATAGCTGAGCGTCAGATCCATTTCCTTGGTGTCCTGCGGGTCGGCGAATCCATAGCTGCCCCAGGCAGAGAGCGAAAGTCCCTTGTATGCGATGCCGAGTGTGGGCTGCAGGGCAGCACTACCCAGATCCTGGCCTCGCCAGATGTAACTGCTCACGATGTCACCGCTGAGCATTGTCTCTATTTGGTTCTCCTGTGCATCAACGGGTGCCGCTGCAGTAAGCAGCAGAGCCGTGAATACAATCAATCTTATAATCTTTTTCATTGTCATTTCTGTTTGAGGGTTTGTACAATCGTTTTTACGAATCCCGTCTCTTAGTTATAACACGTCTCTCCATGTTCGTAGATATCCAGTCCTTCGTCCTCAATGCGGCTGTCGACGCGCAGACCATGCAGCTTCTTGATGCCATAGAACAGGACAAAGCCACAGGCGGCAGCCCAGAGGTCGATGACCAAGATGCCGAAGCACTCAGACCCGAAGAATCCCCATCCATGACCATAGAATGCACCATTCGACGTTGACAGCAGACCCGTCATCAGCGTCCCGAGAATACCGCAAACGCCATGTACTGACGATGCGCCAACAGGATCGTCGATGTGCAACACGTGGTCGATGAACTCGATGCTAAAGACCAGCACCACTCCGCACACCAGTCCGACGACGACGGCTCCGAAGGGAGACACCAGGTCGCAACCAGCCGTAATGCCCACCAATCCTGCTAACACGCCGTTCAGGGTAAGTGACAGTGAGGGCTTGCCATACTTCAAATAAGTGACAAACATCGTGGCCACGCCGCCTGCTGCTGCCGCAAGGTTTGTGGTGAGGAACACATGCGAAATCGCGATGCGATTCACCTCGCCCGAGGCTGCCAGCTGCGAGCCGGGGTTAAAGCCAAACCAGCCCAGCCAGAGGATAAAAACACCCAAGGCCGCCATCGCGAGATTATGACCGGGGATGGCGCGACTCTTACCGTCACGCGCATATTTGCCCAGACGGGGACCCAGTGCCATCGCGCCGATGAGTGCCAGCACGCCGCCCACGCTATGAACGATGGCCGAGCCGGCAAAATCGTGGAACACATCGCCAAACGTACGCATCATAAAACTATTAGCATCGGCATTGCATAGCCAGCCTCCGCCCCACGTCCAATGTCCCTCAACGGGGTAGATGAACAGCGAGATGATTGCACTATAAATAAGGTACATCGAGAATTTCGTGCGTTCAGCCATCGCACCGCTCACAATCGTAGCAGAGGTAGCACAGAACACCGTCTCGAAAATCAAGAAGCCCTCTACGGGCAGGTCGCCCTTGTAGAAACTCAGGTCGCCCCAGTTGGGCATACCAATAAATCCAGCACCCTCGCTGCCGAACATAAAGCCGAAGCCAAGGAAGAAGAACAAGAGTGAGCCAAACATAAAGTCGACAAAGTTCTTCATCAGAATATTGGCTGTGTTCTTGCCTCGCGTAAAACCTGCCTCACACAGCGCAAATCCCGGCTGCATCCAGAAAACCAACATGGCTGCCAACAGCATCCATACCGTATCGAGTGATAATCCTATTTCGTTCATATCCTGAAAACTTTTTGTGTGTTGTTAATTTACTAATTCTACTTCTTGTCTCTCAACACCGTATCACCATGTTCCCCGGTGCGAATGCTCCACGTATCGATCATTTCGCTTACGAAGATGCGGCCATCCCCCACCTCACCCGTGTGAGCGACTCTGAGGATAACTTTCAACGTAGGGTCCACAAACTGGTCGCGGCAAACAATGGTAAGCTTCACACGCTCTATCACGTCGGTAGAATATTGTACTCCACGATATATTCTTTCTTCTCTACTCTGACCAATACCATGCACGCTGTGGTATTCAAACCAGTCAATATCCGACGACAGCAGTGCTTCTTTGACCTCTTCGAACTTGGTCTTACGGATGATTGCTTCAATTTTCTTCATATCTTTTTACCTTTACAAATGAATACTAAGCCCAATCGGTGGGCTGCAATTTGTCAATTGACGATGCAAAGTTACAACATAATGCTACAAAAACAATCAAAACTGTTGCATTTTGATTGTTAAAATAATAACATACTTACATTATGTAAACTAAATGGTGGTATTTGATGTCTTTTTGCTTTCTTTTTGTCAGCAAATAGCATCATTTTGTTACAAAGCGTCAAAACGTAAATATGTGTACGCGCACAAACGTATTGATGTCAAATTCTATATTGCGCTGGGAATTTATCTGCTCCATCTCGAGATTCTCTCCAAGGCCTCTGCTGTGCGCTCATGCGTGCCGAAGGCCGTGAAGCGAACATATCCCTCGCCGCTGGGACCGAAGCCGCAACCGGGCGTGCAGACCACCTGTGCTCCATAGAGCAAGGATTCGAAGAATTGCCACGAGCCCATTCCATCGGGCGTTCGCATCCAGATGTAGGGGGCATTCTCACCACCGTAGCACTCATAGCCCAAAGCCTTGAGGACGGTGAGCATGCGGGCGGCATTCTGCATGTAGTAGTTGATGGTTTCGCGCACCTGTGCCTTGCCTTCGGGCGAATAGGTGGCTTCTGCAGCACGCTGGGAGATGTAGCTGGTGCCATTGAACTTTGTGCTCTGGCGACGGTACCACAGCTGATGCAGAGAGATGCGCTCGCCTTCGAAGGTGGACACGCTGACCTCCTTCGGCACCACCGTGTATCCACAGCGCACACCCGTGAACCCGGCTGTCTTGGAGAACGAGCGGAACTCTACGGCACACCTTTTCGCTCCACGAATCTCGTAGATGCTATGAGGGATGTCAGGGTCCTGGATGTAGGCTTCGTAGGCGGCGTCGAAGAGGATGAGAGCATCGTTCTTCAGCGCGTAGTTCACCCACTTTCGCAGTTCTTGCTTGGTGATGACGGTACCCGTGGGGTTGTTGGGATAGCAGAGGTAGATGACTTCGACGGGACGTCCCTTGGGGATTTCGGGCACGAAGCCATTCTCCGCCGTGATGGGCATGAAGCGCACATTGGTCCAGTGGCCGTCGCGGTAAGTGCCACAACGTCCGATCATCACGTTTGAGTCGATGTAGACCGGATAGATGGGATCGGTGAGACCAATGAAATCGTCCCAGTGAAACAACTCCTGAAAGTTGGCGGTGTCCGACTTGGCTCCATCGTTGATGAAGATCTCATCCATGCTCAGGCGTACGCCACGCGGCAGGAAGTCGTTCTTCAGAATGGCTTCACGCAGGAAGTCATAGCCTTGCTCGGGTCCGTAGCCCCGGAAGCTGCCGGCAGTGGCCATCTCGTCGACGGCCTTGTGCATAGCCTCGATGACGGCTGGACAGAGCGGCTGCGTCACATCGCCGATGCCGAGGGAGATAACATCGGCTTTCGGGTGAATGACCTTGAAGGCATTTACTTTCTTTGCAATGTCGGCGAACAGATAGTTGTTCTGCAGGTTCAGGAAGTGGATGTTTACTAATGCCATATTTCGTGCCCCCTAAGTGAGGGGGTTGGGGGTCTGAACAAGCGTTTATCAGACCGTTTTTAATTACTACTATTCGCAGGGAACTGCGCCTGTTCAGCCCCCTTTCGCCCCCTGACTTAGGGGCATTCGATTTCCCCGTCGAAGACAAACTCGGCGGGACCGGTCATGTAGACGTGGTTCTTTTGGAAGACGTGTCCTTCGGCCGATCGGTCGTCCTCGCACCACTCAATGCCGAGTGTGCCACCATCCATGACGATTTGCGACGTTCTGCCCGAACGCCCCTGAAGGCAAGCAGCCACGCCCGTGGCGCAGGCACCAGTGCCGCAGGCTTCGGTGATGCCGCTGCCGCGCTCCCACACACGAGTGCGGATGCGCTCATCGGGCAGTACTTGTGCGAACTCAATGTTGCAGCGCTGCGGGAATGCCGGGTGATGTTCAAGAATGCGCCCCGTTGCTCCCACCTGGTCGATGTTATCGGTGAAGATGACATAGTGCGGATTGCCCATAGAGACGAAGACCCCTCCCCGACCCTCCCCGTTAGGGGAGGGAGACTCTCTTTCTTGATCCAACTGGAGGGAGGAGGGGATGGTTTGGCCGATTGCTGGGTTGAAGAGAGTTTCATCGTTGAAGACGGGTTCACCCATGTCAACTGTGACGGCCCCTACCCTACCTTCAGCCAGATGCAGGTAGAGGTGCTTGACACCCGAGAGCGTCAGCAGGCGAATCTCCGTCTTCTCGGTGATGCCCTTTTCATAGAGATACTTTCCGATGCATCGCGAGGCATTGCCACACATCATCGCTTCCGACCCGTCGGCGTTGAAGATGCGCATGGAGTAGTCGGCCTCGACAATTGGACTTCGGCCGATGAGCACAAGTCCGTCGGAGCCAATGCCTTTGTGGCGGTCGCTCCAGGCGATGGCGCAGGCCTGTGGGTCGGCGATGGGGTGTTGCATGACATCAACATAGATATAGTCGTTGCCGCAACCGTGCATCTTGGTGAATGGAATCTTCATCGTTTACGATTTTTTTACTGCGGTCTGCCCCTACGATTGGGCCGCGAGGAACGCATCTACTTTTCGGGCGGTCTCTATTCCGCTGGCCATCGCCCTTACAACCAATGAGGCGCCGCTTTTGGCATCGCCGCAGACGAACACATGTTCTGGGTATTGAGGATGCTCGGGCTTCAGGAATCCCATCGCGAGAAGGACGAGTTCGGCCTTGATGATTTCCGGCTTTCCCTTCTCCACCATCAGGGGACGTCCGCCATCGGGATTGGGCTTCCAATCGATTTCCTGCACCCGTACGCCTGTGAGCTTCCCGTTCTCGCCGAGAAACTCCAAGGTATTGATATTCCAACGACGCGTGCATCCCTCTTCATGCGACGAGGTGGTCTTGAGGGTGCGAGGCCAGTTGGGCCAGGGGTTTTGCGGGTCTTCAGGTCCCTCCACGGGCTTGGGCATGATTTCAATCTGCGTCACGCTCTTGCATCCTTGCCGATGGGCTGTTCCGATGCAGTCGCTACCGGTGTCGCCGCCACCGATGACCAGCACGTCTTTGCCTTTGGCGCTGACGAGTTCGTCTTTGCTGAACTCAATGCCGGCAAGCACGCGGTTTTGCTGGCTCAGCAGTTCAAGAGCAAGATGAACGCCGTTGAGTTCCCGGCCGGGGACCTTCAAATCCCTTGCGGTAGGCGATCCCGTGGCGATGACCACAGCATCGAACTGACTGGAAAAGGCTTCATCGCAAGCAACTGCCTCGCCATAGTGGAACTCGATGCCTTCTTGCTCCAATAGCGTGATGCGACGGTCGATGACGGCCTTGTTGAGTTTGAAGTTCGGGATGCCGTAGCGGAGCAATCCGCCAGCAGCCTCATTCTTTTCGAAGACGGCAACCATGTATCCCATCTGATTGAGCGCATTGGCTGCAGCAAGTCCGGCAGGACCGGCACCAATCACAGCCACCGTTTTTCCGTTTCTTTCGGGCACGCGCGGCTGGATATACCCCTCGCGGAAGGCTGCCTCCATGATGGCGCACTCATCCTCGCGATTGGTCGTCGGCTCGTGGTTGAAGCGGTTGAGCACACAGGCCTTCTCACACAGTGCCGGACAGATGCGACCCGTAAACTCGGGGAACGGATTGGTGCTCGTCAGCAACCGGTAAGCCTGTTCCCAGTAGCCTTTATACAGCGCGTCGTTCCACTCCGGTGCTTTGTTTCCCAACGGACAAGCCCAATGGCAGAAGGGAACGCCACAATCCATGCAACGGCTCGCCTGCAACTTACGTTCCCGGGTGTTGAGTGTTTGCTCCACCTCACCGAAGTCGTGAATCCGATCGTGAATCGGACGGTATCCTGCCTCTTGGCGGTGTATTTCTAAGAATGCTTTTGGATTTCCCATTTCTATCTTTATTACTTTTTTTGATCCTCGTAAATGTGAAAGGGAGTTTTCAGACCCCCCCCCTATCTTAGGGGGCTTTATTCAGACCCCCAACCCCCTATCTTAGGGGGCATTAATAATCACGCTGCATGTCGGCAATCTTTTGGCGCAGCTTGTTCATCTGTTCTTCCTGAAGCACGCGCTTGTACTCAATGGGCACTACCTGCACGAAGTCCTCGCTGTAGCGACTCCAGTCGTCAAGCATGCGACCTGCCAACTGCGAACCAGTATGGAGATAGTGCTGGCGCACGAGTTCCAACAGTTCCTTACGTGAAACACTGTCCTCGACGAGGTCGATTTCCACCATATCCATGTTGCAGAAGTAGTCGAACGTGTGCTTGGGGTCGTAGACGTAAGCCACACCACCACTCATGCCTGCAGCGAAATTGCGGCCGGTCTCGCCAAGCACCACCACGCGTCCTCCTGTCATGTACTCGCAACAGTGATCGCCAGCACCTTCGATGACGGCGATGGCGCCTGAGTTGCGAACACCGAAGCGCTCGCCCACCTTGCCATTAACGTACAACTCGCCGGAGGTGGCTCCATACAATCCCGTGTTGCCGGCGATGATGTTCTCCTCAGCATGGAAGTCTTCACCCGAGCGGGCAGGGGGCAGGATAGAGATTCGGCCGCCACTAAGACCTTTGCCGAAGTAGTCGTTACACTCGCCTTCGAGTCGGATGTTCAAGCCACGAACGGCAAAGGCGCCAAACGACTGTCCTGCCGCTCCCTTGAACTTGATGCTGATGGTGCCTTCGGGCAAGCCTGCCTCACCATATTTCTTGGCGATGACGCCGCTGAGCATCGTCGTCACAGCGCGATCGGTATTCTTGATGGCATAGTCGAGGGTGATTTCCTCTTGGTCCTCAATAGCCTTCTGACAGGCCTTGATAATCTCCTCGTCCTTCACGCCGTTCACCTTCGTAAAGGCGCCGCGGTCCCAATAGAGAGCCTTTTCAGTTTCAGGCTTATGCAGCAGGCGGGCGAAGTCGAGGGTTTTCTGCTTGTCGGAAGCATGGGTGGTGTTGAGCTCTATGAGTTCCGTGTGTCCGATGATTTCCTTCAGACTATGAACACCGATTTCGCTGAGATATTCGCGAACCTGCTGGGCTAAGAACGTGAAGAAGTTCACGATGTAGTCGGCGCGGCCCTCGAAATGCTTGCGCAGCTCTGGATTCTGTGTTGCCACACCCATCGGGCAGGTATTGGTATTGCACTTGCGCATCATCACACAACCAAGAACAATCAGCGGCAGCGTGCCAAACGAGAACTCGTCAGCTCCCAGCATTGCCATCATGACGACATCCTTCGCCGTCTTCAGCTGACCGTCGGTCTGCAGGCGTACCTGGTTGCGCAGGCCGTTCATCACAAGCGTTTGTTGCGTCTCGGCAAGTCCAATCTCTGGCGAGATGCCAGCGAAACGCATCGAGCTGGCAGGGCTAGCACCCGTACCTCCCTCGGAGCCGCTGATGACAATGAGGTCGGCTTTTGCTTTCGCCACACCGGCGGCAATCGTTCCCACACCACTCTCTGCGACGAGTTTCACGCTGACGGCAGCGGTGGGATTAACATTCTTCAGGTCGAAGATGAGCTGTGCCAAGTCCTCAATGCTATAGATGTCGTGATGTGGTGGAGGCGAGATGAGCGAGATGCCGGGGATGGCATTGCGCGTCTTCGCGATGATTTCGTTCACCTTGAAGCCCGGCAGCTGTCCGCCCTCGCCAGGCTTGGCTCCCTGTGCCACCTTGATTTGTATCTCTTCGGCATTCACCAGATATTCGGCCGTTACTCCGAAACGTCCCGAGGCAACCTGCTTGGTTTTACTCGATAGCGACACGCCATCAACTTCTGAGTGGTATCGAGCGTTGTCTTCGCCGCCCTCACCCGTGTTGCTGCGCGTGCCGAGTTTGTTCATCGCCAGAGCCAATGCCTCGTGGGCCTCTATGCTGAGAGCTCCGAAACTCATGGCTCCCGTCACGAAGTGCTTCACGATGGAGTCGACAGGCTCCACTTCGTCGAGGGGCGTTGGCGTCGCAGCCTTCTTCCATCCCATGAAATCGCGAATGAAGATAGGGCTATCTTTCTCGTCTACGATCGATGCCCACTCCTTGAACTTCTCGTAGCTGCCCAAACGGGTGGCCAGCTGCAAACGGGCGATAGTCTCTGGGTTCCAAGCGTGCCGAATGCCGTCCTTGCGCCACGAGAACAGCCCGTGATTGGGAAGCAGCGCATCGGCTGCCGCCATACCCGCCTCATGCAGCCGAATGGCATCGCGCGCAATCTCCTTCAATCCGATGCCGCCAATGGTACTCACGTCCGTACCGAAATATCGTCGCAGCAAGTCCTCGCTGAGTCCGATGCTCTCGAAAATCTTTGCACCCCGATAGCTTCTAATGGTCGAGATGCCCATCTTCGACATAATCTTCTTCAGTCCTTTATCGACGGCTTTGATATAGTGGCTCTCAGCAGTTACATAGTCCACCTGAATCTTCCCTCGCTTCACAAGATCGTCGAGAATGGCGAAGGTCATGTAAGGACACAAGGCGCTGGCTCCATAGCCAAGCAGCAGGGCGGCATGCATGGTCTCGCGAATCTCACCGCTCTCCACAATCAGCGCTGTCTGAACGCGCTTGCCAACGCTGATGAGATAGTGATGAACGGCAGAGACGGCTAAGAGAGAGGGAATGAAAGCCCACCCCGTCCCCTCACCAAGGGAGGGGCATTCGGTTACTTTATCAGTTAAAATAATGTAGTTGTAACCATCATCCACCGCCTTCTCTGCATCTTTACACAGTTTATCAAGGGCAATGCGCATGTTCTCACCTGCCCGAGACCAATCAGGCTCCCCTCCCTTGGGGAGGGGTTGGGGGTGGGCTAATGTCAGTTTAATCGTCTTAAATCCCTTATACCTTATATTACAAAGTATATCGAGCTGGGTGTTGGTCAGCACGGGTTGTGGTAGTCGCACCATCTTGCAGTTCGACTCGTCGGGCGTTAGGATATTGGTTCCAACGGCCCCGATGTATTCCGTCAGCGACATCACCAATTCCTCACGAATGGGGTCGATGGCGGGGTTTGTCACCTGGGCAAACTGCTGGCGGAAGTAGTTGAACAGCAACTGCGGACGGTCGCTCACCACAGCGAGCGGCGTGTCGTTACCCATCGCTGCTACGGGCTCCTGACCTGTCGTTGCCATCGGCACAATGGTTTTTTCTATATCTTCCTGACCGTAGCCGAAGGTGACGAGTCGCTGTTCAAAATCGCTCACCGAATTTTCTACCTTGCGACCACTCTTCAGTTTTTCCAACTGCACGCGGTTTTCGCTAAGCCACTCACGATAGGGATGCGCACTCGCCAACTGTTGCTTAATCTCGCCATCGTAGTAGATTTTGCCTTCCTGTGTGTCGATGAGCAGAATCTTACCGGGCTGCAGGCGACCCTTTGACACCACGTCGCCAGGTTCGAAGTCCATCACACCCACCTCTGAGGCAACGACAATCAGGCCCTGCTTCGTAATCGTATAGCGCGAAGGGCGTAGACCGTTTCTGTCGAGCATTCCGCCGGCATAGCGTCCGTCGGAGAAAAGCAGGGCAGCAGGACCGTCCCAGGGCTCCATCAGTATTGAGTGGTACTCATAGAAAGCCTTCAAGTCTTCCGAAATCGGGTTCTTGTCGTTGAACGACTCCGGCACGAGTATCGCAATTGCATGCGGCAACGACAATCCGCTCATCATCAAGAACTCGAACACGTTGTCGAGACTTGCAGAGTCGCTCATGTCTTCCTGCACGATGGGCGAAATCTCCTTGATGTCGCCCAGTGCCTCGCTGTTGAGCACACTCTCGCGGGCCTTCATCCATCCGCGGTTGCCACGAATGGTGTTAATCTCGCCATTGTGGGCCAACAGGCGGAAGGGCTGGGCCAGCGACCATGTGGGGAATGTGTTGGTGCTGAAGCGCGAGTGCACCAGCGCCAGCCCGCTTGTCAGATAGGGACTCGACAGGTCAGGGAAATAGCGGCGCAGCTGACGGCTTGTCAGCATACCCTTATAGATGATATTTGTGTTGGATAGTGAGCAAAAGTAGAAGTCTGAATGCGTAATACGCCGCTCAATCTTCTTCCTGATGATATATAGCTTCTGCTTGAATGATGTGTCATCGTGTTGGGAGTAGCCAAACTCCCCTCCCTTAAGGACAGGCTGGGGATAGGATATGAACACTTGCTTGATGGCGGGCTCCACCTGTCGGGCTGCCTCACCCAGCACTTCCGGACAAGTAGGCACCGTGCGAAGATGCATCAGCTGCAAGCCTTCGCGCTCTATCTCTTCAATCATCACGCTGAGAATCTTCTGCTGCTCAGCTTCCTCTTTGGGCAGGAACACCAGTCCTGTGCCGTACTTACCCTTTTCCGGTACGGGAATGCCTTGTAGCAAAATGAACTCATGCGGAATCTGCAACATGATTCCAGCACCATCGCCCGTCTTGTCGCGCGTCTCGGCACCTCGGTGTTCCATATTTTCCAAAACACGCAGGGCCTGATCCACTAGTTCGTGACTCTTGCCTCCGTGTATGTTCACGACCATTCCTACACCGCATGCGTCGTGTTCATATTGTCGTTGATATAGTCCGTTTTGCTTACTTTTTGTCATATTATCCTTACTTAATCTTTCTTTTGTACAGATTTTGGGTGCAAAGTTAATACAAAAAGATAGAAAAACAATCATATTTACAACATTATTTTTATTACAATTTGCCACAACTGACATTTTGCCACGAAAACAACAACATTCCCGACAAAATGAAAGGAAAGAACAAGTTTCATCGTTCACCCGTTTACACTTTGTCATTTTGTAAAATTTTATCGGTGTTAATTTTGAAAATTTTGCGGTTATTTTCTCAAAATCAGTGTATCTTTGCCGCCGAATTCAATATTATTATATGTACAAGGGAAAAGGATAATCATTAGTTACTATGCAAACAAAGTACATTTTCGTCACAGGCGGTGTCGTTTCCTCGTTAGGAAAAGGCATTATCTCCGCCAGCATCGGCAAACTGCTGCAGGCGCGCGGATACAAGGTAACCATCCAGAAATTCGACCCATACATCAACATCGACCCAGGCACGCTGAACCCTTATGAGCACGGAGAATGCTACGTGACGGAGGACGGCTTTGAGACCGACCTCGACCTCGGTCACTACGAGCGGTTCACAGGTATTCATACCACACGCAACAATAGCATCACCACCGGACGCATCTACAAAACAGTCATCGACCGCGAGCGCCGCGGCGACTATCTGGGCAAAACCATCCAGGTGGTGCCGCACATCACGGATGAGATTAAGCGACGGATGTTGCATGAGAGTGAAGAGAGACTTGACTTCGTCATCACCGAGGTGGGCGGCACCATCGGCGACATTGAGAGCGCACCATTTATGGAAGCCATCCGCCAGCTGCGTTGGCAACTGGGCCGCGATGCCGTATGTGTGCATCTGACCTATGTGCCCTATCTGAAAGCCGCCGACGAGTTGAAGACCAAACCCACGCAACACTCTGTAAAGGAATTGCAAAGCATGGGCATTCAGCCCGACATCCTCGTGCTTCGCACCGAACGCCACCTTGATGATGCAATGCGCATGAAGGTGGCATCGTTCTGTAATGTCGACCTGGAGTGTGTCGTTCAGAGTGAGGACATGCCCAGCATCTACGAAGTGCCAGTCAGTATGCAGCGACAAGGACTCGATGCTGCCATCATGCGCAAGATTGGAATCCCTGTGGGCGAGACGCCGGCAATGACTGCCTGGCATGCGTTCCTTGAAAAACAGCGCAACGCCACCCGCGAGGTGCACGTCGGGTTGGTGGGCAAGTACGACCTGCAGGATGCCTACAAGAGCATCCGCGAGAGCCTGAATCTGGCTGGCATCTACAACGATGTAAAAACAAAAATCCATTTCATCAACAGCGAGGAGCTGACCGCCGAGAACGTGGCGGATAAACTCAGCGGAATGGCGGGAGTGCTTATCTGTCCGGGCTTTGGCCAGCGTGGCATCGAGGGCAAAATCATTGCTGCCGAATATGGTCGCACGAACGATATTCCCACCTTCGGCATTTGTCTCGGCATGCAGATGATGGTTATCGAGTTTGCACGCAATGTCCTAGGCTACAAGGATGCAAACAGCAGCGAAATGTCGGCAGACACGATGCACCCCGTCATCGACCTGATGGAAGAACAGAAGGCCATCACGCAGATGGGGGGCACGATGCGTCTAGGGGCTTACGACTGCGAACTGATCAATGGTAGTCGCGTCTTTGAGGCTTATGGCGGTACGTCGCTCATCCGTGAACGCCATCGACACCGCTATGAGTTCAACAATCTCTACAGAGAGGAATACGAGACAGCAGGCATGAAATGTGTGGGAGTAAACCCCGCTGCCGACCTGGTAGAAATCGTCGAGATTCCCGAAAAGCGCTGGTACATCGGAACGCAATTCCATCCCGAATATTCGTCGACGGTGCTCCATCCGCATCCGCTGTTCATGTCGTTCATTAAAGCGTGCAACACTACATTGTAAACCATACCGAAAGAAACGAGAAAGAGACAATGATGAGAGCAGCAAAACTGATACTCGAAGATGGAACGGAGTTCCCGGGCTGGTCGTTCGGCTACGAAGGAAACGCCGTGGGCGAGGTGGTTTTCAATACCGCGATGATGGGCTATCCGGAGAGCCTGACCGACCCCAGCTATGCCGGTCAGATACTTGTGACGACATTTCCGCTGATTGGCAACTATGGCGTGCCCGACACAGGAATAGGCACCGACGGCCTACCTTTGTTCATGGAGAGCGAGAAGATTCATGTCAAGGCATTGGTGGTGGCAGACTATAGCGAGAATTTCTCGCATTGGAATGCGCAGGAGAGCCTGGCCTCATGGCTGCAGCGAGAGAAGATTCCAGCCATCACTGGCATCAACACCCGCCAGCTAACGATGGTGCTCCGCGAACATGGAGTGATGATGGGAAGGATAGAAGCCCACCCCCTTCCCCTCCCCAAGGGAGGAGAGTTTCATGACCATCAGGACTATGGAAGCGTGAATTGGGTGGAGAAGGTGAGTTGCAAGGAGGTGATTACCTATAACCGAGGTGCTGGGAAACGGGTGGTTTTAGTGGATTGCGGCGTGAAGGCGAACATCATCCGCTGTCTCGTCAGACGAGGCCTAGAGGTGATTCGCGTGCCGTGGGACTACGACTTCAACCAGTTAGACTTCGACGGATTGTTCCTGGCCAATGGTCCTGGCGATCCTGAACAATGCGAAGTGACGGTGGGGCACATCCGGAAGTTCCTAAAAACCGAATTGGAAAAAGGCGAAGGCTCTTCTCATGCAGATGGATCTACAGTCCGTCCTTGCATGGGAATCTGTCTTGGCAACCAACTGTTGGCCCGTGCTGTGGGGGCACTGACCTACAAGTTGAAATACGGTCATCGCTCACACAACCAGCCCGTGCAGCGAGTGGGTAGCACACAATGCTTCATCACCTCGCAGAACCACGGCTATGCCGTTGACGACAAGACGCTCCCTGCAGACTGGGAACCGCTCTTCGTGAACATGAACGACGGCTCGAACGAGGGCATCCGCCATAGGTCGAATCCCTGGATGTCGGCACAGTTTCATCCCGAGGCCTGCAGCGGTCCGACCGATACAGAATGGATGTTTGACGAATTTGTAAAGATGTTAGGATGATGGAAAAACGTATGATAAAGAAAGTGCTGCTGTTGGGCAGCGGTGCATTAAAGATTGGACAAGCGGGCGAGTTCGACTATAGCGGCGCACAGGCGCTGAAAGCCTTGAAGGAAGAGGGCATCCACTCGGTGCTGATCAATCCGAACATCGCCACCGTGCAAACCAGCAAGGATGTGGCCGACACAGTCTATTTCCAACCCGTCACGCCCGAGTTTGTGGAGCGTGTCATCGAAAAGGAACGGCCCGATGGCATTCTGCTTTCGTTTGGTGGACAGACGGCGCTGAACTGCGGTGTGGAACTTTATAAAAGAGGTGTGCTCGACCATTACGGCGTGCAGGTGTTGGGAACACCCGTGCAGGCCATCATCGACACCGAAGACCGCGACCTCTTTGTACGACGACTCGACGAGATTGGCGTGAAGACCATTAAGAGCGAGGCCTGCTCCACCGTGAAGGAGGTGCAGAGGGCGGCTCGCGAACTGGGATTCCCCGTCATCCTCCGGGCTGCCTACGCCCTCGGTGGGCTGGGCAGCGGCTTCTGCGACAACGAAGACGAACTCCTCAAGCAAGCTGAAGAGGCCTTCTCGTTCTCACCGCAGGTGTTAGTGGAGAAATCGCTGAGGGGATGGAAAGAGATAGAATATGAGGTGGTGCGCGACCGCTACGACAACTGCATCACCGTCTGCAACATGGAGAACTTCGACCCGTTGGGCATCCACACGGGAGAGTCGATTGTCGTAGCCCCGTCGCAGACGCTCTCCAACAGCGAGTACCACAAGCTGCGCGCGCTGGCCATCAAGATCATCCGACACATCGGCATCGTGGGCGAATGCAACGTGCAATATGCCCTCGACCCGCAGTCGGAAGACTATCGCGTCATCGAAGTCAACGCCCGCCTCAGCCGCTCTTCGGCGCTAGCCTCCAAAGCCACGGGCTATCCACTTGCCTTCGTCGCGGCGAAGCTGGGATTGGGTTATGGTCTCTTCGAACTGAAGAACTCGGTCACCAAGACCACGTCTGCCTTCTTCGAACCGGCCCTCGACTACGTAGCCGTGAAGATTCCACGTTGGGACCTGACGAAGTTTCGCGGCGTCAAGCGCGAGCTCGGTTCGTCGATGAAAAGCGTTGGTGAGGTGATGGCCATCGGTCGAACCTTCGAGGAGGCTCTGCAGAAAGGCTTGCGCATGATTGGTCAGGGCATGCATGGATTCGTGGAGAATCATGAGATAAAAATCAGAGATATTGCGAAGGCCCTTCACGAACCCACCGACATGCGCATCTTCGTGGTGTCGAAAGCCATGAAGCTGGGCTACAGCATCGAACAGATTCACCAACTGACCATGATCGACCGCTGGTTCTTGCAGAAGCTGAAGCACATCATCGACCTCGACCTCCAACTGCACGAGTACAGTCAACTGGCCGACATGGTGACGTTTATGGAACCACTTGAGCTCATCGAGTATCTCGAAGCCCCAGAGTTCATGCAGCTGCTGCACAAAGCAAAGGTCTACGGCTTCTCCGATTTCCAAATCGGCCGCGCCATAGGACTAGAGAGTTGCATGGACTCCGAGCATGCCGGCCTCACCATCCGCGAGTGGAGAAAAGAACTGGGCATCGTGCCAACGGTCAACCAAATCGACACGCTCGCAGCAGAATATCCCGCCCAAACCAATTATCTGTATTTGGCATACTTATAGACCCCCTTTCGGCCCCGTCGCAAATGGGGGATTTGCTCCCCTTTGTGGGGCCGCAGCCACACCGGTGGCTGCTCTAAAGACCCCAGTCGCCCCCGAGGGGGACACTATACCATTCGAGGCTGTCATGACCAACCGTAGGGGCAGACCCCCGTGTCTGCCCGAACAACAACGAACAACCAGCATGCCCATACACCCCATATTCACGGGCAGACACGGGGGTCTGCCCCTACAGTTTAATCTTTGAACTTTGAACGCTGCGCAGCAGCTTTGAACTTTGAACTTTGAACGCGCGTAGCAGCTTTAATCTTTGAACTTTGAACGCTGCGCAGCAGCTTTGAACCTTTTTTAAAAAAAATAATAACTATGTGTGGAATTGTAGGGTATATAGGCTCCAAGCAAGCCTACCCCATTTTGGTGAAAGGACTGAAGCGTCTGGAATATCGTGGCTACGATAGTGCCGGCGTAGCCCTGATTTGCGAGAACGGCAACCTGAATGTGTATAAGACAAAAGGTAAGGTAGACAACCTCACGGAGTATTGCAGCGATAAAGATGTGTCGGGCCACGTGGGCATCGCCCACACGCGCTGGGCTACCCACGGCGAACCCTCGGCACGCAACGCCCACCCGCACTACTCGCAGAGTCACAACCTGGCCATCATCCACAACGGCATCATCGAGAACTACGCCGATATTAAGCACCGACTACAGGCGAAAGGCATCAAGTTCGAGAGCGACACCGATACGGAAGTGCTGGTGCAACTGGTGGAGTACATCATGACCAAGAAGCAACTCTCGCTGCTCGAGGCCGTGCAGGTGGCACTCTATCAGGTCATCGGAGCCTACGCCATCGCCATCGTCGACAAGCGCGACCCTCGTCAAATCATCGCCGCCCGCAAGCAGAGCCCACTGGTGGTGGGCATCGGCGACGACGAGTTCCTCATTGGCTCTGATGCCAGCCCCATCATCGAATACACCGACCGAGTGGTCTATCTGGAGGATGGAAACATCGCCGTCATCCGACTCGGCGAGGAGCTGAAGGTGATGAGCATCCTCGGCGAAGAACAGGAACTGAAAGTGAAGAAAGTAGACATCGACCTCGGACAAATCGAAAAAGGTGGCCACGAGCACTTCATGCTGAAGGAAATCTTCGAACAGCCGGAGTGCCTCACCAATTGCATGCGGGGAAGAATCAACGTCGAGGGCACCAATGTCACCCTTTCAGCACTCATCGACTATCGCCAACAGTTGCTCTCGGCACGACGCATCGTCATCGTGGCCTGCGGCACCTCCTGGCACGCCGGCCTCATCGGTAAGCAGCTCTTCGAAAGCCTCTGCCGCATCCCCTGCGAGGTGGAATATGCCTCGGAGTTTCGCTATCGCAATCCCGTAGTGACGAAGGACGATGTGGTCATCGCCATTTCACAAAGTGGTGAGACCGCCGACACACTGGCTGCCGTCCGACTGGCAAAGGAGCAGGGAGCATTCATCTACGGCATCTGCAACGCCATCGGCTCATCGATTCCTCGTGCTACCGATACAGGCACCTACATCCATGTAGGACCGGAAATCGGTGTGGCCTCCACAAAGGCCTTCACGGGTCAGGTGACGGTGTTGTCGATGTTGGCACTATGCCTTGCCCGCGAGCGCCAGACCATTTCCGACGAGCTCTATCGCGAGATGGTGAAAGAGCTCACACTCATTCCCGAGAAGATTCGGCAGGCGCTGAAGACCAATGAGCAGATTGCACGCCTGGCAATGATTTTCACCTATGCAAAGAACTGCCTCTATCTCGGCCGCGGCTACAACTATCCACTGGCCCTAGAGGGTGCACTGAAGCTGAAGGAGATTTCCTATATTCATGCTGAGGGCTATCCTGCTGCAGAAATGAAGCACGGACCCATTGCCCTCATCGACTCTGAGATGCCAGTATTCGTCATCGCCACCCACGACCGACTCTATAAAAAAGTCATCTCGAACATTCAGGAGGTACGGGCACGTGGAGGAAGGGTAACAGCACTCGTCACCGAAGGCGATCAGCTGATCAGCCAGTATGCCGACCACGTGATAGAACTGCCCGACACGCTGGAGTGTTTCCAACCCCTCATCGCTTCCATCCCCCTGCAGCTATTGGCATACCACATCGCTGTTTGCAAGGGCAAGGATGTCGACCGTCCTCGCAATCTCGCCAAGAGTGTGACCGTGGAGTAACAACTGCTGCGCAGCAGCTTTGAACGCGCGTAGCGCTTTGCGCTCGGCTATGCCGCTTTCGTAGCATAGCGGAGAAAGAACTTTGAACTTTGAACTTTGAACGCGCGTAGCGCTTTGAACGCTGCGCAGCAGCTTTGAACTTATTTAAATAATACAACTATGTGTGGAATCGTAGCAATACTAAACGTGAAGGAGCAGTCGCAGGCTCTGCGTGACAAAGCATTGAAGATGAGTCAGAAAATCCGTCATCGCGGACCCGACTGGAGTGGCATCTACTGTGGCGGCTCAGCCATCCTCGCCCACGAGCGACTGAGCATCGTCGACCCCGAATCGGGCGGACAGCCCCTCTACTCTCCCGACAAGCAACAAGTCCTCGCCGTGAATGGCGAAATCTATAACCACCAGGAGATACGTCGTCGCTATGTCGGCAAGTACGACTTCCAGACGGGCAGCGACTGCGAGGTTATCCTCGCCCTCTATAGAAGCCTCTCCCCCACCCTCTCTCCTGAAAGAGAGGAGAGCGGATGCTCTCATGAGAAGATTTGTGGAATGCTCGAACAGCTCAGCGGCATCTTCGCCTTCGTCCTCTACGACGAAGAACGCGACGAATTCCTCATCGCTCGCGACCCCATTGGCGTCATACCGCTTTACATCGGCTACGACGACGATGGAACCGTCTATGTAGCCTCTGAGCTGAAAGCCCTCGAAGGCCAGTGCCAGCGCTACGAGCCCTTCCTGCCCGGCCATTACTACTGGAGTCGCGAGGGGCGCATGCGCCAATACTACCAGCGCGACTGGATGCAGTTTGATGCCGTAAAGGACAACCCCGCCTCCGTCGAAGCCATCCGCGATGCCCTCACAGCCGCCGTGAAGCGACAGCTCATGTCCGACGTGCCCTACGGCGTGCTCCTCTCCGGAGGCCTCGACAGCAGCGTCATCTCTGCCCTCGCCGAGAAGTTCAGCGAGCATCGCATTGAGGACGACTCGAAGACACGCGCCTACTGGCCGCGCCTGCACAGCTTTGCCGTAGGCCTGAAGGGAGCTCCCGACTTGGCAAAGGCACGCCTCGTGGCGGAACATATCGGCACCGTACATCACGAAATCAACTACACCATTCAGGAAGGACTCGACGCCATTCGCGACGTCATCTACTACATCGAGACCTACGACGTCACCACCGTTCGTGCCTCTACGCCGATGTATCTGCTCGCACGTGTCATCAAGTCGACGGGCATTAAGATGGTACTCAGCGGCGAAGGCGCCGACGAGGTCTTCGGAGGCTACCTCTACTTCCACAAAGCACCGTCGGCCCGCGACTTCCACGATGAAACAGTGCGCAAGCTCTCCAAGCTTCACCTCTACGACTGCCTGCGTGCCAACAAGAGCCTGTGTGCGTGGGGCATTGAAGGACGCGTGCCCTTCCTCGACAAAGAATTCCTTGATGTCGCTATGCGCACCAATCCCCAGGCCAAGATGTGTGGTCCCACCCCCAGCCCCTCTCCTGAAGGCGAGGAGAACTTTATCATCGAGAAGAAGATTGTCCGCGAAGCCTTTGCCCATCTGTTGCCCAGCGAAGTGGCATGGAGACAGAAGGAGCAGTTCTCCGACGGCGTCGGCTACTCGTGGATCGACACCTTGAAACTGCTCACCGCCGAGGCCGTCTCCGACGAGCAGATGGCTCATGCCGCCGAGCGCTTCCCCATTAATCCACCCAAGAACAAGGAAGAGTACTACTATCGCAGCATCTTCGCCGAGCACTTCCCCTCCGACTCCGCTGCCCGCAGCGTGCCCTCAGAGGCCAGCGTCGCTTGTTCCACCGCCATCGCCCTCGAATGGGACGCCGCCTTCCGCAACATGAACGACCCCAGCGGCCGTGCCATCAAAGGAGTACATGAGCAGGCCTATTAATATCTTCAACTTTCGCAAGTCGAAGGAATAAAGGGTATAAAGGGGAAGAAAAGGGAATAAAAGGGAATAAAAGGGTAGAAAAGGGACAATAGTCCTGCCTCCCCCCTCTGATTGCACAAAGCATTCGTCCCTTTTATTCCCTTTTAACCCCTTTTCTCCCCTTTCTTTCCCCACTGCGTTCTGAAAGCGGCAAAGCCGAGCGAAGCCCTGTGAAGTGGAGCATGCGAAACTTCAGTTAATATGTATGCAAAACATCAGCAAATGCATTGCCCTGATGAAACGAGAACATAACTCCCATTCTGCAAATTAACTGATTTTGTTCAGTAAATTAACTTAATTTGATGAGTAAATTAACTTAATTTGCTAAGTAAAATAACTTAATTTACTGAATAAAATAACTGTTAATTTACTTTTCTATCTCATTGCTTTCACATCACTAGGTCATTGAGACAACTACACGAAAGCAATGACATAGAGAAACGAAAACATTAACTTGAGCGAATAAAAACAGCGAGTTCAAGGGAGGGAAACAGGCGGCTGACAACGCGCCTGACAACCAAATGTCAGGCAAATGTCAGACTCTTTTTTCGTTCTTACAGGAATCTCTTCATACTTTTGCAAACAAAAAAACGCAAGCTATGAAAAGATTATTATGTATGCTGATGGCAGTCGGCTTTCTGACTGCTGCGGCACAGGATGAAAAGCAGGTCACACTGGAGGAAGTAACGGTGAAGGGAGCACGCGTTGTTCAGAAAGTCGACGGACAATGGATCTACCCCACCAAACAGCAAATCGCAGCATCGCCCAACGGCTACTCGCTATTGGCAAAACTCACGCTGCCCCATATCCGCGTTGACGAGGCGATGAACAGCATCACGGCATTGACGAACCTCGGCTCCGTCCAGGTGCGCATCAACGACATCGTTGCCTCGCGCGAGGACCTGCAGACGCTCGACTTGCAAGGCATCGAACGCATTGAGTACGTCGACAATCCCGGTGTGCGCTATGGAGAGGGCATCGCGTACATTATTAATATCAAGGTAAGGAAACCCGTCAGTGGCTACGCTGTTGGTACGCAACTCACCAATACGCTCACCGCCGTCAACGGCAATGAGACGCTCTACGGCAAAGTGAATCGCGGACGAAGCGAGTTTGCCATCAATTACGACATCGACTACCATCATTCCAAAGGGCAGACCTACGACGAACGCTCTACTTATCTGTTGGAAAACGGCAATGCCGTCATCATGCGTCGGCAGAGCGAGCAGATAACTGACAAGGGCCTCAGCCACAATGCCCAGCTGACCTATAGCCTCAGCGACAGCAGTTATGTGTTGCAAGCCAAGCTGAGCGGAAGTGCGACGCTCCGTCCACAAAGGAGAGATGCCGACATGTTGCTCAACGGCATGCCCTACGATGAGCATTCGTCATCGCGCTCGAGCTCGCCGTCGCTCGATGTCTATTATCATCAAGACTTCAAGCGCCACCAGTCGCTAACGGCCAATGTCGTGGGAACGCACATCCGAACGAAAGGCGATATAGAGAACAACGAAGGCTCTGTCTATCAATACGCTACCGACGGAAAGACCTGGTCGCTGTGGGGCGAGGCTATCCATGAGAACCGGCTGAAGCCGTTCACGCTTTCCACTGGTATACAATACGGCCAGCGGTACAGCCACAACGTGTATCAAGGCGACGCCGAGGCCGTGAACGATATGCATACTTCTTCCGTCTATCTATTCTCGCAGTTGAAAGGAAATGTGGGGAAGCTCAACTATATGGGAGGGCTTGGCGTGAGTCGGCGCTACTATCGGCAAGGAGAGACGCAGAACAACTTCTGGCTCTTCCGCCCGAAAGTCACAGTCAGTTATCCGTTGGCCAGTCGTCTGAAGGTGAAGTACGACTTCGAGATTTCACAACACGTCTCGCAGATTGCACTCGTCAGCGATGTCAGCATCAAGCAGAACTCGATGGAGACCATTCTTGGCAATCCGGAAATACAGCCCAACAGCGTCACTTCTCACTTTCTGACGCTCTCGTATTCCTCGCCTCGCTTCACCTCTGAGCTGCAAGGCTACTATCGCATCAACTCTCACTGCAACTTGGAGAAGTACATCCGCAAGGACGGACACTTCTATCAGACGCAGACTAACGGACGGAGCAGCAAGAGCCATCAAGCTGGCTTGAATGGCCGAGTCGTGACGGACGAAGGCGGAGCCAACTTAGACAACGAGTGCAACTTCTTCTATATCAACAGCTATAACCAGTGGGACATCGTCCCCGACAAGTTGTCGGCAACCCTCTATGGTGGCATCTACCGATTCTTTAACTATGGAGAGAACTACACCCATACCTACACCTCTTTTAATGGCGGCTGCTCGCTGCAAGCCTACCTGGGGCGTTGGACGCTCGGAGCATACGCCGACAACGGATGGAACTTCATGGAGGGTGAGCATCGCGGGCATCAGGCTCCAGCGTGGTATCTAACGTGCAACTATCGCGTCAGCGATGCACTCAGCATATCCCTCTATGCCCAGCATCCTTTCAGCCAGCACCCCCTGACCAACAAAACGGAAGTTGTGAGCCGTTATGTGCAGAAGGAAATCTCGCAACACTATCGCGACTATGGCAACATGATTACCCTCAAGCTCTCTTATCGGCTTGATCGCGGACGCAGATATCGTGACATCCAGCGCAGCATGAATCATAGCGACAGCGAAACAGGTATTCTTCAAAGCAAGTAATCATGCGCAGAGCAATCTTCACTTTCATTGCCATCATCATCGTTGCGGTGTCCATCGACTGGATAGATGCTTGCTCAGAGGAAAGGACCGATGAGGAAATTTTTAAGCGGAACCTGACTTTCGCTGAGATGTATGAATACAAGGATTCCACCTACGACTTCGCCATCCGCTATCCTTCATTTTTCAGCCAGCAACCTAACGGCACCGGTCGTGCCCGCTTTTGCTATGCTGACCAATGGGCTACGGTGGTACTCGAAGGCTACACGTTGAGCAATCAGGGAATGAGCGACAAGGAGGCAAAGGATTCTTTAGCTCATATCCTTCATGCCACCAAGCAGAAGCAAGGCAAGTACTACTTCATCCTCTCTGGGCCGCAATATGAGGACGGAAGCCCGATAGAAGGCTATAGCTATTACGCCAAGTTCATCCGTCATGACAATCGCTGGTTTGTCTATTCAATGGTCTATCCCGACCACTACCATGATGTCCTTACCCGCCTGTTCAAGGAAATCGACGACTGGCTGATCTGGGAACGTCCCCACCTGCAACTGAAACAAGGAGAGGACCAAACACCCAAAGACAGCTTCTGAACCCTACGAACATCACTTCTTCTCGCTTGTTCCGTGTGTGTGTGTCAAAATGAAATAATGGATGAAAAGATGCAGCCAGTAGTCCCCTCCTCCTGGGAGGAGGGGTGCGGGGTGGTAGAGAAGAATACGGTCCTTACCTATTTAATAGGTCAAGCATTGTTTGTTCCGCTACCACCCCTTACCCCTCCTTCCCGAAGGAGGGGACAACAAATGAACTCCTTGTTCTATTTTGACACACCCTCCTACGGTTGGGTGTGTCTTCTTCACACCTGTTCGTCTGTCCCGTATGTCTTCTCCCTATCTGTTCGGGCAGACACTGGGGTCTGCCCCTACGGTTGGGTGTGTCTTCTTCACACCTGTTCGTCTGTCCCGTATGTCTTCTCCCTATCTGTCACGTATGTACAAAAAAAGACATCGCTACAAAGGAGGGCACTGAAAAAGTCCCTATAGACTCTTTTTAACAATTAAAGCCTGCACATAGTCATGTAAAAAATTGGCTATGTGCAGATTTTTTTGTACCTTTAATAAACCTTAAAGTTTATGTTATCTCAGGAACAAGAGCTGATATTGAGTGAATATAGTGGTTTGTATGATATTGTTGTCCCGCAAGACAACCTTCTGCGACGGATCAACACTCTCATTGATTTCTCCTTTGTATATCAGGAGTTAGTGGACAAGTATTGTTCAGACAATGGCCGTATGGCGGAGTCTCCCATCCGCATGTTCAAGTACCTTCTTC
>ONCG01000023.1 GCA_900316285.1 uncultured Prevotellaceae bacterium
CCGCTTGCGCCGATGGTACTGCAATGCAATGTGGGAGAGTAGGTAGCCGCCTTTTTTCAAGTGAGAGCCCTGTGGTCACAAGACTGCAGGGCTCTTTTTTTAGCCCCCCTGTCGTCGCCCGAAAGCCCCCCTGTCGTCCCCCGAGGGGGACACTATAGTTTTCGAAGTTTGTAACCCCCACGCGGCTCTTTCATTGAAACGTCCCCCTCCTCGTGTAGGGGCAGACCCCCGTGTCTGCCCGCTATTGATGGAAGGTTGTTTTGTCGTTGTTTATTGGCGGTTGTTGTTAGTTGCTGTTCGGGCAGACACAGGGGTCTGCCCCTACGGCTGGGTGTTGTGGTGGGGAAAAACAAAGGAGGCAGGGAGTGGTGCTCTCTGCCTCCTTGTGTTGTTGGATGTGCTTGATGTTCTTCTTGCGGGTGGCTAGAACTGCCGAGCGATGTTTTTTTCGCTTGTGCTAGAAGAGTTCGCTGATGTCTTTTCCGCAGATGTACTTCAGGTTGTTTTTGGTGATGACCTCACGGGCTTCATCCATGTTGTCGGTGCGGAAGATGAGGATGCCCTTTCCTTTGTGCGTGAAAGAATAGAGGTAGGCGATGCTGATGCCAGCCTCGCTGATTGTTCTGACAACATCGGCAGCACCACCAGGGACGTTGTCGAGTTCGAGTGCGAAGACATCGGAGAGCGCGACGGCAACTCCTGCTGCCTGCAGCTCGGCAAAGGCTTCCTTCGGCTGATCGCAGATGATGCGGTAGATGCCGTACTCTGCAGTGTCGGCGATGGTAGATGCCAGGATTTGGATCTTCGCCTTTTTCAATACTTCAAGCACATTGATGAGTGTGCCTGAGCGGTTTTCCATGAAGATGGATAGTTGTTTTGCAGTCATAGAATTTTGGGGTTGAAATGTTATGAATGATTAAATAGACGTATCGTTTGAAACGCTTGAACAGTTGGACCTTGCATGCGAGTGCTTAGAAGAGCTTGCGGAGGTCACGCACACGGACGGCTTTCTTCTCGTCGCTTACGGCGAGGGAGCCTTTTCGCACGAGCTTCACCTTCGGTGTGATGAGAATCTCGTCCTTTAGCTGGCGTGTGATGTTCTTCTCGAGCTGTACCAACTGCTGATAGTCGTCGGAGAAAAGGGTGTTGAGTTCCACTTCAACGGTCATGATGTCGGAATCGCCCTTGGTCTCGACGGTAATCAGGTAGTCGGTGGAGAGTTCCTTGAACTTCAGCAGAATCTTCTCAATCTGGATGGGGAAGATGTTCACGCCCTTCAGGATAAGCATGTCGTCGCTGCGACCCTGCAGTCGAGCCAGACGGCGATGGTTGCGTCCACAGGGACAGTCGCCGGGCAGGAGGCGTGTGAGGTCGCGTGTGCGATAGCGCAGCAGCGGCATTGCCTCGCGGTTGATGGTGGTGATGACCAGTTCGCCGAGTTCGCCATCGGGTACGGGCTTGAGTGTCACCGGGTCGATAATCTCAATGATGAAATAGTCCTCCCAGATGTGCAGTCCGTTCTGCTCCTGACATTCGAATGCTACGCCGGGGCCCATCATCTCCGAGATGCCATACGAGTTGTAGGCCTTCACTCCCAGATTCTCCTCGATTCGCTGGCGCTGTTCCTCGCTGTGCGGCTCGGCACCGATGCAAAGCACGCGGAGCTGCGTATCCTTCCGTGGGTCGACGCCCTCAGCCTTCATCACCTCGTAGATGCGTGAGGCGTAGGAGGGGATGGCATGAAGCACTGTTGTTCCGAAGTCGCGAATGAACTTGATTTGTCGCTTCGTGTTACCAGCGGCGGCAGGAACGGTGAGCATGCCCACCTTCTCGGCACCATACTGGAAGCCCAGTCCGGCCGTAAACATACCATAGCCGGCCGAGTTCTGGAACACATCGTCGGGACGGCTGCCTACCATCCACAGACAGCGGGCAACGGCATTCGCCCACTCGTCGATATCGCGCTGCGTGTGGAGCACCACCGTGGGATTTCCCGTCGTACCACTCGACGAGTGCAGACGTGTGCACTCCCTGAGAGGCACGCATGCAAGGCCGAAGGGGTAGTTGTCGCGCAGGTCCTCTTTCGTTGTGAACGGCAGGCGCTGGACATCGTCGAGCGACTTGATGTCGTCGGGTGTGATGCCTAACTCCTTGAAGCGACGGCGGTAGAACTCAGCATTCATGCAATGCTTGACGGTCTTCTGCAGCCTTTCCAACTGTAGTTTCTCCAGGTCGGCCCGCGACATGGTTTCTAATTCGGGGTTGAAATAGGGAGATTGCGAATTTTCTTTCATTCTTTTTGGGTTCGAAGTTATGATTGGTTTGTTTGTTATTTCCGATTCATGTGGAAGGGTGGGGCAGCGGTCAGAGTTTGCGCAGGTCGATGACGTGAGCACTCTTTCCTTGCGAACGCTCGATGGTGTTTGGTGCCTTCAGCTGCACCTTTGCCGAAATGCTCAGCACACTCTTCAGGCGGTTGGCGAGCTTCTTCTCGAGTGCGTCGATGGCTGCCGGCGTGTCGAAGGTCTCTGTGAAGTACTCCTGGCGCAGCTCCACCTGTACTTGCAGCGTATCGAGATTGTTTTTGCGGTCGACGACGAGCATGTAGCGTGGTGCAAACTCCTGCATGCTCAGCACAACACTCTCCACCTGCGACGGGAAGACGTTGATTCCACGGATGATAAGCATATCGTCGGAGCGGCCTTCGATGCGTCCCATGCGGACACTGGTGCGGCCACAGGGGCAGTCGCCGGGCAGCAGCGAGCAGAGGTCGCGAGTGCGATAGCGCAATAGCGGCATACCTTCCTTCGTAAGCGTTGTGAACACCAGCTCGCCCGTTTGGCCCATTGGCAGAGGTTCAAGTGTCACCGGGTCGATGATTTCCGGATAGAAATGGTCTTCGCAGATATGGCTGCCGTGTTGCTCCTCACATTCGTAGCTGACGCTCGGTCCCATGATTTCGCTCAAGCCATAGAGGTTGTAGCCCTTCAGTCCGAGCCGCTCCTCGATTTCCTGACGCATCTGCTCCGTCCAAGGCTCTGCTCCGAAGGCGCCGACGCGCAGCTTGATCTGGTCTTTCGTGATGCCGAGGCGGTCCATCGTCTCAGCCAGATAGAGTGCGTAAGACGGAGTGCAAGCGATGCCCGTGACGCCCAGGTCGCGAATGAGCTTCAGGTGCTTCTCGGTATTTCCCGTTGAAGCCGGCACCACCGATGCTCCGAGGTGCTCCACGCCATAGTGTGCGCCGAGTCCGCCCGTGAAGAGTCCGTAGCCGTAGCTCACAGAGAAGGTATCGTTGCGTGTGATGCCATAGGCGGTGAGACAGCGGGCCATGCACTCGCTCCACACGCCGATGTCCTTGCGTGTATAGCCTACGATGGTAGGATTTCCCGTTGTTCCCGACGACGCATGCACGCGAATGATTTCGCTCCTGGGAGCTGCCTGCAGACCGAAAGGATAGTTGTCGCGCAGGTCTTGCTTCGTGGTGAACGGCAGGCGCTTGATGTCCTCGATGGTTTGAATATCGACTGGACGTATGTCGAGTTCCTGCAGTTTGTGCCTGTAGAAAGGAACGTTGTGGTAGACATACGTCACGATTTTATTGAGCCGCTTACCCTGTAGGGCGCTCATCTCGTCACGGCTCATGCATTCTTTGTTCGGGTTCCAGATCATTGTTGTCCTGAATTTTGTGTTGATAAGTTGTGTGAATAATAGAATGAGTGCAAAAGTACAAATAATCTTTCATTTTAACAAGAAAAACGCGATGAAAGTTACTTTTCTGCACATTATTTTCTTATTTCGTGCCAATTTGCTGGTGGTGGGAGGACGGGATGTCATCCGCGATGCAGGCAAGCAAAAGTGTTTTATCCGCGATGCGGGCGACCCAAAAACAAAAGGGTATAAAGGGCATAAAGGGGAGAAAAGGGCATAAAAGGGACAATTGTTTCGTTGCAGAAGGTAGAACGCCCAGCGCGTAGGGGCAGACCCCAGTGTCTGCCCGAACTAGAGCGAACACGCAGCGAACAACCTGCATGCACATACCTCCCCAAACTCACGGGCAGACACAGGGGTCTGCCCCTACAGTTGGCTGCAAATCATTCGTCCCTTTACTTCCCTTTAAGCCCCTTTGAGCCCTTGGGAAATGGAGCTTGCGACACTTCAGACATCTTATGATCTTTTTCCGTAAAATAGCATTCTATTTGCACTTGATGCAGGTCAAGAAGGAGATGTGGAGTTACGTTAAAGGATGCTTTGAGGGAAATATGCGTAAATGATTGATATGCAATGAGATATAGATAAACGTAGGGCAATGATTGTGCACTGTGGAAAACTACCGCTTCGAGGCCCACTTTGCAGGTGTTTTCCTTCAGGTTTTGAGGGCAAATAATTGATTTTCAACACTTTAATAATCTTAAAAAATGTAGAAAATGGCTCGAAAGTTTGCATATGTCAGAAAAAGTTCGTACCTTTGCAGCCGTAACAGTGATGGTGCTTCCTTTTGTTTCGGAAGATCATCCATAGTATTAACGGAGTCAGAGCGAACATAGGATCAGTAGAATCTTGTTTCACCGTTTCGAAACTCTCTCGATTCTCGCCTTTGCTTCTAATGCTGGTTGCTCATGGGCATGCGCTGCTTTTTCTGATGCCTACGACTCCCAAAACGATTTGTTATGAATAAATTTTTAAAGAGTGCAGTGGTTGCACTGCTAATGATGACATCGAACCCACATTCTGCTCTGGCAGCAGGCAATGGTAGTAGAGCAACGACGAGAAACTTCGATTGGAATCCGGTGATGGAGGCAATTATCGAGGTGGAGAGCAATGGAAATCATCGTGCGAAGAACGGCAATCAAGTCGGCGCGATGCAGATTACTCCGATTTTGGTTGAAGACTGTAATGAGATACTGAAGCAAAGAAAAAGCAAGAAGCGCTACAAGTTATCAGACAGATTCAACGTTGAGAAGTCAAAGGAGATGTTCCTGCTCATCCAGTCATGGTATAACCCGAAGAATAACGTAGAGAAGGCCATTCGTTCGTGGAACGGCGGTGTGAACTACAATGTAAGGAGCACGCAGCGTTATTACGAGAAGGTTATGCGAGCATTGAAAAAGTAGAGAAATGTGTATAGCAAAAAAGCGGTCATGATCCTGCAAAGGGTGATGGCCGCTTTTTCTTTTTGGGAGCCTCCCCCGGGCACTCCGTCGCGAATGAGGGATTCGCTCCCCTTTGTGGGGCCGCAGCCACACCGGTGGCTGCTCTAAAGGCCCCAGTCGCCTCCGAAAGGAGGGGAGCCACGAAGGCTGATAAAAGGAGGTGAACATCTGCGATATGATTGCTATTTCTTGTAATCAGGTGGAATGCGACATCATTTCTATCTTTTTTTATGCAAACAGTAGAAAAAACGTTAAATTCTTTGCATTGTCTGCATTTTTCATTATCTTTGTCAGCAAATAACATGTTTAACTAACAAAAAAAGTAGTCTATGAGTATTCTTTTGATTCTCCTTGCAGTCATTGCAGTACTGGGATTATGGGCTGTTGGCGTATACAACAACCTTGTGAAACTGCGCAACAATCGTGAGAACGCATTTGCAAACATCGATGTGCAGCTGAAGCAGCGCCACGACCTTGTGGGACAGCTGGTGGCTGTTGTGAAGGGCTATGCCGAGCATGAAAAGGAAGTGCTCACTCGCGTCACCGAAGCTCGTTCGGCCGCTATGAATGCTTCTACCATCGGCGATAAGATTCAGGCAGAGAATGCGCTGACGAGTGCCTTGTCGGGGCTGAAGATCTCCCTCGAGGCTTATCCTGACCTGAAGGCCAACCAGAACTTCCTGCAGCTGCAGACCGAGATTGCCGACATCGAGAACAAGCTGGCTGCCGTTCGCCGCTACTTCAACACTGCTACGCGCGAGCTCAACAATGCCGTTCAGACATTCCCGTCGAATATCTTCGCCGGCCTGTTCGGTTTCCACAAGGAGCCGATGTTCGAGGTTTCCACCGAGGAGCGTGCCAACCTTGACAAAGCACCGGAGATAAATTTCAATTAATAGGCCTCACCCCTGACCCCTCCCCCCCGTAGGGAGGGGGAATGCAGGATGAATCCTCGTGTGTCGCATCTCACCTGTGCGATGCACTTTGCCTTTGCCGCAGGTGCCTTTAAGCTTTGAACCCATTGAACGCTGCGTAGCGACATTTGCGCTCGGCTCTGCCGCTTTCGTAACGAAGTGGAGAAAGAACTTTTGAACCTTTTGAACGCTGCGAAGCAGTAATAGATGTTTTGAAATACGTCGGAATACAAACACAGATCAGTCGTAACAACATGATGAGCATCGTGTTGCTACTGCTTTTCCCCCTGATCATCCTGGGCATGATCTGGGTGTTTCTCATGGTGGTGAGCTATCTGGGCAACGGCTACTACGACGACTATGGCAACTTCGTGAACCAGGTAAGCATTGAGCAGGTGAACTACTACTTCCTGCAAACGCTGCCGTGGGTGGTCGGTGGAGTAGGGCTGTGGTTCTGCATCGCCTATTTCGCCAATACCAGCATGATACGTCATGCCACCGGTGCCCGTCCCCTGGAGCGTCGCGAGAATCCCCGCATCTATAACATCGTGGAGAACCTCTGCATGACCTGCGGTATGGACATGCCGAAGATAAACATTGTTGACGACGAGCAACTCAACGCCTTCGCCAGCGGAATCGACAAGAACAGCTATACCGTTACCGTCACCACCGGTCTCGCCAATCGCCTTGACGATGCAGAGTTGGCTGGCGTCATCGGTCATGAGCTCACCCACATCCGCAATCGCGACACCCGTCTGCTCATCACCAGCATCATCTTCGTGGGCATTGTCTCCTCGGTGATGAGCCTTTCGGCCCGGCTGATGAACAATGTGATGGTGTTCGGACGCTATAGCAGCCGCGACCGCGACGGACGAGGCACCGGCCTGTCGCTCATCCTCATCTTGCTCGTCGCCTTTATCTGCATGGCCATCGCCTACTTGTTCACCCTGCTCACCCGCTTTGCCATCTCCCGCAAGCGCGAGTATATGGCCGACGCAGGCGGTGCCGAGTTGTGCGGCGACCCGTTGGCACTTGCCTCGGCCCTCAGGAAGATTTCCGGCGACCCAGGCCTACAAGACGTGAAGCGCGACGACGTAGCCCAGCTCTTCATCATCCATCCCGAGAAGTTGACGTCGGGCCTGCTGTCGTTCGTCAACTCCCTGTTTGCTACCCATCCACCCACCGAGAAACGCATCGAGATCCTTGAGCAGTTCTGATGGCGTGAGGTAGAATTGTTTCAAGTAAATGTAGGGACGCGGCGTGCCGCGTTATTGGATTGAGCTTCCTTGCTCCAGTAACGCGACACGTCGCATCCCTACATCTTCAATAATAGTAAATTGCTTTTGTCTTGCTTGAGCATAGCTTTTGTTTTGCCCGAGCATAGCTTTTGATTTGCCGGAGCATAGCTTTCGTTTTGCTGGAGCATTGCTTTGAAAACACGTAAGCATTGCACTTATTTTATAAAACAACTTGTTTTGTTCAGTAAATTAACTTAATTTATTCAGCAAATTAAGTTAATTTACTCAGTAAAATAAGTTAATTTACCACGCAAATTAAGTTAATTTACCGCACAAATTAAGTTAATTTACTGAACGGGAACAATGCTTTCATTCATCAGAAGGACTGCAACAAAGACACTAGAGTAATGCTTTCATTCATCAGAAGGACTGCAACAAAGCCACAGGAGCAATGCTTTGGGCGGTCTGGAGCATGAGTGACCAGTTCCAAGATAGTTGCTGACACAAGGGAAGACCTATGCCGTTGCCGCGATCATAAAACCAGTCAGCATGCTACACTCACGTGCAGGCATGCTGAGAGATTGCACCAAGGATTCTTGAACCATTGGCGCCGGTTTACTAATTAATCAAAAAAGTGATTGTCTAACAATGTTTCCTTACCTTGCCTTTGGCTTCTTGTGCCACCGCCAGACAACATGCAACAGTAAGTAGCGGGATAGCGTGTTGTTCCAGGTCTCCACGCGGCCCTGTGCATTGATGGTGCGTGTGACGTTGCTACGCTGCCCCAACAGGTCGAAGCCGTCGACCATCACAAGCAATTGCCCATTTAGGAACGGTCGCGATAGGCGCGCGTTCCACACCCATTCATTGGTGTTCATCTGCGAGTCGTTGTATCCTCGGCGCGTGAAGAGGTTCATATCGGTGTTGAATTCCAACCGCCAAGGCAGTTTCAGCTGTGCTGTGAAGGTGGTGGTAACATCGGCCAAATTGAAGTTCTCGAAGCCTTCGCGACGGCTGCTGATGTGTTGCCAGAAGCCATGTGCGCCAAGTGTGAACTGGTGATTGCCGAGTTTGTATTTCAGTTCTGACTCCAGCTCTGCCTTCAGGGTGTTTACTTTGCTGCGTTGCAACACACCTCTGGTACCCGTAAGATCGACGCTCTTGATGTAGTAGAATTCTGGTCTCACCATGAATTGCAGTTTTCGCTGCTTGTCGAGTGGGGCGATTACGGCATAGCCCATTTGCCACTGACAGTTGCCGTTCACGTTGTAGGGACGGTAGGTTCGTACGCCTGTCTGTTCGTCGTAGAGCATGCTCATGGCTAATGCATTCTGTATGTATCGGAAACTGATGCCTGCCGCCTGTTGGATTTGCTTGTCGCGAAGCGTCTTGCGCACATTGAGTTGTATGTTGTAGGTGTAGGTGTCTTTCAGGCCACTATTGCCGAGATGTATGTTCAACGGGTCGGAAGTGTCGCGGATATCGACGAAATGGGTCAATGAGGGAGCATTTGCCGAGATGCGTGGTGCGAAGAACACTCTGTATTTTTGGTTGCTGCTGCGCCATTCGGCATAGCCCCAGTCGGGATGGAAGAGCAGAGTGCGACGCGTGATGAGAGTATCGAGCGTGCCACGTTGATAGTTGAGCCGTTGGTTGAGTAGCGTGAAAGGAAAACGCAGGCTAATACTTGCCCTGCCGCCAGCGATGTTCGGGAACCACCAAAGGATGGTGTTTATGTCGTGAGCGTTCTCTGTGTACAAGCTGTTGAAACTATTGGCGAAGTCGAGCGTGCGCATTGCATCGGTGACAGAAGGGAGTGGCAAAGAATCTTCTTGTTGAAACACATAGAGCGTATTCTCTTGCTTTTTGCGCTGATAGTCGAAGCCATAGGTAGTCTCGAGGCTCATGCCTTGACGGATGGTATAGGTGTAGGTGGCTGAAGCCGTGTATTTCAGCGTGTGATCGGGGTGGTTCCTGAAGTGTTGGTCAAGATAGGAAGTGTGTAGTGATGCCGCACCATGCATGATTTGCTGACGATTCAGACGGTCGTCGTCCTGATTGGCGTAGGTGGCAGTGGCTGTGAGATTCAGGTTATCGCTGTTGTAGTTGGTCGTCTTGATGGTAGCCGAAGCCTCAAGGGATGTGTTTAGTTGATACCCTCGTTGCGCTCCCTGCTGCGTGTTTCGATATAATAGAGAATCGATGTTGTTGAAGGCTGACGATTGTGTCTGCAAATGGTTGCGCCAGTGGTTGTAGGTTAGGCTGGGTTTGACGATGGTTTGCACTTTCTTTCCGTTCAGTTGCATGGTGTGGTTGGTGCTAAGTCGCAAATTGTGGTCGCTGTTTTGGCTGGCAGCGCGCTCGTGGGTGTCGCCACTTCTGAGGTAGTTCTGGCGGTCGGTTGTTGTAAGCAGGTTATTGTCAACGTGCTCCGTCTGTACGTTGCCGCTTACCTTCCACTTCAAGTTTCTGTCATCGATGTTGTAGTCGATGCCGGCTTTCTGCAATGTCTGCCGACCGTTGCTGGCACTGGAGGTCCACGAGCCGTTTTCGCCAGGTGTGCCATTGTCGTTCAGGTTGTTGGCGTTGGCATATAGGGCGATACGCGAATGGTCGCTGAAGCGCAAGGCAAAGAGCCGCGCAAGGAAGTGTTCGTCAGTGCCGCCTCCTGTTTCCACATTGGTTAGCCACCCGATGGAGTACTCCTTTTTCAGTTGCACATCCATGACGTAGTACTTATCTTTTTCCTCGTTGCTGCCCAGCCATTCGGCCTGCTCGGAGAGTTTGTCGTAAATCTTCACTTCCTTCACCGTGTAGGCTGGCAGGTTGTCGAGCATTACGTGGTTATCGCCGCGGAAGAACTCCTTGCCATTGAGCAGCAGACTCTTTACGAACTTGCCGTTGTGGAATATCTGTCCGTTCTTTCTTAGTTCCACGCCAGGCAGTTGGCGGATGAGAGCATCGAGCATGGAGCCTTCAGCCAGCTGGAAGGCGTCGGCATTGTAGACCAGCGTGTCGCCACGATAGTAGAACATCACCTTTGAGGCCGTCACCTTCACTTCGTTGAGCAGGTTGCGCTGACGCTTCATGTAAATGGGAGGTAGCGAACGGTTGTACTCTCGCTTGCGCAGGTTCTTCAGGCTCAGCGGGATGTAGGTGGTTTCATAGCCCACGTAGCTGACGCGCAGCAGATAGTCCTTCGGCAGCTTAGGAATGCTAAAGGAGTAGTAGGCGTTGTAGCCACTCTTCTCGCCCGACATCCAAAACGACCGTGCCTCGCAGGTGTCGAGGGCTGTACTGTCAGCAGCAAGCAGTTGCACAGTAGCTCCGACGAGTTGCACATGTGTGAGATGGTCGTATACATAGCCTTGGATGGACATGCGTTCCACTTTCTTTGGTTGATAGTATTGCACATAGATGCTGTGTCCTTTGACTTTCACCTTCACGGGCAAGCCCTTGCATAACTGTTCAACAGCCTCTGGCACCGACAAATGCTTCAGCGTCGCCGTGACTTGAAGCCTCTCCAGGTCGTTGTTGACAAAGGTTAGGGAGTAAATCTTTTGTTCGTTCTTGATAACGGTGAGTGCCTCGGCCAATGTAACGTTGCGAAACGAGTGGGTGATTTGTTGGGCCTTACAAGGCAGCAGCATTGCAAAACAGCAGAGCGAGAATAAGAAAAGTCGTTTCATTCTGCGCCCTCCTCGTGTTTTGGTTCCACATAGATGGTGTCGCCCTTCACCAGGAAGTGCAGCCCGTCGAGTTCGTTCATGCTCTCAAGGAATGTGGCTAGTGGCTCTTGGTCGTTCCAAACGGTGGTGATGCGCAGTTGGCGTAGCGAGTCGCTGGTAAACACCACGGCGTGCCCATAGTGCTGGGCTACGGTGTTGAGCAGGCTGTCGAGGCTGACGTTGTCGAACGAGAGAGCCCCCCCTTCGTCTCCCGAAGGGGACACATTACTCTTTTGTACTATTGTAGGCGCTTCGGTGTCAGGATGGGAAGCTTTAGGAGCGGCCATCCATGCTGCAAGGGCGATGCCGCCGATGATCAGCACGCCGATGAAGATGGCTGCTACTCTGAACCACCCACCATGTTGGTTTCCTTCCCTTTTGGAGAGAGTTGGGGTTGAATTTTCATAAGCCATGCGTAGGCTGACCAGCATTTCATAATGTTTGTACAGGTCGGGATCGCTAAGCAATGCCTTTATTTGTTCGTCGGTGTAGTAGTCAGGATGCTCAATCATGTCGAGCAATTGTTCTAATTGATCCATGATGTCGTGGGGGTTAAGGATTAAAACGCTGTTTCAATTTTCGGATGGCTTGTGCCAAATGCTTGTAGACGGCAGCTTCGCTGATGCCGAGATGGCTGGCAATGTCGCGATACGTCATATGTTCCTCAAAGCGAAGGTGCACCACTTTGCGCGTCTTCGGTGTGAGTTCGGTATCGATGAATCGCAGCATGGCTTCCAGTTGGTCGTCCTGTGGCAGTTCGTCGTCGGTAGGTTCGTCGATGGGCAGCAACTTGTGAACGCGCTCCTTCATCTGCTTACGGCTAAGCAGGTTTAGGCAGCGGTTGCGCACGGTTATCAGCAGGAAGGAGGCCGGATGGCTGACGTCGGCCGAAGGTCGTTCGAGCAGCGAGGCGAACACGTCGCTCACCACGTCGCGGCTTTCCTCGCCGTCGCCCAACAGGAAGCGGGCAAGGCTGAGCATGCGGTCGCGATGCTGCTCGTAGAGACTTCGGATGTCGTCGTTCTGTTTCATTGGTTGCATTCGATTCGGGTTCGCTTTTCTTAAAGACAAACGAACTATCGTTTTCCCAACCCCGATGGGATTATTTATTTTGCAAAAGTACAAAAAGAAAAGCAAAAACGTCTTCGTATGCAAAAGAAAAAGGCAGCATGACTCGTCGCGAGGCATGCTGCCGAAATTGCTATTGCTAACTAATCAAAAGCTTACTTTTTGTTTTTCGGCAGGCGCGAGAAGTGCCATTCGAGGTGAAGCATCACGAACGACGGAACCATATTGCGCCAAGTCTCAACGCGGCCTTGTGCATCAACCGTGCTATAGATGTTGCAGAGCTGGTTCAGCAGGTCGAAGCCTTCGAGCTTCACCACAAACCGGTTCTTCCATAGCGATTTGGCTATTGAAGCATTCCACACGAAGTCGTTGGTATCCATCGACTTGTCGCCATAACCCCGCTTCACGTAGAGCACGGCATCGGTGGCCACTTGCAGGCCACGCCCGTCGCTGCCACGAAGGATAGACAACTCGTATTGGCCCGACAGGCCGTAGTGGGTGGTGATGGGACGAAATCGAGTCTGTATGCCACGGGCGGGAATCGTGTAGCGTTTCCACGATGTGCCATAGCGCACGTAGCCACTCAGTGTGAGTTTCTTAAGCGTGTAGCGCAGCTGAGCATACCCGCTCAGGTTCCAGCCTTTGACTGTACTCTTGCCGCTATCCTCACATTCCTCCTCCGAGGATGGGAGGTTTGTGCTGGTTGTAAGTATCCTTGCGATGCCGACATTATGGTCATAGCTAGGGCCCACGCGCGCCTCCAGCCATAGCCGCTTCTTGGCGTCGAGCATGCGGCCAAAGGTGAGCTGGCCCCAGGAGTCCCAGTTGCCTCGTACGTTCTCGAAGCGATGATAGGTCACTCCCGTCTTCGGGTCATAGGTCTGACCGCGCACTATCTGGTTCTGATGGATGTTCAGTCCGCCATCGAAGCGCAGGTATTGGTTGTGCTGCTTCCATCCAAGTTTGTAGTTCACAAGGAACCGATGCTTGAAGGAGGTCTCCAGTTGGTCGTTGCCGAGCTGAATGTTTAGCGGGTCGCTGTCGAAGAACGTGTTGACCATATTGATCATCGTTGGGGCGAAATACTCCGAGTTGTAGGACAACAACAGGTAGTTCAGTCCTTGGTTGTAGGTGCTCTCGTAGCGTATCGCCGGAGTGGGGAGTAGGATGTTAGTTGAAAGTGGATAGTTGAGAGTTGAGAGTTTTTGACGATAGTCCATCTGCTGCCGCTCAATGTGCAGGGGCACGCTGATGTTAAACCATGTGCTGCGTTGCTTCTTCTGGTTGTCTCGCTGATAGTAGACCATGAGCGTCGGAGTGATACGACGACTGGTGAAGATATAGTCGTAAGTGTTGCGAGGGTCGAGCCCCACCCCTAGCCCCTCTCCAGTAGGGAGGGGTGATAGAAACAGTTCGTTCTCCACTTTCTCGCGCTGATAGTGATAACTCACGGTGGCGCGGTAGTTCCAATGGCTGTGACTATGGATGGTGTATTGCAGGCCAGCCTCCCAGTTGAATTTCTTGTTGTCGTACTGCAACTCTTTGTCGCGGCGGTCGCTGCTGTAGCCTTCGGTGAGCACGTGGTTGGTTTCCTCCTGCCGATGGCCTGCGAGGTGCAGGTTGCCCCAAACGTCGATGTCGTCGCCCCACAGGAACTTATAGCTGATAGAGGGTTTGTACTCCGCCAGCCAAGCGGTTTCGCTGCCTGTGTTGTCGTCGTTGCGCATGTTCACCAGCACACGCATCAGCTCGGGACTGTAGTGGAATGCCGAGTCGAGCACGACGACGGGACCGCCTATCCACGACGGATCCTGCGTGAACCGTCCGTAGCGCTCGCAGCCTCGGCTGGTGCTATGGCCGTAGCCGACCTTCAATTGGTTGCGGAACCAGAAGGGCTTTTTTAAAGTAAAAGTGTTGCTGCCACCCATCTGGAAATCACGATAACGCTGGTTGCTGATGTCACGCGAGAACTCGTTGCCCTCGGGCAGGAAGTGTTCGGAAGACGAGCGTAACTCCTTGTGCTGGCGTATCACACCGACTTCAAAGTTCATGTCTTCCGTCCAGCGCTTATCCTTGTCGTTGATGGATAGGTTGGCACCACCTGTCTTCATATTGAAAGTTCCATCACGTTGCGCCTTTGACGTACTCCAATCTCCTTTGTTATCTGGGTTATCCAGTTCGTTGACGTTGTTTCCGTTGAAGAAGACGTTGAGGTAGGAATGATCAGTGTAGCGTTGGCCGAACGCCTTGGCTGCATAACGATCCTCTGTGCCTGCGCCTGCCTGTAGGTTGGCAAGATAGCCTTTTCGATACTCACGCTTCAGGACGACATCCATCACAAAGTCCTTCGGTGCATCGGCCACGCCCAGCCACTCGCTCTTCTCCGTCTGCTTCTCGTAAACCTCGATGTTCTTCACCGTATAGTAAGGCAGGTTGTCGAGCATCACCTTGTTCTTTCCGCGGAAGAAGTCGTTGCCGTTGAGCGTCAGGAAATCCACCTTTCGCCCATGCACATAGATCTCGCCGTTCTCGTGTAGCTCTACGCCCGGCATCTGTCGGATGAGGGCATCGAGCATGGAGCCTTCTGGCACGTTGAAGGCATCGGCATTGTAGACCAGCGTGTCACCGCGATAGACCATCTGCACCTTCGTTGCCGTGATGACCACCTCGTTCAAGTCACCGCCGTTGAGCTGCACGTCTCGCTTCTTCATGAAGGTGTGGGGCAGGTCGAAGAAGTCGTTGCGCGCAGCATAGCGCAGCGTGTAGTCGATGGTGGTGGTTTCATAGTCGGGATGCTCGGCCACGAAGCGGTAACCGCGCTGGGCGATGGGCACCTCGAAGCGGTAGACGGCATCGTCGCGGTCGTTGTTGGGTCGCCAGGTGGTCATTGAGTCGAGCACCACACCGTTTTCGTCTTGCATGTAGATCTTCGCGCCCAGCACGCCGTGTTTCGTGAATGAGTCGCGCACGTGGCCCCATAGGGCGATGGTTCGGTCTTTCTCCGGTCGATACTTCACGATAATGTTCCCATCCTTAACTTTTACCTTCACGGGTTGGCTCTTGCAGATGAGCTCTACGGCTTCGGGCACGGAGCGGACATGAGCCTGTAGTGTCACCTGCAGATGCTCGATGTCGTTGTGTACAAAGGTGATGTTGTAGTCGTTGGTGTAGGTGCGCAGTGTGTCGAGAGCCTGGGCGAGCGATGCTTTTTGGAAGTCGAGGGTGAGTAGCCCACCCCCCAAGAACCCACCCCCAGCCCCTCCCGAGGGGAGGGGGGCTCGATTAGCCAAGGAGGTAGCGTTTCTATTAGCAATAGTAATCAGACTACCCTCCCCTCGGGAGGGGGTGGGGGTGGGTTCTTGTGCTAAGGCATTTGTTGCTACAAATAATAGGATATATATAATAAGGTGTAGTCGTTTCATCGTGTAATTTTATTTGTTGTTGACGAAGATGGTGTCGTCCTCAGTGGTGAGGCGCAGGCCGTCGAGTTCGTTCAGGAGTGCAATGAAGGCATCCAGCGGCTGGCTTTGGTTCCAAGTGGTGGAGATGCGAAGGGTGCGAGGCTGTTCGTCGCGATAGACCACCGTGCAACCGTAATGCTTCGCCACGATGATGAGCAGGCTGTCGAGGCGGATGTTGGTGAACGAGAGAGCCCCCCCCTCGTCCCCTGAGGGCGACACATTACTCTTTTGCACTATTGTAGTCGCTTCGGTGTCAGGATGGGAAGCTTTAGGAGCGGCCATCCATGCTGCAAGGGCGATGCCGCCGATGATCAGCACGCCGATGAAGATGGCTGCTACTCTGTGGGCTATAGGGGCTGTTGAGGTGATAGGGGCTGACGTCGCTTGTCGTCCCGTCTTCCTGCAGCCGCTCGGCCAGTCGGTCGGCAAAGTCGGGCGACAATTGGGGCGTCTTGGGTTCGCTCAGGCGAAGCGCTTCGCGCAGGTCGTTATTTACTTGTTTCATTGCTGTTCAATTTTTAGGATGAGGTTGTAGAGTTTCTTACGGATGCGGTAGAGACGGCTGGCAAGAGCCGTGGTGTTGGTACCGACGGCAGAAGCGATTTCGTCGAGAGGGAGCTCGTCGGTGTAGCGCAGTCGCAACAGCGTTCTGTCATCGGCCGAGAGCTGTTGCAAAGCCTTCGTTAAAGCCTCTATGCGCGCAGATTGTCCTGATGAGAAGGCAGCATCGAGCATTTCCTCTTCAGCTTCGAAGGCGTTGCCGGCAACTGTCGAAAGGTCTTGCCCGACGGTCTCAAGGCTCAAGGTGAACGGGCGCCGATGCAAGCGCAGGTGGTTGAGGGCTGTGCGCCAGGCAATGGTGGAGAGCCACGAGGCGAGCGAGCCGCGCCCGGCATCAAAGCTCTCCAGGTTGCGCAGCGCCCGCAGAAGTGCATCCTGCAACACTTCCTCAGCTTCGCCAGCATCAGGCACCAGCCTGCAGACCAGCCTCAGAAGACGCTGTCCGTGCATCGCCACCAGTTGCTGGCAAGCATGTCGGTCGCCTTTCGCAGCCTTTCGCGCCAATGTCAGTTCGTCGGTTTCTGTCATCATCGTATTCCTTTTATCTATAATTACAACCAAACCTTTGCAATAATGACGCAAAGTTATCAAAAAAAATAATTTATCTGTGTTTTCGTTTTGCAGATTGGATTGTAATTACTAATTTTGCAGCTGCAAGAAAAAAAACACCTCGAGAACAAAATTTCAATCATAACATTATTAATAAGGTATAAGAAAATGAGAAGCAGAACAGCCAATTGGTTTGAATGCACGGTGCGCTATGAGCGCCAGATGGAGGATGGAATGACAAAGAAAGTGCCGGAACTCTATGTTGTGGATGCCCTTTCGTTCGGCGAGGCCGAAGAGGCCATCACACGCGAGATGTCGGCCTACGTGAGTGGTGAGTTTGAGGTGAAGAACATTAATCCGGCAGCCTATCACGAGATTTTCTTCAGCGAGAATGATGCCGACGACCGCTGGTATAAGGCCAAGCTCTCGTTCATCACCATCGATGAGAAGACGGAGAAGGAGAAGCGCTCTACGGTGACCTATCTCGTTCAGGCCAGTACGTTCAACGGTGCTGTGAAGAACATTGAGCAGGTGATGGGTGGTACGATGATCGACTATGTCATCGCAAACATCTCCGAGACGAAGATTATGGACGTCTACGAGCATGAGGCTTCCGTGAAGCAGGACAAGGCTGCCGACGTGCCTGAGTACGAGCAGTAGTAGCCTCATATTTTGCGAGACTATACTTTTTTATATAATAAGATCGATATGAGCAATGTAGCACAAAACCTGAAGAAAGTGCTGGCTGACCTGCCCGAGGGTGTTAGGCTTGTGGCGGTGAGCAAGTTCCATCCTGTGGAGATGCTGCGCGAAGCCTATGATGCCGGACAGCGCATCTTCGGCGAGAGCCACGTGCAGGAGCTGATGCAGAAAGTGGAGCAGATGCCGAAGGATGTGGAGTGGCACTTTATTGGCCACCTGCAGACGAACAAGGTGAAGTATCTTGCACCGTTTATCTCGATGATTCATGCCGTTGACACGGTGAAGCTGCTGCGCGAAGTCAACAAGCAGGCGGAGCGTTGCGGGCGTGTCATCGATGTGCTGTTGGAGTTGCACATTGCCGAAGAAGAGACGAAGTACGGTTTTTCGCCTGATGCCTGTCGGCAGTTCCTGGAAAGCGGCGAATGGCGTGAGTTGCATCATGTGTGCATTCGTGGTCTGATGATGATGGCTTCGTTTGTCGACGACCGAGAGCAGATTCGTGGCGAGATGCAGTTGGCTGCCGACTTGTTCGACGAGCTGAAGCAGAAATACTTTGCCGACGAGCCTTCGTTCTCGGAGCGCTCGTGGGGTATGAGCCACGACTACCCAATAGCCATCGAGACCGGCGCCACGCTGGTGCGTGTTGGGACGGCCATCTTTGGTGAGCGGGTGTATTAGACATGCAGAATTAGGAAACAAGCATTAGACAATAAAGAACCTCCCCCAGTCCTTCGCAATTCGAAGAGCTGGGGGAGGTTTTTATGTTTGAAGATGAAGGGACGCGACGTGTCGCGTTTTTGGATATTGCTTTTCCACTCCAGCAACGCGGCACGCCGCGTCCCTACAATAATTATTTCACTACGAACTTTTTGCCTTGATGGATATAGATGCCTTTGGGAAGTTGATTGATTGTTTCTGCAATCTTGCGTCCCTGCAGGTCGTAGACGGAGTCATCGGCTCGCCTGAGTGTGGTGATGCCATCGATGCCTGCCAGGATGTAGTCCTTCAGGAAGTCGAAGGTGATCGTTCCATCATTCTCGGCGATGTTATACAACGGCTTGTTGATCACGGTGCGATTGAGCTGCATCGAGTCGATACGGATGACGTTCGATGAGCCAGGGTACGGGTCGCCGGCATGACTGAGCTGGTATTCACGCTCGCTATACGGCCTGTCTTCACTCTGCGGGTTCGACGATGAATAGACGCGATAGTAGTTCATGAGCAAGCTGTCGGCAGGAATCAGCGAGAAGCCCGGCTTGCCGGCTATGTTGTTTGGATAGTCGCCAAGATTGACGCTGGTGCGCGGTGTTCCGTTGGAGGTGGAGTAGTCGACGCGGAAGACGAGCATTCCGTGCCCGAGTTTCGAAATGCCTTTCTGCCAACCGCTGCTCTGGCTGTTGTAGAGGATGACATACTCATTGCTGCTGGCATCCTCAGGCAGAATCTTATAGTATTCGCCATCGGCAAGCGACACCTGGGCGGTATCGGTGAGCACGGGAATCGTGGTCCACTCCATCACCTCTTTCTCCCAAGGCGTGTAGGGAGTGGGTGTGTAACCGCGGTCGGTGTATTCGCCGCCGTCCATCACGTCCCAATATTCCATCGACTGGTTGTCAACCTTGCGTGCCTCGGCCGTCGTGGGGTAGAGGTCGGGCAGGCCCATCGTGTGTGAGAACTCGTGGCAGAACAGACCGATGCCGTTGATGCGCTTGTAAGGCGCTTCCTGGAACTTGTAGTCGGGCGTGTAGTTCAGCTCGTTGTTCACACCGTAGCGCTTCACGTTTACACCGTCGTAAGTGCCGCCAGTGAGTGTTCCCGACTTCGGCCAAATGCAGTCGCTGGGAGCTCCCATGCTCTCCGAGTAGCCTGCATAGATGACGTAGACCAGATCGACATTCTTGTCGCCGTCGGCATCATACTGTGAGAAGTCAACGCTGTCGTCGATGGCGGTGCATGCCTCCTTCATGAGTTCTGCAATGCGTCCCGGCTGGTCGGAGTCGCCCGAGTTAGCACCGTAGTAGCTCCAAGACTTTGAAAGTGTCACCGGTCCGAATACATCGAACTGCGGGCGGAACAGCCCTTCGCTCATATCGCTGAAGAACTGGCACACGCTGCCGTAGTTGCGGTCTTCGCGCAGTCCGTAGTCGGGCAGGGCACCTTCGCCGTTCAGATAGTCGTTGAACGAGCGATAGGCATCTTCCATTGAGAAGCTCATGTCGGAATATTGCACGAGGATGACCATTGCACGTGGTGTTCCCATGTGCGGGAAATAAGACGGTGTGGTCGTTCCTATGCCGATGCGACGCTGCTTGCGAGCATCCTTCGTCTGCATAGCCTGCGCCATGAAGGTTGCCCGAAGCGGCTTTTGGCTGAGTATGAGCTGTTGCTCGGCGGCGCTGCGCAGGGCGGGCTCGTGAGCGAGCTGCTTGGTGGCAGCCAGACTTCCGTCAGCCTCGATGCGTGCCACGAAGAAGTCGGAACCGACGTGTGCCAAGAGCACGTTGTCGGAAGTGGTAAACCAGTGGTAGTCTTCATCGCCGTAAGCCATCACGGTGAGCTGTGTGCCATCGTTCTGAGTGACGGTGATGGGACCCGGATAAGCCTTCGCAGCCCATGTGGCACAAGCCACGAGCAGCAGGCAGAGGGTTGAAACCAGTTTCTTCATAATGATTGTTATTTGTTGTTTAGACGGACCTCCCTTGTCGGGTCGGACCTGTATCGTCGTCTTTCCTTACGGGTGGGTGGCCTTCCACCAAGCTGTTTGCTTCTTGCTCTCCTGAATCACAGCGTTATAGGATGGGTCGCTGATGGTCAGACCCGAGAAGGTGTTGACTTCGATGAATTTTGGAATGCGATAGATGTGAGAGTAGAGGCGGCTGGTGGCAGTCTTGCTCACCACCGTCTTTGTGAGCTGAGCCTCGAACTTCTCGAGGAGATAAGGATCGGTGCAGAGGTTTTCTACGTAGTGGCCCATGTCGTAGAAGATGGGATCGTCGAAGCCGTCGAGTACCTGCAGGTCGAGCAGCAGGGCTTCATCGAGCGTGTAGTGTTCGTTCACCTGTCGCATGACGGCAGCGAGATTGTCCATCTGGCGGCAGTCGATAGCGGCCAGCGTGCCCGTAGGATCAACGGAGAAAGGCGACGAGCCCTCAGGAGCCTTGTAGTTGTCGAGATACGACTTGAAGGCACTCACGGCCGAGCTGTAGTTCGGCGTGGGCGTTGCCAGATAGGTCCACATCTTTGCATAGGGCATGCCCTCATCGAACACCTCACTGGTGGATGCCAGCAGGAAGTTCGTAACGTCGCGCAGTTCGTAGGCTACCTCGACGTTTGCCATGTAGCAGTCGTCGAAGAGGATGTACTGCATGTGCATGCCGGCCTGCCGGATGGCCTCGGAGAGCTGGGTGATGTCGATGGAGAAGTCCTTGCTGGTGACGCTACCGTAGAAGCGAGTCCGGGGGTAGGGGAGATCGTTCATCGTGGCAGCCTTTGCCGGGAACACCTTCGATGCACGTCGCGGCATGCGGTTGGGATAGTCCTGCCAGTCGTTAACACCCGTCCAACCTGTTCCGTGACCGCCAGCGATGAGGGCGTAGTTCAGCGCGTAGGCTACACCTTGCACATCGTTGAAGATGCGCGTCATGCCTTCAGTTGTGGTGTAGTCGTGACCGGAATACTCCTTTAGCATCTTGTGGGAAAGACCCTGGTGCTTGTCGTAGACTACTTCGTAGAGCTTCGACGACGAACTTGACTCGCTGAGGAATACCACGAGGCGCGACTTGTCGAGTCCACCCTTGTTCTTGATGGCAGCCTCGATGCTGTCGAGGTTGGCAAGGAAGCAACTGTAGAGTCCTTCGTCGTTGGCAGAGCCCGACCAAGGCATATAAACGAAGATGGTCTGCTTGTTCACCTCGTCGACCTCTATGCCCTCTTCAGAGCAAGAACCTAGGAGCACAATGCCAAGCAGCACCCAGACGGCTGCCATCAGTCGCTTCATGCTGTCTGTGAGGCTATGCGTCCTACCAGTCTTCATGCTTTTCCTCTTCATCGTTTCTACTCACTTGATGATGCAGCCTTGGCTGATGCCTGCGGCCACAGTAACATTATTTCTTAATCTTGCTCAGTTCGGCGATGGTTTCCTTCAGCGTGGCAATCTTCTCCTCGGCATCGCTCTGCTTCTTGCGCTCCATAGCCACAACCGCTTCGGGAGCGTTCTGCACAAAGCGCTCGTTGGAGAGTTTCTTCATCACGCCAGCCAGGAAGCCTTCGAGGTGCTGCAACTGCGTCTGAGCCTTCTCGATTTCGACAGCCACGTCGATGAGGTCGCCCAGGGGAACGGCAAACTCGTCGGTGCCGATCATGAAGGCCGTTGCGTCGGCACTCTTCTCCTGAGCAACGGTGATTGCCTTCAGGTTAGCCATCTTCGTGATCACCTCGTTGTAAGCCTCGAAGTTGTTCTGGCCGATGGCCATTAGCTGGAGCTGCTCCTTCGGTGCAATATTCTTCTGGCTGCGCACCATACGAACACCCGAGATGACCTGCTTCACCTGCTCCATATCGTCGGCGATGCGCTGCTCGTCGGCAGTCAGCTTGTCGAGCGTGAGGCACTGACGCATGATGCTATCGCCCTCGTTGCGGTCGTAGAGGTGCTGCCACAGCTCCTCGGTGATGAATGGCATGAAGGGATGCAGCATCTTCAGCAGGGCATCGAAGAAGCCCAGCGTAGCCTCATAGGTCTTGCTGTCGACGGGCTGCGGCTGCCCGTTGATGTAGGCGGGCTTCACCATTTCGAGATACCAGCTCGAGAACTCGTCCCAGAAGAGTTTATATACTGCCATCAAGGCTTCGGAGAGGCGGTATTTCGAGAACAAATCAATGAGCTCCTCGTTCACCTGCTTCAGCTTGGCCTCGAACCACTTGGTGGCAATCTGACAGGCCACGGGCTGTTCGCACTCGGCCACCTGCCAGCCTTTCACCAGACGGAAGGCGTTCCAAATCTTGTTGTTGAAGTTACGACCCTGCTCGCAGAGCGCCTCGTCGAAGAGGATGTCGTTGCCTGCAGGAGCGGAGAGCATCATGCCCATGCGCACGCCGTCGGCGCCGAAGCGGTCGATGAGATCGAGCGGGTCGGGTGAGTTGCCAAGCGACTTCGACATCTTACGGCCGAGCTTATCGCGAACGATACCGGTGAAGTAGACGCTCTTGAACGGGAATGTTCCCATGTATTCCTCGCCAGCCATAATCATGCGAGCCACCCAGAAGAAGATGATGTCGGGAGCCGTCACGAGGTCGCTGGTGGGGTAGTAGTAGTTGATCTCCTCGTTGCCCGGGTTGTTGATGCCGTCGAAGAGCGAGACAGGCCACAGCCAGCTGGAGAACCAAGTGTCGAGGGCGTCTTCGTCCTGACGCAGGTCGCTGAGCTGGAGGTTGGCGTTACCACTCTGCTTGCGAGCGAGCTCGAGTGCTTCGTCGGCCGTTTCGGCAACGACAAACTGCTCGTCGTCGTAGTAGTAGGCCGGGATGCGGTGTCCCCACCACAGCTGACGCGAGATGCACCAGTCCTGAATGTTCTCGAGCCAGTTCTTATAAGTGTTCACATACTTCTGAGGATAGAACTTCAGCTCGCCGCTCACCACGGGAGGAAGAGCGATGTCAGCAAAGTGCTGCATCTTGAGGAACCACTGCAGAGAGAGGCGCGGCTCGATGGCTGTGTCGGGATTGCGCTCGGAGTAGCCCACCTTGTTCATGTATTCCTCCACCTTCTCCATCAGTCCGGCAGCCTCGAGGTCCTTCGTGATCTGCTTGCGGCAGTCGAAGCGGTCCATACCTACATACAAGGGCGACTGCTCGGAGATTGTGCCGTCGGCATTGAAGATGTCGATGGTCTCCAGGTTGTGCGTCTTACCCAGCATGTTATCATTCTTATCGTGGGCAGGCGTCACCTTCAGACAACCCGTACCGAACTCAATCTCTACGTAGCGGTCCTCGATGACGGGAATCACACGATTCACGAGCGGCACAATCACCTTGCGGCCCTTCAGCCACTGGTTCTTCGGGTCCTTGGGGTTGATGCACATCGCCGTATCGCCCATGATGGTCTCCGGACGTGTGGTGGCCACAACAGCATAGTAGCCCTTCTCGTCCTTATGCACAACGTTGCCGCTCTCCTCCAGATTCTCGGGGAGAACCACATTCTCGGGATCGGCCACGTAGTATTTCAGATGGAACAGGTGGCTATGCTCCTCCTTGTAGACAACCTCCTCGTCGGAGAGAGCCGTCTGAGCCTTCGGGTCCCAGTTCACCATGCGCAGGCCGCGATAGATGTAGCCTTTGCGATAGAGGTCTACGAATACCTTGATGACGCTGGCCGAACGCTTCTCGTCCATCGTGAAGGCAGTGCGGTCCCAGTCGCACGAGGCTCCCAGGCGGCGCAGCTGCTTCAGGATGATGCCGCCGTGCTCGTCGGTCCACTCCCAAGCATGCTTCAGGAACTCATCGCGCGTCAGGTCATGCTTCTTGATGCCCTGAGCGGCCAGCTTCTTCACCACCTTTGCTTCGGTAGCGATGGAGGCGTGGTCGGTGCCCGGCACCCAGCAGGCGTTCTTGCCTTCCATGCGGGCGCGACGCACGAGGATGTCCTGTATGGTGTTGTTCAGCATGTGACCCATGTGGAGCACACCCGTTACGTTGGGCGGCGGAATCACGATCGTGTAGGGCTCACGGCCGTCGGGCTTCGAGCTGAAAAGTTTGTTGTCTAACCAGTACTGATACCACTTCGATTCGACCACTTGCGGGTCGTACTTTGTTGCTAATTCCATCTTGTTTTATTTTATTTTTGTCCTTATCTAATAAAAAACGGTGCAAAATTACGAAATTTTCGTGAAAAATATGTACTTTTGCATGATTAAAAATGTTATTATGCACACAAAAGAAGAAAAAATGGCCGCTTTTGGCCGATATCTCGATGTGTTGGACGCGCTTCGCGAGAATTGTCCTTGGGACAAAAAGCAAACCAACGAGAGCTTGCGGCCCAATACCATAGAAGAAACATTCGAACTTTGCGATGCCCTGATGAAGGACGAGCAGAACGAAATATGCAAGGAACTGGGCGATGTGCTGCTCCACATCTGTTTCTATGCACGCATTGCTGAAGAAAAGGGAGAATTCGACATCGTCGATGTCTGCAACCGCTCGGCCGACAAGCTCATCTTCCGCCATCCTCACGTTTATCATCCCTCGCAGGTAGGAGTGCCGCATCCGCGCCCGCTGCCCTATGTGCCGGAAGAGTCGGAGAACGCCGAGAATTCGGAGTTTGCGGGAGCGAAGACGGTGGCGCAGGTGCTCGACAACTGGGAGCAGATCAAGCAGAAAGAGAAGGACGGCAACACATCGGTGCTCTCGGGAGTGCCCGTCTCGCTGCCCTCGCTCATCAAGGCCTATCGCATTCAGGACAAGGCGCGCCACGTGGGCTTCGACTGGGAAGACCGTCAGGACGTGTGGAAGAAGGTGCGCGAGGAACTCGACGAACTCGAAGCCGAACTGAACCGCGACGACCGCGAGCAGGCCACCCGCGAGCTGGGTGATTTCCTGTTCTCGGTCATCAATGCTGCCCGCCTCTATAAGCTCAATCCCGACAATGCCCTCGAGCATACAAACCAGAAGTTCATCCGTCGTTTCAACTATGTTGAGGCCCACTCTATGAAGGTTGGTAAACCCTTGACAGAGATGACGTTACAAGAAATGGATGAACTTTGGAATGAAGCAAAGCAGCAGGAGAAAAACACTCCTTGCGAAGCGAATGAATCATAACAAGAAAAGGACGTAATATGAAAAAATTAGTCTATGTGTTCTCGGTCATCATCGCGGCAGGACTCTTTTCTGTTGGATGCCGCCAGACCCCACCTGCCGACGCTGTGCAGGCCGACTCCGACACCGTGATGATCGACGAGACCGTCGAGGTCGACTCCACCGTTTATGGCGTCTGCGGTGAAGGCACCGCTATGCACACCCTCGAACTCGTCACCGATGGCGGCGACACCCTCTACTACACGTATCAGGTGGAAGAAGACGCTACCATACTCGGCGGCCTGATGGTGGGCGACCGTATCGCCGTTATGGGAACTGAGAGCGACCAAGGCCTTGTGGGCAAGAAGTTCATCAATCTCACAACGCTGCTCGGCAAGTGGACGAGCCTCGACAAGAATTTCGAGATTGTGGAAGGTGGTATGGTGAGCTCGAATGTTGAGGCAGAGAGCAACCCGTGGGTGTCGTGGAAGATTCTGAACGGTCATCTGTTGCTCAACACCGACACCTTCGACATTGTGGAACTCGGTGCTGACAGCCTCTACATCGAGAACAAATCAGGCATCTACGTCTATAAGCGCGCCCTCTGACGACTGATGCTGAGGAGCGAGGAAAAACATCATGGAACCCTTCAAAGTACATATCTTAGGCTGCGGAAGCGCGCTGCCTACGCTGAAGCATAACTCGTCGGCGCAGGTGGTGGAGCTGCGTGGAAAACTGTTTCTCGTCGATTGCGGCGAAGGCACACAGGTGCTGCTGCGCCGTTCGCACATCAGCTTCACGAAGATTGGCGCCGTCTTCATCTCTCATCTGCACGGCGACCATTGCTTCGGACTCATCGGCATGATTTCAACCTTCGGCCTGCTGGGCCGTACGGCACCCCTTCACATCTATGCTCCCGCCGCCCTCGAGCCGATGTTGCAGGCTCAGTTGCAGATGTTCTGCTTCGGGCTGGAATTCGAGGTGGTGTTCCATACCGTCGACACACTCCGGCAGAAGGTCATCTACGAGGATCGAAGCCTTACTGTGGAAAGCATTCCGCTTGAACACCGTCTGCCTTGTTGCGGGTTCCTGTTCCGCGAAAAACCGTCGCTGCCGCACATCCGTCGCGACATGATCGACGCTTATGAAATCCCCATCAGCCAGATTAACAACATCAAGAATGGTGCCGACTGGGTGACCGCCGAAGGCGATGTGGTGCCAAACAGCCGGCTCACAAAGCCTGCCGATCCGCCCCGCAGCTATGCCTATTGTTCCGACACGCGCTACATTCCCACCCTTCATGAGCGGCTGAAGGGCGTGAACGTGCTCTATCATGAAAGCACCTACGACCTGAACCGCGCCGATCGCGCCCAACAGTATTGGCATAGCACCGCTCACGATGCAGCCGTTGTGGCTCGCGATGCTGGGGTAGGGCGGTTGTTCCTGGGGCATTACAGCGCTCGCTACGAAGACGAGCAGACGTTGCTCAGCGAGGCTCGTGCCGTGTTCCCGGAGAGCTATTTGAGCGATGAAGGCATGTCGATTGATGTGTAGCGCTCTTTGAATCGTTGTTGAAAAGCATGTAGGTAAAACAGGCAATCGGCATTAAGCTCTATTCCGTCATTTAAAATTGGTTATTGATGTAGGGACGCGACGTGTCGCGTTCTTGGAATTAGCTTTCCCCCTCCAGTCACGCGGCAGCCGCGTCCCTACATTTTCATCTTCCAACAACTGATTTGCGTTAAATAATCTTAATTGTTACACTTTCACCCCTTTTGGGGGTATACGTTTGGACTTTTTTCGCTATCTTTGCAGAGATAAAATCAAGACAATAACGTATACGTATATGATCAGGAATATTATTAAATTGACTTTAGCCGGACTGCTTCTGACGAGCATTCCCGTGACAGCGATGGCAGAACCTTCTGTTGAAATCATCGAGAACGATTTCCAGAACGTCACCATCACTGTCGAGGAATCATCGGTCATCCATGTGACGGGCGCCAACGGCGAGATGCTCTATGTCTACAATGTGGCTGGAGTGCGCGTGAAGAGCGTGAAAGTCGATGGTGACGACAAGCGTTTCGAAATGAATCTGCCGAAGGGTTGCTACATTCTGAAGGTAGGAAAGACGGTGCGCAAGGTGTCCATCCGATAGCATTCGGTCTGGCGCGGTTTTCATTTATTTCTCGGTTATCATGTCAGGCGAAACTATGCAGGTTCCGTCCTGATAGTTTATTAATAAACGGTATCAGTTGGGAAAGTTTGCGACGCTTCTCCTCGTTGTCGTGGCGGCATTCATGCTGTCGGCGTGCCACGATGATTCTGACCAGCCACTGCCTCCGCTGCAGCTGGCCGACTTGGCGCCGCTACGCGATGCATCCTGGCATGTTGACGAGGGCGTCGTGCGCAAACACATCGCCCGGCTGATGCGCAACGACAGCGACTCCACCCTTTCTGATATGCGCCTGCGCGCCTACTACGGTGCCCGCCGCCCTTTGCTGTGGGTCGACCGACTGGGCAGCGATGACCGCGCCGACACCGTGTTCTCGTTCCTCGAGGACATTCCTAAGATGGGCTTCAGCGCCGACCGGTTCCGACTCGCACAGATTGAGCGCGACCTGAAGCGTGTGCGCAACCTCGACTTCAGCGGCGACGAACACGACATCTCGCATGTGCTGGCGCGACTTGAATACAACCTCACCAAGGCCTATTTCACCTATGCGGCGGGACAGGGCTACGGCTTCGTGAATCCGCAGTATGTGCTGAACCACTTCGACGTGAAGGATAGCGACTCGGTGCACGTGGAGTACAACTGGCTGTTCGACATCCCGATGGCATATGCCGGCAAGGGATTCTACGAGAAGGCAGCGAGGAAGGTGGCGGCCGACAGCGTGGGCGACTTCCTGCGAGCCCTGCAGCCCGACAATCCCTACTACTACAGGTTGCTGCGCGTGCTCGACAGCGACAGCCTCGGAGCTGGGCAGCGCTCGAAGGTGCTGTGCAATCTGGAACGGTTGCGTTGGCGCTTCGACGACCAGCCCTACAAGCATCAGAAGTTTGTGCTGGTGAATATTCCCTCCTACCGCCTGTATGCCGTCGACGGCGACAGCGTGCTCTCGATGCGCGTAGGCTGTGGAGCCATGAAGACGAAAACACCCTTGCTGACGAGCCGCATCAGTCGCATGGACATCAACCCACAGTGGGTGATTCCGCGCAGCATCGTTGAGAAGGACATCGTGCGGCACGTGGGCAACCGCAACTATTTCGAGAGCCGCCGCTACTTCGTGAGAAACAAGAAGACCGGCAAGCGCGTCGACTTCGAGCGCGTCACGTGGGGGATGCTCATGGACAAGAACTACATGGTGGTGCAAGAGGGCGGTGCCGGCAGCTCGCTGGGCCGCATCATCTTCCGCTTCGACAATAACTTCTCGGTGTTCCTGCACGACACGTCGTCGCCTGGCTTCTTCAGCCGCGACAACCGGGGAGTCTCACACGGCTGTGTGCGTGTGCAGAAACCATTCGACCTGGCGGTGTTCCTGCTGGGCGATAAAGATGAAGAGGTCATCGACAAGATACGCTATTCCATGAATGCCGACGTGAGCAGTCTGGGCAAGGACCGCAAGCCCGCCGAGGACGACCCTCTGGCCGAGCTGCCGCCCGACACCCTCGACCGCACGCGCATCATCGGCAGCTACGAGCTGAAGCAGAACGTACCGGTGTTCCTGGCCTACTATACGCTCTTGCCCGATCAGCAGGGTGTGTTCCACCCGTTTGCCGACGTCTACGGCTACGACCGGGCCATCTATAAGAACTTAAAGCAGTTTGTGAAGTGAAATACGACGAGAAAACCATCGTCAGCCAACTCGCCGACCCGAAGACACAGCGTCAGGCGTTTGCGGCAGTCGTGAACCAGTATAGCGAGCAGCTCTACTGGAAGATACGTCACATCGTGCTCACACACGATGATGCCAACGATGTGTTGCAGAATGTCTTCTTGAAGGCATGGAACAATCTTGACGACTTCCAGCAGAAATCGAAAATCTCCACCTGGCTCTATCGCATCGCCATCAATGAATCGCTCGACTTCCTGCGCCGCCAGAAGGCAGCCCGCAACATCAGCGCCGACGAGGACACGGTGATGGCCGGTCGCCTCATGGCCGACGAATATTTCGACGGCGATGCCGCACAGGCTCTGCTGCAGGAAGCCATCAGTCGGTTGCCCGACGTGCAGCGCACCGTGTTCACCCTGCGCTACTACGACGAGATGAAATATTCCGACATGAGCAAGATGCTCGATACGAGCGAGGGAGCACTGAAAGCAAGCTATCATCTTGCTGTAAAAAAAATTACCGAATACGTGAAACAACGCGAAACATGAAAAAAAAAGTTGCAGAAATGTAGAAAATTTCTTATTCCGCATTAAACTTTTCGGTATTGCATGCGTCATAAATATGTAAAAATAATAAAGACATGGACAGAGAAGAACTTTTTCTGAAACAGAAATTCGGCAACGAGAGGCCTTTCAGGGTACCTGAAGGGTACTTCGACAGTTTTGCCGACAACCTCATGAAAGAGCTGCCCGAGCGCGAAGCAAAGGTGGTACCCATGAGGCGCCGACTGTCGTGGCGTAAGTTCGCAACGGTGGCCGTGGCAGCTTGTCTTGGTGTGGTGCTGCTGAACGTGGGCACGACCTACTTCAACCACGAGCAGCAGGCTCAGCAGCCGCTGGCCGCCAGTGTACAGTCGGCAGCCGCAAGCAACGAGGCCTTCGACCAGATGGCCGACTATGCCATGATCGACGTAAGCGATATGTATGCTTATGTCTCCGACTATTAATCCTTAAACTGACTTGAGACGATGAAAAGAGTACTGATAATCCTGATGCTCATGGTCGTGACGATGACCGTGTCGGCCCAGCACCGACCGCAGTTCGACCCGGCAAAGTTTGATGCCGACCTTGAGCAGTTCATCACCACCGAGGCTGCCTTGACGCCTCAGGAGGCTGCTCAGTTCTTCCCCCTGTATCGGGAGATGTTGCGCAAGCAGCGTATGCTATATATGGAGATGCGTCGCCATCGCCACATCGACTTCAACGACAACAAAACATGCCGCGAAGCCATCGAGAAGCAGGATAAGATTGAACTGCAAATCAAGGAGATTCAGCAGCAGTTCCACAACAAGTTCTTCGTGGTGCTGCCAGCATCCAAGGTGTATAAGGTGATTCGCGCCGAAGAAAACTTCCATCGGAATGCATTCCGTCGTGCGGCAAGGCCGCAACAGCAGCAGTTTAGGCCGCAGGGAAGGCCTTAACGATGTTCCCCGCCCAGGCATCTCTCTCGTCTGGGCGCTATAACCTGATCTTCTCGTGCAACGCTATTTCATAACACTTTCGTATGACGGTGCCGGCTATCACGGCTGGCAGATACAACCCAACGGCATTTCTGTGCAGGAACGCCTACAGCAGGCGTTGTCCACGTTGCTGCGCCAGCCTATTGAGGTGGTGGGCGCAGGGCGCACCGATGCCGGCGTCCACGCTGCGATGATGGTTGCCCACTTCGATGTGCCAACAGCCGACGACGGCGACGCCGCAGCACTCCCCGAAGACTTCTCTCCCAAGCAGCTGGCCTACCGACTGAACCGCATCCTGCCTCGCGACATCGCCGTGAAACGTGTTGAGGCCGTTGCTCCCGAGATGCATGCCCGCTTCAGCGCCGTCTCGCGTACCTATTATTATTATCTGCATACAGAGAAAAACCCGTTCCTGCGAACCACCTCGTGGGAAACCCACTATCAGCTTGATTTTCCGGCAATGAACGAGGCTGCTGCCTGGCTGCTCACGCAGAGCGACTTTGCGAGCTTCTGCAAGGTAGGGGCCGACGTGAAGACGACCCTCTGCCAGCTCACTCGTGCCGAATGGGTGCAGCTGTCGCCCACCAGCTGGCGCTTTGAGATCACCGCCAACCGCTTCCTGCGAAACATGGTGCGAGCCGTCGTGGGAACACTCGTCGAGGTGGGTCGTCATCGCATCACTCTTGCCGACTTCCAACGCATCGTAGAGAGCAAGCGTCGCACCGCAGCAGGCGAGAGCATGCCTGCCCACGCCCTGTTCCTCGTTGACATTAAATACTGAATTCCGAACTTCTCATGTGGCTCATTCTTGCCTTTATGTCGGCAGCCCTGTTGGGTTGCTACGATTCCTTTAAGAAAGCTGCCTTGCGCGACAATGCCGTCATACCGGTGTTGTTCCTCAATACCGTCTTCTGTTCCCTGTTGTTTCTGCCGCTCATCGTGTTGTCGGCGCATACGCACGTGCTCGACGGCTCCATCTTCCATGTGGCTTCGGGCGGGTGGGAAGTGCATCGCTATGTGGTGTTGAAGAGTCTCATCGTGCTTTCCTCGTGGATTTTCGGTTATATCGGCATGAAAAACCTACCACTCACCATCGTCGGACCTATCAATGCCACACGACCCGTGATGGTGCTCATCGGCGCGTTGCTGGTGTTTGGCGAGCGGCTGAACGGCTATCAGTGGATTGGCGTGCTGCTGGCTGTAGCGTCGTTCTTCATGCTCAGCCGTAGCGGCAAGAAGGAGGGCATCGATTTCAAGCACAACCACTGGATACTCTTCGTCGTGCTGGCAGCCATGCTTGGCGCCGTAAGCGGCCTCTACGATAAATACCTCATGGCAAGTGAAGCCGATGGTGGGGTAGGGCTCGATCGCATGTTGGTGCAGAGCTGGTACAACCTCTATCAGGCCGCGCTCATGGGTGTGATGCTCATTCTGTTGTGGTGGCTGCCGAAGAGGCGAAACCCTGAACGCCACACGCCGTTCCGCTGGCACTGGAGCATCTTCTTCATCAGTCTCTTCCTGAGCATCGCCGACTTCCTATATTTCTATTCCCTCAGCCTGCCCGGCGCCCTCATCAGCGTGGTGAGCATGATTCGACGTGGGTCGGTAGTGGTGAGCTTCCTGATGGGAGCCGCCATCTTCCATGAGAAAAACCTCCGTCGCAAAGCCCTCGACCTGGCCTTGGTGCTTCTAGGCATGCTGTTCCTCTATCTCGGCAGTCGCTAGTCAGTTGGTTCATCAAACGGTAGGGGCAGACCCCCGTGTCTGCCCGAACAACAGACACCAACAACGAACACCCAACGTGGTCTGCGTACTCACCATTCTCCGCCGATTCCACCGCATATTCAGAAAACCTCTGTGCCTCTGCGCGGGGATTCCCTTGGACACAAACCTCTACTATTTGTCGGGCAGACACAGGGGTCTGCCCCTACGGTTGGTTGCATCCTCATAATTATTGTATTTCTGGACGAAACTATTCTAATTATGATAATTTCTTTCCGATAAAATCATCTCACGGTTCTATTCTTCAAGGGGTAAAAACCTTTGCTTACGCCGTTTCCTTATCAAGGAAACTCAAATGTATTCTCCTCACTTATTCGTATCTCTGGCTTCGCCGAAGATACTTCCGTTCGGAAAAATCCAAATAAAATTTGGTTTTTCGCTCACTTATTCGTATCTCTGGCTTCGCCGAAGATAGGATGCGTCTCGACAAAAAAAGAAAAAAATGAGTTTTTTCTTTGTTTTGTGCTCGACTTTCACTATCTTTGCAGAGTAATTCAGGAACTTTGACCGCATTTCTTATGGCAGCAAACATTTTTAAAGGTCTGGGCATTGCCCTCGTAACCCCTTTCCACGCTGATGGCTCGATAGATTTCGACGCTCTCGACAGGCTTCTGGACTATCAGCTCGATAATGGCACCGACTTCTTCTGTATACTCGCTACCACCGGTGAGACCCCTTGTCTGACGACTGAGGAGAAGCACCTCATCAAGCAGTTTGTGGTGAAGAAGGTGGCTGGCCGTGTGCCCATCCTTATGGGCTGTGGAGGCAACAACACCGCTGCTGTGGTCGAAGAGCTGAAGCAAACCGACTGGCAGGGCGTCGACGGCGTGCTGAGCGTATGCCCGTACTACAACAAGCCGTCGCAGGAAGGTCTCTACCAGCATTTCCGCGCCATTGCACAGGCTTCACCGCTCCCCGTGGTGCTCTACAATGTGCCAGGTCGAACGGGTATCAACCTGCGCGCCGAGACTACCGTCCGGCTGGCCAACGACTGCCAGAACATCGTTGCCATCAAGGAGGCTAGCGGTTCGCTGGAGCAGGTCGACGAAATCATCAAGATGAAACCCGAGCGCTTCGACGTGATCAGCGGCGATGATGCCCTCACCTTCCCGATGATCGCCAGTGGTGCCGCGGGAGTGATCTCCGTCATCGGTAACGCCCTTCCCAAGGAGTTCTCGCGCATGATTCGCCTGGAGTTCCGCGGTGAGTATGAGCCTGCCCGTAAGATTCACCACCGCTTCACCGAACTCTATAAACTCCTCTTCGTTGATGGAAATCCCGCTGGCGTGAAGGCCCTACTTCACGAAATGGGATTCATTGAGAACGAACTCCGCCTGCCGCTCGTGCCCACGCGTGTGAGTACCGTTCAGAAGATGAGCGAGATCATGAAGGAGATGAAACTCTAACCCCTCGCTCCTTCTTTGTATCCCCCTCAGGAGTCCCTGATTCAGGGGGTCATAGTTCTCTTTTTCTCTATGGGTTGCCTATGTGGCTGCCTATGTGTTCGGTTTGCTGTTCACAGTATTAGCATGATGGTTTCCTTGTTTGCCTTTTTGCCTCCTTTTTCTGTTCCTGCAGCTCGTATTCCGCTCCAGTAGCTGCCTCTTTTCGTTCCTCTATTGCCCCCTCTCGACAGGCTTGAAACGCCCCTTTTCTCACCCGTCTTTCTATACTACAAAGTTACAAAAAATATTTGAATTATGCAAATATTATAGCAGAAAAAGTGCACTTTTTCACCCCCAAAAATGCAGTTTATGGATTTAGGCAGGTACAGTGGTACAGTTAGTACAGATGGCAGTTATATTATGGACCACATCACGGCACCGAAAAAGGGGAAATAGAATACTTACTATTTATATATAATATATATTATATATATAATAGTAAAAATTATTACTTATAGTTTTTAACCAAAATCTGTGCAAACAGCATGCTATACCCCCTCGCCTAAATAACTGCCATCTGCCATCTGTACCAAATCCGACCTGTTCGATAGTCCTCAAAATGTCGCGAAACGCCTTTGTACACTGTATTTTTTAAATTGTCGTTTGTAACTGCCTGATACCTAATAAGATAGAACCAAAAGTGCAATTTTTTGGTAATTTTTCCGCTTATAATTTGGAAGTTTCAACTTTTTTTCGTATCTTTGCAGTGTAAAACAAGAGTACCTAAAACGCCTCCGCCTCGATCAAAATTGCCCCCAATCTGCCTCGGAACAACCATACGTAGGGGCAGACCCCCGTGTCTGCCCGAACCCCTCGCCCCGAATGTATCTACCAGGCGCCGAATTTGCCTCCTAGCCTGCATAAAAGGGTGTTCCCCGTGCCCTGCCCACACCTCTTCGCCGAATGCAACTGCCTGGCCCATACCTGCCCCTCGCCCACATAAAACGGGCAGACACAGGGGTCTGCCCCTACGCGTGGAATATCCCCATAACAAACGGAGCATACCCATAACATACGGAGCATGTCTCTGTAACAAATGGAGCATAGCTCTTTAAAGAACGGAGCATAGCTCTATATCCGACGGAGCATAGCTTTATATCCGATGGAGCATACCTCTGTGTAAACGGCTCGATGTAGGGACGCGGCGTGCCGCGTTCTGGCGAGGGAAAAGCTGGGTCCAGTAACGCGGCACGCCGCGTCCCTACATTAATCACCTGATGAAGGTCCATTAACACGCCGCGTCCCTACATTAATCACCTGATGAAGGGTTCATTAGCACGCCGCGTCCCTACATTTTTAATCACCTGATGACCGATTTGGCCTCCAGCCCCGTGGCCTTGCGGTTAAGGAACAGGTAGTAGGTGTTTAGGGCGATGTAGTTCTTCTGCATGTACCAGATGCCCTGATAGTCGCCCGACTCTCCCCACGAGTTCTTCACCATGTAGTATTCGCGGCCTTGCTGGTCGGTAGCCTTGCCGAAGATGAGCATTACGTGGTCGTAGGTGGAGTCCCAGGAGTCGAAGCGTTCCTGTCGCAGCGCAGCCGTGGGCGTGGCGTCTTCGAGAGCCAGTCCCTGCCGATTGAAGCCGTTGCCGCTCACGTCGCCGCCCCAGCAGACGTTGTAGCCGTTGTCCAAAGCCTTGTCGAGCGTCGCCATCAGCTCGTCCAACGGCAGGTTATAGCTCAGCCTCGGACGCCATTTGTAGGGTGCTTCAATGGTGAACCACGTGTAGTAGGGGTGGTGGGTGTAGCTGGTCAGACTCACGTAGTCGTCCCAGTTGAGTCCCAGGCTCTCAGCAAACGACTTCGGCGTGTAGCGACGGCCTTCATAGGTGAACTCCTCAGGACATTTGCCGAGATAGGCATCGAGGATGGCCTGATAGCCTTGCTTCCATTGGGTGGACAGCTTCTTCTCCTTGCTGCGTGCCACAGCCTCCACGTACGGCGTCAGCACGCTGAAGAACTCGGTGAAGTTGGCCAGCGAGTCGCCCGTCAGCGTTCCTGGTGCCGGCATAGCCTCCTCAGGGCAGATGCCGTGTTGGCGGAGCACAGCCAGCACGTCGTCAGCGGAACCGCCCTCGGAGAAGCGCGAGTCGCCATGCAGCCGCACGTGGTAGATGGCCTCGTCCATGTAGTTCTTGTTGGCCACGAACATCTCGCAGAGATCCAGCGTGCGACCGGTCTCACGCAGAATCTCGCTCTCGAAGAAGCCTATGGTGGCGTAGTCCCAGCATGTGCCGCTTCGGCTTTGGTTCTTCACGGGGGTGATGGGGTTCTTCACGACAGTTGTGAAAGTCAGCTTTTCGTTTTGCTGCGCTGCCTTTTGCTGTGCCCAGCCGTTCGTCATGCTCGTGGTGCACACGACGGCCAGCAGTATGATCATCTGTTTTCTCATTTCTCAGGGATTAGGTTGTTTTCATTGGCATGTTGTCGTTTCAATCAACAAAGGTAAGCATTTCCCGCATCTTTCGGAAAGGTTCCGCGTTAAAAAAGGTTATTGCAGATTGCCGCCAGCCCCTACACGATGCCCTTATTGCTTCACCGTCGCTACTACCCCAGACCCCTACTCCCGGGAGGAGGGGACCACGCTGGGTGTCTGATTCTCTTGAGCGAGGGTGTGTCAAAATAAGAATAACGGACGAAAAGTCGCTGCCTGTGGTCCCCTCCTTCTGGAAGGAGGGGTGCGGGGTGGTAGAGAAAAATACGGTAATAACCTATTATAATTCAAATGTTTAGGCAAAAGTCGAACATTATTTGTCTCTACCACCCCTGACCCCTCCTTCCAGAAGGAGGGGACTTTTGACACACCCTCCTACGGGTGGGGGCATCCTCATAAAAACGTTATTTCTGGGCGAAATTTCTGGCAATTTCTGGTAATTTCTTTCCGATAAAACGAAACTCTTTCCAATAAAACGAAACTCTTTCCTATAAAACAAAACTCTTTCTGATGAACAATGTTTTCACGGAAGTGCTAGGGTGGGGACCCAAGAAGGGATAGGGCAAAAGAAAAACCCCTGCAAATGTTGATTTGCAAGGGTTTCTGAGTAGTCGGTAAGGGAATCGAACCCTTATGCCAAGATTGAGAATCTTGTATCCTAACCGTTAGATGAACCGACCAGTTGTCAAAGATTGCATCCGAGTTCTGCTAGCATCCTTGCGGAAGCTGGGGGATTCGAACCCCCGGTACGGTAACCCGCACGGCAGTTTAGCAAACTGCTGGTTTCAGCCACTCACCCAAACTTCCTTCCTTACGGGGTTGAACTTCTGCCCGTTTTCGGTGCTTCCGTTCTACCGGGGTTCTGAATTTACCAGAGCATTGTTCTCAAATGCGGTGCAAAGGTAATGCTTTATTTTGAAACTGCCAAATGTTTTTGCAACTTTTTTTGAAAAAAGTGAAATTATATCGCCAAAACGGGTCGTTATGTGCCATTTCTATGCTTTGCAGCCGCGCCAAAGGGCACTTCTGCTGAGATCATCGTGGTTGCGACGCTACAGGGCTAACGCATGTTCTCGTCAGCAAACGACCGGATTAATGCACATTTTCGTCAGCAAGCGACCGGATTAATGCATGTTCTCGTCGACAAACGAGAGTGGCATGAGGTCTTTCACGCTGTTGATGCAATACACGCCGCGTGTGCCGTAGAGCAGGATGCGTACGGGCTGTTGGTAGCGGTCTTCCATCTCGAGGATGACTTGCCGGCAGGCTCCGCAGGGCGACACGGGGTCGGGCATGAGGCCGTTGACGTTCTTGGCGGCGATGGCCAGCGCGGTGATGGCGTGTTCAGGGTGGTGCGACTGAGCAGCGAAGATGGCGCACCTCTCGGCACAGAGTCCCGAGGGGAAGGCGGCGTTCTCCTGATTAGCACCCGTCGTGATGGAGCCATCAGCGAGTCGCAGGGCTGCGCCGACGTTGAAGTTGCTGTAGCGGGCGTAGGAGTTGGCCGTTGCTCCGATGGCGGCTCTGACGATTTCCTGGTCTTCGGCCGACAGTTCGTCCATCTGGCAGAACTGCATGTTGATTTCTATTCTGATATCTTCCATATCGCTATAGTTTTTTATATTCGAAGGCACCTATGTCGGGTCGTTCGTCGCGAGGCAGTCCGTTCCTGTCGATGGGCGGAGCCGTAGCGGGATCGCCTCTGTTGATGGCTGGGCTAAGGCTGTCGAGTCGGCAGTTGTAGTAATAGTTTTCTGCGCTAGCGAAGTGCTTCTTTCCGTAGATGGCGGTGGTGTCGGAATCGTTTTCAAACACGACGTTACGGAAGAGTTTCACGGTGTCGACATGTTCTATTCTCGTTGTGTCGCGGATGATGCAATGGGCGAAGGCATAGTTGAATACGGAGGCCGTATCTCCTTGTTCACCAATGAGTTCCGCGTCGGCATATCCGGTGATGAGCGAGTTCAGACACGACAGCCTGAGCAGATCGTGCTGGCTGCTGCTGAAGTGCAGGGCGTTGCCTTGGATGGGGGCAAACGGATAGAACTGGGCAATGGTGCAGGCATTGACGTCGGCCCATCCGCCGTCCAGGCAGAGGCAGTCGTTCTGCGTATTGGTGATCTGGCAGTTCTCCAGCTTGATGCGACTGTTGATGGCATGCAGGCCGTAGCCCTGACAGCTGTGAATCGTCGAACACACCATCTCGAGCTTCATGCGCTCTACATCTGCCGAGTCGGCCACGATGCCGTCGAAGGGGCTGTGGATATCGGTGTAGACGAGTCGGTTTCCGTACGACGACGACTGGAAGTGCAGGCCTTTCCATTGTCCGCTCATCTGGTCGTAGGTGAGGTTGTCGAACATGCGGTCGAGGCGGTCGCCGCGAAGTGTGATATTCGCCTCGGGAGTGCCTTCAGCCACGAGGCGGCCGTAGACGTCGATGCCTGCGTCGGCGTGGAAATAGAACGTGCTGCCTGCTGCCAGCGTGAGGGTGGCGGCGCTGTCGACGGTGATGCCTCCGTAGATGACCACGGGCTTATCGACGGCCGAGAGCACGGAGTCGCGGCTTATGTGGATGTTGCTGAGCAGGCGTGCATCCCACGAATAAGCATTGAGGTTCACCTTCTGTGTGACGCCGCTTTCGAGCGTGAAGAGCAGATTGTCTTCCACCAGTTGTGGGCGGTCGCCGTGATTAAAGGGTGTTGTGGCCTCGACGAACACGCGAATGCTGTCTTTGTTGCGCAGCTCCACATCGCTGGTCTGGAAGCCGACGGAGGCACCGAGATAGGTGCCGTCGACGTTGATGCGGAATCCCGACTGGTTGCCTCGCTCCAACCGGATGTTGGTGCAGCGAATGCCTTCGCCTGAGCGGTTGTAGACCCAGAAGTCGCGAGTGATGGTCGGCACGTTGCTAAACACCGTGTCGAGTTTCACCGTGTCGACCGAGAAGGTAAGTAGTCGCGACGGCGAGAGCGTAAACGAGTCATCGTCGCTGCATGCCGTGAGGAAGGCCAATGCAGCGAGTATCATGAATGTGATATTTCGAAATTTCATCATGATGATAACGATGATTTCGCTCTTTTATTGTGTGGCCAGCCGCGTGATGTCGTTGAGTTGAAGGTGCTGGAAGTCGTCGACCACGATGTCGGCGAAGGGCTTGATGGCGTCGGCGGGGTTGGTGGTGGCCAGTCCGACCACCGTCATTCCGGCGCTGCGCACGGCCCGCAATCCGTTGAAGCTGTCCTCGAAGCCCACACACTCCTTAGGCTCGCATCCCAGTCGCTGGGCGGCACGCAGATAGCACTGCGGGTGAGGCTTGCTCTCGGTGAAGTCCTCAGCCGTGAGGATGGCATCGAAGAGTTCCGATAGCTCGGGGTGTGAACGGTGCACATTCTTCATCTTCGGCTGGTTGCTGCTGGTCACGATAGCCGTCTTGATGCCCTGTTGGCGCAGGCTTTCGATGAACTCGCGGGCTCCGGCGATGTAGTCGTACGACATCTGCTGTTCGTAGGCATTGAGCCGCTCCGTGATGAGTGGCTGCTCGTCGGGCAGGTCGGCAAACACGTGGTCGTAGATTTGCACGAGCGTTTGTCCCTTGATGACGTTCTCCAGCCCCGGCTGGTCGGGGAAATAGTGTCGGCACTGTTCGCCCCAGAAGCGTGAATACTGCGTTTCGGTGTCGATGATGACTCCGTCGAGGTCGAAGAGTGCGGCTTTAATCTTCATATTGTTGATGGGTTTCTATGGGTTTTCGTTCAGGGTTTTATCGACGATGTCGAGTCCCTTCCTCGTGCAGAAGCCTCTAAGGAAGAGGAAGATGACGTTGCGGAAGATGTAGGGCAGCTCGTATTCGATGTAGAGTTGCTTCACCATAGCGTTGTGCATCATGTTCTCGCCGAGACGGGCAATCAACGTGTAGTCGACGTCTTCGCGGAAGTAGCCTTCCTCCACACCACGCTGGAAGAACTGCTTCATTTTCTCCTGACTGCTCTCGTGCTTCTGCTTCAGAAACTCCACCACCAGCGGGTAGCGGTCTATTTCCGTCAGGAACGTGGGCGGCAGCTCGGAGAGTTCCTTCATGCGCGTGCGGTAGAAATTGAGGAGGATGTCCATCGTGGTACGCGGAGCCTCCTTCAGGAAGGCAGCCACCTCGGCTTCTTCATGTTCTTTCGTGAACTTAAAGCATTCCAGTAGCAATTCCTCCTTGTTCGGATAGATTTCGTACAGCGTTCGCTTCGAGATGGTAAGCATCCTGGCAATGTCATCCATCTTCACGGCACGAATGCCTTTCTGCTTGAACTCGCACAGCGCCACTTCAAGGATTTTTCCTCTCAGTTCCTTGCGATATTCGGTTGTTGCTCTAGTCCTTTTCATGTCTTTGCATCTTCTTGGTGGCAAAGTTACGAAAAATCGAGCGCAGAACAAAAGAAAATTTACTTTTTCTCGAAATAATCGAAACTTTATTATTTCAGTGAGATGATTTATTGGAAAGAAATTGGAATAATTAGAATAATTACGTCCCCAAAACAAGATTATTTCTGAGCAAAATTTCTAGTAATTTCTTTCCGATAAAAAATGATATACCATCCTTTCGTTCAAAAATGGAATCAAAAACTTTGTTATTTACTTTGCATTTCGCTCACTTATTCGTAACTTTAACCTTCGGTTTTAGTTAGGCTGCATCTCGGAAATGAAAATAAATCGCTTTTTATTTTGCATTTCTCTCGATTTGCACTAACTTTGTCGCCCAAAAGGAGAAAAATGGATATTGAGCAGCAAGAAGACCTAACGCCGTGGTATGCGCTCCGACTCTATTCGGTGCGCCATAAGGCCGTCAGCAAGTGGCTTGAGGAACAAGGCATTGAGTTCTTTGTTCCGATGCACTATGTCGACATCGAGCTGGAAGGACGCGTGAAGCACATCCTTCGGCCAGTGGTGTCGAACCTGGTGTTTGTCAAGAAGAGCATGACGGAGAAGGCGTTCCGGCAGTTTGTCTTCAACTCGCCTTATAAGATGTCGGTCATCACGAAGAGCCGCGAGAACCGTGAGTTCTGCGAGATTCCTGCCCGCGAGATGCATGAGTTCCGCATGATGTGCAATCCGGAAGTGGAGTTGCGCAAATACGTCAGCGAGCAGGAGGCGAAGCTGAAGGCCGGCACTCCCGTGGTGGTGAAGTATGGTCCGCTGAAAGGCCTGAGTGGCAAACTGGTGCGCTCCAACAAGAAATACTACTTGCTGAAGGAGGTGCCGGGTCTTGGCGTGATGCTGAAGGTGTCGCGATGGTGCTGTGTGGCGCTACCCAGCGAACAGTAGGAAGCGCCACGTATTTTTTTAGGATTGTCGTTCTTTAGTTACATACTTTGTGACCCTCACATGTAGGGACGCGGCGTGCCGCGTTGCTGGAGGGGAAAGCTAAATCAGTTACGCGACACGTCGCGTCCCTACATTCTTATGGATTGACGTTCTTTCCGAGCATCTTGTTCATGTGAGTTTCCAGGATGTGGAAAGAGGGATCAACCATTCCCCCGTGCCCGTGACCGTCGATTTCGTAAAGATAGGTCTCGGTGTGTCCAACGAGTTTCATCATGCGTGCCAGATACTGGTTTTCGTCGTAGCGGCCATAGAGTTCAAGCTCGCGGTCGCCGCAGATGAGCACCAGCGGCGGACAGTCTTTGCGCACCCAGTAGAGTGGGGCATACTCGTCGATGGTGGGCTGCAGCGGGGCGATGCCCTGCATCTTGCGAATGTTGTAATGGGTGATGGCCTGTCCGCTGAACGGCACATACATCATCACCTGATCGGCATCGATGCCGTAGGCCTGCAGCCAAGCCTTGTTCAGACAGAGCATCATGGCGAGATAGCCTCCGGCAGAGTGGCCTGTGACAACGATTTTCTTGACGTCGCCGCCATATTCACCGATGTGGTTGAACACCCACGCAACGGCTTCGGCAGCATCGTCGATGGTCTCCTTCGCGGTGACCTTCGGCAACAGACGGTAGTTGGCGCCCACCACCACATAGCCTTTCTCCTTCAGCTTTGCGGGAATCTCCTTGCTGCCCGCCTCGAGTCCACCCCCGTGGAACCACACGACGACGGGACAGCCCATCTGGCCTTCGGGGTAGTAGATGTCTAGCTTCAGCCGTTCAGCTGAGTAGGCATCCGTCTTTTTCGTATAACTCACGTTGTTGACCTGTCGGTAGGTCTGAGCTGTTGCGCCCGAAATGGCCAGGCAGAACAACAGCAGAGCAGTTAGCAGTCTGTTCATATTTTTGTTGTTTGGATATGGTTTGTTCATACGATGATGATTCCTGCTGATCAGAAACCACGTGCAAAGATAAGCATTTTCGGGCAATTCTCCTTACATTGTCATAAAAAAAGTGCGCACCAAGCGCACTTCGGAGCGGTAAACGGGACTCGAACCCGCGACCCTCGGCTTGGGAAGCCAATGCTCTACCAACTGAGCTATTACCGCAGAAAAAAGAAAAAAGGGCAACAATTATTGAATTCAGATCATTCCTTCTTCACTAACCATTCACCCTCTGCGAGCCGATAGCCGGACTCGAACCGGCGACCCACGCATTACGAATGCGTTGCTCTACCAACTGAGCCATATCGGCATTTGCGGGTGCAAAGGTAAGTGTTTTTTTCGTAAGAACCAAAAAATATCGATGTTTTTTTTCAAGTAGAGAATAATTATGGCAGATTTTGTTGATTTCTCAGATTTTTTGAGTAGTTTTGCAGAAAATTAGATATTATGGGCTTATTTGGACTATTCAATAGGAATAAAAAGGAGACTCTTGACAAGGGTCTTGAGAAGACGAAACAGAACGTTTTCACGAAGTTGACGCGTGTCATCGCGGGTAAGTCGAAGGTCGACGACGAAGTGCTCGACGACCTGGAAGAGGTGCTTATCACGAGCGATGTGGGTGTCGACACAACGCTGAAAATCATTCATCGCATTGAGGAACGCGTGGAGCGCGACAAGTATGTGTCGACCTCTGAGCTGAACAACATCCTGCGCGACGAGATTGCCTCGCTGTTGGCCGAGAACCACAGCGACGACATGGACGACTGGGACCTGCCCAGCGACCACAAGCCGTACGTCATCCTCGTGGTGGGTGTGAACGGAGTGGGAAAGACCACCACCATCGGTAAGCTCGCCTGGCAATTCAAGAATGCAGGCAAGAAGGTATATCTCGGAGCTGCCGACACGTTCCGTGCTGCAGCCGTTGAGCAGATCTGCATCTGGGGCGACCGCGTAGGCGTGCCCGTCGTAAAACAGCAGATGGGTGCCGACCCCGCTTCGGTGGCCTTCGACACGCTGCAGTCGGCGAAAGCCAACGGTGCTGACGTGGTGCTCATCGATACCGCCGGGCGCCTGCATAACAAGGTGGGACTCATGAATGAGTTGAAGAAGATCAAGGACGTGATGAAGAAAGTGGTGCCCGAGGCTCCTGATGAGGTGTTGCTCGTCCTCGATGGCTCGACGGGTCAGAATGCTTTCGAGCAGGCCCGCCAGTTTGCCGCCGTCACGCAGATCACCTCGCTCGCCATCACCAAGCTCGACGGCACAGCCAAGGGCGGTGTGGTGATAGGCATCAGCGACCAGCTGAAGGTGCCGGTGAAGTACATCGGCCTGGGCGAGGGCATGGAGGACTTGCAGCTGTTCAATAAGCGGCAGTTTGTTGATTCGCTCTTCAGCGATAGCAACATGCAATAATGATTGTCATCAAGTGTAAATAGATAAGGAAGTCGTAAGACGGATGAGAAAAGGACAAGTAGACATTATCTCGCTGGGATGCTCGAAGAACTTGGTCGATAGCGAACTCTTGAAAAAGCAGCTCGAGGCTAACGGCTACATCTGCAATCACGACCCGTTGCGCCCACGAGGCGAAATCGTGGTCATCAACACTTGTGGCTTTATCGCTGATGCCAAGGAGGAAAGCATTCAGACCATTCTGGAGTTTGCCCAGGCGAAGGACGAAGGCCGCATCAACCGATTGTATGTCATGGGCTGTCTTTCGCAGCGCTACCTAGCCGACCTGAAGCGTGAAATCCCGCAGGTAGACCATTACTACGGGAAGTTCAACTACATGGCGTTACTGCGCGATTTGGGTAAGCGGAAGGTGAGGTCGTGCAACGGTGTGCGCTCGCTCACCACGCCCGGCCACTATGCCTATCTGAAAATCAGCGAGGGCTGCGACCGCCACTGTGCGTATTGTGCCATCCCCGTCATCACGGGTCGTCATCGGAGCCGAAAGAAGGAAGACATTCTGAAGGAGGTGCGCCGACTGGTGGCCAAGGGCGTGAGTGAGTTTCAGGTCATCGCCCAGGAGCTCACCTACTACGGTCTCGACCTCGACGGCAAGCGCCACATCGCCGACCTTATCAGCGATATGGCCGACATTCCGGGTGTGGAGTGGATACGTCTGCACTACGCCTATCCGCACCAGTTCCCGATGGAGTTGCTCGACGTGATGCGCGAGAAGCCGAATGTGTGTCGCTATCTCGACATCGCCCTGCAGCACATCGCCAACCCGGTGCTCGAGCGTATGCATCGTCACGTGACGCGTGAGGATACCATCGAGCTCATCAAGCAGTTGCGGGCTGCTGTGCCGGGCATCCATCTGCGTACGACACTCATGGTGGGATTCCCAGGCGAGACCGATGAGGACTTCGAAGAACTCATGGAGTTTACACGCTGGGCACGCTTCGAGCGCATGGGAGCCTTTGCCTATTCTGAGGAAGAAGACACCTATAGCGGTATGCATTATGCCGACGATGTGCCCGAAGACGTGAAGCAGGAGCGGCTGGGCAGGCTCATGGCCTTGCAGCAGCAGATTAGCGAGGAGATACAAGCCGCGAAGGTAGGCACCGTGATGCGTGTGGTCATCGACCGCCGCGAGGGCGACTACTACATCGGGCGCACCGAGTTCTCGTCGCCGGAAGTAGATCCGGAGGTGCTTATTCCTGCCTCCGAGCGTCGACTCTACAAGGGCCACTACTACCAGACGCTCATCATCGATAGCGACGAGTTCGACCTCTATGGCACGGTGGCTGGCGTGAAAGCATAAAGATAAGAAACATACTACTGACAAGACAACGATGAATAACAAGGAATTTATAGCTGAGCTGGCTCAGCAGTCGGGCTATAAGCTGGACGACACGCAGAAACTCGTGCGGACGTTCATCGACACCTTGGGTCATTACTTCGAGGAGGGCGAGCCTGTGCTTCTGTCGGGCTTCGGCACCTTCGATGTGAAAAAACGACTTGAGCGAACCGTCGTGAACCCTTCCACGGGCAAGCGTATGCTCGTTCCACCGAAGCTCGTGCTCAACTTCAAACCTGTTGCTTCCATCAAGGAGAAACTTAAAAACGGAGGAGACGACAATGGTTAGAATAACAGATTTAGCAGCTGCCATTGCCGCAAAGCATCACATCAGCCAGAGGGAGGCGGAGCGCTTCCTGACTCGAATGGTTGAGGTGATGAACAATGCCCTGCGCTACGAGAAGCAGCTGAAGATAAAAGGACTGGGCACGTTCAAGGTGGCGAGCGTCAGTCCTCGTGAGAGTGTGAACATCCATACGGGTGAACGCATCGTGATTGAAGGTCGTGAGAAGATTTCGTTCACGCCCGATGCTGTGATGCGCGACTGGGTGAACAGGCCGTTCGCACAGTTCGAAACCGTTGTCGTCAACGATGGTGTCGACTTCGACGATATCGACCGCAAGTATCAGAACGAGATGTCGGCCGTCGAGGAAAGCACCGAATCGGAATCTGCCGAGACGGATGGCATTGCAGCAGCTGTTGCACCAGTATTGGGTGCCGTTGAGCCTGAGACGGTAGACATTGTTCAGGAAGAACCGCAGCCGATAGAAATTGTCGACGAGGAGCCTCAGCCGATAGAGATCGTTGAAGAAGAACCTGTGACGGAAGAAGTCATCGAGGAAGAACCCGAGGTGGAAGAATTGGCTGAGCCGGAAGCTATAGAAAGCACGGAAGAGGCGGCCGAACCAGAAGAGGTTGCCCAACCAGAAGAGGTAGCTGAGCCTGAAGAGGTTGCCGAACCTGAAGAGGTTGCCGAGCCTGAAGCTGTTGCTCAGGTTGTTCCGTTGGTGTCGCAGGTAGAACTTGCCGATGAACCATCAGAATCAACAAATCAAATTGCTAACATACAAAAACAAGAAGAAACATCTACTATGAATGACGAAACTGAAGTAAAAGTCGATGAGTATGGCTATCCCATCGTAGATCGTGAGGAAAACAAGCGCTTGAAGGAACAACTGAAGAAAAAGACGCGCTTGGTGAGAGCACTCGTCGCAGCCCTTGTAGCCCTGCTGCTCATTGGAGCTGGTGGCTTCTGGCATATGAATAACATCATCAAAGAGAAGAGTAACCGCATCGATCATCTCGTTGCACAAATCAAGGAGGAGCATCACGGAGCATTGGCTCAGTCGCCGGCTGGTGTGCGTCCTGCCGATGTGCAGCCGGGAAGACCACCCAGACAATCTGCCGACAACGATCGCAAGAATGCCGAGCAGGCTGCTGCTGATCACGATAGAAAGGTAAAGGAGCACGAGATTGCCTTGAAGGCCGAGGAACTGAAGCATCAGGAGGCTATCAAGAAGGCTCAGGAGGCTCGCCGCGTGGAGGAAGCCCGCCAGGCAGAACAGCTCAAGAAGGAGATGGAACGCCGTAAGGCTGAAGAGGCCAAACAAACTGCCGCGAAAGCTGAGGCTGCCAAGCAAGCCGCTGCTAAGCAGGCTGCCGCAAAGAAAGCCGCTGAGGCAAAGGCTGCTGCAGCCAAGAAGACAGCCACGACTTCGAATGCCAGCTACAACGACGATCCTCGTGTTCGCACAGGAGCTTATGTCATCACGGGTGTGAGCGAAACCGTTACGGTTCGCGCAGGTCAGACGCTGGCAGGCATCAGCAAGGCATATCTGGGTCCAGGTATGGAGTGCTATGTGGAGGCTATCAATGGCGGCATCAAGACGGTGACGGCTGGTCAGAAGATTAAGATTCCTGCCTTGAAGTTGAAGCAGGCAGCCAAGAAGAAACAGTAAGTTATATGTAGGGACGCGGCGTGCCGCGTACTGGAGGGGAAAAGCTAACTACATTACGCGACACGTCGCGTCCCTACATTTCCAGAGTCAAATATAGCTAACTACATTACGCGACACGTCGCGTCCCTACATTGCAAATAATAGCTGCAGTTCGTGCCAAGTGGCAAGGACTGCAGCTATTTTGTTTTTGTGATGTCCTGCACGGACGGGAGGGAAATCTGGCTTACAGCCGAGGCTATGCCCTTAGTCCATGTGGAACAACTCAGGCAGGGGAATGGAGACGGGCGAGTTGTCGGGGTTCACTTCCATGATGTCGGCCATCATGTCCCACCAGCGTTGTGTGATGGGGTCAACGTTCTCGGTGTCCTGAGAGTTGCCTTCCTTCGAGCACTCCTGATAGGCAAAGAGAATGTTGGTGTCACGATCCCAGTAGATACTGTAGTTGCCCACACCTTGTTCCTTGATCATCTGTTTCAGTTCGGGCCAAATGGCAGCGTGCCGCTTGGCATACTCTTCCTCGCAGCCTGGCTTGAGGAACATCTTAAATGCAAATCGCTTCATATTTAGATAATTAATAATGGACAATTTATAATTGATAATTATTGATTTCCTTTACTGTTCTTATGCTGGTTGTGGGGAGTCGTTCTTCATCATGCGACGCCACTTGCGATAGCCGAAGATGGCGATGACGACGTAGAGGGCGTAGAGACTAGCCTTGAACGGAATGTCCTTGTAGAAGTAGAGACAACAGGTGACGACGTCGACGACAATCCAGATGAACCATTGTTCCAGGTATTTGCGAGCCAGCGCCCAGATGCCCACGAACGAGAGGGCTGTTGTGAAAGAGTCGGCCAGTGGAACGCGCGAGTCGGTGCAGGTGACGAGGAACGCGTAAAGTGCCGCCCAGGCAATGAGGGTGAGTATACCCACCCCCAACCCCTCCCGAAGGGAGTGGGGTCTGGATAGCCAAGAGGTGATTGGGGTGGACTCAGACTTTTCTCCTTGTGAAGAGGGACTTTTTTTCCTCATCCAATTGAAGTAGCCATAGACCGTCATCGCCAGATAGTAGAACTCCATACCGCAATCGGCATAGAGTCCTTTCTGATAGTAGAGCACGATGCCCAGACTCTGCATGGCGAAGCCTACTGCCCACAGCCAGATGCTGGCGTGGTATTCAAGGATGATGTAGGCCAGACCAAGTGCTGTCGTGAGCATGTCGAGCCAATGGGCGGCGAGGAATTCTTCCATTAGAATCGGATGATAAGGTTACCCATCGCCGTAAAACCACTCATGGGAATGAACCCAATCTGGTAGTAACGGTTGTCGGGGGTGTGACCATAGCTCTCAGCAACGGCCGAGTATACCCATCCGCTTGAAGCATAGTGGGCGTCGAACACATTGTTGAGGTTCAAGCCAATCACTAATTCCTTCACGGGCTTCAGCCATGAGGCCTTGCACGTGTAGCTCAGGCTGATGTCGGAACGCGAGAAGCCGGGCAGCGAACGGTCTTCGTTCTCGGTGTTGTCGAGGTATTGGCGTGAGACGTAGCTGGTGTGCCACACGGCCTGCCATCCTTTGTGATGGAAGTCGATGAAGCCATTCAGAATCGTCGAGGGCGAGAAGGCCAGCGTGGAGTTGTCGTAGTGGAACTGGCGCAGCTCGTCGCCGTTGCCATCGATGTGGTACTTGGCCATGTCAGCCTTCAGCCCTTCGATGTCGTCACCATGATCCCAGTCGTCCCAGTCTTCCACGAACTCGTCGAAGTCTTTGATCTTGTTCATGCTCAGCGCGGCGTTGGCCTCCAGTGTCAGCCAAGGCAGCGGTGCCCACGAGGCAGAGAGCTCAACACCCAGGCGGTAGCTGTCCTTCACATTGGCGGTGAGTGGTTCGCCGATGTCGCTCACGGCACCCGTCTGTACCAACTGGTTGTCGTAGGACATGTAGTAGCCGTTCAGGCCCGCGCGCCACGTTTGTGCCGTGAACTGATAGCCCAGCTCGTAGTCCAGGAGGCTCTCGGCCTTCGGGGCGGGGTAGTTGCCGTTGTCGGTGAAGTTGTTGCGCTCGGGCTCACGATGGCTCATGGCCACCGATCCGTAGACGCGGTGTCCGTCCTGATGGAACGAGAAGCCTGCCTTCGGGTTCAAGAAGTTGTACTGCTCGTCGATGTCGAGGTAATGTTTCTCATAGAGGTAGGTCTGCTTGTTATAGACGAACTTGTCGTTATAGCCGTCGGTCTTGTAGCTGACGTGACGATACTGCATGTCGGCAAACACATCCCAATGCGGGGTGATGTGGTAGAGAGCCTTCACGAAGACGTTGCCGTCGAGCTTCTTTGCATCGGAGTCGTAGTACTTGTAGTCGCCGTTCTTCATAAGCAAAGCGCGCAGTTGCTCGTTGCTCAGGTAGGTCATGTAGCCGAAGTGGTTGCCGTCGAACTGCTGCAGGGAGAGTCCACCCACGATGTCCCAGTCGTCATCCTTGTAGTTCAGGTTCCACACCAGTCCGTAAACATCCTGCTCAAGGCCCTTCTTGCGCACCCAGTCGGTTCGCTTGATGCCTGAGAGCGCGTCGCCGTTGAACTCTTCGTTCGGCAGGCCGAGCTTCTTCAGCTTGTTCTGCCAACGGAACTCCTTGTAGTAGCCGTAGCCGTGCGTGTAGTGAAGCGTTGCCATCGTGCTCCACTTGCTGTTGATGTCCCACGTGGCGGTGAGCAGGTTGTGGCTCTGCCAAAAGTTATCGGTGGTCTTGTTCCACAGGGAACCGTCAGACATCGTGTAGCGTTCGGTGATGTACTTGCCATCTGCTCCGCGGGCGAAGTTGCCGTCTTCGTCGTAGGTGAGCATCTCGTAGAGCGAGTTGTAGCGGCCGAGACCGGCGTCCCACATGTCCTTATAGGTCTTGATGCCAGTCTGTGCGCCGTAGGTGCCGTCCATTAGCGAGAGGTCGTTGTCGCCGGCTGTTACGCCATTCCAAGCCTGACCGGTCTTCTCGAAGTTGCCGAAGTTCTTATAGGCGATGGAAAGATGGTCGCTGATGTAGCGAAGGGAGCCATAATAGCTACCCGATCGGCCGCTGGTGCCGTGAATGTAGCCATCGGTGTTTGTCTCGTGATAGGCGGCATCGAAGAGCCAATGCTTCCACAGCAAGCCCGTTGAGAAGGAACCGCCCACGTTGAAGGTGTTGTAGGAACCATAGGAAGCACTCACCTCGGCGGATGGCGTCAGCGAGGGAGTCTTCGACTGTAGCGACACCGTTCCACCAAAGGCACCGTCGCCATTGGTCGACGAGCCCACGCCACGCTGAATCTGCACCGAGCCGAGCAGCGAGGCATAGGAGTTCATGTTGGCCCAGAACACACACTGGTCCTCGGGCGAATTCAGGGGCACGCCGTCGAGGGTGACATTGATTCGAGAGTCGCCAGCGCCACGGATGCGCAGGTAGGAGGTTCCCGTTCCCAGTCCGTTCTCACTCCAGGCGAGCACGCCCGGTGTACGGGAGAAGAGGAAAGGCAGCTCCTGACCGGTGGTGGAGAACTGCTGCAGTTCGGCTTTCTGAATGTTGGCCACAGCGAAGGGTGCGTTCTTCTGGGCGCGTACGCCGCTCACAACAACCTCTTGCAGCTGTTCTAACGCTAATGAATCGGGGGAGTCTTGCTGCGCCCATGTCGCAGCAACAGGTGCAAAGGCCACAAGGACCAATGACAAGAAATGTTTTTTCATTTTGAAATAAACCTTATTAATAATAAATACAATAAGGGGGGAGAAGGTCTTATTCCTACGCAGGCATTACCCTGTTCAGGTCAGAGGGTGTGATCTCAGCCAAACTGTCAACTGTCAACTATCCGCTCGGCGCAAAGCGACGCTTTCGTAGCAGAGCGGAGAAAGAACTGTAAACAGTCCGGCACCCCTTAATCTACTGTCTGTAAATCGAGTGCAAAGGTACAAATAAGCGCGAAGAAAACAAAATAAATTGCGATTTATTTTGCTGGTTATATACTTTTGGGCCCCAAATGTAGGGACGCGACGTGTCGCGTAACTGGAGGAGAAAAGCTAATTCCAATTACGCGACACGTCGCGTCCCTACATTTTCAATGTCAAATACTATATAGTTCCTTTTCTTCTGTTGGCCTTTCAGGCCGCCGCTCTCATTACTTCAGCATGTGCTTTGCTGTAGCGTTGAGGTGAGGCTGCAGCTCGTCCCACGTCAGAACGAAGCTGGGCAAGCCCATCGCGTAGGCTGCAATCTCGTACTGGTTGTAGAGGAAGAGGATGCCTTCAGCGGTGAACAGCGGTGGACATTGTGGCATAGGGGTGTAGTAGCGGGCCGACTCGTCGAGGACATTCTCGAGGTCTTCTTCCTTGAATCCCTCTTCGTTGTCGGCAGCGAAGTAGCTCACAAGGCCCTTGCGCATGAGTTCCTGTAGATTACCCTCGGGCAACTGGCGAATGATTTCCCAGCCGATGCGACGGCCATCGCTCTTGCGGAAGGTCTGACCGAAGACGAGATGACTGCCGTGGGCACCGCCCTGGAACACATCGTTCACGAGCTGGAACGTCACCCAATCGTTGCCTTCAGCCAGTTTCGTGATGGAGACGGAGTCGAGCAGCTGCATGCCTTGTAGGTCTTCGGGCTGCATGTTCTCTGCCATATCTTTCCACATATCGGCGTTCTTTTTCTTGATATTGGCAAAATAGTGGTCGACCAAAGCGGCTGTGTCGCTCAACAACTTTGTGTAGTCGCCTTCGAGAGAGTCGCCGTAGGTGCCGCCCAACTGTTCGCTAATCCACTCGTTGACGGCGGCAGCGAGTCGCGCGTTCTTCTTGTTCGCAACGGGGAAAACCACGTTCAGCGCACTCGTAGCAGTAGAGTCGTTCATGTAGCGCGTTGTCTTGTTCATAACCAGTGTGTCGGTCGGTTGCTTCTGAGTGTTTGCAACTGAGGAGTCAGCCTGTGTCGGCTCGTTCTTTGCTTCTTTAGGACCGCAGGCACAGAGCATAGCCAGCAGCAGAGCGAAGCAGGTGAAATTCTTTTTCATAGATGTATTTTTTATGATTGTTCACTTGTTGATTGCAACTGCAAAGGTAACAATTCTTTGAGGAAGAACAAAACAAAACCCTGTAAATAACAATTTTTAATGCAACGTAGGAGATGTGACATAGGACGCTGAAAGCGTCTCCGCTCAGTAGCCGTGGGTCGGAACGACCTACGGGATGCATGTTGTCACATCGTCATGCACGCTGGAAGCGAGCCCCAACACCCACTGCTGCAGGGCGACTCCTTCAGAGTCGATAACTTGTGAATATCATCCATTGTTCCGTAGGTGCGCCTGCGGCGTACCCACGGCTATTGAGAGGTGACCGCTTTGCGGTCATGAAATGCATGCCTGCCTATGCCAATTGTTGTATTGCTGCCTTTTTTCTCTTCTTGGTATATGTTTTCATGTGGTTGGAGCATTGTCTTCGTGTAGCAGGAGCATCGCTTTCGTGTGACAGGAATATTGCTTTCGTGTTTCAGGAATATTGCTTTCGTTAGGCTATGTCAATGACCTTGTTTAGCAAATTAAGTTATTTTGTTCAGTAAATTAACTTATTTTGCTCGGTAAATTAACTTATTTTACTCAGTAAATTAACTTAATTTACTACACAAATTAACTTAATTTACTGCACAAATTAACTTAATTTACTGCACAATTTAAGTTAATTTACTGAACGATGTCATTGTTCTAGCATTTTAGGAGTATGCATCCAGGCAAACGAAAGACCATATCTGGCATGATGAAAGCAATCAAAAATCGGCACCCACCAACACGATGTGCGTGTGGCGGGTGCCGATTTGGTTCAGCTCTGTCGCTGTGTTTCAGCTTTTTCGCTATGATTCAGCTTTGTTGCTGCTATGATGCAATGTTTTGTTGCTGACGCGATGGAGCTATTGAGTTGTAATTACTTCTTGCACTGTGGGCACCAGGGCTTCAGCTGTTGGAAGAAGTCATTGCCCTTGTCGTCGACCAGGATGAAAGCGGGGAAGTCTTCGACGGTGATCTTCCAAATGGCTTCCATGCCAAGTTCGGGGTACTCCACGCACTCAATCGACTTGATGCTCGACTGGCTGAGCACAGCTGCTACGCCGCCGATGGTGCCGAGGTAGAAGCCACCATGTTTCTTGCAAGCATCGGTGACCACCTGCGAGCGGTTGCCCTTGGCAATCATCACCAGCGAGGCACCATGATCCTGGAACTCATCCACATAGGGATCCATACGGTTGGCCGTCGTCGGACCCATCGAACCACAGGGATAGCCCTCCGGCGTCTTGGCAGGTCCGGCATAGAGGATGGGATGATCCTTGAAGTAAGCAGGCATCTCCTCGCCGGCATCCAGACGAGCCTTCAGCTTGGCGTGAGCGATGTCGCGAGCCACGATAATGGTTCCCTTCAGGTTCACACGTGTGGAAACAGGATACTTCGTCAGCTCAGCGCGAACGGCATCGATGCCCTTGTCGAGGTCGATAACGATGCTATTGCCACCCTCGCCGGCCTGAGCAAACTCTGCGGGAATCAGTTCAGCAGGATTGGCATCCATCTTCTCCAGCCAGATACCGTCGGCATTGATCTTCGCCTTGATGTTACGGTCAGCCGAACAGCTCACACCCATGCCGATGGGGCAGGAGGCTCCGTGACGCGGCAGGCGTACGACACGAATGTCGTGGGCAAGAGCCTTTCCGCCAAACTGTGCGCCGAGACCGATCTTCTGTGCTTCCTTCAGCAACTTCTCCTCGAGGTCGATGTCGCGGAAGGCACGTCCCGTCTCGTCGCCTGTGGTGGGCAGCGAGTCGTAGTACTTAATGCTGGCGAGCTTCACCGTGAGCAGGTTCTTCTCTGCCGAGGTGCCACCAATCACGAAAGCGATGTGGTAGGGCGGGCAGGCAGCGGTGCCGAGGCTCTTCATCTTCTCCACGAGGAACGGAAGCAGCGTGCCTTCGTTCTGAATGGTAGCCTTCGTCATCGGGTAGAAGTAGGTCTTGTTGGCCGAGCCGCCACCCTTGGCAACCATCACGAAGCGATACTCTGCACCCTCGCAAGCCTCGATGTCGATCTGTGCGGGCAGGTTGCAACGGGTGTTCACCTCGTCGTACATGTTCAGCGGAGCATTCTGCGAATAGCGCAGGTTGTCCTCGGTGAAGGTGTTGTAGACACCCAGCGACAGAGCTTCTTCATCCTCGAAGCCCGTCCACACCTGCTGACCTTTCTCGCCGTGGATGATGGCCGTACCGGTGTCCTGGCAGAAGGGCAGTACGCCCTTGGCTGCCGTCTCGGCGTTGCGCAGGAACTGCAGGGCAACATACTTGTCGTTCTCACTGGCCTCGGGGTCGTTCAGGATGGCTGCTACCTGGAGGTTGTGCTCGCGGCGCAGCATGAATTCTACATCGTGAAAAGCTTGCTGGGCGAGCAGGGTGAGTGCCTCCGGCGATACCTTCACAATTTTCTTGCCTTCAAATTCGGCAGTCGTTACACCCTCTTTCGTCAGAAGGCGATACTCGGTTGTGTCTTCACCCAGTTGGAACATGGGTGCGTACTTGAATTCAGGTTTTGTAGCCATAATGTTGTTTTTAGTATATTAATAACCAAAGATTTCTTCTGTCGAGAGGCGACGGATGGGAGCAATCTGCTCCAGCGACTTCATGTCGAGCTCTTTTTCATCGCCGAGGATGACGTAGCGATAAGGCTTGCTGGCCATCTGCTGCTGCTCGAAGCGCACGATGTCGCTCAGCTGCAGGGCGGGCAGCGATGCATAGATGTTCTTGTTGATGTCGTAGTCGATGCCCATGCGCTTGGCCGACAGCCATGCATTGATGAGCGAGAACTTCGTGGTGCGCTGACTCTGCAGGCGCTTCGTCAAGGCATCCTTGGCGATGCGGAATGCAGTTTCGCTCTCAGGGATGGTATCGAGAATCTGGTGGAACTGGCGTACGCAGTCCATCATCTTATCGTTCTGCGTGATGATGTGGGTGAAGAAGTACTCCTTCTGGTCCTTGTAACTGGGCTCCATGTAGGCGGCAAAGGCGTTGTAGGCCAGTCCGCGGGCCTCGCGCAGCTCTTGGAAGACGATGGTATTCATGCCACCGCCGTAGTACTCGTTGAACAATGCCTTCACGGCTGCTTCCTGCGGCTGCCACGGGCGCTGCTCGTTGTGAATCATGCGCATGTAGATGTTCTTGGCGTCATACGGAGCGAGGAGAATCTCGTTCTGCGGAGTAGCCTGCATGGTGTAATGCTTTCCCTCGGGCACAGCCATGAGTTTCTTGCCGGTCTTGTGAGCCTTCGTCACCACCTTAGCCAACTCCTGTTCGCTCAGGGGACCATAATATAATAAGGTGTGGTCGTACTTCGAGAGATTCTTCAGCAACGTAAGCAACTCCTGCGGATCCTGCTGGCGCAGCTGAGCGATGCTCAGGTCGTGGCGCGAGGGGTTGTAAGGACCATAGATGCCATACTGAACGAGGCGCGAGAAGTTCTGCTGCTGGTTCAGCTTTGCATCGTTGCGGCTCTTCTCCTCGAGGGCTACGAGCTGCTGCCAGGCATCGTTGTCAACCTTTGCGTTCTGCAACAAGTGCTCGAGCAGCGTCAATGCCTGCGGCATGTTCTCGGCCAAGCCGTTCAGCGAGACGCTCAACTGGCGAGCGCCGACGCTAATGCTGTAGTTGCAAGCCAGCTTGTAGAACTGCTGCTTCAGCTGCTCATTCGTGTATTTATTGGTGCCGAGATAGTCGAGATACTCCTTGGCGTAAGAGTAGCGAAGGTCAGACTCGTTGCCGAAGTCGTAGTAGAAGCTGAGCGTGAAGCGTCCGTTCTCGGTGTTCTTGACGTAGATGTAGGGCAGTTGCTTCTTCGTCTTGCCGAACGTGAGGTCGCGCTGGAAGTCGACGAAGCGCGGCTGGATGGGTTTTACGTTTGAATTCTGGATGTCCTTCACGAACTGACTCATCAGGTCGCGGTTCGTGGGAATCGGCGTAATCTGCGGCTTGTCGATTTTCTTCAGCGTCTTGTCCTCGCCCTGACGCTTCAGCACCATCACGTAGTTTTGGCCGAAGTGGCGGCGTGCGAAGTCAACCACCTGCTCCTTGGTGATGCCGGAGATGCGGTCGAGATAGCCCACCTGCTGCTCCCAGGGAATCTCGTTGATGTAGGTCTCAACGAACAGGTTTGCACGGTTCCTGTTGCTCTCGAGCGAGGTGAAGTATTCGAGCTTGGCGTTGTTGATGATGGAAGGCAGCAGGTCGTCAGAGAAGTCGCCGTTCTTGAGCTTCTCAACCTCGGCCAGCAGCAGCGTGCGCACTTCGTCGAGCGTCTGACCTTCTTTCGGTGTTCCAGCCATGATGAAAGCTGAGTGGTCGCGCAGCGACTCGCTTCCAGCCCATGCGCCGAGCATCTTCATCTGATTGTTGATGTCGAGGTCGATGAGTCCGGCTGTGCCGTTGCTAAGCATCGAGCCGATGATGTTCAAGGTGTCAATCTGCAGGGAGTTGCCGCGGTCGAAGCGCCAACCCATCCACAGCGTCTCGGCCTCAAGGCCATAGATGGTGGTGTCGCGCGGAGCGGTGATGGGCTTCAAGGCGGGGAACACAGGCTGGCGCACGTCTTGACCGGGCTTCCACTCACCGAAGTAGCGGTCGATGATGGCAATCACTTCATCGGGATTGAAGTCGCCGGCCATGCAGATGGCAACGTTGTTCGGGCGATACCACTTGTTGAAGTAGTTCTTAATGTTCACAATCGACGGATTCTTCAGGTGTTCCTGCGTGCCGATGGTGGTCTGTGTGCCATAGGGGTGGGTGGGGAAGAGCATCTTGCTCATAGCCTCCCAGAGCTTGCGCGAGTCCTGTGCGATGCCGATGTTATACTCCTCGTAGACGGCCTCGAGCTCTGTGTGGAAGCCGCGGATGACCATGTTCTGGAAGCGGTCGCCCTGGATGCGTGCCCAGTTCTCCACTTCGTTCGAGGGGATGTCCTCGGTGTAGCACGTCACATCGTTCGATGTGTAGGCATTCGTGCCCTCGGCGCCGATGGCAGCCATGAGCTTGTCGTACTCATTCGGAATGAAATAGCGGGCAGCCAGCTGTGAGACGCTGTCAATCTCGTGGTACTTCTGGCGGCGCAGTTCCGGATCGGTGATGAGGCGATACTCCTCGTAGCGGCGCTCAATGTCGTTGAGCAACACAGCCTCGGCATCAGGATCGGTGGTGCCAAACTGCTTCGTGCCCTTGAACATCAGGTGCTCCAGATAGTGGGCGAGACCGGTGGTCTCGGCGGGGTCGTTCTTCGAACCGGTGCGCACAGCGATGAAGGTCTGGATGCGCGGCTTCTCGGTGTTCACGGAAAGATAGACTTTCAGGCCGTTGTCGAGGGTGTAGATGCGGGTCTGCATCTGGTCGCCCTTCACAGTTTCGTACTTGTAGTCCTTGGCCGTTGCGGTTCCAAGGACGGCGCAAAGCATGATGATTGCGCTCAGGATTGTTTTCTTCATATTGTTGCTATTTTTTATAATTCTAGGGGTCTTAGGGTTTATTAGGGTGTTTAGGGTTCCTTAGGGTTTCCTAGGGGCATCCTAAGATTTCCTAGGACTACATATACAGTTTCTGATTCTCGAAGTCTACCTCGGCATCGAGGAGCTCGAGGAAGTCGTCGAGCACGCCTTCTTCAACGTCGCCCAGCGTGAATTCCTTCTCGGCATCCTTGCGAATCTCGGCAATCCAGGCGCGGCGGGCGGTGACGTAGTCTTGGCGCACACGCTCGGCGTCGGCCTCTGTGATTTCTTCCAGACCGTAGTAGCTGCAAATCATGTCGTAGGTCCACGTCCAGCGATACTCCGAGTAGTTGCGGTCTATCTCGTTGAAGCGCTCAATGACGTCTTCGATGGTTTCCAGCGTGCCGTCCTCGATATCATTGATGAGGCGTTTCTCTTCCGACTCGGGCAGCAGTAGGCCTGAGAGGTCGGTCCAGTTGCCGAGTCCCACCTCGGTGATAGGCTTCACGAGGGCGTGGCGCTTCAGCACGGCACCCATGTAGATGCGGAGGGCAATATCGTAGTATTTGATGCCCTTGCGCAACGACGAGGCGTTGATGACATACTCATGGTAGTTGTAGGTCGACACGTTGTCGCCCGAAGCTGTGCGCAGACGCTCCAGAATCTTCTTGCCACGAAGGATTTCACCGACGGAGTAGGGCGACAGCCAGTCGAAGTTCACGATGCTCTTGCGGCCGTCGTGCGGACGCTTGTCGCGCTTCGGCCACTTGCGAATGTCGCGGTAGAGGCCCACGGTGGTGAGGTTGCGGCCTGGCGAGAGATACATCGTGTCGCCATAGGCAATGAGGTACGAGAATGGCAGGTCGCGTGTGTCGGGATGATACATCAGCTTACCAAAGCACACCGAGAACGTGCCGATGGTGGCAGGCATGAGCAGATAGGCGCCCGAGGCGGTCTTCGTGCCACGCTCCAGGGTGCCATAGTGCATGGGTCCCATCTTGTAGGCGTGGTTCGAGAAGTTCGTGGCTGAGCCGGCGTTGTAGAACGAGAACATGCCACCGATGAGCAGGCTCGACTTGTGGTGGCTGGCCGAGAACGGTCCGCAGAAGGCTGCGCAAGCCTCGCCGTTCGACATGTAGCTGTTAGCGAAGAACACGCTGGCCGATGCCGTAAAACCATTGCTCACGTGGCAGGCTTCGCCGACGAAGCAGTCTTCCATCTTCACGGAGTTGATGATGGAGCAGCCGTCGCTGATGATGGAGTTTTCGCAGATGACACCTGTTCCGATGAACACCGTATTCGTCGGCGAGGAGCTAATGGTGCAGTCGCTCAGGCGGGCAGCTCCGCTAATTTCGCAGCAGTCGTAGATGACGGTATTCGTGATTTCCTTCGTGTTCACTATCTTCACATTGTTGCCGATGGTGCCACGATCGGGAATGGTGCGTTGTATCTGCTCGTTGATCATGCGACGGATGGCATCCTTCAGCGGCTTGTTCTGGAAGTGCTTCACCATGAAGGCCGCAAACTGGCTGTTCAGGTCGCGGAAGAGGATGAGGTTTCCATCGCCCACCTCATTGAGCACGGAGATGAGATGTCCCTCGCCATAGGTGGCACCCTCGGTGGTCTCCATCGTGCAGACGTTCGAGATATAGGTGTCGTCGCCGATGGTATAGTTGTTGATGTAGTTGCCAATGTTCTCGATGAGGCAGTTGTCGCCGACGGTGACGTTGCGCAGCGTGGCGTTGTTGATGCCCGAATGCTTCACGAAGCCTTTCGACACTTCCACGTTCTTCTCGAAGTTGCCCAGGCGAATGTCGCCATAGAACATCACACGGTGGAAGTAGTTAGGTTTGAAAAAGTCGGCCACCATCACGCGTGACCAGTCCTCCGACCAACAGCTGTTGTTCTCGAGGATGTCAATCTCTTGCTCTGTCAGTTGTCTGTATTGGTTCATAATGAGAACCTCCCCCAACCCCTCCGAAGGAGGGGAGTGCCTGCCGGGTAGTGGGAGGAAAGGCAGGCGTCGTAGTTTCTATTTTATTCCTTAATTAATTACTCCTTTAATTAAATTAATCACCTCGCTTTTAAACGCGGCACGCCGCGTCCCTACATGGTTGGAGGCAAATCATACATGACCCCAATTATTATTGATATGTGTCTTCTACGTTATACAGGAAGTCGTTGTAAGGATATTTCTGCACATGCAGCTGGCGCACGCGCTTGTAGATTTCTTCGCGGAACTCCTCGATGTTTTGTTTCTCCTTCGCCGAGATGAAGAGGCAGTTCTCGTCGAGTCGGGCCATCCATGTGCGCTTCAACTCGTCGAGCGAGATGTTCTCCTTCTTCGGGGGTGTCAGATCGTCTTCGTCCTGTGGCGTCCACTTGTAGGCATCAATCTTGTTGAAGATAATCATCGATGGCTTCTCGGCACAGCCCAGGTCGGCAAGCGTCTTCTCAACAACCTTGATCTGTTCTTCGAAGTCGGGATGCGAGATGTCGACGATGTGCAACAACAGGTCGGCCTCGCGCGTCTCGTCGAGTGTCGACTTGAACGAATCCACCAGGTCGGTGGGCAACTTGCGAATGAAGCCAACGGTGTCGGCGAGCAGGAACGGCAAGTTCTCGATGACCACCTTTCGAACGGTGGTGTCAAGGGTGGCAAAGAGCTTGTTCTCTGCAAACACCTCGCTCTTCGACAGCAGGTTCATGATGGTCGACTTGCCCACGTTCGTATAGCCCACCAACGCCACGCGGATGAGTCGTCCGCGGTTCTTGCGCTGGGTGGTCTTCTGCTTGTCGATTTCCACCAGTCGCTCCTTCAGCAACGTGATGCGCTGACGGATGATGCGCTGGTCCATCTCGAGCTGAGTCTCACCAGGTCCGCGCAGTCCCACGCTTCCCTTGCCGCCGCCCGAACCCGAGCCGCCGCCTTGTCGTTCAAGGTGGGTCCAGAGTCGTTGCAGACGGGGCAGCATATAGCGATATTGCGCCAGCTCCACTTGTGTCTTCGCGTTGGCCGTCTGGGCACGCATGGCGAAGATGTCGAGGATGAGACTCGTGCGATCGAGAATCTTCACCTTCAACTCTTGCTCAATGTTGCGTATCTGCTTCGCAGAGAGCTCGTCGTCGAAGATCACCATACCGATGGGTTGGGGGGCTTCCGGCTTCTCCGATGCGTCCGATTTGTCTGACCAATCGGCCTCGTTCTCCCTTTCCGCTTTTTCCCACTCGTCAGCAAGTTCCTCCTGCTGCCTGATGTAGTTGCGAATCTCCTCCAGCTTTCCCTTGCCCACATAGGTCACCTGGCTGGGGCCGTTCACGCGCTGAGTGAAGCGCTTCACGACCACGGCGCCTGCTGTCTCGGCCAGGAACTCCAGTTCGTCGAGATATTCTTTGGTTTTCGCTTCGTCTTGATTCTGAGTGATGAGGCCCACGAGCACGGCTGTTTCCGCTTTGGCCTCCGATATAACAAATTCCTTCATCTAATAAATATTGTGGTGCAAAGGTACGAATTAGTGAGAACAATACAAAATTATGGCGCATCTTTTTTTCATGCACTGAAAAGAAATATGTCATTTCTTTTGGTCGGTTTCGTTAAAAAACTTCCTTTGACTGCGTTGAAGATACTCTCGTTAGGAAGAAAAAAATGAAAAAAAGTTTGTTTTCATTTTGTAGTTCGCTCAACTATTCGTACCTTTGCATAATATTATAGGTAACAACATGTAAATTAAACTTTATTCGTAACGTTATGAGAGTAATTATCGAACCTGACTATGAGCAGCTGTCACGTTGGGCTGCCGAGTATGTTATCAAGCGCATCAACGACTTCAACCCCACACCCGAGCATAAGTTCGTGTTGGGTCTGCCTACGGGTTCCTCGCCTGTTGGCATGTACAAGAACCTGGTGAAGGCAAATAAGGAAGGTCGTGTGTCGTTCAAGAATGTGCTCACCTTCAACATGGACGAGTATGTAGGTCTGCCCGAGGAGCATCCCGAGAGCTACCACTCCTTCATGGCCACCAATCTTTTCAATCACATAGACTGTCCGAAAGAGAATATACATATCCTGAATGGTAACGCTGAAGACCTAGAAGCCGAGTGCGCTCACTATGAGGAGATGATTGCTGAGGCAGGCGGCATTGACTTGTTCATCGGCGGCATCGGCCCCGACGGCCACATCGCCTTCAACGAGCCGTTCTCGTCGCTCGTGTCGCGCACACGCCAGAAGACGCTCACCACCGACACCATCATCGCCAACTCGCGCTTCTTCGAGGGCGACGTGAACAAAGTGCCCAAGACGGCTCTGACCGTTGGCGTAGGCACCGTGATGGATGCCCGCGAGGTGATGATTCTGGTGAACGGTCATGCTAAGACGCGTGCCCTGCAGGCAGCCGTCGAAGGCCCTGTCTGTCAGGCTTGGACCATCAGCGCTCTTCAACAGCATCAGCACGGCATCATCGTTTGCGACGAGGCTGCCACCGACGAGCTGAAGGTCGCTACTTATAAGTATTTCAAGGACATAGAAAAAGACAATCTTTAATTCACAACTGCGGCGACAAGACTCCACGCGGGTCTTGCCGCCCTTTTTAAATAATTATCTACAAAACCTATGAGACTAAACCTGAGCTCACAAATCGTACTGAACAAAGTACCTGAAGCATTCTATCGTCCGCTAACGGCCGTCGACCGTAGTGAAATCACACGAATGGAGAAACTGCCCACCGACATCTATCCAAAGATGGAGGAAGCTGCCGAGGCCATCGCCTATGCCGTGGTGGAGGAAATCAAACAGAAACAACGCGAAGGCAAGTACTGCGTGCTCGGACTGGGCACCGGCACGTCGCTCACACCCGTCTACGACGAGCTCATCCGCTTCCACAAGAAGCAGGGCGTGAGCTTCCAGAACGTTATCGTTTTTAATGCCTACGAATACTATCCCATCACGCCGGAGACGCAGCACACAGCCCTGCAGCTGCTCCACGAGCGTTTCCTCGACCATGTCGACATCGACCGCCAGAACATCTTCTCGCTCGACGGCTCGGTGGCACAGGAGCGCGTGCAGCAGCATTGCCGACTCTACGAGCAGCGCATCAAGACCTTCGGCGGCATCGACGTGATGCTGCTCGGCATCGGACGCATGGGCAACATCGCTACCAATGAGCCGGGTTCGTCGCTCAACTCGCAGTCGCGCATCATCCTGATCGATGCCACGTCGCGCGAGGAGATGGCCCACAGCATGGGCAGCAACGAGATGGTGCCGCCCTGCTCGGTGACGATGGGCGTGGCTACCATCCTGGCCGCACGACGCATCTACCTCACGGCATGGGGCGAGGGTAAGGCCGAAATCATCCAGAAGACCGTGGAAGGTCCTATCACCGACCAGATTCCAGCCACCTTCCTGCAGACGCACAACGACGTACATGTGGTCACCGACCTTGCTGCCGCCGGCAAGCTCACGCGCATCGTGCATCCCTGGCTCGTGACGTCGCTGGAGTGGAACGACAAACTCGTGCGCTCTGCTTTGGTGTGGCTCTGCCAGAAGACTGGCAAGCCCATTCTGAAGCTCACCAACAAGGACTACAACGAGAACGGTCTGTCGGAACTCTTGGCGCTGTATGGTTCGGCTTACAATGCCAACATCAAGATTTTCAACGACTTGCAGCACACCATTACGGGTTGGCCGGGCGGCAAACCCAATGCCGACGACACCTATCGGCCGGAGCGTGCCAAGCCGTTCCCGAAGCGCGTCATCGTGTTCTCGCCGCACCCCGACGACGACGTCATCTCGATGGGTGGCACCATCCAGCGCCTTGTGGCTCAGGGACATGAGGTGCACGTGGCCTACGAGACCTCTGGCAACATTGCCGTGGGCGACGAGGAGGTAACCCGCTTCATGCACTTCATCAATGGCTTCAACCAGATTTTCGGTGAGGGCAAGGACGAGGTCATCAACAGCAAGTACAAGGAAATCAAGGAGTTCCTGAAGAACAAGAAGGAGGGCGACCTCGACACGCGCGACATCCTGACCATCAAGGGTCTCATCCGCCGTGGCGAAGCCCGTACGGCCTGCACCTTCAGCCAGATTCCGCTCGATCGCGTACACTTCCTCGACCTGCCGTTCTACGAGAGTGGTAAGATTGAGAAGCTGCCCATGTCGGAGAAGGATGTGGCCATTGTGCAGAAGCTCATCACCGATATCAAGCCCCACCAGATCTACGTGGCCGGCGACCTTGCCGACCCACACGGCACCCACCGCAAGTGTACCGACGCTGTACTCGCCGCCATCGACGAGGAGAAGAGCAACGGTGCCGAGTGGCTGAAGGAGTGCCGCATCTGGATGTATCGCGGTGCATGGGCCGAGTGGGAAATCGAGAACATCGAAATGTGCGTGCCCATGTCGCCAGAGGAACTGCGCGCCAAGCGTAACTCTATCCTGAAGCACCAGTCGCAGATGGAGAGTGCTCCGTTCCTGGGCAACGACGAGCGTCTGTTCTGGCAGCGTGCCGAAGACCGCAACCGCGGAACGGCAAAGCTCTACGACGACCTCGGCCTGGCCTGCTATGAGGCGATGGAAGCCTTCGTGGAGTACAAGCCGCTGTAACCTTTTATAGTGATCGGGGAATAGTGAATAGTGGGTCGTTGATGCTTTCCACTATCCACTTTTCCTTTTGAAAACGATACGCTATCAGCCCCTCATGTAGGGACGCTGCGTGCCGCGTAATTGGATTTTGCTTTTCCCCTGTAGAAACGCGGCTCGCCGCGTCCCTACATGCTGGGTGTCGAACAATTTTTTGATTGAAATCCTTTTGATGAGTAAGATAAGAGTTATTTCATTGTTCTTCTTGACCTTTGCTGCGCTCTCCGTGTCTGCGAAGGGCAAGGTATCACCCGTGCTACGCGTGGCCTGCGTGGGCAATAGCGTCACCTATGGCTACGGCCTGAGCGACCGCGAGCACACCGCCTATCCCGTGGTGCTTCAGCAACTGTTGGGCAAGGGCTTCGACGTCAGAAACTTTGGCCACTCGGGAGCCACCTTGCTTCGTCACGGCCACCGGCCCTATACGCAGCTGCCGGAGTTCCGACAGGCTATGGACTTCAAAGCCGACCTCGTCGTCATTCATCTGGGACTGAACGATACCGACCCGCGCAACTGGCCGAACTACGGCGATGAGTTCATCGGCGATTATCGTGCACTCATCGACTCGTTCCGTGTTGCGAATCCGAAGGCAAAGATTTGGATTTGCCTGATGACGCCCATCTTCCACCGCCACTCGCGTTTCCAAAGCGGTACGCGCGACTGGCACGAGGCCATTCAGAAGACCATTCGCCAGATTGCTGCAACTGCCGACGTCGGGCTCATCGACCTGCACACGCCGCTCTACAACCACCCCGAACTCTTTCCCGATGCCCTGCATCCCAATGCCGAAGGCGCCGCTATTCTTGCACGTACCGTCTGTTCGGCCATCACGGGCAACTATGGTGGTCTGCAGCCCTCGCCGATGTATGGCAACGGGATGGTGCTCCAGCGTGGCGACAGCATTGTCTTGCACGGTATGGCCAATGCCAACGACGAGGTGCGAGTAACCTTCAACAACGTGCTACGCTCGGCAATGACCTCCGTCGACGGCCAATGGCGCGTTGCCTTCCCATCCATTGAAGCGGGTGGACCGTATCGCCTGACGTTTGAAACCACGCGTAGGGGCAGACCCCTGTGTCTGCCCGAAAGTGGGAAAAAGGCAAAAAGAAATCAACAATCGGGCAGACACAGGAGTCTGCCCCTACAGCAGGTTGTAATCGATAGTGTCTATGTTGGCGAAGTCTGGCTCTGCTCCGGTCAGTCGAACATGGAGTTCCCGCTTTCTGCCACCATAGATTCTACCCCCCTCCCTGCTGGAGAGGGTAGGGGTAGGGCTCTCCATCTCTGCGACATGTCGACACTCTATCCCACCGACAACGTGGAGTGGCCGCTGGAAGTCTGCGACTCCGTCAACCACATGCGCCTATTGAAGAAACCCCGATGGCAACCGGCGACGGCTGAGAATGTGAAGCACTTCTCGGCCATTGCCTACCACATGGGGCGCATGCTGGCCGACTCACTTCAGGTGCCCATCGGCATCATCTGCAACGCTGTGGGCGGAACCACCACCGAGTCGTGGATTGACCGCAACACACTGGAGCAGAAACTTCCCAACATCTTGACCGACTGGTATTTCGGCGACTATGGTCAGCCGTGGGCACGAGGACGTGCGCTGAAGAACATTGCTCAGGCGGTGAACATCGAAAAGGACGGTCAGTCGCAACCCGACCTGAACCGTACGCGCCGCCAGCGTCATCCCTATGAGCCCTGCTACATGTTCGAAGCCGGCATCCTGCCCCTCGACCATTATCATATAAAAGGTGTGGCGTGGTATCAGGGCGAGTCGAATGCCCACAACATCGAACTCCACGAGCGGCTGTTCCGACTGCTGCGTGATAGCTGGCGACAGTATTTCAGAAACCGGTATCTCTCGTTCCATTATGTTCAGCTCTCGGGCCTGAACCGTCCGTCGTGGCCTGCCTTCCGTGATAGTCAGCGCCGACTGGCAAACAGCAATCTCTCGCAAATGGTGGTCAGCCACGACTGTGGCGACTCGCTCGACGTACACTATCGCCTGAAGCAACCCGTTGGCGAACGCTTGGCACGCACAGCCCTCCTCAACACCTATGGCCACAAACAGGCTGGCGAGTCGCCGCGAGTGCTCGGAGCCGACCTGTACGAGGGTGGCGTGCGCGTGGCCTTCCACGGCATTCACGATGGAAACAAAGGTCTGCATGCAGCCACCGGCAACCTTATCATCGGCTTTGAGGTGGCGGGTCCTGATGGCATCTTCCACAAGGCCGAGGCAAGGGTTGAAGGCATTAGCGTCCTCCTCACCTGTCCTGAGGTGACGGAGCCTGCCGAGGTACGTTATGCCTGGCAGCCGTTCACCCGTGCCAACCTCGTCAACGGCTTCGGCCTGCCTGCCTCGACATTTAAAATAAAGGTGTCGAAACGTCCCGAACCTTGGATTTATGATTAAACACCGACAGATGTAGAACCTTGTTTCAGAATCAACAACTAAAGATATGAATAGAGAAATCGACCTTTCCGTCTCCACCTATGGAGTAGCCCGGCAATACAAATATGATGTGGCCATCCTGCCCTGGGGAGCCACCGAGCCCCATAACCTCCACCTGCCCTACATGACCGACTGCATCCTCTCGCATGCCGTTGCCGTCGATGCCGCCGAACGTGCATTGAAGGAATACGGCGTGCGCTGCATGGTGTTGCCGCCGGTGATGATGGGTTCGCAGAACCCCGGTCAGCGCGACCTGCCATTCTGCATCCACTACCACTACGAGACGCAGTTCGCCATCCTGAAGGACATCGTGGCTTCGCTCGCTCATCAGGGCCTTCGCCGCCTTCTCATCATCAACGGTCATGGCGGCAACTCGTTTAAGCAGATGATAAGGGATATGGAAGCCCCCCTTTCGTCCCCCGAGGGGGACACTAATGCCTCAAAGACTATAGAAGCCCCCTCGGGGGCCGTAGGGGGGGCTCCTCTCATCGCCTCCGCCGAATGGTTCAAGATGGCGCCTGCCAAGGACTATTTCGACCAGCCTGGCGATCATGCCGACGAGATTGAGACCTCTGTGATGATGCACTATCACCCCGAGCTCGTACGGCTTGAGGAGGCTGGCGAGGGCCGTAGCCGCCAGTTCGCCATCCCCGCCCTGCGCGAAGGAAAGGTGTGGATGCCGCGCCACTGGACACTCGTCACCGAGGACACGGGCATTGGCAATCCCGCTCTCTCCACCGCCGAGAAGGGCCGTCGCTTCGCCGATGCCTGCGCCGACGGCTTCGCCCAGTTCCTCCGCGACTTTGCAAGAATCAATAGTCAAGAAGATTTGTACGAAAAGAATGATAGATAAAAATCTCACCATTCGTTTTGCATAATAGTTTTTTTTGTTTATCTTTGCAAGCAAATAGAATGACAGATGACATATTTGAATCAGTTTCACAAAGAGTCGATGGAGAGGAAACGGCAGAAAATAGCAGAATCCGCGAAGTCGCCTATGAACTCCATCGCCGCTGCCAATTATATGAAGCGAAATTTCGAGATGGCGAAAAACATGTAAGTCATTTTGAAATTGAGCAGAGAGTTGCAGAGCTATATGCCAGGGAAAATGGTATGTGGCTCCCTGTGTCTGATGTCTTCGATTTAGGTGTGCCTGGTCCAAGCGGAAACGAAAACGACACTTATGTTTCAAACGATATCATTTACAAAGTTAATAATCTGCTGAATAGTGGAAGCATCCTCAAATTATTTGCTAAAATATACATGCATAATAATTTGTTTTATGATACATGTTATAGCCTATATGCGTTTACGGGTTTTGAAGGGCGTACCGTTATGCCGGTTTTTAAACAATCTTTGGTAAAAAATGCAAGGCCAGCGACTCCTATCGAGATAGAGACCTATATGGCAGCCATCGGTTTTTTAAAACTTAATGATAAAGGACGCTTTTCGAATGATGTATATGAAGTTTGGGATGTGGTTCCACGGAATGTACTGAAAGATGAAGAAGGCGATATCTATATAGTTGATGCTGAAATAAAATTGCTTTGATAACAAATGAATTTAAACCGATTTATACAAATGAGAAAACTGTTTTTCTTCATGGCGTTGTTTGCTACGCTCGCAACCTACGCCGACGACAAGACTGTGAGCTCGCCCGACGGACGACTCCAAGTGACTATTTCCTGCCAGGACGGATGCGCCTGCTACAGCGTGAGCTACGATGGCACCGTGGTGCTGAAGCCCTCTGCGCTGGGTCTCGTGACCAATCTCGGCGACTTCACGCAGGGACTCACCATGCAGGAGAAGGCCACTCAGATGCCCATCAACAAACACTACAAGATGCGCTCGACGAAGCGTTCCGACATCTCCTATCAGGCCAATCGCCTGCAGGTGGACTTCGCAACGGCAAAGCGCATTCCCATGAGCGTCATCTTCCAGGTGTCGAACAACGACGTAGCTTTTTGCTACCAGCTTGGTCGCGGCCCGCGCGACAACCCCAAGTGCGCCATCGTGCAGCGTGAGGCCACTGCCTTCAACATCATCGATGGCACAACGACATTCCTGTCTCCGCAAATCACTCCTATGACCGGTTGGGAGCGCACGAAACCCAGCTACGAAGAGGACTACGAGGCCGATGCCCCGATGACGAAGGCTTCTCGCTTCGGTGTGGGCTACACGTTCCCTTGCCTCTTCAAGGCCCCCCTTTCATCTATCGTGGGGGACAAAAAAGCCTCGCAGGCAAATGCAGCCAAGGCTCTTTGGATTCTCATCTCTGAGACGGGTGTGACGGGTCAGTATTGCGGTGCACGCCTGAGCGACTATAAGGCTGGAATGGGCTACACCGTGGAATATCCGCAGGAAGGTGAGAACAACGGCTTCGGCTCCACCACTGCCTCCATCATGCTGCCCGGCTTCACGCCTTGGCGCACCATCACCATCGGCAACACGCTGGCACCTATCGTGGAGACCACCGTGCAATTCGATGTCGTCGACCCGCTCTACGAGCCCAGCGAGCAGTACAAGCCCGGCCGCTACACGTGGAGCTGGCTCGTCTGGCAGGATAGCGCTACGAACTACGACGATCAGGTTCAGCTCATCGACGTAGCTTCTGAGATGGGCTTCGAATACTGCCTCGTCGACGGACTCTGGGACACGCAGATTGGCTACGACCGCATTGAGGAACTCGCTGCCTATGTCAAGACGAAGAACGTGAAACTCATGCTCTGGTACAACAGCAACGGTGCGGAGAACGATGCCCCGCAGGGCCCGCGTGGCGTGATGAACAACTCCATCAAGCGCAAGCAGGACATGGCGTGGATGAAGCGCATCGGCGTGAAAGCCATCAAGGTGGACTTCTTCGGCGGCGACAAGCAGGAGACCATGCGCCTCTATGAGGACATCCTCAGCGACGCCAACGACTACGGCATCCAATGCATCTTCCACGGCTGTACGCTACCCCGTGGCTGGGAGCGCATGTACCCGAACTACGTCGCTTCCGAGGCTGCCCTCGCCAGCGAGAACGTGTTCTTTGGCGACTACCACGCACGTCAGGAAGGCTTCGAGATGTCGATGCATCCCTTCTCACGCAACGCCGTAGGCTCGTTCGACTGGGGTGGTATGATGATGAACCGCTACATGAGCCGCGACAACAAGAGCCGCCACCAGCGCTTCACAGGCGACATCTTCGAGCTCGCCACATCCATCACCAATCAGACCTCGGTGAACTGCGTGGCGATGTATCCCAACAACCTGCAAGATCTGCCCGGGTTCGAACTCGACTACCTGCGCCAGGTTCCTACCACATGGGACGAGACCCGCTTCATCGACGGATATCCCACACGCTATGCCGTCATCGCTCGCAAGGCCACGAATGGCAAGTGGTATGTAGGCGGCATCAACGGCACCAAGGAACCTATGACGCTCACGCTCAGCCTGCCGATGCTCGCTGGCAAGACCGTTACGTTCTATGTGGATGAGGCCGACAAGAAGGCACTGAAAGCCCAACAGGCAGCCCTGAAGAAGGACCCGAAAGCCAAGGCTCCCTATTGGCCTACACCCGTGAAGAAGACCCTGAAGGTTGACAAGAACGGCCAAGCCCGTGTCACCCTCCAGCCCATGGGTGGCCTCGTCATCGTGGAATAATAGCACGAGCACATATCTTTGTACTCATCAGAGCACTGTTCCGTATCATCGGGAGCAGTGCTCTGTATGTATATAGAAGCATGCTCCGTAGCATCGGGAGTATTGCTCCGTATGGTCCAGAGACATGCTCCGTGTAGTCAAAAGCATTGCTCCCCGCGTCCAAGAGCAATGCTCTGACGTTCTGAAAGCAATGCTTTTAGAGCCCGAGAGCAATGCTCTGAGAGTCTGAAAGCAATGCTTTGAGAGTCCGAAAGCATAGTTCCCAGCGTCCGAAAGCATAGCTCCCAGCGTCTGAAAGCATAGCTCCCCGAGCTTAAAAGCATGTATCCCCAATTGAAATCGGAAAAACATTTCCAAAGATATTTATAAAAAGTACTTGTTGCCCCCTTGGCCATCTCCAATATAATTCCCTGGCCAAAGCGGCAAACCCAACCTCCCTACCTCCCGTTTTACTCGAAAACGCCTTGCCACAAAGGGTTTCGGAGCGGGAGGTGTTGCGCCGACACCTCCCGTCAACCTCCCGTATGCCCCACCCCAGCCCTCCCCAAAAGGGGAGGGGGCAGCAACAAAAGACGTCACTGTAGTGTACTGATTTTGGTTGACAGTTTTGTTTGTTAATACTAACTTGGTTTACACTTTATTGTTTTTATTCCTATACAGGTTGTCAGTCTTTTGTCTTTATTCCTGTTTCAGTTTATATTTTAATCTTTATTCCTAAGATAGTTGTCACTCCAAAATCTTTGTCCTAAGACGGTTGACAGTTAAACGGAGTCGGGGGAGGCCCATTTACGGGATGTCACACGGGAGGTCTGACGGGAGGTCTGACGGGAGGTCTGACGGGAGGTTGACATTTGTCTAAACCATTGACATACAATATTTTACGAGGTATCACGGGAGGTGTTTTACAAAAAATCTGTCAACCCATAGCAGGGTTAAGAGGGGAGAGAACCAAGGAAGGACGATGAAGAAAACGGACGGGACAGAAGAACTTTTTTGAAGACAGACGGGACAGAAGAACAGAATGAAAAAGGAATCAAGTAAGGACGCAGGCGCGCCTGCGCCAGATTTGTCAACGATATCGCAGATGGCACAATACCCTCCGCAGTAAGACCCCAAAGGGGTTGCACTATGCTTCGCTCGGTGACGTAGGAGACACTAGCGTCTTGTGGCATCTGCAATATCTTTCCCACATTTTTTATCTCCCAATCCTTATTATTCAAAATAAAGCAGTATCTTTGCATCGTGAATTGCATAAGAGACCTGAGATGATGCAGAAGGAGGTGTTTGGAGTTTTTTAACATTTATCCATGCAAGGTTTTAGTGCATGCCACATTATTTCTATAATAGAAGTACTATCTTTGCGAACAATATGTATAGAAGCAGATATAAAGACTTGAAAAAACACTGGTTGATATTTGCCTTTTTGCTGGTAGTGGCTCAGAAGGTCGGGGCTCAGGAGTATTTTTCCTCGGCTTCTGATTTTGCGCGCCTGTATGTGGGGGCGGTGGAAACACCTTATCAGCTGTCGTTGTGGCGCGACATACCTTATTATAAAGGCAATGCGAATCTGTATAAAGGTCGTGTGAGCTATCATGGTGTGGTTTATGACGATGTGCAGTTGCGTTTCGACCAATTCAAGCAATGTGTTGCTGTTCTTCCGCCTGGTGGGAGAGTGATGTGCCTGCCTGAGAAGGAGTTCGTAGACTGGTTTGAGATGGATGGCTACCGGTATGTGCACGACCCTGAAGACAGCACGCGATATGCGACTCTGCTTTGCGACGGGAGTGGAAACGGCGTTCGTCTCTATCATAGCGTTTGGAAGGAATATGGTGGCGACAAGCCTGTTGAAGGAAAGAAATATCTGATGACTCTTTACACGAGAGAGCATTTCGTGCTTGTTACCCCAGACGGAGGAACACATTATGTAAAGCGTGCGTCGGATGTGGCAAAGCTTTTTCCTGAACAAAGCAAGCAGATCAGGCAGTTTGCGAGAAAGAACCGCCTGTCCTTCTCAAAGCGGGAGCGTGAGAAGAGTTTGGTGAGGGTGGTAGAGGGGATTGCTCCCCTTGGTGGGGCCGTAGCCACACCGGTGGCTGCTCTGAAAGCCCCAGTCGCCCCAGGGGAGGGTGGCCTGAATACTTTTTCTGCTGATAAAGCTACATCTAAGGCTGGCATCGCTACCTCTGAGGCTAATCAAGCCCCCCTCCCCTCGGGAGGGGATGGTGGTGGGTATCAGGATGGGTACCTCCTCGGCATCCCCGTTCTCGATAGCGATTCGATTGCGATGGCGGAAGCTGCGTCGAGGACGAAGGTGTATGTGGTGCCGGGTGCTAAGAAGGCAAAGGCAAGTGTTGCCGACGACCATGAGCTGGCCGAGATTGTGGTTGTTGGCGGTCGCCAGTCGGCAGTGAAGAGTACAACCATGGGTTCGGAGAAGTTCAAACCCCAGTTGCTGAAGAACATCCCGTCGGCGTTTGGCGAGTCGGACATCATGAAGATTGTGCTCACGCTGCCTGGAGTGACCACCGTTGGCGAGGCTTCCAGCGGATATAATGTGCGAGGAGGCGCTACTGACCAGAACCTCATCCTCTTCAATGGAGGCACGGTGTATAACCCATCGCATCTGTTCGGCTTGTTCACGGCATTCAATTCGGATGCGGTGGAGGATGTGGAGCTGTTCAAGGCAAGCATTCCCGTGGAATATGGCGGCAGAATTAGCAGTGTGTTGAAGGTGACCTCCAAGGAGGCAAACATGCAGAAGCTTACTGGTTCGGCGAGTATTGGTGCGCTGACGAGTAAGGCGAATGTGGAGATTCCCATCGTGAAAGACCATGTGTCGTTGTTGTTGAATGGACGTACGACCTACAGCGACTGGATTCTCAAGCATCTGCCTGAGAAGAGCGGCTACAAAGACGGTAATGCAAACTTCGCCGACCTTGGCGGTGTGCTGACGTGGAGGCTCAACACGATGCATCGCCTCAAGTTGTATGGCTATTGGAGCAACGACCGGTTCTCGTTCAGCACGAAGGACAGATATGGCTATCAGAATCGAAACTTCTCTGCCGAATGGCGCTCCATCCTGAATGAAAAGATGACGGCAACAGTTACTGCCGGTCTTGACCACTACGACTACTTCAACGAGGACAGAAACGTGCCAACGATGGCTGCCCGACTGAGTTTCGGCATCGACCAGCTATGGGGAAAGCTGCACATTCGTCAGCGGTTGTCGGAGAAGCAAACGCTCAACTATGGACTCTCCCTGCAACACTACAACGTGCAGGCAGGCAGGTATGAGCCTGTGGGTGAGGAGTCGTTCATCAAGACAGAAGAGCTGCAGCGGGAAAAGGCGTTGGAGAGCGCAGCCTACATTGACTACGAGCGTTCGCTCACGGAAAAGCTATCGGTGACTGCCGGTTTGCGTTATTCCATATTCAACGCGCTGGGGCCGCGTGACGTAAACCATTATGTAGAAGGCGACCTCCCTGCAGAGAGCACCTTGCTGGAAACACGTCGCGAGACAGGCATCATCAAGACCTATCAGGCTCCCGAGCTGCGATTGTCGGCCCGCTATGCCCTGCAAGAGAACCTTTCGCTGAAGGTAGGTTTCAACACGATGCACCAGTATATTCATAAGGTGTCGAATACTTCTATCATGTCGCCTACCGACATCTGGAAACTTTCCGACCTGAACATCAAGCCCCAGAACGGCTGGCAGCTGGCGGCAGGCGTCTATCACGAGACTGCCGGCAAACGATATGAGTTCTCGGCAGAGGTGTACTACAAGCACATCAACGACTATCTGAACTATCGCAGCTCGGCAGTTTTGCTGATGAACCCCCATTTGGAGACCGACGTCATCTCGACGAAGGGTCAGGCCTACGGCATTGAGCTCCAGGCGAAGAAGCCCATCGGAAAGTTGAATGGATGGGTGAGCTACACCTTTTCGCGCACGCTGCTCCGTCAGGATGACGCAAGGGTGGCCATGCCCCTGAACAACGGGGAGTGGTATCCGGCGGAATATGACCGCCCACATGACGTAAAGGCAGTGCTCAACTACAAGATTACCGAGCGATACAGCTTCTCGAGCAACTTCAACTATGCCACAGGCCGTCCGACGACGCTTCCTGCCGGCACTTACTACGACTCATATCATCAGAGATACATGCCATACTATACCGACCGCAACACTTATCGCATTCCCGACTATATGCGCCTGGACCTTGCGTTCAACATAGAGCCGACGCATAAGCTGACGAGTTTCCTGCACACGTCGTTCTCCATAGGTGTTTATAATGCCCTTGCTCGCAAGAATGCCTATAACATCTATTATGTCTCGGAAGAGGAGGAAGTGAAGGGCTATAAGCTATCGGTATTTGGCACGGCCATTCCTTATGTTTCACTTAACATACGATTCAACTAAGATATGATGAAACGGAGAAAAACGATATATGCAGTGCTATGCCTTCTGGTTGGCGTATGCATGCTTTCGGGCTGTATAGAGGAGTATGAAGCCGACATCTCAACCGACGATACGGGCTTGCTCGTTGTGGAGGGTTCGATATGTGCTAACCAACGGAACGTATTCATCCTCTCGCGCACGCAGGGCATCAATGATTTCTATACTCCGCCGATGGTGAGGGGCGCAAAAGTCTCTGTGCGCGGAAGCAACGGCTCTATCTTCATGACGGAGGAAACAGATGGGATATATTCCTGCCAGATTGGTGCCCTGTCGGCCGATGTGGAATACTATCTGCACATTGAGATGGATGGCGACGTCTATGAGTCGGAGCCTCAGAAACCTCTTCCCACCGAGCCGATAGCCGATGTGAGAGGGGTGCAGAACACTCCGTTAAGCGACATCGACGTGCTTGTCACTCCTGCTGCCCCGTTTGAGGCAGGACGGGAGAACTACTATTCGTGGACATACGACGAGACGTGGGAAGTGCATTCTGACTACACGACCTTCTTGTTCTTCGACGTTGAAAAGATGGAGCCTGTCGGCGTGGATGAACTGTTCCCATCGCGTGGATGGAAGGATGCTACGGGCCCGGCCATCATGGTTGGCGCCAGCTCAAATTACGAAGGGCAGCACATCCGGCAAATCAAGATGTACGACATCGGCAATGCTAGCGAGCGCATGTATTATAAGTATAGCGGACTGGTGCATCAGCGTGCCATCTCGAAGGCAGAGTATGAGTATGAACTTGCACGTCGCCAGGCAGGTTCGGAGATGGGTGGCTTGTTCACGCCGCAGCCGTCGGCCCTGCCTACGAATATCCGCTGTCTCACGTCAGGCAAGCGTGTGATTGGCTTTGTGGGCTGCTCGCTGAACACGAGCGATTACAGGTTCTTCCTCCATGCTGCCGACTTCTCCATCTATCGTCCTCAGCGAAAAGACGCCCGCAGGTGGTTCGACGACACCAGTATGGCCGATTGCTTGCAACTGGTGAACGAAGGCTTGTTCCTGTGCGAATGGAATGATGACAGAATGATGCCTGGCGGTAAGTTGCAAACGGCATGGGCCTATCAGTATCAGCTCGATGTGAGATACAAAGGTGCATATATCGAAGAACCTGATTTTTGGTCGTTGGATGGAAAATGAAAGTTTTATGATGAAGAGAAAAATACTATCACTCGCAGCTGCGACGGTGTTTGCTCTGAGCAGCTTTGCCACGAACGTTGAGACCGACCGCACATGGTATCTTGCCGGTGAGGCGATGAAGATTAGCGTAAGGGCCGACAACGCGTTGATTGCATACGCTGAACTGAGCGATGCAAATGGCTTGGCGGCCGGCGTTGTGGTTGGTCTGAAAGGTGGCGAGGGAGAGGCCGTCGTCGAACTTCCGTCACACCTGCATAGCGGATACTATGTGTTGTCGGTCTACACGCGTGACGACTCCCAGGCTACGCAACGCCTTGTGGCTGTGGTGAATGCTCTCCACAAGAGTAAGAACGACGACATTCAGTGGGTGCCGAGCGACAGCTGCTGGGTAGCGACGGCCGGAACTGCCGATTGGGGAAACGCTCAGGCGGAGTTCAGGGCTACGAAACCTGCCGATGTGCGCGAAGCGGAAGGCCACATCATCAAGGCACGAGTGAGGAATCACAAAAACGGCTATGCGTTCAAGGCCAGCGAGATTTGCCCTTCACTCAGCATCGTGGGGAAGCAGATTCATTATTTTGAGGGAAAGATGGTTGATGACTCCACAGCCGTCTTCTACACCTATGGCATTCATGGCAAGCAGCCGTTGGTGCTCTCGGCCTTGTCGTCGACCGACGAGAGTCTGCCCATCGAGATGATGAGTCCGTTCGTCAGCTTGCTCCCGACGGACCTTCCGCATCTCGTCTTCCATTACAAGCGCAGCGAGGTGGAAGCCCGCTCGATAGCTATGCAGCGGCACCAGAGGCAACTGGTGCCCGCCAAGAGCCCATCGCAATCGGGCACTTATGCTGATGATGCAGCAGAGGAAGTTGTGCCATTAGATTATGACGATACCGTGCTTGGCACACAACCTTATCTGACCTATAATCTTGATGAGTACCGTCAGTTCCTCACGGTCAGGGAGGTGCTGATTGAATATGTGAAATGCGTCACGAACAAGAAAACGAATGGTGTACCTCACCTGTTTGTCTACAGCAAGCAGTTTTCCGACGATAGTTCGTGGCCGACGCTGGTGCTCATCGATGGGATGCCGGTCTACGACATTGAGCGACTCCTGAGCTACGATGCACGCCGCATTCATTATATCAACATCTACGGTGGCCAGTACACCTTTGGCAATGGCGTTTATAATGGCATCTTGTCGTTTGTTACACGCTCCGGCCGACTCACAAACTATCCTACCGAGCCCAACGCGCAGTATCTGGTTTATGAGTTCCCAGAGTGAGATCGTAGGCTCAAGGGATAATCACCTTTTTGGCCTGCTGGTTGCCGGCGGCATCGGTGGTTTGCAGGATATAGATGCCTTTCTTCACAGACTCTTGATGGGAAGAGAGCTTGCGGCCGCTGAGGTCGTACACGGCGCGAACCTGCTCTCCGCCATTGCAGGAGTTGTCGAGGGCAGGAATGATGCCTTCAACATCAGGGTCGACGAGCTGCCGTTCAGCGGAGGAAAAAGTGAACACCATATCGGCACGGTCGAAGGTGCCGCTACCCCATATCCAGTCGTTTTCGAAATGGCGGGCACGAATCTGATAATTGTTGTTCGACGGGCAGTTGATGCGATACATCGACACGGGCGTTGAGAGGCCGCTCTGCGAGGGCGACTGGTCGCCGGTGTAGTTGATGGTGTAGACGGAGGCTTCTTTGGTGGTTCCGATGCGGTCGGAGCCTGCTCCTGTGGTGCCGTTCGTTGATGTGAAGTAGAGGCCTGTGCCGTAGTTGCGGATGTAGAAACCGCCCTCGGCAGGCTGTATCTCCCAAAGCAAGGAGAGGTCGTTCCAAGTGTATTGCTCGGTGGTGCCGAGGCTGCCGTTCGTGTTGCAGCAGAGATATTTCGGTGTGCCGTTCAGGTTGGTGCTGGAGTTATAGGGCACGGTGGCATAGTTGATGATGCGATACAGCTGGCCCTCGACGGGCGTGAATGTCTCCGTACCTGCTGGCGTGCCGCCTCCAGGCCGCATGAACTCGTCGTTGACGGCAACTACTGTGGAGTAGTCGGATTCACCATCGGGGGTTACGGTCTTCAGGCGGAAGAAGTAGAGTTGTCCGGCGGTGAGGTCGCGGACAAGGGTGTTGGTGGCTTTGCCGGCGAGGCGCTGTATCTCGGTGAACTGCTCACCATCTTCGCTCTGCTCGACAACGATGGCTGTAGCGTCCTTCTGCGCGTTGGTCCACGTGAGACGAGCGGTGGTGGCATTCGTCAAGGTAGCTGTGGGAGCCTGCGGCGCGAAGATGTAGTAGCTCTTCGTGGCGAGGCTGTTGATGTAGTGTTCTATGTTGGTGTAGCCTTCGCCGAGGGTGTAGGCGGCTGCATCGTTAACGGAGGGGTCGAGGCCGTTCTGTTTTTCCCAGTCGTCGGGCATGCCGTCGCGATCGGTGTCGGCAGGAGGTGTGCCACCTGCTAGAGTGCCGATGCCGCCCACGTCGTTCTCGTTGGCGATGAACGCGCCACGCTTACCAAGCGATGTAAGATGGTCGATGATGCGGAGGTCGTGGCTGTCGCGAACACGCGAGGCACCACACTGGTCGGCAATGGTCTGATAGGCCTCGGCCGCCGTTTCGAGGTTCACGGAAGCAGAGCTTTGGAAATAAGGCTTCTGCATGGCTGTGGCGCTGTTGTAATCGGTGATGAGGGTGCCGTTAAGACTTCCATCGGTGTTGCCATCATAATAGTTGCCTTTGCTGTAGAGGTGGTCGGTGGACGTCCAGTCGTCGAAATACTTATACGACCCGTTGGGACCAGCAATGAAGTAGTTGTTCATCACGTCCTGATAGTTATCGGCTGCCGAGTGACCGCCGATGATGCCCATCGAATAGTTGTAGACCACATTATTATAATACTGAATGTAGCACTTCATCTTCGGATTGCGGCTTTTGTTGTCGGCCCACAGACAATGGTGGACGGTCCAGTTGCGGGTGCCGTCGGTGATGGCGCCGAAGCGCTGAGGCTCTATGCCTTCGGAGATGATGCAATGTTGCCATGTGATGTTGTTGGCATTGGCGATGTGGACGTTGTCCCACGGTCCCCATGAGATGCTGCAATGGTCGAGGATGACGTTATCACAGTTGTCGAGGGTGAGCGTACACTTCTTCTGGTCGACGCTCTTTCCACCTCGCATGCGAATGTAGCGGATGATGACGTTCTTGCTGTTCGAGGCGATGACGCGGCCGCCATAGATGGTGATGCCCTGACCGGGAGCGGTCTGTCCGGCAATGGTGATATTGCTCTTGATGGTGATGCTGGCATTGGTGATGTCGATGACGCCGCCGACGTCGAAGACGACGATACGGTTGGGCTGGCTGACGGCATCGGCCAGCGATCCTGCGCCCGACGCATTAAGATTGGTGACATGCACGACTTTTCCTCCACGTCCGCCGGTGGCATTGGCTGCAAAGCCCTCTGCACCCGGGAAGGCCGGTTGCTGTGCGCTCAATGTTTGTATCGTCAGGAGCAGAAGCGTCGTAAGGGCGAGAATTGTTTTCTTCATAACCTCTATGATAGATGAATGGTTGGATAATGGCTACAAAGTTACACATTTTTTCCCTATTATGTTCCGTTATGTTGTGTTTTTTGAGTTGGTTGGTAAAAGTGGTGGGAGGAATCGCTCTGCTGATGGCCAAAATGGTAGATGACGGGTGGTTTTGCGAGGAATTTCTTGGCGATGTGATGCAAATTCATTATCTTTGCAGCAATCTTTGCCAACGACCATGAACAAAATGATTCGACTACTAACCATGCTCTGCATGATGACAGCCCTGCCAATGCTGGCTGGCAACACCAATGAAAACCGCCGCCGACTGCTTGGTGCCAGCGACGAAAGCCCCGTGGATGCCACGTGGCTTATCACAAATCCATCGTTCGAAACGGGAGATCTGACGGGGTGGACGACGACACCCAGTGAAGGCGCTGATATGGGTGTAAGAGATTATGCTTTGTCTGACCGCGATGGAAACTTTGAAGCCAACCTTTATACTTGGTGGTCGGGAGTGGCCATTGAGCAAGTTGTTGGTGAAGTGCCGGCGGGCATCTATGAGGTGTCTGCATTGGTGGCTACTTGGGAAGGCTACACCGTGAACTTCTATGCGAACGATCATATGGTTTCGGCAGCAGGACAAGGTGATGAGACGGGTATCCGACTTGCTACAACAGTAATTGTAGGCAACGACGGAAGGCTCTCAATTCGAGCTGACCGCACTGACATCAACTGGTGGGCTGAAGACCGAAAGGACATCGAGAACACGCGTTTGGGATTTCTGAAACTCGATGATGTCAGACTGACATGCAAAGGGTTGCTCGACGTGAGTGAACAGAGCGACTTTACGGCTGCAGCCCTGAATGTGGATGGGTTGCCGCAAAAGATTCTTACCATAGAACTGAACGCAGACGGCCCAGGTAGCGACGGCACGAAACTCATTAGTAAGTACTTGAAACAGAAGGGTTATGACTTCATCGGTGTAAGTGAAGATTTTAATTATCATGGCTCGTTGATGGAATCGTTGAACGATGAATATGACTGCGGAACGGAACGTGCAACTCTTAGTGTTGAAGGCTTGTCTTTATCGATGCTTCTGAATGGATTCCGCTTCGATACTGACGGGTTGAACCTAATATGGAAAAGGAACAAGGTGACAGCCTCGCATGAGAGTTGGACGCAATGGAGTCATTCAGAATCGGGGGATGGCAACCAATACATCAAGAAGGGCTTCCGTCATTATGATATGACGCTGGATGCCGGGCAGGTGATTGATGTCTATGTTTTGCACATGGACGCCGGCGATGTTCCTCAGTCGCGCGAGCAGCAATGGAGCCAGATGGCAGATGTCGTCAACGCAGCCGATCCGAACCGCCCGAAACTCATCATCGGCGACACCAACAGTCGTTGGACACGCGAGGAGATTAAGGCCAATTTCACAGACCGGCTCACAGCTATGACGGCCAAGGATGCTTGGGTGGAAATGCGTCGTGAGGGTGTCTATCCGACAACAGCCATGAACGACTTGGCCGATCAGACGTTTGTCAATAGTCTTGGAACCTACGAGGTGGTTGATAAGATACTTTACTTGAACCCTACAGCCGATAACACATTGCAACTCGTGCCGAAAGGATTCCGCTTGGAGCAGGACTACACCTACGGGACTGTTGAAGGAACCGAGGATGGCAAACAACTGGGCGACCATCGGCCGTTGGCAGTTGATTTTTCGTGTATGCGTTATAAAAAGGTGACTACTAAGATAGGCGATGTGAACCGCGATGGCTCCATCACGATTGCCGACCTTACGGCACAAGTGAACCTTATTTTGGGCAATGACGCGCAGGACGCTTCAGACTACGACTGCGATGCTGCCGACATGAATGCTGATGGCGAAGTGACAACGGCAGATATAGAACCGCTCGTCAATTTGCTATTGGACAAGTAATATGTAGGGACGCGGCGTGCCGCGTTATTGGAGAGGAAAAGCAACATCCAATAACGCGGCACGCCGCGTCCCTACATCGAACCCTCTTATTCTTCTTTCTTCTTTCCGAACTCCGGGTCAATCTTGAGGAAGCTGGTGACGAGGAATGTCACGGCGCAGCAGATCATGACGATGATGAAGAACGAGCGGTAGCCAACGGCTTCCTGCAAGGCACCGGCGAAAAGACCGGGAATCATCATCGAGAGTGCCATGAAGGCTGTGCAAAGTGCATAGTGACTGGTCTTGAACTCGCCCTGGCTATATAAAATAAGGTATAGCATGTAGGCGGTGAAGCCGAAGCCGTAGCCGAACTGCTCGATGAATACGCAGACGTTGATGACGAACAGACTGTCGGGAAGGGCATAGGAGAGGTAGACATAGACCAGGTCGGGTAGGGTGATGGCGCAAACCATCGGCCATAGCCAACGCTTCAGACCGTCGCGACCGGCACAGATGCCACCAAGGATGCCGCCAAGGGTAAGACCGATGACGCCTACGGTGCCTTGTACGAGTCCATACTCTTGCGGTGAGAGTCCCAAGCCGCCGTTGTGGCCGGCATCAATCAGGAACAGGGCCGATACCTTGGCAAGCAGGCCTTCCGGCATGCGATAGAGCAGCATGAACAGAATGCCCACCAGCACCTGTTTCTTCTGGAAAAACGTGATGATGGTATGCACGAACTCGCTCCAGATGGTGCTGGCGTTGATGTCCTTGCGTGGCTGGTCGTCTTCCGGGCGTGGCAGGATGTAGCTATGCCAGAGCCATAGGCCGATGAACAACCCCGTGACACCATAGAACATCAGACTCCACGAGAACGCGATGCTGTTGCGATAGATGACCTGCAGGTTGCCAGCAATCATTACGAGGATGCCTTGTCCGAAGATGGTGGCGAGTCGGTAGAACGTAGAGCGAATGCCTACAAACCATGCCTGGTTGTGCTCGTCGAGGCCGAGCATGTAGAAGCCGTCGGCAGCGATGTCGTGCGTGGCACTCGAGAATGCCATCACCCAGAAGAAGAACAGCGACCCCTGCAGCCAGAAATGGGTGGGCAATGTGAACGCTACACCACCGAAGGCAGCACCGATGAGCAGCTGCATGGCCGTTATCCACCAGCGCTTGGTCTTGATGAGGTCGATGAACGGGCTCCACAATGGCTTGATGACCCACGGCAGATAGAGCCACGAGGTGTAGAATGTGATTTCGGCATTCGACAATCCGAGCTGTTTGTAGAGTACGATGGAGATGGTCATCACCGCCACATAGGGCAGGCCCTCGGCGAAATAGAGCGAGGGAACCCATGCCCAGGGAGAAACTCCCGCAGGCTTAATAGGTCTTTCTGATGTCTGCATTTTTATAATAATGTGTTAAGATTTCGTGATAGTCTTTTCCTGATTCACCCATGACGGCGGCTCCAATCTGGCAGAGACCAACGCCGTGTCCCCAACCGCGACCGTGCAGCACAAAGGTGATGTCGTCGGCATCGTGTTCCTCGGCGGCAGCCTCCACCGACGGCGGCAGCTTGTCGACCAGTTTCTCCACATCGAAGCAGCTGCTCTTCAGATGAGTGGGCGAGAGTACACGGCGTATCTCAAGTTCCTTTCCGATGGTGTAGGAGCCCTTTGTGCCCACGAACTTCAACTTCCAGATGCGACCGCTCTTGCCGCGCTCCACGGGGACGAGGTCTTGAATGGCACCCAGGTCGATGCCGAGCTTGCTCTGCAGCCACTCGCCAATCTGCTTCGCGCTGATGGTCTCCGTCCACTCGTAGAAGTCGACGGTTTCTTGGTCGTAGTCGTTGAGCACCTGTCGGATGATGTGCTCGTCGTGCGTGTTGCACCACGGACATTCCACCGACTGCAGATACGGCTTCGTGATGTTCTCCCAGCAATACTGATATTCCTCAGTTCGACCGCCGCAGCACTTCGAGAAACGGGTGTCGCACACCTGACCATCAGACATCAGCACCTGACCCTTCGTAGCCCTGATGGCTTCTGCCACATGCGGGTTGGCGGCACGCGTGATGCCTTGATAGCGCTGACAGTGGTCGTCGGCGCAGACGTCGAAGATGGTGTGCTCCTCGCGGTCGTACCAACGGATGAGTTCATCGTCCTTCTTGATGAACGAGAAGAAGTTGTCGCGGCGGTCGCTGTTCTCCTCGCGCTTCTTCATCTGTGCCAGTAGCCACGAGCGCGACACGACCGCATGCGCCTTCAGCAACTCGAGCGACGAGGTGCCGCTCATCTCGCTGGAGATGACGCTCTCGAGATATTGTTCGACGGGCAGCTCGTTGATGGCGCAAATCTGGTCGGCCTCCACCACCAGATGCAGCGAGCCGCGGAAGGTCTGCGTCTCTTTGCGCTCCCAGTGGAAACCAACGCCGATGACCACGTCCTCAAGCGAGAACGATGCATCGGTGCGCTTCGGCCGGAAGTGCAGCTCGCGATATTGGTTACCGTTCCAGAGAATGCCACCCTCGGCAAACTCCACCACCTGCGTGCCTGTGATGTCGACACCTTTTGCGGTGTACGGCTTGTTCAGCGTGAACCGTATCTGCTGTGCACTCACAATGCCCACGGTGACATTTGGTTCCTCGCCATACTCTTCCTGTTCCTGGTTCTTGGCCTTGAGGAGCTCGCTCCCCGTCTGCCGCAGTTGGTCGGCGAGACGCTGCATGGCATCGTCGTCGAGGCTGCATTCGCGCAGAATGGCTGTGGCCTCTTCGGCTGTGAGACGTTCGAAGTCGTCTTGTCGCGGAGTGATGATGAGTCCCGACATATCGAGTGCCCCGGGACTGACAAGACGTTGCGAGGCGTCGTTGGCGAAATAGCAGTCGGGCCGGTGCTTCCGACGTGGGAACACTACCGAGACAAGCGTTTCCTCCTGCCGCCAAGCCACGATGTTCATCATAGGTTCAGCGCTATCAGTGTTCTCTTCCGCATCCAGCATATGATAAAGAATCTCGAATAGCCGTGCATCGTCGGCTTGGTCTTTGCTACGCAGCACGAATGCAGGACACACGAAGTCGTGCAGGAGCGAGATGCCGGCATCGTCGTTCAGACTGAACACCTCTTCGAGGTTCCGGCTCAGTCGGGGCCAGCTCTGCTGCAACGGGATAACACCATTGGTGCCTGCCTGCAGATGCATGTGGTCGGGGGCGGAGGCGCCGCAACGAGGACCGTTGTAGAATACCATCATATCAGGATAGCGATTCGTCAATTGGTGCATCATCGGATAGTGGCCGCTGATGCGCTGGGGCTCATGACTCGTCAGCGGAATCGTGAAATGCATGGGCAGGATGGGATAGGGGTTCACGAGCAGTTCGTAGCTATGCTTGCCGTCGCTGCTCGTCATCGTCCGCGAGAACTGCTCCGTAGGACGGTTCTTTGCACACAGGAAGCATGGGCGCTCGCCGATGGTCTTCTGGTCTATCTTCGCACCCGTCGACACCATGCGTGCCGGATTCCACTGGATGCGAAGCGTGGTATCGCTTGCCGAGAGCTCACGCGTCTGCACATTCGACAGGTCGCGATAGCGTCGGTTGGCATCGCCCCATTTCTCCAACTGTCGGTCGAAGAAGCGGGTGAGCGGTGTCTCGCGGTTCGGGTTCTCCTCCATCTGGCGTGCGTGGAGTTCCATCGTGCGCAGACGGTCTTTATAGAGGTTGTTGGCATTCTGTTTCTCGATGGAGAGGGCGGCATCGCTGTTTCCCTCCCAGCGGCGGCAGAGATACAACTCGTCGTAGATGCGGCCGATGCGCCACTGGCGGCTGAAGGCAAGTCCCATCGCATAGTCTTCGCCATAGCTGGTATTGGGGAACTGCAGCTGTCGGACCAGCGGTGTGAAGAAGGCGCGCGGCGCTCCGAGTCCGTTGATGCGCAGCGCATTATTTGGGCCATTATTGTCTGTCCACTCGCGGTGGTCGATGAGTCCGGGCGGGAGTGTCTCCAGTTGGAAGTTACACATGCGGTATGAGCCCACAATCATCGCTGCCCGCTGCTCGTAGAACGCGTCGACGATGTGCTGCAGCGTCTGTGGCGAAGAATAGAGGTCGTCGCTGTCGAGTTGTATGGCAAAGCGTCCGCAGCGTTCATCGTTGATAGCCACGTTCCAGCAACCTCCGATGCCTAGGTCGTTGCGCTCGGGAGTGATGACGATGAGTCGCTCTCGGGCTTCCTCTGAGTCCGCCTTGAACTTGGCAAGAATCTCGCCTGTTCCGTCGGTGGAGTGGTTGTCGACCACGATGACGTTGAACGCAAATTGTGTCCGTTGCGACAGTGCACTCTCTACAGCATCGCGAATGGTCTTTGCACGATTGAAGACGGGAATCACCACCGATGCCTCAACGGCAAAATCCTGCTCGTCGAAGTCAATGTCGGCATACGAAGTGGTGTCAACCAGTGCATGGACTGCTTCCAGATGCTGCGTGCACGCCGTCTCCATCTCGATCTGCACGTCGCGGTTGCGTGGGTTCACATAGTCGAACTGTCGCTCGCCGCTTTTGCGCGTGTCGAGTTCTATGGTGGTGTAGAGCAACTCGTTCAGATGGAACAGCTGCTGCTGGCGACTGAGGAAGAGGCGCAGGTCGTACCAACCGGCAAAGCGGTATACGTGGCGTGTGTCGCCATTCTGCTCTTGCGCATCGGTGGCCTTCGCCCAAGCTTTCGCCTGCGAGGTGCGCAGCAATACCAACGGTCCGAAGTCGAAGTCGTCGCGCAGCGAACCTTTCTGATAGTCGATGACGGGATGCTTGACGACTCGCTTCTCGCCGCCAACCGACTGTTCTTCCAAATAGTCGCTGTAGACCATTGCCGCCTGCGTCTCGTCAGCAGCCCTTGTCATGCGGGCCAGTGCATTGGCACCCGGCATCACGGGCGGCGTCTTCAGGTTGAGCAGGATGTAGTCGGCGGCAGCTGTCGTGCTGACGAGCCTCATGGTCTCCGTGGAGAGCAGGTCGCCGACGACGAGCGTCTGGCAGCCTTCTGCGGCTACGGCATGTTTTTCAAAATCAGGTTCTACGAGTAGGAATATCTTTCTCACATCTTTGTTCTGCCGCAACGCTTCGACCATTGGGCCGACGGCTTCGAGATCGTTGCAAGGCAGGAAACAATCTATGCGTTCTCTCATTTTTATTTTGGTTTTTATGAAATATTAGGTGCAAATATACAAAAAAAAGTCGAAGAATGCTCAAATGAAGGGAAAAAATTGTAACTTTGCAGGTTGAAAGTGGCTAAATGCATCATGGATTCCACAAAACAGCGCCTTTTAGGCATGACATTGGCCGAACTGAAAGATGTGGCAAAATCGTTGGGCATGCCTGCCTTCACGGGTGGGCAGATAGCTCAGTGGCTCTATGTGAAGCATGTGAAGAGCATCGACGAGATGACCAATCTCTCCAAGCAGAACCGCGAGCGTCTGAAGGAAGCCTACGAGGTGGGCTGCATGCCGCCTGCCGACAGTCAGCACAGCGTTGACGGCACGGTGAAATACTTGTTGCCAGTTCGTTGCGCCGACGACTCTCACCGAGAGGAAGAGCGGTTCGTTGAGACCGTGTTCATTCCCGACGGCGAGCGTGCCACGCTGTGTGTGTCGTGCCAGGTGGGCTGCAAGATGAACTGCCTGTTCTGCCAGACTGGTAAGCAAGGGTGGCACGGTAATCTCACCGCTGCCGACATCCTGAATCAGATTTATGCCATTCCCGAGTGTGAGCAGCTCACGAACATCGTGTTCATGGGACAGGGCGAGCCGATGGACAACCTCGATGCCGTGTTGCGAGCCACCGAAGTGCTCACCGCCGACTGGGGATGGGCATGGAGTCCGAAGCGCATCACGGTGAGCTCCGTGGGCGTGCGCGGGAAGCTCAAGCGATTCCTCGACGAGAGCCCCTGTCACGTCGCCATCAGCCTGCATTCGCCGCTTCACGAGCAGCGCGCACAGCTCATGCCTTCCGAGAAGGCAATGAGCATCAACGAGGTTGTGGAGCTGCTGCGAGGTTATGACTTCGCCCACCAGCGCCGCCTGTCGTTCGAGTATATCGTGTTCGGCGGACTCAACGATTCCATGGCGCACGCCAAAGCTATCGTCGACCTCTTGCGCGGTCTCGACTGCCGTATCAACTTGATACGCTTCCACCAGATTCCTGGTGTGCCTCTCCACGGTGCCGACGAGCAGACGATGCTGCGCTTCCGCGACTACCTCACGGCTCATGGTGTGTTCACCACCATCCGTGCTTCGCGTGGTCAGGACATCTATGCCGCCTGCGGCCTGCTCAGCACCGCCCGTCAGCAGGGTGAGTCGTGCTGATTGCCTATGTAGGAAAAATGTTATACAAAAAATAAAGATAATGGAAGAAAGAAAAATCCGCGTCGCCATTACGCATGGCAATACCAATGGTATCGGATATGAACTGATTTTTAAAACCTTTGCCGAGCCGGAGATGCTGGAACTCTGCACGCCCGTCATCTATGGTTCGCCGAAGCTCGCCACCTATCACCGCAAGGCGCTGGGCACGGAGACGATGTTTAGCATCATCAGCTCTGCCGACGAGGTGCGCGACGGTCGCATCAACCTCATCACTTGTTTCGATGAGGAAGTGAAAGTGGAGCTGGGTAACGCCACCGACGAAGCCCGCAAGGCAGGCGACAAAGCCTTGGGTAAGGCGGTTGCCGACATGAAGAACGGAGCCTACGATGCGCTCCTGCTCGGACCGCTTGAGACCAATGCCAGCCTGGAGGCTACAGGCCTACAGCTGCTCATGGCCGAGCCGCTGCGTGTGGCTGTGGCAACCAGCGGAATGTCGATGAAGGACGTCGTAGCACAGCTCTCCACCGACCTGATCATCCGCAAGGCTGAAATGCTCTTCGCCATGCTGAAGCGCGACCTCCGAGTGGGCAATCCGCGCGTGGCAGTGCTCGCCCTCAACTTCAATGCTGATGGGGTGGAGGAGCGCGAAATCATCACGCCTGCCATCCAGAAGCTCGTGGCATCGGGTAAGCAGACCTATGGTCCGTTTGCTGCCAGCGACTTCTTCGGCACCGAGAAGTATCATTCGTTCGACGCCGTGTTGGCGATGTACTACGATCAGGGTGTGGCACCCTTGAAGGCGCTCTCTGCTGCCGACAACATCGTCTATGTGGCAGGCCTGCTCGTGCCCTGTGCCGCTTCGTGCTACGGTCCGTCGTTCGAGCTCGCCGGACACAACGAGGTTGATGTGGCTCCGTTCCGTCAGGCTCTCTACGCCGTCATCGATGCTGCCCGCAACCGCAAGAACTACGACGCGCCGTTGGCAAATCCGCTGCCGAAACTCTATCATGAGAAGCGCGATGAGAGCGAGAAGGTGCGTTTCGCCATTCCCAAGAAGCGCGAGGGACGCGAGAACGAGAAGAACGATCAACAAGAGCAACCGAAAGAGCCGAAAGCTGAGGCATAACCCGGCTCTTAACCCGGTTTCTTAACCCTGCCTCTTAACCCGTTCTCATAACCCGGCTGCATAACACCCCCGCCTCGGCGGTGAATCTATGAAGAAGAAATATCAAAACGGCTTTTTTGCCTTCGGACTGCTGGTGCTCATCGTGATGGTTACCCAGCTCGACTTCGCTCAAGTCTGGAGCGGACTGAAGCATGCTGGCTACTGGTTCTTTGCAGTAGTGGCACTATGGGTTGTTTTGTATGTTTTCAATGCGGCGGCGTGGTTTGTCATCATCAAGGCGCAGGTGCCCAAGGAGGAACTCGCAAGGTTGTCGAAGGAGTCGGGAAAACCCGTCTCGGCAACGCCGTTCTCCTTCTGGTGGCTCTATAAGGTCACCGTCAGCGGCTTCGCCCTGAACTATGCCACACCCGGCGGACTCATGGGCGGCGAGCCTTACAGAGTGATGGAGTTGGCGCCGAAGATAGGCACCGCGCGTGCCTCGTCGTCGGTCATCCTCTATGCGATGACTCACATCTTCAGCCACTTCTGGTTCTGGTTCATCTCCATCTTCCTCTATATCCTCACACGGCCCGTGAACGTCTTCATGGGAACCGTCCTAACCATCCTCGGCTCGTTCTGCATCCTTGGCCTCTGGTTCTTCATGGTGGGCTATCGGAAGGGCTTGGCAGTCAGGGCGATGAAAATCCTCCGACATGTTCCCTTCGTGAAGCGCTGGGCACGCGGCTTCATCGAGGTGCACCGCGAGCAACTCGACACCGTCGACCAACAGATAGCAGCACTCCACAACCAGAATCCGAAGAGTTTCGTGCTGGCCGTTGTGTTGGAACTGCTGTGCCGCTTTGGCGCTGCCCTCGAGGTGTTCTTCGTGTTGCTCATCCTCATGCCTTCGGTGAACTACATCCAGTGTGTGCTCATCCTGGCTTTCACGTCACTGTTTGCCAATTTGCTCTTCTTCATGCCGCTGCAGTTGGGTGGTCGCGAAGGCGGCTTCCTGATGTCGGTCAACGGACTTGGAATGACGGCCAGCGCCGGAACCTTCGTCGCACTTATCGTGCGCATTAGGGAACTCATTTGGACCGGAATTGGGCTTCTGCTTATTAAAATTGACAAGCAGAATCCCAAGAAATGATAAAAAAACTGCCAAAATTGCAGATATCTCGAATTAATTGTGTAATTTTGTCACCCCAAAATGGATAGTAGTAGACTACAAACGGTGAAAAGTCGGTACAACATCGTAGGAAATTGCGATGCGTTGAACCATGCTTTGGATGTCGCCCTGCAGGTGGCACCCACCGATTTGAGCGTGCTCATCGTGGGCGAGAGTGGAGTAGGTAAGGAGATCATCCCACGCGTCATCCACGACAACTCACCCCGTCGGCGCGAAAAGTTCTTTGCCATCAACTGCGGCTCTATTCCTGAAGGCACCATCGATAGCGAGCTGTTCGGTCATGAGAAGGGATCTTACACCGGAGCCATCGGTGAGAGCGAAGGTTATTTCGGTGTGGCGAACAAGGGCACCATCTTCCTCGACGAGGTTGGCGAACTGCCGTTGGCCACTCAGGCACGACTTTTGCGAGTACTCGAAACGGGTGAGTACATCCGTGTGGGCGGACAGAAAATCATGAAGACCGACGTCCGCATCGTCGCTGCCACCAATGTCAACCTGACGAAGGCCATCAGCGAGGGACGCTTCCGCGAAGACCTGTACTATCGTCTGAACACCATCCCCATCCAGATGCCTGCCTTGCGCGACCGCGGCGAGGATATCCTCATGTTGTTCCGCCTCTTCGCCAGTCAGATGGCCGAGAAATACCACCTGCCGAAGATTACGCTCTCCGAAGATGCCAAGCGCCTCATGCTGCAATACAAGTGGCCAGGCAACGTGCGCCAGCTGAAGAACATTACCGAGCAGATGTCGGTGCTCAGCGAGAAGCGCGAAATCGATGTGGAGACACTCCTGAAGTACATTCCAAAAGACCCAGAGAGCATGCAGCTCGCCGTTATTGGCGACAAGGGCTCGCATTCCTACGAGAGCGAGCGTGAGTTGCTCTATAAGATTCTCTACGAGCTGCGCGGCAATGTCAGCGATCTGCGTCGCGACATGAACAGCCTGCGCAAGCAGCTCGACGAGGCCCGCGGACTCAACGGCGCCGTGGGATTCCAACACCCCATACAGGCTGTCGACCTCTCGGGAATGACTGTAGCGCCCGTCGCCGGCAATAGTGGCATGTCGTCGTCGCTCCCCCTGGAGGATGCCGAAGCCGAGGAAATCAAAGAGCCGGAGAGCCTGAACCTCACCGACCTCAGCCGACAGATGCTCGAGAAGGCTCTCGAGCGCAACGGCGGCAATCGCAAGCGTGCTGCGCAGGAGCTGGGCATCAGCGACCGCACGCTCTATCGCCGGTTGAAGCAGTTCGGCCTCGAAAAGGAGAAATAAGATAGCGGGGAGAAAAGTGATAATAGCGTCGCCCTCTGAAATGTCGACTTCGCATTGCCCATTCAACAAGAAACAAAATATATGAAGAAAGTCTTTCGCCAACACATCGCCAGTCGCGCCACGAGTCTCCGCTTGTGGCTGTTGCTGCTATGGCTGCCGATAGGCTGCTTCATGCAGACCTCCTGCGTGCCCCACTACAGCTTCAACGGCGCCAGCATCGACTACAGCACGACGAAGACCATCGAGATAGTGGACTTCCCCATTCGCGCCAGCTATGTGTGGGGACCCATGGGACCGCTCTTCAACAACCAGCTGAAGGACATCTACGCCAACCACACCAAGCTCATCCAGGTGAAGCGCAATGGCGACCTGAAGATTGAGGGCGAGATCACGCAGTACACGCAGCGCAACAAGTCGGTGTCGAGCGAAGGCTATTCGGCACAGGTGGAGTTGTCGATGACCGTCAACGTGCGGTTCACCAACAACAAGAAGCATTCCGACGACTTCGAGCGCTCCTTCACGGCCACCTCGGCGTATGAGTCCACGCAGTCGCTCAACTCCGTGCAGGAAGAACTCGTCACGCAGATGGTGAAGGAAATCACCGACCAGATTTTCAACGCCACCGTTGCCAACTGGTAGAACCCGTTTCAGATAGTAAGGAATATATGGAACTCACCACACTCATCAAGCACCCCGAAAGGTTCGACAAGGAGACACTCTACGATCTCCGCTCGCTCCTTGCGCTCCATCCTTACTACCAGCCCGCACGGCTGCTCTTGCTGAAGAACCTCTATCTGCTGCACGATGCATCGTTCGACGAGGAGTTGCGACGTGCCGCCATCTACCTCACCGACCGCAGCAAGCTCTTCGAACTCGTCGAGGCAGGACACTATCAGCTGGCACCCGCCGCCAAGGAGAAAGCCGCCGTTTCGGAAAAGCGCCAGGAACAGCCCGCCGCCGACCGCACCGCTGCCCTCATCGACAACTTCCTCGACTCCATCCCCAAGGACGAAGACGAGCAACCCGTGGCGCGGCGCAAGCCCACCCCTGCCGATGCAGCCGTCGACTATGTAGCCTACCTGCTCGACATCGAGGACGAGCTGAATCAAGAACCGTCCGCTGAGCCGGCACCCGAGATGAAGGGTCAGGACCTCATCGACAACTTCATCGAGAACGAGGGCGGCAAGATACAACTCAAGGACGAAATCGACTTCACACCAGAAGTGCAAATGCTCACCGATGGTGACGAAAACGACGACGATGATGGCTATTTTACCGAGACTTTAGCCAAAATTTACATAAAACAAGGGCGATATAGCAAAGCTTTAGAAATTATTCAGCGTTTAAATTTGAATTATCCAAAAAAAAATGCTTACTTTGCAGACCAAATTCGATTCCTTGAGAAATTGATATTGAATAACAAACAAAACAACAAACAAAAATAATTAAAAAATGGTTTACACATTATTCGTAATTCTTATCGTTATCGCAGCACTGCTGATGATCGGCATCGTGCTCATTCAAGAGTCTAAGGGCGGTGGTCTTTCTTCGAATTTCTCCGCCTCTAACCAAATCATGGGTGTCCGCAAGACCACCGATGTCATCGAGAAGGCCACATGGAGCCTCGCCGCTGCAATGGTGATCTTCAGCGTCATCTGCGCTTACGTTGCACCGAAGTCGGTCACAGAGCAGAGCGTGCTCGAGAACGTAGCCACTGAGACCCAGACCACCAATCCTACCAACACGCAGGGATTCGGTGCTGGTCAGCAGGCCGCTCCCGCTGCTAAGGATGCCGCCGCCAAGGAGGCTGCTCCCGCTGCCGCCAAGGAGGCTGCACCCGCTGCCGCTAAGGAGGCTGCACCTGCTGCTGCCAAGGAAGCTGCTCCCGCTGCTCCTGCAAAGGCTCAGTAATTTTCCTGCTCTGCCGAAGGCTTTGCACTTTGAACACGCGAAGCGCTTTGCACCGCTGCGAAGCAGCTTTACCCGTCCGCAGGACTAGAAAAAGGGCATAAAAAGCAAAAGATTCACATCTACAAGCAAAAAAGTTCGGGATTTGTTTGGTTATTCCAAATAAATCCCGTATCTTTGCACTCGCTTTTGAAAAGAAGCGCAACCAAAACCAACATGGTGCCCGTAGTTCAGTTGGTTAGAGCGTCAGATTGTGGTTCTGAATGTCGACGGTTCGAGTCCGTCCGGGCACCCAAAGAAGACATCGCTGCAAAGCAATGTCTTTTTTTGTGAGCAGACCTCACACCCAAAGAAGACATCGCTTTGTAGGAGGGCACTGAAAAACCCTTCAAGTTAGTAAGGCTTCTCGATTATTAACAAAAAGCAGATTGCATATAACCGTTAATATGCGGATTTGCAATCTGC
>ONCG01000009.1 GCA_900316285.1 uncultured Prevotellaceae bacterium
ACAACAGTCAACTGAGATTAACAATAAGTATTAACCAAAGTCAATCGAAAATACAAATAAGACTCGAAGTACTCAACTAAAATCGTTAAAGTACAGTGCTAGAGCAATGCTTTTGGGGGTGCAAGAGCAATGCTTTGAGGGTGCAAGAGCAATGCTTTTGGAGCGCTGAAGCAATGCTTTGGGGGTGCAAGAGCAATGCTTTGGGGATGCAAGAGCAATGCTTTGAGGGTGCAAGAGTAATGCTTTGAGGGTCTAAGGGCAATGCTTTGAGGATACAAAGGGCAATGCTATGGTTGTATTAAAGCAATGAGATGGGGGAATGAGGGCATTGAGATGGCTAAGTAGGATAACAAAAAAGCTGCGGCAAGCCGCAGCATATAGAAATAGAAAGGAATAAGGCGACGGTCTATGGAGTTGGGTGGAGGAGGTTGACGAGGGCTGTGATATCGGCAATGTCGATAAGGCCATCGGTGTTGATATCGGCAGCACAGGTGACGAAGCCAGGTGTGGGAATGCTCAAGATATAGCTGACGAGTGTTGACAAATCGGCATTATTGACTTCGCCATCTCCATTCACGTCGCCCTGCAGGAGTGGATGTGGCCCGTAGTAGCGCAAAATGAAGTTGTCGACTGCCACCCAATTGGCGTTTGTGTTTTCGACATAAAGGCCGAGAGTATGATCACCAGCATCCAAGAAAGCATCAACAGAAAACAGTTCCGGAGCTTCATTTGCCGTATGACATACAACTGCTTTATCATCGATTCGCAAAGTAACACCATTTACAGAAACCGATGCATCGTTTTGCTGTACGGCTTCAACGGCCGCCTCCAGTGTGTATGCCCCGGCAGGCAAGGCGACAGTTTGCACAAGTGATTTATCGTCGAGTGCATTGCCCCAGTTAGTCCAACTCTCCGCAAATGGCGCGTTGATATTGCTGTAGTCGGTATTCATTGTCTGCCAACTGCCATTTAATGCCCAGCCCTTTATATTCCACTTGTCGAACGTAGAATTGTAGATTGGCACACGCACAGGATTGCAAGGTGTAGCCTGCGCCATGTATTCTTCCTGCGTTCCATCGTAGAACAACTGCAGATTGTCCATTGCCACCCAGTTGGCCGAAGTATTCTTGATGCTCAGACCGAAAGTGAGCGTTCCGTCAGTTACTTTTACCCGCAGCATATAGCACTTGGGAGAGCCGTTGCCAGTAGACAATTCCACCGACTGGTCGCCTGCATAGAAGTTCACGCCAGAGATGACAATATCAGCATCGGTCTGCGTACAGGCAATGAACGAACCTCGCAGATAATAGTATCCATTGGGCAGTTCCGTAAGGGTTTGTTCAATCTGCGTGTCGGGGAGAGTTCCCGTAGCAGAATCCACCCATCGCTCAATAAATGGGAAGTCGATGCGTGCACCATCGGAAGTATTGATATAGGGGGCAGAACCATCTTTGTAGTTAACCTTCATTTCATCGGTCGACCAGTTCTGCAGGCTACCCGTACATAAATAGGGAGCCATCGCTGAAGTAATGTCATAGCCAGGATCAGGGAATTCTTCTACATCCATCGTGGCCTGCAACTCCTCCAAAGCATCGACATCAATGATTACCCATCGCTGTGCCGTTGCTGCCAAAGTGTTACTAAAAGGTTGAGAACCCGTTGCCGTCGACGACATCGCACAAAGTGCTTGCGGTGAGGGCGTACTGGTGGCTCGCATAATATGATAACAATCGAGAGCTACGGGGGCGTCACTCAGGCCAATAGTCACATCAGCAAACGACAGTTGCAGTCGCAAATTCACTTCGTTCGAAGTAGAAGTCGTGGTTCTAAAGCCGTTCGCTGTGTTGTCAGAAGCATAATAGATGTAGCGCTTGGTCTGGGCGTTCTGAATACGATACGTCTGGGTGGCAGGGTCGAACGTCATCGTCCACATGGCATTGTTCGATGCCGTCTGCGCCTCGGTGGTGGTGAGCTTTTGAAGTAGCAACGTGCCATTATTGTCGACTAGATACGAGGTGCGCAGACCGAAATCGTCATCGCTGTTTCGGATGAAGAAAGTCTTGCCGTCGCTGTCCAGCGTATAGGCAAGTCCCTGCAAGTTTCCGCCGACGGGTGCGAGCCCGTCTTCGACAATAGCCTGCATGAGCAACGAATTGCCGTAATAGGATGCATCGCTGTGACTGTCCTCATTAGCACCATTGATAGTATAGCTCAGGCCTTGGGCTGCTCCCGAGGCCCAGAGGTGCGTGGCATCTCCATAGAGTCGTACGCCGCTGCTGTTGTCCCAAAACTGCAGGAACTTCGTGGCACGCTTGCCCAGCCAAAAGCCTGTGTTGTTATTCGTTCGGATATCACCATAGTATGTGCTGTGCGTACCGACTCCTATACCGTGTCCTGCCTCGTGCAGAAGCGTTCCCGTTGCCTGATAGCTCTCGTTGGGACCCACGCGTATCCATCCGCCATACGAGCAGTCGGCAGTGGGAGTGCCCGAGCCATAGTGAGAAGATGGAGCAAAGCCCGTGATGCTTGTCAGAGTCGACCAGTAATGTGCTACACTCATGATTGACTGCGAGATGCGCTGATATTCTTCATCACTGCCACCTTCATGACTCCATGTAACATTCCCCTTCGGCAGGGTGTACACACGCAGCACATCGCCATAGCCCACTTGATAATTAGTGGTAACGGCATAAGAACGGATATAATAGAAAGTACCGGGGTGTAGGTTGTCGAGGCAGTAAATGCGTCCACCATTTTCAACATAACGAGTCGAGCGCGGGTCGGCTACGGTGGGTTTAGGATTGGTGTCACTATAGCAGAAGCCCTGCTCGAGGATGTCGGTAGGTGAGTCCACCGTAGAACGTCCGAATATGGCCGTTGCTCCACGGGCATATCGCTTATCCGTGGTGACGCGGGGCACACCACTGGTTGAAGATGTTTTTGCAGCGAAGATGCTACGCTCGCCAGCGAGCATAGCTTCCTTCAAGGTTGTGGCCGCTACGGAGATGTCAGTTTCCGAGCCGTTGGATGTGTAGCGCTGCGCATTGCTGATGGCCTCCGAAAGCGTGCTCTTTACCGAGACATCCGTCACATCGGCCTCAATAGCTTGAGCCGAAGAGATGAGATTGCTGAGTCCTGAGCGCAGATAGCTGACATCGGTGCTCACAAGCGTGAGCCGCCAGTTATCACAAGCAAACCAGTTAGCAGCCGAATTTTGACAGCGGATGCCAATAGACACATCGTCGGTGAGTACATCGAAAGTGAGCGAGTAGTCGGCAAAGGTAGAAACACCTTGCTCTTGCCAATCGGCGAAAAGGTAGCAGCCTCTTGCCGGCTCACCGTTTTGCGTGTGGCGGGCAGCAACTGTGAGCGTATAATGACCCTTAGCCAATCCTGTTAGGGTCTGGCGAATGTAAGGATCAGCCAGTTTGCCTGGACTCTGAACCCATTGCTCTACATAGGCATAGTTGCTTTTCCCCTCGAAAGAACTATTGGTCTGAAACCATAAGCCCTGCTGTTGCCATCCTGCAAAACTACGGCCGTCGAAGTTTGGATTTACAATCCTCGAAGTAACATCGGTTTGAGCCATTACCTGCGAGGATGCCAACAAAACGATAAGAATGGCAGCCAGCAACGGCTGCCATTTTGAGCATTTGCAATAGTTATTCACAACTGATTTACTTGGAGAAGAAGTTCTTCAGTTTCTGGAAGAAGCTGCTCTTCTTCACCTCCTCGACAACTTTGCCGGCGACCTCTGCGGCATCCTCAGAAAGATCCTGAATCTTGTCGCGTGCCACATCGACAGCATCGTCAATCTTATCGCGGGCCTCCTTGAAGGTTTCATTCTCGTTCAGGGACTTCCCGAACTCCTCCATCTTCTCCTTGGCTACACCGACAGCCTCGCCAATCTTTTCCTTGGCTTCCTTCACGGTTTCATTCTCGTTGAATGCCTTGGCCAATTCCTCGGCTTTTTCCTTCGCAGCATCGACTGCGTCGCCAATCTTCTCCTTAGCAGCATCGACAGCCTCGGCGAAGTCGTCTTTAGCATTTTCAACCTTCTCTTCAACAGCCTCCTTGGCGTCTTCAACAGTTTCCTTAGCTGCCTCGACTTTCTCCTCAACGGCCTCCTTGGCGTCTTCGATGGTGTCCTTGGCTGCCTCGACCTTTTCTTCTACGGCCTCTTCAACAGCCTCCTTGGCTTCAGCGACCTCTTCTTTCACCTCGGCAACCTTCTCTTCGGCAGCGTCGGCAACTTCAGCCACTTTCTCCTCGACGGCTTCCACCTTTTCCTCAACAGCATCGGCAACGGTCTCTTTCACTTCAGCCACTTCCTCCTTGACAGCCTCAACGGTTTCTTCCACCTTTTCTTCGGCAGCCTCGACAGTCTGTTCAGCTTTCTGCTGCAGATCCTCAGCAGCGTTGTTCATCACTTCTTCTGGAATCATAGTTAAAAAACATAGCTTGATAGGTGATGCCTACTCCCTTTTAAGCGTTTCGGCGTTTTCTTTTTCAAAAACAAACGTAAGCCGCTGACTAACAAAAATTTGCAATCAACAGGCTATTGGTCGACCTCAAGTCTTCCTCTATAGCGACTCGGCAGAGTTCACAAACTCCGCTATCGCTGCTCTGTTGGTTGCAAATTTACAAAAAAAATCGATACGTGGTTACTTTTTGTCAAAAAAAAGTAGATTTATTCTACAAGTTCGCCAAAAAGCGTTGCCGATGTGCTTCCAGTGATGCGCACTTGAACCAATTCACCAGGATGATGCGCCCCCTTGTCGAACACCACCATCTTTCCTTGTTCAGTTCTGCCACAAAGCTGCTGGCGCGAACGCTTTGAGTAGCCTTCCACAAGCACCTCAAACTCCTTGCCCTCGTCGCGCTTATTGGCAATCGCCGACATCTCGGTTTGCAACTGAATGAGCTCATTCAACCGACGTATCTTCTCTTCCTCAGGCACGTTGTCGGGTAGGTGCTTCGAAGCATAGGTGCCCGGTCGCTCGGAGTATTTGAACATGAATGCTGAGTCGTAACCTACCTCACGCATCAGCGAGAGTGAGAGCTGGTGGTCTTCCTCCGTCTCGTCGTGATAACCCACGAAAATATCGGTAGAGAGTCCACAATCGGGAATGATACGACGGATAGCACTGACGCGGTCCAAATACCACTCGCGGGTGTATTTTCGGTTCATGAGTTTCAGAATCTTGTCAGAACCCGACTGCACAGGCAGATGAATCTGCTTGCACACGTTCGGCTCCTCGGCGATGACGTACAGCGTCTCGTCGCTCATGTCTTTCGGATGGCTGGTGGTGAAGCGCACTCGCATGGGATAAGCCTCATGGGCCACGGTTCGCAGCAACTGCGGGAAGGTCACAACTTCATTTTCTTGCGTGCCTACGCATCTGTATGAATTCACGTTCTGTCCAAGCAGCGTCACTTCTTTATATCCGCGCTCCTTCAAATCGCGCACTTCACGCAGGATGCTCTCCACATCGCGGCTTCGTTCGCGTCCACGGGTATAGGGAACGATACAATAATGGCAGAAGTTGTTGCAGCCGCGCATGATGCTTACGTAGCCGCCAATGCGATTGCCGGGCAGTCGCTGAGGCACGATGTCGCGATAGGTTTCAGTGGTCGACAGTTCAATGTTGATGGCCTTCTGTCCCAATTCCACTTGTGCAATGAGGTCAGGAAGGTTCAAATACGCATCGGGACCTGCCACGAGGTCTGCGTGGTGATGCTCGATGAGATCTTCCTTCACACGTTCAGCCATGCAGCCCAACACGCCGAGAATCAATCGGCCGCCGCGTTTTTTCCTCAAGGCATTCAGCTCAGCCAGGCGATGATAGATTTTCTGCTCGGCATTGTCGCGCACCGAACAGGTGTTCAGGAACACTGCATCAGCCTCTTCGGCCTTGTCGCATGCCTCATAGCCTGCCATCTGCATGACGCTAGCCACCACTTCCGAATCGGCCACGTTCATTTGGCAGCCATAGGTCTCTATGTATAGTTTCTTCATGAGTTTTTACTGTAATTCGGCTGCAAAATTACAAAAAAATTGTAACTTTGCAGACAAAATCCGTGATTATTAACGAATTGACGTGAAAACCGAATGAAAAATAAACTATCTCTTCTCATCAGTGCATTGCTAAGTGCTCTCTCGTTGCAGGCTCAAACTGACTACAGCAACTACTTCACCGCCGTCTTCGTGGCCGATCCCCATGTGGCACAGAGCAGCGGTACCTCGGTGGCTGATATGCAAGCCTATGTGCAGAACATTGTCAATATGGGCAAGACGGGTGGCCTACAGTTCCAGTTCGTGACACTGCCAGGCTACCAGCCCAAGGCCGATATCGTGTTCTGCCTAGGCGACATGGACCAAGACAGCGAGAAAACAGGCAATGACTTCAAGTCTGCTTTCGCAGAATTGAACACAGCGCATATTCCCTTTATCACCATGGTGGGTAACCACGATATCGTGCCAGACTACTGGACGGGAACAGATCCTGATTATGGCTTGACGGGTGGTAGTGCAGGAGGATCTACATGTAACGACGTGGCATTGGGTGTTGTCACTGACCAACTTAACACGGCAAAGAGCTATGGCATTGAGAATGTTACACGCTTTACCGATGGCACCAATCACACACAGATGCAACCATTCACATTCACATTTCAAGGTGTTCGGTTTTATGTAGGACAAACCTATTGGTTTCAAAAACCATATTCAGGGTCATTCATTAAAGTACTTGGCTCTCTCATCTCCTCTGCTACCTATTACGCTCCTGACGGTGTCATCGCTACCCTAGAAAATTTCGTTGGCCAGCATACCACCGAGCCTAGTGTATGGATGCAGCACTATCCCATTTGTGCCGGTGACGACTCCGACCGCTGGTGGCTCGACCAGAACGATACAGGCATGTCAATAGCTCCCAGCAATGCCACGGTCTATACCACCGCCAATGCGAAACGCGACAAGCTCACCGAACTCATCAAGCGTACGAAAAACGCTGTGCATTTCTCCGGGCATGGGCACTGGTATGCAGAAACCGAATATAACGGCGTAAAAGACTATACAGCCAATGCTACCTTCAACGAAAACGGATCGGCTTATATTGTGCTGATGAGCAAGACGGAGGGCGTTGTTGAAATAAAGCGTGTCAATCTCTTCACCCATAACACCCTAAGCCACTGCGATGCCACCCTAGAGGTAAGCCCCACGCTCACTGATATTAACACCGCATTGGGCCATACCGTGGTTGCAGGCGAAGATGTCACATCACTGCTGGGTACAAATCTCGACTTCGAGACAGGTCAAGGCGATGCCGATGCCACTTTTGTTAATATGCATGCCCAATCAGATTGGACCAATATCTATTCTGCAGATGCCTACGATACGAATCGCCAGTACATCTTCAACACACAAGTCACAGGTCAGGGCAGTGGAGCCACGACGGCCACTAGTCTGCGCCTGCGTGCCAAATGGCAAGAGAACAATATCCGTGAGCAAGTGAAGAAAACCATACCACTACCGCCGGGCCACTACACCCTCTCCTATTTTATCAAGGCTCCGCAGCAGCATTGGACGGAAGACCTATGCTTCTACGAACTCAACGGCAATCGAACCACACTCACAAAGACCGCCGATTGGTCGAAGCAGGAAATCACTATCGAGGCCACTGAACCCGCTGTTCTCTCGCTGTCGTTCGGATTCATTGGCGGCAGAAACAATCAGGACTGCGAACTCTTCATTGATGACATCGCTCTCATCTACAATGGTAGCTGCGACCTTACCACGAAGTATTCTAAATACCTCTTCGCCTATTTCCCCAGCAACAACGACGAGAACATCTATTATGCCGTTTCTGAGAACGGCTTCGACTACACACCCGTCAGCCAGCAACCCGTCATCAGTGCCGACACCGTAGCATTAAAGTGTGGTCTACGCGACCCCCACCTATTGCGTGGCCATGATGGTTGGTTCTACCTTGTAGCTACCGACATGCGATCTGCTGATGGCTGGGCGAGCAATCGTGGACTTGTGATGATGAAATCACGCGACCTTGTCAATTGGAAGCACTCACAAGTGCACTTCCCCACACGCTATGCTGGCACCTCATTCGCCAATGTCACTCGCGTCTGGGCTCCTGAGACCATCTGGGACCCTGAGGCAGGTAAGTACATGGTTTACTTCTCGCTACTCACCAACGATGGGACCATCAGTTACGACAAGGTGTATCGAGCCTATGCCAATAGTGACTTCACCGACCTCGAGGGTGAACCCGTATGGATGTACGACCGCGGCTCGGCAACTATTGACATGGACATCGTCTACAACCCCAAAGACCAACTCTACCACGGATTCTACAAGAACGAAGGCGAGGGCGGCATCTGCCAAGTCACGGCAGAAAGCCTCACGGGTGTGTGGGGCAATGCTTCAGGCACACTTCAGCAGACCAACGAAGCCGTGGAGGGTGCCGGGGTGTTCCAACTGCTCGATGGCGAGACTTGGGTTCTTATGTACGACTGTTATAACAGCGGCCACTACCAGTTCTGCACGTCGACAGACCTCAACACATTCTCCTTCCGCCAAAACACACCCACCACAGGCGCATTTACACCGCGTCACGGAAGTGTCATCCTCATCAGCGACGAAGAATACGAGGCCATCTTAGAATATACCAACAACGAACTTGAACGCAATACGAAGTTGGTGGCTGGGGCAACAAAGGGCAACCCGCTGCCTGCACCCTTCGTCATCAACGGACGAATGAACGAAGGTACCAAGGGCTGGTCATTCACAACTGGTGCACAAAACAAGACGACGGCAACAAATCAGGGAGCAGCCTTTAGCAAGCCTTTCCTGGAAAACTGGAATCCAACATCGTTTATTGGAAAAATTAGCCAAACCATCACCAACATACCCAACGGCACTTACGTGCTTGACATTGCAGCCTTTGCCAACACGCTTGGTGAAAACGGCTCACAAGTGGTCTATGCCAATAGTACTGAACAGTCCCTCTTTGCCAGCGAGCCTACGGCCTACCAGCTAATATTCTATGCCACAGACAACACGCTGGAGATAGGCTTCAACCAGAAAGTCGCCATTGCCAACTGGGTAGGCATCGACAACGTTTTCCTCACTTATTATGGCTCTGACAATGTCGTTAATGAGGTGGCCGATCTACTATTGCGACAACCTCTTATCGATGAAATTAAGAAGGCTGTTTCGTTAGGTGCTGATGTAGCAGAAGCTCAAGCCATTGTCGAACAGGACGACCTCACCCGCCATGCCATTGAAGAAGCGGTGAAAGAACTGAAAGTGAAAGAATTTAATGCGGTTGTTACTAACTATACTGACGACCAAACATCGCTTTTGGGCGAATGGACTACAGAGAACCAGACGGCCAGGACAGGTCAGCACTGGGATGGAACCGACACAAGTAGTTATTTCGAACAAAGAGACGGTTGGGACAACTATGCATGGCAGATGTCGATGACGCAAAATGTCACCCTGCCAGCTGGCGATTACGTGCTGAAGATGGCTGGACGATCGGCATCGCAGGCCGTCACCGCCACCATGAGTGTTGATGATGAAAAAGTACGTTTCCCCTATAACGACGACCACGGCTACGGCATCAGCACCGACGGACTGACAAACTTCTCGCCCGAGGCCACCTTTGCTAACAATGGTGCTGGCCGAGGTTGGGAATGGCGTTACATAGCGTTCACGCTCAACGAAGAAACGACGGTTCCTATTGCCATTCATGCCATTTGCGACCAAGCTGTCAACCAATGGGCGAGCTTCTCGAACATTTCGCTGCTTCGCAAGCCTGTAATATCTGGCGATGTCAATGGCGATGGTTCGGTCGACATAGCAGACGTCACATCACTCGTCAACTATCTGATGGACCAGACTAGCCAACCATTTATACGTACCGCTGCCGACCTCAGTGGTGATGGGGAGGTTACGCTCTCCGACCTGCCTTTGCTCGTCGGTTTGGTTTTGGCGAAGGAATGAGGGAGGATATGAACATGAATGCCACGTAGAAGGCAATGCCTGAAAGCAGACCGGCAAGGGCATCAATGAGGTAATGGGCCTGAATGTAGACCGTGGCGAAGCACATCAGCACAAAGAATGGCACGATGACCCAGAACAGCCACTGGTGGCGGCTTCGTGCATGCCATGCCAGCAAGAGGATGACCACGGTGATGCCTACGTGCGACGAGGGGAAGGCGGCGGTGGGTCGCTCGCCTGCATCGTGAGCACTCTCCACCATCTGATAGAAAATGCCGTCCGACCATCCCGGCGAAGGAAGTATGTCAGCGTGATAGTTGAAGTAGTCGCCGATGTTGGGGAACACACCTGCTGCCACTTGGTCGAGTCCGATGGCGGGATAGTAATACTGCGGCCCAACGACGGGCAGGACGTCGAAGATGACGTAATAGGCGAAGAACGAGCCGAGCAGCACCAGTGTGGCACGCTCAAACTCCTCGTAGCGCCAAGCGAAATAGTAGAGCATCACGGCTACAATCAGTGGATAGTAGCTGGCATAGCCAAGGTTCATGAGTTCGCTAAACCACGCCTGCGGCATCAGCTGCGAGAACAACAGGGCAGGCTGACAGCCCACGAGTTGCTGCTCCCAACTGGCAAAGAGATGATCGAGGTTGGGAAGCACACGGTTCAGCTCATACGTATCGGGATACCACCATGCCAAAAGTGCCAGCTGTGCCACCACACGGGCGAACATCGTTAGTCGGCATGGCACGAGCCGATAGACCGCCCAAAGCGCCACCGTCATCGCTACGATACGCAATCGTCCAGCGATGAGGGCTTCAGGGTGCTGCAGCTTCGTATAGGTGAAGAATATCAACAGAAGCGTGAACAACGTGTAGGCCATTGCCGCCCACTCGTAGCTCATCAGTCCCTTCCGCGGGTTCTTCTCTATCGCCCACAGATCGCGCAGGTTTCCCAAATATGTCTTTCCCTTCTTTGCCAAGAGTTTTATTTTTTATCCACAGATTACACAGATTTAATATAATACTTCTGTCCGTCTGTCCCGTCTGCCTTATATATCTTTATCCACAGATTACACAGATTAATATAATACTTCTGTTCGTCTGTCCTGTATGTCTTAATCTTCAATTCTGTTCCGTATGTCTAAATCTATAGCCATCCGTTTGTCTTATACCATCCGATGGTCTCCTGCACCCCTTGTTCCAGTTGCCATTTGGGTTCGTAGCCCAGCTCGCGGCGAGCGGGTTCTATGTCGCACCGCCAGTTGCGCTGCCGCAGGATGTGATATTTGTCGTTGTTCAGTGCTGACACCTTGCCTGTGAGCCGCCCTGTCCATTCGCCGAAGAAGGTTGCTATGCGCAGCACCCACAGCGGAGCCTTGATGCGCAAGCACCAGGGATGTCCCATCTCGTTCAGAATCAGATCGCTGAACGTCGACGACTGATACACCTCGCCATCGCTCAGGAAGTACGCCTTGCCGGGTGTGCCGTTAGTGAATGCGAGATACACCGCCTGCACCACATCGCGCACATAGACGAATGTGATGTCCTGTCGCTTGTAGCCCACCGAGAAGTCCACGTGTCCCTTGATGGATTTCGCCATGAGGAAATAGTCTTTCTCGCGCGGCCCGTAGACACCCGTTGGGCGCAGCACCACAAAAGGCAGCCGCTCGCCCACGCCATTGAGGAACGCCTCGGCAGCAAGCTTGCTTTCGCCATAGGCGGTGTTGGGCTGGGGCGTATCGGTATCACGGATTTCCTCGTAGGGCTGCTGCTCACGAATCGGACCGAAGATGCTCAGCGAACTCAAGTATACCAATCGCTTCAATGGCATGTTCACCTCCAGCAGAGCCTCCACCAGATGGCGCGTGCCTTCGGTGTTCACGCGGAAGAAGTCCTGCTTGTCCTTGCACTTCGTCACACCCGCGGCATGCACCACGTAAGTGAACTCATGACCACGCAACTGCTCCACCAGCCGTTCCTTTGAATCCAGGTCGAGCTCGATGAATTGGATGCGGTCGTCCTGCAGAAACTGCTTCGAACTGCTGCGGCGCACAGCTGCCCACACCTCATATCCTCGCTTTAGACCTTCCTCCACGATGAAACTTCCGATGAAGCCACTGGCTCCTGTGACAAGTACTTTTTCCATACCTTTTTCTCTTTTCCGGTGCAAAGGTAGTGCAAATCGAGCGAAATGCAAAATGAAAACGTGTTTTTATTTTCATTTCCGAGATGCAGCCTACCTAAGACCGAAGGTCAGAGGTACGATTAAGTGAGGGAAAAACCAAATAAACTTTGATTTTACCCCAGAAATCATCACTTTTATCACTTTTTTTGTAATTTTCTGTCACAAATCGCCGTCTTATGTGTACATAGTAGTAGAAATCCAATTATAAAACGATATCATTATGAAAAAGAACATCACTTTACTGCTGTTGCTTGCCATGCTGGTGAGCGTATCAGCTTGCAGTGCAAAGAAAGACATTGTGGAGAACGAAAGCACGGAAACGAGAACCGCCACTGACACCGACTACCCGCTGTCGGGCTTCACACGGCTGACCGCCAGCGGCGTCATACACATTGTCCTCACACAAGGCTCGGTGGAGAGCGTCCGCGTGAAAGAATGTCCCAATCCTAATCTGATTACAAAGGTAGAGAAGCGGGGCGATGAGCTCTACATCTACACGAAAAGCCTGAAGAAGAATCTGAACCTGCGTCAAGGCGAGGAGCCGGTGGCTTACGTCACGATGAAGCAAATCAGCGATGTCGACCTGAGTGGTTCCACCCGACTAAAGGCCTCCTCCCTGCAGACCGCGAATCTGAAAGTCACCATTTCGGGTGCCTCCAAGCTGCATGCCGACCGCCTGCGCAGCGACAACCTCAAGCTCACATGCAGCGGAGCCTCGGCAATGGATGTCAAAACCATCACCTTCGGGAAGCTGAACGCCTCTTGCTCGGGTGCTTCCAACATTGCAGCCACCCTGCATGGCGACGATGTAAAACTCGTGAACAGCGGTGCCAGCAATGTCGACTTCACCATCGAGGCACGCGAGATGGAAATGAGCAACAGCGGAGCATCGAAGAGCGACGTTCGCTTCAAGGGTCGCAGGCTACAGACCAGCAATACGGGTGCCGGCAAAGTATTCCTCGATGTTGACTGCGAGGAGCTCTCGGCAAGCAATAGCGGTGCTGCAAAGTTCACCATCGAGGGCACAGCCGACAAGACCGACATCCAAGCCTCGGGCGTCTCGAAAATCAACACCTCGAAGTTGAATAAGTATTAATAAAGTGGAGAGTGGAGAGAGGAGAGAGAATAGCATTTAAGAGTTGAGAGTTGAGAGTTGAGAGTTTAGAGTTGAGAGTTGAGAGAGCCCTTTCACTCCCCCTACCCCCTCTCCGCTATTCTCTCTCCACTCTCCACTCTCCACTCTCCTCTTTAAAATCCACTCTCCTCTTTAATACTTTTAATCCCTTTAAAACCTTCAAAAAAAAGTGACATCCGCTGAATTCCAAACACTGGCCAGCACCCTGCGCCCACGCCTACTGGCACAGGCCACGCGCTACCTTCGCGACACCGCGGAGGCAGAGGACATCGTGCAGGATGCCATGCTGAAGATGTGGGTGCTGCACGACCAGCTCATCGGCAACGCCGAAGCCTTCGCATCGGTGCTGGTGCGGAATCTCTCGCTGAACCGCCTGCGCCAGCTGCATCGCATGCAGACGCTGACCGAGATGGACCTGCTGGAGATGGAACGCCTCTATGCCGAAAGCCGTTCGCAGCAAGACACCGATGAGCAGGTGGCCCAGCTGATGTCGCTCGTTGAAGCCTTACCCGACCGGCAGAAGACCATCCTGCGGCTACACGACCTCGAGGGAATGGACTACGACGAGATAGCACAGGTCACGGGCCTGTCGGCAGCATCGTTGCGCCAAACCGTCAGCCGCGCCCGCCGCCTCCTGCGCTTGCGCTATCTGGCAGCCGTCTCGGCAGTGGTGGCAGTGCTGGTCGTGGGTGTAATGGGCTATCGAGCCTTGCAAGACTATCAGCTCGACCGACACTACGAGGGCTCCTACATCGTCGTAGCCGGAGAGCGCAACGACAACCTGCGGCAGATACGCCCGCAACTGGAACAGACGCTTGCCGCCGCCAGCCACGTGGAAGCGAGCATCGGCGAACAAGACTTCGTCAGACAGGCCGAAGCCGACGTACTACAGAACATCAGCGATCCTGAGGAGCGCCGACGACTACAAGAGTTACTGAAAGAATAAAACGAAACAACCCATACCAATGAATACGAAGCGCCAACTCATAGCATTCCTGCTCTGCTGCTTTGCCGCTGTGCTGCCCTGCCACGCACAAAACAGCATCGACGAGCTCGTGGAGAACTTCTCTACGCTGGGCTCAGCAAAGTTTACGTCGGTCGTCGACCGCGACCCCAAGACCCGCCGCGTGCTGAAGGTGGTGAAGGAACTGCAGCTGCAAGGCCTTCAGGCAGGCAAGTTCAAGAAGGCTTTCGAAGACGAGAGCCAGAACGGCAGCACCACGCGCCAGCAGGACGGCGACGTGCTCACGATGACCGTCACCCAGGAATCGCCGCGCCAGCTGCGCATCTACATGCTGCGACTCGTCGGCCGACACACCTACCACTCCGCCAAAGTCATCATCATCGTCAAGATGAAAACATGACCGGTGGCTGGTCAAGAGAAGGCTGTGTAAAATGAAATAATGGACGAAAAACCGCTGCCTGTAGTCCCCTCCTCTTGGGAGGAGGGGTCGGGGGTGGTAGAGAAAAAAAATGATATAACCTATTACAAACAATATATTAATAAGTCGAACCTTATTTATCGCTACCACCCCTTACCCCTCCTTCCCGAAGGAGGGGACTACAAAACGACTCCTTTCTCATTTTTGCCCCCCCTCTTTTGTTTCTCCATCATACTGTTCACCGATTTCATGGCAACAAGAGGCTTTAAATGTTAAGAAACTATAAGCTATTCCGCCGATGATACCACGTTGGCGGAATAATTTGTAACTTTGAAGCTGAAATTACATCTTAACTTTTGGAACAGCGAGAGCAGAGTGATGCTTGCATCAACTATGCCAAGTCGTGACAAAAGTCATGGAACAAAGTTACATAACACCTCAACATCTCAACCTCAACTATGCCAAGACCGACCAGAAGCCATAAGGCGCAGGCAGCAAGGGTGAAGGCTGCCGCCAACAAGACGAAGATGCACCGCCGCACCAACAAGCAGGACCTCGTGCAACTGCTCACACAACTCTTCACCGAGCAACCCGAAAAGGTATTCACTTTCAAGGAGATCTTCCGCACGCTCCGACTGAACACCCATCCGCTGAAGATGCTCGCCATCGAGACCATGGAGGACATGGCGTGGGACGACGTGCTGACGAAGGTCGGCGACTCCGCCTACCGCCTGAGCACCGCCGGACAAGTGCAGGAAGGTCGCTTCGTGCGCAAGGCCAACGGCAAGAACTCCGTCATCCCCGACGGTAGCGACAAGCCCATCTTCGTCTCCGAGCGCAACTCCCTATGGGCACAGAACGGCGACCGCGTGCGCTTCTCGTTCATGGCCCGTCGCCGCAACCACATCAAGGAAGCACAGGTGCTCGAGGTGCTGAAGCGCGCCAAGGACACCTTCGTGGGCCGCCTGCGCGTGGCTCGCGACATCGCGTTCCTCGTCACGCAGGACAACCTCATCGTACAGGACGTGCTCATCCCGAAGGACAAGCTCAAGGGTGGTCGCGACGACGACAAGGCATTGGTGCGCATCACACAATGGCCCGACGCCTCGCATCGCAACATGGTGGGCGAGGTCATCGACATCCTCGGCCGTGAGGGCGAGAACAATGCCGAGATGCATGCCATCCTCGCACAATATGGCCTGCCCTATAAGTACCCGAAGGAGGTAGAGGAAGCAGCGAAGAAGATCAGTGGTGTGGTCACCGAGAAAGACCTTGCCGAGCGCGAGGACTTCCGCGATGTGTGGACCTGCACCATCGACCCTCACGATGCCAAGGACTACGACGATGCCCTGTCTATCCGCAAGAAGGACAACCTCTATGAGGTAGGAATCCACATCGCCGACGTCTCGCACTACGTCACCGAAGGCTCCATCATCGACAAGGAAGCACAGAAGCGAGCCACCTCCGTCTATCTCGTCGACCGAACCATCCCCATGCTGCCCGAGCACCTCTGCAACTTCGTGTGCTCGCTGCGTCCCGACGAAGAGAAGCTCTGCTACAGCGTCGTCTTCCTGCTCGACGAGGATGCACAGGTGCGCTCACATCGCATCGTCCACACCGTCATCCGCTCCAACCGCCGCTATGCCTACGAGGAGGTGCAGGAGCTGCTCGAGCAAAACGGCGTCGTCGACGGCACCGGCGAGCCCTCACCTAACCTTTATAAAAGAGGAGAGAGGAGAGGGGATAGTGGAGAGAGGATTGGAGAAGGAACCCTCGCACCCCACGACCTCAAGGGCGAATATGCCGAACAGCTGCTCCTGCTCGACATGCTAGCCAAGAAGCTCCGTGCCGAACGCTTCAAGAACGGAGCGATGAAGTTCGAGGGTGAAGAGCTGCACTTCGACGTCGACGCCAACGGCCGTCCCACACGCGCCTACTTCAAGCGCCAGCGCGATGCCAACAAGCTCATCGAGGAGTTCATGCTGCTCGCCAACCGCACCGTGGCCGAAGATGTCGGAAAGCCGCAGCGCGGCAAGAAGCCCAAGACGCTGCCCTATCGCATCCACGAGAATCCCGACCCGCAGAAGCTCGAGGAGCTACGCTCCTTCGTGGTGCGCTTCGGCTATAAGCTGAAGACCGCCGGCACCACATCGCAGACCGCCCGCTCGCTCAACCAGCTCATGGACGATGCCGAGGGCACACGCATGCAGAAGCTCATACAAACCGTTGCCCTGCGTGCCATGATGAAGGCGAAATACTCCGTTCACAACATCGGTCACTTCGGACTCGCCTTCCCCTACTACACCCACTTCACATCGCCCATCCGTCGCTATCCCGACACCATGGTACACCGTCTGCTCACCCGCTACGAGCAAGGAGGCAAGAGCGGCAACGAGCGCTACTACGAAGAGCAGTGCCAGCACTCCAGCGACATGGAACAGCTCGCCGCACAGGCCGAGCGCGAGTCTATAAAATATAAAATGGTGGAGTTCATGGGCGAGCACATCGGCGAAGTCTTCGACGCCCACATCTCTGGCATCCAGTCGTATGGCATCTATTGCGAAATCGACGAGAACCACTGCGAGGGAATGGTGCCCATGCGCGACCTCGACGACGACTACTACGACTTCGACGAGCGCAACTACTGCCTCGTGGGCCGTCGCCGCCATCACAAATACCAGCTCGGCGACCCCATCCGCATCCGCGTCGCCGCCGCCAACGTAGAAAAGCGCCAGCTCGATTTCACGATAGAGAAATAGAGGAGAGGGGAGTTGAGAGTTTAGAGTTGAGAGTTTAGAGTTGAGAGAAAAGGGACGAATGCCTTGCAGCCAACGGTAGGGGCAGCCCCTATTGCAACCCTGCTATTCTCTCTCCTCTCTCCTCTCTCCACTCTCCTCTTTAAAACCCTCTCTCCACTCTCCTCTCTCCTCTTTAAAAAATACCCTATGAAACGAAAAATCAACTACACACGCGGCGAAGAGCTGTGGAACTCATGGAGCCATGCCGCTGGCATCCTCCTCGCCGTGGTCGTTGGCACGCTGTTCATCATCTGGGCGGCGCGCCACGAGAACGGCTGGGCAACCTTCGGCGTGTCCCTCTACCTCTTCGGCATGCTCGGCAGCTATGTCGCCTCCACCATCTATCACGCCATTCCCCCCACTTCTCCCCTCCCTACGGGGGAGGGGCAGGGGGTGGGGCTGAAGGAGCGGCTGCGCCGCTGGGACCATGCCGCCATCTACTGGCACATCGCCGGCTCCTACTCCCCCATCACCCTCGTGGCCATGCGCGACCAGGGGCTCTGGGGCTGGGCACTCTTCGCCTTCGTGTGGACCGCCGCCATTGCAGGCACCATCGTCTCGTTCCACAAGCTCAAACCCCATAGCAACGTCGAGACCATCTGCTTCTGCCTCATGGGACTCTCCGTCCTCGTCGCCTTCAAGCCCCTACTCCACTGCGTCAGCACCGCTGCCGTGGTGTGGATCATCGCTGAGGGCGTGTGCTACATCACCGGCGCACTGTTCTATTCCCTCCACCGCCGACGCTACATGCACACTGTGTTCCACTTCTTCGTCCTCGCTGGCTCCGTCTGCCATATCATCGCCGTCTGGGACATCCTCATGCAGTATTTGTAATTCATTAAGGGCAGAAAGGGCAGAAAGGGGAGAAAAGGGACAAATGCTTGGTGCAAGCCCTAAAAGGCTATTTGGTATTCAATTCTGAATCACCTGTGATAATCCCTCACAGCTTCCAAGACAACTGCACGTCGAGATCGGTCTGCGTGCGGCTATCAATTTGTTGCAAGGCCGTGCCAATGGTGGAGCGGTCGAAATAATGCGTGGATGAAAGTTTGGCAGTTAGGGTGAGATGGCGGTTGATGGTGTAGCTGCCATAGAGAGCGCCATGCAGGCCGTGTCCGTAGTAGGCAGGGAAGGAGAAGGCATAGCGCAGATTGCGTTCGTAGCTATAGAGGCGACTATCGTAGTCGTCGGTATGGAAATAGGCCACGTGGGCACTCATGATGAGTCGTCGCAACTTCATGTCGACGGTCTGTCCGAGCATCCAGCCCTTGCTACTCTCGTGTTTATGACTCAAAGCTGCATCGAGTTGTGTACGAGTGGTAAAGCGGCCGAAGTCGTAGCCTGCCGAAAGGCGCAGCCGGTGTTGCTGGTGGTCGATGAGTGCTGGAGAGCCTTCGCTGGTGGCCAATTCAGCATGGTCGTTTTCCTCGATGCTGCGCAGCCGATAGCGGGCGAAGAAGCGCCACTGACGATACTGCCAGCGCACCTCGGCGAGATGGTCAGTGGCGTGCGAGGACTGCGAAGCCTGATAGCGTGCCCAAGGGAAGTAGATATAGTCGGTGTAGGCGAGCAACTGCAGTTGTCGCGACGCCTGCCACGATGCCCCCACCAGTATGCCACTTTCGTTCTGCACGCGACTACCCTCGCCAAAGCTGGCGGCATGCGGCGCTTCGTAGCGATAGCTGTAGAAACGCTGTACGGCCATCAGCCGCAAGCGTGGCACTGGTCGGAAGCTAAGCGTGTTCAGCGTGGCCAGCGCGCCATCCTTGTCCATCGCCGTCTCGCCACTTACCGCCAACCGTCTCCCCTGATAGCCGTAGTCGATGCTGACATTTCGAAACGACTTGCCTTTAGGAAATATCTCACGATAGCGCTGAGACGGGGAGGGCTGCTCTCCGCTGACGGGTTGCAAGGGTTTGTCGAAGCCATTGGCAAGCGCCGTGAGTCCGGCATGCCAGCGGTCGTATTGCCAAAAGAGGCGTGTGCCAGCGAGCCATTCAGAGACATTGTTCTTACGTTCCATCTCCGAGGGTGTACGATGATAGCCTGACGTGAGCAAGGTACTGATGGCCGTATCGTCACGCAGGGTGGCATCCCTCTTTCGCCAAGAGGCAAACGCCGTGAGGCTGAGAGAGCGAGAGAGCGAAACCGTTGCCGCGGCTCCTTGCAGATAGTTCGCCGACATGCGCGAGGCATGAGGAGTGATAGTCGTCGTTGAGCGCCCCACCCCATCGAGCATGGCTCGTTTACCAAGGTTCATATGACCATTCATCACAAGCCCCAAGCCCAGTCGCAGCCGATAGTGACCAACGACGAGATTCTTCAGCCGTCCCATGCGTCGCAGCTGAGCGTAAAGAGCATAGTGGTCGTAGCCCAGCGAGTTGCGATTGGCGAAGAAAGGCTCACCGCTGTCTTGAGCACCCACTAGTCCGAAGCGTAGGTGTCGGTTGAGGTTCATCGTGAAACGGAGCGTGTGCCGGTAGGGATAGCCTAGATAGCCGTTGCGGTCGCCTTCGCGCTTGTAGAAGGGGAGGCGGGAGGTGAATAACAACCCACCCCCATCCCCTCCCGAGGGGAGGGGGGCACGATTAGTCTTGACGGATGAATGACTGATAGATAGAGTATCTCGACTCCCCTCCCCTCGGGCGACTGGGGTCTTCAGAGCAGCCACCGATGTGGCTGCGGCCCCATCAAGGGGAGCAAATCCCCCATTTGCGACGGAGGGCAGGTTGGGGGTGGGTGTCCGGGGGGTGGGTATTTGGGAGGTGGGCAGTTTTACAAACTCCCTCAGCAGCCGTCGGGTAGTGGGATCGAGGCTTTCAATCATCGCCAGTTCGGCAAGGCTCTGCATGGGTCCGTAGCGGTAGAGGTATTCACAAATCTGCTCTACCTGCTCGGCGGAGAGAAACGGCAACTGCTCCAAGTCTTCGCGCGTCGCCGTGGAGAGGTCTATCTTCTGCTCGTGCAGGTCGGAAAGCAGCTCCATCTGCTGCTCCCATGCCTCGCTGGATTCCTCATCGTCGAAGTCCATCAGCAGCTCCACTTGTTGCTGCCAGTCGGCATTGTCACGAAGAGACGGCTGTTCGGCTTGTCCCCACGCTGTTAGCGACACACATGACGACAAGAATAGAAAAATGCTTTGTCGGATGGAATTCATGGTAAGAGAAAAATGATGATACAAGAGAAAACAAAACCTCAAGAAACCTCAAAAACCCAGAGCAATGCCCTGGGCTTTGAGAATTAGCCCCTTTCCGGGCTTCTTATGTCTACTTCTGTCCCTCTACGGTATAGCCAGCGTTGCGGAGCAGCTGCAGCAGGCCCTTTTCGCCGGGCAGATGGCCGGCACCCACGGCGAAGAACGTCGGGCGTTCCTTCATAATGGCGGGCATCTTCGTGAGCCAGTCGGCATTGCGGTTGGAGATGAGCTGTGCTTCCTCCTCGGGTGTGGAGTCGCAGGACGTGCCGAGCTTCTCATCCATGGCCTTCTGCAGGGCGTCGAGGTCTTGAGCATAGAACGCCTTTGCCATGTCCTCCATCATCTGCGTGTTGAACTGCTCGTTGTCGATGAGGCACATCAGCTGCTCCACCTGTCGCTCCATGGGCTGGTTGTAGAGCAGGTTGGCCTGGAAGGCCATTGTCTCGAGTCCGCCACACGGCAGGTTGTTCTTCTGTGCCTGTGCCTGGAAGTACTGGTCGAAGGTGCTCGACGGGTCGAACTCTCCCATGTGGTTCATCATGTAGAGCAGCACCTGGAACTGCGTGACGAGTGCCATTGGCGAGAGCTTGCCCATCTGTGCGGCCACGGTGGGGTTGCTCATGCCTGCTCCGAGCTTCTGCGTCATGAAGGCATCGAGGCGCTTATACTGATCGGCGGTGAGGATGTCCTTCAGCGTCGTGCCCTCCGGCAGCAGCATCACCTGCTGCATCATCTTCAGCGAGTCGGGGTTTGTCATGGAGTCCCACTTCAGCTCGCCAAACACCTGGTCGGTCTCGGTGAGTGCTTCCTTCACGCCGTTTATCTTCTCCACGAATCCTACATTGGCCAGATGGTGTGTGCCGATGATGTAAGAGGGTTTCTCCAGTCCGTTGCCTGAAATCTTGTAGAGCAACTGTGCGTTCATGCTCACTGCTGCCACCACGGCAGCGACGATTGTCATTACTGTTCTTTTCATCTTTTCGTTTTGTTTAATTGGTTTTCAACCCACCTTTTCTCGCCATGGCAGAGTCGAAGCGAGCTTCACTCTGCTCATTTGGCTTAACGAAAACGTTCTGTTGGTTCACGCAGCAAAGATACTGCTTTCGTCGTGATTATCCAAATAAATGGTCGTATTTTTTGACATTATCCTTGTAAACGCATCATTTCCCCAAGAGCAATAGCACCAGCGCCCCTACGTCGGCCAGCGAGATTTCGCCATCCTGACTCACGTCGGCCGCCAAGAGATTGTACTCGCCGGCGACGCCCCGCAAGTGGTTCACCAGCGCCGTGACATCGGCAATCGAAAGCTGTCCGTCGCGGTTCACGTCGCCCAACTGCCAGTCGGGCAACTGGTAACGGAAGAGACGAAAATCGGTGGCACACCACCAGCCTTCGCGGTTGTCGCTATAGACGGGGTCGGCCGTTTGCTTGCCCTGTTTCGAACTCTGGAACCCAATGGTCAGGCTACCACCCTCGTCGACCCATACGGGCAGCGTAGCGAGAGGCTCCCAGACGTCCTCGTTCGTGATGCCCGGCGAGTCGAAACGCTCGAAAGTGAGCGTCGGCGTCTGCTCGGTTGCCGTTCCGTTGCTGATGTATCCATGCTGGTCGGTGATGCAGAACGGCTGCGTCGTCGCCACACACGACATGTAGTAATAGCCCTCGGGAAGGTTCTGCAGGGTTTGCTTCACTTCGAGCGTACCTGCGTCGGCGGTGCTCCACCACGCATTCCAGCAGGTGCGGCCCCAGATGTTGTTGAGCCGCTGGTCGCCACCGGTGTAGGTGCCCGCCTTCGTTGTCCAGCCGTCAGCGGAGGTGAACGTAGGATTCTTGATGAGCGATGTGACATCCTCGAGCGACAGATAGCCACTGAGGGCTGTCTGCAGGTCGGCAAGCGTCGTGGAGTAGCCGCCCACGGTGGTGGCTGCGTCGGCGTTGGCGATGGCCGTCTGCAATCGGCAATAGAGCGGGTGCGCCTCATCGGCCACACGACGGGCGAAGACAAGCAGCGAGTCGAGCGTCTTCTTCGTCTTCACGCCAGCCAGCGCTTCTTGAAGAGCGGTATGCGCGGCTTCATAGCGCGCGAGGGCAGCAGTCTCATCGGCGTGAGGCATAGTGCCGAAGGTGTTCAGGCGTTCCGTCAGCTCTGCATTGATATCGGCGTAGCCAAAAGTAGCCGCGTTCCAACTCTTGAAGGCCTCTGCCTCGCTCTGCAGTTGCGTGAAGCCATCGTCGAAGGCTTCCTGCTGCGTGGTGAAGAGACGGCGCAAAGCAAACTTATCGAATTTCGCCGTGCTGTTGAGCCATCGGTACTGAATGATGAAATGCGAATAGCTGTCACTCTGGAAAGCCGTTTCCACCTTCTCCCACTCGTCTACGGTTTCAAGATTGCTCACCTCCTTGCTTTCAGCCGAACCATCGGTGGAGAGGCTGGCCTTCTGCCAACCGCCTTCGTGGTTCTTATGCCAAAGGGAGAAGCGGTAGGGCTGATTGGGGACTACCGTAAAAGCACCTCGCAGCGAGGCATCGCCGGTCGCGCCGGTGTGCCCATAGGAGCGCAGATAAGCACTGTTGTCGGGGCCTGCGACGGGTATCACCTCCAACTTCGACTTCGCCGGCGTACTGTTCCCCGTGCCGTCGGTCCATGCGGTGAAGCCATAGCTGAAGTCGCCGTTGGCAATGACGTTTCCGCCGAGGTAGTAGGTGCCGCCATTATAAACGACCTCCGAACCGACAATTTCGTCAGTCATCGTGGGATATTCCACACCATCGAAATAGTTAACGATGCGGAACGTGCAGTCCTCGGCATCGGCCAGCGTTCCTTCGTAGGCGTAGCTTTGGTCGCCCCGGTCGGTCTTGTCCTGACGCTCCACCGTTGCCAGCAGCGACCACGTCGTGTCGCCAGGCCGCCGGTACTGCACTTGTATGGCGTCCATCATGTCGCCATTGCCGTCCTTCCACGTCAGCGACACATGGTCGCCGTCGGCGGTGATGCGCAGGGCATAGGGATTGGCAATCACCACCACGGGCACGAACTCATAGCTGTGGCTGAACCCGAGGCCGCTCTCCATCGACGCATAGTAGGAACCCAGCTTCGTGAGTGCTCCGTCGTGATACACCCTGGAACAGACTCGCTCGCTGTTCCACCAGGCATAGCGCTCCACGTAGCCATAGCCGTTCAGCGCATCGAGAACAGGTTTTGCACCGTTATAGTTCAGCGTCTGGTTATTGGCGGAATTGGAATCCCAGTCGCTGGTTTCGCCGAAGATGCCGTTAGAGTTCCACGAGGCACCCCACAGCAGTTCTGAAATCCAGATGGGGCGATGGAACTGGTTGTAGTAGCTCTGCAGGCTCGGGAACGACCCTGACGGCCAATAGCAATGCATGTCGAGGATGTCGCAACGCCAACCGCGACGGTCGATGGCTTCCATGAACTGCTGCTGCCAAGCATAGCCGTTGTCGTGCGACGAAGGCGAGCAGAGTCGCTTGCCCGTGCGCATGGCGTCCTGCCAATAGCCCAGTACCTCGCTCACGGAGGCAGGGGTGTCGTCAGCGGAGTTGGCGGGCTCGTTGTCGGTCTTCATGTGCGGTGAGAAATCCGGTGCGCCACACTCGCCCACTCCCGGCCAGTTCTTGTGAATCTTATGTTGCACGCATTCCACGTCGGGTCCCATGTCGGAGCCCACGCCCCACGTATAGGCCCACGAGGCATTCAGCGCTCCCGCCACGGTTCCATCGGTGTTCGCAGCCAGTCCTTTCTTCTGCGCATCGTTCCATTTGAAGATGCGATAGCTCGATATCTTTGCATCGAGCACGGCTGGCATCGTCGCCATCTCGAGATCCACGTCGTCGGCGATGAAGCAACGGCTGTAGCCCCAACCAGCCGTTCCAGTGGCGAAGGTCACCATGTAGCCACGCCTGAGCTTAAAACTACGGATGCGATTCGGCAGTTCACCATTGCCGAGGGTTTTCATATAGCCGCCGTCGCTGCCGATGGAGTAGCTGCTGCATGCCTCACCTGTAAAGCCCGGCTCGGAATAGCAGGTCAGCGGCGAGACGTTGTCGCCGTAGGGAAGCACGATGGCACCGCCGGCATACATCTTCACCTGACAGTTCGTGCCATTGACCGCTGCCGCCCCGTTCACCTTGATAAACGCCATCCACGAGCTGACGACTGCGCTTGGCTTCACGCTGGCAAGTATCAGCACGGCCCGTTCGTTCGTGATGTTCACACTGCCAGCAGTGGTGAACGGCGTCGCCGATGTCACCTTATAATCTACGGCCGTGGAGACGGTCACCGAACGCGACACCTGGCTGACCGTCGTCGTGGTGTTTCGCTCTGCGGCATCGGCCAGCAATGCCACCCAGCTGAGTAGCAGAAAGGCCATGATAATCAGGCTTTTTCGTGTTATCCTATGCTTTGTATTCATCCCTGCAAAGTTACAAAAAAATCTTCAAACTTCCAAGGAATCGGCCGATAAAATCTACTATTTTTTCAACAATATTCTCTCCGCTTTTGAAAGGGATCCTTAGAGGATGATTCGCTGCGATTCGCCTCACCAGAAATTGATGCGGCTGCATGCATATGCATTTTTTGCATTGCATAATGATAATGATACTGAGAATGAGAATGATAATGATACTGAGAATGATAATGATACTTCGGAAGAAGTAGTAAGAATATAAATATTCTTCCTCTTCTTCCTCTTCTTATATACCGTTAGCTTCTCGCTAACGGAAGTAGTTAGGAGGAGGATGAGGAGGAAGAAGTTTTTTAAAATTTATAAAGAGGAAATCGGTTGAAATAGAGTGTGATAACAAATGTTAAAATCCGAGTTATTTTGCCGATAGATATTGCATATCTCGGAAATTTTTCGTAACTTTGTAAGGCATTAGAGAATGCGATGCAACAAGGATAACACGAGCCCGAAAACACCAAAGCGACAGCCATGAAAAACGACGTCACATGCCATATGAGGATAACCCACCAGCCTCCCCGAAACGTCTCGCTGCAGCGAAAAGCATAGCTCCTAGGCCCCCAAAGCATTGCTTTTCGCCCCCAAAAGCATAGCTTTCCAACCTCAAAAGCATTGCTTTCCGATTTCAAAAGCATAGCTTTCTGTGTCCAAAAGCATAGCTCCACGTGTCCGAAAGCATAGGTTTCTGCATCTAAAAGCATAGCCCTACAACGACAGGAAGCATGCTCCGTAGCGAAAGGAAGCATGCTCCGTAGGAAATCGAGGGATGTGCAAAGCGCTCTTTGACTTATTGATACAAAATTTGACCCCACGGTTGGGTGCAATGCCTCTCCCTTTAGGCGTTCCCGTGAGTTGAAAGAAAAACTCCCTGCCCGTCGCACCAGGACAGGCGGGGAGCTCACATCAAAGAAACTGGCGTGTGCAAAGTTGTCTACAGGCCTCCGTCAAGGATCCAGACATTTTGTTCGTTGTCGTTACGGAGGGCAATGTGACGCTTCTCCTGCTTGCCTTCGGGGGTGGTCAGTGTGTAGAGGACGTAAACACCAGCATAGGAGGCGTCTTTACGCGCCTCAAAGGCGGAAACCTTGCAGCCTTTCAGTTTCTTGACTAGTTGCGGGAAGACGGACTTGTGATAGATGAGAGCTTCTGCGGCTTGGCTCTCATCACCGGCAATGATGGCGTTGAGGATGCGCTCTGCGGCTTGTTGCGCGGTCTCGTTTTGCAGCTGTTCGAGGCGATTGCCTGACGTTGGTTGCTGCTGAGCGACGTCAGTCCATTCGGCAGCGGGCAGACGGGTAATATCAGCCTTGCAGAGCATCACGTTGTAACGGATGTTGTCGATGTGGAGCAACAGGGTTTTCTTGCCATCCTTGATGACCCACAGCTTCACGAAGCGCAGCAGGCCGTCGTTCTTGGTGAAGGTGTTCTCGACGAGAACGCGGCAGGCGTCCATCTTTCCCGTCTCAAAGAGTTGTTGCAGGTCGTTATATTTCTCTGTACCCTCCACGGTCAGCACCACGGTCGTATCGGTCTCCGTCTGCGTCACCTTGTTCTCCTTTGAAAGCGCGATGGCCGATTTCTGCATGGTCAACAGTCGTTCTGGGAACATGAGGTTAGCAAAGCGTTCCAAGAAGTTAGCTTCCCGGCTTCCCTTGAGGTAGAGTGCGTTAGGTATCCACATGAATTGCTCACAGCCGTCAGAAACTACCGTGCGGCCGTTGGCTTTCTCCACACGATAGAACAGGGAGTCGTTCTGTCTCAGCAGTTGGATATCAGTTTTCACGAAAGGCATTGCCGGGTCGAAGTAAGCGAAATTGTCTTGCGGCGTGGTGCGAGCGTAAACCTCCATCTGGAAACTACCCACGTTCTGCACGCTCCTGATGCCCTGTTGCAGGAAGGAGAGCCTCGCATCCTCGGCTGCGGCGGGCGTGGAGAAGAGATGGTTCCAGCCGATGACGAAGCCCAAAAGGAAGATGGCCGCAGCGGTAGCATAGCGCCACAGGCGATGTGTGGCCTTAGCCTTACTGGTGTTGGCGGTCTCCTGGGGTTGGAGCATGTTGAAGGTTTCACGCAGTTCATCATAATAAGCCTTGCACTCATGGCAGTTGGCCATGTGCTCGTCCAGTTGAGCCTGCGTCTGCATGTCTATGGTCTTGTCGAAAAGGTCAGCCACCTTTTCCTTGATGTCATTGCAATTCATCATCATGTTTTTTAATTGTTGTTACTTTTTTTTCATGCTCTTGCGGAGTTTCTCCAGTCCATAGAGGAAGCGGGATTTCACCGTTGGGAGTGGTAGGGAGAGGATTTGGGCGACCTCGGCAAAGCTGTTGTCGCCGTAGATTCGTAGTCGGATGACTTCGGCCTGTTCGTCGGGAATCTCCGCCAGCAAGCTGACGATGCGCCGATATTCGGCCTCGTTCCCGGTGTCGGAAGCATCGATGAAATCCATCCTCATGTCCAGTGGGATGGTCTTGATTCGATGGGGGTCCGTCTGCCATTTGGCACAGGCGTTCGTCAACGTTCGGAAGAGATAGCTGCGCAAGTCGTTTATTTGCAGGTCTTCAGCGTCAGCAATTCGGGTGTGCAGCTTCAGAAAAGTATCTTGCAGCACATCCTTTGCGTCGTCTTCGTTGCCGAGTCTGTAGCAGGCGTACCTCAGCAGACGCGACCTTTCGGCCTTGAAAACATCTGCGAGTTCTCCTTGGGCGATGTCATTTGTTTTCTTCATTTTTCCGTTTGATTTTAAAGATGCATCTACCATAAAGACCCGAAAAGGGAGAAAAAGATTTAAACGGCCAACACTTTTTTCAATTTCCCATCATTTTTTACCAGCGGTGACTGAAGAGGTCAGTAAAAAAACTGGATTCAGCCTTCCCTCCAAAAACGCGACACGTCGCGTCCCTACATTTCCAGGGGTCAAATTCTACATAGTTTCCACACGAAAAACCCCTTCCGCAGGCACTCCTCGCTGGTGGGGGAAATGCTGGGGAAGGGGACTACGGGGTGTGTCTTTTTGACACGCGTTGCTTACTCGGGCATCATGGTTACTTCCACGTGGTGACCGCTCTTGAGGAGGACGTTCTGGAGGAACTGGCTGATCTTCTGGGCGTTCATGCTCTCGACAACCTTCTTATAGTCGGTGTGGAAGTCGAGGCCATAGCGGTTGTAGCGGTTCATGATGCGACGCCAGTAGCCATTGGTCTTAGCATCGACGTCGGCCTGCTTCAGCAGAATCTGCTTGGCCTTGTTGAGGTCTTCCTGGTTGGGGGCGGCGATGGTGGCCTTCATGCCCTTCTGGAACTCGGGCACTGCCACGGCGGCCTTCTCAGGATTGAGCTTACCGACACCGCTGATGGTGACGAAGGCTTTGCCAGCCTCTACATCGAGGCTTCCCTCGGCACCAGCGTGATAGGCGGCGGAGAGCTTCTCGCGAATCTCACGGTTGTACATCATGTCGAGGATGCGCGTGGCGACATCGGTGAGCACATCGTTCTCAAGGGTGAACGGCACTTCGTTGGAACGCCACATCTCCTGTGCCTGTGCCTGCGGGTTCTCCATCTTCTTCTTGAAGTTGTTGGTGACGTTGCCCTTCACGAAGGTGCGCAGGTCGCCAGCCTTCAGGTCCTTCTTTCCCTTTGAGGGCAGGGAGGCGATGTACTGGCAGATGAACTGACGGAGCTGTGCCTCGTCGTAGTTGCCCACGAAGGTGAACGTGAAGTTGGCGGCATTGCCAAAGAGCTTCTTCCAGTTGTCGAGCACGCGGTCGTAGCTGATGGCCTCTACCTGCTCGGCGGTGGGAACACGATAGACGGGGTTGTTGCCATAGGTGGTGCTCATGACGGAATCTTCGAACACGGCTTCGTTGTTCTGGCTGATGTTCTTCAGCTGCGTGGCGACGAGGTTGATGATGTTCGATACGGCCTTCTCGTCCTTGGCGACCTTGGTGAAGTCGAGGTGGATGAGCTGCATGAAGGTCTCGAGGTCCTTCGGTGTGGTGGTACCGGTGAGGCCGTGCGAGTCGTTGCTGAGCGAGAACTGCGTGCCACACTGCTTACCGGCGAGGGCCTTCTGCAGATCGGTGGTCATGAACGAGCCAAGGGCGCTCTGCGAGAGCACGATGCTGGCGAGCTGCACGTCGCCGCTCTCGGGATTGGGCAGGACGGAGTTACCACCGTCGGCGGTTGCCGAGAACACAATCTCGTCGGCATTGAAGTCGGTCTTCTTCATCAGCACGGTAGCGCCGTTGGAGAGGGTGAGCTTGGTGAAGCCGAGGGCGGCATTGGTTTCTTCCTTCTTGATGGTGCCGGCCTTCGGGGCCTCAGCCATGAGGGGTTCCTGCTTCACGTTGTCGACATAGGCCTCGAGGGTCTCCTGGCGCACGGCGTCGATGGCGCGCTTCATGTCCTCGGGCTGGTAGTACTGCTTGCCTTCCTTCTCGGTGACGGCGGCGAGGCAGACAAAGTTGGAGTCGGTAAGCGAGATGAGCTGCTTGGCGAGTTCGTTGACGGCCTCAACGGGAATCATCGGGGCAACCTGCTGCATGAGCTGGTGCTGATCTTCGATGGAGACGATGGGCTCGGCATTGATGAAGTTCTGCACATACTCCTGGCAGTAGCTGTTGGACGGGGTCTTCTCACGGTTGTTGTAAGCCTTCTCAATCTGGCTGAGATACTCCGAGCGGGCACGCTCGTACTCCGTAGCGGTGAAGCCGAAGTCGTGAACACGCTTCAGCTCGCGCATGGCGGCAGCAAGGCCTTCCACGTCCTTACCTTCACGCGGCACCACCTGCAGCGTGAGGGCATCCTTGGAACGCGACACGAGGAACTGCTCGTCGCTGGCACCAGCCTGCATGAACGGGCAGTCGGGCTTCTGAGCCTCCTCGGTGAAGCGGGCACTCATCATGTCAGCGAACACGCTGCGCATGTAGTCGTAGACGAGGTACTGCATGCTCTGCTTCATCTCATCGGGGAAGGCGTCGTGCTTCATGGCAGCGAGGATGATGCTCATCTGCTGCTCCTTGTCCTTACCGACGAGATAGATGCCCTCGTCGTTGTCGGGAACGGGCACAATCTCTACCTTCGCAGCATCGGCAGGCACCTTGATATCGCTGAAGAGCGACTTGATCTTGCCTTCGATGTAGTCGACGTCGATGTCGCCAACGACGATGATGGCCTGGTTGTCGGGACGATACCACTTGCGATAGTAGGCGCGCAGCGTCTCAGGCGAGCAGCCGTCGATGACGCTCATCAGACCAATGGGGAAGCGCTCGCCATAGAGCGAACCGGGATAGAGCTTCGGCAGCAGAGTCTCAAGGATTTTCTGCAGGCCGATGATGCGCATGCGATACTCGTTGTGCACGATGTCGCGCTCGGCATTGATGGCTTCCTCGGTGAGCGAGATGCCGTTCGACCAGTCTTTCAGAATCATCATGCACGAGTCGACGGCCGTCTGGCGTGTCGAGGGCACATCGGTGAAGAAGTAGACCGTCTGGTCGGTGGAGGTGTATGCGTTCAGGTTGCGACCATACTCCACGCCGATGCTCTGCAGATACTCCTGCAGGAGGTTGTCCTTGAAGTGGTCGGTACCGTTGAAGGCCATGTGCTCCAGCAGGTGGGCGAGACCGCGCTGGCTCTCCTCTTCCTGCACCGAGCCCACCTTCTGGGCGATGTAGTAGTTGGCTACTTTCTCGGGATAGTTGTTGTGGCGGATGTAGTAGGTGAGTCCGTTGTCGAGCTTACCCACGCGCACGTTCTTATCCTGCGGCAGTGTCATGTCCTGTGCTGAAACCTGCACCAGACCTGCCATGAGCAGCAATGCTGCCACGAAAAGTTTTCTCAGTTTCATTTGTCTTGATGATAATTTGATTAGTTAATATTGGTAATTGAATCTTTATTCTTTCAGGAAATACGACTCGTCGAAAGCAATGCCGTTTTCTATCATCAGTTGTTTGAGTTCATCGGCAAACCCCACTTTCTTGTGATGCTCCTTTTGGTTCATAATATATTGGCGCACCGTCTCCTTCTCCGCTTTGCTATAGGTAATCGCGCAATAGGACTTACCCCAACCTTCAAACATCGGAAACATCTCACGATGGGACTTCATATAGTTAGAAGCAGAGATCTTCAACACCCGCATGAAGTCAGACACTGACAGAGAAGGGTGTATCTCCACGAGCAGGTGGATATGGTCTGGCATGCCATTGATACGATGTAGCACACAACGTTTTTCCTTGATGAATCCCCATATATACTTATAGAGTTCCTGCTCGTGCTGCTCAGTGATGGTTCGCTGGCTGGCATGGGTACGGAATACGATGTGATATAACAGGTTGGTGTATGCCATAATAATCAATCAGTGTGTGTCCTCTTCGAGGACAAGTTGGTCTCTCTGTGCTCTCACCCGCAGGTTGCACCTGCGGTTATGCAAGTGCGTCCTCTTCGAGGACCGATGGGGGCTCTTCGTGCTCTCCCCGCAGGTTGCACCTGCGGTTATGCAAGTGTGTCCTCTTCGAGGACCGGGGAGCTCTTTGTGTTCTCCCCGCAGGTTGCACCTGCGGTTATGCAAGTGCGTCCTCTTCGAGGACCGGGGGAGCTCTTTGTGTTCTCCCCGCAGGTTACACCTGCGGTTATGCAAGTGTGTCCTCTTCGAGGACCGTGGGGGCTCTTCGTGCAGTCTTCGCAAGCAAGGAAGTCCTCGAAGAGGACTCATGTGCATAACCGCTGGTGAAACCAGCGGATAAGCCAGTCCAAGAAACTTCGACTTCGAAGATGTCGCACAACATCCATCTATTTAAAGAACGCGTCTAACACTCCTAACGGTACCTCCTACCAGCGGAATTATTCGGTGCAAAATTACTGTCTTTTCTCCATTCGGCCAAGAAAAACCGGGGGTATTTTAGTAAAATGCAAACTTTTGCAAACTCTATGATACATTTGATATGCGCCTGCGGCGAGGCGTGTCGCGTACTGGGGTTAGCGATTTGGCTCCAGTTACGCGGCACGCCGCGTCCCTACATAGGCGCTGGCAAGGCTACATGCTGCTGGAAGTATTGCTGATTTGCTCCTGCTCCGACTTCTTCTCGAGGAAGTCGTTTTCGATGCGCGTCTTGTGCTCCTTGGCCTTGATGCCAGTGTTGCCAAACGTGTAGCTCACCACCAGCTGCACCTGCGAGATGGGCACGCTGATGTTCTGACGATGCACGAAGTCGCGGCCGGCGCTGTAGGAGTCGATGTGGATGTCGCCACCCTTCTCCAGACCCGTGATGGCGGAGAGCGAGATGTTCAGGCGGTCGTTCAGCAGACTCTTCGAGAGACTGCCCACGAGGCCCTGGAAGCCCGTCGACCAGCCTTGCAGCGTGTAGGTCTTCATGCTGGCGATGACATTGGCACTGAGCTGCAGATTCCAAGGCAGCGTCTGCTGCAAGCCAGCGAGGAAGTTGCCCTGCCAGCCGTGGTTGCGGGCGTCGACCTCCTTGCTTCGCAGGTCGATGTAGTTGATGCCGCCGTTCAGCATCAGGCGTGTGTTCTTCGCCACGAGCCAGTTGGCAAAGGCGGTGAGCGACGTGTTGCGCATCTTCACTACGTTGCCATAGGTCTGCTGGAGCACATCGTCGGCGAAGAAGCTATATTGCGAGATCTGGTTGTTCGAGAAGATCTGATGCAGGGCGATGTTCAGCATGAACTTCTGCGAGAACGAGCTGTAGCTGGCACCAATGTTGTGCGTCTTCTCTACATCGAGATGGGAGTTACCATAGGAGATGATGGAGGGAAGGGTGCGATCAACATAGGGATTCAGATAGGTGATGCCCGGACGCGACAGACGCATGTTGTAGGTAAGACCAATGTTCTGCGTCGGCTTCGGCGAGAGGCTCAGCGAGAAGCTCGGCACGAGGTTGCCATAGTCGTTGCTGAAGTCGCTGCCAGCGCCCTGCAGATAGCGCACCTTCTGGAACGTGTGCTCGTAGCGCAGACCGGCCTTCGCACCGACGATGCCCATGCGTGCCTCATATTCGGCATAGGCGGCAGCGATGTCGTTGTCGTGCTGATACTCCACGAAACTGCTCTGCGACTGCTGGTCGGCATGCTGCACGAAGCGGTCCTCGGCCCACGAGCGGTTGTCGCGCATGATGTACTTTCCACCGAGGCTGAGCGTATGACTGTCCGAAAGCGGACGCGTGTAGTCCACCTGCAGCGTCTGCTCGAGCGACTTGGGCTTGTTCTCCGAGAAGAAGTCGTAGCTCTGATAGTCGTCGTAGAGCTGCTCCGTGGTCTGCTTCTGCGGCGAATACGACATCAGATAGGAGAAGATGAGGTAGTGGCGGCGGTCGGCAGAGAAGAAATGCTGCCAGTCGGCGCTGGCGGTAACGGAGGTGTTGCGCAGGCGCGTCGCCATATCATAACTATATGTTGAGGGGTTGAGAAGTTGCGAGGTTGAGGGGTTGAGAAGTTGCGAGGTTGAGGGGTTGAGAGGTTGCGATGCGGAGGGGTTTGGGAACTCCATCGTGACGAGTGGCCGGTCGGAAACCTTTGCGCGGAAGGCTGTCAGGCTCACCGATGCCGAGAGCGTGTTCAGCGAGTCGAGGTCGTAGCCGATGTTCAGGCTTCCCATGGTGAATGGTACGCGCTGCGTTGACTTCTGCTCATAGCGCATCAGCGACCCATCGGCCGACTCGCGCTCGATGCTCACCTCGGTATCCTTCATGCGCTGATACTGGTAGAGCATGTTTCCCGACAGCGACAGCTTGTCCTGCTGACCGGAGAAGAATGCGCCGCCGCCATAGCCTTTCGTGCTGAGCGTGCCACGCAGCGTGCCTGTCAGGCCGTTCATCGACTGCGCACCGGCGCCGCCGCCCTGCTTGGCAGTGACAAGGTTGAGCACACCCACGGCACCCTCTGCATCGTAGCGGGCACCAGGATTGGTGATGACTTCTATCTTCTGAATGGCCGAGGCAGGCATCATCTTCAACACCTGCGAGGCATTCTGTGAAAGCATGGGATTGGGCTTGCCGTCGACATAGATCTTAAACGACGACGAGCCGTTCACGGTGATGTTATCCTGACCGTCGACGGTGACCATTGGCACCTTGCGAAGCATGTCGAGCACCGTGGCCGAACGGGCATCGGTGTCGGCGCTGACGTCGTACGACATCTTGTCGGCTTCCATCTTCACCATCGGCTTGGCAGCGGTGACGGTGACGCCTTTCAGCTCCAGTGAGTCGTAGACGGCTTCGAGTGAATCGATGTTTACTTGTGCCATGGCCGTCGGGGCCGACAGCCAGAGGGCACACAATAGCAAGGGAATTGCTTTTTTCATCATTTTATTTGTTGACTTTTTGTTGAACCTATTGGTTGCTTGTTTCATGAATTTATTTGTTGGCATCGCATCTTTTTTTATTCATTAGACGCAAAGACTTCTGGAAAACTACACAGTTTTCGAAAAATTTTCTGTCGTTTAGACGAAAAAATTGTCGGAAAGGTTGCAGACGGGGCTATTTTTCTGCCCACGCACGGTCGATTTCGGCAATGTCGATGTCGAGCAGACGCATCTGGCGGAAGAGTTCTGGCAGGGTTTGCTCGCGGAACTCGGCACGGCGCCGCTCGAGGATCTGCTGGCGGGCATCGGGGCTCACGTAGTAGCCCATGCCACGACGGTTGTAGATGACGCCCTCGCGAGCCAGCAGCTCGTAGGTCTTCACAGCAGTGTTGGTGTTCACGCCGAGCATCACGGCATACTCGCGAACGCTTGGGATGCGGTCGTCGCCGCGATAGGTGCCAGCGAGTATCTCGTCGCAGAGGCGGTCGGCCATCTGCAGGAATATGGCTTTTTCGTTGGTGAAGGTCATGGGAATTACTATTTACAGTTTTACGATTTGAGCATGAGGATGCGCTGCGACTGCAACTGGCGACGGCAGAAGAGGCGATAGGAAAGCCAAAGCATCACCATGCTAAGCACGGTCAGCACGGCAGTTACCGTATAGTAGAACAAAGGCTTGATGAAGCTGAACATTGCATCAAGGTTATGCGATTCGGCAGCGGCTTTAACCTTCTGAATCAGGTCGGAGTGCTGGCTGATGTAATACCCTACTCCAAAACAGCCAGTGATGACGATGACGAACAGCGTGCCAAGCAGGATGAGGGCGGTGTAGAGCCAAGGCAGGCGGCGGAACCATGTGCCACCAAGCACAAAGGCAGCCACGACGAAGAACGATGAAGACAGGTTGACAAGACTGGCTTGCCAGGGAAGGTGGAAATGGAACAGGCTGGCGACGTAGCTGCCGTCGAACACCATCTTTGGCAGCAACGACAACGATTCCAGGTCGAACATCCAGCCCAGCACGCCGCAGAAGAGCACGGCGAGATAGTAGACGGCGAACGTCAATACGGCACCCACGAGCACCACATAGACTACGCGGCTGATCCATTTCTCGCTGTTCGTGGCGGGCAACATCAGGTAGCCGATTTCGCCACTGCGCGTCGACATGTTAGCAAACACACGACTGAAGATGACTATTTGTGCCACCAGCACAGCCGTTCCCATGTTGCCCATAGCACTCAGCGCAGCCAACTGGGCACCAGTGATCGACAGTTCAGGAATGTTGGCATAGGCCAGGTTGGGTGTCAGCACTGAGAAAAATACTAAGGCCAGCAAGATGAGGAAAACGGCGCCGGCATATAATAATATGTAAAGGCTGCTACTACTCAGATCGCCTTTCAGCAGCGACCAGCAGCGGCGGAGGTTGAAACTATTCTTATTCATATTCTTGAGGGGTTTTTACGTTGTTTTTTTTGTTCTTTCTCCACTGCGTTACGAAAGCGTCTCCTTCGTCGCCGTGGACCCTTGTTATTTTGTTACTTTGTCACCTTGTTACTTTGTTACCTTGTTCTTTCTCCACTGCGTTACGAAAGCGTCTCCTTCGTCGCCGTGGTCCTTTGTCACCTTGCCTTTCACAACGGCGTTGAAGAGGAGTTCAAGGTTCACGGTGGTTTCCTCGCCCGCCCTGTTCGTCACGATGACGGCACGGCCCTGGGGCGTAGGTTCGAAGTAGAGGGCATCGTCGCACGGCTCGTTCATCGAACGATACTGGAAGGCGAAGCGCTCCTGCAGCTCGGCGATGGAGGCATCGAGGAGAATGGAGTCTTTGACTCGCTTTGCCGGCGCCTCCATGATCACGATATGGTCTAACAATGCGTCGACATCGTGTACCTGGTGCGTAGAGACAATGATGGTCTGATCGTCAGCCATGTGGCGGGCCACCAGCTTGCGGAAGAGGGTCTTGGCAGGAATGTCGAGGCCATTGGTGGGCTCGTCCATAAGCAGCACGCGACATTGCGCGGCAAGGGCAAAGCTTACGAGCACACGCTTCTTCTCGCCCAGCGAGAGTTTGTCGAGGTGCGAGTGCATGTCAATCTCGAAATCCTGCAGACACTGCCTGAGAATCTCCTGGCTGAAACGCGGATAGAAAGGCTCGCGATATTTCACATAGCGTGTGAGTGGCATCGCGGGCAGACTGAATTCGTCGGGCACGAAGAAAACTTCCTCCTGCAGCGACGGCTGGCGCAGGCGCGGCTCCTGACCATCGATGAGGATGCGTCCCTCGCGAGGCATAAGGAGTCCGCTAAGCAGGTGCAGCAAGGTGCTCTTGCCCACTCCGTTCTTGCCGAGCAAACCGAAGATCTTACCTTCGTCGAACGACAAAGTCAGTCCGTCGAAGACTTTCTCGGTTGCTCCCGAGTACTTGTAACTGAGATTTTGAATCTGGATCATAACTTCAAATGTTGGCGTCAATGGGGGTTGAACAATCATGTAATAACTCTCTGTTTGCAGTGTTTCAACTGGACTGTACCAGTGTACCACTTGAATAGTACACTGCAAAAGTAGTGTCTTTTTCCTTCCCCTCCAAATATTTGCCAATTATTTAACGAACATTAACGAAAAAGAGGGTCGAAGCATGTGCCTCAACCCTCATATTGGGGAACTATAAATCTGTTAACATCCCATACGGTTATGACTGCCTATTCTGCGAAAACGATGTCCTGGAAGAACTCTGGCCGATGGAAGTCGGGCCGCTCGGTGGTGATGGGGAACATCGAGAGGTAGTGCGGCACCGACAGGCAGTCGCCGCACTTATAGACGTTGCCGCGCATGTGCTGACCCGAGAAATCATTCAGGCCGCTCTCGAAAAGTGTGGCAGCAGGAACCACAAGCGCCATGTGCCACGTGGCCGGACCATCGGTAAGTGGGATAACATCACGGCCGAGCGACGACCAGCGGTCTACCTCCTGCAACACCTCTGCAGGCGCCGGACGACGGTCGTGGCGGTCTTTGCCGGCATAGACCAGCAGCGTGCCGGCACAGTTGCACTCCATATTATAATAAGGAGAAGCTGCTGAAGGCTGCAGGAACAGTTCGCAGCAGGAATCTTCCCACACGCGCCCGCCATCGCCTTCTGCCACGGCACGCAGACAGTTCTCACTGACGCGATAGTGCAAAAGCAACGCTGACCCGACGTGTGCCAGCGCCACTTCCACCTCCGGCCGATAAGGAAATGCCTCGGGCCAGTTGAGCGTCTCCACTCGGTGATAAGGTACGCCATGCGTCAGCATCAACTGCGGCACGTCACAAGCACGCAGAGGGAACCCTGCCCCCTGCCCTCCCCCGTTCTTCAGGGATGGCATCGCTATTTTAGGAATCTGCAACATACGTTTCAATGTAAACTTGATAGTATTTTATAATGTAGGGACGCGACGTGTCGCGTAACTGGATTTAGCTTTTCCCTTGGGGAATGAAATAGGAGTTCTTTCTCCGCGACTGCTACGAAAGCGTCTCCTACGTCGCCGAGCGGGCACAAGGACCTCGAAGAGGTCACATATGCATAACCGCAGGTCTTGACCTGCGGTAGGTGTAACTATGCAGAGGACGACTTCGAAGATGTCGCACAATAGCACCATTATTCTCGTTGTGCGACCCCTTGGGGTCTTCCCCCTACATATTACTTCTTCAACTCTGCAATGAATTCCTTCATCATTGGCTCGTGGGCACACACCTCTTGATATAGGCGCAGCTGGTTGCGCGAGCGGTCGAGGTTGTGCTCGGGATAGTTGCACTTCCAGTAGTGGTCGCCGGAGAGGTAGTCCCACATGAAGCGCACTGCCTGCATGAATGGGAACAACTCAACGGCATAGGGCAGCAACTCCACCTCGAGCGGCGTAAGGAACTCGCCTGCCGATTCCACATAGCCGCGCGTGAAAGCCTTGAAGATGTCCTCGCGGAACTTCACGTTCTCCATGTTCGGATCGTCCTCGGCGGTGGTGTTGGCTGCCGAGCGCAGGAAGTCGCCGTAGTCGCTGAAGAACAGCGAAGGCATCACCGTGTCAAGGTCGATGACGAGCAGGAACTTTCCAGTTTCGCGGTCGAACATCATGTTGTTCACCTTCGTATCGCAGTGGCAGATGCGGCGCGGCAGCTTACCCTCGCGGAACAGACGCTCGCCCTGGCACATGCGCTCGGCGTCGCGCTCGAAGAGGTCGAGGATGTCCTTCACGCCTGCCACGCGGCCCACGGGGTCTTTCGCTACAACCTCGCGCAGCTGCTCCATGCGGAACTCCATGTTGTGGAAGTTCGGAATGGTGTCGCCCAGCGGCTCGGGTACGTCAACGAGCATTTTCTCGAAGTCGCCAAAGGCCACACCGGCCAAGTAGCTGTACTCGGGATCGACGGTCTCAAAGGTCTCAGCACCGGGAATGAACACCATCACACGCCAGTAGCGGTCGTCGGCGTCGTGGAAATAGCTCTTGCCGTCGCGAGTCTTCACGAACGAAAGCACCTTACGATTGATGTCTTCCTCGCCGCGAGCCTCGAGTTTCTTGCGGATGTGAGTGGTTACCACGTCGATGTTATGCTGCAGCAGGTCTACATCGGTAAAAATGGCATTGTTGATGCGTTGCAACACGTAGTCGGGCGCATCGCCTAGGGTTTCTACTCGGTAGGTATCATTGATGAGTCCATTACCCAAGGGGCGGACCTGAGCCACCTCGCCTTCCAACAGAAAGTGGGGCAGGATGTTGTTGAAATCAACGGTATTCATGATTTATTGTTTAAGGAGTTTAGGAGTAATTAGGAGTGATAGGAGTGTTAGGAATGGAGGAGTGTAGACGATTGCTTTTGCTGGTTAGGCAATGTCGAACGGAGCCTATATCATTAGGCGATGTCGAACGGAGCCTTTCCCTGTGCATCGGCAATCTGCTGGTTAATGTTGGTGGCAAACTCCACGGGATGCTCGATGAGGTTGAACTCATTGGCCACCTCGCCCGTTGACACGGTCACAGTGCCATAGCCCAACACACGACCCATAATGCTCTGGGCAATGCTCACACCCTCGCAGCGACGCAAAATCAGGTCGGTGGACTGACGCTTCACGATGCCACGCTTCAGAATCAGACGCCGATTGGTGAGGATATACTTCCTGCCGCCATAGATGTTCAGTGCCCAGATGCCCGCCACCGCCAGCAAGACCAGCGACATGCAGATTTGCATGATCAGCGTCACATCGCTGGTGGGAATGGCAAACAAGCCGATGGCAATCAGCAACAGCAGGAAGGGCTTCCAGTAAATCATCCAGTGCTGGCGGGCTTCGTAGACGATTTGCTCGCCGTCCATGAGGTTCTTTTCAATGTAGTTCATATCGTTCGTTGAAAATTAATAGCATCTGCAAAGATACAAAAAAGTTTCAACTCACGTAATCCCGATACCAGTTTTTTCGAAAAAAACACATGTCCTTTAATTTCTTTAACGTCTATAACACCCATAACTTCTTTTTTTTTTCGTATCTTTGCAACAATGAACATGTAGAAACCTAAACAAATCAAACAATATGAAGAAATTGCTAACAACTCTTTGCATGGCTTTCATGCTTTCAACAGGAGCCGCGCTGGCTCAGGTGGCTAATTATGACGTGGTGCCCCTGCCCAAGTCAGTGACACCCATTCAGGCACCCGGATTCGTACTGGGCGAGCAGACGGCAGTGATCTATCCGGAAGGCAATGCCGACATGGAGCGCAACGCTCACTTCCTGGCCGACTACGTTTGCGAGATGACGAAGCAGATGCTGGCCTGCCAGCCGCTGGGCAAGAAGGACAAGGTGTCAAAGGTAGCGCGTGGTAACATCCTGCTCGCCCTCGATGCGAAGATTCAGCACGAGGAAGGCTACCAAATCAGCGTTTCAGCCAAGGGTGTCACCATCAGCGGAAAGACCGCGGCTGGCGTGTTCCGTGGCATCCAGACGCTGCGCAAGTCGCTGCCCGTACTCGCCGAGAAGCCACAGGCCGTGAGCCTGCCCGCAGTCACCATTGTCGACGAGCCGCGCTTCGGCTATCGTGGCATGCATCTCGACTGCGCACGCCATTTCTTCCCCTTGGAGTTCGTGAAGGAGTACATAGACCTGATTGCCCTGCATGGTATGAACCGCTTCCACTGGCACATCACCGAAGACCAGGGCTGGCGCATTGAAATCAAGAAATACCCCCAGCTGACCACGAAGGGCGCCTGGCGCTCCGGCACGGTCATCGGACGTAACTCCGGTCTCGACGACGGCCAGCGTCACGGCGGTTTCTACACACAGGAGCAATGCCGTGAAATCGTAAAATATGCCGCCGATCGGTTTATTACCGTGATTCCCGAAATCGACATGCCGGGCCACATGCTCTCTGCACTCGCTGCCTATCCGGAGTTGGGCTGCACGGGCGGCCCGTATGAGGTGGAACACACCTGGGGCGTATTCCCCGACGTGCTCTGCCCGGGCAAGGAGCAGGTGTTCCAGTTTGTGGAGGGCGTGCTGAGCGAAGTCATCGACATCTTCCCCTCGGAGTACATCCATATCGGTGGCGACGAGAGCCCGCGTGACCGCTGGAAGGAGTGCCCGCTCTGCCAACAGCGCATCAAGGACGAAGGCATCAAGGCTGAAGGCCGCCAGAGCGCTGAAGACCGGCTACAAGGCTACTTCACGAAGCGCGTTGAGAAGTTCCTTCACTCAAAGGGCAAGCGCCTCATCGGTTGGGACGAACTGCTCAGCTGTAACGTCGACGCCACTTCCACCATCATGTCTTGGCGCGGAGCAGAGCCTGGCGCACAGGCTGCCAAGCAAGGTCACGATGTCATCATGACACCCAATAAACCGATGTACTTCGACCACTATCAAACCGACAAGACGTGGAACGAACCTCTCTCCATCGGAGGCTGCGAGACCGTGCAGGAAGTCTATGCCTTCGAGCCCATTGCTGCCGACCTCTCGGCCGATGAAGCCCGCCACATCCTCGGCGTGCAGGCCAATCTGTGGACCGAATACATCGCTGCCAAGCAGCAAGCAGAATACCAGGTGCTGCCGCGCATGGCCGCCCTTGCCGAAGTGCAGTGGATGCAGCCCGCCAGCAAGGACTACGATGCCTTCCTCGCCCGCCTCAAACGCCTGAAAGTCATCTACGACCTGCATCACTGGGCCGTAGCCCCTCACGTCTTCCAATAGTACACTAGCCTTGCCCCCTAACATAGGGGGTTGGGGGTCTCGACAAAAGTCATGGGACGAAGTCACACAAACTTGGAACTAGGAACTTGAAACTAGAAACTAGGAGCTCTCACTTATGGCCTTCTATCTTAACATCCTTATCGCCGCCCTCCTTGGTGGAGCCATCGGTTTCGAACGCGAATACCGTGCCAAGGAGGCTGGCTTCCGCACTCACTTCCTCGTAGCACTGGGTGCGGCACTATTCATGATACTTTCGGCTCATGGCTTCGAGGGCGTGTTCACCACCGAGAACCACCGCCTCGACGTGTCGCGCATCGCTGCACAAGTGGTATCAGGTATCGGTTTCATCGGTGCCGGTACCATCATCTTCCAGAAACACGCCGTGCGCGGACTCACCACCGCAGCAGGCCTCTGGGTCACCGCCGCCATCGGCATGGCTGCCGGAGCCGGCATGTATCTGCTCGCCACCGCCACCACGCTCCTCGTCTTGCTCTGCCTCGAGGCACAAAACCTGCTACTGCGCCGGCTTGGTCATCGCCACCTCGACGTGACGTTTGCCGCCACCAATCAAGACGACATCCACCGCGTGCTGAAACATCTGCAAAGTCTTGAAGGAATCGTTGTCGATAGTTACAAAATGGAAACGACTACCAAGCCACAGACGCTATACACCGTTTCCATGCAGTTACTACTCGAGCGGAGGAAGTACCGCAATCGCATTCTCGACTTCATCGAGCAGCTGCAAGGCGTCGACGTCCTCAGTATTGAATAAAGCCAAGTAGAACGGGCTATCCCCACTATCTAACCATCACCTTTCTGACGGTGCCATCGTCCATCCGCACGAGGTTCAATCCGCGGCGCGGATGCTGCAGGCGCATGCCATTGGCATCGTAATAGACGGGCGAGAGGGCTCGTTCGCTGAGCGAAGGCTGTGCTTCCGGGGAATGGATGCCATCGGTTTCCGACTGCTGGGCATCGGTGAGCAATTCGGCCTCGATGGTTTCGTGGAACAGGTTCACCGTGATGCGATAGGTGCCGGCCTTACTGACGCGCCACTTTGTGTCGTCGCCGCCCTGTCGCATCTGACGGGCACCGAGGATGTCCTCGTCCTGCGTGAACGGATGCAACTCGCGCGGTCCCCACGTCATCTGACCCTCCAACTTGAAGCGACCAGGCTCCACCACGCCACTGAAGATGCCGAGCTCGCCCGTCCACGTGAACACATACGGATTGTCGTGGTCGCGCTCGAAGGGCAGCATGGCATTGCGATTCCACTCCACGTTGTTCGAACCGCCGGCAAAGGCACTGCCTGCGATGAGCACTTCGTTCCAGGGCAGACAGAGCTCGCCCCTGACGGTATGGGCTGCGGGGTCGACCAGGAAGCGATAGGTTTCCTCGCTGAACGACACCACCCAGCCGGGCTGGCTCTCATCGGAGGTGACGGTATAGCGCAAGCCGTTATTGATGAGATAGGAGTCTACAAGCTGCGGCTTCAGAAACTGCGTGACGCCCTTCTGGAACGTCTCCGTAGTTTGTATTTTCAGTTCGCCATCCTTCAGTGCCCCGGCAAAGCGGAAGAGTCCGTCGGGTCGGCGGGTGAGTTCCACACTACCCTCCTCCACGGCAGTGCCCGTTGCCCACAGGCGCTCGAAGTTCTGAGCCATAGCATCTGCAGAGAACCACACAAGGGCGATGAGCAAGATGAGGGACAAGTTATTATTCTTCATATCTTAGTCGTTTTTCGGTTGTTACGGTTCCATCGTTCCATGTGCGCTTAATGATATGTGGGCCGCGTGGTTTCACATCACAACGGCGACCGCTCAGGTCGTAATAGCGCTCTGCCACCACCTCGGGTGTACCCACATGGGCAATGCCCGACGCGTTGCGGTCTACCTGCACCAATATTTCGTGGTCGCAGGAGGTCGGGGCGACGTTGATGACCACCATGTGGCGATCGGCATCATAGCTCCAGTCGGTGAGCTCGGCACCGCTGATGCTCACCTGCTCCGGTCGTTCCTCGAGCAGCAGCTGCAACTCGTAGGCGCGCTGGGTGGGCATGCCTTCATAAGCGCCTTCGCGGGCACCGATGGTAACGGTCAGCGACGACGGCTCTCGCTGTTGCGTGATGAGCGTTGTGGCATAACCGTCGTGCTCGTAGTTCTGCGTGTCGCCCTCGTCCTCATAGAGCGTCGTGCTGCCATCGGCACCGGGCACCACCTTCAGCAACAAGCGGTCGGCAGCCGACTTCAGATGCTGCATGGGCGGATTGCACACAACAATGGTTCCAGCCTTGATGAAATAGGGAATCTCTTCAGCAGCATAGTTGTCGCTGATGGTCTGACCCCCACTGAGCAGACGGCTTCGGCACACGTCGTACCACTGGCCTTCGGGCAGCCACGTCTTGTGGAAGGTGCCATGCTCGCCGTTGGCCGCCGTGACGACGGGCGAAACGAGGATGTCGTCGCCAAACATATACTCCCCCTCCTGACGATAGGCCTCGTTCTCTTCGGGCCAGTCGTAGTAGAGCGGGCGGCAGAGGCTCACACCGGTATCGTAGGCCTCGCGGCAGGCAGTGTAGATGTAGGGCATGAGCTCATAGCGCAGGCGCACACAGTCGAGCAGCGCCTGGAAGTTATCGTATTTCCAGATGCGACGCTCATTGCCTTCCTGGCTGGCACCATGAGTGCGGAAAATGGGTGAGAACACACCGAACTGCAGCCAGCGGAGCATGAGCTCCTCGTTGGTGGGGGCTATCTGCATGTGGCCGCCGAGGTCGTGTCCCCAATAGCCGAAGCAGACGTTGGAGGCCGTCGCGGTGAAATAGGGTTGGAAGGCGAGCGAGCCGAATGTGGAATAGGTGTCGCCGGAGAAGCCGATGGGATAGCGATGGCTGCCCATTCCACCCCAGCGGTGGAAGATGAACGGCCGACGGTCGGGGCGGTTCAGCCGCATGTCGTTATAGAACACGTGGTTGCACCAGAAGGTTTCGCCGAGTCCGTCGATATAATTGCTCGTGAGGTTTTGCTGCCAGTCGAGCCACCAGAAGTCGACGCCCTGTTCCTCACGTTCACGGATGATGTGTCGGAACAGTGAGCGATAGAACGTGGAGTCTTCGAGCATCCAAGGCACGCGGTCGGTGGTGAGGCCCATGTCGGAACGAATCTCCTGGAAGTGGTCCTCATGGCTTGCTACGCCGTCGGCGGGATGCAAGTTGAGTGCCACCTTCAGCTGTTGCTGATGCATCCAGCGGATGAGTCCCTCGGGATTAGGGATGAGCTGTCGGTTCCACGTCCAGCCCGTCCAACCGTCGAGGTGCCAGTCCATGTCGAAGATCATCACGTCGAGTGGAATGTCGTTCTGATGGATTTCGGTGACAAGGTCGACGAAGTCCTGCTGCGAGTAGCGCTGGTATTTGCTATACCAGTAGCCCAAGGCATAGAGTGGCGGCATAGGCTGGCGGCCAGCAACCTTGACGTAGTCGGCAAGGGCACCTTTGTAGTCGTGGCCATAGCCGAGGAAGTAGTAGTCAAGGGCATTGGCGTCGACGGGCTGTGCCACCCAAGGGATGCCATCAACAGAACGGTCGAAGGCAAACGAGCGCGAGCCGTCGCCGCGCTTCGCCTTTGGCGACTCGTCGAGGAGTGCCCAGCCGGCACGCGAGAGAATACCATCCTCGAGGTCCGGTCGCTGGTTGTCGCCACTGGCGGTGTCAAGGGTGCGCTTCGTGCCTTTCAGGTTGAGCGCATCTTCCTTTCCGGGATACCACGTCACTATACGACCGTTCAGCGGCATCGTGATGCAGAGGTTGTTCGGCGACTTCAGACTGGCAGAGATGGTGCTTCCGACTTTATAGCGTAGGGTAAGTGCATCGGTCTCGATGTAGAGATAGCCATCGGCCTCGCGGGTGGTGAACTGCGGCACGGGCAACTTGCGATTGACGACGGCAAACGTGGCGCGGTCCTCGAAGCGGCTCGTGGCGCTGTATTGAATACGAATCATCCTGTTGGTGAGCACCGTGAAGCGGGCACGCCCCGAGGTGACGACCGCTGCGGGATCGGCCACGGGGTCGTCGGCGGCGAGGATGCTCTGAGTAGCAGTGGTCGCCAACAGGATGATGATAAGAAATAGTTTCTTCATACTGTAAAGCGCCAAAGGCGCGGTTCAAATGCGCTGCGCGCGTTCAATGTTCAAAGTTCAAAGGCGCTGCGCACGTTCAAAGGTTATTTCACTTTCATGTGGACTTCAGCCCCTTGTTGCCATGCCGAATACTGCACGCGGCCGTTTTTGACAAAGCCAACGCGAAGAGTGCGGGGCAATGGAGCCATATTGCCTTCCGTTTGTCGAACGGCGACGGTGAGCTGGCGCTTCTGCAGCGTTGCCGTGAGCGAGAGCACACGGTAGTTGCCACTGCGGTAGCTGAAGCCGTCGCCATCGTCTTCGTAGAGCACGCTAGAGGCTTGTCCCTGCTCATCGGTGCAAACAAGCAATGTGAGCGAGTCGGTGCGGAGGGCAGTGGTGCTTTGAGCGAGATTTGCCACAGGGATGATGGAACCCGGGCGCTGGCGCATCGTGGCTTGGTAGCTGTCGGGATGCTGTTCGAGGGTGAACGGCTGCCACGAGTTGTCCTGTGGCGATGCCACATTGGAAGCCCACGTCGGCGTAATCATCAGATCGCCGCCCAAGAGGAATGCCTTGTCCTCGCTGCGCAGCGACAGGTCGCGTGCATCGGCCATAAAGAGCGGACGCATCACGGGCATACCCGTCTGACTGGCTTCGCGGAAAGCGGTGTAGACGTATGGCATGAGGCGATAGCGGCGGTTGATAGCCGTACGGCAGGCATCGAGCACCTCAGGTGTGAATGCCCAAGGCTCCTGGTCGACGGTGCCTTTGATGTTATGATTGCGCACGAACGGGAAGAACACACCCATTGCCGTCCACTGTGCCACGAGTTCACCTGTGGCATTCTCGCAGAAGCCACCGATGTCGGGACCGCTGAAAGGCTGTCCGGTGAGTCCAAGCGTGAGACTCATGGGAATGCTGAGCTTCATCTGCTCAGGCGACGAGAGGTTGTCGCCCGTCCACGTGGCTGCATAGCGCTGACCGCCGAGGAAGTTCGAACGTGAGAGGATGAACGGGCGCTTCTGCGGTTGTGCGAGCAAGAGGCCGTCGCGGCTGGCACGTACCATCTGCATGCCATAGATGTTGTGGAAGCGGAGATGGGAAGCCTGATTCTGGGCTCCATGCTGGTTGTCGATGGGCATGGTTCCACTGGGGCCACCGAAGACGGAAGGTTCGTTCATGTCGTTCCACACACCGTCGATGCCCGTTGCCATGAAGTCCTTGTAGAGCGTGCCCCACCAGTGGCGCACCTCAGAGCGTGTGAAATCGGGGAAGTGACAGGCACCCGGCCACACATCTCCCACAAAAGGCTTGCCATCGGCGGTTTTCACCCAGTAGTCGCCGGCTGTTCCCTGGTCGTTGACGAAATAACCCTGCTCAGCCTTCACTCCCGGGTCGATCATGTAGACTGCCTTGAAGTCGCGGCTGTGCAGGTAGTCGTTGAGGCGCTTGGGATTGGGGAACTCCTTCGGGCTGAAGGTGAAGATGCGATAGCCGTCCATATAGTCGATGTCCATCCAGATGACGTCGGACGGAATGCGGTGCTGGCGCAGCAGGTCGGCAACCTCCATCACCCGGGTGTCGGGCTGATAGCTGAAGCGGCACTGCTGATAGCCGAGCGACCACAGCGGCGGCAGCGACATATGGCCGGTGTAGTCGGCCAACGCCTGCATAAGCGCCTGCGGACTCTCTCGCTCGATGACGACCACGCGAAAGGCAGGACCATCGCTGTTGAAGGTCACCTGATGGTCTTCTATCGAGATGCTCTGTCGCCATGTGTTGTCTGCAATGATGCCGAAGGCGCTGCCGTCGCGGCGCAGACCCATCACCCATGGATGGCTCTGGTAGAGATGTGTACCGCCGTCGACGCCATAGGCGGGCGTGTCGATGTTCCAGAGGCTAATGGTGCGCCCGTTGCGACGCAGCGGACCCGTCACCTCGCCTGTGCCATAGAAGTCGGCATCGTCGGGGATGTTGATGGTCACTACGCTATGGCTGCCGTCAGAAGTGAACTGCGGGCGCACTCGCCAACTGTCGGGCAGTTGTCCGGCAGGGGCAGGCTGCTGCACGAAGATAGGCGACGGCTCATGATTGGCTGCAACGTAGCCAGCGGGATAGAACACGGCAACGCTGTCGGCAGAGATAAAAGCGGTCTGTGCCTTCGCCATGAGGGCGAGGCACAGACTGCAGAGGGTAATGATGAAACGATTGTTCATAGTTCAAATGTGCTGCGCACGTTCAAAAGTCGCTACGCGACGTTCAAAGTTTAAAGCGCCTGTGGCGCGTTCAAAAGCTGCTTCGCAGCGTTCAAAGTTCAAAGTTCAAGATTAATGTAGGGACGCGACGTGTCGCGTGCTGGAGCAAGAATTGCTAACCACATAACGCGGCACGCCGCGTCCCTACATACTATGGTTTATCGTACCAAGACTTTTACGACCTTACCGTCAGCCTGGCGAACGATATTGATGCCGCGGCTGAGCTGCTGCTGGCGCACACCGCTCACAGAGTAGACGGCTGCGGGCTCGGCAGTTGTGGGCTCGGCGATGGTTTCGATAGCGGTGGCGTCCTCATTGACGTAGGTGTCGCCATCCTTCTTCACAACACCGTGCGAAGGATCGAAGACGGGATGTTCGTCGCTGCCCAGCGTCTGATAGAATACCGTTGTGCCGGCACCCTCGTTCAGGTCGTAGCAGAGCTTACCGCTTACCACATCGTCGGCGCTGACAGTTGTCACCTGGTTACCGTCAAGCTCATAGCAGTTGGTGAAGCTCACGGCCGAACCGTTATAGCGTGCGAAGGTACGAGTACCGTCGACAGACTCAGGAGCCACCACACCGCAGTTGAAGGTGTTCACCACCTCTGCACGGTCGCCCAGCCAGCCGCTGATGGAGCCACACTCACGCTGGCCCACGATGTCGCCGGCGTTGTAGCAGTTGATGATGCGCACATAAGCCTCGCTGAGGTCGTTCACACCAAGGATACCAGCACCGTTAGCGCCAGAGGCACCGACGTTCACCGTAGCCTCATTGCCGCAGTTCTCGATGGTGAGCACGGCCTTGCCGACAGCTGTACCAGCGATACCTGCCGAGTAGCCTGTGGAGTAGATTTCGCACGACTTGTCGACAACGACATTTTTGATCGTTGCACCGCTAACAACACCGAAGAGGCCCTTGTTGCCACCTTCCGACTCGATGACCATGTTCAAGATGCGATGGCCGTGACCATCGAAGACGCCCATGTAAGGACGCTTCACATCCTGCCAGTTGCCCTCGCCATCCTCCTGACTGAAACGAGTACCAATGCCCTCGAAGCTAATGCCCTTCATATCGATATCGGCAGCTAGGTCGACGATCACATCGCCTGCCACTTCACCATTGTTCACAGCATCGGCGAGAGCCTTCAGCTGTTCGCCATTTCGGATGAGACGTGCACCGCATACCTGGCAGATGTCGTCCTGATACTGGTGATCAGCACGCTGGGGCTCGCCTTCGGTGTTGGAGTAGCTGATGTCGCTACCGGCCGAGCCGTCACAGTTCATCGAACCAACGGCATAGACCATCAGGTGATCGGCAAACGGTACGGGATAGTTGTCGCTACCCAGCGTCTGACGCCAAGCATCGCCGGCGCCACCCTGGTCGAGACGGTAACAGAGCTCGCCTGACTTCACAGCGTCTACGCTGACCACCTCGGCAGCACTCTCCGAGAGGTCGGTAATGTTATCGGTATAGAAGCAGTTCACCATGCTGGCGACGTTGCGGGCAAACACGGTGGAGTTGCCACGCAGACTCAGCAGCGATGCCGACACATAGCAGTTCTGGATGAGGGTTTCTACGCGACCGTGAGCATAGCCGATGATGGCTGCACTACCCTCGCTGTCGGGAGCATTCATGGTGCCCACGAAGGCACAGTTGGTGAAGGTCGGACTCTCGTGGCACACGGCGAAGAAGCCGCCGTCGGTAGCATCGCCAGGATACGAACCGGTGATATTCACAGCCACGATGATGTTTTCATAAGTACACGTGCCGCGGCTGACGAAGCCCAGACCGCCGATGAAGCGCTGTGTGCTCTCGATGGCACCGTCGACGACGAGGTTGCGAATAGTGGAGTTGCTGACCACCTTGAAGAGTGCTACACCGTCGTAGCTGACGTTGTAGTTGACCGTGATCTTATGACCCTGACCGTCGAAGATGCCCTCAAACGAACGGCTCTCGTCGCCTTCGTTGGCCGAGAAAGCATCGCCACCGATCATCACGTCCTTCTTGGTGAACTCGCTGAAGTCAATGTCGGCGCCCAGGCGAGCGTTCACCTTCTTATGTCCCTTGTTCACCAGAGCGGCAAACCAGTTCAGGTCGGCAGCTGTGGAGAGGGTGTAGAAGCCATCGGTGAGAGGCAGGTGGTTCAAATCGACATCACCGCAGCGCGAGCAGATACCATCAACAAAGGTGTGCGGGTCGCGGTTCGACTCGTTCTTGTTGGAATATACCTCATCGCCACCCTTCGGGGTGCCGTCGCAGTTCAGGTCGCCTACAGCATAGACGATGCCATGCGAAGAGAACGGAACGGGGAAGGCATCTACGCCGAGGGTCTGGAACCACACGACGTTTTCGCTCTGGCGGCCGTTCAGCTGATAAGCCACGCTACCCATCGAGAGGTCGTACTCGTCCTCGCTGATGTAAGTACCCTGATAGCCATAGGTGTCGTAGTTGTTCGTGCCCTTGCCGTTACCGTTGCGCCACATGGAGTTGCTGCCATCCATGCCGATGACGTAACCGGCATTGTAGCAATTGGTGATCACACTACCGTTGTCGCCCACCCAGCCACAAAGGGCTGCCGCCTCGCGACCACCGGTGATGCCACCAGCGTTGAAGCAGTTCAGCAGACGGATGCCGCAAGCGCTGTTCATGCTCACGCCACAGATACCAGCTGCATTCTGTTCCTGTGCACCCACGCTACCTTCGTTACCGCAGTTCTCGAAGGTCACCGAGCCGCCTCCGTTGGTACCACCGGCGATGGCAGCGACGAAGCACTTACCCGATACTGAGCAGCTGTTGTCGACGATCACGTTCTTAATCGTAGCGCCATCGCTCAGGACACCGAAGAGGCCTACATACTCCTGCTCAGGCAGGTCGATAATCATGTTACGGATGAAGTGCTGCTGTCCGTCGAAGGATCCACGGAAGGCACTGCCCGTTGTTCCGATTGGCTGGTGGTTCACACCCGACATATCGATGTCTTGGGTGAGCACGGCGCTAACGGCACCATTGCCACTGGCCACAATGTTTGAGAAGTCTTCCAGGTCTTGGGCATTGCCAATCTGGTAGACGCCGTCTTTTTGATCTAAGGCGAAAGCCTCAGAGACGCTCAGCCATCCACAGAGGACAGCCAGGAGCGCGATAAGTAAACTTTTCTTCATAATGGTTTGATGTTATTGGGTTATAAGTTTTGAGTTTCGAGATTCGAGTTTCTAGTTTCTAGCTTCTAGTTTCGAGTTTCTAGTTTCTAGATTCTAGTTTCTAGATTCTAGTTTCTAGATTCTAGTTTCTGCTATTTCACCAGCTCGGCCTTCACCGTTTCGTTGAACTGGTCGATGGTGATGCGATAGATGCCGTCGGCACTCAGCGTCCACTTCGTGTCGGGACCACCGGTGCGCAGACGCGTGTCTTTCAGGATGTCGGTGTCCTGCGCATAGGGGTGCAAGGCTTTCGGATACCAGCGGTCCTGACCTTGGAACTTAAAACTGGCAGGCTCCTCAATGCCTTCGTGGCGCTTCAGCTCACCCTCCCATGTCCACAGGTAGGGATTGTCGATGTCGCGCTGCATGAGTTGCATCTTGCCTTCCTTCCAGCCCGAGGCCGTAGCACCGCCACCCACGAACAGCTCGCCCCAAGGCTGCACAATCTCGCCGCGCAGCTGCTGCTGAGAGGTGTATACATGCAGGCGATAGTGACCATCGGCGACGACCACCTGCCAGGCAGGACTTGCGGCATCGGCGGTTTGCTTCCAAGCCAAGCCGCGGTTCACCACGTCGGCATCAGGCAACACGGGGGCGAAATATTGCGTCAGCTTACCAGCCTTGCGGGTGGTCGCCACACGCAGTTCGCCAACCTGGAGCGAGCCGGCATACTTCCAGTCGCCGTCACTCACTTTCTGCAGCCGCTGTGCACCACCGGGAACGGCCGTGCCCACGAGCCACAACTCTTTGTATTCTTGTGCCGGGAGCGTCAGGCAACCCAGCAACATCCATGCAAGTAGGAATATTTTTGTTTTCATAAGAAATGGTTCAATGTCGCTGCGCGACGGTTCAATGCGGCAGAGCCGCGGTTCAAATGGTTCAATGTCGCTGCGCGACGGTTCAAAGTTTAATGTTCAATGTAGGGACGCGGCGTGCCGCGTTCTGGACCCAGAATCGCTAACCCCAGAACGCGACACGTCGCGTCCCTACATCATTCTTAATTATTCAATGTTATTACGATGCGCTGCTCACAAGGTGTGGCAGGAATGTAGACGGTGACGATGCGCGACTGCTCGTTGTAGCCCCAGGCGCCGTTGGTGAGCTTTTGGCCATTCACGCTTACGGCCTGCGGACGATCGGTGGCGAGGAATTCAACGGTGTAGGCACGCTGCTGCAGCATACCGGGGAACTGTCCCTGGCACGGCTCGATGGTGAGCGTGTTGCCTTCGTGAACGAGGCGTGTGTTGGTGAAGACACCCTGCTGGTAGCCCTGCGTGTCGCCTTCGTCCTCATAGAGCGTCGCCGAGCCGTTGGCACCGGGCACCACCTTCAGGATGAGGCGATCGGGGCGCGTGTTCAGGTTCAGCATCGGCGGATTGTTGACGATGACGGCACCGGCACGGAAGAAGTAAGGAGTTTCCTCCTGCGTGTAGCTATCGGTGAAGATGCGATTGCCTTCAACAACCGTGTTGCGGCACACATCGAACCAGCGGCCTTCAGGCAGCCAGTTGCGGCGCTGTGCCTTTCCGTTCTCGCCCGTAGGCGTTACGACGGGAGCCACAAGGATGTCGTCACCGAACATATACTCGTCTTCAAACTGATAGGCATTGCTCTCTTCAGGCCAGTCGTAGTAGAGCGGACGGCAGAGGCTCACACCCGTATCGTAAGCCTGACGGCAGGCGGTGTAGATATATGGCATCAGCGCATAGCGCAGCTTCACCGTCTCAAGCAGCAAGGGGAAGTTCTCATACTTCCAGATGCGGCGCTCAATGCCTTCCCAGTTGGTGGCATGAGTGCGGAAGATGGGCGTGAACACACCGTACTGCATCCAGCGCAGGTAGAGTTCAGGATTATTACCGTCATACTGCTGGTGACCACCGAGATCGTGACCCCAATATCCGAAGCCCACGTTCGAGGCTGTTGCCGTGAAGTAAGGCTGCCAGGCGAGTGTGCCGTATGTGGTGAAGGAGTCACCCGAGAAGCCGATAGGATAGCGATGGCTACCCAGACCGCCCCAGCGGTGGAAGATGAGCGGACGATGATCCTTGCGATTCAGGCGCATATCGTTGTAGAACACGTGGTTGCACCAGAAGGTCTCACCCAGACCATCCATGTATTTGCTTGTGAGGTTTTGCTGCCAGTCGATCCACCAGAAGTCAACGCCTTGGCGTTCGCGGGCACGGATGATGCGATTGAACATGTTGTGATAGAACTTCCCGTCGCTCAGGTTCCAAGGCACGCGGTTCACGGTGCTGTCGAGCCCCATGTCGGAGCGCAGCTCCTTGAAGTAGTCCTCGTCGTCATCGACACCGTCGGCGGGGTGCAAGTTCAGGGCGACCTTCAGGCCGTTTCCGTGCATCCAGCCGATGAGTCCTTCAGGATCGGGAATCGCCGTGCGGTCCCACGTCCAGCCGGTCCAGCCCTCGGTGTGCCAGTCCATATCGAAAATCATCACGTCCATCGGAATCTGATTGCGCTTCACGTCGTTCACAATCTCCATGAACTCATCACTGGTGTAGCGCTGATACTTGCTGTACCAGTAGCCCAAAACGTAGAGCGGCGGCATCGGTTGGCGGCCAGCCACTTTCGTGAAGTCGCCCAGTGCCTTCTTGTACTGATGGCCGTAGCCCAGGAAGTACCAGTCGATAGCATCTTTGTCGACGGGCTCTGCCACCCAGGGCATCCCATCCACATCGCCGTCGAAGGCAAAGGAGGTGGAGCCGTCGCCACGCTTCGTGTGGGGCGACTCGTCGATGATGCTCCAGCCGGCACGCGAGAGCAGACCGTTCTCCAGCTCAGCGCGCTTGTTGTCACCAATCTGACCGTCGAGCGTACGCGTGGTTCCCTTCAGGTTCATGGAGTCGTCCTTGCCAGGATACCACATCACTCGGCGTCCGTTCAGGTTGAAGCTGATGTTCAGCACATCGGCGCTTGCAGCAGCATCGCCGGCGATTCGGCCACCTATCTTATATTGAAGGGTGAGCGCCGCGGTCTTCACCACGAGCCATCCGTCGCGCTCCTCGGTGGTGAACGACGGTACGGGCAACTGACGATTAACGATGGCAAACGTGGCGCGGTCTTCAAACAGGTCGCGGTCGCTGTACTGAATGCGAATCATCTCAGGCGTGAGCACCGTGAAGCGCGCATGTCCCGACCTGACGACGGCCTCGGGATTAGCTTTGGGGTTCCATTCGGCTGCTTGGGCACGCATGCTGCCAGCACCCGTGAGGGCGACGACGATGGCGATGGCCAGCAGTAGGATTTTCTTTCGATTGTTCATGTCTTCTTTGCGTTGTCTCTTGTTCAACATTTCACCTGCAAAGATAGCGCGTATTGCGCGAACCTTGAAAAAAACAATCAAAAGTATAACGATTCTGACATAATACAAAACGGAAGCCGTTGGTTTTCAACGACTTCCGTTATTATTTCGGTTGAATTGTATTAACGGAATATTCCGCGAAAAAATGCCGTCAGATGGCCATGATGCGCTTCTCGAACTCATCGTTGTCGACCGTCGACCGATTCTTCACGCGTGTCTTGTAGGTGTTGACGGTGTGAACGGAGTAATCGAGGAACTTCGCGATGCGGTCGCTGTCGGTGATACCCAGTCGGATGAGGGCGAAGATGCGCATCTCGCTGGTCAGCGACTCATCGTTGGCTGGCTGCTTGCGGTCCTTCTCGTCGAACAGTTCATTGAAGCGCTCCACGAACGTCGGGAAGATTTTCAGGAACGTCTGGTCAAAAGCCTCATACATGTTTGCACGCTCGGCATTCAGCGCCGACAGATTCGTCATGCGGCCGAGGTCCTCAAACTGCCGGGCTTGTATCTTTCGTCCAATGGTCAGATACACATTCTCGAGCTTCGCGATGTATTCGGCATTGGTGTAGAAGGAACGGCCGATGTAGGCATTCTTAATTTTGTCGTCCTCCTTCAGGCGCAGGTTGGCTTCCTTCAGCAACTCAAGCTGCCCGGCGATGGTCTCTCGGGCCTCGGTGAGCTTCTGGTTCTTCTTGCGGATGATGAAATAGCTCCAGAGCATGGCCAGCAAGATGGCAATGACCAGCCCCGTAGTGGCAAACAGCCAGTTGCGCTGACTGCGGATGGCGTTGTAGCGGTCTTGCTCGATGATGGGCAGGATGTCGTTGATTTCCATCTTGCGCAGGCGGGAGTTATAGAAGTTCACGTCCTCCAAAGCCTGATGCACATAGGCACTGGCGCGGTCGTAATCGCCATGCTTGTAGACGTAGCGCGACAGGTGGTAGAGGGCCGTGATCTCGCGCGTGGCGGTTTCGTTATCGGCAATCGCCGACTGCGCAAAGTAGTCGATGGCCTTGTTTTCGTCGTTCAGGAAGATGTAGGCCCACGCCATCTCGGCCGTCGTCATGGCTCGCTGCCGATTGTCGTCGCCGCAGAGCTCCAGCACTTTCTCGAACGACTGCAGCGCTTCCTTGTATTTCAGTTCACGCATCTGGTGCGACCCCGTCAGCGACCACCATAGCTTCGTACCCTCGGGTGTCATCTGCTTCAGCGAGTCCATGTAGGCCATGCTTTGACTGATGTACTTCGTGTAGTAAGGTTCCTCGCGCACGTAGTCGGCCATCGACCGCCAGAGACGTCCGTAGTTGTCGTAGTAGTCGCTGAGCTGCTTGCCGCTGAGCACGCGGCGATTCATGGACTGCAGCACGTCGCGTGCCTCGCTGAGGATGCCGGCTGAGATGAGCGAGAACACCAGAGCGTTCTGCGACTCGGCAATGCGCTGCGGGTTGGCTTCCAGCTGAGCCACCTCCAGACAGGCATAGGCATAGTGGCGCGCCGAGTCGTAGCAGTAGCTCTTGTTCTCCTCGTAGAGTTTCATGAGCTGTTCGAACTCGCGCCCCTCGGCTTTCGCCAAGCGCAGTCCGTCACGGAGCTCGTTGATGCGCTTCACCCGTTGTTGCTCATAAAAGTCGCGACGCGCCAGACTCGCGTCCAGCTGGCGCAGCCGTTCATTGGTCTGAGTGCTCGCCCAGGCTACCGATATCACTGATAGCAGCACAAGAAGTACCGCCACGAAAAGTCTTCGCATATCTTTACAATTTTCATTAAGTCTTCAAAATTAGGAAGAATAAAACAAACGAGGGTTCTTTGTTTCCAAAATTTATAAAAATTTAACTACTAAATGGGCGAGGGGGGAGGAAGGAAGGAGGCAAAAAAAGCCGCTTCCCCTACCTAACAAGGAAAGCGGCGGTGACTCCACTGAGTCTGCTCAATAAACTAACTAAATCTTTATCTAATCAAAAATGTATGTCTTTACGAAATCAGCAGATGTAGGGACGCGGCGTGCCGCGTTCTGGGGTTGGCTTTTCACGCACCAGAAACGCGGCACGCCGCGTCCCTACATTCATGAGCCCATGTGCGGCGTCCCTCATCAGTTGATGAGGAGCTTTTCGGCCTGCGAGCCGAACTTGCCGGTGAGGCTGAGGGTATAAATGCCCTTCTGCACGGCCGTTGTGTCGACGATGGCGGTGTGGGTAGCCTTGCCACCCATGAGCATCGTGCCATTCAGACTGAACAGGCGCCAGGAGAAAGGCTCGTCGTCGGGACTATCAATGCGGATGTAGCGCCCCAGCGACGACGAGTCACCATCGACGAAGCGAATCATGCATTTGTTGTCGGCCTCCGCCTGCACGTCGTCGATGCCCGTGGTACCGAAGATAGGAGCCTCCGCCTCTACCGACGGACGCATGCCTTGAATGCGCGGCCAGCCATCACTCCCCCACTCCACGCGGTCGAGATAGACCACGCGGCCTGCTTCCACGTTGTCGGCCTGGAAGCCATGATAGAGCACCCAGGTCTGTCCGGCATCGTCGGTGACGAACTCCGAGCAGTGGCCGGGGCCATACACCTCCGGACTCTTGTTGAGCAGGGGCGAGAAGTTATCGCCGATGGCGCTGCGCCCATTACGGTCTACATACGGCCCGAAAAGATTCTTCGAGCGGGCCATCACCAACCGATAGGTGCTCTTTGCGCCCTCGCAGCAGGTGCCAGCCGAGCCGATGAGGTAGTAATAGCCGTCGTGAGGCACAATCATCGTTGCCTCGATGAGTCCGCCTGCAATCTTCTGCGGCTTGCATCCCTCCTGAATGGCCAGTCCGTCTTCGGTGAGCTCCACGCCATAGATGTCGTGAAACGATCCCCAGAAGAGATAGTTCTTGCCGTTGTCTTGAATGAAGCATGGGTCGATGCAGTTCTCGATGCCCACCTCGGAGGAGATGAAGAGCTTGTGTGCATCATGGAAACCACCGTTCGGTCGGTCGCTCACGGCAACGCCGATGCCACACTCCCACGTCTTTCCCCACTCCGACTTGCTGTAGTAGAGCACGTATTGCCCGCCTACATAGTTGATGTCGGGTGCCCAGATGCTACCATTCGGCACAAAGTCCATGGGGCGTGTCTGGTCGGTGAACGCCGTTCCGGCATAGCGCCACTTCACAAGGTCGCGCGACCGATAGATGGGCACGTTGTGTGTGTCCTCGGTGGCATACAGATAGAAGTAGCCATCGTCGGCCTTGATCACGGTGGGATCGGGCAGGCTGTACTTGGTGACGGGGTTCGTGTAGGTGCCGCCCTCCTCTGCCAAAGCAGGGAGGGAGAGAAGGGCGGCGAGGATGATGGTCAGCATTTTCATACGAAAATATTTATAATTGGTTGTGTTGGTTGCAAAAGAGGGGAAGGCTTCCACCCCTGTCCCCTCTGACGAGGGGACCACAGGTGGCTTCTATTATTTATTAATTTTCAACTAATCAGCTGGCTGGCTCGAACTTCGTCCACATATCGGTGGCGAGGAGACAGAGCGTGAAGGTGTAGCGGCCGCTGACGGAGGGCACCCACTTCAGGTCGCCGCCGTCGTCCTGGAAGCGATACATCAGGAGACGATGGTCGGTGAGCGGGTCGGCATTCTCTACGGGAGCGTAGAAGAACTGGTCGCCCCAGCCTCCGCCAAGGCCAATCTTGATTTCGCCGCCGGCGGTGAAGTCGCCCGTCCACGAGTAGTAGTAGGGTTCGCGGGCCGAGCCGGTCATCTGCATGCGTCCTTCAGTGGTGTTGGTGTTCCATCCCACCGAGCAGCCGTTGCCGCAAATCCAGATGAGGCCCGGCGTGGGCAGCTGCACGATGTCGAGCACGCGGCAGTCGTTGTAGGGATTGTTCGTATCGACGATGACGGTGCGGTTGCCCGTAGCCGTTGAGCTGTACTCCTGATAGCTGCCCTCGGTGATGTAGTCGAGCTTTCCGTCGGCCGTGACGCCGTAGCCGGGATAGGCAGCCTCAGAGGTCTGGAAGTGGAACGTGCAAGGCACCATGTTGAGGCTGGCCTCATAGATGCCCGTGCCCAGCTGGCGCTGCTCCAGACGCTGCGTCGTCGTCATGCCCTCCTGGTCGGTGACGACCATATAAAGATATGTGGGATATTTCTCATAGCCCGTGACGACGAATTCCACGGTGGAAATCTCCGGGCGCACATACTTCTGTTCGTTCGCGACGTTGCTCAGCACCTGGGCGGTCACCTTCACGGCCTGTCCGGGAAGGGCCCAGCGGGCCACCATCGAGTTCAGCTGGTCGTGGGTGAGCTCGAGCTGCTGTGCGGTGCCGGTGTCGATGTACTCCGACTTCAGGTCCTTCTGTGCCGAGGGATAGAGGCACACCTTGTAGGTCACCTCATCAGTAGGCGCGATGGGACTTGTGGCCTTGTCCCACGTGAGCGTGACGGCGGTCTGGTCGGCAACGCCCTTGTTGAGCACAATCTCCTCCACCGAGCTGCGCACGTGCATCTCGTCGGGATAGGTGGGCAGGGTGAAATACTCCGGATCCTGGTTGCAAGAGGTGAGGAGCCCACCTCCGACTCCTCCCAAAGGGAGGAGAGTCAAGATAGCACAGAGCCTCACAAGTGAAGATTTAACAGTCTTATTCATTCTATCTATTGTCTTCATAACGATAATATCTTTTTATTTATTATGACCTTCTCATGTAGGGACGCGGTGTGCCGCGTAACTGGAATTTGCTTTTCCCACACCAGAACGCGACCGTCGCGTCCCTACATTGCGAATTGCGTTTTGTCGTTCGTTTATAAGCTGAAAGAACTTTAAACTCTAAACTTTAAACTGTCTCTCAACTCTCAACTACTGGTTATCCACCACCCAGAACGGAGCTTCGCGGAGGTTGGGATTCTTCTCATACTCATCGATATAGATGGGCATCCAGTAGTACTGGCGCTTCCACACACGCGTCTGGAAGACGGTGCGCACGAAGAACTCGCTTTGGTTGCGGCCCTGGAAGTTCATTCCCCAGTCGTCGCCACACATCTCAGGCAGGTTCTCGGCATCCTTCCAGCGGCGGATGTCGTACCAGCGGTTGTTCTCGCAGCACAGTTCCACACGGCGCTCGGCGCGGATGACGCGACGCAGCTCCTCCTGTGTGTTCTGAATCTGGATGAACTCCTCGTCGTCGGCAGGCACACTGCTGAACGTATACTGGCGCACACCGGCACGATAGCGGATGCGGTTCAGGTATTCAAGTGCTGTCTGGCGGCTGCCTCCGTCGTTGCGGGCCTCGTTGAGCGCCTCAGCATAGTCGAGATAGGTGAAGGCCAGACGATAGGTGAAGCCCTGACGGTCGGTGATGGCACCGGTGAGGTAGTTGTCGAGCACGTTCAGGCCCTTGCGCACGAGGTAGCCGTTCTGCGGAGCATCGTGGGGCGACGAGGTCTGCACGTTGTCGCGACCGTTCATGAAGAAGTTATACTTGCGCTTGCCCACAGCCAGCCACGAGCCGTGAAAGCTCACAGCGTTGTAGAAGCGGGGCTCGCGGTTGCAGTACATGTTGTACGTGCCGCGTGCGGTCACCTCGCCGGGATTGCCCGTGCCATACTCCCACGCGGTCTCTGCGGAGCGGTCGTCGACGGTGGTCGAGAAGCCGTCCTCCACGTAGCCCGAGTTCGGGTCGCTGATGGGCAGACCGTTGCGGGTGAAGAAGGCGTCGACGAGGCCCTGATAGACACCCAGTCCGTTGCCGCCGCCATACTCGCGCACCGATGCCGTGCGGAGGAACGTGTCGCGATAGCTGTTGCCCTTGGTCACGGGGAACGTAATCTCGTGGTTACCCTCGCTCCAGCGCTTGATGTGCACGTTGTAGGTAGAGAGGAAGGGGTCGGGCTTGCCGTTCGGTCCCATCTCCACATAGAGCCCATAGCCGGCTTTCTCGGCCTCGTCGATGCAGAGCTTGCAGGCCTCCACGGCCTTCTCCCATTTCTGCGGGTCGTAGGTGGGGTTGAAGATCTGCTCGCCCTTGTCGTTCACGTAGTCGGTGTACCACGGGTTGCCGTTCACCAGCGGGCTGGCGGCAAAGAGCAGCATGCGCGAACGCACGGTGAGGGCCATGATGCGGTTCACGCGGCCATACTTCGACGGGTCGTCGTAGACAGCGGGCAGCGCCATAGCGGCCTCGAGCATCTGCTTGTCGCAGTAGTCCACGACGTCGTCGAACTTCGACTGGCCTACCATCAGCTCAGCGAGCGTGAAGTCGGTGGGCGCGATGTAGTCGGGCTTGAAGGGAATGCCGCCGTAGTTCTCGGCCATCTGCCACCAGGCATAGGCGCAGAGGAACTTCACCTCGTTCTTCATATTGTCGATTTCCGACTGCGGCAGGTCGTGATCGGGCATAGCCTTCACCATCTGGTTGAAGATGTAGCCGTGACGGATGTAGCGCGGCATCATGTGCCAGAGGTTACCGCCCCACGTGGAGTTGATGGTCCACTGGCCGAGAATCTTCGGGATGACGCCGCCCCAGTCCCACTGCTGCCAGCGGGCGGAAGGCGTGATGTCGTCGGCGAACACCTCATAGCCGTCGGCGGTGAGAGCCCACTTGTCGGGGTTGTGTATGATGTTGTAGACGTAGCTCAGCCACGAATACACCTTGTCGCGGTTCTCGAACACCATCTCCGTCGTGAGCTCGGTGTCGGGTTCCTTGTCCAGATAGTCGGAGCAGGAGGTAAAGAGCCCGGTGGCTGCTGTGATACAGCAGCAAACGGAACCTGCTGCGATGAAATGCTTGATATATTTTGTCTTCATAATTATCAATTATCAATTGTCAATTATCAATTATCAAAAGTTCACGTCGAGTCCAAACATCACTGAGCGGTTCATGGGGTACTTCAGTCCGTCGTTGGTGCCCAACTCGGGGTCCCAAAGCTTGAACGACGAGAAGCAGAAGAGGTTGTTGCCGCTGACGAACACGCGGCAGCTCTTCACGTAGAGATTCTCCAGCCACTTGTGAGGCAGCGTGTAGCCCACCTCGATGGTCTTACAGCGCAGGAAGCTCATGTCCTTCTTCCACCACGTGGAGGCGCGGTAGTTGTTGACGTTCGGTCCGTAGCTCAGGCGCGGCCAGAAGGCATAGGGGTCTTGGTTCTGCTCGGTCCAGCGGTCGTCGATGTTGGCTGCATAGGCATTACCCTCGGTGGTCGTGCCGCCGCCCGGCAGGAAGTAAGGCTGACGGCCTATGACGCGATACATGTCGCCGGAGCCCTGGAAGAAGAAGTTCAGGTCTACGTTCTTGTAGCTCACCACGCCACCGAAGCCGTACACCATGCGCGGGTCTTCCGTGTCGCCGATGTAGCCTTCGTCCTCCTCGGTAATGACGCCGTCGTTGTTCACGTCGACATACTTGATGTCGCCCGGACGCAGCGTCACAGCACCCACGCCACTCTGGTCGGGGATGTCGGCCTTCAGCGTGCCGTCGGCATTGAAGTCGTCGGCCATGAACAGGCGCTCGGCGGTGAGTCCCCAAAGTTCGTTCATCGAACGGCCTGTAGCCGAGCGATGCGTGCCCTTCAGCACCTCGGGCTCGTCCTTCTCCTCCACGCGGTTCTTGGCGTAGGTGAAGTTGGCATAGGCCGACGTAAACCAGTTCTTGTTCCACTGCTTGTGCACGTTCAGCGTCATCTCGATACCGTGATTGGTCACGCGGCCGAAGTTAGCCCACGGAGCCTGCACGAAGCCGCTCTGCGTCGGCACGATAGAGCGCTGCATGAAGATGTTCTTACGATTCTCGCGGAACAGGTCGAAGTTGAAGTCAATCATATCCCACAGGCCGAGTTCGAAGCCGAGGTTCTTCTTCGTCACGGTCTCCCACGTCAGGTTGCTCACACCGATGTCGCCCTCGGTGATGCCTTTATAAGAGCGCTGGCCGGTGGTGCCCCAGGTGTAGCCTTCCTGGTCGGTGTAGAGGGTGCCGAGGTAGGCGAAGCGGCGACCACCGATGTTGTCGTCGCCAGCCTGGCCGATGGAGGCACGGAACTTGATCTTGTGGAAGGTCTTTTTCATGTCCTCCATCCACGGTTCCTCGCTCATGAGCCAACCGATGGCGAACGAGGGGAAGAAGCCGAAGCGCTTGCCCTTGGCGAAGTTCTCAGAGCCGTTGTAGCCGAAGTTGAACTCTGCCACGTAGCGGTTGTCGTAGGTCACCGACAGGCGGCCGGCGATGCCCTGCTTGCGGTAGTCCTGAATGCTGCCGTCGTCGTAGGCCTGCTGGTTGTAGAGGAGCAGCGCGTCGACGTCGGTCTTGCCGAAGCGGCGGTTGTACATTAGGTCGGCCTCGAAATAGACGCGTGTGTTACCATATTCGGTGCCCTGCTCCGAGCCCATCGACTCGTCGCCGGTCTCAAACTGCGAGTAGATGAGGTTGCCCTCCTCGTCGCGTCCCGTAGCCGGGAACACGGTGCCGGGATTGGCGGTGCGCGAGCGGCGTGAGCGGTTCCAGCGGTCGAAGCTGAACAGCGCCTTTGCCTTCAGGCCCTTCAGCAGCATCTTCAGGTCTTGCTCCACGCTGAAGAGGGTCTGAATCTTGCTGGACGTACTGAAGTCATAGCCCTGCTGGGTGACCGTCTGCCAGGGGTTGGCGCGGTTCGAAATCTTCGGAATAGCACCGTCGCTGTAGCGGGCGGGATGCACGAACGGCAGCGTGCGGAACGCCTGTCCGAAGGCGTCGTCGGTGTTGCAGCGCTGCTTCTTGAAGCGGTTCAGGTAGCCACCGATGTTCACGCGCAGCAGCGTGGTCTTCGTCACGTCCATATCGATGTTCGTGCGCAGGTTGAACTGCTGGTTGTTCGTGGCGTTGTCTACGATGAGGCTCTTGTCCTGTTCCAGGATGCCGCCCTCCTTGAAGTAGCTGGCCACGATCGAGTAGCGCAGGAAGTCGCTACCGCCGCTGATGTCTACGTTGCCGCGCGTGGTGTAGGCGTAGTCCTTCGTAATCTCGTCCACCCAGTTCACGTTCGGATAGAGGTCGGGGTCGTAGCCCGAGCGCGTGCGGTCTATCTGCTGCTGTGTGAAAGGCAGCGCCGTGCCGTCCTGCTGGGCCAGCTCGTTCAGGAGCGACATGTAGTCGGGAGCGTTCAGGAACTCCGGCAACTGCGTGGGCGCGTTGATGCTGTGCTCCACGTGGAAGCGCACCTGCGGCGCACCAATCTTACCGCGCTTCGTCGTGATGACGATCACGCCGTTGGCACCGCGCACACCATACATGGCCGAGGCCGAAGCATCCTTCAGCACCGAGAACGACTCAATCTCGGCAACGTCGACGTTGTCGAGGTCGCGCTCCACGCCGTCGATCAGGATGAGCGGCTTGTTGCTGCCCGAGAACGTTGAGATACCGCGAATCCAGAAGTTCGAATCGTCGTAGCCCGGCTCACCCGAACGCTGGATGCCGATGACGCCCGAGAGCTTACCGGCGAGGTTGTTCGACAGCGTGCGCGTCGTACCGAACGCCAGCTCCGTGGGCTTGATGGTCTCGATGGAGCCGATGATGGAGGCCTTCTTCTGGCTGCTGTAGCCCGTGACCACCACTTCTTCCATCTCGCCCGCATCCTCGTCGAGCACGACGTTCAGCAGCTTCGCACCGCTCACCTCCACCACTTTCTTCCTGAAGCCGATGTAGTTGAACTCCAGCGAACTCTTCTTGTCGCCCGGGACGTTGATGTGGAACATGCCGTCTACATCGGTCACCGTGCGGACGTCGGTGTCGACGAGCGTCACCGTGACGCCGATGAGCGGCTGCTTGGCTCCGTCGGTCACCTGTCCGGTCACCTGCGCCGTCTTCACTTGCTGCTGCGCGGCAGTTGGCTGAAGGCCCACGCCGCCCAGCATCGCCAGCGTGCAGAGCAAGAACATGCCTGCCCTTAGCCGCGATTGGCAAATCTTTGTCAGTCTGTGTTTCATCTTCATTTTGTTTGGTTTTAGCTATTATTTGTTTCGTTTGTTGTCGTTCGGGTTGTTGGGGTGGGCGTTTCCTTCACTCGTCGCCAGTCGGTTCGAGGGGTGAGCGCGTTTCGCCGTCCGTCGTCTTGGCGAGTTGGGCTTTTGCTCGGTGCAAAGGTAGAGCTTTCTTCGCCACGTGCGTAATAAAATAGGGTTTGTATAAGCCATATCACCGTAATACAATCCACATCTCGCTGATTATCAACCACTTGCAAATCTCCCCACCCCCGCCGAGTATAATGGAAATAAAAGGGCAAAACACCCCTATTTTTCAGGAAATCAGCCGCGAGAAGTGGCGGTTTACTACCATACCGCCCTCGCTCTTCTCGCGGCCTCTCTCCAGATAAAAATGAGGAGGCGGCCCGAAGGCGCGTCTCCTCATGACTGAATGGATGGAATAATAATTCCTTACGACTGAATGGATGGCGGTCTTACATCAGCAATCTTACATCAGCGTGCCATCAGCGGTCTTCTATCAGCGTGGCATCAGCGGCGCTGTTGCAGGAATTGGACGGTGCGGTTGGGCGAATACAACTCCCAGAGCGAGGCGATGGCCCAGCCGGGTGCGAAGAGGTCGTTATAGAATCCCTTGCCGTTGCGGCCGTAGTCCCAGTTGGTGTGCTGCACCACCTCGGGGTTGAAGCCGGGAATGGCGATGCCGCAGAGGCGCTCATCGGTGGGCAGCAGCTGGCAGAGCGACGAGGCGATGAGGTCGTGCATCAGGCTGAAGCGCTGCTCGCCGGTCTCTGTGGCGAGCCACTTCACGATATGTGCGAGCTCGAACACGAACACGTCGACGTGGTTGTTCTCCACCGACACATTGCTCCAGCCACGACTCTTGAAGCCGAGGTCGCCGAGCATCTGTCCTTGGGCAAACGGCACATCCCAGAGGTAGTACCACGACAGGGCGAAATAGGCTGCCTGCTGGCAGAGGGCAATATAATGACTGCGCTCCTGCGCCTTCTTGCTCACCATCGCGAGATAGTAGGTGGCGGTGACGGCGCTGATGGCGGCTTCCTTGTCCTCGCAGTTGGCATCGAGGGTCGACGAGAAATAGTCGCTCGGGGCGATGATGTTCTTCTCGAGATAGTCCACCGACAGCTTCGCGGCCTGCAAGTAGCGCTTGTCGCCGAAGTAGCGATAGCCCATGACGAGGGTGGAGGTAGCGCTGGGCGTGGACCCGCCTGAGGCATCGACGTCGCTGTGGTCGTCGCGATATTTGCGGGGGAAGTGGCCGTCGCTCTTCTGCAGGTCGAGCATGTTGTTGAGCAGCGTGCGCACCTTCTGTTCCCACTGCGGGTGCTTGCGGCCGTGCTGCTTCTCGTAGTTCAGGTAGTGGAACACGGCATAGACCGCCTCCGACTGTTGGCGGATGCTATGCACAACGTCGGCATCGGCGGGGATGCCTTGTGCAATGCGCATCTCGTCCTTGAAATAGCCCTTCTGTGTAAAACCATATGCCAGCCAGCTATCGAAAATAGCGCGGCCCATCTCCACCAGCCGCTCCTCGCCCGTCTGCTCGCCATACTCCAGCGCGTTGAAGGCGTTCAGCAGCACGCGGCCGCAGAAGCCCAGCTGCACGTGGTCGGTGGGCAGGCAGTCGTCGCAGCGCAGGCTAATGCCCGAGTGGTATTTCAGGTCGTACTGGTCGACGTATGCCTGGTGGAAGTAGTTAGCGAGCTGTGCCTTCACCTGCGAGGGGGTGTAGAGCGGTGTGAGCGGCTGTGGGCGCAGCTGGTCGACGGCCATTTGCCAGGTCGTCTTCACAAACTTACCGTAGTCGCTCGCCTGACCTTCGCTCACGAGCCACGATAGCGTGATGCTCTCGCCGGCATCGAGGCGGGCAAAGGTGGTGGCACTCGGGGTGAGGGTGAGCTTGCGAGTGTAGCGCTTCGGCGTCTCTATCCAAGGATAGCCGAAGGTGAGCTCGGCGAAAGTCTGCGTCGCCACGTTGTTACTTTGTGACTTTGGTACCTTGTTACTTTGTTCAAATCCCAGATAGCCCAGCGACGTGCGACCGCCGAGGATGACCTCGCCTTCCTGATGGGTGGTGAGCGCATCAGCAGAACCGTCGAGCTGTCGCATCACGACGACCGATCGGCCCGACTTTCCATCGTAGACACCCGTCAGCGGGGCCGACAGGCGGTCTTCGCGGACATTCCAGCTCTTTGACGTGTGGAACGATGGTGCGGACTCGGGCGACCGCAGGTTCTTATGATACCAGAAGCCCGGCAGATAGAAGTCGCAGTCGTCGGTAGCGAAGTCGGTGGGAAGGACCATTCCCAGGTTGAAATAGACGCGCTGCTGCGCCGTGAGGGTGACGGTGAGCCGACGGAGGTCGCCCTCCCGCGTCTCCTTCTGGGTGATGACGATGGGCAGCGGCTGGTCGGCAGTCAGCTGATTGCCCTCCCGAGTGAGGTTATACACAACGGCTGCATTGCCCGGTTGTTTCAGATTGAGCTTGTAGCTCACGTTCGCTGCCTGCACCTCTGCAGTAAGAGCAGCGAGGCAGAACGCACACACAATGGTTTTCAGAATTGTTTTCATATTTCGTTATTGGGTTTTTATCGCTTCGCGAGAAATTTATCAAAAATTTAATTCAAAATTTATCAAAAATAATTAATGAAAAATTCATGTTCAATTCATGATAATTCATGAGATTCTTTTTCTTATCAAGAATTAGAGAATTTGAGAATTTATTTTCGCTGCATGAGTGGAAATTATTGAGAATTGGAGAAGAAATTGCAAGCAATTCCCAGTTTCTCTGTTCCCATTCTCGTCGCTGCGACGAATTCTTGCCAATTCATTTGCATGAAAATAATTCTCAAATTCTCTAATTCTTGATGAAAAAATGTTTGTTTCACGTTGTTGTTCGGGCAGACACGGGGGTCTGCCCCTACCGCTGGGTATGCTCCTTATTTCAACCTCGCCTTCTCAACTCCCTCATTCGTGATCTTCACGGGCTTGATGTATCCGGCCTCGTCGAACTCTAGCTTGTCGATACATACCACGCGCGAGTTGGCGGCGGTCTCGGTGAGCGGACGACGGTGATAGACGATGTACCAGTTGTCGCCACGACCCTTGATGATGGAGTGATGACCGGCACCCGTCGCCACCTGCGGATCCTGCTCCAGAATCTTACCGATGCGGCGGAACGGACCCAGCGGCGAGTCGCTGATGGCATAGCTCACGCAGTAGTTGGCGCCGCCCCAGCCACCTTCGCTCCACATGAAGTAGTACTTCCCGTCGCGCTTCAGCATGAACGGCCCTTCGACATAGCGCTCGGGCGTCACCTCCTTATAGGTTTCGCCATCGGGGAAGGGAACGATGCTCAGCAGGTCGTCGGCCAGGCGCAACACATTGCAGTGGCCCCAGCCGCCGTAGTACATGTAGTACTGGCCGTCGTCGTCGCGGAACACATACTGGTCGATGGGCTGTGCACCGTTCACGATATGCTGGATGAGCGGACGACCCAGCGCATCCTTATACGGTCCCTGCGGCTTGCGGCTCACGGCGACGCCGATACCCCCGACCTCACCCTCGTGAACGTCGTTGGCGGAGAAGAAGAAATAGTAGCGCCCATCCTTCTTCACCACTGCCGGTGCCCACATCGCACGCCGCGCCCAGCTGACGTTCTCGCTGGTGAGCACACGCGGATGCTTCTTCCACTTCACGAGGTCCTTCGACGAGAACGCGTCGAAATGCAACTGCTTGTCGTACTCTGCCGAATAGGTTGGGAACACCCAGTAGCGGCCATCCATCACCACTGCCTCCGGGTCGGCATACCAGCCCTCTGCAATGGGGTTTCCACTACGCTGCTGAGCTGAGACGATCATAGTCATTCCTAGCAGCACAATTATCAAACGAATGCGTATATTCATATTGTTGTTTTTGGGGTTTTAAAGGGTTGAGAAGAGTTGAGATTTAGAGCCCCTTGATAGGGGCGGCTTTAATGCAGGGTTTCTATCGCTTCGCGAGAAATTTATCAAAAATTTAATTCAAAATTTATCAAAATGAGCGCCCTGAAAGGGCTTAAGCCCATAGCCCAGGGCATCGCCCTAGGTTTTTATGTGGGCGTGGAAATTTTCGCGCTGAAAGTGAAAAAGCACCAAGCAGCCATCGTTCGCTTTTGCCCCTACAGAGCGGAGGTCTGCTTGCGACACATCACCCAGGGCGCTGCCCTGGGCTGTTAGCTATTGCCCCTTTGGGGCGTCTGCCGGTTGTTCGTCATTGTTCGGTCAGACACAGGGGGCTGCCCCTACGGTTGGTGCGTGGCTTTTATCGCATACTTCTTGTTCCCTCGCACATAGATTCCTGATAGTGTGGGGCGAGGCGTGAGGATGCCGCTGAGCGAATACCAGGCGGTGGAGGACAACGGGGTGCGTGTGCCGATGCTGCCTACCGCCGACGAATCGCCGTGTCGTTTCAACAGCACCTTGTCGATGTAGGGAGCCTGGGAGTTGTCGTTGCCAAAGACGAGGGTGTTCATGCCGGCCTTTAGCGTGACGGCAATGGTCTTCACCTGCGACGACGAAGCCTGCCAGCTGCCTGTGGACGCATAGGGGACGTTCTGACGGCTGCCACCGTTCACGCGGACATACATCTGCCGATTCTGACCGGTGAAATAGACGATGTCCAAATCGTAGTCGCCACCTTCGGCAACATCCGCCCTGAGCGTGAGCTGATTGCCGCCGCCATTACCGATGTCGCGCACATAGCGGCCACCCGAGGCATCGTCGTCGTTGGCAATGCTGGTCTGACCGCGCGTCTTGCCAAACTCTGCCTCCAGCGCATCGGGCAAGGCAGCCAAGAAGATCACCTCGACCTTCTCTATCGTAGGCAGACCGCTGGTACCGCTCAGGCAAATCGCATTCTCTCCCTTCACGAGTGGGGCGAAAAACGGCATCAGGCTCGCTGCCGACTGCGCCACAGGAAAGGAAAACGACTGGGCATCGCCCTGGTTCAGGGCAACCCTCACGGAACGCTTCATGGTGGAGCGATAGCTCACAAGAATCTTGTAGAGCCCAGCCTCCGGTGCCTGAAAGCAGTATGTCTGCTCGTCGGTGCCTGCGGGCTCCACCAGCGTGGCCTCACCCTGCCAGGGGGACGTGCTGGAGAAGGCTTCGAGGGGCACGCTGCAGGCCACCGTCAGCGCCGTAGAGGCACCAAACGCCGAAGAGGAGGCCCCGTAGTCGACGTTGCCATACTTCAAGTCCTCGCGGGCCTTCGTGAGCCAGGCAGAGTGGCCGAAGCCTCGCGAGTTCATATTATTATATGCGTGGAAGGCATTCTTCAACACCCACTGCCGGTAGTCTTCGTGCTGGAACTCGCGGGCATACAGGCCGGCATAGCGCATCAGGATGCCTTTGAAGCCCTGAAAGTCGCCATCGGCATTTTGGCATACGCTGATGAGCCCTACAGCATTGCAGAGGTTCTGGCGGGCGTACGCAATGATTTTATCGGCATCCTGACGGTATTGCTTGTCGCCGAAATGACGATAGAGCAGCACGGCGGCACCGAGCATCGTTCCTTGGTTGTAGGTGGATGCCCACGTGTTGCGACTCTTCACGGTTGCGGTAGCGGGATCGAAGACCACGCTGTCGTAGACCTGACCTGTGCCGGAGACATAGAGGTAGCGGCGCTGGTTGCCATAGAGCTCGCGGGCCTTCTCGTAGTAGCTGTCGTCGCCCGTTCCGGCAGCGATATAGCAGGCAGCCACCTCGGCAGGACCGTTGATGCATGAGTTGGCACCGTTGCGGTCGCCACTCTTCTCGGCCCAGCGCAGCAAGCCCACATAGCTGAGGTAGGCACGGTTCCAGATGCGGTCGAAGTTGCGTTTTGCATCGTTGAGATACACCTCCTTGTTCGTGAGGTGATAGGCACGGGCTGCAGCGATGACAAGCCACATCACATCATCGTTGAAGTCGTAGCCGAACCAGTCGTAGCCACCAACGGTCGTTCCGCCGTCCCACGTAGAGCCCACATGGTAGCGCATGTAGTCGTAGCAGGCCTCGAAGATGTTCAAGAACGTGCGGTCGCCAGTGCCCTCATAGCAGTCGAGCAGGGCCTCCATCGTCTCCGCCTCACCCCAGCTGCCATTCACGAACGTGCGGTAGCCATCGCCGCGGTCCTGCAGATACTGACGCAGGAAGCCGTCGAGCATGCGCTGGCGGGCGGCAGCATCGAAGCTGCGCTGTGCCTCCACCTCGGTGAAAAGCCACGACTGTGCGCTGCTGCCCACAACGGGCTGTCGGCCGTCGGTGGCACTGATGACTCGCAGGTATTTCCCTTGCTTCAGCAGATACTCCCCGCGGTCGGCGTCGACGGCCTCTAGGGTCCACGCGCTGGGCTTCACGCGCTGGGCCAACGAGAGGTTGCTGGCATCAAGGTACTTGCCCGAATAGACGTTCTTGAAATAGAAGTTGCCGTCGCCGGCATCTTCTGCCTCCCACTGCTGGGCGGGAACATTGGTATCGGTCCACACCACTACGGCGGCCTTGTCGGCAAGCGAGGCGTCGGCCACCATCAGCGTGTGCTGCTCGTCGGTGCCCACAGCAATGCGATAGGTCTTGCCGGGCTCCACGCCAGCCAGCGCCGCCGACAGCGGCAACGAGGCGCTCATCAGCATCAGCAGCCAGCTACGACCCATTTTCGTTCTACTTTTGCGATTTTCCATCGTCATTTTCCATTATACATTTGGTTTCTCTGCTGCAAAGTTATGAAAAATATGCCAACCCTGCTAATAACACGTGAAAAGTATCACCTTTCTTTTTCTATATTGTAAGTCAACATCGTGGCTATCAATCGATTACAAAACCGCACGGTGGCCGTTTGTATAACGGAAATATTCCAACGGTTTTCCCACTTGTCGCCCGGTTTCGGTCGTACCATTGATAAACAATCGCCGTTTTCCTTTCCCGAAAGAAAAGAAAAGCGTAACTTTGCACCGAGAATATGAAACCAATTCGCATCATAACCCTACTCATGCTTCTGGCATGCACGCTGGCGGCGCACGCCCAGCAGAGCGACAACTACCGCAGCCGCCTGCGCAACCAGAACGTGAAAATAGACGAGACCAACCTGCCCATCGTATTCATCAGCACGGGCAGGCGCACTATTCTGCGCGATAGCTACATTCTCGCGAAGATGAAAATCCTGCACAACGGCGACGGACAGAGCAACCACGCCGACACGCTTGCGTTTCCCGGCCAGCACATCGACTACGAGGGACACATCGCGCTGAAATATCGCGGCAACAGCTCGTTCGATGCCTCCGACAAGAAGCCGTATACGTTCCGAACGCTGGAGAGCAACCTCCTACCCGACTACGGCGGCAGCAAGAAGAAAGTCGCCATTCTCGGTATGCCGAAAGACAACAAGTGGGCATTCATTGCACCCTGGTGCGACGAGACGATGATGCGCGACGTGCTGTCGTTCGAACTCGGCAGACCTTGGTTCGAATGGGTGCCACGAGCCCGCTTCTGCGAACTCATCCTCGACGGCACCTACTACGGCGTGTTCGCGCTCTGCGAAAGCATGTCGAAAGGCAAGCACCGCCTGAACCTGAAAGAGCCCGGCGAGGTGGAGGGCGACCTCACGGGCGACTACCATGTAGTTGTTGATCACGGCTACGACCCCTACTTCACATCGCGCTATCGCCCTTGGCTGTCGATGGACGGAAGCAGGGTGTCGAACAACTTCCAAATAAAATATGAGTATGCCGACCCCGACGACGACGAGTTTGCCGCCCTGCCTGCCGGCACCCGCACCGCCCTTCACAACGAGGTGAACAAGATGGAGGCGGCCTTCATGGCGAACGGCTGGGACAACCCCGACGGAGGCTATCGCAACACGGTCGACGTGCAGTCGTTCATCGACTATCTGCTTGCCACAGAGCTGTCGATGAACATCGACGGCTATCGCCTCTCGACGCATCTCTACAAGCACAGCCAGAAACGCTATGAGACCGATGGCGCCGACCCGCGCTGGAAGACCACGCTCTGGGACTTCAACATCGCTTGGGGCAACGCCAACTACTACGACGGTCATCGCACCGACCGCTGGCAGTATGAGTTTAACATGAACAACCCCTACGATGACTGTCCGGTGCCGTTCTACTGGTATCGCATGCTGCAAGACGAGGCGTTCGTCAGCGCGATGAAGGAGCGTTGGCAGCAATACCGACTCTCGAACCACTCGAACCAGCAAATCATGAACACCGTGGACTCGCTGGCTACGCTGATGAAGAAAGGTGGAGCAGCCGACCGAAACGAACGGGCGTGGGGCATCTACAGCCGTACGGATATCTGGCCACTCTACTACTACGCCAGCAGCTACGACGATGCCGTGAGCTACCTGAAGAGATGGATTGGCCGACGACTGCAGTTCCTCGACCGACACCTGCTACCGCCTCGCCACATTGAGACAGAGCCCATCGGCATTCAGACAGGATGGAATGCCGACGTCGTAGCGGAGTCGCTGCCTGCCAATAACTATACGACCGCGACCATCGACGGCTCTGACCGCACCTTCTATGCAGAGACGCTGCGGGGCAAGGGTGGACTGCCGCGACAGCGCACCATCACCTCGGGCCACGAGGGCGCTCACTACCAGCTGGCACCCTACGACAACTACAACGCGCTGTCGCTACGCCAATACGGCGAGCAGGGCACGCTGGAGTTCGACTTCCCCGTAGAGACGAGCGAGCTGTTTGTGTTGGCGACGAGTGGAAACGGCGAGGCAAACGTGCGAGTGCGGTTGAACTATGCCGACGGAACGACGACCGACATGGGCACATACGTCATTCGCGACTGGTCGGTGCGCAACGACGCGCTGCAGGGCGACGAGGCGGTGACGGCACTTGGCAACGTGCGCCGCGACAACAACTCCTATAGCAGTGACAACCACTACTGCCTGTTCGACTTCTCCATTCCTGTCGACGAGCGACCGCTGCAGTCGGTGAGCTTCACTTCCACGAACTACGCCTATGCCGCCATCATGGCCCTCTCGGCACTGAAGACCGAGGCATCGGATGTGCACAACATCAGCCTCAGCGAGCCCGACAGCGACCAGCCTGCCGCCATCTATAACATGGGTGGTGTTCGCATGCAGCACATGCAGCGCGGCCTGAACATCGTCCGCACACCGGATGGAAAGGTAAGGAAGTTTATTAAGCGCTAAACGCTTTAGTGGAGAGAGGAGAGAGGAGAGTGGAGAGAGGATTGTTTAGAGTTGAGAGTTTAGAGTTGAGAGTTGAGAGACAGTTCTTTCTCCGCTGCGCTACGAAAGCGCCCCTGCGGGTCGAGCGGAGAGTTTAGAGTTGAGAGTTTAGAGTTAGCCTTCCGGATTGCGTTACATCCAGATGTAGGGGCAGCCCCCCGTGTCTGCCCCTACGCGCTGCCTTCACTTCGCGCTTCGCGCGGCGTGTAGTCTTTCGGCAGGCAACCGAACTGGGCGCGGAAGCACTTGGCGAAGTAGCTGCTGGAGGTGAAGCCGACACGCTCGGCGACCTCGCTGCTGCGCAGACCGGAGGTGAGCAGGCGGGCGGCTTCGTTCATGCGTGCATTCTTCAGATAGTCGGTGGGTGTCATTCCCGTGAGCGCCTTTATTTTCCGATAGAAGCTGCTTCGGCTGAGGTTGAGCTGTTCGGCAAGTGTGTCGATGGAGAATTCTTCATCGCGCATGTTCTCCTGCACCGACTTCTGCAGCGCCTCAATGAACTGCAGGTCTTGCTGGTTGAGTCCGAGCGGCTTGTCGGTGGTGTCGGCAGCGGTGGCATTGAAGCCGTCGATGCTGCGCATGCGCTGGTAGAACTGCTGGCGGAGTCGCAGGATGTTCTCTATCTGCAGATGTAGCTGCTTGATGGAGAACGGTTTTTCTATATAGATGTCGGCACCACTCTCCATACCCTCTGTCTTGGCCTGTACCGACACTTTCGCGGTGAGCATGATGACGGGCAGATGACTGGTCTCGATGTTCGACTTGATTTGCCGGCAGAGCTGGTTGCCATCCATGCGTGGCATCATCACATCGCTCACCACCATATCAATCTCCTGATACTTCAGCGTGTCGAGGGCTTCAATGCCGTCGCGCGCCTTCACCACCTTGTACCACTTGCGCAACGCATCGGCGGTGGCCTTCAGCAGCTCCTCGTTGTCTTCGACTAGCAGGATGCGGAAGTTGGAGGCGGCTTCGTTCAATGCTACTTCGTCGCTGCCCAAGGGGTTCGAGGGGTACAAGACAGCTTCGTCGCTCTTCAACGAGTCCAAGTGGTCCTGGTCGTCCTTCGTGAGATGTTCGGGACGCAGGGGGATGGTCAGTCGGAAGCTGGAGCCGCCGCCGGGCGCATCCTGATACTCCAGGTTTCCCTCGTGGGCTTGCGCCAGCATCTTCGTATAGGCCAGTCCGAGTCCGGTGCCGATGGAGGCGGCTGTGGAGTCGTTACCAATCTGATAGTAACGGTCGAATATCTTGTCCTTTTCCTCAGCAGGCACACCCGGTCCGTCGTCGAGCACCGTTATGGCAACATGCTTCCCGTCGAGGTTCTCGAGTCGGATGATGATTTCGCTGGCGGCATACTTCATCGCATTTCCAACAAGATTCATCATCGCCTTCATCATCTTATCCTTGTCCAAGAGGACCACAATCGGTTCGTCGGGCAGCTGCAGCTGGAGGTGCTTGTTCTGCACTTCCGTGGCGTCGCTGAACTGGTCGTAGATCTGGCGAAGCATCTGGGCAACATCGGTCTTGCGACGCAAAAGCGTGATGCCGCCGTTCTCCTGCTTCTGGAAGTCGAGCAGCTGATTGGTGATGCCGAGCAGGTAGTTCATGTTGCGACGCATAGCCGTGGTGTGGCGGTTCTGCTCCATCTGCTCCAAAGGCAGGCTCATCAGCGTGAGCGGCGTGCGGATTTCGTGGACGAGGTCGATGAAGAACCTGATTTTCGACTGGAAGGTTTCCTTCTCCTGCTCTTGCTGGAACTGGCGCATCTGCTGCTCGTAGCGGCGTTTCAGGCGACGCTGCGTGCGATAGTAGGTGTAGAGGATGGCGGCAAGGGCCAGCAGGATGTAGAGGAAGTAGGCGAGATTGGTGCGATACCACGGGGGCAGAACGGTGATGCGAAGCCGTGCCTCAAGGCTTTTGTCGGTCTGTCCGACTTGCCGCAGGCGGAACACATAATCGCCGGGTGGCAGATTAGCATAGGTGGCCTGCGGTGTCGTAGTCTCGTGAGCCCATGTGCGGTCGAAGCCTTCCAGCATGTACTCGTACTTCGTCGGGGGCATACCGCTATAGCGTGCCGAAGCGAAATGCAATGTAAAACTGTTGTCGGTATGGGGCAGCTCAATCTCCTCGCGGGTGTAGAGCAACACGTCGAGGCCGAGTCGCTGCAGCTCCGCACGGCTGTCGGAGGCATAGGGCAGCGAGAGATTCTGGATGTAGACGGGCTGTTGCTGGGCGATGGGCGACAGCTGGTGAGTGCTGAGGCGCCAAACACCGCCCCGTGTTCCAAACACCACATTGTCGTAGCCGTGAGCCGACGACGACTGCTGCAGGAAGAAGTTGTTGTGGCTGTAGTTGCAAACCTGCAGGTCGGCGATGTTGCGCGAGGGACCCATGCGAATGATGCCTACTGACGTTCCAAGCCAAAGAGCACCCTGGTCGTCTTCCTCGATGAACCGTACCACCTGATTATAAAGGAGCGTTCCCTCGGTGTCGTAGCGCTTGAAGTCGGCTGTCGTGGGTTCGAAGCGGTAAAGGCCGCCGCCGTTGCTGGCTGCCCAGAGATTTCCCTGACGGTCGCCGTGCATCACGGTAATGGTTTGTCGGCCGATGGTCTTCGAGCTGAAGGGGTTGAACATCTGGTCGTTGGCTTTCTTGCAGTACAGGCCACGCGTGTTCGACGATGCCCACAGCCAGCCGTTGGCCGCTTCCTCCATGCAGATGAATGGCGTCATCGCGCTAATGCTGGCATAGCTGTGGAAGTTGTCGGTGGAACGGGCGTAGCGCGACAGGCCCCACGACGTGAGCACATAGATTTCGCCTCCGCGTGTGCGGAAGATGCGATTCACCTCATTGCTTAGAATGGTGTAGGGCTTCGTCTCGGAATAGACGTGTGCCCGGATGTCGCCCGTCTTCACATTCAGGATGCGAATACCGTCATGACGGGTTCCTATCCATAGGTCGTCACCGTCGAGCATGAGGGCTTTAATTTCAAAGTTCAGGCGGTCGGGCTGGCACCTCGTGATTTGCCGCCGCTCGTAGTTGCCCAGATAGAGACCGTGGTCGGTGCCAATCCAGAGTTCGCCCTCCGAGGCGCGGCAGAGCGCACGCACGGTGTTGGTGCCCTGATAGGAGCTCTCGTCGGGCAGAGGCACAAACGTGAACCCCTGCTGCTTGACGACGATGCTGTTCAGTCCTCCCGTATGGGTGAGCACTAGAAGCGTGCTATCGGCGTCCCACATAAGGGCGTTCACCATGTTATCGCTGAGCTGTTGGGTGATGGGCGACGGGTGCTGGGTGTTGGCGATGCGCTGCAGACGGCCGTCGTCGGTCGTGTAGCGGTAAACACCGTCGTCGGTGCCCAGATAGAGCCGGCCGTTCTTGTCGGCCGTGAGCGCATGGATGGCTCCCATCGCCGGTGCCTCGGCCTCCACTTCGGTTGACCGATGGTCTTGGTTCAGGCGCAGCAGACGGGTGTTGTAGGCCAGCCACAAGTCGTGGTCGGTCTGCACGATGCTGATAGGATTCTTCTGGAACTGATAGCCGCCGACGTCGTAGCTGCGCAGATATTGTCCGTCGCCGCGGAACACCACAAGCTGGCCCGATAGCGTGACGGCATAAACCAGTCCATCGGTACCGATGGTGATGTCGCAGAAGAAGTTGCCGTGACGGCTGTCCTGCGCTAGCTGGTGCGTCTCGGTGTTATAGATGAAGATGCCCTGCCCCATCGTCGTAATCCAGATGAGCCGTTGGTCGGGGCCGCCAACGATTTTCGGTACGGCCGATGAAATCATCACGCCGTAGCGAGTGCGGAGCATGAAACGACTATAGGTGTTCTCGTAGCGGTTGAACACGTAAAGGCCCGCGCTGCCGCCAAACCAGATATTCCCCTCGTGCTCATAGAGCGAAGAGACGGTATTGGTTTCGTTGGGATTCTCGGAAGCTACAATGTCGCGATAGGCGTGGATGCGCAGACCATCGTAACAGTTCAGGCCATTCTCGGTACCAATCCAGAGCAGTCCGTAGCTGTCGCGAAGGGCGCATGTCACGGAATTGTCGCTCAGCCCGTCTTCAGTCGTGAACTGATGGGCAAGCGTTGGCAGCTGGGCGGCAGCAGGACTCAGGAAGCCTGCTAGCAAGCAGTATGCAATGATGAGTATGACCTGACGCATTGTTTAGTGGAGAGTGGAGAGAGGAGAGAGGAGAGTTTAGAGTTTAGAGTTGAGAGTTGAGAGTTGAGAGTTCTTTCTCCGCTGCGCTACGAAAGCGGCAAAGCCGAGCGGAGAGTTCTGCTATGCGCCAACAACATATTTGCTGCCGGGCAGCAGGCTGATGAGCTTCGTCGTGATGGCACAGCAGATGAATGTCAGGATGGCGATGAGGAGAATGGCGAGCCAGACGGGAATAGACGGCTCGGCCACGCTGCCACCGATTATCCATTGGGCAATGGGTGCCAGGAAGAACAGGTGCATCAGATACATGCCGAACGACAGGCGCGAGAGGTCGGTCAGCCAGGCTGGTGCCTTCGGCTGGCTAATGGTACTGAACAAGAGGAAGGCTCCAAAGGTGGCCAGCACCACATTGGGTGTGCAGAACTCCCACGACCACTCCAGCATAGGTGTCTCGATGAGCTCTCCGGGTACGCCCTTCCACCAGAAGCTCCAAGCCGTAAAGACGGCACCCACGAGGAAGCATACCACACCAATGGTGCGACGGCGACTGACCGTCCACCCGAGATGCACGCGGATGTAGTGGGCCAACACCAGATAGCCCAGATAGCCAGAGCAATACCAGAGCATGGAGAACGGATTCCAGAAGCATTCGCCCCAGAGCTCAGGCGAGACGAAGCGATGGAGCCAAGGCGTCAGCGTGGAGAAGAGGAAGATGTAGAGGAACACTCGTTCGTCGCGCGCCGATGCCTGTTGCAGCCAAGGCGACACCACGGGGATGATCAGATAAAGGCTGATGAGCGGATACATGAACCACAAGTGCCCGGCCATCGACGGGAAGTTGAATGGAAGCATGCGCAGGTCGTGCATCGACTGTTCCCAGGTCATGCCTCCCCACAGCAGGGGTAGGAACGTATAGAGCAGCAGGAAGCAAACGAAGGGCGGCACGATGCGCCAAAAGCGACGGCGATAGAAGCCCGTCATGGTCTGCCCAGGGCGCAAAGGCACCAGTAGGAATGCCGACACAATCATAAACAACGGAACGGCGATACGGCTCACGCCACCATCCCAGAAGGCCACCCAGAAGCGGTTCTGCTCGTTCTGAAGCAACGACATGTTGCCGGCCAGTCCCGACACGTCGGCACCGTAGAAGTTCTCACTGGCGTGGACCAGCATCACCAAGAAGCATGCCACCACGCGGATGTAGTCGATAAAGACGATTCGTTCGTTCTTGCTGTTCATTTTTACGTGTTTTTTATTGATGTGGCAAAGATAATAAAAATATGTGGAAAACAATTCACTTACCGACGGAATATTCTGTTTGTCACGCAGTTTGAACAGTTTGTTTCCTTGTCTGACTAATTTTTTTCCCCCTTTGCGCACAGGAATGTCTACTTTTGCAACGGAATATTCATTCAGCAAACTGAAAACCTATGAACATGACTATTCGCAAAGGACTGATGCTTGTAGCGGCTATGCTGCTGCACATGCCTCTCATGGCCGATGGCGAGGGTAAGCTCGTTCCTACTTGGAATGCACAAAACGTGATTCTCCCAGCATCGCAGGTCACTCCCAACACGACATGGACGGCGCAGGCAATGGTGTTTAGCGCAGGACGTCGCTACACCGATTCCGACTACAACCACGTGTGGGGCACACCGCCCAGCGATGCTGACGGCCGCAAGTGGTATGAGCCCAACTATCGGCTGACCAACGACACGCAGTCGTGGAAAGAGCAGACGTCGCCCTTTAGCAGCGATGAATATTATATGGGTGCGCGCTCGTTCCGCTGGATCACCGTCGACATGACGGGCGACATCTATCTTCGACGCTCATTCACACTCGACGCACCCGTCGCTGGCGACCTGTTCCTCGTCTGTGGACACGACGACGCTCCAGCAGAGTACTATCTCAACGGCGAGTTGGTGTTTAGCGCAACTGACGGCTGGAACAACGATGAACGCATCCTGCTCACGCCTGAGCAGAAGGCGCTCATCAAGACAAATGGCGAGGAGAACATCCTGGCGCTGCACGTGCACCAGAACTGGGGCGGTGCTTTCGCCGACTGTGGACTGTATGAAGCCGATATGCTACGCGTGGTGGAACTGCTGCCAACGCTCGAGGCAGGGTCGTGGCCATGCTGCTACTATCTGCTGAACAGCAATGAAGAGCTGGGCAGCCTGTCTCCGAAAGAGTGGACGGGCCGCTGCGCCGACGATGACGACTGGGTTTGGGGCTACGGACCACTGAGCAACAGCCACGACCGGTTCCTCGAAACCTATTGGGGCAGCGAGCGCCAACCGTTGTTGCTGCGCCGACACTTCACGCTCACGGCCGAAGAACTCGGGCATGCTGTGCAGAGCACCATCCAGCTGAGCTGCAGCTACGACGAGAATCCAAAGGTTTATCTCAACGGCACACTCATCTGGCAGACCAACGGCTGGAACGACAACAACTACGCCCATTACGACCTCACCGATGCGCAGAAGCAACTGCTTCGCGAAGGCGATAACGTGCTAGCCGTCTCGCTGATGGCAGGCAATGGTGGAGGCCACATCGACTTAGGTCTCTTCAGTACAAGCATCGAACAGCCAACAGCCATCGAAGCCATTCCTGCTGCAGACCATCCTTCCACCTCTTGGTCGTCCCATGTATACAATCTCAGCGGGCAGCGGGTTGCCACACAATCCACTCATCTCCCCAAAGGAATCTATGTGAGTCAGGGAAAGAAAATCCTCATAACGAAATAAGGGGAAGGAAACACCCACCCGTAGGGGCAGACCCCCGCGCAAGCGCAGAGCGCTTTAGTTGAGAGTTTAGAGTTTAGAGTTCGCCTTCCGGATTGCGTTACACCCGCCCTACATATTAGTGAAACTAAAGATTTACAATATATGATGAAAAGTAATAAGCGATTGAGTCTCATGGCCGTCTGCATGTTTGTCATGACAGCATCGGCACAAAAGTCAGAAATCACCATTCAAGACCGACCGGCAACCACTTCGGCCACCGTCTATCAAGCCCCGCTGCATGGCGGTTACCTGAAGAAGCTGCCTGTGGGACAGGTGCAGCCGCGCGGCTTTCTACAGGAAATACTGAACCGGCAGCGCGCAGGCCTAAACGGACAGCTGGGCTCGGTGAGCGCCTGGCTCGACAAGCATAACAACCAGTGGCTGAGCGATTCTGGCGACCACGGATGGGAGGAAGTGCCCTATTGGCTGCGCGGCTACTCGTCGTTAGCGTATATCCTCGACGACGAGGCGATGAAGCAGGAGGCACAGGTGTGGTTCGATGCCGTGCTGCAACACGTGAAGCCAAACGGCCTGCTCGGTCCCGACGCGATGGATGGCGACACCCAGAATCCCGAGCTATGGGCGAAGATGCCGATGCTCTGGGCGCTGCAGACCTATTACGAACACTCAGGCGATGAGCGCGTGCTCACGGCGATGACCAACTACTTCCATTGGGAGCTGACCATTCCCGACGAACACTTCCTGAAAGGCCTCTGGCAAGCCAAGCGCGGCAGCGACAACGAGTGGAGTGTGGTCTGGCTCTACAACCAAACGGGCGACGAGAGCATCCTGCCACTCATCGACAAGCTGCATCGCTGCGGTGTCGACTGGACCCTGAAGGACGACCTGCCCAACTGGCACGGCGTGAATGTGGCACAAGGCTTCCGCGAACCTGCCACCTACTTTATATATAACGGCGACTCGCTCATGCTGCAGGCCGCCTACAACAACCACCTCCTTATGCGCCAGCGCTATGGGCAGGTGCCGGGAGGCATGTATGGCGCCGACGAGAATGCACGCCAGGGCTACATTGACCCGCGACAAGGCGCTGAGACATGTGCCGTTGTGGAGCAGATGGCAAGCGACGAACTGCTCATGGGCATCACTGGCGACCCCTTCTGGGCCGACCACTGCGAACAGGTGGCATTCAACACATTGCCTGCTGCCCTGATGCCCGACATGCGCTCCCTGCGCTATATCACCTCACCTAACATGGCTGTGAGCGATGGCCTCAACCATGCACCAAGCATCGACAACAGCTTGCGCGGCATGCTCTCGATGAGTCCTTTCAGCAGTCGCTGCTGCCAGCACAATCATGGTATGGGGTGGCCTTACTTCACCGAACACCTGGTGATGGCCACTGCCGATGGCGGCTTGTGCACGATGCTCTACAGTGCCAGCGAAACCGTAACCCGTGTGGGCTCGGGACAGACCGTCAAGCTCACCGAGGACACCCACTATCCCTTTGAGGAAGAGGTGCGCTTCACGCTCAATACCGACCAGCCCACGACGTTCCCACTCTATCTACGCATTCCCGCTTGGGCTGAGGGAGCAACGGCAACGCTCAACGGCTCACCCGTGGAAACCCAGCTGAAGGCAGGCGCCTACCTGCGCATCAGCCGCGAGTGGAAGGACAACGACCAGCTAACCCTCACCCTGCCCATGCACATCAGCTCGCAGGTGTGGGAGCAGAACAAGAGCAGCGTAAGCGTCAACTACGGTCCGCTGACGCTCTCCTTGCGCATCGACGAGCGCTACGTGCAGCGCGACAGCAGCGATCCCGCCATCGTGCAAGACGACTCTCACTGGCAGGAGAGCGTTGACAAGTCGCTGTGGCCTGCCTATGAGATTTTCGCCGACAGCCCCTGGAACTACTCGTTGAAGGTCGACGAACAGAAGTTGCCCGTTGACATCCAAATGAGCCGACGCCCCTGGCCCGCCGACAACTATCCGTTCACGCTGGAGAGCGTTCCCTTGCAGTTCACCGCCGTCGGCCGTCGCATCCCCTCATGGGGACTCGATGCAACGGGCATGACCGACCTCTTGCCCACGAAATTCGCCGGTCGGGCAGACAAAGAAGAACCCATTCAACTCATTCCGATGGGTGCTGCACGCCTGCGCATCACCGCCTTTCCGCAGGCCGACATCAGCCGTTTCCGCCCCGATTGTGACGAATGATGACATTTTGTCCTTTTCTGAACGGACATTTTCCTTCATTCTACGCGATTCACGGTATATTTGCACCCGAAAACGAAAATTATTTCAACATTCATTTAACAAATTACTACAAATCTATGAACAGAGTTCTACTATTCGCAGTGAGTCTGTTGCTGAGCATGACTGCTTTCGCACAGACACCCGAGCCGACAGTCATCGATGACTTGTCGACCTACACGGGATCGGATCCGTATGTGCTGAACAAGGCCGATGGAAAAGTCTACGTGTTGAACAACCTCAAAGAGTATGAGCGCTACGGCGTTTATGAGAACGTGGCCGACCTGAAGATTGCAACACCGGTGGTACAGAAGGACATCGAGTACATCGAGACCCGTCTGAACACCTCCACTGGTTTCATCAACACAGGCTACATCCACAAGTCGACAACACGTGTGGTGGCCGACGTGGAAATCACGCAGAACACAGCCCAGGGCTGGGAAGCCATCTTCGGTGCACGCAACGGCAACTGGGAGCGCAACGCCTTCGTGGTGTTCTATCGTTCCGACAAGGAAGGTGCCGGCGACAAGGGCTGCTACAGCCGTACGTTTGAAGGCGGCCAGCGCTACGAGCAGCCGGGCACGGACGAGATTCCCATGAACCAGCGCATCACCGTGGTTGCCGAGGGTCGCTCGGTGAGCTTCACCCGTCAGGGCGAGAGCGAGCCTGCTGCCGTCATCACCGCCGGTGAGGAAGGTGCAGTTGCCAACGATGGCGTGAACGAGATGTACATCTTCGACCTGAACACCGATGGCCCCGACGGTCATCGTCGCGACAACTCGCGCGGTTACATGAAGGTCTACAGCTTTAAGATCTACGAGGATGGAAACCTCGTGCGCGACTTCGTGCCCGTGGTGACCGAGAAGGGCGAGGCCGCTCTGCGCGACAAGCTCTCGGGCGAGGTACGCGTGGCTGAGGATGGTAAGGTATTCCTGAGCCCCGACGGCGACGAGATTGCCAACAGCGGCAAGGGCATCACCGTCTACGAAGGCAAGCTGGTGTTCAACACCACCGACCAGAACCTTTATAAGTACACGGGTGGTGCATTCGTAAAGATTGGTCCGCGCACGTTCCAGCCTACGGAACTCGTGGAAGGCTTTGCCGACTATCGTAACATGAACAACTGGACCACCACCGACGACCATCGTGGTGTATTCGAGAACCGCTTCGAGTACGACGAGGCTGCCGGCACCAACCACATCAGCAACTACGAGGGTACGGGCGGCTTCGAGCCTCTGTGGGTGAAGATTCCCACCATCGAAGGCGAAACCTATAACTTCTCGTTCACCTTCGGTTGCAGCGCTTGGCATTCATGGCAGACTGAGACCATGCGCGCCATCGTGCTGAACAACGAGCGCTTCAACATCACCAATACCGGTGCCAACCTAGGCGGCGGCGACGGTGTGCTGAATAGCTATCTGTTGCCCACCGAGGCTACGGAAGGCCTTCCCGTCTCTCTCGACTTCACAGCCGAGCAGGACTTCGAGATGCTTGTCATGCAGTTTGGCTATGTCGACGACGGTGCACAGGGCTTCTGGTTCGACTTCAACAACCTGAAGTTGCAGAAGCTGGAATATCCTGAGAGCTATCCCGTCATCAATGTCTACAAGCCTCAGCTCGCCGATCTGATTGCCGAGGTGGAGAAGTTTGAAGGCACTACGACCGACGTCCTCATGGCACAGCTGCAGGAAGCCCTGAAGGCTGCTCGCGAGGTGGTCGGCGGCGACGATATGGCAGCTCAGCGCGAGGCCCTCGAGGCTCTGCGCAATGCTTACAACAACGCCCGCTCCATCAATGGCGGTAGCATCGACGCACTGAAGAAGACCATCGACCTCGCCAGCGGCGAAGGCATCGACACCAACGAGGCTTCCGACGTACTGGTCAATGGTACCAACCAAGGCGACCTCGACCGTGCTCTGCGCCATCTGCGCGATGCACGCAAGAACTTCCACGCCGAGCGTCAGGCTAATGTGTTCAGTGGACACAGCGTAGAGGCCGGTGAGTTCTATCTGTATAATGTTGGCCAGCAGCGCTTCCTCACCGGTGGTTCCGACTGGGGCGCACATGCCGCCATGGGCATGCCTGGCACACTGCTCAAGCTTGAGAACATCGATGCTCCCGAGGAGCCGGCAGAGGGCGACGAAGAGGCCAACCGTCCGAACGTGGCTACCGACTTCCACATCAACACAGGTCTGCGCAACGGTGGTCCTGACGACAACCCCAGCCAGTATCTCTCCTATCGTGGCTACATGGACAGCGGCAAGGCTGGCGCATGGCGCTTCATCGACCTCGGCAACGGCCGTTACAACATTGTTCAGGCCGACTATCCCGATGCCTTCGTGAAGTTCAATCCTGAGTGCAGCGTGGATGGTGGCAATGGCGACTACACCACCGTTTGCACCGAGCAGCGTGGCGAGCTTCTGCCCGACGACCTCGATGCTCAGTGGATGCTCGTGACCGAAGCCGACCGCGATGCCCTTGTGGAGAAGGCTACCGCCGACGCTCCCGTCGATGCCAGCTATAAGATTGTGAATCCTGGCTTCAACCAGCGTGCTGAGGTGGAACCCGCATGGCAAATCTTCAACGGTTCTGTTTGGGGCCGCGGCGGCAACCATCCTGACTTCGCACTGGAGTCGTGGGACTCGAACGACTGCTCGTTCTCTACCAGCGTGGAAGGTCTGAAGCCTGGCTACTACCTGCTCACCGTTCAGGGATTCTATCGCGATGGCGACCATCGTGAGCAGGCCCGCCTCATCACCGAGGACGGCGCAGAGCCCGCTCAGCTGGCATACGTCTACAACGGCATGCAGGATGTGCTGCTGCCCAACATCACCGCAGAGGTGAACAAGGCTCCCGGACTGGGCAACATGACCAGCGTGGGTGAGTATCCCGACGGCATCGATCAGGCCGTGCAGTTCTTCCAGCTCGGACTCTACAAGGTGCAGCTGCTCGTGGAGGTCGACGCCAGCGGCGTTCTCGACATCGGCGTTGCCAAGGACGAGAAGGGACACAATGGCGACTGGGTGGTTGTCGACAACTTCCGCCTGATCTACTTCGGTGCCACCGAACCCACTGAAGAGCAGATTGAACACGTAACCGGCATTGAGCCCGCCATCAAGACCATCGACACTCCCGCTACGAACGGCAGAATCTACAACCTGCAGGGTATGGAAGTGAAGAGCGTCATGAAGGGACACGTTTACATCAAGGACGGACGTAAGTTCATCGTGAAGTAAAACCTCTCCCCGTAGGGAGGGAGAAGCAAAAAGGCCTGCTTCCGGATGTTGGAAGCAGGCCTTTCTTGTGTCTATATCATTGCACTGAGAGCCGTAGAGCATTGCTTTCAGCGTCCAAAAGCATTGCTCCCAGAGCCTAAACTCAATGCTCCCAGCGTCTAAAGTCAATGCTCCCAGCATCTGAAAGCATTGCTCCCAGAGCCCAAGAGCATTGCTTTTAGCGCATTGCCCCAAATCAGTCATGCGACGATGAAAATGTAGGGACGCGGCGTGCCGCGTTATTGGAGTAAGAAAGCATATATCAATGTTGCAGCGTGCCGCGTTGCTGGACTTTGCTTTACTGCTCCAGCAACGCGGCACGCCGCGTCCCCACATTCATTGATGAAAGGCAAACAGCAAAACCCTAAAACTCCGGCAGGCCTTCGTTATTCCAGTTAAGCGGCCGCATTTGGACATTGCGGTGGAAGTTGCCCTCGTCGTCGTACTGCTTGGCCTCGAAGAGCAAGTAGTGCTGCCCAACGTCGGCAGAAGGAACGACGCAGATGTCGGAGATGCCAAAGACAGCACTGTCGGGAACGCAGCGCAACACTGGCTCCTGCATCTTCGTCCACGAATGCGCATCGAGGAGGTCGTCGTCGGCCCGGGCATACAGCATACCAAGCGTGTTATAAACCGTCCAGATGCCGCTGGCAGAATAGCACACGCAGACGTAGTGTTCGTTGGGCGTCAGGAATGCCTCAGGGTTCTCGTTCACGAAGATGGGATAGTTCGAGCGGTCGCCGTTTGGATTAATCCACTGGCGCTCCCACTCCAGTTCGGGCATCGACAACAACACTCGCTCGGAGGAGAGTGTCCACGGATTCTGCATGCGGGCGATGTAGATGCACTGCGTCTCGGTTTCCGACCGGCGGTGCTGCCAACCCGACCATAGCAGATACTGCTGACCGCGAACGACGATGCTCGTCGGATGCAGTCCGAAGTTCCACTCGTCGTTGGTCTTGATAGCACCCTTCATGCGATACTCACCCTCCATGGGGTTTTCAGACGTGTTTTCCAACACATAGAGCTGGTGGTTATCGGTGTTGCCGTCGTCGGCCTCGAAGTAGAGATACCACTTACCCGCGAGCCGATGCAGCTCGGGCGACCAGATGTGGTGCAGGGAGTCGGCCTTCAGCACGGTGCGCGTGCGACCCTTGGCGAGGTCTTCCAAGCGGTCGGACTCATACAGCACGACACAGTCGGCATCGGGTTGCTGCATGGTGTAATAGTAATGTCCCTGCCAAAGCATAGCCTGCGGATAGCAGCCCTCCTCGAAAACGACTTCCGAAGCCTGTTCCGACGAGTTCCGGCTGACGTTGCACCCGGCGAGGGCGAGCACCGCCGCGACATAGCAGCACACCACACTGGCAAAGGAAAGAGCGTATCTTTTCATCTTGTTGGTTAGCGCATGAATGGTTTTTGTGGGGACAAAGGTAATAAAAAAAGTTGAGAGTTGAGAGTTGAGAGTTTAGAGTTTTTTTCATGAAAAGAGAAATTTTAGGTATTTTCGTTCGCTGAACACGCCTTTGACAAGCCTTTTTCTTGTTTTGAATAGTATTTTTCCTTGCTGACGCGTTTTTTTTCCGAACTTTGCAAAGCATTCGATAATAAAATTGATTAGTTAGGTTTTTAATTAGTTAGGCTATTTATTCTTATGAGTCATTAGGCATTAGGTTTTTCTCGAAAGGTAAGAAAGATTGTTTCAGGTAACAAATTTTGGTGTGCAACAACACAGAAAACAAGAATATAGAAAACAGAGAAAAGGTATGAAAAAGAAAATCATCTTCGGCGCGGCCATGCTCTTCATGACCATCGCTGCCAAAGCTCAGAACGCAGGACTGTTCCTGCCCTATCAGACGACCGACTTGCGCGTGCCGTCGGTGCCACTCATCGTGAACGACCCTTATTTCTCCATTTGGTCGCCCTACGACCAGCTCAATGAGGGCATCACACGCCACTGGACCAACGACGAGAAGCCACTCGGCGGCTGGCTGCGTGTCGACGGCAAGACCTACTGCTTCATGGGGGCCGACCGCGACGTGTTCAGAACCATTGCCCCGATGGCCGACGAAGGCGGCTGGAAGGCTCGCTACACCCGCGAGGTGCAGCAGGACGGCTGGCAGAAGCCCGACTTCAACGATGCTGCCTGGCGCGAGGGCACGGCTGCCTTTGGTTCCCCCGACCTGAGTTTCGTGCGCACCCGCTGGAGCGAGGAGAACAGCGACCTCTACGTGCGTCGTACCATCGACGTCACGGCTGCCGACCTGCAGGAAGAACTCATGCTGATCTATTCGCACGACGACGTGTTTGAGTTGTTCATCAATGGCACGAAGGTGGCCGACACGGGTGAGACCTGGCGCGAAGGCATCCGCCTGCCGCTGAACGATGAACTGAAGAAACTGCTCCACCCGGGCAAGAACGTCATCGCCTCACACTGCCATAACACCACCGGTGGTGCCTATACCGACTTCGGCCTCTATAGCAAGGTGAAGACCGACAACGGCGGTGTCCAGCTCGCAACGCAGAAGAGCATCGACGTGCTCGCCACGAACACCTATTATACTTTCGTGTGCGGACCCGTTGAACTCGACCTCGTCTTCACAGCACCGATGCTCATCGACGACTACGACCTGCTCTCGGCACCCGTGAACTACATCTCCTATCAGGTGCGCTCCACCGACGGACGTGCCCACGACGCACAGCTGCTGCTCACCGCATCACCGCTGATTGCTGTGAACAAGGCCGCCCAGCCCACCGTGACCACACAGGAGGAGCATCGCGGCATCACCTACCTGAAGACCGGAACCATCGAGCAGCCCATCCTCGCCAAGACCGGCGACGGCATCTGCATCGACTGGGGCTATCTCTATCTTCCCAATATCAATGGCGATGTAGCCATCACCCATGACGAGCAGTTGCGCAAAACCTTCACCACCACGGGTCGTCTGCCCGAGGGCGAACGCCGTGTGGCTGCCTCGAAACCCGAGGAGATGCCTACGCTCGCCTATCGCCACGACTTCGGCAGGGTGACCCAGGCTTCGTCTTATGCCCTCATCGGTTACGACGAGATTGAAGACATCGAATACTTCTACAAGCGCTACAAAGGCTATTGGGCTCACGAGGGCGCCGTCAGCATCTTCGATATGATGCAGCGCATGAACCGCGAGTACAGTGGCATCATGAAGCGTTGCCGCCAGCTCGACAAGACCATCTACGACGATGCCTTCGCAGCCGGCAACAAGCAGTATGCCGACATCCTCTCTGCCTGCTATCGTCACGTCATTGCAGCCCACAAGCTCTTCCGCGACGATGAAGGCAATCTGCTCTTCTTCTCGAAGGAGAACAACTCCAACGGCTGTGTGAACACCGTCGACCTGACCTATCCGGAGGCACCGCTGTTCCTCTGCTACAACCCCGAACTGCAGAAGGCCATGATGACCAGCATCTTTGAGTACAGCTACAGCGGCCGTTGGACGAAGCCGTTTGCCGCCCACGACCTCGGTCAGTATCCCAAGGCCAACAACCAGGTGTATGGTGGCGACATGCCGCTCGAGGAAGCCGGCAATATGATCACGCTGGCTGCCATGCTCTGCCTCATCGATGGCAACACGGGCTATGTCGACAAGTATTGGGACATCATCACCACTTGGGCCAACTATCTTTCCGACAACGGACAGGATCCCACCAACCAGCTCTGCACCGACGACTTCGCCGGTCACTGGGCTCACAACACCAATCTCTCGGTGAAAGCCATCATGGGCGTGGCCGGCTATGCACTCATGGCTCAGCTGAAAGGCCTCGACGACGTCTACAACAAATATATGAACCGCGCACGCGAGATGGCCGTGAAGTGGGAACAGGATGCCCGCGAAGGCGACCACTATCGCCTGGCCTTCGACCGTCCTGACACCTGGAGCCAGAAATACAACATGGTGTGGGACAAGCTGTGGAAGCTCAACCTCTTCCCCAATGGCGCGATGGAGCGCGAGGTGAAGTACTACCTCACGAAGCAGAACCGCTACGGACTGCCTCTCGACATCCGCCGCGACTACACGAAGAGTGACTGGATTATGTGGACCGCTGCCATGAGCAAGGACAAGAAGACGTTTGTGAAGTTTGTGGAGCCGCTCTACAACTATATGAACGAAACTGAAAGCCGCGTGCCCACCAGCGACTGGTACGACACGAAGACCGCACAGATGGTGGGCTTCAAAGCTCGCAGCGTCATCGCCGGCCACTGGATGCGTGTGCTCGCAGAGAAGCTGAACTAATAACTAAAAAACTTACATACAAAATGAGAAAGTCAACATTCATGGTGCAGCAACGACTCCTGACGGGAGTCTTGCTTGCTTGGCTGATGCTCAGCTTTGCTGGCTGTCATGACGACGCCAGCGACAGCACCGACGCCACTCCTTTCAATCCTGCGAGGAGTGTGGTGGTGAGCGACTTCAGCCCGAAAGAAGGTGGTGTCAGCCAGAAGCTCGTCATCTTTGGCGAAAACTTCGGCGTCGACACGGCACTCGTACGCGTCACCATCGGCGGCAAACGAGCCGTGGTGGTGAACGTGAAGCCAACGGTCATCTATTGCTTCGTGCCGGCCGGTGCCTATCGCGGCGACATCGAAGTAACCATCGGCAACGACAGCACAGGTCGTCAGTCGGCCACGGCTGCCGAACGCTTCCAGTATGAACGTAAGATGGTGCTCAGCACCCTTTGCGGACAGCGCAACGAAAGTGGCGACGACCCATGGAATCCCGGTTCGGTGGGTCCCGTAGTTCCTTTCAGCGAGGCCAGCGGCTTCCGCGACGACGGTTTCATGAAGTGGGACCCGCTCTATCCTGAGCGCCTCTACGTCATCTACGATAACGGCGGTCCTGGCATACAGATGCTCGACATGAAGCGTCGCACCGTACAACTTATCATGTCGAAGGCCACCTGCTTCGACGATAAGCGCCTGCGCACCATCGACTTTGCCGACGATCCCTACACGGGCGAGAAGGCCAAGTACATGCTCGTGGCTACCGACCGCGACGATGCAGGCCAGCAGTCGACGAGTGTATGGATTGTGACGCGCAATCGTGACGGCTCGTTCAGCAACAGCTCTCCACGCCAAGTGCTCGCAGCCTACAAGCAGTGCAACGGCGCCAGCGTGCATCCCGTGAACGGTGAACTCTACTTCAACAGCTACGAGAGCGGACAGGTGTTCCGTCTCGACCTGAACAAGTATCTCGCCACGCTGCAACCCGACTACGAGGGAGAGCCCTGGAATCCGACGATGGCCAGCGGTGCCTATCAGAACATCTTCCGCATCCAGGACAACGGCTGGGAGTTCCAGATTGACATACACCCCTCGGGCAAGTATGCCTACATCGTCGTCATCAACCAACACTACATTCTTCGCTCCGACTACAACGAGCAGGAGAAGCGCTTCTCGGCACCCTACGTCTTTGCAGGCGAGATGGGTCAGGCCGGATGGGTGGAAGGCGTCGGCACGAGTGCCCGCCTGCACCGTCCCTATCAGGGCTGCTTCGTGAAGAATCCTGAATACGTTGCTGCCGGACGCGACGACGTCTACGACTTCTACTTCTGCGATAACCAGAACCACTGTGTGCGCTACTTGACGCCCGATGGTCTGGTTCGCACCTATGCAGGACGTGGCACGTCGTCGATTACCGACAACAACATGTGGGGTACCGAGGACGGCGACCTGCGTGAGGTGGCACGTTTCCGCGACCCGACAGGTATTGCCTACAACGAAGAGACCAACACCTTCTACATCCTCGACACGGTGGGACACCGCATCCGCCAGATCAGTATGGAAGGCGAGGAGGAAGAGTAGTAACACCATGATTAATTGAATACGCTATGAAGAGATATATCATCATGCTACTATCGTTGCTGGCCGTCACCACAGGTGCGCTAGCACAAAGCGAAATGGAGATTACCGGTAAGGTGACCGACCCCACGGGCGAGGAGCTCATCGGCGTGAGCGTCGTCGTGAAGGACGTGAAAGGCCTGGGTGTCATCACCGACATTGAAGGTAACTATAAAATCAAGGTGCGCCAATACCAGACGCTCGTCTTCTCCTACATCGGCTACAAGCCGCAGGAAGTGCTTGTGAAGGGTGATCGCCAGGTCATCAACGTCACACTGGAGGAAGACACCAAGAACGCTGTCGACGAAGTCGTCGTAACGGGTATGGGCACGCAGAAGAAACTCACCGTGACGGGTGCCGTGACGAATGTGAACATGGGCGACCTGAAGCACTACAGCTCGTCGAACCTCTCGAACACACTGGCTGGTAACGTGCCGGGCATCATTGCCATGCAGACCAGCGGCCAGCCGGGTCGCAACACCAGTGAGTTCTGGATTCGAGGCATCTCTACGTTTGGTGCCGGCTCGAAGGCTTACATCCTCGTCGACGGCTTCGAACGCGACAACATCAACGACTTGAACATCGAGGACATTGAGTCGTTCTCGGTGCTGAAGGACGCCTCGGCAACGGCCATCTACGGTTCGAAGGGTGCAAACGGCGTTATCCTCATCACCACGAAGCATGGTCAGGCCGGTAAGATTCAGGTGAACGGAAAGCTGGAGACCAGCTACAACACACGCACGAAGACGCCGGAGTTCGTCGACGGCATCGGCTATGCCAACCTCGTCAACGAGGCTCGCGTCACGCGCAATCAACCTGTGTACTATCAGCCTGAGGAAATCGACATCATCCGCACGGGCATCGACCCCGACCTCTATCCGAACGTCGACTGGATGGACCTTCTGCTGCGCGACGGCGCTTGGAGCTATCGCGGCAATGTGAACCTGAGTGGTGGTGGTAACACCTCGCGCTACTATGCATCGATGTCGTACGTCGAGGACCAGGGTATGTACAAGACCGACCAGACGCTCCGCAAGAAGTATAACACCAATGCCAACTACAAGCGCTGGAACTACCGTCTGAACGTCGACATCGACATCACATCGACCACGCTGCTGAAGCTCGGCGTGTCGGGCGACCTCTCGAAGCGCAACAGCCCGGGTCAGCTGCGCTACCGTTCGCAAGAGGAGATTGAAGGCAGTCAGAACAAGCTCGATGTATGGGTGAACGACGACGACATCTGGGGACAGCTCTTCGGCTACAACCCCCTGCTCTCGCCCATCCAGTATAGCAATGGCTACATGCCGATGATCAACATCGGTCGTGGCAACTCGGCCATGATCAACCCGTGGGTGTCGGCCACACAGTCGGGCTACAACGAGAACTGGACCAACAACCTGCAGAGCAATGTCACGCTGGAGCAGGACCTGAAGTTCATCACGCCAGGCCTGCGCTTCACCGGACGCTTCGGCTACGACACCTACAACAGCAACTGGATCAGCCACCAGCAGGCACCGGCCCTCTACTCCGCCTTCCCACGCGATGTGAAAACCGGTCAGATCAGCTACGACCGCGTCTACGACCAGAGCGACATGCACCAGTCGTCGGGCAGCAACGGCTCGCGCCGTGAGTTCCTCGACCTGCTGTTGCACTGGGACCGCCAGTTTGCCAAGGTGCACAACTTCGGTGCCAACCTGAAGTACACGCAGGACTCCTACATCCAGACGCAGAACATCGGCGACGACATCAAGAACAGCATCTCGCGTAAGAACATGGGCTTGGCCGGACAGGTCACCTATAACTTCGCCAACCGCTACTTCCTCGACTACAACTTCGGCTACAACGGCTCGGAGAACTTCGCCGACCACCACCGCTTTGGTTTCTTCCCCGCCTACTCGCTGGCTTGGAACATCGGTGAGGAGCCATGGGTGCAGAAGCACTTCGACTGGCTCGACATGCTGAAGGTGCGCTACTCGCACGGACGCGTCGGAAACGACAACACCGGCGACCGCTTCCCCTACCTCTACACCCTCGGCGAGACCAATGCCGGATGGAACTGGGGCAACGGCCACGTCAGCGGTATCCACTACACGCAGGTGGCATCGCCCAACGTCACATGGGAAGAAGCCGTAAAGGACGACATCGGCCTCGACATCGTGCTCTTCCACAACCGCTTCTCGCTCACCGTGGACTACTTCCACGAGAAGCGCACGGGCATCTACATGTCGCGTAACTACCTGCCCTGGAGCACGGGTCTTGAAAGCACGCCTCGCGCCAATGTGGGTGCAGTGAAGTCGCGTGGCTTCGACGGCAACTTCAAGTACGAAGACTCGTTTGGCAAGGTGCACCTGGTGGTTCGTGGCAACATGACCTACTCGAAGAACACCATTCTCGACTACGACGTTGAGAACAGCGTCTATCCCTACCAGTACCAGCGCGGCTATCGTGTGAACCAAGTGCGCGGCCTCATCGCCGAAGGACTGTTCCGCGACTACGACGACATTCGCAACTCACCGCGTCAGGAGTTCGGAGCCGTGCAGCCGGGCGACATCAAGTATAAGGACGTCAACGGTGACGGTGTGGTGAACAATGGCGACGTCGTGGCTATCGGTGCCACCAGCACCCCGAACCTCATCTATGGTCTCGGCGTCTCGGTGGCCTACAAGAACTTCGACGTGAACCTGCACTTCCAGGGCGCTGGCAAGTCGACGTTCCTCATCAACGGCATGTGCGTCTATGCCTTCAGCAACAACAACTACGGACAGATCTTCAAGGGCATGGTCGACAACCGATACATCGACGCACAGACGGCAACGAAGCTGGGCATCACGGCCAACGAAGACCCCTCGGCCACCTATCCGCGACTCACCTATGGCAACAACGGCAACAACAACCGCGCCTCCTCCTACTGGCTGCGCGACGGACGCTACCTGCGCCTGAAGAACGTCGACATCGGCTACACACTGCCGAAGACCTTCACCCGCAAGGCTCACATCAACGACGTGCGCTTCTTCCTGCAGGCCACCAACCTGCTCACGTTCTCGAAGTTCTCTACATGGGATCCCGAGATGGGCAGCAGCGACGGTCAGAAATATCCTATCACGAAATCAGTGACCGCAGGTGTACAGATCAACCTCTAATCCATCCTCAACTCTGAAATATTATGAATAAGAACTATTTCAACAAAATACTCCTGGCAGGTGCCGCCTGTTGCTATATCACGGCAACCCTCACCCTCGCCAGCTGCGCCGACCGCCTCGACTCCGATAAGTACTTCGACGATCGGAAAACGCTCGAGACCGTCTTCACCAGCCGCACACAGTCGGAACAGTGGCTCGCCTATGCCTACTCGTTCATGAACAACGAGCTGGCCGACGTCATCTCGAAGGGCAACGGCCACTATCACTGCTTCGCCGATGATATGTACTATGGTGACCGCGACCCGCAATACGGCGACAACAACAACGAATATCGCCACACCTACAACGCCTTCAAGCTCGGCGAGTACGACGAGGAGACGGGCTACTGGGCTTGGGAAAAGGCCTACAAGGGCATCTATCAGGCCTCGGTGTTCATTCACAATATCGACATGAACGAGCAGATGACACCCGAGGAGCGCATCGACCGCAAAGGCCAGGCTCGCTTCGCCCGTGCCTACTACTACTGGCTGCTGCTGCGCCGCTATGGTCCTATCCCCATCATGCCCGACGAGGGTGTCGACTACACACAAAACTACGAGGCCATCTCTATTCCACGCAGCACCTATGAAGATTGCGCCGTCTACATTGCTCACGAGATGGAGCAGGCTGCCAGCGAGATTCAGTACTGGAAGCGCGACCCGCTGAACATGACACGCCCGACGAAGGGCTCGTGCCTGGCTGCTCGTGCACTGGCCTACCTCTATGCTGCCTCGCCGCTGGCCAACGGTCAGCTGAAGAACGGTCGCCACGATCCGTCGGTGAAAGACGATGTGGTTCGCATGCTGGTGAACTTCGATGGCACGCCACTGCTCAGCCCCGACTACGACGAGTCGAAGTGGGCACGCGCTGCTGCCGCTTGTCGCGACATCATCGAGTGCGACGGCGGCTACGAGCTCTACCACGCTCCTTATAATGCCGTGGCCACCTTCGATCGCGATGCCACCATCACACCGCCTGCCGACGGCAACTTCTCTGAGAAGCCTTGGCCCTACGGATGGCAGGACATCGACCCCTACCTGAGCTATCGCCAGATCTTCGACGGTGAAGTGGGTATGGCCGACAATCCCGAGTTGCTCTTCACCCGTGGCTATAACATGTGCGACGACATCAACAACTCCGTGACGGCTCTCGTGGCCCACCAGCTGCCGTCGTCGCTCAACGGCTGGAACTCCCACGGCATGACTCAGAAGATGGTGGATGCCTACTACATGAACGACGGCACCGACGTGCCGGGAAAGGATAGCGAGATGAACGGCGGCGACGGCTCTGAGCGCGTGAAGGGATGGACCACCGCCCGCGACTTCCGCCAATATCCGCCGCTGGCCACGAATGTGTCGCTGCAGTATGCCAACCGCGAGCCGCGCTTCTATGCATCCGTGGCCTTCAACGGCTCGAAGTGGTGGGACACCAACCCCAGCCATACCACTTCCGGCACTTATCAGCCCGTGTTCTACTATCGCGACAGCGACACCGGCGACGGCTACACCAACTCCACGCGCTATCTGCGCACAGGCATCGGTGTGAAGAAATGGGTGAACCCCGGCGACTACCGTTCCGACAACGGCGACTACAGCCACATCCAGCAGAAGTACGAGACGGCCATCCGCTATGCCGACATCCTGCTCATGTATGCCGAGTGCCTGAACGAACTTACTAAGTCTTACACCGTCGCCTCATGGGATGGGGCGAAGAACTACAACATCTCACGCGACGTGCAGGAGATACAGCGGGGCATACAGCCCGTGCGCATTCGCGCCGGACTGCCCGACTACTCGCAGCAGGAATATGCCGACCGCGACTTGCTCCGCACCAAGATTAAGCGCGAGCGCATGATTGAGCTCATGGGCGAAGGCAAGCGCTACTACGACCTGCGCCGTTGGATGGATGCACAGGTGGAGGAGTCGAAGATCATCTATGGCTGTAACGTTATGATGACACGTGCCCAGCGCGACGACTTCCAGAAGATTGTGCCCATCACATCACTGCCCACCACCTTCTCTGAAAAGATGTACTTCTGGCCCATCCGCCATGAGGAACTGAAGCGTAACTATAAACTCACCCAGAACCCTGGATGGCAATACTACGACTAATAAAAAACGTCATGATTATGAAACGCAATATCAAAACATTTCTGAGCGCCCGTCCGCTGTGTTGCTATCTCATAGCAGCCATCGCCCTCGCCCTCTCCTTCGTCAGCTGCAACGACGAGTGGAAAGACGAGCAGTACGAGCAATACGTCAGCTTCCGGGCACCGCTCAACGACCAGGGCGTCACTCCTATCTACGTTCCCTACACGAGGAAGAACGCCGATGGCACTCCTCTCTTCGGACAGGGACAGTCAAACTACCAGCTGCCCGTCATCGTGAGTGGCTCCACCCACAACAGCCGCAACCTGACAGTGCTCGTCGCCCACGACCCCGACACGCTGGCCGCCCTCAACTGGGCGCGCTTCGCCACACGCACGGAACTCTACTTCTCCGATATGTGGCAGTATGCCAGCTGTCCGACATCGGTCGACATTCCCGCCGGAAAGGACGTTAGCCTGCTCGACATACGCTTCGACTTCCGCAATCTCGACCTGGTTGAGAAGTGGGTGCTGCCGCTCACCGTCGTCGACGAAGGACAGAGCTATGAGGCCAATCCGCGAAAGAACTACCGCAAGGCCATGCTGCGCGTGTTCCCCTTCAACGACTTCTCGGGCGACTACAGTGCTACCGGTCTGACCATCTCCGTGCAGGGCGATGCTAACTCAACGGGTCTCGACAAGCTGCGCACCTATGTGGTTGACGACAACACGGTGTTCTTCTATGCCGGACGCTTCGACGAGAGCAGCCCCTGGCGCAAGAACTACAAGGTGTATGCCCGCTTCAGCGGTGGCACGGCCGGCACCGTCAGCTTCTGGTGCGACAATCCTGAAGTGGAGTTCAAGGTGAACAAGGAGGCCTCCTACCGCATGGTGGAGAGCGATGACCAGACGCAGCCCTATCTGCGCTATCGCAACGTCATCATCAACAACATCGACTACGATTTTGCTGACTACACCTCGTCGGTGGGTTCGAAGTTCTACTACAACATCAGCGGAACGCTTACCCTCCAGCGCACCATCAACACACAGATTCCTGACGAGGACCAGGCCATTCAGTGGTAATCTCCTCCTCACACCTTTCACGGCCGACACTGGCCATTGACACTTTGAACGGCCAACAGGCCAATAAACGACAATGAAAAAAAGACTATTCTTCATCATTTGCGGCCTTGCAAGTTGGGCAACACTGTCGGCCCAACTGCAGCAGGCTGAGCAGGACCTGCAGCGTGCCATCGCAATACTTGATGCCACGATGGAGCGTTCGTTCAGGGGAACCAACACAAACTATTATATGGTAGACGTCTGCGACGTCACCAACACTGATGTCAGCGGGCCAAGCGATGTGTGGCCATACACGGCCGCCATCGAGGCTCACTGCTCAGTGCTCGAGGCACTGAAGGTGCTGAAGGACGACCTGCCCTTGCTCTACGCCAGTTGCTACGACCGCTACGAGCAGCGACTGAAGGTGCTCATCGACAACCTCGACTACTATCGTGGCTCCTACACGCTCACGTCCTATGCCACCCGAAAGACGTGGACAACGGTTTATGCTGTGCCCCGTGCCAGCGTACGCGGACGCGGCGACGTCACGGGCGACAACCTGAAGAAGAATGTCTACGACGACCAGATGTGGCTGGCGCGCGAACTCATCCGCGCCTATCGGCTGACGGGCGAGAAGCAGTTCCTCAACACGGCGATGAGCCTCACCGACTACGTCCTCGACGGCTGGGACTGCTGGCGCGACGATCAAGGTGAGGAATATGGTGGCATCACATGGGGCCCGGGCTACAACTCCAAGCACGCCTGCTCCAACGGACCCATCATCCAGCCGCTGGTATGGCTCCACGACATCCTCTCAGCGCCCGACGAGCAGCCCTCCTTCACCTACTACTATCGCAACGCCGAGAACCAGGTGGTCAGCGAAGTGGTGAAACCATCAGAGCACTACATCGACTTCGCCAAGCGCATCTACGCCTGGCAGAAGCGAACCCTGCGCAATGCCAGCACCCACCTCTACTGGGATATGATGGGGGCTGATGGAACGCTTTCCTATGTAGGCTCGGGAGCCCAGCGCCGCCGCGCCCATGTCGCCACAGGAGGGCCCACTGGCACCGCCTACACCTACAACACTGGCACGATGCTGGCAGGAGCCGTCGAGCTCTGGCGCACCACGGGCAGCGACGAATACCTGTCCGACGTCACCGACTTGGCCCACTATGCCTACACGGGCTTCTCACGCCCCGTGCGCAAGGACGGCGTCACCTACCGCGAGTGGCCCACTGATGCCTCTCCCCTTCAGGGCTTCAACGCCTGGTTCGACAATGTGCTCATGCGCGCCTACGCCGATGCCGACGCCGCCAAGGTGGAGACATCATATCCCGCACTTGCGCTCCAGTCGTTCGAGACCAACCTCGACTACGCCTACGACCACTATCTCCGGTCGGGCATGCTACCCATCAACCTACTCAACGGCTGGAACGACGGCAACAAGACGAAGGGCTTCCATCAGGCAAGCTTCGCGTCGGAATATGCCTTGCTGGCCATCTGGCGTTATCGCCAGGCTCAGTCCACCAGCATCAGTCTGCATCGGCAGGACCTTCCTTCTTGCGACCATATCTACACCCTGTCCGGACAGCCCGCCTGTGGCACCCCCGACTCGCTTCCCGGAGGCATCTATATCATACAAGGACGTAAGGTCGCCCTGAAGAAGTAGAAAGGTATAAAGAGAAGAAAACCTCTGCGACTCTGCGCGGGGATTTCAATTCAACAAACACAACAATATGAAAAGAACGAAACTCTTCATGGCAGCTCTCATGCTGCTCGCCGGAACAAACATAGCTACTGCCCAGACGGCCGCCGACTTCCAGCCTTACCAGCCCTCGTCGCTCCGACTGCCTTCCGTGCCGTTGTTCGTCAACGACCCGTATTTCTCGCTGTGGTCGCCCTTCGACAAACTCAACGACGGCACCACCCGCCATTGGAGCGATGCCGAAAAGGCAATGGACGGACTGCTGCGCGTCGACGGAAAGGCCTATCGCTTCATGGGTCGCCAGCGCACCAATCTGCTGAAGGCCATTGCCCCGATGTCGACTGGCGAAAGCGGCTGGACGGCGAAGGTCAACTACAACCGTCAGACCGGTACGGGCTGGACAGCTCTCGATTTCGACGACAGCGCGTGGGCGACGGAAGATGCCGCCTGGGGCACAGCCAACGAATATCCCAACTGCCGCCACAACTGGAGCGCGCAGAACAGCGATATCTACATCCGTCGCAGCGTAGACCTCACGGCCGGCGACCTGCAGAAGGAGCTGTGGATTCAGTTCTCACACGACGACGTCTTCGAGCTCTTCATCAATGGTCGCCGCATCATCGCAACCGGTGAGACGTGGCTGCAGGGTGAGACGCATCGCCTGACGACAGCCGAGAAGGCTTGTCTGAAGGAGGGCACGAACATGATTGCTGCCCACTGCCATAACACCACCGGCGGTGCCTACGTCGACTTCGGCCTCTATGAGAACATGCTCATCGCGCCCACTGGAGTCGAGAACGCTGTGCAGACAGCCGTCGACGTATTGGCCACCAGCACCTATTACACCTTCACATGTGGTCCCGTAGAGCTGAAGGTGGTCTTCACGGCCCCAATGCTCATGGAAGACCTCGACCTACTCTCTACGCCCATTAACTACCTGTCCTATCAGGTCACCTCGACCGACGGCCAGGCACACGACGTACAGTTCTACTTTGCCACCACACCCCAGCTGACCGTCGACCAGATGAATCAGTCGACACGCTCGGAACGCATCAGCGCCGGCGGCATCAACTACCTGAAGGCGGGCTCGGTGGCACAACCCGTACTGGGTAAGGCCGGCGACCTCATCACCATCGACTGGGGCTATCTGTACTTGCCCGACGTGAACGGAACCGTGAGCATGAACGATGCCGCACAAATGGAGAGCTACTTCTGCTCGACCGGCAAGCTCATGGACTACGAAGGCCCCATGAGCAGCATCGATGCCGCATCGATGCCCACGCTGGCCTACATGAAGGACTTCGGTAAAGTCCGTGAGGGTCGTAGCTTCATGATGATTGGCTACGATGAGGTAAAGGACATCCGCTACATGAACCAAGACTACAAAGGCTACTGGGCCCGCAACGGCAAGACCATCACACAGGCGTTCCAAGAGCTGCGCGATGGCTATGCCGACATCATGGCTCGCTGTCGCCAGCAGGACAAAATCATCTACGACGACGGCCTGGCAGCCGGCAACACGAAGTATGCCGAACTGCTCTCGGGCAGCTATCGTCACGTCATCGCCGCTCATAAGCTCTTCGAGGACAAGGACCACAAGCTGCTCTTCTTCTCGAAGGAGAACAACTCCAACGGCTGTGTGAACACCGTCGACCTGACCTACCCGGAGGCACCGCTGTTCCTCTGCTACAACACCGACCTGCAGAAGGCAATGGTGCGCTCCATCATCGACTATTGCAGCAACACCTCGCGTTGGGGATTCCCACAGTTTGCCTGTCACGACCTCGGCACCTATCCGCATGCCAACGGCCAGGTGTACTCCATCACACGTCCCGACGGTGGCGGTGGCTTCGGTGGTAACATGCCCGTCGAGGAGAGTGGCAACATTCTCACACTCTGCTATGCCATCAGCCGCATCGACGGCAATGCCGACTGGCTCTCGAATGCCGATATGAACCTCCTGCGCCAGTGGGCCATCTACCTCAGGGATAACGGACAAGACCCGGAAAACCAGCTGTGCACCGACGACTTCGCAGGCCACTGGGCCCATAATGCCAACCTCTCGCTGAAAGCCATCTTCGGTGTTGCCGCCTATGCTGAACTGGCTCGCATGAAGGGACAGAGCGAGGCACGCTGGCGACCGTTCCAGGAGAAGGCGCGCCAGATGGCACAGATATGGGAAATCGATGCCCGCGACGGCGACCATTATAAACTTGCCTTCGACCGCGGTGGCACCTGGAGCATCAAGTACAACATGGTTTGGGATAAGCTGTGGGGACTGAACCTCTTCTCGGAAGACGTGATGCGTCGCGAAATCAAGTTCTACCTGAAGCATCAGAATCGCTACGGACTGCCACTCGACAACCGCGAGGCTTATTCGAAAACGGACTGGATTATGTGGATGGCAGGTATGGCCCCCGACACCGATACATTCCTGCAGTTCAGCGACCGCATCTGGGCCTATGCCAACGAGACGCCGACACGCTGGCCACTCTCTGACTGGTTCTGGACCAACGGCAGCGGCTCGGCCCGTGGCTTCCGTGCACGCTCGGTCATCGGTGGTCACTGGATGAAGGTGCTCATGGACAAGTTTGCCCCGGCTCCGCCTGAGCAAGGCGAGTGGAAGCCCGTCGGCGAGCGACTGAAGTCGAAGTTCACGGCCGATGTCGACCCGGAGAATCCACTGCCCGAATATCCGCGGCCGCTCCTGCAGCGCGACGAGTGGATGAACCTCAACGGACTGTGGGACTATGCCGTTACCAGCAGCAGCTCTATTCAAGACGTCAGCTATCAGGGACATATCCTGGTGCCGTTCCCCATTGAGTCGAGTCTCTCGGGTGTGATGCGACAGATTGATGCCGACGAGTGGCTCATCTATCGCCGCCAATTCACCGTACCCGAGCAGTGGACTGGCCGCAACGTACGATTGAACTTCGGAGCTGTCGACTATAGCTGTTCGGTCTATCTGAACGGGCGCCGCCTGGGTAATCACACCGGTGGATACTCCGCCTTCTCGTTCGACATCACTGCAGGTCTGCAAGAGGGCGAGAACGAACTCGTCGTCGTCGTCAGCGACCCCACCGATGTGAACAAGCAGGCAACAGGCAAGCAACGCATCAACTGGGAGGGTTCCGCTACCATTTGGTACACGCCGTGTTCGGGCATCTGGCAGACTGTTTGGCTGGAACCCGTCAACCCTCAATACGTCTACGACATCCGCACAACACCCGATGTCGATAACTCGCAGTTCAACATCGCACTCACACTCAACCGCCCTGCCGAGGGCGACCAGGTGCGGCTCACGCTCAAGGATGGCGAAACCGTCGTCGCAACAGAGACTCTGCCGGCCGAAAGCTCCGTCAATTGCAGTTTGACTGCCCCCTCCCCCAAGCTCTGGAGTCCCAACAGTCCCTTCCTCTACACGCTTGAAGTGGACTACCTGTCGGCTTCCAAGGTCGTCGACCACGTCAGCAGCTATGCTGCCTTGCGCAAGGTGTCGTATGCCCGCGACGACAAGGGCTATTGGCGTTTGATGCTCAATAACAAACCGCTCTTCCAGCTCGGCACGCTCGACCAGGGCTACTGGCCCGATGGCATCTACACGGCTCCCACCGACGAGGCACTCTGCTTCGACATCGAGAAGACCAAGTCGTGGGGCTTCAACACCATTCGTAAACACATGAAGGTGGAGCCGGCACGCTGGTATTATCACTGCGATCGTCTGGGCATGCTTGTTTGGCAGGATATGCCAAGCGTACAGATGGGTGGCGAGACCGACTGGGTGGAGCGCCAGTGGTATCAGGGCGACGGCTCGTTGTCGACGGTTGCCGAAAACGCCTTCAAGAACGAGTGGAAGGATGTCATCTCGCAGCACTACAACAACCCATGCATCGTCGTATGGACGCCGTTCAATGAGAGCTGGGGACAGTTCAAAACCGCCCAGGTGGTCGACCTCACGCGCCAGCAAGACCCCACCCGCATCATCAACCCTGCATCGGGCGGTAACTTCCATCGTGGTGTAGGCGACATCGTCGACCTGCACACCTATTCCGACCCGATTGTGTTGAACTTCGACGATCCTGAGAAGCCGCTCGTGCTCGGTGAGTATGGTGGTCTCGGTCTGAACATCGAAGGCCACCGCTGGTATGAGCGCTTCGCCACGCTCTACAACGACAACGGCTCCGTCGAGGGCGTCACCGCTCGTTATGAACGCTATGCCGATCAGATCACAAAACTCGGACAGGGCATCACCTTCAACAATCACAAGGCTTGCTTCGCCGCTGCCATCTACACGCAGACAACTGATGTCGAGGTAGAGGTGAACGGACTGATGACCTACGACCGCGAAGTTGTGAAGGTCTATGAAGACCGCGTCCGGGAGGCTAATCGCAAGATGATAGAAACCAACTCCGACGTCACGGCCATCAGCAACCTTTCGCACAGGGGCGACGTCCTGCCTGGCGACACCCTTTACAACTTGCAGGGCATGCGCATCGCCAGTCCTGTGGCCGGTCTGAACATTCTACACCGTGCCGACGGCACCTCCATGAAGTTCATGTTCCGGTAAGCAAGTGTTTTTGACAATAGAAGAATAGAAGTTAGTTTTTATTCGACAAGAAGAAAGAACAGAAAAACCGTGCAGCTCACTCAAGTTGCACGGTTTTTTTATTGGTATTATTTGGCATTATGTGCGGGTGTGTCAAAATGAAATAATGGATGAAAAGACGCTGCCAGTAGTCCCCTCCTCCTGGGAGGAGGGGTTAGGGGTGGTAGAGAAGAATAATGACTCCTTCCAGAAGGAGGGGACTACAAATTGACTCCTTGCTCTATTTTGACACACCCTCGGACTTTGCGTTCCCCATTTACGACATCCCTCCACGCGTAGGGGCAGACCCCCGTGTCTGCCCGATTTTGTAAAGATTTATATCCGAAGATATCCCCGCGCAGAGCCACAGAGGTTTTGGGAGTAATCGGTGGAGAATAAAGAGTACGCAGAGAGTTTGTTGGCCGCAGTTCGGGCAGACACGGGGGGCTGTCCCTACAGTAGGTTGCAAAGCATTCGTCCCTTTACTCCCCTTTTTTATAAATGTTTTCTTGAAGACGCGAAGCATATTAAACCCTGCATTATAGCCGCCCCTTATCAAGGGGCTCTAAATCTCCCCTTTAAACCCTAAAAGAAATTACTTAAACAACAACTGTGCAAACTGATAGAGGCTGCGGCGCCAGGTCTGCCACTCATGGGCGGTGCCGGGCGACACATAGCTATGAGCATTGATGCCGAGAGCCTTCAGATTGTTGGCTGCTGCACCGACGCTGTTCTCGCCTTCTGCCATTCTCGTCTCCTTGCCGCCGGCACTCATGAAGAGCACCTTGTTGGTCTTCTTGAAGTCGGCAGCGTCTTTCAGCTCCTCGGTGTTGAACGTGCCGCCGCTGAACATTCCCACATAGCCGAACGTCGTCGGGTTAGCCAGCGTGATGCCATGTGTCTGCATGCCACCCATCGACAGACCAGCCATTGCCCGGTGATCAGCATCGGCAATCACGCGGTAGTTCTTCTCTACCATCGGGATGATGTCCTTGATGAGCACGTCCTGGAAGGCATTGAAGCCAAAGCCGCGACGCGGACCACCCTGTCCAGGACCGCCCTGTGGACGCTGTCCCTGTGGGCGCGGACCGCCAAAGCCACCCTGTCCGGGAGCCGGGTCGCCTGGGCGGCGAACGTCGAGACCATTATCCATGAAGATGAGGAACGGCACAGCTTTGCCTGCTGCAATGAGGTTATCCATGATAATGCCCGTCTTGCCCTGAGCGCTCCAGCCCGTCTCGTTCTCACCCATGCCGTGTTGCAGATAGAGCACGGGGAATTTCTTCGTGGGGTTCTTATAGTACTCTGCAGGCAGATAGATATATCCGTGACGCATCTTCTCCGTTACGTCCGACCAGTAGTAGACCTCGTTGATAGAGCCCTGCGGAACATTCTTCACCGTGTAGAACTCCTCGTCGGCGGCAGGAACATCGATGCCGCTGCCCCAACGGCTCGCACCATAGTAGTACAGGCTGCCTGGATCGGGCACCGACGCACCGTCGATGTTCAGCTGATAGTAGTGGAAGCCCTCGTCCTGAGGCTCCGACGTACCGGTCCACACACCGTTCTCGTCCTTCGTCATCTCATAGATCTTGCCAGCGATGTCGAGGCCTACGAAGGTGGCCTTCGGAGCACGAATCTGCGCACGCACCATGCGCTGCGAATTCACCATCGGGTATTGCTTACCACCCTGATTGGTCGTTGCAGGCTTGAAGTCTTCCGTAACGCCTGTAACTACTGAAGGAACAACGGGGTTCTCTCTTGGAGCCCCGAACTGAGCTGACGCCGTCAAACATGACAGAGCCATGAAAGAAAGAATAATTTTTTTCATAAGTTAATGAATCATTGAGTAGTTTGATATAACTTTACTCCTTTGATGTTTCAATCCTTAAAAAGTTTAACACAGTCTGTGAAAGTTGTAAAACATTAACATTTCAGGGTGAGCCCAAAGATCCTTACACCGCAGCTTTCGCCACGTGTAGGGGCAGACCCCTGTGTCTGCCCGAACAACAGACACAAATTGGGCACAAATGACGGGCAGACACTGAAAAGATAACAACATCAGATATCTTTCTCTGATATCGTCTCATTAGCAAGTTCGATGGACTTTTTCAGATCGTCTGACTTGCGTACAGCGTTTACATCTATTTGGTTAATATCGTTTATAGGCTGTTTGGCAATCTCATGATAATCAATACCATTTGCGTCCAGCAGTTTCTGCAACTGACGAATATATGATTCTTGTTGTTGGAGAACCTTCTTATATGTAGAAAGTTTCATCACCCGTAGGGGATAGGCCTCTTCTATCAAACCCTTGAGCCTTCTTACTTCTTCAACCAGCAACTTATTTCTTTCAAAAACATCTTGGCCCTCGCCGTTCTCTGCATGCTTCTCAAGTTCCTTTTTCAATTGCACATTCTCTTCTTCAAGGCCATGGGCAAAAGAGCGCAGGAACTCCAACTCCTCGTGTTCTTTACGATACGCATCAAGCACATTCTGAATCCAAATGTCTTCAGGAATCTCGTCTTGAGGCCTATCTGTCCTATGATTTAACTTCTTCATTTATCGACTTGCTCATATATTCTTGCGTTTGCAAAAATACAACATTTTTCTGATTGTGCAAGCGGGACGGGGAAAAACTTCTTATCTCTGCATTCCCCTATAATCGCTTTCTTTGATGATAAGTCCCAATTGTCCATTCGGATTTCTTTTGCGTTGAACGGCGGTAGGAAAATCCATTTTTAGGTGTTGAAATCATAGGCAAAAGTAAGGTGACGACCTGAGACTTACGTTGAAGTCACGTAAAAGTTAAAAGTGAATACAAAAAAATAGCCCCAACATTGATTTTGCTGGGGCAATTTTTAGTTAGAACAAGCGACCATCTTTGTGCATATCACGAAGTTTCTGCATCAAAGAATCTGCCTCATAATATGTTGAATTGTCTTTACCAACCTTATTGGGGTTATAATCCAAAAGACGAACAAGATTCATGTACTGAGTAAAAACTCCTTTTATCTTATCGTCATCAAAATTAATGTAAAGTGGATTCAACTTCCATCTAAGGACTCCGTCTTCTAACTCCATCAGTTCTGTAAGACCGCAAATAATGGGATAGAAAAATCCATATGCATACTTGTAATCTGACTTTTTAGAGAAAGAATTAAATGGACCACTATAAGTAGTCTTTGGCTTCTGTATGACAGCTCCCTTAATTCTACCAAACGAACCACCGTTATAATTATAGAGCAAAGGGAAATAGTAGTACATCTTATCGCAGAATCTCATAATGTCTACGAGAAGGTCTAGAGCAGATTTTACAGTTGTATTCTGTAGAATGTATTTACCCTTCTCTGTTTTCGAGATTTCTTGGTTCATCATAACATTTCCATAGAATTTCACACATTTGCTTTTTTGAGAATATACGCTGACTTTACTTAGCGTACCAATCTCTATACCACGATCAGCAAAATAGTTTAAAGAAACTAATTTAACCAATGGTATACAGGCCAGTGCCGTTACATCTTCCACCTTTGTTGTTCCTGCCTCACCATTCTTCCAAATCACTTGGAAGGTTGTTGGCATAATATCCTTCAGATAATCATAGCATCCACGCTGATTGCTCTTTGCGGCATCGGTTAATTGTACGTTTGAGTTCCTAGCCGAGCAGATATCTGCAATATTGTCATAAAAATCTGTCAAGGCCTCTTCTGTAGCATCCGATGGCGTTATGATTTCTATTGGTATAGAGAACATAAATTCCTCTGGTGACGGGTACTCTTTAAATTTATTTTCCAGGTCTGTGTAGTTGCTCTCATCGTCCCAGAAAGATTTCAATTCTTTCCACTCTTTAAATCTGCACTCGCCGTACAATTTCTTGTATATAAATCTGCCAATAGCAAAAGCGTTATGACCTCCATCCATAATACCCTCTGTCTGGGTGTCATTGAACGAAAGTTTTACGCGATTACGATCAAGAGGTTCACAATTCTGAGTTGAAATGAGTAGACCTTTTGTCTTGAAGAAATACAACTCCGGAGAAACTGTGAGTGTCTCCTCAATGCTCTTAACGATGGGGTTAACAGTTGCTGTACGAGGATTTACTTTGTTGTCTGCTTTCTTTAATAGACGCACAAAATCCCACGGCGAGATTGAAGACACAATCTTGCTGATCCTTTTACCCTCTAAAGAATTTTGATTCTCAAACTTGTGATTAAGTTTAATAATTACATATGACTTATTCATATTAAAATTTGGACTGCCGCAAATGGTTGTTAAATTAAATGAATAAGCTAAAATGAAGAAAACAAACATAGGCACGGCTGTCCTCTAATAAACCTAGATATTTTCCAACATCTCAACCTGCGTTCTATCCAGAACATAAAGCATTGAATCCACAATGCACCTTATCCAAGGTTTTGCAAAGTTATACTTTTTTTCTTATGAGCAATATTTTTTATCAATTTATTAACTAAATTTAATATTTTGCTAGTTGTAATCGATCGAGGTAACAAACTGCTCATACCTAAACATCTTTTTCCAAGAAAGGTAACCTTTCAATTACTTCGTCGCTGCAAGCGAAGCAATCTGTCTGCGTATCCTCGGCTTTGACTATATCAGGTATCTTGCTGCGATAAGTAGCAAACGTTTTGACGTTTTCAATCTCTTCGCGGCGGGCCTTGCTGATAGCGGCAAACTCTTCTTCGCGCTCAATACCAAGAAAACGGCGACCAAGCAGGTTGGCGGCGATGCCAGTAGTGCTGCTGCCGGCAAACGGGTCGAGAATCCACGCACCAGCTTTAGTAGATGCCAAGATGATACGGCTCAGCACGCCTAATGGCTTCTGGGTGGGATGCTTCGTGCATGTCTTTTCCCAAGGAGCAATGGCTGGGAGGCGCCAAACGTCAGTCATCTGTTTGTCACCGTTGATGTGTTTCATCAACTCGTAATTGTAATAATGTGGCACTTTTTCCTTCTTCCTCGCCCAAATGATGAACTCCGTCGAGTAGGTGAAGTAGCGGCAGGAGATGTTTGGTGGCGGGTTTGTCTTGGCCCAGGTGATGACATTCAGAATCTTGTATCCCAACTGCGTCAGGCAATTGGCGACAGAGAAGATGTTGTGGTAGGTTCCGGAAATCCATATCGAGCCATTATCCTTCAGCTTCTCACGGCAAAGAGCCAGCCATTTCAGGTTGAAGGCATTGATATCTTCCTGCGACATGCTTTTGTCCCAGTCGCCCTTGTCGACACACACCACCTTTCCACTCTGCACAGAGATGCCTCCACTAGAGAGGAAATAAGGCGGGTCGGCAAATATCATGTCGAACTTGAAGTTGAACTGAGGTAGCAATTCAAACGTATCGCCACAAAGTAAGTTGAAGTCGTGGGCGGGAGATTTATAATAAGGCTTTAACATGATTTAGGTGCTCAATGAAAGTGTAGATGCTGGTAAGGTTATAAACACTGGGGATTGTATGATAAGCCTCTTCCAACTTATTCCGTGCCGACTTCCAACCAACGCCGTCTGTTATCCAAACAAACTCGAACCCACGAACAGAATTCACCTTGGGAGCCAATTCGGTATACGCCCTGGCTACCTCATTTAGTTTTGAACCGCCACCACTGTAGAAATTCACTTCTATCAGGTACTTCATCCCTGAGACTTCAATGAAGAAGTCAAAACGTTTTTCGTCGGCACCCAATACAGCTAATTCTGGAAACTCGGAAGAATAGACTTCTTGTCGAAACTTGATGCCACTATTCTTGAAAATCTTCGACACAGTATTTTCCATAATATGTCCGCTTCGATTCTTACGGGCATTTGTATCCAGTCCTGTTTCAATACCGAAAACATAATCCACAAGATTCTTGATACGTCGCGATTTAAATATCGAAGCTAGGCCTGTTTCCTGCAAGAACTCAACAACCTTCGTTTCTGAACCGAAATAGCTTTTCAGCAGCACAACGTTTCCTCTGCTATCGACTACAGGCTTTTTGCCTTCATCTCTGACGGCTATCAGAATGCCAAGGACCTCGAAAACCTTACGGTCTCGCATCCATATTTCGGAAACACCCTTAGCCAAATCATCCTTGCCAATCAGGTAGTTCAAGGTGTTTAGACTCATTTCCACGTCTGCTACATTAGCAGAAATCTTATCGAAATCACAAAAGAAATCGAGCGTCTGATTTGTCTCTTGCAGTTGAGACATAAACTGGTCAAAGTCTTTATTCATAGTTCTTTATCAGTAATTCGGTTAGTTTTCCACGTTTGCTGGGATTGGCATTGATAGCACGGGAGGCATAGACTCGATGAATATGGAAGTCTGCGTAGATGTCCTCAAAGAAAGTGTCGTCAGGATTCTTGGCAGAGCAATCTGCATTGCTGAGCATCCATCTGACGTTTGGGCGTTCATTAATCCGCACGCAGAAATCTCGCAAGCGTATTTGCTCGTTGTCATTAAACTCTTCCTTTGCATAAGAATTAAAACTCGATGTAGCATTGAGCGGACGGTAAGGAGGGTCAAAATAGAAAAAGTTCAACCCCTCTCGCATTTCATTTGCTGTCAGTTCAAAGTCACCATTCAGTATTGTCACATCGACGCGATTCAGGATACTACTGTCTGCCAAAATGGTCTCTGCATTGCAAATCGTAGGATGCAGATTGCGACCAAAGGGAACATTAAACTTACCCTTCCCATTCACTCGGTACAATCCATTAAAGCAAGTTCGGTTTAAGAAGATCAGATACTTTGTTCGGTCGATATTGTCGAGCTGTATCTCATTGAAAATGTTTCTCGCATTTAGAAAATACTCTTTCTTGGCTTCTTCGTCAGGAAGCAAAAAATAGTCCTGTTCCAAATAGGAAAGCCTTCGTATCAACTCATCAGGCTGTTCTTTGATGACACGATAGGCCGTCACTAAATGGGAATTGATGTCGTTAATGACGGCGTGGGTGATATTTGGAAACCTGCGAAGCATGTAGAACAACATTGCTCCACCACCTACAAATGGTTCAATATAAGTGAATGCCTGCCTCTGCAAATCAGCAGGAAGATGTTCTTCAAGTTGTGATAATAGTTGCCCTTTTCCACCAGCCCATTTCAAGAAAGGCTTTGCTTCTGTACTCATCGTCTTTTTGTCTCTTTGAAGTGGACAAAAAGAAAGCGCACCTCCTTCGTTTTCCAACTCCAGACAAAGGCAGTCCACCACAGAAGCCCATACAGAGAGAAGGAAAGGAAGGGGTACGCCTATGCAAGGATAGGCGTATCCGCATTCCCCGAGCCCCTCTGTATAAAATGTTTGGTGGACTTTTTATGTCTGAGGTCTCTTCGAATTTAGATACTGCTATCTAATTATCAAAAGCGGTGCAAAGATAGTCATTTCTTCTGAATACTACAAGCACTCACCTCGATTTTTCATCCTTCACGCTAATTTCCGTTACTTTGTAGTCAGAGTCATCCAGCACAATCTCGCATTTTCGATACTCTTGCCTCACCTTTTCTATGGCTTCCTTAGCATCTGAGGCCTCCACTTCCACGATGCGACTTAGTATCTCCAACACTTCTATGCTGTACTTCTTCATACAAGTTACAAAAGTAGCACAAAAACAGGAGATTACTTCAAATAGATCAAAACTTAACAAAAAAGATCAAAATTGATCAAACCATATTTCACTCAAAAAAAAAATGACCAAACAGTATCTTCACGGCATTAATAAAAACATCTATTATTTCTTTTAGTGGGAAGGATTTGCTATCGTGTAAAGTGCATCAACAAATGCAAAACGGGTGTTGTTGGCGCTGGAAGCATCATGAGGAAATTTTGTTATTAATAACTGCAGTCATGCTCTTCTTGCCCTTTAGTTCATAGTGTAAAGACAAATGGAAGATAACGATTACCACCTCTTTTGTTTGAGGTGAAATTTTTGCACCTCAAAGAATCACCTACATTGTTTAAGGTGAAATTATTGCACCTCAAAGAATCGTATTCCTCTTTTGTGAGCTCAAACATGAAGTCATCAGGGAATCTTTCGATGTTAGCTCGAACAGCCCTTTTAAGGTTTCTAATCTGCAAAGATACGAATTAGTGAGGAGAATGCAAAGAAAAACAAAAGAATTTATTCTTTTTTGTCGAACGAGAGCGTTTTCGGCATAGCCAGAGTTACAACTTTTTTCTTCAAAACACCTATTGCTTGCAGGATTTTTATCTTCACAAGGCTTGCGGGGCACTAGTGGTGCGGGTAAGAGCCTTTCCCCAGTTTGTTTCTGAAAAGCACAAAATAAATCACCGACAACACACTTTTCTATTCGTTTTTTTACCATTCGTACCTGGTACGGATGCAAATCGTACCTGGTACGGATTTGCCGTTAATGAGTGTGTGTTTTACAACTTTGTATCTTGTTGTTTATCAATGCGTTAACACAAAAACCGTACCAGGTACGTACCTGGTACGCGTACCTGGTACGCGTACCTACTACGTACCAGGTAAATTCTGTTCCTTTGAAGTACCTTTGCGCCCAGAAACCACACGGATGAAAAGACCGGTCCATCGACAGTGCGGTAATAACCTTTTAAAACAAAAAAACAAAATGAAAGAGAGAATAAAGAACCCGTGGCTTCGCTGGCCTTTCCCGAAGCCGAAGAACCTCGAGCAATGGTGGTGGCTGTTCACCATCGGAGCGATCTCTGTGACCTTTTTATATATTGTGTTTTTCTCAATCATCCTGAAACCATGAATATAGAAGAATATCAGCAGAAATTCCTCGGGCTGTTGCGCACCAGTGTCATCACCTTCCACTATCGCAAGAAGGACCGCTCACTGCGCAAGGCCATTGGCACCACGTGCCTCGATTTGATTCCCACTGACTCTCTGCCGAAAGGCATCGGTGCTCCGGCACCGAAGGGCCAGGTCCGCTACTACGACTTCACGGTTAACGGATGGCGCACGCTGCGCCTGGCTCATGTGACGAGCTACTGCCTCGACGCGCAAAGCGCGAAGTGAAAAGTGAAAAGTGAGAAACGAAAAATGAAGGATCGCTTCGCGAGAAATCATTCAAAAATCTAATTCAAAATCTTTCAAAATTATTTGCCCACAGATGACACGGATTCTCACGGAAACACTCGGATGAGACGAATGAAAAAGGACCTTGGAGGGCGATTCCGCTCGCGGAATCATACGTTTGACAGAGGTCCGCATTGATAAACGAGTTTATCATGACGACCTTTGTCAGACGTTGGACGATGGTGAGAAACACCATCTCCTCCAAGTTCCGATTTCGTTCGTATCATCCGCAAAGGAAGAAGAATTTCTGGATAAAATTTCTGGATAATTTCTGGGAATTTCTGTTCGATAAAAACCCTGCATTCTTTCCCCGCTTCGCTCTGAAAGCGTCTCCTTCGTCGCCGAGCGATAGCCGCCCCTTATCAAGGGGCTCTAAATCTGTTCGATAAAAAATCTGCGTAAATCTGTGGAATCTGTGGAGAAAAACTTTTCCGATTAAAATCAATTATTTACATGAAATCAAGAAACATTACAATAGGAAGCATCGCTGTGATGCGCAGAAGCACCAGTGTCTTGGTATCGAAGGAAAGGTACCTCGACTACCATTCCAAGCAACTGGAATTAGGTTTCCAGATTGCCTCTATCGTGCATGCCTACGGCATTAACGTCAGCCTCCGCTCCGAGTGGATGGGCACCCCGCTGAAGGAACAAGTGTCGCTCTACATGGCCTACTACAAGCCGACCAGCAAGTTGTATAGCCCCCCTGATGCTGACATGACCTACATCTTCTTCGACAGCCACGACGCCGACGAGCACAAGAAGCGCCTCTACAAGGCTCTCAACAAGTTCTTCGACAAGCTCGAGGCGGCTATTACAACCAAACTATTCAACAATTAAAAACAGCAAACATTATGAAGACAAACATCACCATTAACGATATTGATAAGGTACGCGCCCAAGCCTTGCGCTGGGCTAAGAAAAGTGAGAATTGCCGTTTCGAAGGCATGCCCTTCTACCTCTTGCGCATCGGCCGTTGCATGAAAAGGCTCGGCTTCGACTATGCCGTGAAAGAAATGACGGATGCCACACAGGGCGATTGCATCGCAATAGGCTTCGTACTTTGAGCTACCTGCCCAGAAGCGTTCGGAACAGCTTTCACAGAGAATCGTCGATGCCTGCCAGCAACTGGCCGACCATCTGTACGAACACCCCACACCCAGTTTGTAGGGATGGGCTTTATTGCCCATCAGCAAGGCACATAACAGCTTGCGGACGGGGATTAAACCCCGTTCCTCCGTCGCGAATGGGGATTCGCTCCCCTTTGTGGGGCCGCAGCCATATCGATGGCTGCTCTGAAGACCCCAGTCGCCTACAACGGGCAATGGGTCGCTACGCTCAAAATTTATCAAAAATCTATTTCAAAATCTCTCAAAAATTATCAACTATTTATATATGAATACAGAAATTTGGCACAAGTGTGAAGTGCCGTATACCCGATACGAAGTGAGCAACCAAGGCCGTGTGCGGAATGCGCACACGGACCAGGTGCTCCGGCCAAGGATTATAAAAGAAGGCTATCTGATAGTTGACCTTTACTACAAAGGGCAAAGAAAAACTTGTTATGTCCACAACCTCGTGGCCACTGCCTTTGTGGAAGGCTGGCGTGAAGGGCTGCAGGTGAACCACAAGAATGGCATAAAGACCGACAACCGAGCAGAGAACCTAGAGTGGGTTACGGCAAGTGAGAACAATCAACACGCTCGCGATGTGCTATTGCTTGACGTGAAGCCCGTGGCCTTGCTCGACGAGCGCGGCCACCTGCAGTGGCTCTTCCATAGTTCGGAAGCATGCAAAAGGGCATTCGGGTGCTGTGTCAGGAAAGCGATACAAACTAAAAGTCGCTTTCACGGCTATCGCCCTCGCTACATCTCCGTGCCGATGTATCGCGAGATCGTGCATCTAGTTAGCGTGCATCACTACACCCTGCATTCAGCGTGGGTGGAAGCCTGGGCGCAAAGCGCAGTTGAAAGCCCTTCGGGCGGTTCAAAGCGCTGCGCGCGTTCAAATGGTTCAAATTGTTCAATGCAGCAAAGCTGCGGTTCAAATGGTAATCATAATTATTA
>ONCG01000006.1 GCA_900316285.1 uncultured Prevotellaceae bacterium
TGATGTAACTCCTTGATTTTCAGTGTGGACCAGCCAGGGCTTGAACCTGGGACCTCCAGATTATGAGTCTGTTGCTCTAACCAACTGAGCTACAAGTCCAAAGCATATCGGAAATCCGATTGCGGGTGCAAAGTTACTAATAAACGAGCAAAATACAAAATAAATTTGATATTTTTTCTGCTTTCTCGTTTTTTGTTTGTAACTTTGTTGCCATAATCACTTGTAATGGGTGACGGGCGGAAGAGCCGAGTTGCCGCAATGAAGACTATATGGAAGAGTATCGTTATAAAGCCGTTGCACGTGCCGCCTATGGTGAGATTGAAGAGGGTGCTACGGTAAGTATTACCAGTGGACGCGAAGTGGAGCAGTCGACAGGACTGTCGTTTCGCCATGAGATTGCTGAGGCTTGTCGGCAGCAGCTGGGCGTTCAGATTGCCGACGATGAAGAGGCTCGTCTGGCAACGAATTTCGATGTCTATAGTGAACAGCGTTACGAAGAGGTTGTACGCCCGAAACTTGAGGCTGCAGCCGAGAAGGAGCGCCAGCGTCAACAGCGTGAAGCCGAGCGGGCTGCCCGATCGTCGAAGGGCAAAAAAACATCGAAGTCATCGAAGACGGGAACCGTCAAGGTGGGTAAACTCACTGCAGCGCAATGGAAGCGTTTGTTGAAGTTCCTCTTGGGTGTAATCGCAGTGGTGTGGTTCCTTTCCACGCAGGTGAAGTCGTGCAGTCTTAGCGATCTGGCCACTCAGGCCCGCGACACCATTGAGCAGATGACGAAGACGGGTAGCAAGAAGACCACGACGACCAAGAAGGCGACAACCACCAAGAAGGCAACGACGACCAAGAAAGCTGCCACGCGAAAGACAACGACAGCGAAGAAATCGACCTCGACGGCTAAAAAGTCTTCTACTGCCAAGCGTTCGACCACAAAGAAGACATCTACAGCCAAGAAGTCGACAGCCAAGAAAACGACTGCGAAGAAAAGTTCTACAGCGAAGAAGTCGACAACATCTAAGAAAAAGAATTAGCTGTTTACGAAATCATATGATTAAAAGAGGAATGCTAACACCCGTAGCATTCCTCTTTTATGATCTTATCAGCGAGAGCTTATAGCCCCTCCTTTGCCAAACCACCTGTCGAAGTCTCTTTGTAGAGCGACGGCAGGTCGTGTCCGGTTTGCTTCATGACGCGAACCACTCGATCGTAGGTGACGCGGTGACGTCCGTCGCTGAAGGCTGCATAGAGTTGTGAGTCGAGGGCACGGGTGGCAGCGAAGGCATTACGTTCGATGCAAGGAATCTGCACCAGTCCGCACATCGGGTCGCAAGTCATTCCGAGATGATGTTCCAATCCCATCTCTGCGGCATACTCAATCTGTGCGGGCGAGCCACCAAAGAGCTGACAGGCAGCAGCCGAGGCCATCGCACATGCCACACCGACCTCGCCTTGGCAACCCACATCAGCACCGGCAATAGACGCATTCTGCTTGGCAACATTACCGATGATGCCGGCAGTCGCCATTGCATGTAGGATGCGTTCTTCAGAGAACAGATGGCCACGTGAGAGATGATAGAGAACAGCAGGCAACACTCCGCACGAACCGCAAGTGGGTGCCGTAGCGATAATACCTCCCGATGCATTCTCCTCACTCACGGCCAGCGCATAGGAGAAGACCAATCCTCGGCTTTGCAGATGAGCCTTGTAGCCTGATGCCTTCACGAAATAGGTAGGTGCCTTGCGTGCCAGCCCCAACGGTCCAGGAAGCACACCCTCGTGGTTGATGCCTCGTTCCACAGCCTCCTGCATCACACCCCACACCTCGCGCAGATAGTCCCAGATGTCGTCGTCCTCACATTTGTCCACATACTCCCAGTAGCCACGTCCGTAGCGTTCGCACCAGTCTTGTATTTCGGTGAGTGTCTGCATGTTGTAGATTTCCTCGCTGCTTTGTCCGAGCGTGTCGTTCTCGCCCTCAGAGAGTGCACCCCCACCAACGCTGAACACCGTCCATTCGTCGTAGTGATGTCCTTCAGCGTCGATGGCCGTAAACTTCATGCCGTTCGGATGGAAAGGCAATCGCTCGCGGGCATTCCAAATGATGTCAACGGGAGCGACGGGCTGTAGTCCTTCGGTGATGGCAACATCGGTCATGTGTCCCTTGCCCGTGGCTGCCAGTGACCCATAGAGTGTCACCTCGAAGCGCTTGGCTTCGGGATGACGCTGCGCATATAGCTGTGCCGCCTTCATGGGCCCCATCGTATGGGAACTCGACGGTCCCTTTCCGATTCTGAATAATTCCTTTAGAGACTTCATAATGAATAATTCTTTTTGGGAAAGAAAAAGAAGTTAAGGAAGTTAACGGACCACATATTATCTTCTTGGATATGCAGGGAATTACCCCACATGGGCAGAACCAATGTCCATTAACCACCTTAACTTCTTCGTCTTTCTTGACTTCTAAGTCGTCTTACTTTTTCTTGGCCTTAGCAGCCTTCTTCTTGGCAGCTGCAAGAGCCTTCAGCGCAGCCTTCTCGCCCTTCTTCTCGAGCGTCTCGTAGTAAACCTTGCCAAGAGCCTTCAGCTGTTCGGTGAATGCCTTGCCGGCAGCTTGTGTCTGTGCTTCTGTGTCGGGGTCGGCCCAAGCGTGGCGATAGCCCTTCACGTCGTTCCAGTGGCCGCGAGTGAAGTCGGGAACCTCAACAGGCATGTTACCATTGTCCATCGATACCGAACCCAGTTCAGCCAGGCAGCACCACTCAGCCAGGTCGTAGACATCCATGTCGAGAGGCAGGCCGTTGCGCAGGCAGTAGACAAAGCGCGAGTCCATGATGAAATCCATACCACCGTGGCCGCCAACCTCCTTGGCCTCTTCACCATACTTCTTGACGATGGGCGAAGTGTACTTCTCGAGCAGTGCCTTCGTATCTTCCTCGCTCAGATACTCGTGAGCGCTGAGGTTCTCGTGGTCGGGCTTCACGCCGGCATCGGTCATGTTCTTGGCCGACAGGGCATAGCCCTCAGTGGGATACTTATTGGCAAAGCCCATCGTACCCGTGAGCTGATACATGCGGTTGTAGGGCTGCGGCGTCATTACGTTGTGATGAATCTCGATGACCTTACCATTCTCCGTGGAGATCAGTGTTGTGGTGTGGTCGCCATTGCGGAACGGCTCATCCTTTCCTGTGCGGTCTTTCACCAGCTTACGACCCATGAACGACTTCGTGTCCATAGCCACGAGCGTCTTCATACGGTCGCCGCGATGGATGTCGAGTACCTGTGCGATGGGGCCGAGGCCGTGAGTGGCATAGACGTCGCCGCGGAACTTCTTGTTGTAATCAAGACGCCAGCCGAGCTTGTCCTGATCGTCCTTTTTCCAGTAGTAGTCCCAGAACTGCGACAGCTCATGGCGATAGGCACCCTGCGTGTAGATGACCTCACCGAAGAGACCCTTCTGAGCCATGTTCAGCGAGTTCAGCTCGAAGAAGTCGTAGCAGCAGTTCTCGAGAATCATGCAATGCAGGCGCTTCTGCTCCGAGAGGTTGATGAGCTGCCAGATTTCGTTCATGTTCATGGCAGAGGGAACCTCGATGGCCACGTGCTTACCATTCTCCAAAGCCTCCTTGGCCACCAGGAAGTGATGGATCCAGTCGGTGGCTATGTAGACCACGTCGATGTCTGTGCGCTTGCAGAGTTCCTTGTAGCCGTTCTCACCGTAATAGATGTCGGCGGGCGGCATCGAAGCCTTCTTCAGATAGCCGTTGCAACCCTCGGCGCGCTCCTTCACATGGTCGCAGAGAGCCTTGATCTCGATACCGGGAATGTGAGTCCAGCGCTCCACGGCGCCCGGTCCGCGCATACCCAGACCGACGAATGCCACGCGCACCACGTCCATCTTCGGGGTCACCATTCCCAGAGCGGTCTGCTGACCTGCCGGCATAGCGGGCACATCGGTCTTGATGGTTCCGTTGACAACTTTGTATGGCCAGTCGAATTTTCCTGCCTCGGGCTGTTGAGCCCACGTGTTCGTCGGCAGCATCATAGCAGCTGCCATTATGAACAGAAATAAATACTTTCTTTTCATTCTTTCTTTTTTAGTTATTAAAGGTTTGATATATTTTGCAAAGATAAATATAATATTCGGAATCACCAAATTTTTGCACGAGTAAAATCGGGAAATGCTACGGGCACATTTCCATTCTCGATAGAAAGGCGTGACAGTTCGCTCACGGCACACCACTCCGCCAGATCGTAGACATCGATGTCGAGCGGCAGTCCTTGGTGCAGGCAATGCACGAGGCGGCGGTCCATGCGTCGGCTCATCTGGTCGTGTGGCGTGCTGTCGCTACTCTCCACCGACTTCAGGGTTCCAACTACGTGATAGCGGCGAGTGTATTCGTGTGGGTCAACGACGTTGTGTTGCAGCAGGATGGTCTTGCCCAGCCGAGTACGCATGAGGGTCGTCGTGTGGTCGCCGTTGCGGAAGTCCGTTCGTAGGAAAGGCTCGGTATCCATGCTGACGAGTGTTTCTATCCAGTCCGTGCGATGGATGTCGAGCAGCTGGCAGGCAGGTCCCATGCCGTGAGTGGGGTAGAGGTCGCCGCGCAACTGTTGGTTGGCTTCGGTGCGCCAAGGCGTCCACCGGTCGCCGATGGGGTGTATGTAGGCCCCTTCCACATGCACAATGGTTCCCATGCGTCCGCGCCGTGTGGCAGCCATTGTGCTGAGATGACAGCTTGCGTAGCAACAGTTCTCGAGCATCGTGCAATGACAGCGTGTGCGCTCGGCAGCATCCACGAGTGCCCAACAATCGTCGAGCGTTGTAGCTGCCGGCACCTCGATGGCCACGTGCTTGCCGTTGTTCATCGCCTGGAGGGCAATGGGCACATGAGATGCCCAGTCGGTGCATACATAAACAAGGTCAACGTCGTTGCACTCGCAGAGGGCTTCGTAGCTGTTGAAGGTCTTCGCCGTGCTGGCAAGCCCCCGAGCTTCGGCAAGACGCTCTTCTGACACATCGCAGAGTGCTGCCACGCGGGCGTGGTCGATGTCGCAAAACCGCCTCACAGCCTTCATGCCGCGTTCACCCAACCCCACGAATCCTACGCGCACCACGTCGAGTGGTGCTGTGCGCAGTCGCAATACCGACTGCTGATCTTCGGCTCGTGGCGGACAATTTGTCCTGATGATGTTTGGCATGAACGTAAGAATTCTTTTTGCAAAAATACACATAAAAATCTAATTACATTCATTTTTTAAAGGAAAAACACCCGAATGTGCAAAAAAATAGTTATCTTTGTAGGTCTAAAACCTATCATTCGCCAATGAAAAGAATTCTTTCCTTCTCAGCCGCTTTGTTGCTGTCGGTTTCGATGCTGGCAACCGATGTGAAGATAGCCACGTTCCGCTATGCCGGACCTTACGAGATACACATGCCCGTGATGCTCGACTCGGTGAATCTCAATGCCGAGAGCTACAAGCCGGCATCGTTGCTCGACACGCCGTTGAAGCTTGACTTGGCGCGCCATGCAACGCAGACCACCGATAGCGTGTTGCCCGAATGTCGCTATCAGCAGGCACTCAACCTCCTGCAGGCCGACATCCAGACACTCGGCTATGCCAAGGCGACCATCGCCGTGAAGCACCTGAAAGACTATCAGCTGTTTGTTGACGGAAAGAAGACCGACGGCCGAAACCTCGACCTGCTGGCAGGCAATCACGAAGTTGTTGTGAAGTATCTGGCCAAGGCCGACCGCCGCGACACGGCCGTGGTGGTGATTACGCAGGACGCAAAAGACGCTGCAACACCCATCGTGCATACTTCCGGCAAACGCCTCTACACGCTTAGCGACGTCACCGACGGCACTCGCGTCACGGGTGTCGCCCTCTCGCCCGACGGCCGCTACCTCATTAGCCGTTATAGCGAGACGCTGCCCGGCGGCGCCAGTTCAGGTCGTTCGGTGCTTACCGAGGTGAAAACGGGAAAGAAACTACTGGAGACTGATAAGAATATCACATGGATGCCGCGCTCCAGCCGCTATTACTATACCGAGCGAGGCGAGGGCGGCAGGCGCCTGATAGCTGTCGACCCGGCTACCCATGAGTTGCAGACGCTGGCTACGGCCCTGCCCGATGACCCGTTCCGCATCCTGCCCGACGAACACCGCTTGTTGCTTACCCATCGAACCGAGGCTCCGAAACATGCCGATGGTGTCTACGAAATCAGCGAGCCCGACGACCGCCAGCCCGGCTGGCGCTCACGCTCGACGCTCACCTTATATGATATGCAGACCGGTCTTTCGCAGCCGCTCACCTATGGTTACCATAGCGTCGGCGTCGAGGATGTCTCTGCCGACGGCCGTTACCTATTGCTCATGGGCAGTCGCAGCCGACTGACGCAGCGTCCGACCACGCTCTTCACACTCATCCGCCTCGATTTGAACACCCTGCATGCTGACACCCTCGTCTGCGATGACGGCTTCTTGAATGGTGCCATGTTCTCGCCCGACGGTCGACAGTTGCTCATCAACGGTTCGCCCGAGGCTTTTGGCGGCATCGGCAAGAATGTGCCTGAAGGTCGCATTCCGAGCATGACCGATATCCAGCTCTTCCTCTTCGATATCGCCACCAAGCAGGCTACGGCCCTCACTCGCACGTTTAACCCCAGTGTGCAGCGAGCCCGTTGGAGCGAGTGTGATGGCCAGGTGTACTTCACCGCAGAAGACCGCGACTGCATCAACCTCTTCCGTCTGAATCCGAAGACACGTCAGATAGAGCGCATCGCCCTTCCCGAGGAGATCGTTAGCAATATCTCGCTGGCTCGCACCGCACCTCTCATGGCTTTTACCGGTCAGGGAGCTTCAAATAGCAACCGCAGCTATCTGGTGGATTTGAAGGATTTAAAGAAACAGAAGGCGAATGCCAAGAGTCCGACTTCCGTGCTGCTCACGACGCCTACGCTCCTCGACGACCCGAACAAGGAACTGCTAAAGGACATTGAGCTTGGCGAGTGCCAGCCGTGGGACTTTGTCTCGTCGCGTGGCGATACCATCTGCGGTCGCTTCTATCTGCCCCCGCATTTCGATGCATCGAAGCAGTATCCGATGATTGTGAACTACTACGGTGGTTGCTCACCGACGAGTCGCAACTTCGAGACACGCTACCCGCAGCATGCCTATGCAGCCTTGGGCTATGTGGTCTACGTCATCAACCCCAGTGGTGCCACGGGCTTTGGGCAGGAGTTCTCCAGCCGACATGTGAACACAGCCGGTAAGGGTGTGGCAGAGGATATCATCGAGGGCGTGAAGCGCTTCTGTGCGGAGCATCCATATGTAGACACGAAGAAGATTGGTTGCATCGGTGCCAGCTACGGTGGTTTCATGACGCAGTACCTGCAGACGCAGACCGACCTCTTCGCAGCAGCCATCAGTCATGCAGGCATCAGCGACCATACGAGCTATTGGGGCGAGGGCTACTGGGGCTACAGCTATAGCGAGGTATCAATGGCGGAGAGCTATCCGTGGACGCGCCGCGACCTGTACGTCGACCAGAGTCCGCTTTTCAATGCCGACAAGATTCATACGCCGCTGCTCTTCCTCCACGGTGCTGCCGATACGAACGTGCCTGTGGGAGAGTCTATTCAGATGTTCAACGCCTTGAAGCTCCTGGGCCGTCCCACGGCATTCGTCGTCGTAGAGGGCGAGAACCACTGGATCATGGACTACCAGAAGCGGCAGAAGTGGCAGAACACCATCTTCGCTTGGTTCCAGAAGTGGCTGAAGGGCGATAGTTCGTGGTGGAACTATATGTACAAACCATTACCTTAGCCCCCTAATATAGGGGGATGGGGGTCTTGAGTAATCTCATATCCCCCAAAGCCAATATAGAATAGAGTTAATTAACATAATGTATCACGAGACCCCCAACCCCCTATGTTAGGGGGCAAGGAGTATCACGAGACCCCCAACCCCCTATGTTAGGGGGCGAAGAAAATGCATATAGCAGTAGCAGGAAACATCGGGAGCGGAAAGACGACGCTCACTAATATGCTCGCCCGCCATTACGGGTGGGAGCCGCGCTTCGAGGCTGTGGAGTTCAATCCATACCTCGAGGACTACTATGCCGACATCCCGCGTTGGTCGTTTGCGCTGGAGGTGTACTTCTTGAAGCAGCGGTTCCGCGACCTCCTCGACATAGCGCGTGCCGACCACACCATCATCCAGGACCGCTCCATCTTTGAGGGCGTGTACGTGTTCACCGCGAACAATCACGCGATGGGAAACCTCGACGACCGCGACTTCGAGACCTACATGGAGCTCTTCGAGTCGATGCTCTACATCGTGCGCCATCCTGACCTGATGATCTACCTGCGTGCCTCCGTGCCACATCTGGTGGCAAACATCCAGAAGCGTGGCCGCGACTACGAGCAAACCATCCCCATCGACTACCTCGCCAACCTCAACGAGCGCTACGATGACTTCATCTTCAATAAGTATCGTGGCCGCGTGCTCGTCGTCGATGCCGACCCACTAGACTTCCAGAACAATCCCCGCGACTTCGCCGGCATCATCGATAAGATAGATAGTACGCTGTTCGGACTGTTCTCTAGCCCCCTAATATAGGGGGATGGGGGTCTTGAGTAATCTCATCCCCCTCGAAGCCAATATTGAAATAGAGTTAGTTAACATATAGTATCACGAGACCCCCATCCCCCTACATTAGGGGGCGAAGGCAATCACGAGACCCCCATCCCCCTATGTTAGGGGACAACAATTATGCATATAGCCATAGCAGGAAACATCGGAAGCGGCAAGACCACGCTCACGCGACTGCTTGCCAAGCGTTACGGCTGGACCCCGCGGTTCGAGCCCGTCGACAACAACCCTTATCTCGCCGACTTCTATGCCGACATGAAGCGGTGGGCGTTCAACACGCAGATCTACTTCCTGAACAAGCGATTCAAGGAAGTTGTTGAGATTTCGCAGTCGTCGGAGACCATCATTCAGGATCGCACCATCTTCGAGGATGCCCGCATCTTCGCACCGAACCTGCATGCGCAAGGCATGATGTCAGATCGCGACTTCGAGAACTACACCGACCTCTTTGAGTTGATGATCTCGCTGGTGAAGTTGCCCGACCTGATGATCTACATCCGCTCCACCATTCCCACGTTGGTGGCACAGATTCAGAAGCGCGGACGCGAGTATGAGCAAGGCATCCGCATCGACTACTTGGAAGGACTGGGCCGCCGCTACGAGGAGTGGATCAGCACTTACAAGGGCAATCTCATCATCGTCGACGGTGACACGGTGAAGTTTGGCGAATCGGCCGAAGACCTGCAGAAGGTCACCGACATGATCGATGCGAAGCTCTTCGGTCTGTTCCCGATGGAAGGGTAGTTTTTAATTGATAATTGACAATTGCTGTTCAACTTTCGCAAGTCGAAGGAATAAAGGGTATAAAGGGGGAGAAAAGGGCATAAAAGGGACAATAGTCCAGCCTCTCCCCCCCTCAATAGGACAAAGCATTCGTCCCTTTTAATCCCTTTCACTCCCCTTTAAGCCCTTTAAGCCCTTAGGAAGTGGAGCTTGCGAAACTTCAGTAATTGCTGTTTAGCACGGGTTGTGACAATATCATGCGGGTTTCCAAATGATGCTCTACAACGGTCACAGGTCACAGGTGTGACCATGTATCCTTTCTGTCAAGCGGAAGTACAAAAAGGCAGTAAATACTTGATAATCAATATTTTAACTATGTGTTACTATTTTCCTTATCATTTTGTATTCAAATAGTGTGACCATTTGGATTTGACATTTTGATTAAAATATTTGCTGTTTTATGACAAATAGTAAAGCAAACCAATCTCTTGCTTACATTCTGCATTTTTGGTTCTCATCCCCCCCCTTGTGGCCGAAAGGTAACATGGTCACACCTGTGACCTGTGACCGTTTTGGGGGACGCGAAGGAAGTTTAGAATAACTGAAGTTTAGGGAGTTCTTTCTCCGCTACACTACGAAAGCGGCAAGCCGAGCGTTTAGCACAGCTGTGACAATTGTGACAATTCGGACAATCATTTTTGCACACCTTTAGCGAACAAACGAGGGGTGGGAAGATGATGAGAAAAAATAATGATAGAAGAATAATGGTATAGTAGTATATATTAATAATGTATTATACCATTATTTATTTTAAGTAATGATATACTTTTTGATATGTAGGGACGCGGCGTGCCGCGTTACTGGAGCAACTAGGCAAACAATGCTTTGCGCTTATAGTTAATTTGCTTTCCTTCACCAGTAACGCGGCACGCCGCGTCCCTACATTATCTGTATTCATCCTCTGCTGCTTCTGCGTTTAGAAGGGCGTAAAAAAGTATGTCACAATTGTCACAATTGTCACAAAGCAATGATTAGGATTGTATGGAGCTATGCTCCGTATGTGAAGGAGCAATGCTCTGTAAGGTCGAGAGCTATGCTTTAGTGGGTCGGGAGCATTGCTTTTGGACGCTAGGAGCAATGCTTTTGGGCGCTGGGAGCAATGCTTTTGGACGCTAGGAGCATTGCTTTTGGGTGCTGGGAGCATTGCTTTTGGGCTCTGGGAGCAATGCTTTTGGCACCGGGGAGCTATGCTTTTGGAATTAGGGAAAATGAAAACAGCCGAGACCCGTGGTTGGGTCCCGGCTGTTGGGAGTTTATTCCGAATGGTTCGGAATGTGGTGAATGAACTTACTTCACCATGATCTTCTTGGCCTTGCCGTTGACAACGACAATGTTCATACCCTTCTGGAGAGCGTTCATGCGGCGACCATCGATGCTGTAGATAGCTTCGATCTTGCCAGCCTGCTCGGTCTCGCGGATACCAGTGGTGGACTCGTGCTTACTCTCTGTGCCGAGGTACTCCAGGCGCCAGTTGGTGAACGGTACCCAGTCGTTAGCCTTGCCAGTGAGGTTGCAAGCACCGAGGCGCAGTTTGCCATCGCTGCCTACATAGCAGTAGAGCTCATTGTCGTAGAACTTACCCTCACAACGATCGTAGAATGCGAGGCGGTTGTTCGGGAAGTAGTAGATCTCGTCGACACCAACAGTGCTGATGGAGTCGTGAATCTCAGTCCAAGTGCCGTCGTAGCCGTTAGCGAAGTACTCCTGAGCCTCATCGTCCCAATCCTCAGTACCAATGAGGATCCAAGGCTTGAAGGCAACAGAGTCGCCGTTAGCATACATCTTAGCGCGAGCGTCGTACTCAGGAACGTCGGTCTTAGCTTCCTCGTTGAGGATGTCGAGCAAGCCCTTCTTCTCAGCATAGCCATACTGCCAGATCTTGGTATCTGTACCAGTACCCTCCTGACGATAGAGACCCTGCAGCATTACGTGGTAGGTTCCCTCAGGCATGTCGGTGAGATCCTGATAGAGGTCGAATGCGCTGTTCCAGCCCTCAGCAACACCGTAGTGGCTGTTCTCGTACTCAGCAGTAGCCTTGCCGTCGACGTTGGTCCAGCCGTTCAGCGTAGCAGCGCTGCCGTTGTCGTACTTCGGGTTGGTGATGATGTCGGTCATGTCGATGGGGTTGTCATCGCTGGCACCCGTTACATCCGGCATGTTCAGATTCTTGATGGCCTTCTCGATGCGCTCCAGTGTGGCGGGAACATCCTCGTCGTTGATAGCGCCTTCGTCGTAAGCCTTAGCAAGTTCGTCAGAGAGAGCCTCGGCAGCTTCTACAGCTTCCTTCGTAGCGGTCTCAGCCTTGTCAGCAATCTTCTCGTCGAGGCGTGCGATAGCAGCGTCGAGCGTCTTGTAGAGGTTGATGCTGTTGATAGCCTTGTCAACCACGTCGCCGATGCTCTTGTAAGCGTCGAGCAGGGTAGCTACGTCGGGAGCGTTGTCGATGTTGTCGATGCAAGCCTGCAGCTCAGCCTTGGTGGCTGCTGCCATGTGCTCCTCGAGATATTCGCGATACATGTCAGCTGTCTGCTTAGCGATGGGCTGCATGTCTTCGAGTTCGTTACCAATGAATGTGAGAACGAAGTCGTTCCAGATGAGCCATCCGCCAGCGGGGATGTCCTGACCCTTCACACCAACCTTGATGCTGTCGCCGGTAGAGATGAACTCGGCAACCATGTCGTAGTTGTTGGTGTTAGCGAAGAGATAGTTAGCACCTGCGCAGTTGTTCGGATAGAGCAGACCGTCAACGTTACCGGTGAAGTTGTTCGGGGTCTGGTTGTCGATGCTGAAGGTAGCAGGACCCTCATCCCACCATTCCTGGGTGTAGCCAGCCTCATAGATATCGTGGAAGCGATACTGTGAAGACGAACCATAGAGGAAGGTGTTCACGGTGTTGAGCTTAGGATCGCTGTCGTGCTGCTGCTGGTTGGTAGTAGAACGATACCAGCCCTTGCAGCTCAGACGATATGCACCTGCCCACAGTTTCACCTTCTGATAGACGTCGATGATGGCGCCATCGCCACCGCCGTTCCACTGCTCCACAACGAAGCGCTTACCAGAGTTGTTCTGGAACGGGTTGCCACCGCCGCTTTCGTTCTGGCGGCTTGCTACGGTCCAACCATTGAAGCTTGAGTTGTCCTGAGCGTCGATGAACTTGCTGTTCACGAGCTTGTGAGAAACGTCCTCACCGGGTTCGGGAGGTGTGTTGTTGATAGCATCGTCAGCCTTCTGCAGGAACTCGGCGATGAGGGCTTCCATTTCCTCGTTGTTGAGGCTTGTGTCCTCGTCCCACCACATATCCTGGACGCGCTCGAATATAGCAAGGAAGTCAGTGTCGTAGTGATACTTGACGTCACCTTCAGCATTCATGAAGGTTGGGCTTGAGGGATCAACATAGCCCCAAAGCTCTTCATAGAGAGCAACACTCTTCATCAGATCATCATAGGCAGCCTTCACTTCCTCATAGACAGCAAGGATCTCTTCCTTCGTAGTGCCAGTCTCAGACTTCTCAAGGGCTGCCTGCAGAGCATCGGCATAAGGAGCATAGAAGTGCTTGCCTTCAATCTTCTCCTGCCAGCCGTCGGTGTAGAGCTTAGCCAGGATGCGATAGTCGGTCTCGGCGCTTCCGTAGTAGGTCATCGTGAAGTCGCGCCAGCATGTCCAGTGGTCGCCAGTGGTGTTGTCGGCAGTGATGCGAACGAGCACCGACTTCGGCTCTTCGAGGAAGAGGAACAGGGTGTTCTTACCGTTGCCGGCATCCATCCATGTTCTACCAGCCGAACGAACGTTCACCTCGCTGGAGCTGACGGTAGCCAGGTTCATAATCTGGTCGCCGAACTCGAAGGTGGCAACCATGTCGGTACGAGTGTAAGCGTCGACGTTGAGGCTGTAGATACCTGCGGGCAGTTCCTTCGTGGTCTGCTCGAAGGTGGGAGCACCACTCTTGTTCCAGAACTCCCAGATGTCGCTATCCCATGTGGGCTCCTGCGAATAGGTCCAGCCTTCCAGCGAATGAGCGGTACCGCATTTCGGGTTCACCAGGTACTTGCTACTGACGTCAGCGGGGTTGAGATAGTTAGCCAGGTTGGCAATCTCTTCCTTCAGAGCCTCGATAGCTGCCTGCACCTCTTCGAGGGTGGCATTCTCGTTGGCGATGAGGGCTTCTGCATCGGCAGTGTTGATGGCCATGCCCTTCTCCTTAATCTCGTTGATGATGTCAGCGAGGTCGCACTTAGCGGCATAGATCTCATAGTCGGCAGCCAGCACGAACTGGAACTGGCAAGCCTCGGGATGGTCGGCATAGACGATGTCGCTGTAGAGACCATACGACAGACCGTCGAGGTTGTTCTGTCCCCACAATGATCCGTGCTCAGGCCAGATACCAGCAAACTCACCCTCCACATACAAGTTCTGGAAGGTAGCATAGGTGTCAGGGAGACCCTGAGGAACCTGCAGCGTGTAGGTGTTGTTGCCCACAGAGGCAATCTGCCATACGCCGCGCTCGTCAAAGTCGGCCTGGTCGGCGAACGAGCAACGATACTTTTCACCGCAAGTGCCGTCCTGCCAGCGGTCGAGACAGTGACCGCCACCACCTCCGTTCATGTCGGGAGCATAGAGCCAGTACTGTCCGTTGGGCAGCTCGGTGATTTCGTTACCGGCATCGTCGAGACCGTCGTGGTTCGGACCTGCGAACGAAATCGTCGCACCGTCGTCGCGCTTGTTCTTCAGGATGTACTTCAGGCCCTTCTTGGCACCTACTGACTGAGTGCCCCAAGCCTCACCCTGACCAAGGTAGAGCTGCGTGCCTACGTTGAGGATGTAGAGCTCAACGTCCGGCTGCAGAGCGGTCGTTTTAGGCTTGGGTACGTCAATAGCCCAGGCCTCGCTTGTTACGGCTGCCAGAAGCAGAACCGTAAAGAAACGGAAAAGTTGTTTCATAAGCTTTTGTTTTTAGGTTTGTTAGACAATAAAATTGATTAAATAAAGTAATTCTCACATCTGATCACTACAGACCACAAGGGCCTGCAAATAGTCATGGTTAGGTAGTTCGCACGACATTCAGGCTGCAAACATACGAAAAATATTTGAATTACACAATAAATTATAAGGTTTTTATTAAAAATTTAACTAAAAAGGAAGATAATCGCTCGCAGCAAGATAGGAGCTTGCATGCGTAAAACGGCAAGAAAACATCTCTTGAAGCGGTCGTCTTCTACACCTTTTTGAAAATAATGGTCTTAAAAAGCAGCAAAAATTTGGGAGTTTCAGAAAAAAAAACTACCTTTGCAGCCAAATGTTTTATATTATTTAATCTTTTTACTAACTAATCAAAAAAATTCAACTTATGAAGAAGTTTCTACTTTTTGCTCTTGTAGCCATGATCGGCATGCCGGTTCTGGCGCAAGATGAAGTGGGCGATGACGTGACAAAGTATGTCATCAACGCTGGTTTTGACGAGGACCTCACTTTCCAGAAGGACGGAAAGATGAAGGACGCCGTCAGTACAGACAGGGAAGCTGGTGGTAATAATAGCCGTAGCTGGGCCTACATTGCTGCTGACAGTACTGTCTATGCACGTCCGAAAGCCACCACCAGTCAGAGCCGTCCTGACGGCCGCAAGATGGAGGCCGTAAACGGCTTCAAGGGTCGCGTGCAGGGCTGGACAATGGAGTCGAATGCACCTTTCCCCCAGTGTGAATGGACGTATTTCGGTACGGTGCCTTACGACCTTGCTTCGCAGGCAGTACCCATTGCCGACGACGGAACCACTTATCTTGAGGTTCCCGCCCGTCCTACCGAGTTCGACGGTGGCGAAGGTTTCGTCTACCTGCGTGCTGGCTGGACCAATAGTGCTATCTACAAGCAGGTGGTGAATTTGCCGTGTGCAAAGTATCGTCTGGAGTATTGGACCATCAACATCAATCCCAATACATCGGCTGTGGCTGAGGACCTGACCAAGATTGTATGCCGCAACGAAGAATTTAAGGATGAGGAAGGCACCGGCCTGAATGCTCAGGTGTGGACGAAGCACGAGTTTGAGTTCACCCCCACCACCGAGTTCACGATGCAGTTCGGCTACCAGGCAGCCAACGCCGGTTCTGGCGGTCAGCCCATCGTAGCTCTCGACGGTATCAAGCTCTACAAGATTGGTGAAGCTGATGCTGTTGAACTGTTCCAGTCCGACTGCTACTACCTGATGGACCAGTTTGAGGCTCTGCAGGGCGAGATGTCCGACTATCAGGGTCTGTATGGTGAGATGGAGGACGTGAAGAACGAACTTTACGGTATGATCAATGAGGACGTGGAAGAGCTGAAGGCTGCTCTGGAGGCTATCAAGGCCGCTATTGCTAAGTATCAGCAGGTTCAGAAGGATGTTGTCACGCTCGACGAACTCATTGCCAAGGCTGAGACGCTGGTCTACAGCACCGACTATCCCGGCAAGGAGGCTCTGAGCGATGCTATCGACAAGTATTCGGCTGTGCTCGACGAGGGTGGTGCTGACGCTATCGCAGCTGCCATCGAGGGCATGAACCAGGCTATTAAGGAGTACTATGCAAGCCAGGTGGCTACACGCGACGATCCCGCCGACTACACGTTCTACATCCAGAACCCGTGGTTCGTAGGTGCGAAGGGTGAGCCCACGCTGAATGCCGACGGCACTTACACCTTCCCCAACGAGTTCGACGAGGAGAAGCCTTACACCGTAGGTAGCGCTCCGTTCGACGGCACCAGCGAAGGTTGGTACATGGGCGAGGGCGGTGGCGACCAGCGTCTGAACTGGCGTCAGGGCCGTACCTGCTGGAATGCATGGAACAACAACTTCAACACCGTGAGCATCGCACAGGATATCACTGGCCTGCCCAACGGACTCTACAAGGTTGCTGCCGACCTGATCACTCAGAGCGGTATGGCTACCGACCAGCACACCTTCGCTAAGAGCTCGCTGCAGAGCGCTGTCTCGAACCCGCTTGCCGATGGTCTGTGGGATGAAGGTGAGATGGGTACTTGGACCACGCTGACCACTGAGCAGTGGGTGATCGTTGCCGACGGCAAGCTCACCATCGGTGCTCTGGGTACTGGTGCTGCTGACACGGGTGCTGCAGGCTGGTTCTGCGCTACCAACTTCAAGCTGTTCTACTTCGGTGAGGCTACTGCTGAGGAGATTGCTGAGGCTACCGCTGCTCGCGTTGCTGAGGTGAAGGCATTGGTTGACGGTATGCACTTCGCTGCCGACAAGGCCAAGGCTGAGGAAATTCTCTTCAACTATGACATCGCAAAGGATCTCGAGATGCTCAACGAGGCTGCCACACTGGCTGAGACCTCTGAGGGTAAGTACAATGAGATCATGGCCGAGGGTAAGACCATCCCGACCGTTGAGGCTGGTCTGGCCGACGGTTCATACGGTGAGGCTGCTGCTATCGCTCGTTTCGCTCTCGACTATGTGAAGGACTACATCGCCAGCAACGAGGCTACCTACGAGGCAGTCGACGCTAAGCTCGATGAGGCTAAGAACTACATCAACACCTACGTGCCCGTCTTCATGGAGGCTGCTGAATTCCTGGCAGGCGCTCAGTCGCAGGCTGTGAAGAACGCTCTCGGCACTACCATGAACGATCAGAAGGCTATCCTCCTGAGCGAGATGAAGGACAAGGCTACTGTTGACGCTTTCGTGGAAGAGCTGAAGACCATGCTCTACAACGTGAAGAAGCAGGAGACCTATGACACTGATCCCGACGGAACCGACTACACGTCGTTCATCCAGAACCCGAAGGCAGAGTCCACAACGGGTTGGGATATCGACAAGGGTACCGGTAACGGTCCTACCAACGGTGGTGAGTACTTTGACTCGAACGACAGCGGTCACCGCTACTTCGACTCCTATAATGCTGCTGACAGCGTGCTCAACTTCTACGGCGAGCAGGTAGTACTTGGTGTGCCCAATGGTACTTATACCGTAGGTGCTGCCGTACGTACCAGCGCTCCTGGCGCCTTCATCTTCGCAGGCAACTGCGGTGAGGCTAAGGCCGACACGCTTTGGAAGGAGATTCCGATGCAGACCTACACCTATCTCGATGACGAGACTGGTGAGGAAAAGACCGACAAGGCCACTAACAAGTGGGGTGCTATCTGGGAGAATGCTTGCGAGCGCTTCGAGACTATGACCGACAGCGATCCCGACTACTTCTACATCCAGGGTATCGTGAACGCCAACGGTGGTAACGGCTTCGGCTGGCAGTATCTCGAAATCACGGGCGTTGAGGTGAAGGATCACAAGATCGTGATTGGTATGTGCACCGATATCGCACGCACAGGCAAGCAGTTCGAGGGTACTTGGTTCTCAGTAACCGACTGGACGCTGACGCTCACCAAGAAGGGTGACAACAGCGGATGGGACGGCCCGCTCGCTACTGGCATCAACGAGATTGCAACTGAGACGCTGGCTGTCGACGGTATCTACACCGTCAACGGCGTACGCACCAACAAGCTGCAGCGTGGTCTGAACATCGTCGTTCGCGACGGTAAGGCCATGAAGATCATGGTGAAGTAATCATCAAGCGATAACGACGGCTCCCTGCTTCCAAAGTGTGCAGGGAGCCGTTTTTTTTCTCTGAAAAATCAAGAACATCTAGATCGTCTAGAATATCTAGAGAATCTAGACAAACAACTACAACAATGAAGAAACTCCTTTTCCTTGCAGCGACACTCTGCCTGACTCTGGCAGCCGCTGCGCAGACCAGTCCCACCGAGGGTGTCATCACGGCCGACTTTGTCGGTGAAGCCTCCATGCAGCAGGACCTGTTGCAGATGCTTGCCGACTTCGCCAAGTACATGAAGAACGATTTCCAGCATGCCTCTGCCCCGAACAGTGTAGGCGAGGCATGTGGGTGTTTCAAGGGCGAGAACACGATGGCCAACGACGAGCGAGGCGTGCGTCCGAATGCCGACCTCTCGATGATCTGTGCATTCCTCGTGAAATATGGTAAGGGAAAGGTGACGCTGCCCACAGGTGTAACGTGGGACGATATCGAAGAAATGGCGATGAAATCGCTGATTTTTGCTTATAGCACCCATAAGGCGAACAAGCTGAAAGTGTGCTCGGGCAACAACTATTGGGGCTCGGTGTCGACGAGCGATTTCGCTTGGGAGTCGAGCCTCTGGGCCATGAGTGTGGCCTATTCCGCGTTCTTCCAGTGGGACAAACTCACCGAGACACAACGCAACTACATCTATAAACTGCTGAAGGCGGAATGCAACTACGAGCTCACACGCTCGATACCCACAGGCTACAGCGGCGACACCAAGGCTGAGGAGAACGGTTGGGAGGCCGACATCCTTGCAGCTACGCTGGGTCTGTTCCCCGATGATGCGCTGGCAACTCGCTGGTTCCAGCGCCTCCGCGAGTTTGCCATCAACAGCTACTCGCACATCGATGACAAGACGAACCGTACTGTCGTCGACCCCGACTATGACTCAAAGACCGTAGCACAGCTCTATAAAGGGCAGAATCTCTACGACGACTATACACTGCAGAACCACAACTATTTCCACACATCTTATCAGAATGTGGTCATGCAGGAACTGGGTGAGGCGGCCCTCGCCCTGAAACTGTTCCAAAAGGAACTCTATGGCGAGGAGAAATGGAAGACCAACGCACTGATGCATCATAATCAAGAGGTGCAGACGGAAGTGCTGAACTGGCTCGCACTCACCGACGGTGAACTCGCTATGCCTAACGGCAACGACTGGAGCCTGTTCCTTTATGACCAGATTACCAGCTACTCCACGAATGCCTGCTTCCTCAGGGATGCCGATGCGCTGATGCTTGAGAACCTCGCCTACAAATACATTAAGGCTCGGCAGAAGACCACCAGCGACGGCTCGTGGCTGCTGCGTGCCGATGTGGGAGCACGCCGTATGGGTGTGGAGGCTCATCGTGTGATGATGACGTGGCTCATGCACCACGTGCTCTCGACAGCCGACCTCAAGGCAACCGACTTCGAAGCATTCCGCCAGCGCTACAGTGCAGCGAAGAAACTGGACACGCAGAACATCGTGCGTGCTTTCACGAAAGATCGCTTCACAACGTTCTCGTGGAGTACCGGACTGCAGAGCTACACAGGCTACATCGCAGCTAACTCGGTGGACAAGAACAAAATCATCGTGCCTTTCCGTGCTAACAACACAGGTAACTTCCTGGGATGGTATGAGGTGCAGGGCAAGAAGACCAATGCTACACCCGTTGTGAGTGGTATCTACGACCTGAAAGGCGACGCCTGGACCATGAATGGAGAATTGAACACCAACGACGGTGCGTTGAACAACCGCTTCGCCATCTTCTCAACGCCGGGCAACGCGGTGATGTATCTCGACTATGTCCGTGCGAATGGTGCTGCAACTATCACCAAGGAGCAAGGAGGTCTGATGGCTATCTCGATGGACGAGATGACGAAGACCAGCCGTAAGCTCTTCCACTCTGAGGGAGAGGCAACAGTGACCGATGGTGGCACGAAGAAACTGAGTGCTTCATGGCTGAACATCGACAACGAGCTGGGATTCGTGGGCACGGGTGAGAAGCAGATGTTCTTCGGCGACCGCGCCAACAACAACTCGGTGATGACCTCGAAACTCTACACGCTCTACAACGACAAGAGTCGTACGGTAGGGCAGGGGGATGTGGTAGACCGTCGTGCGATGGTGTACTACAGCAATATCGATGCCAACCAAACTAAGACGCTCGCCTCGCAGTTCATCGACCTAAAGGACAAAGTGCCTGCAGGTTGGAACGGTGCGATGGCCTTCGATCCCGATGGCACTGGCTACCTGCAGCTCTCGAACTTCTGCAGTGGCGAGAAGTGCGTCATCAAAGAGAAAGACTTGGCGTGTGGCCCGCATGGACTTTTCCCGGTTTTACGAGAACCCTATGTTAACGAGGTTTATAGTGATGATTATGTTAGCATCGTTGCTGAACCGAACCATAGTCAGAATTACGTGGTGAAATTCTTCTCACCTGATCCAGAATCAATGAAGATTGTTCAAGATAAAGAGGATTTCAATACCGTCTACATTGACATACCTGATGATCCGTATTGTGATTGCGCCTACATGCTTTGGTATGTGGGTGAAGATGGGTTGAAGACACATACCTTCTTATATAACGGACCCGTTAAAGCGACGATTCGCGGCAATGAATTGGAAGTGGAGCATGTTCCTTTCCCCGAGAATGATACCGACGACCTCACCAAGGATTACACCGATATCACGGCTCAGCTCGTAAACCCTAATTTCGAGGAGGACGACTCGTATGGCGACCGCGGTCAGAACGTGACGGCCTCCGGAGTAACCTATGCAGACTGCTATATAAATAAGGTGGCGGCCTCGAACTCGAAGTTTCCCAACGTGCTACCTGTGAAGGGTTGGACCGCCGCCAACCGCATGTCGGGCAGTTCGAACTATGCCCGTATGTACTCCATGCCTTATTCGATGGATTTGTTTTGCGTGAGCCCCTCGAATGTGGGAAACTACGCTGCGCAGACAGCTGGTCTGTTGAGTGATGACGACAAGGGCAAGCGCACACTGACGACGCTGAACTCATGGGCAGCCGGTCAGAATGCCATCACGCAGACGGTCACCCTGCCCGAGGGTGAATACCGCCTGTTGCTGAACATGAAATATGAGTGCACCAACCAGCAGAAGAACGACGGCCGTCGCATCACCGCTACAGGCAATACCAACACGTCGCTCACGGGAGTGAAGATTGGCACGAAGACCGACTACCGCTATCCTTCGGAGCCAAATAGCTGGGAGGTGCTCTGCTATGATTTCACCCTGACCGAACCTCAGGACGTGATCTTCTCGATGGGTTATCAGAGTTCGGCCAGCGTGGGTGCTGCCAACAACACCTTATTATATATAGACAATGTTCGCTTGCTGCAGAAAATCAATACCGCCATCCGAAAAACCACAACTGAAAACAACAAAGCCACCGGTGCTTGCTACGATCTCGCGGGTCGGAGAATCGCTAACGGAAGCCAGGCTGTTTTCCCCGCAGTTTATGTCCAAAATGGGAAGAAATTGCTGCAGAAGAGAAAATAATTCGGGATTTCTACGTTTTTTTAAATAATTTATATTAAATTTGCCGACGAATTTAAGTAACCTAACAAGTAATATATATTAAACAATGTAATAACTAAATCTTTAAATGTATGAATTACCGCTTTTTTGAACTGACCAAGAAAGCCCTGTATGGCTTGTGTTTGGCAGTGATCAGTGGTGGATTCCTCTCTTGTAACGACCGCTTCCCCCTAGACGACGAGGGTAACTACCCGAGTTGGCTGGGAAGTAGTGTATATGAGCAATTGAAGAATCCTAACCCAGAAGTACTGACAGGTACTTTTAACAATTACGTGCGGCTCATTGAAGACATGGGTTATGCCGAGACGTTGGGAAAGACGGGTTCGAAAACCGTCTTTGCAGCCAATGATGAAGCCTTCGAGCGCTTCTATGCTAACAATGCATGGGGCGTGAGAAAGTACGAGGACCTGACAGAGGCCATGAAGAAGCAACTGCTCTACTCCTCGATGCTCGACAATGCCATCCTTGTCGAAATGTTGTCGAATGTGTCGTATGACGCCACAAGCGTCACACCAGGTATTGCCATGAAGCACACCACTGGTGCCAACGTCATCGACACCATTACGTTTATTCCTGGTCCTGCTGGCATGCCGAAGAACAACTCCTATTGGCAGAAGTATTTCGACAAGGGCATTAACCTCGTGATGGACGCCACACGTCCGATGATGGTGCACTTCACGGCTGAGCAGCTCACCAACAACAGCATTACCACACGTGGTGAGAACAGTGACTTTGAAGTGATTACCGGAACTCCTTACAACGATGAAGAGAATTCCGCTTACATCTTCAGAAACAAGATTATCAAAGGCGACGTGACCTGTAAGAATGGTTATATCCACCAGCTGCAGGATGTGCTCGTACCGCCGGGAAACATTGCTGAACTCATCCGCACCAACGGCGAGAGCTTCTACTTCAGCCGTATGCTCGATCGCTTCAGCGTTCCCGTCTACGATGCCGCAACGACCAACAACTACAACGACTTTGCACAGGCCAATGGTCTGCCACTCATCGACTCCATTTTCCAGAAGCGTTACTTCAGTTCGCGTTCGCAGGGTTCCGACTTGACCGTTGATCCTAATGGCGCAATCGTGAAGAGCGTGCTTCCCTACGATCCGGGATGGAATACCTATACCAACGGTATGTCGGGTTCGAATGCCCTGAGCGACCTTGCCGCCATCTTCGTTCCTACCGATGAGGCCATGAAGACCTACTTCCTGCCGGGTGGCAGTGGTTCGTTTATCATCGACCAGTATGGTAAGAAGGAGAACACCGAAGAGAATCTTGCCGAGAACATCGACTCGATTCCTCAGGACATTGTGCAGGCATTCCTCGACAACCTGATGAAGTCTTCGTTCGTGGGAACCGTGCCCAGCAAGTTCGGTGATGTGATGGACGATGCTTCCGACCCGATGGGTCTGTCGCTCGACGTGCTGAACAAGAATGCCGACGGCACCTACGATGTGAAGATTGCCAATAACGGTGTAGCCTACATGCTGAACACTGTATTCGCACCGAACCGTTACATCGCTGTGTCGGCACCGGCTCTGCTCACCGACAACATGCGAATCATGAACACCGCTATCCAGGACGGATATAACGGAAATACTACTGTTGGACTGAACCAGAACTTCTATGCTTATCTGCTCGCCATGAGTGCCAACTACGCATTCTTCATCCCGACCGATAAGGCATTCGGACAGTTCTACGTGGATCCTACCTATCTGATGCACGACCAGCCACGCGCACTGCGCTTCTACTACCAGAACCGTTCGCCTTATGTGTTCTGCTCGCAGTGGCAGTACAACCCCCTCACGGGTGAAATCGGCGACTCCATCGGTACGGTGGCAACCTCTGCCTTCCGCAGCCATCTCATCGACATCCTGAACTACCACACCGTGGTGCTTGGCGAAGGTGAGAAATTCGGCACCAACGAATACTACAAGACCAAGCATGGTGGTGAGATCCACTTCTTTGAAGGTCGTGTGGAAAGTGGTGGCCAGATCGACAACCGCCTCTCTCCGTCGTTCGTTGTGAAGCAATACAACCAGAAGAACGGTGTGTCGTATGCTATCGACCACGTTATCCAGGCTCCTCAGAAGTCGGTTTACTCAGTGCTGGGTGAATACTCGCAGTTTGATGAATTCAACAAGCTCTGTAACGGCTACAACGAGGATCTGTTCTTCTTCGCCAGCGACAAGATGAAGGAAGTGAACCAGGTGACGAAGAAGCAGCGCGTGAAGGGTTACGAGTTGTTCGTCAACGAGGTGGGTCACTTCGGACTCGACTACGACGTGAAGTTCTTCAACTCGTACAACTATACAGTTTACGTTCCCGACAATGAAGCTATGAAGAAGGCTTATGCATTGGGACTCCCCACATGGAGCGATGTACAGGCCATCTACGACGAGTATCATGAGAAGTGGGAAGAGCAGCAGACGGAAGGCAACTACAGCGAAGACGTCATCGCCGCCCGCAACAAGGCGTTGGCCATGCTGGAGGAAATCAATGCCTTCATCCGCTACCACTTCCAGGACAACTCGGTATATCTCGATAAGAACATCGAAGCTGGTGTCTATGCTACGGCTTGCTCCGATACCCTCGGTGTACGTGAGAAACTTACGGTCAGCGGTGCTAACCGCCAGATAACAGTTGTCGACAAGAGTGGTCAGCAAGTGAACATCAGCTCGACGGGTAGCAATGTCGTCAACAAGATGACACGCGACTACGTGTTCGACAAGGCTGCCAAGACGGCTGGTGAGATTAGAACATCGTCGTTTGCTGTTATCCACCAGATTCCTGTGGCTTTGAACTCGCATGCAGGCACCAACCGCTACGACACGCTTTGGACCGGTGCGAACGCCAAGAAGAAACTGGCAGCTTTCAGGCGATTGTACGACAGCAAGTTGTATAAGCAGTATTAGGACTTAAACAGTATCTCTTATGAAAACAAATAATATCAAATATCTGTTACTGGCGATATGCTGCGTCCTGAGTACTGCAGCTATGGCACAAGGTGCACGCATCTCGGGTACCGTCAACGACGTGGAAGGCCCAGTGATGATGTGTAACGTTGTGGAAATCGATGCCAACAACCGTAACGTTTCGTATTCGCAGACCGACATCAACGGTAACTTCTCGATGGAGATCCAGAATACGAAGAACAAACTGCAGATTTCCTATGTGGGATATAAGAAGGTGACGATACCCATCGGCGACAAGACCGTCTTCGACATCATGCTCGAGGAAGAGAACACGCTGAAGGAAGTCGTCGTAAAGGCTAAGGCAAAATTCCGCCAAGGTGGTCTGGTCATCCCTGAAAACGAGGTCTCGGCAGCTAAGCAGACGTTTAACATGAGTGAGGTGGAAGGTCTGTCCTTCACATCGGCCGATGAGGCCCTGCAGGGTAAGATTGCCGGTCTGGACATCGTGGCCAACTCTGGTAACCTGGGTTCAGGTACTTCGATGCGCCTTCGTGGTGTGACCTCCATCAACGGATCGGCCGAGCCGCTGATCGTTGTCGACGGAAACATCTTCGATAACCCCGACCAGAACTTCGACTTCACCTCGGCCAACGAGGAAACTTACGCTTCGCTGCTCTCGGTGAACCCCTCTGATATCGACAAGATCGACGTACTGAAGGACGCCGCCGCAACTGCCATCTGGGGTTCGCGCGGTGCCAATGGTGTTATCTCGATTACCACCAAGCGTGGTTCGCGTGGTGCTACCCGTGTTGACTACTCGCTGCGTGTGCAGGCCAACTGGCAGCCGAAGGGCTACAACCTGCTGAACGGTGACGACTACACGATGATGCTGAAGGAGATGTACTACAATCCTTCACAGAGCGCTACCGCCACGACGAACATCAACGAAATCAACTACAACCGCTCGTGGGCAGAATTCGAAAACTGGAACAACAACACCGACTGGGTGAAGGAAGTGCAGCAGACTGGTTGGAGCCAGTATCACTACCTGACCATCTCGGGTGGTGGTGAAAAGGCCAACTTCCGTATCTCGGCCGGCTACGACCACCAGAACGGTACCATCATCAAGCAGACGCTGGACCGCTTCTCGACGAAGCTCGCCCTTGACTACTTCGTGAGTGACCGCATCACGTTCCGTACAACGTTCCCGCTCACCTATACGGACAACCATAAGAACTACGACGACAACATCCTGGGTCGCGCACAGCAGATGGCACCGAACATGAGTGTCTATCGCCAGAACGCCGACGGAACGAACACCGACGAGTTCTACGTGATGCTGCCCGTAGGTGCCGACGGTGCTGGATCAACGGTGGCCGGTACATCGTCAAGACAGCTCGAGGCTATTCGTAACCTCGGAAACCCGGTGGCCATTGCCCACCAGGCTTGGCGCGACGACAAGACCTATCGTATCTCGCCTGAGTTCCGCCTGGACTACTACCTGCTCGGCAAGGACGACTCGAAGAGCCGCCTCGACTACACGGGTCTGGTTTACATGGATATCTTCTCAGAGAGCCGCCCGCAGTACTGGCCTGGTTCGCTGAGCACCAACGGATGGACTGATGGTAAGTATAACTACAACGAGTCGTACGATTACAACTCGCTGGCTTTCACCACCCGTCACACCCTCACCTTCACCCCGCACTTCCGCAACCAAGACTGGTATGTGACCATGCTCGGTCGTTGGGAGATGACAACGGGTAACAACAACAGCCAGTTTAACTCTCAGGTGAATTCGCCGAATGGTATTGAGTCTACATCGGTGGATTCGTATATCACTGGTGCCAGCACCAGCAACGGCGAATGGCGCTCGATGTCGGGAATCTATCAGGGACACTTCTCCTACAAGACCCGCTACGCTTTCGACTTCTCGATGCGTGCCGACGGTACCACCAAGTTCGGTGACTCGAAGAAGTGGGGTTACTTCCCCGGCATCTCCGCTCGTTGGAATATCAGCGACGAGCCTTGGATGAAGTGGTCTGACTCTTGGCTCTCCATGCTTTCGTTCCGTCCCTCTTGGGGTATTGTGGGTAAGCAGCCGGACAACGAGTACCTGCAGTATGCACGCTACAACCCCAGCGGCTACTATGGTAGCGGTTCGGGTAACGATAACATCATGTATCTGGAAGGTCTGCAGCTCAACCGTCTGCAGTGGGAGCGCACCGCTCAGTATAATATTGGTGGTGACTTCGGATTCTTCAACGACATGATCACTGGTGACTTCAACTACTACTTCAAGCGTACGAAGAACCTGCTGATGAAGAATGTACGTATTCCGTCATCGTCTGGTTTCTCCACACTTGCTTGGACCAATGTTGGTGAGATGACCAACAAGGGTTGGGAGTTGAACCTGAATGGTAACAAGTTCCTCAAGATTGGTAAGTTCGAGGTCAGCGCAAACTTCAACATCTGCCAGAACTTCAATGAGATTGTGAAGATGGACGAGAGCGTGCTTGAGTCGATCAACGCTGAATGGGATGCTGGCTCGCGTGGTACTTATCTGAACCGCATCCAGACTGGTAACCCCCTCGGTTCTATCTATGGTCTCCGCTATAAGGGCGTCTACCAGTATTCCTATGAATACCTGATCAACCAGAAGGAAAGCCACGGCTGGACTTCCGAACAGTTCCGTGACTATATCAACAACGAATTCCTCGCAGCCAACAAGACCGCTCCTATCGCCCTCGACGACGAAGGAAAGGTGCTGATGGACTCGCGTGGTAATCCTATTCAGCAGGTTTACAACTATAAGGAAGGAACGTCGACGTATAAGTTCCAGGGTGGTGATGCTATCTATGAGGACATCAACCACGACGGACAGATCAACTCGCTCGACATTGTTTACCTTGGCAACTCGAACCCGAAGTTCAGCGGTGGTTTCGGCCTGAGCTTCTTCTATGGCGACTGGTCGCTGAAGTCGAGCTTCACCTACCGTTCTGGCGTGAAGATTGTGAACCGCGCCCGCATGGGTCTGGAGGAAATGTACAACGCTTACAACCAGAGCACGGCTGTGAACTGGCGCTGGCGCAAGAACGGCGACGTGACGTCGATTCCTCGTGCCATGTACAACACCGGTTACAACTGGCTCGGTAGCGACCGCTATGTGGAGGATGCATCGTTCATCCGTATGAGTTACGTACAGTTGTCGTATCGCTTCAACAAGAAGTTGCTGAAGGCTATGGGCTTGCGCACATTGATGCTGAGTCTCTCGGCACAGAACCTCCTGTGCTTCAGCAAGTACAGCGGCACCGATCCTGAACACTCCGCTGGTGCGTGGGGTATCGCCTATGATAACTCGCAGACACCGCGAAGCAAGTCGGTAACCCTGAACATTAATGTTGGATTCTAAAAACAGAAATCAGTATGAAACGTAACAATATATTCAAGGTTTTTGCCGTGATGGCTCTGCTCGCAACAGGACTCACTTCCTGTAACGACTTCCTGACCATCTATCCTACCGATAAGACCATCGGCGAGGATTTCTGGAAGACCAAACAGGACGTTCAGAACATGGTGACGGGTGCCTACGGTAGTATCATCAGCTATGGATGCCAGGAGAAGGCTATTGTCTGGGGCGGATTCCGTTCCGATGAACTGGTGAAATACTCCAGCTGCATCAACACGTCGCTCGACAATATCAATGCCGTTAACCTGTTGCCTACCAATAGCTATTGTGAGTGGGGATCGTTCTATGGTGTCATCAACCGCTGCAACATTGTGTTGAACCATGCCGCTGATGTCATGGATCTGGACCCCTCGTTCACTCAAGGTGACTATAATGAAGTGCGCGCACAGATGCTTGCCTTGCGCAGCCTTTGCTACTTCTATCTGGTGCGCACCTTCCGCGATGTTCCTTATACCACACAGTCGTATGAGGATGATGACCAGGAGATGTCGATTCCGCAGAGCGCTCCCGACAGCGTGCTGCAGTGCTGCATCGCCGACCTGGAAGAGTCGGAGCGCTATATCATGCACTCTGGAGCCTATGGACAGGGAAGCTGGAAGAACGTAGGCTATTTCACACGCGACGCCGTTTGGGCCCTGCTCGCCGACATCTATCTCTGGCGTGCTTCTATGAACCACAGCCAGGCCGACTATCAGAAGTGTATTGAATATGCCGACAAGGTCATCGAGTCGAAGGATGCCTATTATAAGGATACCCACGGAGCAGCGATAGCATCGCTGGGAAATGACCCCTATCATCTCCTCGACCGCGACAACTTCTTCTATAATATCTTCGTGTTAGGAAACTCTTCGGAAAGTATTCTGGAATGGCAGTATGACGGACGTAACAACTCAAATACGGCATTGGAGAACTACTATTTCGAGGAAGGTTCCAGCAACAACCACAAGACCACCAGTATCCTGATGGCTTCGCAGGTGTTCAATTTCTATGCAGAGAATGCCAATACTCCTCAGGGTTTGAAGGCATTTACGACCAAGAATGACTTGCGCTATTGGCTGAACACCTATGGTGTGGACAATGAAGAGGCAACAGAGCTTCCGGTGCGCAAAACCGTGACAAGAAGCAACACCCGCGTAGACCCCGCAACCCAGAAGGGAGGACTTGAGAAGGATAGTCGTGCTTTCGATGAATACAATCAGAACTGGATTGTATATCGTCTCACTGACATCATGCTGATGAAGGCCGAGGCTCTCGTGCAGACCGCCGCTTCCGACAGTGATGCCGTGACGCTGGAGAGAGCGTTCAACATCGTGCAGGCCGTGAACAAGCGTGCCATGGTGAAGACCGCTACCGATACCCTGCTCATCAAGGACTTCCCCAACCGTGCCTCTATGGAACTGCTGGTGCTGAGCGAGCGTCAGCGTGAGCTCTGCTTCGAAGGCAAGCGCTGGTTCGACCTGATGCGCTACTGCTATCGTCACATGGAAGGCGTCGACTCGAAGACAAAGATGGCTGACCGCACAGACTGGCCCGCCCTCTACGCCCCCATGCTCCGCATGATTGTGCGTAAGTATGTCAGTGGTGGTGACGCTGTTTCATATAAGATGAAGAGCGAACCTTATCTCTACTGGCCTGTCCAGGAGAGTGAGATGAAGGTGAATAAACTGCTCAAGCAGAATCCAGTGTTCCACATGGAGAAATCATCAACTAAGAATTAGTTGCTAACAACATTATTATTGTGAAGATGAAACTACATAAGTTACATAGGAGCATCGTCTGGCCTTTCATGATTGTCGTGGGTGTCTTCTCGTTGTGCCTGACTGGATGTAAAGAGGATATTGACGAGTCAAACCTCTATACATTCACGGGTGAAACGATTGAGGACTATCTCACCAATCGAGACGATCAGTTTAGTAGCTTCAACTATATCTTGAAGCGCATAGGCTACGATAAAATCCTGTCTGCCTATGGTACTTATACATGCTTCGCACCGAACAATCAAGCTGTTGAAAGCTATATTGACAGCCTCTACGACGACGTCAGCAATGAGCAACTGCCTCATAACGGCATGACTTCACGCGGACTGGAGGGACTTACCGACTCGCTCTGTAAGGACATTGCCCTCTTCCACCTATTATATAGTGAAGTGATGGGTGTTGACATGTCGAATGGCATGACGATTAACTCCATGCTCGGAAGAGATATCAATACGTCAATCGACTCCGTATCGGGTCAGGTGATGTTGAACAATCACTCACTTGTCACGGAAATGGACGAAGAGTTGGAGAATGGCGTGCTACATGTGATTAATCACGTGCTGACGCGTTCCAACAACCTCATCGCAGGTGAAATGGAGAAGCATCCGCAATTCTCCATCTTCCTGCAGGGCCTGGTCATGACTGGGTTGGTTGACTCGCTTTCACAGTTGGAAAGAAAAGGCATCATCATGCCCAAGAAATATACGGGCAAGGGTAACAGTAAGATGTATACCCCTGATGTCTGCAAGGTGGGTTATACCATCTTTGCAGAAACCGATGAAGTGCTGAAACAGAACGGCATCAACAATGTTGAAGACCTGTTCAGTTATGCGAAGAATGTCTATGAGAATAGTGCTTCCCCCGAAGGCTGGTATGACTATTACCGCAACAATAACATTGCCGTCAGCACGGGAAAGGACTATCAGAACCCAGCCAATGTGCTGAATATGTTCTTGCGTTATCATATCCTGCGTTACAGCATCCCTTACAACAAGATGTTCTATACTTATGCCGCCAGTTCGAAGGCATTAGTCTATGAGTATCTGGAGACGATGCTTCCCTATACGCTGATGAAGGTGACGCGCCATTCAGGTAAGTATCTTATCAACCGTTGGGTGGCCAATAGCACGCTGACCGACCGTGTGGCAGAAATGGCATCGACAAGTATTGCCACCGTGCTGCAGGAAGGAATCGCTATCGGCAAGGACAACATCCAGGCGCTGAACGGATACATTCATCCCATCGACGGCATGCTCGTCTACGATGTGAACGTACCGAAGGGCGTGCTGAATGAGCGTATGCGCTTCGACGACTTGTCGCTGCTGCCGGAGATGATGACCAATGGTCTGCGCTGCAAGAACCCGTCAGAGGTGAAAGCCATTGTCGGTGGTGTCTACGACACGTTTGCCGGTGCTGGTAACATGCGTATGCCGGAGAACTACAACAGCAACATCGTGGTCTACAACGGTGACAATACCGAGGTGTATTACCTAGGTGGTCAGGACTGCGGATGGGCAAACTATCAAGGAGATGAAATCCTCTGCATGGGTGCCTACGACTTTGCATTCCGTCTGCCGCCGGTTCCCGATGGCACCTACGAGCTTCGTATGGGCTATTCGGCTAATGGTAACCGTGGTATGGTGCAGTTCTATCTGGGCCGCAATTCATCCATCGCGTCGATGCGTACCCTCGACATCCCGTTGGACATGCGTCACGTGCCGAGCAATCAGACAACCCAGTCTGGCGGTGTCACTACCTACTCACCCGACGTGGTAACGGGCTGGCTGCCCTATCTGTCCACCGAGGACATGGGTGTGGAGAGCGATGCCAACATGCATAACCTGGGCTGGATGCGCGGACCCTTGTGCTTCATGTACGGATCTACCGTAGCCCGTGGCTATGCCGGCGACCTTCGACGTATCATTACGAAGGGCTCGTTCGAACAGGGAGAGTACTGGATCCGATTCAAGACGGTGTTGCCCAACAACACGTCTACGGAGTTCCACCTCGACTATATCGAATTCTGTCCGGAGTATGTCTACAACAATCCCATTTATGTTGAGGACATGTATTAATTGGAAATAAATAAATGAAGATATGAGAAAAAAGATTTTCATCCAAACCATGGCAGTCTTGACGATGTTCTTTTCATCGTCTGTACTGCTGACGAGCTGTAAGGAGAACATCGACGAGTCGAACCTCTACACATTTACGGGTGAGACCATCGAGGACTTCCTGGCCAACCGCAGTGATGAGTTCAGTAGCTTCAACTACATTCTCACCCGTATTGGCTATGACAAGATCCTCTCTGCTTACGGCATGTATACCTGCTTCGCTCCCAACAACGATGCATTGAAGGTGTATATCGATAGCTTGTACGATGACGTCTCAAATACCGACAATCCTCACAATGGCATGACGGCAAAGAGCCTTGAAGGCCTTACCGACTCCCTCTGCAAGGACATCGCTCTGTTCCACCTGCTCTCAACAGAGATTATGGGTGTGGACATGAGTAATGGTATGACATTGGGAACAATGCTCGGACGAGACATCAATACGTCGATCGACTCCATTACCGGTCTTACGGTCATCAACCGTTACTCAGCCATCACGAGTATGGATAACGAACTGGAGAATGGTGTGCTTCACGTCATCGACCATGTTATCCAGCGTTCAAACCGTTTCGTATCTGGTGAGATGGAGGAGCATCCCGACCTGTTCAGCATCTTCTCGCAGGCACTGACCCTGACGGGACTTGCCGACTCGCTCACGGCGCAGAAGCGTACGGACTATGAGGAAATCACCTCGACCTACAACTTCTACGTTCCTGAAGAGTGTGCACTGGGCTACACCATCTTCGCTGAGACCGACGAAGCCCTTCAGGCCAACGGCATCAACAACATTGAAGACTTGATAGCCTTTGCCAACAAGGCGTATGCCGACTGTGCCAAACCTGGTACAGGCTGGTACGACTACTACCGCAACCGTGGTATAGAAGTCAGTACCGGCACCGACTTCACCAGTCCTGCTAACGCCCTGAACATGTTTGTGCGCTATCATATTCTGAAATGCAAAGTGTCGTTCGATAAACTCGTGCGTACGTTCAATGAAGTATCAAAGGTGACATTGTTTGAGTATTATGAGACGATGCTGCCGATGACGCTCTTCAAGATCAGCCGTATCTCGGGTAAGCGTCTCATGAACCGCTGGGTGACCAACAGCTCGCTCACCGACCGCATCGGTGAGATGGCTTCGGCATCCATCTCTACGGTGATGCGTGAAGGCATTGAGGTGCGCAACAACAACATCCAGGCCTTGAACGGCTATCTGCATCCCATCAACGACATGCTGGTCTACGACGTGAACGTTCCGAAGGGTGTCCTGAACGAGCGTCTGCGTTTCGACGACACGGCCCTCTTTGGCGAAATGATGTCGAACAACTTCCGCATGATTTCCGATGCTGAGGTCCGTGCGTTGAATGGAGGCAAGTCGGGTTCCGACGGTGCTCTTGGCGGCGACTACATTCGCTGTCCGAATGGCTTCTTCGAGAACCTGGTCATCTACAATGGCAACAACACGCGTCTCTACTATCTGTCGGGTCAGAGCAATGGTTGGAGTAACTATCAGGGTGATGAGTTCAACTGTATGGGTGCTTACGACTTTGCTTTCCGCCTACCGCCGGTTCCCGATGGCACCTACGAGCTTCGTATGGGCTACACCGCCAATGGTAACCGAGGCATGCTGCAGTTCTATCTGGGCCGCACCAGTTCGCTCAACGCGATGAAGGCACTCGACATCCCTCTCGACATGCGTCACGAGCCGAGCAATACCACCACGCAGAGTGGCGGTGTCACCACTTATTCTCCTGACGTCGTGACAGGTTGGCTTCCTTACCTCTCCACAGAGGACATGGGTATTGAAAGCGATGCCAACATGCACAACCTGGGTTGGATGCGTGGCCCGCTCTACTACACAGTGGGTAAGGGTGGTAGCACGGTAGCACGTGCAAACCGTCAGGACCTGCGCCGCATCATCACTAAGATGCAGTTCGAGCAAGGCGAGTACTGGTTGCGCTTCAAGACGGTGCTTCCCAATGCCACCACGTCGCAGTTCCACCTCGATTACATCGAGTTCTGCCCGGAGAATGTGTATAACAACCCGCAGTATGTAGAAGACATGTACTAATCAAAAGATATTCAGCATACGACTATGAAAAGAAAAATGATATTTAAAAACGTATTGGTTGCCATGGCAGCCGTCGTAGCAGGAACGCTGACAACTGCCTGCTCCGACTGGGATGACCATTACGAGGCAGAGTCTGCCGTGACGGGCTCGGCAACGTCGACCATCTGGCAGAATATTGCCGAAAACAATAACCTTTCGCAGTTTGCAGCGCTTCTGAAGAAGACCGGCTACGATCAGGTTCTCAATGCTTCGCAGACCTACACCGTCTGGGCTCCGCTGAACGGAACCTTCGACTATGATGCCCTGAATGCCATTGAGAACGAAAAGCTGCTGAAAGAGTTTGTCAAGAACCATATTGCCCGCAGCAACTTCCCTGCTTCGGGATCGCTCAGCGAGCGCATCTTCATGCTCAACGAGAAGGTACTCAAGTTCGAGGGTGCCGGCAACTACACCATGCAAGGTGTCGGCGTAGCTCAGGCCAACGTCCCGAGTGTCAATGGCGTGATCCACACGCTCAATGGCAAGGTCGACTTCCTGAGCAACATCCTTGAGTCGCTCGAGCCAGGTGAGTTCCCCATCGACTCCATCAGCAACTACATCCATAGCTATGATGTGCGTAAGCTCAATGTTTCCAAGAGTATCGAAGGTCCTATCGTCGACGGTCGCATCACCTATCTCGACTCCGTCTTCGACGACGACAACCTTCTGACCAACACCTTCTGGACCTACTATGACAATGAGGATAGCAACTACACCATGGTCGTTCCCACCAACGAGGCATGGAACAAGGCCATGACTACGATTGCTCCTTACTTCAACTATGTAGACAGCTTCTCGTTCTATGAGACGCCTTCCACCGCAGCTGGTGTTTCGCGCACCGTGCCTGTGTTGATTGATGCCGCCAAGCTGCGTGACTCGCTGATGCATACCACACTGGTTCATGGTTTGTTCTACAACAACAACCTCTACGACAATGGTAAGCTCATGTCGCTGGAGGACGGACAGCGTCTGCAGGCCGACTCGCTCGTGACAACTACCTATAGCGTCATCTACGAGGAAGATGCAGCCAACCTTTTCGAGGGAACCACTCATCAGAAGAAGAGTAATGGCGACTTCTTCGTCACCGACGACACCCTGCGCATGCATCCCTGGATGTTCTGGAACCCCGTTATCAAGGTGGAGGCTGAGATGGCTTCCAGTCAGGCCAGCACCCGTAACTGCACGGTTGGAACCTATTCCATCACGTCGGGCACGCAGAATCCCGCCGTCAGCGGATATGTCTCCAGTTCGAGCTACATCGACCTGATTGGTACTTCCAACAGGGTGAATCCGGAAATCAACTTCTATTTGCCCAATGTGTTGTCGACAACCTATTGCTTCTATGCTGTGTTTGTTCCTTCGAACATCACCAACACATACCTCGATCCCGCCGACCTGAAGCCTAGCATGATCACGGCAAGTGTCGGTTACAACAATGCCGACGGATCGCTCCCACGCGGTAACCGTCCTGCTACTATCGCCGAGAAGATCAGCAATGATCCTACGAAGATCGATACGTTGTTCCTGGGTGAGTTCACCTTCCCCATCTGCTATCGTGGAACAGGTGATTACTATCCCTACCTGCGTCTCATCGGTTCCGTTCCTTCCAGCGACACTGGAGAGTACGACCGCAGCTATCGTCTCGACTGTATCTTGCTTGTTCCGAAGGAACTCGATGAATATGTTAAGACACATCCGGGCTATAAGTACCAGACTGATCCCATGAACACGGGTCGTGGTGGTGTTGTCATCGTCCTCTAGTCTCACCTCTAAACATCAACAGTATGAAAAGATATTATATTCTCGGTATGAGTATTCTTCTGGCGATGGCTGCCTCGCTGCCTGCCAGCGCTCAAGATGATGTAGAATACGAAGACGAGGTCGTAGAGACTGTCGTCAAGAAGAAGGCTCCGGTGAAAAAGCCTCAATATCCCACAATGGAGGTGAAGGGTACTGTCATCGATGCCGTTACCAAGGAACCGTTGGCAGGTATCCAGATACAGACGCTCAACGACCGCAACTATGCAGCCATGACCAACGAGAAGGGTGAGTTCACCATTAAGGTTCCCACCTTTGCCACAGCGCTCTTCGTTCGTTCGCCCCGCTATCTCAGTCAGCAGGTAAGCATTGGTGATGGCCAGACGCCGTTGCGCATCATCATGATCTCTGATAAGTTCCAGACCATGTATGAGAACGGCACGAAGGTCACCTCTGAGGTGGAAGCTGCTGTGCACAACACAACAGCCTATTCCGTTGAGACCGAAATCGAGAACACGCTCGGTGCTGATGTTCACGCCATCAGCCGCTCCGGCGGTCCCGGCTATGGCTCGGCCATGTTCATTCGCGGTCTCAATTCGCTGAATGCCAACGCACAGCCCCTTATCGTCATCGATGGTGTCATCCATGACATGCAGGAGACGCGTTCCACGCTCCACTATGGTGACTATACCAACCTCTTCCTCAACATCAATCCTGCCGACATCGAGAAGGTACAGGTGTTGAAGAATGCCACCGCCCTCTATGGTGCCAAGGGTGGCAATGGTGTCATCCAGATCACGACGAAGCGCGGTCACTCCATGGCCACCCGCATCGATGCCAATATCGGAGCCGGTGTTATGCTCATGGGCCGTCTTCCCGAGATGATGGATGCCACTCAGTATCGTCGCTATGCCACTGAGCTCCTCGGAACCTATCCCGACATCAACAACTTCACGGGTGAATTCAAGTTCCTCGTCGACGATCCGAATAAGTACTACTACAAGTCCTATCATAACGACACCGACTGGAAGGACGAAGTCTATCACAATGCCATCACCCAGAACTACAACATTAACGTGCAAGGTGGTGACGATGTGGGTATGTATAACCTCTCGCTCGGCTACACCAATGCCCAGAGCACAGCTCGTGAGAACGCCTTCAATCGTCTGAACGTCCGCTTCAATACCGACATCAGCGTGATTGAGAAGCTCTTCACCCGTTTCGACATGTCGTATGCGAAGATCAACCGCAACGTCTTCGACAACGGTGCTCCTGAGGACTTCACCTCCGCACCGGTTTCATCGCCCACGCTGCTGGGTCTCATCAAGTCGCCTTTCCTGAATCCCTACACCTTTAATAATATAACAGGAAAGCTGACCACCACGCTCGAGGAGGCCGACATCTTCCTCACCGACCTCGATGAGGACCTCACGCTCGGTAACCCGACGGCATTGCTGAAGAATGGTGAGGGCATCAACAAGAACCGGGTCGAGATGACCAACTTCAATGCAGTCATCGCTCCGCGCTACGAGTTCTCGCCCAACCTCATCCTTAGCGAGACCTTCTCCTACACCCTCGATCGCCTGTCGCAGCGCTACTATCGTCCGAATGGTGGCATGCCGATGTTCCTTATCAATGGCATCGGTCGTGTGCAGACCCTCGCCAGCACCATGTTCTCAAAGGAGACCAGCGTGTCGAGCGACACTCGCCTGCAGTTCACGAAGCAGCTGGGCAAGCACTTCTTCGATGCCTATGCCGGATTCCGCTACACTTCGTTTGCCTTCGACGACAATTCGCCTAAGGGCCAGCGCGACTCAGGTGCCAACGACAAGCAGCCTAACATCTCGTCGGGTATGGCCTATATCGACATTGAAGGTGTCGACGATGCCTGGAAGACCATGACGTGGTATGGCAACCTCGACTACAACTATCGCAACCGCTACTTCGCACAGGTGAGCCTCGCCCTCGAGAGCAGTAGCCGCTTCGGTGAGAACTCCAGCGGACTCTCCCTTGCAGGTGTGAAGTGGGGCGTCTTCCCAAGCCTCCAGCTGGGATGGGCCATCACCAACGAAGCCTGGTTCCCGAAGACCGACGCCATCAACTACCTGTTGCTGAAAGCTGGCTACGACATCTCTGGTAATGACGACATCAACAACTACGCTGCCCGTACGTCGTTTGGTGTGCTGAAGTACCTCTACAACATGACCTCTGCACAGCTCAACAACATCGGTAACGATGAGATTACCTATGAGAAGACGGGTAAGTTCAACATCGGTCTGAAGTCCTACTGGCTCAGCAACCGCTTGGGTGTGAACTTCGACTACTACATCAACCACACCTCGAACCTGCTCACGCTGAAGAGCTTCGACAACCCCGTGGCTGGTATCAACAACTACTGGTCGAATGGTGGTTCGCTCGACAACACTGGTTTCGAGCTCACTGTCACCGCCAAGCCCGTTGTCACGAAGGACTTCAATGTTGAGGTTGGTGCCTCGATGGGACACTATGTCAACAAGATCAAGTCGCTGCCTAACGACGACAAGATCTACCTCAATGGCAAGCTTGCCGCTCAGGGCTTCACCTCGTCGGCCTATGGCACGAACAACATTGCCACGATCGTTGGCGAGTCGGCAGGTAGCTTCTATGGCTACAAGTTCCTCGGCGTGTTTGCCGACGATGCCGCTGCCCGCTCAGCAGGCAACAATGGCTATCTCTCCATGATTGATGCCACGGGTGCTCGTCAGCCCTTCAAGGCAGGCGATGCTCACTATGCCGACCTCAATGGCGACGGTCTCATCACCGAGGCTGACAAGACCATCATCGGCAACCCCAACCCCGACATCTATGGTAACATCTTCGCCAACGTGATGTGGAAGAACTTCACCCTCTCGCTCGGCTTCAACTACTCGCTGGGCAACGACGTCTTCAACTATCAGCGCAGCGTCATCGAAGGTGGCTACAACTTCTTCAACCAGACCACGACGGTGACCAACCGCTGGCGTTACGAAGGCCAAATCACCGATGTGCCGCGTGTCAGCTACAACGATCCGATGGGCAACAGCCGCTTCAGTAGCCGTTGGATTGAGGATGGCAGCTATCTCCGCCTGAAGACCGTGCGTCTGAACTACAAGGTTCCCGTGAGCCTCTCTTGGTTGCAGGGTATGCAGGTTTGGGCTGAGGCCAACAACCTCTTCACGCTCACCCACTATGTGGGAAGCGATCCCGAGTTCTCAGTTGCCAACAGCGTGCTCTATCAGGGCATCGATGCCGGTAATGTCGCTCTCGGCCGCGCCTTCTCTCTCGGACTGAGGATTAACCTCTAACTTTCTGAATTTAGAAGTTATAGAAGTTATAGAAGTTATAGAAGTTAATGAAGATAAGAAAGACAAGAATATGAAAAAGAATCTTTTTATCATAGCAGCACTCTTCGGCATGCTCCTCAGCGCAACATCTTGCCAGGACATGCTTGAAACAGAGTCAAATCGTCAGATTTTCGATCCGCAGCTCGACCAGAAGACCGACTCAATGTTCTACACGCTCGGCATTCTCAAGGGTGTGCAGCAGGCCATCGACCAGTATGTGCTGGTCAATGAGATGCGTGGCGACCTCACACAGGTCAATCAGTACACCGAGGCCGACCTCCGTGCCTTGGCCAACTTCTCGGCTACCGTCGAGAACAAGTACGACTCGGCCTATGTGTTCTATCGCATCATCAACAACTGCAACTACTTCATTGCCCATCGCGACACCACCCTGCTCACGGGTTCTCGCAATGTCAGCATGCCGGAGTATGTGCAGGCCCTCTCCATCCGTGCCTGGGCTTATCTGCAGTTGGCAAAGATCTATGGCAGCGTGCCCTTCTACACCGAGCCCGTCACCAGCATCAGCGAGGCCAATACCGTTCGCGAGAAGAAAGACCTTCGCGGCATTGCCGACGCGCTGGCTCCCGAGCTTGCCAAGTATGCGGGCTTCGAAGTTCCCACCTATGGCGACAATATTGCCGTCGGACAGACCAACAGTGGTAGCAACAAGCGCATCGACTCCCGCCGGACCATGTTCCCCGTCGACCTCGTTCTGGGTGACCTTTACCTGGAGTCTGGCCAGTACACACAAGCCGCTCAGTCCTACTTCAACTACCTGAAGACGAAGCAGGTGCCGGCTGAGTGGTACTATTGCCAGCCCACGTTCCCCGAGGCTATCCGCCGTACGCTGCCTAGCGACATCCGGTATTTCTATACCACCATTGCCACGGGTGTCACTGCCTACAGCTGGGAACGCATCTTCTCTATGAATTCGCCTAACGATGTCATCACCTACGTGCCGATGGCCGTCAACCGCCTCAATGGTAAGACCACCGACCTGCCGCGTCTCTTCGGCTACGACTTCTACACCACCGAGGTGAAAGTCGAGCAGCAGGGCAGCATGACGAGGATTTACAACTACGACAAGATCTATCTGCTCGAACGCGAGATTGATCCTTCGCAGAGCTACCTCAGCCTCTCGGGCAGTCAGGACTACTACTATGTGCCGCAATCGGCAACTACCGATGCCGGTAATGTCAACACGCTGCCGGCTGTGGGCGACCTCCGTCGTTACAACACGTTCAGCTATATCACCCTCGGCGACTCTGCGTTCAACGAGATGGTGAAGTACGAGGGTGGCAACATTCCCATCTATCGTGCAACTACTATCTACCTGCGTCTGGCTGAGGCCATCAACCGCATGGGCTATCCCGATGCAGCCTTCGCCATCTTGAAGGACGGTCTCAACCGCCGCCTCTCCACCGACACGCTCTACATGCGTCCTGAGACACAGGAGATGCTGCGCACCACCATTCCATTCTTCTCGCCTGAGAACATGGAGACCTTCCAGTACAACCACGGCATCCATTCCTATGGTAGCGGCTACACCGAAGGTGTGTTCTCGCCCTACCAGTATGCTACGGAGCTGCAGAAGAAGCTCAACGAGCTCAACGCTCAGTTCTCCATCATCAGCGATATGGGAGCCATCACGCTGCAAGACCAGATCAATGCCGTTGAGGACCTGCTCTGCGACGAGTATGCACTTGAACTGGCCTATGAGGGCAACCGCTTCGGCGACCTCTGCCGCCTGGCACGTCATAAGAACGAGGCTGGTCTCTATGGCAACGACTTCGGTAGCCGCTGGCTCGCCAGCAAGCTTGCTTACAAGAATCCGGTCGTCGACCTCACCAATCCGCAGAACTGGTACATGCCGTTCAGCAAATAGGCGGTCGCTTCTGAAACCGAACCCTACGGGGGGCATGCTCTGTCGTGCTCCCCGTTTTTAGCTTGAAAGATTCATTAAACCTTTCCATCGTATGAAGAAACTCATCTTTTTGGCTCTCATGCTCGTGGCAGTGGTCACCACCGTCACGGCACAGGCTGAACGTCCTATTGCCCAGTTCACGTTCTCGAGCGTTGCCGACACCACCGGCACCTATGTCGGAACCCTTCAGCAGGGCGCAGAGCTCGTGCCCTATGCCGGAGGCCATGTGCTCTCACTGGGCACCGACAATGGCTATTTCGACTTCGGTCAGGCTTTCGGCGAACTCATTCATTCGCTCAGTGGCAACTATGTCATCTCCGTCAACGTGTTCATCCCCGAGGACACCGACATCAAGGCCAATGGTAATTTCATCTGGTGTTTCGCCAACTCTTCTTCCGAAGGCTATCTCTTCCTCAACGCCAAGGACACACGCTTCGCCATCACACAATCCGACTACAGCGGCGAGCAGGGTGTTACGGCGCGTAGTGCTTTGCAGAAAGGCCGCTGGAACAATCTCTTGATCATGCAGCGCGGACAGAGCGCACGCCTCTACCTCAATGGTGTGAGTGCCTCGAAGAGTGTCACCCTGCATCCCAGCGACATCAGCCAGCTGAAGCAAAACTATCTGGGCCGCAGCTGCTATGAGGGCGATGCCTATCTGCGTGGTGCCCTCTATAGCGACTTCCGCGTCTACAATACCGATATCGCCGTGTCTGAAATCACCCGCATCGTCACTTCGCTGAAGCCGCTCAACGCCTATGCCGACTCGCTGCGCCTCGATGCACAGATGAAGGCGTTCTCGCCTGGCGACCTCACCCAGCTGAAGACCGATGTGGAGTTGCCCACCACCTTTGGTGAGTTGAAGATTGAATGGACGTCGAGCGACAATGGTGTTATCACCGCCGATGGTCACATCACACGCCCTGCCCACGGCAGTCCTGTTGCTACCGCCACGCTCACCGCACGTCTCATACCCACCGACCCGCAGTATGAGTCGTTGGCTTGCGAGCGCCAGTTCCCCGTCAGCGTGCTGCCTGAGCTCTCCGACGAGGAGACCGTTGCTGCCGATGCCGCATTGCTCGTCATCCCCGGACATCCCAACAACGTCTACACCGACCTCACCTTGCCCACCGTAGCTGAAAACGGTTCCGTCGTATTCTGGAAGTCTTCCGATCCCGAGTGGATCACCGATGAGGGGCGTGTCCTGAAACTCCCCGAGGGGCAGAAGCGCACCGTCACACTCACGGCAACCATCCTGAAGGGAGAGGCCCGTGTCACGCGCGACTTCGCCGTCACGCTCCACGAGCGCGAACCTTATCAGAACTACCTCTTTGTCTACTTCCCCTCCAACAACAACGAGAACCTCTACTACGCCATTTCCAACGACGGCTATAACTTCACACCACTCAACAACGGCGAGCGCGTCGTTGCTGCCGACACCATCTCTTTGAAGCGTGGCGTTCGCGACCCACACATCTTGCGTGGCCCCGACGGCATGTTCTACATGGTGAATACCGACATGCGCTCGGCTGAGGGATGGAGCAGCAATCGCGGCTTGGTGATGATGAAATCGGCCGACCTCGTCCATTGGCAGCACTCCACGGTGCATTTCCCGTCGAAGTATCGCGGCACGATGTTCGAGAAGGTCATCCGCGTCTGGGCTCCCGAGACCATCTGGGACAACGAGGCACAGCGCTTCATGGTCTATTTCTCGTTGCGCACGGAGGCCCGCGACGGCATTCCTTACGATAAGGACTACTATTGCTATGCCAATGCCGACTTCACCGACCTCGATGGCGAGCCCACCTACTTCTACGACCGCGGCTCGGCCACCATCGACATGAACATCGTCTACAACGAGTCGGACTCCCTCTACCACGGCTTCTATAAGAACGAGGGCGAGGGTGGCATCTGCAAGGTCACCGCACGTTATCTCACCGCCCGTCCCGGAGAGCCGCTGGGTAGCCAGTGGTCGGCGCCTTCCGGCACGCTCCAGCAGACCACCGAGGCCGTAGAGGGTGCAGGTGTGTTCAAACTCATCAACCAGGATTCGTGGGTGCTCATGTACGACTGCTACTCCAACGGCCACTATCAGTTCTGCTCCAGCTCCGATCTTGAGCACTTCACCTTCGTGCAGAACACACGAACCAGTGGTGCCTTCACACCGCGTCACGGAACAGTTCTTCCCATCACGCAGGAAGAAACCGAACGTCTCCTACGCTATTTCCCTACCGGTAGCACCGCAGCTCCTAAGCTGGCAGGTGCACGCAATCCTCGTATCCATCAGACGGGACTCGTCATTGCCGATGCTGTCGACACCGAGCAGACGCCTGCCGAAGTCTATATCCCCGTAGATCCTTCTACTGACCTCACCTCGTTCGACCCGCAGTTCTTTACATCGCCCGTTGCAAAGTTCTCGCCTGCAGGACCGGTCGACTTCACCAAGGGCCCTGTTCACTACACCGTTGGTGGACAATCGCATAGCAGCACAGGCCCTCTTAACCGTTATTCGGTCACCGTCGAGCCTGTCGCCAATCCCGTGTTGCCCGACTTCCACGCCGATCCAGAGGTACTCTTCTCGCGCAAGACTGGTCGTTTCTACGTCTATCCCACCACCGATGGCTATGCCTCGTGGGGCGGCTATTCGTTCGATGTGTTCTCGTCGCCCGACCTCGTGAACTTCACCAACGAGGGCACCATCCTCAATCTGCAGCGCGGACAGGATGTGCCGTGGGCAACGGGTAACGCCTGGGCACCCTGCATCGAAGAGAAGTTCATGGGTGGCAAGTGGCATTACTACTTCTTCTTCAGCGGACAGAACCCCACCTACAATAAGAAGACGCTCGGCGTAGCCGTCAGCGAGAGCCCCACGGGGCCCTTCCGCGCCTCGTCGAAGCCGCTGTTCTCCACCTCTCAGGCAGGGCAGATGATCGACTCCGATGTCTTCACCGATCCCGTCAGCGGGCAGACCTATCTTTATTATGGTAATGGAAAGCTCTGCTACCGCCTGCTCTCCGACGACATGATGTCGGTCGACGGCACGGAGTATGTCATCACACCCACCGGCGGCTCGCTCTCCGACTATGCCTTCCGCGAGGGTGCCTATGTGTTCTATCGCAACGGCCTCTACTACTTCCTGTGGTCGGTCGACGACACGGGCTCAGCCAATTATCATGTGGCTTACGGCACATCGACGTCTCCCACGGGACCCATCAAGGTGGCTTCGCAGCCCATCGTCATCATTCAGGACCCTGCCCACCGCATCTATGGCACGGGACATAATTCCATTGTGAACGTCCCCGGCACCGACGACTGGTACATCGTCTACCATCGCATCAATCCCAACTACCTCAACAACGGGCCAGGCACGCATCGTGAAGTGTGCGTCGACCGCCTCACGTTTAATGCCGATGGCACCATCCGCCGCGTCACACCGACGAATGCCGGCATCCAGCCCGTGCAGATTCCCAATGTCGAAGATCTCATCACTGGCATCGAAGTGCTCCCGAACACTCCGCACTCAACGCCTGATGCTTCGTGTTCAGCGCAGACAAACACCGCTTATTTCACCATCGATGGCACCGTCCTCGGCACGAAAGCGCCTACGCAGCCCGGCCTCTACCTACGTCGCGAAGTCCTTCCCGACGGCACCGCCCGCACATTGAGAATCCTCGTACGTTGAGAAACGACAATCATCATAAATCCTGATGCCCTCCCCGGCATCAGGATTTTTTTATGGGGATGATATCGGAGACGACCTTGCATGCGATTAGTTTGCCAACATTTGATCCCCGACGGGGCGTAAAGAGTACAGGCAGGCGGTGAAGTGCGTAGCACGAAACCCCTGTAAGGTTTGTCAACAACAAATTTAAACCCCGACGGGGTGACAGAAATTCTGTCGGGCCTTCGGCACTTATATAATTGTTGCGTTTTAAGCAGGGGTTTCGTGCTACGCACTCCACCGCCTGCCTAAGTTCTTGTCAGGCCTTCGGCCTTCGCTGTCGAGCATCGCTCGGCATTGCTTTTGTGCATGCAAACCACTGCTTTCGTGCGATGATCTCAATGCTCTGGTGGTGCGGGAGCAATGAGTTGGTGATACGGGAATGATTCCCTTATTTCACAAATTAACTTGTTTTGTTCAGTAAATTAACTTAATTTGTGCAGTAAAATAAGTTAATTTACCCAGCAAATTAAGTTAATTTACATAGTAAAATAAGTTAATTTACCACACAAATTAAGTTAATTTACTGAATGGGAGTATCGCTCCTGTATCATCAGAGCAATGCTTTGGCATCACGAAAGCAGTACTCCAGCCGCACTAAAGCAATGAAACAGCGGGACGAAAGTGGCTTTTCTATCATCTGCAATCCTTTGTTCATCATTCTCGCGCAGAGTTCACGGAGCCGCAGAGTTTTATCTGTGTAATCCTAGGTTAATCATTCTTGCGCTGAGCCGCAGGGTTTTTCTGAGTAATCTGTGCAATCTGTGGGCAGAAGAGAGTAAGGCGAGTTTTTCTGAGTAATCCCTAGGTGCGCTGCAGAGCTAAAAACTGCAGTGCATGTTTGGTGATATGGTAAATAGTTATTATTTTTGCATTCGATATGAATTCTTGGGCATGCCATTTGACTTTTGCCTCGCTAGTTCGTATTCTATATAGATTGTACTCCTGATAGATGAAGTAAACCTCAAAAAAAGATATGCCCTCAATCACCGACCAACAACTCATCAGCCAATGCCTGGAAGGCAACAAGGATGCCTTCCGACTGCTTGTGCAGGCTCACCAGCGTAGAGTGTTCTCGCTGGCGCTGAAGATGGTGGGCGACGAAGAAGAGGCGAAAGACGTGGTGCAGGAGACGTTCATCCGCGTGTGGCAGCGACTCGGCGACTACGACACGCAGCGATCTTTCACGACATGGCTCTATGTCATTGCCTCCCGACTCTGTCTCGACGCATTGCGGAACATGAAGCGCACGTCGCCATTGCCGGCCGATGAGCAAGTGCTGCGCCACTTCGCTGCCGATAGCGCTACGCAGCGGCAACTGGAAAACCGCGAGTGGGTGAGCATTGTCAGGACATTGGCCGACGGTCTCAGTCCAAAGCAGCGGCTGGTGTTCACGCTCAGTCAGCTGGAGGGACTACCATCGCAGGAGGTGGAACAAGTAACCGGTCTTTCGGCCAGTCAGGTGAAGAGCAACCTATATGTGGCCCGGCAGACCATTCGCGAACGACTTAAAAGATTAGGATATGAATAAGACTGACGAACTCCTCAGCAGACTGCAGGCGCTTGAGCCGCCTGTCATCGACAACCCCGATGAGCTCACGGAGCGGATTATGGCTCAGTTGGATGATGGTTCGATGTCTCTGCACAATGGTTCAAGTGAATCCGTAGGGGCAGACTCCCGTGTCTGCCCGAACAGCAAACAACAACCCAGCCACTCGGGCAGACACGGGGGTCTGCCCCTACATGCAAATGACACCAGGCGGACGCTGTTCCGGGTGCTGCGTGTGGTCACATCGGTGGCTGCCGTCTGGCTGATAGGACTTTTCTTCTATGTTTACTCGGTTCCGGCTGGGCAGCATCAACAGGTGGCTTCGGCTCCCGCATTGTCGACGGCGGCTAGCGCCGAACGCTTGCCTGGCACCTTGCAGATTGTGCGTAGCAGTCTTCTGCGATCGCACCAGCCGCAAATCATCAGTTACACCCAACTTAAAAAGCAAATGTATGAAAAAGATTAGTTTCTGCCTGCTGTTCGCCTCGTTGCTGCTGATGGTAGGCTGTGGCACTGATAACGTACGAATGAACACCATCGTGAATGCCGATGGAACGTGCAAACGTGAGGTGAGCTATAGTAATGTGATGTCGCAGCACGACCGCGACTCGCTCTGGGGGAAAGGCAAAGTGCAGTGGTCGCAACCCCTGCCCGCCATTCTGAACATCGACGCTTTCTCGAGCAGTCATACGGATGTGGGCGAAGGTGACACGGTGACGACGACGTTCTGGCGTGAGTTCGACAACGTCGCGCAGATGTCGGCAGAGATTCCGCTGCAGCTCGGCAATCGTCGCCTGCAGACACATGCCGCGTTGGAGAAGCGCTTCCGCTGGTTCTACACCGAATACACGTTCACCGAGACCTTTGCCTGTGTGGGCGATACATTCGAGTTGTCACCCGCTGACTATGCCGATAAGGACGTGCTGAGCTACTGGTTCACGGGCCAGCCGAACATCATGGAAGGGCTTAGCGGCTCAGAAGTGAAGGCGAAACTCGACGACATTGAGCCGAAACTCACGAAGTGGCTGATCGACAATCAGTTCAAAACCATCTTCGACTTCATCATCGCTCACTACGATTCCATCGTCCGCCCGCCCGTCAGCAAGGAACGCTTTGTAGCGCTGCACGACTCGCTGGCAGCCTTTGTGCTCAAAGGCAACGAGGATGTACTGGGCATTGTTCCTAGCGATAAGCTACAGCAGTTCTTCCACTCCAATGCCTACGACATGTTCTTCGATGAGCAAACGCCGCTGGGACGCGAACTCACGAACATCTATCTCTCGAAGATGAACATCTTCTGGTTCTCCGTTCCCTACACGCTGCAGATGCCAGGCACCGTCATTGATGCCGGCACGGGCCTCTGTCGCGACAACGTAATTGTCTACGCGCTTACGGGCGAACGCCTTGTTCCCCACGACTACGTCATCACAGCAACTTCGCGTGTCACCCATATGTGGGCCTATGTGCTGAGCCTACTGGTTATCCTCGCCGCCATCTGGTTGCTCTTTTCCTTTAAAAAAACATGAAAGAGAAGCCGCAACTTGGTAAGGAGAAACACAACTTCTGAATGATAAAGATTATTAAATAAAAGGCTTTTTTCTCAACTACTATTAAACGGATTTGGAACTATTTACTTAATGTACTATCTTTGCAGTACTAAATTTATAGTATAATACGTTTAATTATAGAAAAAGGTATGAAGGAAGAAAGAAGCAAGTCGCTTACCAAGGCGGAATTGAACTTGATGAACATCCTTTGGGACAAGGGAAAAGCAACGGTGAATGAACTCGTTGAGGCATTGCCTGAGCCAAAGCCAGCCTACACCACCGTGCTCACCGTCATGCAGGTGCTGACCAAGAAACAAGTATTGACTTTCGAGAAGCAGGGAAAGGCCAATGTCTATATCCCGTTGCTCTCTCGTGAGGAGTATCTCAACAACTTCATGGACGAGACGCGCGACAGCTTGTTCAAAGGTTCAGTGAAATCGTTCCTCTCGTTCTTCGCCAAGCACGAGAAGATCAGCAAGCAGGAACTGGAAGAGATCCTGAAGGAGATGAACGAGTGATGTCGTCTGAAACCATGATATTAATAAATGCGAATTATGAACGAGATATTGATTATCATTGGTAAGCTGATTGCATCTTCGGCATTGCTGTATGCTTTCTATTGGCTGGTATTGCGCAACCGCGCCAGCTATACGTTAGCTCGCGCCTATCTGCTGTTCATTCCCTTTGTCAGTATCATCATGAGCGGACTGACTCTGAAGGTGCTGCCAAGCAATTTGTCGATGGAAACGATTACCAACAACGCTGCTCCAAAGAGCGAGACGACGAATGCCTACACGTTGGTATATAATGGTAAATACAAGGTTCTGCAAAAGGTTCATCAAAAGGAACTCGACGAAATCAGTCTTGAGCAGAATCAGGAACAGGCAGAAGGGGAAACGGCTCCCTTCTGGGGAGAGGACACGGGAAAGACTTTTCTGCTATTGCTCTGGGGCATTATCGCATTAGTGCTGGTGGCCATCGCCCTCAACAACATCGGTTGCCTCTACCTGATGAGCCGTCGGATGGCATCGCAGACCACACCCGAGGGATTCAGGTTGATTCGTTCACCACAAGTGCCTGCACCCTGCTCGTTCGCCAAGACGGTCTTCATGCCTACTAATCTTGGTGACGGCAAGGAAGATCTGATACTCCGTCATGAAAAGGCGCACATCCGTCACGCCCACTTCATCGATGTATGGGTGATGGAACTGATGACACGCCTGTTGTGGTTCAATCCCATCCTATGGCTGACACGCAACGAACTACGCAACGTACACGAGTTTGAAGCTGATCACGATGTAGTGTCGTCGGGTTGCGACATGGGGGTCTATCAGACGTTGTTGTTGGCACAGGTGATGGATAACGGCAGCTACTATGCCAACGGTTTCAACCATTCGTTCATCCGTCGCCGCTTTGTCGAGATGAAACGCTCCACGGCGGGCACGCTGGGCCGACTGGGTAAGTTTGGCTTGTGCCTTTGGGTAGTGGCGCTCTTCTGTGGGTTCACGTTTGCCGAGCGCGATGCTGGAGCGGTCAAAATGGCTATGCCTGAACTCAGCGAGCCGCAGATGTTTGTCATTGAGGGCAAAGTTGGAGAGGATGCACATGCAGAAAAGAACTTCAACATCTATCTGGCTGATGATTATATGCACATTGACGGAAAGAAGCCTATTGCAACCGTGCCTGTTGTAGATGGAAAGTTCCGCTACGAGATTCCTCTTACGAAGATGACGGCAGGGCGATTGCAGAGCACACGCAAGGGCTCTCCGGCTACAGACTTCTTCTTTGTGCCTGGCGATACGGTGCATCTCTTTGTCTTCAGTGATTTTAATCAACTTGTGCCTGCTTACAGTTATTTGCGGAAAGCAGCACGCAGCATCATCGCACTACGCAACGCTACCAACTGGGAGTCGCCTCATCTGCCAGTGGTGAAAGGCAAGAAGTGGGAAGAGGTGACCAGTCTGACGTTAGGATATCCGCAAATATCCGTGAAGGAAGTCATCTTCGGCAAGAATGAAACCGTGCTCCGCATCGTGGGGGACCTTTATGCCACGGATATGAACATCCGCAAGGACTCCTACCTCACCGACGGCAAAGGCGGCAAATACAACCTGCGCCGTGTGCTTTATGGAGACGTTGACAAAGACAACAGTACTGATGTCCGCGTCTTCGGCGGCTATTACGCTTTCGACCCCGTACCCGAGGATGTGGAAGAACTGAACTTCATGGCAATCAGTCAGACAAGACAAGACTCGATTGATATGAATGGCCCCAGCATCTTCCATATCAAGAGAGCCCCAAAGAGAGATCCACAACAGCCTAATTTCCAGATGGACATTACGGTATCGCAAGGCATCGGTGACTCAGGCTATCTGATTGAACTCATAGACGAACCTACTGGGCACATTCACCAGATTGCCGACATTCCCGTCGTTGACAGGAAGTGCTCGTTCGCCACCCATGTCGATGAGCCCACGATGTCACACATCACCGCCACCTTCCCCGACGGCTCTATCTGCTCGGCCTCTGTCTGGTTCCCCTTCGTACCCGGTGAGCATGCAACGGTGAAGGTTATGAATGGCACGTTCGACCTCACGGGTTCTGCATTTTATAAGCAGTGGTCAGATGCTGACGAACTTGAAGAGAATGCCAAGAAACATCACAAGCCAGAAGAAACCCAAATCCTACTTCTTGACTATCTGAAGAAGCATGTTTCGGAAGAGGGCTGCGTCATGCGTTACTGGCAATATGAAGTGTTGCCTCGTGAAGAAATGCTGAGAATCATTCCCTACAAGATAAAGAACGGCCGCTTCAAGAAATTCTTCGAAGATAGCGAACACCAAATATCACGGATATCATGATTGAATAACAAATAAACAAATTAAATACTTTATTATTATGACTCATAGAATCATCAGTCTTATGCTGCTCTTTTGCGGCTTGACTTTCACAGAGATCTTAGCACAAGAAAACAATTTCAGCATCAGCGTAAAGGTAACGCAAGGCATTGAAGATGCGGGCTATCTCGTTCATATCTTTAACAGTGATAAGACACAACGTAGGTTCGTTGACAAGATTACCGTCAACGACAAGCGTACCTCGTTCGAGACTCATATTGACGAACCTTTGGTTGGCGACCTGACTGCTATCTTCCCCGACGGCGCAGTCTGCTCGGCTTGCGTACGCTTTCCCTTTGTACCAGGCGAGCAGGCTCAGGTAAAAGTGAAGAACGGTACGTTTGAACTTTCTGGCTCAAAGTTCTATCAAGAATGGAGCGATGCCGATGAACTGGAGGAGAATGCCCGAAAGTATTACAAGCAGTGGGAGACGGATTCCATCATCCTCAACTATCTGAAAAAGCACGCTTCTGAAGAGGGTTGCGTGATGCGCTACTGGCAATACGAGATTCTACCCCGTCCCGTCATCCTCGGCATCATCCCTGAATCAATGAAGAACGGTCGTTTCAAACGATTCTTCGACGGATACCAGCCACAGGAGGATATTTCCACATTCAAGGCTTCAGAAGCATTTGGTGCTATTGACAGCCTTGATACTATTGACAGCCTCGAAGAGGCAGATGTCGATGCTGATTTTCCCTCCCTGCCCGACATTTCTTTCTCACTCGATTCTTCCTCCCTTAAGAATGCTCCGAAACAGATGAAAGCCATGAAGAAATACATGAAATCAATGGAGAAGTACTTGAAGGAAATGGAGAAATACGCGAAGGAAATGAAAAAGATAAAACACTCGTGATAATAACAGAGAGAATATTAGTTTGTAAGTTTTCTTAATATACCCGGGTGGAGGCATGGGACGCAGTGATGCGACCCGTGCCTCTTGTCTTTTTTGCTTCTTAGTCTCTTAGTTTCTTTGTCAGCGTGTGCAAATGTTGGTGCGCTTCGTGAACTCGATGATTTCGGGAATGTAGCCGAAGGCCAGGCCTGTCACGGTATCGGCACATCCGTAATAGACCGCTATGCGACCAGTCTCTGGGTCGTGGAGTGCTGCACAGGGGAAGCAAACGTTGGGCACGTCGCCCACACACTCGTAGAGCTCGCGCGGCGAGATGAGGTAGGGACCCGAACGGGCGATGACACGCCACGGCTCATCAAGATCGAGCAATGCCGAGCCGAAGGCGTAGACGTAGCCGTTGCAAGAATGCAACACACCGTGATGGAAGATGAGCCAGCCCTCGCTGGTCTCGATGGGCGTGGGACCAGCGCCGACCTTCATACATTGCCATGCACTCTCCTCGAAGGCAGCAGGCGACATCACATGGCGATGATGTCCCCAGAACTCCATGTCGGGCGACTCGCTGTAGAAGATATCTCCAAAGGCCGTATGACCGGTGTCGCTGGGCCGGCTGAGCATAGCATAGCGGGCCTCATCTCGGCCTTTCCCCGTAGAGTTAATCTTTCGTGGGAAGAGCACGCCGTTGCGGTTGTACGGCAGGAAAGCGTTCTCCACCTGATGGAACGTCTTGAAATCCTGAGTCCAAGCCATGCCAATGGTAGGTCCGTAGTAGCCGTTGCACCAGGTCACCCACCAGCGGTCGTCGATGCGGCAGACGCGTGGGTCGTAGCCATAGACCCACTCGCCAATTTCCTTGTTATCGCACTCGAACTTCAGCGTTTCCTCGTTGATGTTCCAATTCAGTCCGTCGTCGCTGAAGCCAACGTGGAGTGTCATGCGGCGGTTGGTGTCATCGCAGCGGAACACGCCGGCAAAGCCATTGCCGAAGGGTACGACGGCACTGTTGAAAATACTGTTCGACGTCGGCAACAAGTCGCGACGGATGACGGGATTCTTACTATAGCGCCACAAGGGAGCCTCGCAGCCTGCCGGCCGCTCCTCCCAAGGCATGTTGGGCAATGGTTGCCCTTGGATGGTTATGTTCATAGTGTTCAATGCGCCTGTGGCGCGGTTCAAGATGCTGCTTCGCAGCGGTTCAAATGGTTCAATGCGCCTGTCGGCGCGGTTCAATGCAGCAGAGCTGCGGTTCAAGGGGTTTAATGTGCTTCGTGGTAAAATGTAGGGACGCGACGTGTCGCGTTCTTGGAGAGGAAAAGCAAAAACACATAGCGCAGAAAAGGGACGGTTTGTCCAAACTTGCTCCAACAACGCGGCACGCCGCGTCCCTACATTGGCAAATGGCATCCCATGGTTTTGCCCCCTCCCTATTGGGGAGGGTTGGGGTGGGGCTTTAATCCAAGCAATGCACCAGCAGATCAGCCTTGCCGTCGTTGATGAGCTTTAGCACGAGTTCGCCGAACAGGGTGTTCTGCCAAGCAAACCACGCGCGTGTGTACTTATTTGAATCTTGCACGTTGAACGACTCATGGATGAAGCCCGTTTGTGCATCGGTGGTGAGCAACTGGCGCATGCAGGCGCGAATCTCGTTATCATTTTGTGCGGTGAAGGCTTTCATCATGATTGACATGGGCCACGCATAGCCGTAGCCGATGTGCGGACCACCAATGCCTTCGCCTGCAGGACCACGGAAGAAGTAGGGATTGTCCTCGCTCCACACGAAGCGGCGCGTGTTCTGATAGATGGGGTCGTTCATGGGCACGTCGCCGAGATAGCCCATTGCCAACAGCGACGGAACGTTTGCATCGTCCATCAACAGTTGGTTGCCAAAGCCATCCACTTCAAAGGCGTAGATGGGGCCAAAGGTCGGGTGCATGTGAACAGCATATTTCTGCAGTGCAGTCTGCACCTCGTCAGCCAATGCGTTGCACTCAGCAGCGAGGTCGGCGCGGTTGTTCACCTTTGTCAGAATCTCAGCAGCCTTGCGCAGACTCGATACTGCCATGAAGTTCGAAGGGATGAGGAAGAGGAATGTCGTGGCGTCGTCGCTGGGACGGAACACCGATGCGATAAGGCCCACGGGCTTCACGGGGTTGCCCCAGCCGTCGTTCTGCGTGGTATCGGAGGCACGCTCGGTGCGACGCTGGAAGCGATACGGGCCGAGGTTGCCATCCTTGCGCTGCTGCTCGCGGAAGGTTTTGAGGATGTTCTGAATGGTCTGCAGCCACAACTCGCCAAACACCGTGGTGTCGCCGGTGGTGAGCCAGTACTGGTAGGCCAGTCGCAGGGGATAGCAGAGCGAGTCAATCTCATACTTGCGCTCGTGCAGGAACGGCTTCATCTCCGTGAGGTCTTTCATCCACTCGCCACCGGGGTTGGGCTCCAAGTTGAATGCGTTGGCATAGGGATCGAGGCAGATGCAGTGGAACTGACGCAGAATCGTGCCGCGCACCATCTTCTTCAGCTTCGGGTCCTGGTTGGCAAACTGCACATAAGGCCACACCTGTGCACCTGAGTCGCGCAGCCACATGGCGTGGATGTCGCCCGTGTAGACAAACGTATCGTCGTCGCCCGAGGCATCAGAATAATGTACCGTGGTCTCCAGCGTGTTGGGGAAGCAGTTTCCGAACATCCACGCAAGCTTCTCGTTGTCCTTCAGCAGTTTCTGCACCTCCTTGATTTTCTTGTCAATCACATCGGAACGGAACAACCGATCCTTCTCGGCAGGACGGCGCGACACATAGGTCGAACTCTTCTCGCCAATGCGCTTGATGTACTCTTTTCCATACTCAGCCTGTGCCGACACCGTCAGGCTTGTCAACACGAGGCTCATGATGATTACAATTCTTTTCATGTTCTATATCTGTTTTAGTTTATCCTTTATTGATATTACCCAGTTTTTTCTGTTCCCGCTATGGCTCCATGTTGAGTGGTTGTTGCAAAATATGCAACAACCATATCTTTACTTAATTCTCTATCCTCAAACACATTTCTAATGTGTCGAGAGATGGTTGACTTATTACGCTGAAATAATTCTGCCAGCTGGTCAAGGTTAAGCCATACGGTATCACCCTGCAGCCGTACTTCTATGCGTGACTCTCCGTCTTCAGTTTGATAGAGTATTATTTCACCCTTGTGGTCTTCCATTTTCACTAATCGCTTTTCATTCAGGCCAGAGGATAATTGTCACGGTCTGTCCTTCGTCTTTGTGCCGAAGTCGCTGGGTTGCGGGCCCATCTGGAGTTCGAGGGTGCCGCCGCGCTTCATATCGCTGAACATGATGTACGACTTCGTAAGCGGCTTACCGTTGAGCAGAGCACGCTGCACGTAGATGTTCTCCTCGCTGTTGTTCGTTGCACGGACGGTGAAGGTATTGCCGTTACCCATGTTGATGGAAGCCTCATTGACTACCGGCGAGCCGATACAGTACTTGCCACCGGCAGGTTCTACCTGATAGAGGCCCATGGCCGAGAGGATATACCATGCCGACATCTGGCCCACGTCCTCGTTGCCCGACAGGCCGTCGTAGTCGTCGAAGTACATTTCCTTCATGGTCTGACGCAGCAGGCGAGCACCCTTCCAGGGCTGGCCTACGTAGTTATACATATATAGAATATGGTGCGACGGTTCGTTGCCGTGGGCATACTGTCCGATGAGGCCGCTGATGTCGGGTGAGGCATCCTCGCCCAAATCGCCCTCAACGATGAACAGCGAGTCGAGTTTCTCGGTGAAGCGTGCCTCAGAGCCGAACGTTTTCACGAGTCCATGCACGTCGTGCGGCACGAGCCACGTGTATTGCCATGAGTTGCCCTCGGTGAAGTCGTCGGCGCGATGAGCCGAGCGGAACGGGTTGAACGGTGTGCGACGCTCGCCAGTCGATGAAAGACCTTTGATAAAACCGTCCTTCGGGTCGAAGTGTTTCTGATAGAGCTTGCTGCGTTGCAGGAAGTATTTGTAGTCGGCTTTCTTGCCCAAGAGCTTCGCCACCTGTGCCACGCACCAGTCGGCGAGTGCATATTCCAGCCCCTTTGCCACTGTCTCGTTGGTCTCGTCCTTGTCGAAGGGGATGTAGCCATACTCCTTCAGCTCCTTCATACCACGTTCGTCGAGCATGGCCGAGGTCTTCATAGCCTCGAAGGCAGCTTCGCGATCTTGTCCTGTGATATAGCCTTTCAGCACCAGGTCGGCCAGCACGGGAATGCCTGGGTTGCCCACCATGCAGTCGGTTTCGTTGCCCATGAGGTGCCACACCGGCAGCTTGCCCTGCTCCTTGAAGATGTGGAGGAAGGTCTGCGCCATGTCCTTTTGCTTCTCTGGATGAATCATTGTCTGCAGCGGATGAGCTGAACGATAGGTGTCCCACAGCGAGAGCGTGGTGTAGTTGGTGAAGTCACCCTTATGCACTTCGCCATCTGCACCGCGATATTCGCCATTCACGTCGCAGAACACCGACGGGGCGGTCATCGAGTGATAGAGGGCGGTGTAGAAGATGCGGCGCACATGCTCGTCGTCGGTCTTGATGCTAATCTTCGAGAGTTCGTCGTTCCAAGCCTTGCGGGCAGCGGCTACGGTGGCGGGGAAGTCCCAGCCTGGCAACTCTGCCTTCATGTTCTGCTTTGCATTCTCTACGCTTACTGCCGACAGTGCCACCTTCACCAGTAACGGCTCGGCAACGCGGCTCAACGTGAGCACGCCCGTGGTGTCACCATCCACCTTTTCCAAAGTAACGGGCTGTGAGAACTCCATGACGAAGAAGTCCTTCTGGCGGCGCGCCCAACCCACGGAGTGGCGATAGCCGCTCACCACCGTTGGACTCTCCTGTCGCATCTGACACTGGGCTACATGATCCCAACCAATGCCCTGGCGCAGGTCGAGCATCATGAGGGCTTCCTGCTGGTCGGCGCCAAAGGTATAGCGATGCATGCCCACACGCTTTGTGGCCGTCAGTTCCACATACACGTTCGGTGTGCCCAGTTTCACGGCATAGTAGCCCGGGCTCACACTTTCAGATGCATGTGCAAACAGCGTTGTTCGTTGGTCTTTAGAAGCAACGGGCAGCAGTGCCACATCACCGAGGTCGCCGATGCCTGTACCACTCAGGTGCTGATGACCGAAGCCGACGAGCACTGAGTCGCTGTGGTGATAGCCCGAGCACCAGTCCCAGCCACGCGTGGGCTGTGTGGGGCCGAGCTGCACGTAGCCGAACGGCACGTTGGCACCGAGGAACACATGGCCGTGGCCTCCGGTTCCGATGCGTGGATTCACAAAACGGGTATAGTCGCCGTCGGCAGCCAGTGCGACAGCGGGCAGTGTGCCGATTATCACGGCAAGCCCCATTGTCAGGAGCGCTTTACGTAGATTCATCATGATGCTAGTTTTGGTTTCAGACTACAAATTTAACCATAATTCCTGAATGTCGCAACTTTGTTGGCATAAAATTCTGAAAAAAGAACGATGTTTCGCAAGAATTGAGTATTTTTGCAGAAGGAAGCAACAAGAAACAAAACAACTAGAAACAAAACAAACCTATGAAGATTGTGAAGTCAACGAGGAACATACTCTTGAGTCTGTTCATGCTCCTGTCACTGTCGGCAGTGGCACAACCCGATGAGAGTACCCTGCAAGGTCAGCAACGCATGTCGTGTACAAGTATTATGGTGGGACGTAAGGCTTCTGCCGATGGTTCGGTGATGACCTCCCACACTTGTGACTCGTGGTATCGCACCTGGATGCAGATTGTTCCCGCCCGCGACTATGAGCGCGACACCGTGACCGCTATCTACGAGGGTCGCATGCATACGCAGTCGGCTCAGGACAGTACGAAACTCTACCGTCGTGGTGTGATTCCGCAGGTGCGCCACACGTTCCGTTATCTCGACACAGCCTATCCCTGTCTCAACGAGAAGCAATTGGCCATTGGCGAGACGACGGTTTCTGGCCGCGACACCCTGCAGAACAAGAAGGGAATGTTCATGGTTGAGGAACTGGAGCGTATCGCATTGGAGCGCTGTTCCACGGCACGCGAGGCCATCCGCCTCATGGGTGACCTGGTGAAAACATACGGCTATGGCGACAGCGGCGAGTGCCTGACCATTGCTGATAAAAACGAGGTGTGGATATTCGAAGTGTTTGGTGAGGGCCCGAAGAAGATAGGTGGTGTATGGGCTGCCGTACGCATTCCTGACGACGAGGTGGCAGTGTCGGCCAACATCTCACGCATCGGATGCCTCGACCTCAGCAATCCCGACCGCTACATGGCATCAGAGAATGTCTTCGACGTAGCCAAGAAGTTGAAACTCTGGGACGGTAAGTCGGAGTTCTCGTTCTGGAAAGCCTACAGCGGTGAGAACTATTTCCATGAGAAGAAGAACTATAGCGTGCGCGAACATTTCATCATGAGTCAGCTGGCACCGTCGCTCTGCTTGAGCGATACCATCGAAGAGTTGCCGCTGAGCGTGAAGCCTGACACGCTGGTGAGTGCCGAACAGGTGATGCGCCTGTTGGGCAGCTACTACGAGGGAACGCCGAAGAACCTCAGTGGACGTCACCTCATTCCAAATCCGAAGCGCAAGGACAAGCAGGGAAACCTGGTCGAGAACGAACCGGATAGCATCGTCTCGCCGTTTTCAAATCCCTGGATGCGGCCCGATGAAATCAATATGTACTATGCCATGGGCGACTCCGTGATGAAGAACATCCGCACCGTTAGCGTTCCTTGGTGCGCCTATAGTACCGTTATTCAGCTGCGCGCGTGGCTGCCCGATGAGGTAGGTGGTGTGGCATGGGTGGCTCTCGACAATCCAGGGGAGAGTCCTCGCTTCCCCATCTTCAGTGGAACGAAATCTTTGCCTCCGCTGCTGCAGACCTGCGGACAGCATGTAGAGCGCGACGATGCCGCCCTCTGGCATTATCGCAAGGCCAACCGCCTGGCTACGATTCGCTGGGGCACCTATCGGAAGATGATAGAGTCGGCACGCGACTACTTTATTCAGAAAGGTCAGCGCGAACTCCCCTTTGTAGAGCAGACGTGGCAGCAACTCAACAGTACTGACAGCAAGCAGGCTCAGCAGATGCTCGATGGCTATACCGCCGACTTCTTTGGTGCCACCATCCAGCGCTGGGACGATATGGCACGCCAACTCTGGCGCCAGCTTTGGGCAGGATTCTAGGGAATCGGGGTTGAGAGGCGCTTCGCGCAGTTAAGAAAGGTTGAGACCCACGCGTAGGGGCAGACCCCCGTGTCTGCCCGCCTCCCTGCAATTGTAAAATGGAGATGATATGTTGTGCGGTAATCTTTCTCATTCGGGCAGACACGGGCGCCTGCCCCTACAGAAAAAAGTTGTCATAAGTTGTGTCGGTTGTTTTTTGATAATTGAAGACAACACAGACAACTTATGACAACTTTTGTTTTTTATTACTTTTTACCTATATAATTCTTTGTCTTTTATTCATCCAGCAGATACAGGAACTGCTCGATGAGGATGCCACGATTTTTGTCGGGCATATTTCGATTCAGACTAATCAGTTTGTAGACCAAATCCATGGTGTAGCGAGTGCTCTCGCGCAATGATTTTCCGCTGAGTAGTTTTCCGATGAGGATGGCAGAGAACAAGTCGCCCGTGCCATGAAACAATCCGGGAATCTCTTCATATTCTAAACGAAAATACTCATCTTCATCGGCATTGTAGCCCACCACGCTGTTTGTGCCTTCGCAACGGCAACTCGTTACCAGTACGGAGCGGGCACCGAGCTTGCGCAGACGGTCGAGGAGTTCCTTTGCCTCCTCCCATGAGATGCCTTCTTCACGATACTCCATCTCTGCTAGCAGGGCAGCCTCAGTGTAGTTCGGGAATGTCAGGTCGGCGACGCTCACCATCTTCCGCATCAACTCCACTTGTCGCATCGTCATACCATTATAGAGTCGGCCGCCGTCGCCCATCACTGGGTCTACGAATACCATCGTTCCTTGTTCGCGCTGTTCACGACAGTAGTTAGCCACCAGGTGCACCTGCTCTTCAACGAGCATGCAACCCGTGCAGATGGCATCATGCGAAAAGCCTAGTTCCTTCCAGACGGGCAGTGTCTGACGAATGAACTCGGTGGTGTCCTGTATGGCAAAGCGTCCGTAGTCGAACGTGTTCGATACGAGTGCCGTTGGCAGGTTGAACGTGGGGTAGCCGAGGTACGACAATACGGGAATCATTGCTCCCATTCCTACCTTGCTATTGCCGGCTACGTCGTTAATCAGTAATATCTGTTTTCTTTCCATTCTTTAGGGCGCCTACGGCGCTGTTCAAGTGGTTCAATGTCGCTGCGCGACGTTCAATGCCCTTCGGGCTGTTCAATGCGCCTGCGGCGCGGTTTAAAAGTTCTTTCTCCGCGTTGTTGCGAAAGTGCCCCTGTGGGCAGAGCGCAACAGACGAAGGAAATCATAATTGTTAATTATAAATTTTCAATTATTAATTCTCAATTCGCTTCATCCTGATAGCCAGTTGGAACAACGATGGGAGCAGGATGCAGAGTGAGAAGCCCAGCGACATCCATACTGCACGCTGATTGCCGCTGAAGAGGTCGATGAGGTTGTTGTTGGCTGTCTGTGGCAGCAGGTTGAAGAGCACGTAAGCAATGGAGTTGTTCACCCAGTGCAGTACCACGCCCGGCACGATAGAGCCTGTGCGATAGTACAGCCAGCCTAGTAGCAGTCCTAGCAGCGAAGCATGTATGAACTGTGCTATGTTGCCATGCACGGCACCGAACATCACGGCAGATATTGCGATGGGTAGCCAGTGCCAACGACGGTCGAATACCTTCAGCAAGACGCGAAGAATGGCTCCACGGAACACCATCTCTTCAGCCAGCGGTGCGAGTAGTCCGATGGCGACGTAGCCTGCCGGACTCTTCATGATTTCTTCGAACAAGTGCTGCATGGGTTCCGACATCTCCACATTCAATTGTTCTAACAACCACTCGGAAGGAATGACAGTACCAAACGTCAGAATGAACACCCATGCCAGCACGCCCCATGGACGGCTGCGCAGATAGGTGCGTGAGAACGGCGACCAGCGAAACAACATGAACACGATGATGGTCACCACGCTTGCTGCCGCTGTTATCACTGCCATCGCCGTGCCGTCGTTGGCCAATGAGCCGTTAGCAGCCTGTTCCAAAGCGGTTCGAAACTCTTCACCCTTCACCATTAACCAGATGGTGCCCCCAACGAGCGTCATCACGAATTGTATGATCAGGAATGCCAACAGATAGCAAAAGGCATTCAGCAGGTTTCCTCCAATTCTACTTTTCATATCTCAATCTTCTTGATTCATTTTCCATTCTATCACAGCCTCGCGGTCGGCCTCGAGTTGTTGCCGGAGCTCTTCCGCCGAAGCAAACGTACGTTCTTCACGGATGCGTTGCAGGAATGTCACCTTCAGTTGTGAACCATACAGGTCGCCATCGAAGTCAAAGATGTGCACCTCCAGCGACAAGTCATGGAGACCATATGTCGGGCGTGTTCCGATGTTCATCATTCCCATTCGTCCTTCACCCTCTCTGTTGGAAACGGCTGCAAGGGTTCTCACCTCCACCGCATAGACGCCAGTGGCAGGAATCATGGTTGCCACACTGGCAGGGTCGATGTTGGCCGTTGGGAATCCCAGCCGGTGACCTTCCTCATAGCCGTGCACCACACGTCCCGCGATGGAGTAGGGACGGCCGAGCATCTGTGCTGCAAGCGACACATTGCCATCGCGCAAGGCATGCCGCACCGCCGATGAGGAGATTCCCTCTCCCATAGCAGGCATTGCCTTCACCTCGATGCCTAGCTCCTGCCCGTATCTCACATAGTCGTCAAAACCTTCGGTGCTGCCAGATTCGCGATGGCCGAACCGGTTATCGTAACCCATCATAAGAACTCTGACTCCCAGTTGTTCCTTCAGCACCGTCTTCATAAACTCACGAGCAGGCATCCCTGCCATCGAGCGGTCGAAATGCAGCACCTCACAGCGATCGGCACCAGCATCGAGGATCAACTTCCGCACCTCGTCGCGCTTCGTCAGCAAGTACTTCTCCCTCATTACTGGAGAGGGTTGAAGAGGCGCTTCATTAGAAGGCTTGGATGTGGAAAGCACCTTTCGCGGATGCTCGTCGAATGTCACCACGACGGCTTGTAGCCCGCGTCGGCGAGCCTCTGCTACCAAACAGCCAATCACAAACTGATGACCGCGGTGCACTCCGTCGAAAAAGCCTATAGTGGCAACGCTTCCGTCCATTCGTCGATGGTGTGGTTTAGATAAGTATGCATGCCCAATGTCTGAGCTGTAGCTATGTTATCGCGATTGTCGTCGATGAAGAGAGTTTCGTTGGCTGTGATGCCAGTCTGCCGTAGCACCTCTTCAAAGATACGGCGGTCTGGCTTCGCCAACTGCAATTCGTAGGAAAGAAATATCTGTTCGAATGCCTCGAGCACATCAGCAGGAAACAGCTTGTGGGCGCAGTGCTGCCAGTGCATGTCGTTGGTGTTGCTCAAAAGGAAGAGTCTAAAGCCCGTCTCTCGCAGCTGCAGCAGTCGTTGTGCGCGGTTAGCGGTAAGCTCTGTGAGCAAAGCATTCCATGCCGCCACCATCTCATCGTCGGTAGCAGCGGTATCGGTCATCTCTCTGATTTCTTCGCAGAACTCGTGCGTGCTGATTAGTCCCAGTTCGATGCGATAGAACAGGTCCTCTGTGCGATGGTCGATGATGTACTGCGACACGGCTTCGCAGCCCAGCTTGTCGAATGCCTCGATGCTGCGTTGTCCGTCGAGTCCTACGAGCACACCGCCCAGATCGAACACGATATTCTTGATCCTCTTCTCCATAATTGTGTGCAAAGGTACGAATAAGTGAGTGAAATACAAAGCAAAAAGTGAATTTTTGCTTTTATTTCTGAACGAGAGTACCTTCGACCGCAGGTCAAAGGTAGTGCAAATCGAGCGAAATGCAAAATAAAAACGGCGTTTTTCTTTGTATTGCGCTCGGTTTTCATTATCTTTGCGGCACAACAGCGACGGAGGAACAGTTTCTCTCAAGACTGTTGGCAGACTATAATGAAATATCAGGAACTGAAAAGGCAACTCATGCAACGCTACGACGACAGCGAAGCTGCTGCTGTGGCGCGCTACCTGCTGGAGATGAAATACGGCCTTAGCATGGCCGACATGGCATGCGGTGGTGTTGAGCAACTTGACGATAATGCCTTGACGGCCGATGTAACGCGACTACTCAGCGGCGAGCCTGTGCAGTATGTCGTGGGCGAAGCAGAGTTTTGTGGGCGACGATTCATCGTGAGGCCTGGTGTGCTGATACCGCGACCGGAGACGGAGGAGCTATGTCGCTGGATTCTTTCCGCTCTCAATGCTTCTCCTTTTCTTGGAAAGGCCTCTATCCTCGACATTGGCACAGGCTCGGGATGCATTGCGGTGACGCTGGCTGCCGAACAGCCCGAAGCTTCCGTGTCGGCGTGGGATATCTCCGAGCAAGCCTTGGCCATTGCCCGAGAGAATGCTGACCGCCTGAATGTCCCGGTCAAGTTCGAGAAGCAAGATATCCTCCACTACTCCCTCCCTACTGGGGAGGGCCGGGGTGGGGCTCCAGATTGTGGGCTGTCTCCTTTTTCCCTCATCGTCTCCAATCCCCCGTATGTATGCAGGAGCGAGGCTGCGCAGATGGAACCGCATGTGCTGGAGCACGAGCCTCATGAGGCATTGTTTGTGCCCGATGACGATGCGTTGTTGTTCTATCGCGTCATTGCCCGCCTTGGCTTGCAGTTGTTGCAGCCAGGTGGCTGGCTCTATTTCGAGATCAACCCACTTTATGCCAATGGCCTCATGTCGTTGATGAAGGAGATGGGATACGCTGATGTGGAGACGCGACAAGACCAGTTTGGAAAAACAAGAATGATTAGAGGAAGAAAATGAATAACCAAAAAGAGATTACCGAGCAGCAGGCGCTGAACAAGCTAATGACGCTTTGTGCCCGTAGCGAGCACTCGTCGGGCGAGATGCTGCAGAAGATGCGCTTATGGGGACTGAGCGATGAGGCTCAGGCACGCATCATGGAACGACTTACCAAAGAGAAATTTGTCGATGATGAGCGATATACCCGTGCTTTCGTCAACGACAAAATCAAGTATAACCAGTGGGGACGTCGCAAGATTGAGCAGGCACTTTGGGCAAAGGGCATTAGCCGCGACATACAAAAGAGCGTGCTCGATGAAGTCGATGAGGAGGAATATATCAAAGTACTGCGTCCCCTGCTGAAAAGCAAGGAGCGCAGCACGTCGGCTCGTAATGAGTTTGAGCGGCAGATGAAACTCATCCGCTTCGCTCAAAGTCGTGGTTTCTCGATGGAACAGATAGAAAGATGTCTGCCGTGAGAAACTTGTGTGAGTTATTATGTCCAAATAGGTCATTGTAGGGACGCGGCGTGCCGCGTAACTGGATTTAGCTTTTCCCCTTCCAGTTACGCGGCACGCCGCGTCCCTACATCAATAAACAATTCTCTAATGACAGTAGGGATAAAAGACGAAGACCCCCAACCCCCTATTTTAGGGGGCATAGGACCTTGCAACCAACGGTGTTACCCAGGTTGTCGGTGGCGCGGGCGATGTAGAAGCCGGCGGGCAGGTGGGCAATGGAGAGTTGTGTGTGGCCAGCATGGAAGTTGGCGACATTGCTCTCAACGAGTTGTCCGTTTCCGTTCAAGATGTCGATGCGTGCATATTGGGCATCGTCGCTGGCGAGTAACAGCATGTCAGCTACACAGCGCAGGCGCAGACCATTGGCAGAAGCCACGAGGGAAGGTGTTACGTCGAGTGTCCGCTGGTCGATAAAGGTGTCGTAGCTACCAATCTGATTAGCCTTTGCAATGGAGGGCACATCCATGAGATAGACATCGCTGCCACCATCAGGATAGCGTCCTACAGTATGATTGCCATCATGGGCAACATAGTGCAGGGAGTCGGTCCAGCTGAGGTCGGCTGCCGAGAGAGCCACGACACCACCTTCGGCAGCGAGTTTGAAGTCGGCATGCAGCGCCTGGTTGGTGGTCTCGAGTTTGTCACACCAGATGATGAGGCGCCCGTGAGCAGGAATGCGTGTAAGGGCTGTGGTCTGTCCCTTTGTAATCTGATGTTTCTTGATCTTCTCTAGATTATCGGTGAGGAACATTCCCTCAACATCTTGTTCTGTATCGGTGGTGTTGTAAAGTTCCACCCAGTCGTTCTTCTTACTATATTCGTTGACGTAGACGGAGTTGGCTGCGCTGACTTCGTTGATACAGACGGGATGCAGGTTGGCATCCTTGCGCTCGGTGTCGGTCATCTTGCGATAGGTGGCCACGAGATTCACGGTGCCATTGGGCAGGTTGATTTCTGCATCGGTGGAGAGATAGTCATCGCTATCGCCTTCACCGAGGTCTCCGAAGAGCGATGCATCGAAGTAGACGTCGCTCGACGTGGCGGAGCACTGGTGTACCTCCACGCAGATAAGGTTCGAACCTTCCTTGAAGAGCGAGCCTTTGATGTTCAGCGAGCCTTCGAATGGCGTGCTATTGGCATAGGTGCTCGACCACGTGTTGAAGTTCACATTGCCAGAAGGCATGTTGTAGCGTGCGGCCTCAGTGCCATTGATGTAGACAACAAAGCCGTCGTCGACCTTATAATTCAGTGTGAACACGGCGTTCGAAGCGGGCTTGTTCTTCAGCGAGAACGTGCGACGGAAGTAATACGTAGGATATTTGTTATTGCTATTGCTGCCGTAGGAGATGGTCGTGGCAATGCCGCTCATGGAATAGCCCAGCGGAGCGTTACCCGTCTTCCATTTCGACGTGCTGTAGTTGTTGGCTGTCCACGACTGTCCGTCGAGCGAACCTTGGTCATAATAGGTCCAGCGGCCACCATAGCCGAAGACCTCAGACTGAGTTCCTGTATTGTTACGCCATCCGAGGAATGTGTATCCAGCCGGTGCAACAGCCTTGAGCTTCACGGGTTGGAACAAGTGTCCGTTGAAGCTGCCCGTGGGGACGTCAATGCCGTTGACCTCGATGCGTGCACCATCGGTGTTGCTGGCGAGGGTGACACGTTGTGCAGAAGAGGTGATCTTCATCTGCGAGAAGTTGCGAATGGCATTGGTCATCGTCTGTTCACGGCTGTTGAAGGAGTTCTTCATGCTGTTCGCCGTGCCATAGGGCGACTCATTGTTGATGGCCATGGCGGGTCCGCTGACGGCTGTGAGCTGGTCGATAATCTCGGTGCAGCGGGTGGCTTCGAACACGCTACCACCCATCATACAATAGGTGTCGATGAACTTACGACGGAAGTTTTCGTTCTGCAGCAACTGGCGGAAGATGGTGATGAGTGTGATGTCGGCAACAATCACTTTTCCGCTGGGCAGCAAAGCGTTGAAGTGGTAGTTCTTCTCCATGTTCATGACGTCGTTGAACATGTTGCTACCGCGATTGAAAGAGTGGTCGGTGTCGAACATAACGAACCGGAAGCGTCCACCATCGCGATGGCGGAATGCCTTGATGTTGTTGCGCAGCCAGTCGTCGCTGCCCAGATACATCTCTGCCGCCATGTAGTTCACGTACTCGTCGATGTTGAGCATCTTGCAGATATCCTTATAGATGCCGTCGTCGTTGGCGTAGGCCGACAGCGAGACGAGCTGCTGATATATCTTGTCATCGCCGCACTTCTGCACGTAGAACGAGTCGGGCGAGATTTCAAACTGGTCGATTTCATCGTCGTCCCAGCCGTAGTTGGCATAGACGTAGTGCTTGTTGTTGGGCTCGCGAACGTTCAAGACACCGATGTACTGGCCATTGATGAACTCATGCACGGGCTGATAAGACTGCACATCGACGTCAATGCCCGAGGTCTGCACGATGGTCTGAATGGCAGGGTCTTTGATTCGGCAGCCATTGTCGTTGCCGCCGTTGCGAATTTGCAGTGTGCGGTTGTTGATGTAGGGCTTGGCTGCAAAGAACGGATAGGCTAGTTTCTTCTCACCGCCTAGTTCCTTCGAACCCTTCAGCTTGAAGGAGTGAGGTGTCCAGGCACGACTCCAGCCGCCGCACATCTCAAGGTCGACGTCCTGGTTGAGAACCATTTCACCATTGGCATCGAGATAGGAGAAGTTGACGGGTCGCTCCCAGTCCATGTTCCAGTTGCATTTCGACGACTGACCGTTGCCGGGCCGTCCGTTTTTGCCACGCACATAGACGCCCAGTGAGTCGTCGTAGAGGAATCGCGGGTCACTGACCACGCTCACCACAGGCAGTCCCTCATATTCACGGTCCATGTAGATGAAGGAGCGGGTGGTGGTCGTCGAAGGCAGATAGCCGTCGGCAAAGAGGCGGAAGCGATATTGTGAGGTCTTGCTGATGCTAAACTGTCCGGTACGGCTGGTCGCGCCATTCTGCAGGGTTGGCAGCGTGCCGTCAGTGGTGTAACGCAGGGTGCAGCCTGCAGGAATGTCGACGCTCAGGGAAATAGTGCCGGTGAAGAGCTGTGACGGTTGGTTCACAACGGGTGGTGCTAGCTGTTGCGTGGCAAAGGTGGCATTGTTGTTCGAGGCACCAAGCGTAGGCGTAGAAGTGGTATTCCATTCCTTGCCACCATCGGTGGTGCGAGCATAGCTGACACGCTCCATCGATGCCGGATAGTCCTGACTGCATAGCAGTTTTCCATCTGCATCGCTGATGTAGAGTGTGCCGCCGTCGGTGTCGAGTTTGAAAATGGCATTCTGCTGTCGCAAGCCGTTGCTGTCGAGCCACACCACCAGGTATCCATTGGCTGGAATCACGCCAAGGTCGGCGGGCGTGTGCCATTTCTTCAGGTTGTCGGCATCGTCGCTCATGTAGATGCCTCCCATTTCGACCGACCTATCGGTAGGATTGTAGAATTCCACCCATCCATCGAAGTTGAATGCCGGGCTGACGTATTCATCAACATTCGATGCCATGATTTCATTGATGATAACCGACTCGGAGGTGGGAGGATTGTTTGTTACGGTGACCGTCAGGCCGGCTGTGCGTGAGCTGCCATCGGTGCTGATGGCCGTGATGCGTGACGAACCTTTGCCGATGGCGGTGACAAGACCCTTGTCATCTACTGTTGCTACCTGCGGACGCGATGAGCGCCACTGCAGTTTCTTGATGGTGGCATTTTCGGGTGCAACGGTTGCGGTAATCTGCAACGTCTCACCAGCCACCATTTCAGCCTTGTTGGGTTCGAGGGTGATGCTCTCAACGGGCACCACCTCACCATAATATTCTAACTGAAAGTCGTCGAAGAGGCACCAGTTGCTCTGCACCCAGTTGTCGTTGCGCAGGCCGATGGTCAGGTCGCCGCCCTCGTGGTCGAACTCCATTGTGTTCTCGTAGCCACCTCGGTTGAAGGCTTCTGTGCCACTCTCCATGGTGTTCGGGAAGTAGACGGTCATCCAAGTGTCGTAGTCGGTATAGCTCCAACATCCGCTAGGCACGTTGCTTTCAAAGCGATAGCTATAGATGCTCACCAGCGGCTGCTCTGCCTGGCCTGCAAACATCATGCCGGTGATATTCTCCGTGCCGTTCAGATAGTCCTGATAGCCCCAGTCGTTATCGCCGCAACGATAGTAAGCCTTCACCGACAGACGGTAGTGGCCAGCCGGCACATTGCGAAGAGTCTGGTAGAGATACCACGTGCCGTTCCAAAACTCCATGGCCTCACAGTGCAAGGTCTGCGAGTGGGCATCGCTCGTCCATGTCCATCCCGTACTTTCATCGTTGTCGAAACTTGGATTGATGATGTATTGTTCGGTCAGATCAATCCATTGTTCTGCTGCCCATGTCGTCAGAGGTGCAAACAAACATGCAGTGGAGAGTATCCATTCCCACATTAGGTTCTTCTTCATCGTCTTACTGTTCTTGTATCCTGTTTGATAAGTCAAATAAAGTCGCAACCGCTAAAAAGGTGCGAAATAACCGTGCAAAGTTACTCACATTTGGTCAAAATATCAAATTTCGCGCGGTATTTAAGATTTTTTGTGAACATTATTTGCCGTAAACCCGCAAGAAAACACTAATTTTGTATTTGAAAAATCATTATTCAATAAAAACTAGCAAATTATGAAAAAACTTTTAGTGATCTTAGCAGTGGTGCTGATGCCGCTTGCAGCCAGTGCTCAGTTTGAAGAGGGAAAGGTCTATTCGGGTGCTTCGCTCACCGGGCTCAACCTCAGCTATAGTGGTGCCGAGAAGTTCAATATCGGTCTGCAGGGACAGCTGGGCTACTTCGTTGCCGACGACGTGCAGCTCTATGTACAAGGTGGCTGGCAGCATGCCGGTGACGATTTGAAGTTCGACCAGGTGGAGCTTGGTGGCGGTGGCCGCTACTACATCATTCAGAATGGTATCTTCCTGGGTGCCAACTGTAAGTATGTACATGGTGCCGGTGGCTACAACGACGTGATGCCAGGTGTTGAGGTGGGCTATGCCTATTTCATCAGTCGCACGGTAACCATCGAACCAGTTGTCTACTACCAGCAGTCGTTCAAAGATCATAGCGATTACTCGAAGGTGGGCTTCCGCATTGGCTTCGGTATCTACCTATAATTAAAGAGAATAAAGGAAGCCTCCCCCAACCCCTCCGAAAGGAGGAAGCCTCCCCCAGCCCCTCCGAAAGGAGGGGAGCATATATCAGCAGAGACTAGACTGCTCTACTTCATGCTCCCCTCCTTTCGGAGGGGCTGGGGGAGGCTCTTATTTCTTGATCATCATTGTCAGACCGTCGCGTAGCGGAAGGATGACGGTTTCTACGCGATTGTCGGCTGCTACATAATCGTTGAAGCGGCGGATGCCCACTGTCTGGTGGTCGCGGTCGTAGGCAGGGTCGATAATATGACCATCCCACAGCGTGTTATCGGCGATAATGAGTCCACCCGGGCGCATCAGACCGAGCACCGTTTCGTAGGTCTCCACATAGGTGCGCTTGTCACCATCTATGAAAGCCATGTCGAACACAATTCCTAACTTAGGGGCTTCAATGTTTGCATCACCAATGCTGAACGTGATGCGGTCGGCAACGGCCGAGTTTTCTATCCACGGTCGGGTGAATTCCTCCATTTCATCGTTCACCTCGAAGGTCCACACGTGTCCTCCAGGTCCCAACCCTTCTGCCATGCAGATAGCACTATAGCCGCTAAAAGTGCCCACTTCAAGCACGTTCTGCGGCTGCTTCATCTGCACCAGCATCTTTAGTAGTCGGCCCTGCAGGTGACCGCTCACCATGTGTCCGTGAATGGTATGCACATTGGTGGCTCGCCAGAGCCGGTGCAGGTATTCCGGTTCGGGTTCGATGTGTTGCAGGATGTAGTCCTCGAGACTCATTTTTGTAGTTTATAGTTTATAGTGAATAGTTTATGATTTGCTTAGACGGGAACGTGGCCGTTCCCGCAACATTCTTAATGGGTAAAGGTAATCAGAACCTATTCACTATTACCTATTCACTAATCATCGCCTCCACGGCGAGACGATAGGAGTCGAGGCCGAAGCCACAGATCACACCCTTGCAGGCAGCTGCCAGCATGGAGTGGTGGCGGAACTCCTCGCGTGCATGAACATTTGAGATATGCACCTCCACCACTGGTGTCTTGATGGCGCGGATGCAGTCGCCCAGTGCGATGCTGGTATGCGTGTAGGCACCGGCATTCAGCACGATGCCATCGGCCTCGCCGAAGCCGGCCTGTTGCAGACGGTCGATGAGCTCGCCTTCACAGTTGCTCTGGAAGTAGTCGATGTCGGCCTTGCCTTCATAGTGCTTGCGTAGTGCTGCGAGGTAGTCGTCGAAACCCTCCGAACCATAGATGCCCGGTTCCCGTCGGCCCAGCAGATTCAGGTTCGGGCCATTAACAATCAGAATTTTCTTCATTAGTCCTTATCTTCTTTATTTTTTTTGTACCTTTGTGCCGACAAAGTTACGATTTTTCATGCAAACAGACAAGAAATCGGAGGAAAATATCGTCAGAGCCTATGTGCGCTATCTGAAATTGGAGCGCAACTACTCTCCCAACACCCTCGAGGCCTATCGGCACGACTTGGGCCATCTGCTCGCCTATTGTCATCGTGAGGAGAAGGACGTGCTGCAAATGAAACTCGAGGACCTGCAGCACTTTGCTGCCGGCATTCATGAACTCGGCATCGGCCCAACGTCGCAGGCACGCATCCTCAGCGGCGTTCGATCGTTCTACCGTTGGCTGCTACTCGACGGCCGTATCGATGCCGACCCCACCGAGTTGCTTGAGTCGCCACGTCTGGGCGAACATCTGCCGGAAGTGCTCACCACCGCTGAGGTCGACCAGCTGGAAGCCAGCATCGACCGCTCGAAGCCTGAGGGACAGCGCAATCGTGCCATCATCGAAGTGTTGTTCTCGTGTGGGCTGCGTGTTAGCGAGCTCACCCACCTGCGACTCTCCGACCTCTTCCTCGACGAAGGCTATATTCGCGTCATGGGAAAGGGCTCGAAGGAGCGCCTCGTGCCCATCTCCAACCGCGCCGTCCATGAGTTGCAGTTATGGTTCTACGATCGCAACCTCATGACTATCAAGGCGGGAGAGGAAGACTATGTGTTCCTGAACCGTCGCGGTGCCCACCTCACACGCACGATGATTCTTATTATGGTGAAACGTCAGGCTGAGGCTGCTGGCATCCAGAAAACCATTTCGCCTCACACGCTGCGTCACTCCTTCGCCACCGCCTTGCTCGAGGGCGGCGCCGACCTGCGTGTCATCCAGGCGATGCTGGGTCACGAGGACATTGGCACCACCGAAATCTATACACACATCGATACCACCACGCTGCGTGAGGAAATCCTCCAGCACCACCCTCGTAACAAGGGCAGTCAACAGGAAAAGCCGTAGTTTTTCAGACAAAAGCTATGCCGTTTCCTCTTTTTTTCTTCATCACTAAACCCAAAATGCCTTCTTTTGCGTCATAGGGATAAAAGGAGACCCGAAAGTGAACAAGAGCACCGATATCAGCCATCTGGAACAACTCATCGACGAGTGGCAGGACAGCCTCTACGCGTTGGCTTTCTTCCGGATAGGCGACGAAGGTGCTGCACAAGACGTGGTGCAGGAAGCATTCATACGCTACTACCGAGAGCAGCAGCGTACGACCATCGTCAATGCTAAAGCCTGGCTCTACCGCACCACACTAAACCTTGCCATCGACCACCTGCGGCGTCGCCCGCCCATTCGTGCAGTACCGCTGGCGGCAGCACTGGGCAAGGCCGACGATGAGCAACATACCCTACATGAGGAATTCCTCCGACTGGAGCAGTTGCTCGCTCCGCTACCTGCCGATCAGGCCGTTGTGGTGCGATTGCATTTCACCGACGACCTGTCGATGTCGGAGATTGCTGAAATACTCTGCCTGCCACGTGACACGGTGAAGAGCCGCTATCGTTATGCGATGGAGAAACTGCGTAAAATCATGAACTGTAAACCGAACCAATGATGGAAGAAATGGAACCCACAAGCCGCTTTCATAGTGAAATGGAGGAACTGCTCAGACCTCGCATCAAGCCGAAAGCCCCCGCATCACTCAAACAGAATGTGCTGCAGGCCATCGAACATGATCCCCCAGCACAAAGCAGGCCGCAGCATGCAGCACGCCGCATCTCCGCTTGGTGGGCAGCCGCTGCAGTGTTACTCATTGGTGTCCTCACCTTCGCTCTTTGGCCCAAAGAAAAGGATTCGCTGATTCAACCGCAGGCAAATGGGAGACAGGTAGCCATTCAACATCCCCATCCCCAGGAAAGCAAAGCGCAATCAGACAGTCCTCTCTCTCCAAAACGAGTGGCTAAGGTTGGTAGAGAAAAAAGCGGTTCGACAACTCCCGATCCCCTCGTCGCTTCCTCCTCGCAATCCATCCAAGAGGAGGAGACAACGAACCTGCAGCCTGTTCTTGAAAGTGAAGAGACAATGAACCATCCTCCGATTCATGAAGAGTCGATAGAGGCTCTCACTCCCTACGAACAGCTGTTGCTTGCCAACTTCGAAGCCAATCGAGATTTCGTGAACGCCTGCTTGGCAGAGGAGTTCGCTCAGGTGCGCTTCATGCAGCAACGCCTTGGCCAGTCCACCCAACAATACTTGCAGCAGTATCGTGAAGTGCAACAGCGCATCACCGAGCAGATACGTGAGGACATCGACAATATCGCTCCCAAAGAACAATCAGCGGAAGAAGTTTAATCATCAAAAAAAATCATAACATCATGAAGCTAACTATCAACAACCATCAACTGCGCCTCGTGGTTACTTTGTTACTTTGTTATCTTGTTACCTCGATTTCGGCGCAAGAGAACGTGATACATGCCTTCTACGACTTCGTCGACTCGAAGAAAGTAACCGTCGTCAAGTCGTTCAGCGAAGAACACGACATCACCAAGCCAAATCATCCTATCGTCTCGCAGGCCGACGTCTACGCGTTTACGCTGAAAGCCAAGCATCGCAAACTCATCGACACCGTGCTGGCAGCCTTCGAGAAAGACCGCTACAACGAGAACGTCTATCAGGTACTCAACCACATTGGCGGACGAGGCATTCCCACCAACGGCCGCGAGCTGCTCGTGGGCAAAAACCGCAAAAACTCCGTCTACATCGGCATGAACGAGATGGACAACTGGCAACTGATGTGCCTGCTCGACCCCACCGACGAGACGCGCACCCATCGCTATGCCTACGCCATCGAGTGGAACGAACATCCCGAGAACAGCATTGCCGACGTCATCAAAGGCAAGCTCGTCGTCACCTATTCCGTCATTCCAGAGGATGTACTAAACTCCCAACAGTCCGACGCTACAGTGAAATATGACGCTACAGTGAAATACGCCCCCACGAAAGGCAGTAGTGAAGAAGTGGCACGCGAGATGGCAGACATGGTGCTTGGCGGCAGGTTAGACGAACTGAATGCCGACAAAGGCCAAATGCTGCTGGCTTTCGATGCCCTGAAGACCGAATACTGCAAAACGGAAAACTTCGACTCGCGAACAGGCACCACGCTGGTCATGACCCTCTATGCCCTCTGCAGTCACATCGGAAACCTGATGAAAGGCTATCCGCAGACCGACGACCCCAACCTGCGTGAACTCCTGCGGTCGCAGCTCGACGACATGATTCGCTTTACCAATCACAGTAGCGACATCGGCCGCACCCACATCGGTTATCTGGAACTAGCAAAGAAGGCATTGCAATAAAGAAGATTTAGTTATGTTAGACAATAGATAAGCAATTTATCAGTAGTTTTTTCAGATCGATACTGAAATCGTTCCCCGCATGGCTCGAGAGAGTCGGGTGGGGGATTTTAGTGTAACCTACTTTAATATGACTTAGAAGTCAATGTAATTGCATTATAAATCTGCCAAAAATGTTAAAAAGTAAGCGAGCAGGCAGAATAAATATATTTTTATTTTGCCGTTTGATGTGTTTTTGCTATCTTTGCGGCAAATTAAAATTATTATGAGTGCAATTATCGGAAGAAAACATGAGATAGAAGAGTTGGAACGACTCTACTATAGTGACCGTCCAGAATTCGTTGCTGTCTATGGAAGGCGGCGAGTAGGTAAGACATATCTCATCAAGCAGGCACTGAAAGATAGGTTTACCTTTCAGCATACAGGAGTATCGCCTGTTGATCAGGAAGATAAAAAGAATCGCATGAAAACACAATTGGAGAGTTTCTACTATTCCATGCTAAATCATGGTCTTGAAGGCTATAGCCAACCAAAGTCATGGATGGAGGCATTTTTCCAATTGGAACAATTGCTCATGAAACTCGACAATGGTCAGCGCATGGTGATTTTCATAGATGAACTGCCTTGGATGGACACTCCTCGAAGCCGTTTTCTATCAGCCTTTGAGAGCTTCTGGAATGGATGGTGTAATGGTCGTGATAATGTGATGCTCGTTGTTTGTGGTAGCGCAACATCATGGATGCTCAGCAATCTGTCAAGAAGCAAAGGAGGACTATATGGCAGACTTACTGACGAAATAAAGGTCTATCCTTTTACACTCAAGGAGTGTGAAGACTATTTTGAACATGAGAACATAGAAATTTCTCGTTACGACATTGTCCAGTCGTATATGGTCTTTGGAGGAATACCCTATTACCTCAGCTATTTCCGCAAGGGTTATAGTTTTGAGAGAAACACGGACATGATTCTCTTTGGTAACAGGCCAAGACTGAAAGACGAGTTCAACCGTCTCTTCAAAGCCATCTTTACAAATTCGGATGACTGCAAAAAGATTATCCGTTTCCTTGCCACTCGTAATTATGGTTTTACACGTGAAGAGATTGCATCTGCCACGGGACTTCCTTTGGGTGGCGGACTCAGTGACACGTTGTCTGTGCTTGCCGAGAGCGACTTCATCATGCGTTATAGCCCTTACGGAAAAGGCACGGGTGAGTATTACAAACTCATCGACAACTTTTGTCTGTTCTGGCTGAAATATGTTGAGAAGTATCAGGAGAACGCCACATTCATCAATGACAATTTCACATCAGATGTAATGAAAGCATGGCGAGGAGTAGCCTTTGAACAGGTTTGTTGGCAACATATACCTCAGATGAAGCGAGCTCTAGAGATAGGTGGAGTCAAGGCTTCTATCTCTGCATGGAATGTGCCTGGTACAGAACAGAAAGCAGGAGTTCAGATAGACTTTCTGATTCTGCGCGATGACAATATCGTAAACATGTGCGAGATGAAGTTTTACGGTTCACCTTTCTCCATTGACAAGGAAGAAGAAACCAAAATGCTCCATCGCGTAGAGATGCTCAGGAAAACTCTCTCTTCCAAACAAACGGTTCATCTTACGCTCGTCACCACTTTCGGACTTATTCACGGAAAGCATAGTGGAAAGATTCAGAAGGTCGTAACAATTGATGAGCTCTTTACATAAGCTCAAAATACTTTATGTTTATCGTTCTCTTGATAAACAGGGGGAACGCTTTCAGTGTGCATGCCTATGTGACGGATGCGCTCGGCTTTCTTTCTCCGATAAACTACGTAATCGAACCAAAGGGCCGCTTTCGTAATGAAATGGAGAAAGAAAGCGCCACCCTTCGGGATGTCGAGCTGCCGCATTCAGAGAGAAGCGGGGAAAGAACGCGGCATGTCACGTCCCTACATATGTGGGAGCAAAAAGTATGTTACCACCAAATTTTTTTGAGTATAAATTTAAAAATAATTCATCACTTATGTTGTGAGATTATAAAATAATGTGTATTTTTGCAATCGAAAACTTAACAACATAACGGGTGGCGTTGTTCACCCATGACTAACCTATCAAGAGAAACCACGTTATGTACAGGATTGAGAATCATCCCATCTTAGACATCCCGCAGAGCGAGATGGTGGAATTTATGTATGAAGGACACAAGGTGCTGGGCCGGAAAGGCTATACGATTGCCGCCGCCTTGCACCAGGCAGGCTATCCCGTTCACAGTCACAGCCTTGATGGTCGCAACCGCAGTTTGAACTGCGGCATCGGCAAGTGTGGTGCGTGTGAGATGCTGGTCGATGGCGAGGTGCGTCGCATCTGCATCACCAAGGTCGACGGTGTGAAGGAGGTGCGCCTGATGGGCGATGGTGAGGTGACAATGCCCGAGGTGCGCGCGCAGGAGCCTCGTGAGGTAAAGGTGTTCAAGACGCAGGTGGCCATCATCGGTGCCGGTCCTGCCGGTCTTGCCTGCCGTGAACAGCTGAATGCCTTTGGCATCGACAACATCGTGATTGACAACAATAGCAAGATAGGTGGTCAGTTCAATATGCAGACGCATCAGTTCTTCTTCTTCGAGAAGGAGAAGAAGTTCGGCGGCATGCGTGGTTTCGACATTGCCAAGACGCTGGCTGGTGAGAACCACGAAGGCATCCTGTTGGACAATACGGTGTGGGACCTGTTGGAAGGTCGGCGCGTGGCCATTAAGAACATCGTTACGGGCGAAGTGGCTTACGTGGATGCTGAGTATCTGGTGGTGGCAACGGGAGCCGTTCCCTTCATGCCGACGTTCGAGAACGACGACGTGCCAGGCGTTTATACCGCCGCTGTGTTCCAGAAGATGATGAACCAGGAGCACACATTGTTGGGTAAGCGTGTGCTGACGGTGGGTGCAGGCAACATCGGCTACCTCACTTCCTATCAGGGCATGCAGGCCGGAGCAACCATCAAGGCCATCATCGAGGCAATGCCTCGTGAGGGCGGCTTCCCTGTGCAGGCCAACCGCGTCAGACGATTGGGCATTCCCATTATGACGGGCTATATGCTGGTGCGTGCCATCCCCAATGCCGACCATACGGGAGTGACGGGTGCGGTGATTGCGAAGTGTGAGAACTTCAAGGCCATTCCCGGCACGGAGCAGGTGATAGACGGCATCGACATTATCAATATCTGTACGGGTCTGATTCCCGACAATCAGCTGTTGGTGAAGGGTCGTGAGGTGTTCGGACAGAACGCCTTCGGTGTGGGCGATGCCATCCGCATCGGCGAAGGCACGAGTGCGGTGCTCCGTGGTCGTCAGGCTGCTTACGAGGTGGCCCAGTCGATGGGCATCCGCTTCAACTACGATGAGTATCTCGACATCTCCCGCCAGTATATCGACTCGCAGCAACACCCCGTACGCATTCTTGAAAAGCCCAACCTGCCAACGCCGGAGCGCATGGCGCAAAAGCCCTTCGTGCAGTTGGACTGCCTCTATGGCTTTGCCTGCAACCCCTGCTCGTTCAGTTGTCCGCAACATGCCATCAGCAAGCCCGCCACCAACACCACGCCGACGGTCGACTACGACAAGTGCATCGGCTGTATGCAGTGTGTCAACAGTTGTCCAGGCTTGGCCATCTTCGGCTACGACCTGAAGAAGAATGTCTGCTTCCTGCCCATCGAGTATGAGGTGGCAGACGGTGCCGAGGTCTACCTTGTGGACAACGATGGCAAGAAGATTGGCGAGGGCGTCGTTGAAAAGGTGCTGAAGAAGCCCAACAAGACGAATGTGGCACGGGTCAAAATCATTGATCATTCAGAATTGAAAGTTGAGAATCCGACCGATGTGAAGGGTTTCATCCTAAAGGAAAAATACCCCGATGAGCTGGCATTAACTCCCCTCCCTGCAGGGGAGGGGCAGGGGGAGAGGCTTTCTTACGTCTGCCATTGCGAGGACATCAAGCTGGACCGCGTGCTCGAAGTGGTTGGCGACCGAAAGACAATCTCGGTGGACGAGTTGAAGCACATCACCCGTCTGGGCATGGGACCATGTCGCGGCAAGCGATGCATTCCACGTGCCCGTCAGATTCTGCGCAGCTACGGCATCGAGCTGGTGGGCGATGCTACGCCGCGTGCTCCGTTGTCGAACCCCGTTACCTTGGGCGACCTCTATAATGCACAGACGAAGGAAGTGTTTGTGTTCCCGAAGATGAACGATGTGAGAAGAGAGCAGGTGGAGGTGTTCATTGCCGGCGGCGGTATTGCCGGTAGTGCGTTGTTCCGCTACTTCTCGGAGGCAGGCAAGCGTCCGGTAATGATCAACTACAGCCGCGGTGCCTCCTGGCGCTGTATCGGTGGTGGTCGTCCGGCGTTCTCGAATCCTGACATCGCCGATATCGCCGTGCACAATCATGAAATCTTCAAGCAAATGCAGCAGGTGCATAACATCAACTACCGCACGACGCATTATGTCAACCTGGTGCATGATGAGGCTACCTACAAGTCGCTGGATGCCTCGCGGGCGTGGAGCGATGCCTATATGATTGAGCGCAAGGACTTCAAGAAGGAAATCTCGCCGCTGTGGGACGACAGCAAGGACACCTACAGCCATGCACTCATCACCCGCGACTGCTGGCAGGCGACACCGGGACGTGTCATCGACTACATCCGCGCCATCGGCGTGGAGCATGGTGGCCGCTACTTCGAGGACTGTGAGCTACTGCACGTTCAGAAGGTGGGCGCACGTTATGTGGCGTTGGTTCGCGACCACGAGGGACATTATGTGGAGTACACCTGCGACCATTTCGTCAACGCGATGGGTTGGGGAGCCGAGAAGTTCAACGACCAGCTCGGCCTCGACACGGGTCTGTATCCCGTGAAGCACCAGGCCTTTATCACGCGCCGTCTGCCGATGATGGGTCCGAATGGTGGTCCGCTGGACATGATTATCGACCGTCGTCACTACAAAGGCTTCAGCGCTGTCTATGGTCAGCAGTGGGGACACACGGGTCAGATTATCGGTTGCGCCAGCCCCGACTCCGATGCCTACGAGGCCCGTCAGAACATCAAGTACAATAGCAAGGAGTTCTTGGAGATTGTCAGCGAGATGTTTGCCGAGTGGATTCCCAACCTGCGCGATGTAGGATTCCTGGCCGTGTGGGCAGGTCGCTACACCGAGCCACGCTATATCGTTGACCCGGAGGTGGGCCTCTGCACCGGTCTGCGCGGTCATGGCTTCATGTTGGGCCAGTATCTTGCCAAGCTCTACGTTGACAAGTACCTCGGTCGTGAGGTGCCGTCCTATATGGAAGACCTCAAGATTGGCGGCAAGGGGTTGTCGGAGAATGCGTTCAAGTAAAAATCGGTTTGCGCGCATTTTAACCTCACATCCTCCCTTTTTCTTCTGAAACGCCTTTCTACAAAGGGATTGAGTGACGGGAGGTGTCATCGCGACACCTCCCGTCAACCTCCCGTGAGAGCCACCCTGACCCCTCCGAAAGGGGAGGGAGCAACAAAAAAAGACGTAAGCAAGGAAAAGCCAATACTTCTGAACTCCCTCCCCTTTTGGGGAGGGCTGGGGTGGGGCTCTGACGTGAGGTTAGAGGGGAGGTAGAAGGGGAGGTTGTCAGCCTCGTAAGTGATTGATTCACAGATTGTTGCGAATAAAATGGGAGGTTGTGAGGTAAAAATGAAAACAAAGCGTTTTAAACCGCTTCGGTTATTAGAGAATTGCTTGTTGATGTAGGGACGCGGCGTGCCGCGTAACTGGATGGGGAAAAGCTAAATCCAGAACGCGGCACGCCGCGTCCCTACATTTCTATCGTCAAATGACGGAATTGGGTTAAAAAAACATGAGCAATGCTCTGTCAGTTAAGGAGTTATGCTCTGTATGTTAAGGAGCAATGCTCTGTGACCTCAGGAGCAATGCTCTGTGTCTGCTAGAGCTATGCTTTTGGGCTCTGGGAGCATTGCTTTTGGGCTCTGAGAGCATTGCTTTTGGAGTCTGGGAGCATTGCTTTTGGAGTCTGGGAGCATAGCTTTTGGAAGCTAGGAGCATAGCTTTTAGGCGTTGAGAACAATGTTTTTGTTCGTCTGTCGTGTATGTCTTCTCTTCCTCCCTTTGAATTAAAAACATGCGTCAACTATGTTCCGACACACGTTAAATTGTGTTCGTTAGCATAGAAAAATGCTTGCTTTCGTTAATTTGTCGGCCAAAAATATATATTTTTGAGGGTTTTTTTGTAATTTTGCAGCCTGTATATAAACGAAACATGCAATTAAGAAGTAGAAATGCATCGTAGAATATTGTTTTCAGCCCTCTTGGCTTTTGTTTGCCTGACACTGGCTTCGTGCTTCAAGGACGAGGCTCCCAATACCGAATGCGACGTTTTGGAAGCATGGGTGGGCGATGAATATGCTGGCTATTTCAGTCAGAAAAGCGACATGCACATTGCAGATGTGCCGTCCGGCGAGCAGCAATTGGTGTTCACTGTGCGCCTGTTGTCGGAATTGCCGCAGGTGTCCGTACACTTCAACCTCACTCCCGGCGCTACCATCACGCCTGCTAACGGCTCCATGCAGGACTTCTCGAAAGGTCCCGTCACCTATACCGTGACTTCGGAGGATGGCCAGTGGCACCGCACGTATCAGGTGGAGTTCCGCGAGATAGCTCATCCCAGCAACGAATACGACTTCGAACATTTTGAACTGAACGACAAGCAGAAGTACTACGTGTGGTACGAGATGGCAGAAGGCTCGCGCAACGATATCTGGGCAACGGGCAACGAGGGATATAACATTGCTCGTCCGAATGCTGCTGCCGCTGAATATCCCAGCACGTATGATTCGAACGGCTATGACGGCAACTGCGTGAAGCTGACCACTTGCAACACGGGATCGTGGGGAAAGACCTTCAAGAAGCCCATTGCTGCCGGCAACCTGTTCTTTGGAAAGTTCAATAGCAAGTATGCGCTGACCAACACGCTGATGTGTACGGAGATGGGTATTCCCTTCACCAAGAAACCGCTGAAGGTGACAGGCTATTACAAATACAAGCCGGGCGATGTGTTCACCGATAAGGACTTCCATGAAGTGACAGGTCGTGTTGATGAGGCCGACATCTATTCGGTGCTCTATCTGAACCACGATGGCGACGGCAACAGCGTCGTGTTGCATGGCGACGACGTGTTGAGTAGTCCGCTGATTGTGCGCAAGGCTCAGGTGGCTTCGCTGCCGCCCACCGACGAATGGACTCCGTTCGAGATGGTCTATGAGGGCGATGCTCCCATCGATGAAACGCTCCTGATGAATCGCGGCTACAGTCTTGCCTTGGTGTTCTCGTCGAGTAAGACGGGTAACACGTTTGAAGGTGCCGTGGGTAGCACGTTGTACATCGACAAGGTGAAATTGGTATTTGACGAGTGATAGTTAATAGTTGAAAGTTGACAGTTGATAGTTATGATTAGCAAGATATATAACAAACTAATTATCGGTGCATTCCTCGTGCTCCTTACCTCTCTTCCCGTGGCTGCCGAGGGATTCTTCGACGACGTAGAAATGAAGGCACGACTGGGCTATAGCATCGGCGGAACCGCTCCGCTGGGCATGCCTGCCAGCATACGCAGCATCGAGGCATTCCATGTGACGCCGAACTTCCAGATTGGCTTCGATGTCGCCAAGCCACTCCGTGGCCAGTGGGGCATGCAGACGGGTCTCATGCTCGAGAACAAAGGCATGGATGGCGAGGTGATGACCAAGGCCTATCGCATGAAGGTTCGCATGGACGAGAGCGAGATGGAAGGCTACTACACCGGACGTGTGCGCCAGAAGGTCACCGAATGGATGCTCACCCTCCCCGTGCAGGCTACGTATCAGCTGGGCCAGAAGGTGAGAGTGAAGGCCGGTCCATACGTGTCGCTGCTCATCGACAAGGACTTCAGTGGCTATGCTGCCGACGGATATCTTCGCAAGGACGACCCCACGGGTCTGAAAGTGGTGATGGGTAATAAGGAAGGCGAGTGGGCTACCTACGACTTCACCGACGACATGCGTTGGCTGCAGGCTGGCATTGCTGCCGGTGCCGAGTGGCAAGCATGGCAGCGGTTGGGCTTTTCGTTCGACCTGTCGTGGGGTCTGACGGGCATCCACAAGAGCGACTTCAAGACTGTTGAGCAGACGCTCTATCCCATCTACGGCACCATCGCCGTGACCTATAAACTCAGATAAAAGGAAACAATAATAGAAAGAGAAAGATACAACAATGAAAAAACTTCTTACATTTATTAGCTTGGCTCTGTGCTCGCTGACCGCGATGGCTAACGACTACACCGATAAACTCACGGTGACCGTGAATGGGGAGTCGATGGAGCAGCAGGCAACCATTACTATCACACAACAAAGCGATGGCAAATATACGTTCTCGCTGAACAACTTCTGCTTGGAGAGCGTCGATGACGACGGTACCGTAAGCCGTATGGGTGTGGGAAATATCGTGCTGGCCGACCGCGAGGGAACCACCCAGGATGGTATCACCAGCATCTCCTATGACGATATTATCACGATTACTGAAGGCGACGACCCCAGCATCGACTTCTGGATGGGACCGATGATTGGCGCTGTACCCATCAATATGGTGGCACGCTTCAACGATACGCAGCTCTATTGTGAGATATACATCGACCTCATGTCATTGCTCGGACAGAAGATTGAGGTGGTATTCGGTACGGAACCTGAGCCTGTGGTTGAGGAAGAGGTGTTGACCGATCCTGTTATCACGCTCAACAAAGATGTAGAGAACACCATTCATATTGCTGTGGGCACAACATCGAGCACAACGCATACCGCCACGACCTACTATACCATCAATGGTTCTATTCCTTCGGCCACGAATGGCACCGCCATCACCGAGGACACCGATGTGACGCTCACGCTGACTTGTACCGTGAAGGCCATCACCATCAGTACGTCGGGTATGCAGAGCAAGATGGTATCCTATAACTTTGGCTATGTGGCTCCCGAGGAAGTGTCGGCGCCGACGATAGCTTTGAAGGAGGGAGTGGAGAATGTGGTGACCATCACCGTGGGTAACACCAACCACGAGGACGAGATTGCTACCACCTACTACACCACCGATGGTTCGATGCCTTCGGCTGAAAATGGCACCGCCATCACCGAAGACACCGACGTGACGCTCTCGGAGGACTGCACCGTGCAGGCAATCACCATCAGCAGCAGCGGTTTGCAGAGTGCTGTTGCCCTCTATCGTTTCACCTATGTGGCACCCGAAGAGGTTTCGGCACCGGCTATCTCGTTGAAGGAAGGTGTGGAGAATGTCATCACCATCAGCGTGGGTAAGAGTTCACGTGAGGCAGAGACGGCCACGACCTACTACACCACCGACGGCTCGGAGCCTTCGGCCACGAATGGCACCGCCATCACCGAGGACACCGATGTTGAACTCACCGAGGACTGCACAGTGAAAGCAATCACTATCAGCACCAGTGGTATGCAGAGCGAGGTGGTCAGCTATGACTTCACCTACATTGCTCCTGAAGTTCCGGAAGAGCTGACGGCACCCGCTATCACGAAGAAGGAAGGTGTGCGTAACACTATTACCATCAGCGTGGGCAAGACTTCGCGCGACACGGAGACCGCCACGACCCACTACACTACCGACGGTTCGCAGCCTTCGGCCACGAATGGCACCGCCATCACGGCAGACACCGACGTTGAGCTCTCAGCAGACTGCACGGTGAAAGCCATCACCATCAGCACCAGCGGCATGCAGAGTGAGGTGGTAACGTATGACTTTACCTTTGAGCAGGAGAGTGGCATCAACATGTCTACCCTCAATCCCTCAAGGGAGAATCAGACCATCTATGACCTGCAGGGACGGAAGGTGACAACTGTCAAACGTGGAGGCCTCTATATCACGAACGGCAAGAAGGCCGTGATTCGCTAATCATGTTTTTAAGGAAAAAGATTATTCAGGATGAAAAAGAATATTCAAACAACCCTCATCGCACTCTTCGCCCTGCTCCCACTCGGGATGCAGGCGCAGAGTGTTGACTTCTCAAAATATGAGGGCTCTCAAATCGCCAATTCTGATTTTGAGGATTTCCATACAGTAAACACAAAAACTGAACCCGATTATTGGCATTCATTTGCTACTGCACAAGGAGCATTAGCTGGTTGGGCAACTCAGGATTTGGAGCAAATGGAAGGTGATAATAATAAAAGACCTGGGTCAAAGGGAAAATCAAGTGTTGCAATTAGGTCTACAAGTATCTTTGGCTTTGTTGCTAATGCAACCCTTACAACCGGTCGGATGAATGCTGGGGCAATGATTGCATCTGATATAAACAACCATGCTTTTATGGTAGTCTCTGATGCTGAAGATGATGCTGGTTTCCCTTTCTATGCAAAGTTGACAGAGCGTCCGACTGCAATTTCCGTATGGCTGAAGTTTACTCCTAAGAGCGGTGAGTCCAAAGCGAACCTTTCTGCAGTAATTACTAATGGGAAACGTTATCAAGAACCAAAAGACTCGGCTTATACTTATGTCATTGTGGGTGAAGCAAAAGATTCAACAATAGATGCTTCTGTAGATTGGCAACACCTCGTAGTACCATTTAAATATGATGGATTTAAAGGAGGTGACCCTCAGGCCATCATGGTGACCTTGTCTACAAATGCTACACCAGGAGCAGGCTCAAAAGGCGATGAACTCCTCATCGACGACCTCGAACTCATCTATACCCTAACAGTGAAGATTCCCCAATGTGGTTACTGGCTTTTCACAAACGTCCCACAGATAAATTACACCCTAGATAATTACGCTGTAGTGATGCCTGAAGGTTTGACAGGGTATGCTTTGGGAATCACAGCAGATGGCAATCCCATTACCACGAAGACCTACAAGGCTGGCGACGTGATACCTTATGGAACCTCCCTGCTGTTGGAAGGAAAAGAGGGCAATTACGACTTCAAGACAACGCTCTATGAGAAAGGCGAAAGTCCAGAATTGAACGATGATGGAAAACTCGTCGATGGTACGGAACTGAATGATCCTATCGAAGGATATCAATATTTCCATCTCGCCTCTGTGGGCGAAGGCGTTCCCCAGTTCTCAATAGCAACCAAATCTGACAAAGGTCTGAAGGTGAAGCCCGGTGAAGCCCTCTTGCGCATAAAGGCCGACTTGGCTGCTGAGAGCTACAATCACGTGCTCACAGAGTCGTCGGTGGAAGGCGATGTCGATGGCAACGGAAAGGTGGAAGCCACCGATGTGAAAGCCCTTGTCGACCGCCTACTCGGCAATGAACTGGGTATGAAGGGATTCTTGGTTCCTGATGCCGACGTGAATGGCGACAAGACTATTGACGTTGCCGACGTCACTCAACTGATAAACATTTTACTCCACGAATAATTATCAATGAAATAATAAACTATCAAATACGAATATGGCACAAGAAGACGTTTTCAAAAAAATCGTAAGCCATTGCAAGGAATATGGCTTCGTGTTTCCATCAAGTGAGATCTACGACGGACTCGGCGCCGTCTATGACTACGGTCAGAATGGTGTTGAACTGAAGAACAATATCAAGCAATACTGGTGGCAGGCCATGGTGCTGCTCCACGAGAACATCGTGGGTATCGACAGCGCCATCTTCATGCATCCTACCATCTGGAAGGCCAGCGGCCACGTCGATGCATTCAACGATCCCCTCATCGACAATCGCGACTCGAAGAAGCGCTATCGTGCAGATGTGCTCATCGAGGATCAGATAGCTAAGTACGATGAGAAGATAGAGAAGGAAGTGGCAAAGGCTCGTAAGCGCTTCAAGGAGGCGTTCAACGAAGAGCAGTATCTTGCCACATCTCCTCGCGTGCTCGAGATCAAGCAGAAGCGCGATGCCCTGCACGAGCGTTATGCTGCCGCCATGCAGGGTCCCGACCTCGAGGAGCTGAAGCAGATCATCCTCGACGAGGAAATCGTAGACCCCATCAGCGGCACGAAGAACTGGACCGACGTGCGCCAGTTCAACCTGATGTTCTCCACCGAGATGGGTTCTACCGCCGATGGCGCCATGAAGATCTACCTGCGCCCCGAGACGGCACAAGGCATCTTCGTGAACTACCTGAACGTGCAGAAGACCGGCCGCATGAAGCTGCCCTTCGGCATCGCTCAGATCGGTAAGGCTTTCCGCAACGAGATTGTTGCCCGACAGTTCATCTTCCGCATGCGCGAATTCGAGCAGATGGAGATGCAGTTCTTCGTGAAGCCCGGCACCGAGCTTGACTGGTTCCCGAAGTGGAAGGAGACGCGCATGAAGTGGCATCAGGCTCTGGGCTTCGGTGCAGAGAACTATCGTTTCCACGATCACGACAAGCTCGCTCACTATGCTAACGCCGCTACCGACATTGAGTTCCGCATGCCGTTTGGCTTCAAGGAGGTGGAGGGCATCCACTCACGTACGAACTTCGACCTGTCGCAGCATGAGAAATACTCCGGCAAGCAGATTAAGTACTTCGATCCCGAGACCAACGAGAGCTATGTACCTTACGTCATCGAGACTTCCATTGGCGTCGACCGTATGTTCCTCTCCATCATGTGTCACTCCTTCCAGGAGGAGCAGCTCGAGAATGGCGAGACACGTGTTGTGCTTCGTTTGCCCGAGGCACTGGCTCCTGTGAAGTGCGCTGTGTTCCCGCTGGTGAAGAAGGATGGTCTGCCCGAGAAGGCTCGCGAGATTGTGAACGACCTGCGCTTCCACTTCAACACGCACTACGAGGAGAAAGACTCCATCGGCAAGCGCTATCGTCGTCACGATGCTATTGGTACTCCGTTCTGCGTCACCGTCGACCACGACACACTCGAGGACAACTGCGTGACGCTTCGCTTCCGCGACACCATGGAGCAGCGCCGCGTTCCTATCGCTGACCTGCGCTCCATCATCGAGGATCGCGTTAGCATCACATCTCTGCTGAAGAAACTTGTTTAATAACAGGAATTCCTCCGAGGGTAAGCGCCAAGCGCAAACCCTCGCGAGGGCTTTTTCCCGAATAACCTCTATCAAGCATTGAATATGAGTAATTATTTTAATAAGGTGGTCATGGGAGTACTCACACTCCTCCTCCCTTTTGCCTCGCTGCTCTTTGTCGCCTGTTCTGAGGAAGACGACACGCAGGAGGAATATCCCAACTGGCAGGAGACCAACGAGACCTACTTCAACAAGCTCTACGCAGAAGCCAACAAGCGCATTGCAGCTGGCGACAAGTCGTGGAAGGTGATTCCCAAGTGGTCGTTGCAAGACACCTTGCACCTCGATGCCGATGACTACATCATCGCACACGTTGTCAACGAAGGAAGCGGCACGGAGACTCCTATCTTCAGCGACACCGTCCTCGTACACTACCAGGGACGTCTGCTTCCGTCGACATCTTATCCTGCCGGACGTGTCTTCGACCAGACTTGGCTCAACGAGTACAACCCGAAGACGATGACACCGTCGAAGATGGGAGTTAGCCAAACGGTCAAGGCTGTCACACAGAATGGTCAGACTACTTACCAGACCTCCTCGAACATCGATGGATTCACCACGGCGCTGATGCAGATGCACGAGGGTGACCGCTGGATGGTTTACATCCCCTATAGCCTGGCTTATGGTACAGAGGCGACCGACAACATTCCTGCCTATAGCACACTGGTATTCGATCTGACGCTTGCTGCCTTCTATCACACTGGTCAGGTCGTACCTAGGTTTTGAGTATGAGCTCTTGATTTAAATCAATTATTCGCATAATTCTTTCATTTTATAACCAAATTGTTTGCATAAACTTACGATTTTGAATATCTTTGCAGTGAAAAAATACAAAAACTAATTACTTTATAAAAAGACACTGCATTAGGTATTAGGTTAAAAGATTAGGAAGAAGGATAATTCAGGAAAAATAACTTCACCTCCACAGGTGAAGTTGTTTTTTTATGTAATGGTGTCGAAGGTGGCAAAAAATTGAAGGAGGGGACAACAAAATGACTCCTTTCCCTATTCTGACATAATCTCTTTCGTTCGGAAAAACTCAAATACATTTGGTTTTTCGCTTACTTATTTGTAACTTTGCAAGAAAATAGCAATATAACTGAATGGCACAGTCGAGCGAGGTGCTTCTCTCCTATATTCGTGATGGGAAGACGATGACGCAGGGCGAAAAGCTCCGTCTCATCGTCAGCCTTTCTATACCCAGCATCTTGGCACAGATTTCAGCCACGGTGATGTTCTTCATCGATGCATCGATGGTGGGACACCTCGGGGCGAAGGCAACGGCAGCTATCGGACTTGTCGAAACCACCACATGGCTCCTTGGTGGCCTGGCGTCGGCGGCTAACATGGGATTCTCCGTGCAGGTAGCGCACTTCATCGGTGCCAACGACTTCAAAGCTGCGCGACGTGTGTTGCGCCAGTCATTAGTGTGCTGCTTCCTGTGGAGCCTTATGCTTTCGTTGGCAAGCATCGCCGTCCACAGCTACTTGCCCTATTGGTTGGGTGGTAGCGAAGAGATTGCCCACGATGCCTCCCTCTACTTCATGATTATCGGTGTCTGCGGCATCTTCTTTCAGATGGAAGGCCTTGCGGGTTCGATGCTGAAGTGTTCGGGAAACATGAAGATTCCTTCGGCACTGAATATTATGATGTGTGTGCTCGACGTCGTCTTCAACTATTTCTTCATCTATGTTCTCAACATGGGCGTGATGGGTGCTGCATTGGGCACGGGCGTTGCAGAACTAATCACGGCACTGCTCATGCTCTATTTCCTGTTGTGGCGTAGCAAGATGCTGCATCTGCTGAATAGAGACGAAGAGGATGATGCCAACGACCGTTCCTTCCGACCTACTGCCGACATCGTGCAGACAGCCTTTAAGATTGGGGCACCGATGGGATTCCAGCACATGCTCATGGGTGGTGCACAGGTGGTGAGTACCATCATCGTTGCACCGCTTGGCACCATTGCCATAGCTGCCAACTCGCTTGCTATCACCGTAGAAAGCCTCTGCTACATGCCTGGCTATGGCATTGCTGAGGCCGCCACGACACTGGTGGGGCAGAGCATTGGAGCCGGACAGCGTCTGCTGACGAAGTCGTTTGCCTATATGTCGGTAGCGCTGGGCATTGGTGTGATGACGCTCATGGGCATCCTCATGTGGGTGTTCGCCCCCGAGATGATGACGCTGATGTCGCCCGTCGGGGAAATCATTGCACAGGGAACCGACATCCTGCGCATTGAGGCTTGGGCAGAGCCGATGTTCGCGGCAGCCATCGTCTGCAACGGTGTGTTCATCGGTGCTGCCGACACGTTGAAGCCTGCCATCATGAGTCTCACTTCGATGTGGTGCGTGCGCCTGACGCTCGCCGCCTATCTCGCCCGTGACTATGGCCTGCGTGGTGTGTGGACGGCTATGGCCATCGAGCTCACTTTCCGTGGACTGCTCTTCCTCACCCGCCTGTTCCGTGGCCGCTGGATGAAGAAAATCGTTGCCTGACGGACAGCACTCCTCAGGGAAGATATCTGATAAAAGTCGGTGCTTACTGCATGTAGGGACGCGGCGTGCCGCGTTCTTGGATGGGAAAAGCCAAATCTTGTTACGCGACACGTCGCGTCCCTACATTTTAGAGGACAAATTCTATATAGTTTCAAAAAATAATATATCTTTGCAGTAGAAACAACTAGAAATCGAAACCTAAAATAATGAACATGTCTACGAACAAACTATTCACCATGCTTTGTGCGGCTCTGTTGGCCGCTAGTGTCTATGCACAAGATGCACCAGCACCCGTTGCCCCACTGCCTTCGGCCAATCAGGTGGCGTGGCAGCAATTGGAAACCTATGCCTTCATCCACTTCGGTCCGAACACCTTCGGCGACCGCGAATGGGGCTATGGCGATGCACCTCTGGAGTCGTTCAACCCCACGCGGCTCGACTGTGAGCAATGGGCACGCGTGTGCAAACAAGCTGGCATGAAGGGCATCATCCTCACTGCCAAGCATCACGATGGCTTCTGTCTTTGGCCAACAAAGTATACCGACTACAGCGTGCGCAACACACCCTACAAGGACGGCAAGGGTGATGTGGTAGGTGAGCTGGCGGCAGCTTGCCAGAAGTATGGGCTGAAACTGGGATTGTACCTCTCGCCGTGGGACCGCCACCAGGCGTTCTATGGCACACCGCTCTACGTGGAATACTTTTATGCCCAGTTGGAGGAACTACTCACACAGTATGGCGAGGTGTATGAGGTGTGGTTCGACGGTGCCAACGGTGGCGATGGTTGGTATGGCGGTGCCAAAGAGACACGTAAGATAGACCGCAGCACCTATTATAATTATCCGCGCGCGTGGAAGCTCGTTGGCGAACTGCAACCGAAGGCGGTGATCTTCAGTGATGGTGGCCCCGGTTGCCGGTGGGTGGGCAACGAGAGCGGCTATGCCGATGCTACCAACTGGTCGTTCCTGCGCATCAAGGAGGTTTACCCCGGCTACGAACGCCATAAGGAGTTGCAATACGGTCATGAAGATGGCGATAAGTGGGTCGCCTCAGAGTGCAACACGTCTATTCGTCCAGGATGGTTCTACCACGAGAAAGAGGACGGCCGTGTAAAAAGTGTCGACCATCTAGTAGACCTTTACTATCGGTCGGTGGGCCACAATGGTACATTCCTCTTGAATTTCCCTGTTGACAAGGAAGGTCTGATTCACCCGGTCGACTCGGCACATGCTGTTGACTTCCATAAGCGAGTGACAGAAGAGCTGAAGACGAACCAGCTACTGAAAGCCAGCATCAAAGCATCGTCAACCAGAGGAAAGGCTTTTACTACCAAAAACCTTACCGACGGACTGTTCGACACCTATTGGGCTACACCCGATGGCGTGACGACAGCCACGCTCGACATCACGCTGAAAAAGGCGCAGCCGCTGAACCGCCTGATGTTGAGTGAATACATCCCGCTGGGACAGCGAGTGAGAAAGTTCGCAGTGGAGTATCTTGATGGGAAGCAGTGGCTGCCGCTGAAAGTGGGCGAGGCCACGACCACAATCGGCTATAAGCGTCTGCTGCGCTTCCCCACCGTCACGACCAAGCGTCTGCGCATCCGTTTCGAGGATAGCCGTGGTCCGCTTTGCATCAACGGGCTGGGAGCCTATTATGCCCCTCAGGGTAAGACTGGGTTTGAAGAGCAGGCCGACAACCTCAAGGGTTTTGACTACACCATCGTCAAAACCGACGACAGCGCGACGACACTCGACTTAGGAAAGGTTATCACCCTGCGTTCGTTGCACTACAAACCCACGACGACAGGCATGGTTTCTAACTACGAGATTCTGGTTGGCGAGAGCCTCGATGCGTTGAAGCCGATTGCCCAGGGCGAGTTCTCGAACATTCGCAACAATCCTATCATGCAGGATGTCTTTTTCGCCCCCGTGAATGCTCGTTACGTTGTTCTCCGCGCCACACGCATGGTGAACGAAGGTGAACCGATGAAGTATGACCAATTAATCGTGAAATAAGTAATACCGACGATTATGATGAAAAAATATCTGTTGGCATTGGCTTGCCTCGTCGCAATAACGGCGGGTGCCGCTGGAAAGAAGAAGGAGCTGCTGCCCTATCAGAATCCTGTATTGGGCATAGAAGAACGACTGCACGACCTGATGCAGCGCATGACCCTTGAAGAGAAGGTGGGACAGCTGCGCTGCACGATGGCATGGAACTACTACGACATCGTGAAACGACCTACAGCTGCACCCCGCAAGAAGGGGCAGGGGGGCATGGTTGTTCCTTCCGAGTCGTTCAAAAAGGACATTGCCGAGGGCAATATTGGGATGCTCTGGGGAACGTTCCGTGCCGATCCGTGGACACAGAAATCTCTCGAGAACGGACTCACTCCCGAACTGGCAGCGATGGCGGGCAATGCACTGCAGAAGTATGTGAAGGAGAACACGCGGCTGGGAATCCCCTTGTTCTTGGCTGAGGAGGCCCCGCATGGCCACATGGCGATTGGCACCACGGTGTTTCCGACAGGTTTCGGACTGGCTGCCACGTGGTCGCCAGAACTCGTAGAGCGTGTAGGCAACGTCATCAGTAAGGAGATACGCCTGCAGGGTGGCCACATCAGCTATGGCCCCGTGCTCGACCTCTCACGCGATCCCCGTTGGTCGCGAGTGGAAGAGTCGTATGGCGAGGATCCTGTGCTCACGGGTGAGCTGGGTGCCGCGATGGTGCGTGGCGTCGGTGGCGGCGACCTCTCGAAACCTTACTCCACACTCGCCACGTTGAAACACTTCATCGCCTATGGCACAACGGAAGGCGGCCAAAACGGTAACCAAACCGTGCTTGGTCCGATGGAGCTGCACCAGCACTTCCTGCCGCCCTTCAAAAAGGCGATTGAGGCAGGAGCGCTTTCGGTGATGACCAGCTACAACTCGTGCGATGGCATTCCCTGCACGAGCAACGATTACTTGCTGACCGATGTGCTGCACGAACAGTGGGGATTCCGTGGATTCGCGGTGAGCGACCTTTTCAGTATTGATGGCATCGCACAGATGCATGTAGCCCGCGACCCGCAGGAGGCTGGTGTGATGGCACTCAAGGCTGGTGTTGATGCCGACCTGGGTGCTAATGCCTATGGAAAGCTGGTGGATGCGGTGCACAAGGGACTGGTCAGTGAGAAATATATAGACCGTGCTTGTGAGCGCATCCTGCGTCTGAAGTTCGAGATGGGACTCTTCGACAATCCGTATGTCGACACCAAAGCTACAGCGGCAGTTCGTACAGCGGAAAACAAACAGGTGGCACTTGATGCTGCCCGCGCTAGCATCACATTATTGAAAAACAATGGTGTGCTGCCCCTCTCCGGGAACGCTACGAAGAAGATACTCGTTGTCGGACCGAATGCCGACAATCAGTACAACCAGTTGGGCGACTACACGGCTCCCCAGGATGATGACAACATCCAGACTGTTCTCGAAGCCATCAAAGAAAAAGTAACAAGGGAACAAAGTAACAAAGTAACTGTTGACTACTTCAAGGGCTGCGCTGTTCGCGACACGACGGAGAACAATATTGCTGAGGCTGTAGCAGTAGCTCGCACGGCCGATGTTGTTGTTGCGGTGGTCGGCGGTTCGAGTGCCCGCGACTTCAAGACAAGCTACAAAGAAACCGGTGCTGCCGTGACCGATGCCAAGACGCTCTCCGATATGGACTGCGGTGAAGGTTTCGACCGTGCCACGCTCTCGCTGCTGGGCTATCAGGAACTTTTGCTGAAGGAACTGAAGAAAACAGGCAAGCCACTCGTGGTGGTCTACATCGAAGGCCGTCCGCTCGACAAGACCTGGGCTGCCGAGAATGCTGACGCCCTGCTCACTGCTTACTATCCAGGTCAGGAAGGTGGCACAGCCATTACCGATGTGCTCTTCGGCGACTACAATCCTGCTGGCCGTCTGCCCGTCTCGGTACCTGCCAATGTCGGTCAGCTGCCTGTGTACTATAACAAGCGTGCCCCGCGTCCTCACGATTATATCGAGATGTCGGCCCGTCCCCTCTATCCCTTCGGCTACGGCCTGAGCTACACCACATTTAAATATAGCAATCTGACGACTCGGTCACTTGGGGCTGATGTGACCGTTGCCTGCGACGTAACCAATACAGGCCAAATGGATGGCGAGGAAGTGGTGCAGCTCTACATTCACGACGAAGTGGCATCGACGGTACAGCCGTTGAAACAGCTGAAGGCTTTTCGCCGTGTGATGATTCCGAAGGGCGAGACCCGTCATGTGGAGTTCAAGCTGACGCGCGACGACCTCTCTATCGTCAATGCCAAGATGCAAACCGTCTTCGAGCCTGGTGATTTTCGCATCATGATTGGTGCCAGCAGCGATGATATTCGTCTGCAACAGGTGGTCAGTGTGGAGTAACGTGATAGTTTTTCTGTAAAAATATTTGGAGTTGCGAGTGGTTTTCACTATCTTTGCAGCGTTAAGGGGAATAGAATAGAACAAAAGTAAAACTTGAATTAATATCATAACAAGATGGCAGACAATACACCTACCCCGCACATCGGGGCAAAACGCGGCGAAATAGCCGAGACAGTAATCATGGCGGGCGACCCGCTACGTGCAAAAATGATGGCTGAGCGCTATCTGGAGAATCCCGTGCTGTATAACAACGTGCGTGGCATGCTGGGCTTTACGGGAACGTTTAAAGGCAAGCGCGTGTCGGTGCAGGGACATGGCATGGGCATTCCTTCTATCGGTATCTATACCTACGAGCTGTTCAATTTCTATGATGTGAAGACGATTATCCGCGTGGGCTCCGCCGGTTCCTTGCGCGAAGACTTGCGCATCGGTGACTTGGTGTTGGCCATGGGAGCTTGTCATAATTCGAACTACGGCGACCAGTATCAGCTGCCCGGACACTATGCACCGATTGCCGACTTCGACTTGCTGCGCGCTGCCGCTAATGCTGCCGAACAGAGAGGCTATCGCTACAAGGTGGGCAATGTGTTCTCGTCGGACGTCTTCTACTCTGACAATCCTGCCACGGATAAATGGCAGAAGATGGGAGTGCTCGCCGTAGAGATGGAAGCTCCGTCGCTCTACATGAACGCTGCCCGCGCTGGAAAGCGTGCTTTGTGCATCTGCACCATCAGCGACTCGCTGGTGACTGGCGAAGAAACCACAGCCGAAGAGCGTCAGAACAGCTTCACGAAGATGATGGATGTGGCGTTCGACATTATTTAATATTCGGCATTATTTAAAAAGGAACAAATAGGAAATCCAACGTAATGGATTGGCTTAGCGGACTGCTTACCTCCCATTCAGCACTACAGACGGTGGTCGTTCTGTCGCTGATATGTAGTGTGGGTCTTGCACTTGGCAAGATTCGCATTGGTGGTGTTTCGCTGGGCGTGGCCTTCGTGTTCTTCATTGGAATCCTGGCCGGAAACATTGGGCTGTCGGTCGATGCGCAGATGCTCGACTATGCCGAGACGTTCGGACTGGTGGTTTTTGTCTATATGCTCGGCCTGCATGTGGGTCCGAACTTCTTCAGCTCGCTGCGCCATGAAGGCCTGGAACTCAACCTCTGGAGCTTTGGCGTAATCGCCTTGGGCACCGTGATGGCGGTAGTTCTGTCGATGACGACAAGCGTGAGCCTGCCTGATATGGTGGGTGTGCTCTGTGGTGCCACGACGAACACGCCTGCGCTGGGTGCCGCCCAGCAGGCATTGTCGCATTTGGGCATGCCTTCTGGATCGGCGGCATTGGCCACTGCCGTTACCTATCCGCTGGGTGTGCTTGGTGTCATCTTGGCAATGATGCTCATCCGGAAACTCTTTGTGAAGCCGGAAGATTTGGAACTGCGCACCGAAGGTGCCGAGAATCAGACTTACGTAGGGCAGTTCGTAGTTGTCAACCCTGCCTTGGCCGATAAAACCGTTGCGGAAATTTCGCAGATGAGCCATCTGAAGTTCATCATCTCGCGCATCTGGCGTGGACAGCAGGTGCTCGTGCCACAAGCCGACACGCTGTTGCAGCTCTATGACAACGTACTTGTTGTCACAAATAAGGACGATATCGGGGCGATGGAGATTCTCTTCGGCGAGAAGACCGAGACCGACTGGAATGGTGAGAAGATTGACTGGAATCATATTGATTCGAAGGTGGAGAGCCGTACGTTGGTTCTCTCTCGTAAGGTGCTCAATGGTAAGCGGCTGGGACATCTGCAACTGCGCCACATCTATGGTGTGAACGTCAGTCGCATCACGCGTGGTGATATCAAGCTGTTGGCTACCGACGACCTGCGTCTGCAGTATGGTGACCGACTCACAGTGGTGGGTGAGCCGAAGTCGCTCGATAACGTAGAGAAGTTCCTCGGAAATGCCGTGCAGACACTCAGCGAACCGAATCTGGCAGCAATCTTCCTTGGACTGATCCTGGGTTTGGCACTGGGCACGATTCCCGTGTCGCTGCCGGGCATGGAGAGCCCTGTACGTCTGGGCATTGCCGGTGGACCTATCATCATGGGTATCATCGTGGGTTCGCTAGGCCCGCGTCTTCATTTCATCAGCTACACCACCCGTTCGGCATCGCTCATGCTGCGCAAGTTGGGCCTGTCGCTCTATCTGGCCTGCCTCGGCCTTGATGCCGGCAGCGGCTTCTTGCAGACGGTGATGCGTCCCGAGGGATTGCTGTGGATAGGACTGGGTGCCGTGCTTACCATCGTTCCGGTGCTGTTGGTAGGATTGCTGGCGCTGCATACGCGCCGTTATGACTTCGGTACGATTTGCGGTATTCTTTGTGGATCGATGGCCAACCCCATGGCATTGGGCTATGCCAGCGATACGACGAAGGGTGATAGCTCGAGCATCGCCTATGCATCGGTCTATCCGCTGGGTATGTTCGTGAGAGTCATCATTGCCCAGATGCTGATTATGTTTCTCGTTTAGTTTTTCCTGATACTTTTTCTTTAGAAATCGGCCGGAGCAGTAATGGTCATTTCTTTGTTCGTGCGTGGATGTCGGAAGGTAATGCTTTCGGCATGCAGGTATAGGCGACTGGCCTCTTGGCTGCCATAGAGATTGTCGCCGAGAATGGGATTGCTGAGTCCTTGGCTGTGGGCACAGTGTACGCGTAGCTGATGGGTGCGACCCGTCTGTGGAAAGAGCGCCACGCGTACATGGCCATCGGTCTCACCGAGATACACCACCCTCGTTGCTGCTGGTTTGCCACGCTCGTAGTCAACGCTTTGGTAAGGTCGGTTCAGCGGATCGGAATAGAGGGGCAGGTCAATGAGTTTTTCATCCTCTCCTTGCCAACCATCTCTTTCCAGCAAAGCCACATATTTCTTTTTCACCTCATGCTGCATGAACTGCCGTTGCAAGGCGCGATAGGCCTGTCGCGTCTTTGCGATGAGAAGGAGTCCGCTGGTGGGTTGGTCCAGACGATGAACGGTCAAGGGTGAGTCAACATCGCGATAGCGATGGCGCATGATGCTCCACACGGAGTATTTCTCCGAGATGCCTGGCACGCTGAGCAAGCCTGCCGGTTTGTTGACGACAACGATGTCACCGTCCTCATAGACGATAGGAATCTCGTTGTCAGAGGGGTGGGGAAGTAGTGAGTCCGCAACATCGAAACCTCTTAACATCTCAACATCGCTCAGCATCCATCGCAGAATGGGCAGACATTTCCCACGGCAGGCAGGATAGAAACGACCATCGTGGCGAATCTCCACCTTCGGCGATGCTCCCACCCAGAACATCGCCATCTGTATGGGCCGCAAGCCATGCAGAAAGGCATATTGCAAGAGTTTCGGCTCACAACACTCGCCAGCTCCGGCAGGCGGCACCCGCAGTGATGTCTCTTTGAAAATCTCGAGCAGGTTGCGGCGTTCTCCCTTGCTGTTGAGCATGTTGAACTGCTCAAAGAGCCATCGTTGTAGGGCATCCGACAGTTCGCGCCGTTGCGCTTTCAGACGACTGATGGGTGCATCGTAGTTGGCGAGGGTAGCTTTCAACTCGTCGATGATGGCCTCATGGTATTTCTTCTTCCTGCGAAGCTCCGCTTTCATAAATTGGCTCTCGCGAATCAGTTCATCCTCTTGCTCGTGGCTGAGGTTGCCTGCGGCACGAATGTTGCGACGACGCTCGCGCGCCTCGTTAGTGGCTTGCTGCATATCGGCGATTTCCCGCTGTGCCTTCTGCGTTGCCTGTTCCAATGCCTCGGCAGCCTGCAGCCGTTCGGGTTGCTGTTCGCGTTGTTCAACTTCGTGGTTGATGGCTGTGATGTCGGCTTCGTGGGTTTTGAAATAGCCGTCGGGTTGCAGGTAGTCGAAAACGGCTGGAACGAATCCCGGCCAGTTGCTACGACCACGCACCTGCCCGGAGTAGCCCACGAGGAATCCGCATCTGCAGTCCTCTTGTCGCTCTACAATTAACACTCCGAACATCTTCCCTTCCGTCTCGCCCTGCATGAGTTCCTGAATCATCGGCATAGCCTTCTCTCTGGCGAGCAGACACAGCGGATGAGGCTCGTAGTAGAACGGGTCGTTCATTCCAACAGAAATCACATGATGTCCGTCGAGAGGATGGAAGATGGCAGCCTGTTCGGCAGCTGTTACGGTGTGTTGTTTGTCGTCGGTCATAATAATTACGCAATGATACGAATAATCGAGCACAGGATAAAAGAAACGAGGTTCTTTTTCATGCCGAGAAGCAGTATCTTCGCGACTTTGTCGCAAAGTTACGAAAAACTTCCAACTTTCCACATTAAACTCTAAACTTTTTCGTATCTTTGCAACCGAAAAAGAAAAAGCTATTCATCTAACTATGGCAACTACTGCAACCAAACTATGGCGCGAATGCCGCGACTATGTGATGATTACCATCGCCATGCTCAGCTACTGCATCGGATGGTCGGTATTTCTTCTGCCCAACACCATCACCACAGGCGGCGTGGCCGGTATCTCGTCCATCTTGGAGTGGAGCCCCTTGCACATCCCTGCACAGGTGAGCTACTTCTTCATCAATGCCTGCCTGCTGTTGGTAGCACTGAAGATTCTGGGCTGGAAGTTCTGCGTGAAAACCATCTATGCCGTGACTGTGCTTACGACGTCGCTGGCACTGATTCGCGACTGGGCGTTGAGTCTGCATCTGCTACACGACGAACCCTTCATGGCAGCCATCATCGGCTCTGTGTTCTGTGGGTCGGGTGTTGGCTTGGGACTCGCTTTCCGCGGCTCTACAGGTGGCACCGACATCGTTGCTTCCATCATCAACAAGTACCGCGACATCTCGCTCGGACGCATCATCCTTATTTGTGATGTGGTTATCATCACCAGTTCCTACTTCGTGTTGAAGGATTGGGAGCGCGTCATCTATGGCTATGTGGTGCTCTATGTCACGGCGTTCTGTATCGACCAAGTCGTCAACTCCATGCGTCGAAGCGTACAGTTCTTCATTATCAGCGATCATTATGAGGAAATTGGCCGACGCATCAACGAGCACCACCGGGGCTGCACCATGATCGATGCTCATGGCTTCTATTCCGGCAAGGAAGTGAAAATGCTGTTTGTGCTGGCGAAGCGTCGCGAGAGTGCAAAGATCTTCGAGATTATCAACGATGCCGACCCTTCAGCATTCGTTTCGCAGAGTGCCGTCATCGGTGTCTATGGAGAAGGCTTCGACCGCTTCAAGGTAAAACATCGCACACCGAAGCCTATTCAGTAGAATACTTTATGCGGCCTAAAAAGCCAGTAAACACATAGCCCAGGGCAATCGCCCTGGGCTATGTGTTTGCTGACTATTTCCCCACTTCGCTCAAGAACGCGGCACGCCGCGTCCCTACACGTTTCCTTGCTGGGTGTCGGCTTTATCGGTGTTCAGCAGGCGTCTTGAGAAATGCTGTACGGGATACCATACCGCCACGCTGCCTACCACCAGCACAGTGAAGAACACCAGTAGCACATCTTGATAATGTACGCTCACGGGATAGGCGTTCACAACGAACATGCCCGAGCTGCCACCCATGCCGACGAGGCCAAAGCGCTGTTGCAACCAACAGAGCAACAAGCCCAATGCGACACCCACGATGGCACCAATGGCAACAATCAGACGACCCTCGAAAAGGAAGATGCTACTGATTTGCCGATCGTTGGCGCCGAGGTTACGCAGCGTCACTACATCTTCGCGCTTGTCGATGATGAGCATCGAAAGTGAGCCGATGATGTTGAAACACGCCACGATGAGGATGAACGTGAGGAAGATGTAGGCGATGAATTTCTCAATCTGCATGATCTTGAACGTGTCGGCCTGCTGCTCGAAGCGGTCCAGCACCTTGTATTTGCCGTTGGCAATGGAGCGCATGCGCTTCTTCACTGCCTCCAGGTCGCTGCCAGCCTTCAGGCGCAGTTCCAGAGACGTGAGCATGCCCTGCTGTTCGAACAGTCGACGCGCGAAGCCGATGGGTGCGAGGATGTAGCTCTTGTCGTACTTGCCTTGCCGCGTGGCAAACACCACGCCCGGCGAGATGAGCGAGTCGACCACGAAGCCGTCCTGCGGATTCGAGAGGTCGAGCTGTCCTTCGCGGCGCGGCGCATAGACGTGTAGATAGTTGCCGAAGCGTGCTCCCGTGCCGAGATCCTGTGCCAGACGAATGCCCAGCGTGCCATATTCCAGGTCGGCAGCGTGCAGTTGGAACTCGCCATCGCCATAGACAATTTCGTTGATGTGCGTCAGCTCCGTGAAGTTGTCGTCGACACCTTTCACCGTCACCATCGCCTGATGACCTTCATAGATGGCGAGCGCCATTTCTTCTACCGACTCCGTTGCCACATCGACCTCCGGTAGTTGGCGAATCTCCGTGAGCACGGGGTCGTCGCTCGGTGCATCCTTTCCTTCCACGGGCACCACCTTCAACTGCGGGTCGAACTGCGTGAAGAACGTTGCCACGAGGTCGTGGAAGCCGTTGAACACGCTCAGCACGATGATCAGTGCCATTGTAGCCACGACGACGCCTGCCATCGAGATCATCGAGATCACGTTGATGGCATTCGTCGACTTCTTCGAAAAGAGGTAGCGTCGCGCTATGTAGAAGGGAAAATTCATTTCTTCAGCAGTTCGTCGATGCGGTCGATGTAGTCTAAAGAGTCATCGATGAAGAAGCGCAGCTCCGGGATGATGCGCACCTGATTGCGAATGCGTGTGCCCAGCTCATAGCGGATGGTCTTCATGTTGGCATTCACGTTGCCGATGATTTCCTCACCGCGCTCGCTAGGGAACACGCTCAGGTAGGCCGTGCAGATGCTCAGGTCGGGACTCACCTTTGCGCGAGTCACCGAAACCATCACACCATGCATTGCCCGCGTCTGCTCCTGGAAAATCTGTGCCAGTTCTTTCTGCAGCAATCGAGCTATTTTGTTCTGTCTTGTTTCTTGCATTCTTAATTTTTAATTTTAGGGTCTTTAGGGTATTTAGGGTTTTTAGGGTATTTAGGGTAAGACCTCAACGTCTCAACCTCTCCGCTCGACCCACAGGGGCGCTTTCGTAGCGAAGCGGAGAAAGAACCTCTAAACTTCTTAGTTATTATACTCCTGCCAGCTCTTCACGGGGATGTCCTCGAGGCGGAGATTGCAGAAAGCACGCACGAAGGCTTTCGCCAGGCGCACATTGGTCATCAGCGGGATGTTGTGGTCGATGGCGGCACGGCGAATGCGATAGCCATTGGTGAGCTCGCGCTTCGAGTGGTTCTTCGGAACGTTCACGATGAGATCAATCTCGTGGTTCGCAATGAGGTCCATCACCTGCACGGGAGCCTCGGGGCTGACTTCCTCATCGGGCCAGGCAACGGCAATCGCCTTCACATTGTTATCGTTCAGATAGCGGGCGGTGCCACGTGTGGCATACACCTTGAAGCCTTTCTCCACGAGCATCTGGGCACCTTCCAGCATGTCCACCTTACCTTTTGCACCACCCGAGGAGATGAGCACGGCCTTCTCCGGCAGACGATAGCCCGTGGCGATGAGGGCGTTGAGCAGGGCCTCGTCGAGCGAGTCGCCCAAGCAGCCTACCTCGCCCGTCGACGACATGTCGACACCCAGCACCGGGTCGGCATTCTGCAGACGTGCGAACGAGAACTGCGAAGCCTTCACGCCGATGCGATCGATGTCGAACTCGTTCTTGTCGGGACGCGAGTAGGGCACGCCGAGCATGATCTTCGTGGCGGTCTCGATGAAGTTGCGCTTCAGAATCTTCGACACAAACGGGAACGAACGCGATGCACGGAGGTTACACTCGATGACCTTCACCTCGCGGTTCTTGGCCAAATACTGAATGTTGAACGGTCCGCAGATGTTCAGTTCTTTCGCAATCTTGCGCGAAATCTTCTTAATCTGGCGTACGGTGGAGAAGTAGATGTGCTGTGCAGGGAAGATCATCGTGGCGTCGCCAGAGTGTACACCAGCATACTCCACATGCTCGGAGATGGCATACTCGATGATCTCGCCCTTGTCGGCAACAGCGTCGAACTCAATTTCCTTCGTGTCCTGCATGAACTGCGACACCACGACGGGATAGTCTTTCGACACCTCTGTTGCCATATCGAGGAAGCGATGCAGCTCCTCGTCGTCATAGCACACGTTCATGGCGGCACCACTGAGCACATAGCTGGGGCGTACCAAGACGGGATAGCCCACCTCGCTGACGAATTCCTTGATGTCGTCGAACGAAGTCAGCGCACGCCAGCGCGGCTGGTCGATGCCCAACTTGTCGAGCATGGCGGAGAACTTATCGCGGTTTTCGGCGCGGTCGATGTCGACGGGGCTCGTGCCGAGCACGGGCACGTGCTGGCGATAGAGCTTCATGGCGAGATTGTTTGGAATCTGTCCACCTACGGAAACGATGACGCCGCGCGGCTGTTCGATGTCGATGACGTCGAGCACGCGCTCCAGCGACAACTCGTCGAAGTAGAGGCGGTCGCACATGTCATAGTCGGTCGACACGGTCTCGGGGTTGTAGTTGATCATCACGCTCTGATAACCCTGACGGCGAGCGGTCTCGATGGCGTTCACCGAGCACCAGTCGAACTCCACGCTCGAACCGATGCGGTAGGCACCCGAGCCCAGCACCACGATGGCTGGTGCCACGTGGGGCACGTTCTTCAGGCGTGTGTTATCGTCCTTCGTATAAGTGAAGTAGAGGTAGTTGGTCTCCTGCTCGGAAGCTACGGTGTCGATGCGGCGCACCTGCGGCAGGATGCCACGCTGCTTGCGCTCGCGACGTACCTCCAAGTTCTCTTTCTCCATGTTTCCACTGGTGGGTTTCAACACGAAGCGGGCAATTTGGAAGTCGCTGAAGCCGGCCTGCTTCACCTCGGTGAGGAACTCGTCGGTGAGCTCGTCGAGCGAGTTCAGCTTCTGCAGCTCGTGCTTCAGGTCGACGATGTGCTTCAGTCGTGTGAGGAACCACTTGTCGATCTTCGTCAGTTCTTCGATGCGGTCGATGCTGTAGCCTTCCTCCAGAGCCTGGGCGATGGCGAAGATGCGCAGGTCGGTGGGATTCTGCAAGGCGTCGTCGAGGTTGTCGAAGCGTGTGTGGTCATTGCCCACGAAGCCATGCATGCCCTGGCCAATCATGCGCAGACCCTTCTGAATCATCTCTTCGAATGTGCGGCCGATGGACATGATCTCACCCACCGACTTCATCGATGAGCCAATGAGACGGCTCACGCCGGCAAACTTCGTCAGGTCCCAGCGAGGAATCTTACAAATCATGTAGTCGAGGCTCGGAGCCACATAGGCCGATTGAGGCGTTCCCATCTTACCAATCTGGTCGAGGGTATAGCCCAGCGCAATCTTTGCTGCCACGAAGGCAAGCGGATAGCCCGTGGCCTTCGATGCCAGCGCACTCGAACGCGACAGACGGGCATTGATTTCGATGATGCGATAGTCGTTGGTTTCGGCATTGAAAGCAAACTGGATGTTGCACTCGCCAACGATGTTCAGGTGCTTCACGCAGCTGATGGTGATGTCCTGCAGCATCTTCACCTGCTCATCGGTGAGCGAACAGGTGGGAGCCACGACGATAGACTCACCCGTGTGGATGCCCAGCGGGTCGAAGTTTTCCATCGAGGCAACGGTGAAGCAGTGGTCGTTCTTGTCGCGGATGCACTCGAACTCAATCTCCTTCCAACCCTTCAGCGACTCCTCAACAAGAATCTGCGGGGCGAACGTGAAGGCGCTCTCTGCCAATTCGCGGAAAGCCTTCTCATCAGGACAGATGCCGGAGCCCAGACCTCCCAGCGCATAGGCCGAGCGAATCATAATGGGGAACCCAATCTCGTTGGCTGCCTTCAAAGCGTCGTCCATCGACTCTACAGCGTGGCTCACAGGTGTCTTCAGACCAGCCTCGTCGAGTCGGCGCACGAAACGGTCGCGGTCCTCAGTGTCCATGATGGCCTCTACGCTTGTGCCCAGCACTTCTACGCCATATTCCTTCAGCACGCCCGTCTGATAGAGCTCGGTGCCGCAGTTCAGCGCCGTCTGGCCGCCAAAGGCCAAGAGGATGCCGTCGGGGCGCTCCTTCTTGATGATCTCCGTTACGAAGTGAGTCGTCACGGGCTGGAAATACACTTTGTCGGCAATGCCTTCCGACGTTTGGATGGTGGCAATGTTCGGGTTCACGAGAACACTCTGGATGCCCTCTTCACGCAAAGCCTTCAAGGCCTGCGAACCCGAGTAGTCGAATTCACCTGCCTGTCCAATCTTCAAAGCACCGCTGCCCAGCACCAGTACCTTGGAAAGTTTCTTGTTCATCATCTAGTTATTTGTTTGTTATCGCTTCCAGGGTGCAAAGTTACTAAAAGTTGAGTGCAAAACAAAGAAACTCTTTTCTTTTTTTTGTTTTCAAATGAAAAAAGTTCAGGCGAAAGGAAAAGTAACTTGGTATCGTCTCGAGCATCAAATTGGTTTCGTATAGCAGTCTTTATTGATTGCAAAAAGACAGTGCCAGAAAATGTGCGGTATGCTGGCACAACTTGTGCAGCAATGCTGCACTAGTTAGGCAGCAATGTTGCACAACTTCGGCAGCAATGCTGCACAACTTCGGCAGTAATGCTGCGCAAAAGCCAAAGCAATGCAGTTGGCTTCTGAAAGCAATGTAGTTGGATTGTGATAGCTATACAGTTGGTTTTTAAACGTCACAACGCAGCATTAAAAAACCGCGACAGGCGATTGTGGCCTGTCGCGGATTATGTAGGTTTGTTTGATGATGCTCTTTTCTTTAACAGCTATAGCGTCATCAGGTAGTCGATAACTTGCAACATGCCCTCGGCAGTAAGTGTGTCGATGTGGTTGTTGTGCACGTACTGCTTGATCTGAGCCTTCTTCGTGGGGAAGGCCTTCAGCACGCTCTTCATGCCCTTCACGCCGTACTCGCGGCCGTCCTTCGTGAAGTAGTAGGTGCTTTGGTTCTTCGTCTTCCAAACGTCGAAGTTGCGGCCGTTGCCGTCGTTTTGGTTTGTACCGAAGGTGCCGTTGTACATGCCGCCGCTGATGCCGGCAACTGTGCCCAAGCCAAACTGGTCGCTGAGCTGCACTTTGCGCGAAGGAGCTTGTGAGATGCTACCAAGAGCGCCCTTGTAACCTTCGTGGACCTTGGTGATGTGCCAGCCAACGAGCAGACGGTTGCCATCCTCGCGGTCGATGACCTCGCAGAATTGCTTGTCCTTATAGATCCAGCGGCTGCCGCCCATGTAGAGAGTATCGATAGTTTCGGGGGCAAGCAGTTCCATAAGTTGTTCGCCCTGCATGAACATCACTTTTCGGTTTGCGACGTCGTAGTTGGCTTTGGCCACGTTCTTGGCACCATTCTTATAGAGGATGTTTGTCTTCACGAAGTCTGCATAGAAGTAGACACGCTTTTCCTGTGCCATAGCAGTCGCACAGACAGCAAGCAGGATGACGATGAAGTATTTACGCATAGTGAATAACAGATAAAATGGTTTGACGGTGCAAAGTTACAATTTTTCTCTTATATATGAATAAGAGTCGGTTTTTATTTAACTATATTTATTTCTGTATTTGCCTTTCTTAAACGAATAATGGCGGGCAACACGCTTGGTGCTGCCCGCCATTGAATATTGGTTTGAGTCTGTTAGACTATATTACTTACCAGAACCCCACTGCGGAGCATTCTTGTCTTGCCATACACGCTCAACATTCAGAGGAGCATTGCCCTTGTTGTGCTGGCTGCCCTGGCTGTTAGTGCCGAGGGTCTTGAAGCCCTGTGCTTCGTAAGCGGCCTTCTTAATCTCGTACATGATGTCGGTAACAACCGGCTCGGAGATCACGAAGCGGCGAGGAATAGCAGAAAGCTCGACATTCGGGAACTTCACGAACGGCAGCAGGTTCGAGCCAACCTTCGGGTAACCCGAACGGCGTGCAGTTACATATTGGTCGTCGCACTGCTCACTGAAGTGCATGAGGAGTTGCAGATATACCTTTTCGAGCTTCTCGGCATTAGACCCGCTGAGCTTCACGTTAGGCGTAGCCAGCATGGCCTCGATCTCACCATCGACGAGGTCGATAGGCTTCTCGTTCTCGTCGTAGTTGTAGGTGGTTCCATAGTAAGGAATCTTGTTATCGCGAGCCAGAGCGTTGAATTCCTCAACAGAAGCGCGAACACCGGCCTCGTACCAGGCCTCAGCACTCTTTCCAGCGAAGGAACCACCGCTCAGTAGAGCGAACTCTGCCATGTAGAGGTTTACCTCACCAGCGCCAAGATACATCTGATAGAGAGGATTGTCGTCAGTATCTTGGATGACGTGCATGTCGATAGTGCCATCTTCTTTCTCGGTCATAGCTGTAGGTAGCTGGAAATCAACACGGCCGCGGCGCATTTCCTCTGAATAGTAGCACCATGGGTTGTAACTACGCTGGTTGTCGCCCATCTTAATCTGATAGCGGATACCAGGATTCCAATACTCCTCGAAGTCCTCGTCAGAAAGCTGGCCTGCATCGTGCTGGGTCTTCGGAGAATACTGTATGGGAAGAGCGGTATAACGTACCCAAGGCTCACCCATGCCACCCCACTCCTTGAAGTTGCCATTCTCGTCGAGTACGACGTTGGCCTTCACAGCGCTGGGGAGATCATCGAATTTATCATTGTCGATGAAGCTCTGCACAACCTTCGAATTGTAGCTGTTCTTCGCATAGATGAAACGAATGCGCGGGTCCTTGCTATCAAGCATGAACTTGAAGACATTCTCAGAAGCATAGATGGTGCTCAGGCCGTTGCCCGTACCATAGACATAGTCGGCATTGCCGGAAGCCCAGTCGGTAGCCTTGGCAAAGCGGAAGTCGTCGTCGATGTTAGTGATCAGACCTGCTGAGTTGCTGGCTGCCTCGTTAGCAATGGCAAGGGCCTTCTGAGGATCGTTGTTGTAGAGGCGAACAGCAATCTTCAGCTTCAGCGAATTAGCAAGCTTAGCCCACTTCGTCCAGTCGCAGCCATAAGCAGCATCCTGGCGGGTGACGCCCGACAGATTGTCGGCCTTCAGCATGTTGATGTATTCGTTGAGTTCAGAAATCCAGATGTCGTAGAGTTGGTCAACGGTTTCATATTTCGGGGTTAAGATACCCTGGTCGTCATAGTGGCAAGCCTCGGTGTAAGGAACAGAGCCATACATATCGGTATCGAAGATGCCGAGGTAGATGGTCATGATACCTGTAGCAGCGAGATAGCCGTTGTTCTCGACCTCACCAGTTTCCTTGATGTAGTTCTGGATACGGTTACGATACTTCAGCGTGTTGATGTATTGGCTACCCTGGCCGCCAGATTCTGCCATTCCTGTAAAGTCATCAGAGAATCCACCGCCAGGAGTTCCCATCTGGTCCCAACGGGTGAAATACTGTACATTGTAGAACCATACGAGATAGTCTGTAGGCTGGAACGTATTGATGGCAGCCGTCATCAGACCTTCAGGCATCGTCTTCGTTACGTTAGCAGGATCCTGATTCAACTCTTTATAGTCATCGGCGCAGCTGATGTTCATCAAGAGCACAGCGCCCATGGCACCTGCAATGAATAATTTATTGAGTTTCATATTCTTTCTTCGTTTATAAGGTTAGAATGTAGCTTTCAGAGTGAATGTAAAGCTGGTCGTCACGCCAGCGAACTGACGGATACGGAACTCAGCTGCAGTAGTACCGGCAACAGCTTCAGGATTCTCATGGTTAGGCATCGTGTTCAGCAGGTAGCCGAGGTTGTGTGCCTGGGCAGTGAGGCTGAGGCGCTTTGCTCCAATCTTGTTAGCAATATTGCTTTCGAACTGATAGCTCAGTGAGAGATCGCGGAAAGCGATGTAGTTCAGAGTTTTGAACCAAGTGTCATTGACGACTGCCTGTCCCCAAGAGTTATAGAAATAGTGCCAACCACCAGCGTGTACATACTCAGCGTGACCGGCAGCAACAAGCTCTGCCCAAGTTTCACCACTGCTGTACTTACCAGTACCTACGGTGTACATTGATCCGTCGGGCTGCACAATTTGTGTGCCTGTGGTGACGATACCGTTAGGAATTATGCCATCATCGTATTCGTAGCCGTCGAAACCAGATTTGAAGTGGATACCACCATGGCCTTCACGGCCTTCAAGCGATGCCTTAGTGTAACCATAAGCATTACCATAGTGAGAGCCATAAGAAGCAACCTTACCTCCGAAACGGCCATCGAAGCTAGCACTGAGCGTCCAGTTCTTCCAACGCAACGTGGTGTTGATTGAGCCGAGGAAGTCGGGAACAGAGTTACCAACCTCTTCCACGGTGCCGTTACGCTTTACCATAGGTGTGTAGTAACCAGCATTGTAGTATCTCAAGTCGAACTCCTGCAGACCAGAAGTTTCATCGATGAGCGGAGCGGCGTCGGTCATCAGCATACCATAGGTGCCACCCACCTTAGCAACAGAACCGATACGGTAGTTACCATAGTCGGGAGTACCCTGCAAACGAATGTAGTCGGCGCAGAGGTCAGACAGCTCAACAATCTTAGAACTGTTCTTTGTGTAGGTGAAGTTCAAATCCCACTGCCAGTCTTTCGTCAAGACGGGAGTCGTGTTCAGCGCGATTTCAACACCGCTGTTCTGGATGTTACCAGCATTGATCAGAGCGTTGCCGTAACCCGATACGGAAGGAATCGAAACGGTCATGATCTGGTCGATGGTGTTTTCCTTATAGTAGGTGAAGTCGAGACCGAGGCGGTTGTCGAAGAAGCGAATGTCAGTACCAATTTCCCATGATTTCTTGCGCTCAGGCTTCAGATCCTGGCTGTACGTGGTGTTCGATACGGTTGTCGAGAAGGGCTTGCCAAACTGGTTGGTGTAGCTTTCCAGACCATAAGCCGAGTTGATGTAGTAGGGGGTGGTATCGTTACCTACCTCAGCATAGGATGCACGGAGCTTCCAGAAACTGAGCCACTGCGGGAGACTCTCGCGGAAGGTGTTGGTAACAAGCCATGCAGCGTTGATAGAGGGATAGAAGTAGCTATAGGTACCATGTCCATCGGCATAGACGAGTGACGACGACCAGTCGTTGCGGCCAGTGACATCGAGGAAGACCTGATCCTTCCAGCTCACGCCCACCTGTGCAGCAATCGACTGGATGGTCTTCGTCTCAGAAATACCTGCAGAAGCGTTGTAACCCTCAGAGCCATTGGCGAGGAAGAACTGGTTAGGAACAATAAAGTCACCCTTAGTACTAGCACTGTTAGAAGCCCTGTAACCATTGTAGAGCTCGTAGCGCAGGAAGCCGTTCAAATGCCAGTCTTCGTTGAGTTGCTTGTCGACCATCAGGTTGGTATTGAAGTTGGTCTGCTCCTTGCGGGCCTGCGACAAGCTGTAGCTACCGCCTTGGTTGTAGTAACCCCGGCCGGGATTCTTTCTTTCGCCCTGCATGAAGTAGTAGTTGTAGTTGGCTTCGGTAACCCACTTCAGCCAAGGAGTGAAGCTCCACGTGAGTTTCAGGTCAGGACGAACGACGGTTTCCTTCTGGTAGTACTCGTCCTCCCAGATTGACCACCAAGTGTCACGTCCGATGACAAATCCCCACTCATCACCATAGGAGGTGTTGGCAATACCACCATGCGAACCTTTATACTTGTCGCGATAGTACTTGGCGTCGTACATACGATCCCAGGTACCATTAACGAAGTTTTCACCGATGTTAGGCTGGGCGTTGCGCGGCTTCGAGTTAGCGAAGGTCATGCTGGCCTCGATCTCAACATTGTCGGTAATCTTGTGGCTGGCCTTGGCCAAGAGGCTCAGACGACGGAAGTCGTTGTTAGGCAGCGTACCGTTGTTGTAGCGATAAGACATAGAGGTGTAGAAAGAGGTACGGTCATTACCACCTGACACGGCGATGTTCGTATTGGTTGAGAAACCAGTGTCATAAGCATCCTTGAAGTTGTTAGCATAAGCACCAGGTGTGTGGAGCTTTCCGTCGTACATCTCCATCAGGCCATCCTTGGCATTTGCCTTGATGAAGTCGAAGGAAGGACCGAAGGCGGTACCCATCTCTCCATAGCTGCTCAGCACCTTGTAGGAGGGGTAACCATCGCCATTGAGCCAGTAGAGGTCGTTCTGCAGGAATCCGCTCTTGGGGTTCGAAGCATAGAAGAAACTCTCTGCAAACTCATTCTGCAGGTCGGGCTGATGAGTAACCTTGTCGAAGCCAAAGGTCTGCGAGAAGTCGATGCCCAGACCGCGCTTGCCCTTGCCACTCTTGGTAGTGATGACGACAGCACCGTTCAGACCGCGAGAACCGTAAAGGGCGGTAGCGGCAGCACCTTTCAGCACTGATACTGTCTCGAAGTCGTCAGGGTTCAGGTTTTTCAACTCATTACCATAGTTCTGTGCACCCGATGCCCAGTCAGCATCGTTCTCCACGATACCATTGTCGAGAATTACACCGTCGATGACGTAGATAGGCTGGTTGTTCTTGTTCAGGGTGGAAGCACCACGAATCAAGATCTTAGAAGCACCGAACATACCACCATCAGATGAAGTAACTTCTACACCGGCCACCTTACCCTGCAGAGCCTGCACGGGGTTGATGAGGTTGGCATCGAGTTCTTCTCCTTTCAACTCTGTCATGGCATAACCCAGTGCCTTAGCTTCACGCTTCATACCAAGAGCCGTCACAACGACTTCGCTCAGACCTGTAGCGTCTTCAGAGAGTACGAAGTTCATGTTGCCGGAAGCTCGCATGGTTTGTGGAGCAAAGCCGATGTAGCTCACTTCAATCTGGCTATTAGCCGGGGCCTTGAAGGAGAACTCACCATTGGCATTCGTCACAGCGCCCACCTTTGATCCTGCAGCTTTCACTGAGGCACCAATGACGGGCTCGCCGTTCTGGTCTACAACAGAGCCTCGCACGGTAATGTCTTGTGCATAGACTCCCACGCTAAAGAGCATGAAAAGCATTGTCCAGAGAGCTCTACGCAAGAGCCCTTTTGCGTTTTTTTCCTTTTCCATTGCTTTTTAATTTAAGGATTGTTAATATAAATAGGTTAGTTAAAAAAGATTTTGTTGTCGCTTTTTTTTACTGTCTCGGAATTCGCAAATGCTTGCAAAACGCCCTAAACAGGCCGTAAAATTAGGAAATTTTTTATAAAAAAGCAACTTTTTATAAAGCATTTTTCGCCTGCTAAACATTTTTTAACACGATAGAGGCGAAAAAACCAATTAAAAAGTTTGTCGTGCTGAAAATTATTCGTATCTTTGCAGCATGGGGAGAAGCCCCTTTTCCCTAAAGTCAACAAAAATGTGGCCTGATAGGGGCATGCAGGCTGTGATAGGAAGTATGATTATGAAGAGTGTGAGAAGGAAAGAAGAAGACTATTTCTTCGAGTACGACAATGTGTACAACATGGAGCCAGACGAGCTCCGCGTAGAGTCAGCATCCGATACTTCTGTGTGGTATAGCTGACAAGTTGATAACCCCGAAAAGATAAGCAGGAGCACGATTGAAGTTGTGCTCCTGCTATTTTTTTTGCATCTGGAAACTATCTACAATTACCCTCAAGCGTTTTTTTCAAGAATTAGAGAATTAGAGAAAGGTTTCATGAGTAGGAATCATTAAGTGTTCTCATCGCTTGCGATGAATAATCTTGTTCATTCTGATAGTGAAAAATAAGAACTCAGATTTTCTAATTCTCTAATTCTTGACCATAATAATTTAGGGCTGAAGGGTGATCTCGGCGTCTTCAAGCAGAGGAGAGGTGAAGCGCACGCGGATGGCACCTTGCTGTGAGGCCTGCTGGCCGTTGTCGCCACTTTGTGCAAACCGCTGGCCGAAGCCCTGCCCGAACTGCATGTTGGAATCGAGACCTTCTTGGATATAGGCGACGAGGCGACCTTGATGTGCACGACGATGATAGCCGCCGCGGATGGGCAGTGCGCCGTTGGTGTCGCTCATGTTGCCGTTTTCGAGTCCGAGCAAGTGGCCGTTGCCCATCACAACGCATGTGATGTCGTTGTCGGCAAGGCGCACGGGGATGCCGTTTTCATCGATGACCTCGATGGTGAGGATGAAGGTAGATCCACCTCTCTGCTCCTCTTGAGCTACCCTCGCCCTTTGGAGAGAGGCTGGGGGTGAGGCCTGGAGGGGAGTGATATGCTCTTGTGTGACGCGCAGGGCGTAGGGACGACCGGAGGTGCGGATTTCGTAGGACGTGTTGCCGTTTTCCGTTACCATCCCTGACCCTTGCTTGGAAGTGGTTTCGGCGCGCAGCGTGCCAGGTTCGTAGGCGATGTCCCAGTAGCGGACGTTGGTAGCAGAGTCGAGCTTTGCATCGCCGCCTACGGGTTTGCCGTTGAGTGTCAGGCGAACATCGGGCTGGTTGGTGTAGCACACCACTCGCACCAGCTGCCCTTCGCGGTAGTTCCAAGTGTCGGTGGCGTAGGTTGAGATGCCCGGACCACGCTGGCGGCCCTGCCTGCCAGCGTTGCGACCGCTGCGGTTGTTGATGGGGTAGGTGCCGATATAGACAACGGGTTCGCTGCTCCAAAGCGAGGCACGATACCAGCCGTTGGGCTTGCGGTGTGAGGTGAGGTCGACGATTCCTGCCGACGAGCCACGTGCGGGCCATGCACCGCTCTCGCCCAGATAGTCGGCACCCGTCCACAGGAACTGTCCGAAGATGTGCTCGTTGTTCTTCACTGCCAGCCACGAGGGATAGTCGTGGCGGTTCTCCGAACCATAGATGATGCGCTTCGGATAGCGCTCGTGGTCTTCCTTGTAGCGGCTCTCGGTGTAGTTATAGCCCACCACGTCGACAGCCTCGGGATATTCCGTTTGGTTCGACATCACCACGCCTGCCAGTGCACCTGTGACGGCACGCGATGCATCGATGTCCCTCACCACGGCCGACAGCCGCTTGGCAATCTTTCCGATGCGCTCGGCATTCGGCTGCTCGGGCTTGTAGCCGCCATACATCGGCTGTGTGAAGTCCTTGCCGTCGCCGTCGAGAATCGGGTGCGAATAGGGGTCGTTGGGATAGTCCACCTCATTGCCGATGGACCATAGGAACACCGACGGGTGGTTGCGGTCGCGGCGCACCATGTCTGCTACGTCGCGGTCTATCCATTCCTCGAAGAAGTCGAACGTGCCCTGATAGCCCGGCGTGCCGCGGTTCCAGCCCTCGAGCCACTTGCGCTTCGGGAACTCCCACTCGTCGCTGGCCTCGTCCATGACCAAGAATCCCAGCTCGTCGCAGAGGTCGTAGAGCACCGGTGCCTGTGGGTTATGGCTCATGCGGATGGCGTTCACGCCAATCTTCTTCAGCTCCTCCAGCCGATGCTGCCACACCTCCGGCGGCACAACGGCCCCCAGCACACCCGCATCGTGATGCAGGCAGACACCCTTCACCTTCATCCACTCGCCGTTCAGGGCGAAGCCGTGGTTCGGGTCGAACTGCAACGTGCGCAGTCCTGCTCGTATCACGCAGCGATCCATGGGTGCCGAGGCATCGTTGCCCGTTCCCAGCCGCGTCTCTATATTATATAAATAGGTATCGTCGAGGCTCCAGCGGTGCGGGTTCTTCACGGTCAGCGTGACGGTCTTCTTGTTCGGACAGCCCATCGTCGTCTTCGTGCGTGCCACGACCTTTCCTTCCGCATCGGTCATGACGACCTCCGTAGGAATGCCCAATGCTGGTTTGCCGGCGGTCTCGATGTCCACCTCCACAACGGCCTGCGACTTCGTGATCTTCTTCAGTCTGTAGGCAGAGCCCCACTGCGCCAGATGCGTCGCGGGTGCCTTGACGAGCCATACGTCGCGATAGATGCCCGACCCTGTATACCAACGTGAGTCGGCATACTGCGAGTGGTCGACGCGCACCGCCAGCACATTCTCGCCATCGGCGTTCAGATAGGGTGTCATGTCGTAGAGGAACGAGGCGTAGCCGTTTGGGCGCTTGCCCAACAGGTGTCCGTTCAGATAAACCTCCGAGCGGTTGTAGACGCCTTCGAAATAGATGTAGAAAGCACCCCCGTTCGCATCCGTAGGGAGGGAGAAATGCTTACGGTACCAGCCAATGCCACCCGGCAGATAGCCCGTGCACGATGCCAGCTGTGGCGACATCACGCCTTCCACCGACCAGTCGTGGGGCAGTGTGAGGCGACGCCACCGCGAGTCGTCGAATGTCGGCTGTGCCTGCGGGAAATCGGCTGTTGGCTGCGCCGCGTCAGTCGTTTGCAGTGAAGAACTTTCCAAAAGGAAAAGCCACTCGTTGTTGAATCGCTCGGACTGTCCGAACGACACTTGCGCCTGTGCCTGCAGCGTCGGCAGGGCGAGCAGCGCAATGAGAATTCTTAGCCAGTTCATAGTCATTTGTGTTGAGGTTTTCTTTTGAAGGGTTTAAAGGGTATAAAGGGGAGTAAAAGGGCATAAAAGGGACATTTGCTTTCGTATGCGAATCCTTTTCTCCCGGATGTCATTTGAGCGAGCGGGCAGACACAGGGGTCTGCCCCTACAGCTGGGTGTCCTCCCTCCCCTTTTGGGGAGGGTTGGGGTGGGGCTTACACGTACACCTTTGCCTCCTGACGGCCGCGCAGCACGTCGAGGGCGTTCATGGCGAGTGCCTCCATCTCATCCTCACCGGGATAGCAATACACCGGAGCGAGGAAGTCGATGCGGCGGCGCAGGTTCGTGATGATGTATTCCGACCGTGCCAGTCCACCCGTCAGCAGGATAGCATCGATGTTTCCGCAGAGCACGGCACCCTCGGCGACGATGTTCTTCGCCACGTGGTAGATCATTGCGTCGACGATGAGCTTTGCGTGCTCGTCGCCCTCGGCAATACGCTTCTCGATGACGCGCATGTCGTTGCTACCTAGGTGGGCGGTGATGCCAGCCTGTCCGGCCACACGCTTCAGCAGTTGTGCCTCGGTGTACTTACCCGAGAAGCAGAGGCGTATCAGGTCGGCGGCAGGCAGACTGCCGGCGCGCTCTGGCGAGAACGGACCCTCGCCGTCGAGTGCGTTGTTGGCATCTACGGCGCGCCCGTGGTCGTGGGCAGCCACCGAGATTCCTCCGCCCAGATGGCAGATGATGAGGTTCATGTCGTTATAGTGTCGGCCAATCTCGCGTGCGAAGCGCTTGGCGATGGCGCGCTGGTTCAGGGCGTGCCAGATGCAGATGCGGTTCATCAGCGGCGATCCCGATATGCGGGCATAGTCGTTCAGTTCGTCCACAACACCCGGGTCGGCAATGAACGAGCGGCAGCCGGGAATCTCCTTTGCAATGTCGTAGGCGATGAGGCATCCCAGGTTACAGGCGTGGTTGTGCATGGCGATGCCGCTGTGCGTGTCGTCGAGCATCGTCTGGTTGATCTCGTAGGTGCCGCCGGCGATAGGCTTCACCAGTCCACCTCGTCCGATGACGGCATCGAACTGCAGGGGAATATCGTTGCGATTCAGCTCGTCCATGACGAGTTGCTTTCGGAATGGGAACTCGAAGATCACGTCCTCGAACTTCTTCAGTTCTTCCGCCGAGTGGCGGATGGTGCGTAGCAAGATGGGCTTCTCGTCTTCGTAGACGGCAATCTTTGTCGATGTAGAGCCCGGGTTAATAGCTAATATTTGCATGGCGATTAGAGGTTGAGAGGTTTAGATGTTGAGATGTTTAGATGTTTAGAGGTTGAGAGGTTGAGAGGGTGTTCAACGAGCAAAGTCGGAATCGCCCTCGTTACCTTACTATGTTATTTTGCAAACATGGCAGCCAGTGCCAGCGAGTTGAACTTGCAGCGTTTCGAGTCGGCACGCGACGGCAGTACGACGGGCACGATCGGGCCCACCAGCATGCCGGCGGTGTCGCTATGGAAGAAGGTGATGGTTTTATAGAAAGCGTTGCCTGCCTCGATGTCGGGGAACACGATGGCGTCGCTCTCTCCGCCCAGCGGCGAGTCGATGCCCTTGATGCGCAGGCTCTCAGGCGAGATGCTCGTCTTCAGGTCGAGCGGACCGTCCACGATGCAGCGTCCGAACTCGCCCTGCCGTGCCATCTCCTTGATGTCCTGATAGCCCACGGTGAAGGGGAAGTACTTCTCGTTCACCTTCTCCGTGCAGTGGTTCAGGGCGATGCGCGGCTCGTCGATGCCCATCTTATGGCAGAGGTCGGCGATGTAGCGCACCTGCTCTACGCGTTGTTCCTGCGTGGGGTAGGGGATGACGGCCGAGTCGGTGAAGAACAGCAGCTTGTCGTACTCCGCCAGCTTCGCGGCGGTGATATGTGTGAGCACGCGACCTTTCGGCAGGATGCCTTTCTCCTTGTTCAACACCACGTGCAGCAGGTTGTCGGTGTTAATCATTCCCTTCATCAGGATGTCCACCTTCCCTTCGTGCACCATTTCCACGGCGCGGTAAGCGGCGTCGTCGGCGTCGGCAGCATCGGCGAAGAACACATGGTCCTTGTAACGCATGATGTCGGCGTTGGCCTCTACCTCGGCCTGACAGCCCACGAAGATGGCATCGATGAATCCTGCCTCCAGTGCCATCTGCACCGACACCTGTGAGTTATGGTCGGCGGCCCAGACGACGGCCACGCGTCTTCTGTCGCCTCGCTGAGCGAGGTGGCTCAGCATGTCTTCAAAACTTTTAATGGTTTCCATAGCGTTTGTTTGTTTTTTCATATCAGTTGTAGTAGAATGTAATCCAGTTCGTAGAGTAGTCGTGCGTCTTCGGATGCATGATGTGCACCATGCCCGCATTGTCACGATACCACGCGTAGTTCCATCCCTTCCCGGGCTGCAGGTAGAGCGCATGCGTCACACCATAGTCCATCACGCTGCGCACGAAGAAGTCGAAGTCCTGCAGCCGCCGCGACTCCACGATGCAGAGCATGCCGTCTTTCTCGCACAGAGCACGAAAACGGCTGCGCCCCTTCACATGGCTTGGGCAGCGCCGCCCGTTATACACCAGCATGATCTGCGAGAACGCCATGCCACCCGTGTCGGCAGCCTTGGTGATTGAGTCGGAATGGCACGACGGAATAAACCGCCAGTAGTCGCCGTAGAAGACGAACGATCCCGTGTTCGAACTGCACGCATAGCCGTTGTAGAACACACCGCCCGACACATGGTCGCCGGCGATGTTCGCATGGCTGAACGTCTCCTGCTGCTCACCGGTGAACGCTGCCGCGCAGCACATCACCACGTCGGTCTCGTTGATGCGCGGCATCTGCTCGCACACCAGGTCCACGCGCGAGAACTGTGGATAGTAGACCGTGAGCTGACTCGTGGAGTCGATGATGATATACGGGTCGGCGGCTGTGGTCTCGGCCACAACCGTCTGACTTTTCTCCTCGCAGCCCACGATGGCCGCCAGGATGAAAACCGCTACAATCCACGTGCAGTTCCTCATTCTCTTGCAAAGGTACGAATAAGTGAGCGAAATGCAAAAGAAATTGCCAAATTTTTTTTGCATGGCCGAGCGAGAACACCCACGCGTAGGGGCAGACCCCCGTGTCTGCCCGAACAATGCCGAACAATGACGAACAAAACCGAACACCAACGAACAATAATGAATAACGCGCACCACCCTCTTCCTCGTACCCCGACATTCTCCAAACATATTGTCACGAGGGTGTGTCAAAATAAGAATACCTAAAATCCGCAAGCAATCTCAATGGCAATCTCAATTGCAGTAAAGAGCTTGAACACTATGCATCATGATAGTATGAGCGTGAATTTTGTCCGATTT
>ONCG01000033.1 GCA_900316285.1 uncultured Prevotellaceae bacterium
CGGTATCGATCAGCTTCGCACCATCGACAGCGACGGCACCGAGCGCGTCTATGACCTCTCTGGTCGCCGCGTGGATGGTAACACGAAGGGTATTGTGATTAAGAATGGTAAGAAAATCATTAATAAATAAGTAGACGACAATGAAGAATCTGAAGATAATGAGTATGCTGCTTGGGGGCCTGCTGGCCCTCGGCAGCCTTGCATCGTGCGGCAGCGACAATGACGAAGACGATCCGAAGCCCGAAGTGAAGAAGGCCACGAGCGCCACGGCAGAATATGTGGTGAACCTAAGCCAGAGCCTGCTCGACGCTGCCACTGTCACCATCTATTTTATCGATTCCAACGGCCAGCAGGCAAGGCACAGGAGACGGTGACCTCTTCCCCATGGAAGAAGACCGTCAGCTTCACGACGTTGCCCACCCAGGCCGGCTTCAGCGTGCAGCCCCGTCTGAAAGGTGAGCCCTCGCAGGATACGTACGTCATCGAGGCCGATGGCAAGATGACGGTCACCGTGCTCGACCAGAAAGGCGACACCTTCGGCAATCCCTACGTAGGCAGCAAACTGGAGGCGAAGGGGCAGCTCGGTCCCGGCTTCCTGGGCCAGCGGAAATGCCGAGACCGACGATCCCAACCGCGACACCGGGGTCAGCAACGAAGGTGCCACAGGAACCACGAGAAGTAAATCAGCAGCTGGTAGTTTCTTGGACTAATTGTGCAGACAAGTGTTGATGACCGCACGCGGTCACCGATTAATAGCCGTGGGTGTGCAGAAATGAAGTATGGAGTCATTTTGTAGTCCCCTCCTTCGGGAAGGAGGGGTCAGGGGTGGTAGCGACAAATAAGGTTCGACCTTTTCCTAATTATTTGGTTCTGTAATTGATTTTGTCATTATTTTTCTCTACCACCCCGCACCCCTCCTCCCAAGAGGAGGGGACCACTGACAGCGACTTTTCATCATTTCAGCAGCGCCATGACGATGAAAGTGAGGAAGATGGCGAAGATGAAGAATCGGAGCCAGTTGCTGCACTTGATGATTTTTTCTGCTTTCTCTTTTTCCATTATCATTTGTTGTTTGTTGTTTGTGACGGTGCAAAAGTACATGCTGGATGTTACAAACGTGTTTCAAAAGTGTGATGGATGGGTTACAGCGGCGGTTGTAACAGAATTGTAACATCTGCGTAACGGTGCTGTTACAAGATTGTAATACCTTTGCGGCGTAATTATTGAAAACAACGCAATGGAATTGATTATCAACATTTTTTCGCTTCTGGGCTCGCTGGCATTGTTCCTCTTCGGAATGAAGACGATGTCGGAGGGACTGGAAAAGTTTGCAGGCGACCGCCTGCGCAGTATTCTGGCAGCCATGACAAAGAACCGCGTGATGGGTGTGCTGACGGGTATTCTCATCACGGCCCTCATCCAGTCGTCGAGTGCTACGACGGTGATGGTGGTGAGCTTCGTGAATGCCGGACTGATGACGCTGGCGCAGTCCATCGGCGTGATTATGGGTGCCAACATCGGTACGACGGTGACGGCATGGATCATCTCGGCCGTGGGCTTCAAGGTGAACATCGCGGCGTTTGCCATCCCGATGCTCGCCATCGGCATGCCGCTGATATTCAGCGGGAACGGCCACAGGAAGAGCATCGGCGAGTTCATCTTCGGCTTCTCGTTCCTCTTCATGGGCTTGTCGTTCCTGCAGGAGGCTGCCAACGCCATGAACATTGGCGACATGGTGGCAGGCATGCTGGCGCATGTGCCGCAGGACTCGTTCTTCACGATCCTGCTCTTCGTCGTCGTGGGTACTGTGGTGACGATGATCGTGCAGGCGTCGGCAGCCACGATGGCCATCACGCTCATGCTCTTCGGCATGAACATTCCCGGCTTCGGTTTCGAACAGGCTGCTGCCTTGGCTATGGGACAGAACATCGGTACGACGATTACCGCCTTCATGGCTTCGCTCACCGCCAACACGCAGGCGCGCCGTGCTGCCCTGGCACACATGTTCTTCAACGTGTTCGGTGTGGTGGTGTTCCTCATCGTGTTCTATCCGGCTTGCCATGCCGTGAGCTGGTTTGTAGACAATGTGATGGGAGGCGGCAACGACCTCTACAAGCTCTCGGCCTTCCACACCGCCTTCAACGTCATCAACACGCTGTTGCTCATTGGCTTCGTGCGCCAGATTGAGGCGCTGGTGTGCAAGGTGTTGCCGATGAAGGCACAGGAAGAGGACTACCGCCTGAAGTTCATCAGTGGCGGTCTGCTCTCGACGGCCGAACTGAGCATCATGGAGGCGCAGAAGGAGATACACAGCTTCGGCGAGCGTTGCCAGCGCATGTTCGGATTCGTGCCGGAGCTGTTGCAGATGGACGACGAGGTGGAGTTCAACAAGCTGTATGCCCGCATTGAGAAGTATGAGAACATCACCGACTCGATGGAGATGGAGATAGCCAGCTATCTGAACAAGGTGAGCGAAGGCCGCCTGTCGGATGCCTCGAAGAGTCAGATTCAGAAGATGCTACGGCAGATTACGGAGTTGGAGTCTATCGGCGACTCGGTGTATAACCTCGGGCGCACGTTGAACCGCCACCGCATGCATTGTCAGGAGGAGTTCACAGCAGAGCAGAAGCAACACATGCTGACGATGATGAATCTCGTGGATGGTGCGTTGGTTGAGATGATGAAGCGAATAGACCTGCCCACGACCAAGGCTGGCGTGAAGACCTCGCTGAACATTGAACATGAGATCAACAACTACCGTACGCATCTGAAGAACCAGAACCTGCACGACGTGAACGCTGGACTCTACAGCTACCAGCTCGGCGTGTTCTACGTAGACTTCATCTCGGAGTGTGAGAAGCTGGGCGACTACGTCATGAACGTGGTGCAGGCCGGCAAGGGGCTGAACAACGACTTCGGCGACCGTCCCCGTGATGGACAAGGGTAACGGAAAGGGCATAAGGAGTATAAAGGGGAGAAAAGGGGAGAAAAGGGACAAATGTAGGGACGCGGCGTGCCGCGTAACTGGAGGGGGAAAAGCAACATCCAATAACGCGGCACGCCGCGTCCCTACATTTCCTTGAGGTAAGGTCTTAAAACCGTGCGAGGGTGAACTTGATGGTGAGCCCGCCGCCGGGAGTAGCGAGTGCAGTTGTCGTTCCACCATGAGCGGCGACTGCATTTTTTACGATGGCAAGTCCGAGACCTGTGCCTCCGAGTTTGCGCGAGCGCCCCTTGTCAACGCGATAGAAACGCTCGAAGAGGTGTTCCAGATGCTGCGGCTCTACGCCCGGGCCGTTGTCGCTCACGAGGAACTCATAGAAATGGCGCCCTTCCGTTTCTGTCTCCTGACAGTTGATCACGAGGCGTGAGGCTCCCGTGGCGTAGGCAATGGCGTTGTCGATGAGGTTTCGGAAGATGCTGTAGATGAGGCTCTGGTCGCCCAGCACCTCTACATGTCCTGGTAGTTGGAGCACGGGTGTGATGCCCTTTTCCTGCAGTTGCAGGGATGTGTCGTCGAGCGCGCTCTGCAGGACCTGTAGGACGTTGACCTGACGGTAGTCGCGCTGGGTACGGGAGCGGTTGTCGTCCATCTCGTCGAGCTTGGTGAGGGCGCTCATGTCGAGCAGTAGCTTGCTCATGCGTTCGCTCTGGGCATAGCAGCGTTCGAGGAAGTGTTTCTTCTTCTCCTCCGACATGTCGGGATTATCGAGGATGCTTTCCAGATAGCCGTGGATGCTGGCGGCGGGCGTCTTCAGCTCGTGGGCGGCATTCTGCGTGAGTTGGCGCTTGATGCGCACCTTGTCTTCCTCAGAGTGGCGCAGCTTCCAGTAGAGCATAATGATGGTGTGGCTGATGTCGCCCAACTCATCGTCGGGCAGGCGGCGTTTCAGTTCGTGGTCGAGTTCCTCGCCCTCTTCAGCCTTCATGGCAAACTCGCGCAAATGGCTGATGTGGCGGCTGATGCGGTGGGTGATGTAGTAGAGCACGATGCCCAGTAGCAAGGTCAGCACTCCGGCAAAATAGATATAGGTGTTGTCGGCTTGCAGAGAGCGAGTCAGCTCGGCAGAGTAGGGGACGGCAGCACGCACGACGACATCGCCGAAACGGGTGGCGGAGTAGAAGTAGGTCTCATGGGTGGACTGCGACATGCGCTTGATGTCGTAGCCATTGCCCTCGTGTAGCGCCTGCTTGATTTCTGTTCGCTGCAGGTGGTTGCCCAGCGAGTCTACGTTGGTGTCGTAGCTGTCGAGGATGACACGTCCCTTTTGGTCGATTACCGACACACGCAGCCCCTCCATCTGATGGCGGGCCACATAGTCGCGAAACAGCTGCTGGTTGGTCAGACTGTCCTCGCCCAGCGTCTGCACCATTTCGTAGTTGTACATCTGCAGGCGCGAGTGCAGGATGTCGATTTTGTACTCCTTTTCTCGCTGATACTGATAAACGCTGAAGCAGATGGCAAACAGCAGGAACACGCCGCCGATGCTTAGCAGCAGATTGCGCTGGAAAGATTTCGTCAAGCCAAACGCCCAATGCCATAGTTGCTTGAGCTTTGACAGGAGAAGAGAAGACCGGATGGAATCCAGCCATTTACTTTTCGAAGCAATAGCCATAGCCTACACGTGTTTTTATCTGTTTGCCATAATGCCCAATCTTCTTGCGCAGTCGGGTGATGTTCACATCCACCGTTCGGTCGAGTACGACCACGTCTTGTGGCCAGCAATGCTTTAAGAGGTCCTCGCGCGAAAACACCTTGTTGGGATGCTGCAGGAAAAACGACAGCAGTTCGAACTCAAGTTTGGTGAACACCAACTCTTGGCCGTCGCAGGTGGCTGTTTTGGCATTTAGGTCGAGCGTGATGCCTTCGTAGACAATCTTGCTATTGGTTTGTGGGGCGGCGGCAGGCTGAGACTGTGACTGGGCTGACCGCCTGAGAACAGCCCTCACTCGGGCCTTCACCTCCTTCATGCTCAGCGGCTTGGAGATGTAGTCGTCGGCCCCGATGTTCAGGCCTTTCACCAGGTTGTCCTCGCCGTCGAGTGCTGTGATGAAGATGATGGGGATGTGTGCTATAGCGGAGTTGTTTTTCAGCCTGAGCGCCATCTGGAAACCAGACATCTCGCCCATCATCACATCCAGCAGAATCAAGCAAAATTCCTGAAGAGGAAGTTCGAGCGCCTCCTCTGCTGAATTGGCTGTTACGACCTCGAAACCCTCCGTTTCAAGATTGTATTGAAGTATCTCACAAATATCCGACTCGTCGTCTACAACAAGTATTTTCATAGAGCATCAGCAATTATTTGTTTTAAAAGACAAAGATATTCATTTTTTCCTAATACAAAGCGTTGTCTGTGTTACAATGTTATGACATTTCGCCATTCCCCACCAGAACGCGGCACGCCGCGTCCCTACATTTCCGAATTGGTTTTACACGTGCGAAGCACCTTACACGCCCGAAGGGCTTTACACGCAGCCCAGCTGCTTTACTCGCGCCGCAGGCGCCTTACACCCATATCAAGTCGCTCATGACGTCGTCGCTGACGAAGAGGCCTAGGCGGGTGAGGTGGATGAATGACTCACCGGTCGGGGTTTCGGTGATGGCGAGCAGACCTGCGTCGAGGCTGCGGCGGGCTTGCTGCAGAAGGTATTGGCGATGGCGGGCGGAGAGGGCGCTGAGGTTGATGCCCTCGCGGGTGCGCAGGGCGGTGGTGACGATGTCGTTATAGCGTGTGTCGTCGTCGATGGTCTCGCTCTCGTAGGGGCGTTGTCCGCTTTCGATGGCGCTGACGTATTGCTGCAGATTGCTGACGTTCCACGAGCGTGTTTCGCCGTCGTAGCTGTGGGCGGCTGCTCCGATGCCGATGTAGGGTGTCTGGTTCCAATAAGAGGAATTGTGAAGGCTTCGCCAGAGCGATTTCCCGTCGTTATCGCTGTTCGTTTCCTTTTTCAACGGTGCTTTCCTTGCCCAGTTCGATATCTCGTAATGCTCGTAGCCTGCTGCGTCGAGGCGATTGATGAGGAGCTCGTACATCTGTCGCGACAGTTCGTCGCTCAGCTCTGTGAGATGCCCCTGTAGCAAGTGTTCGAAAAGCGGCGTTCCCTCTTCATACATCAGCGAATAGGCCGAGATGTGTTCGGGTTGCAGGGCGATGGCATGAGCGATGTCCTTGTCCCATTCGTTGAGTGTCTGGTTGGGGAAGCCGAACATCAGGTCGAGGCTGATGTTGCGAATGCCAGCTTGGCGTAGTAGGGCGATGGCCTCGTCGACCTGGTGGGCGGTGTGGCGGCGGTGGAGGAAGCGCAGGCGGTCGTCGCTGAAGGTCTGGGCACCGAGGGACACACGGTTGATACCGAGTTGCTGTAATACCGCAACAAACGGAAGCGTGACATCATCGGGATTGCACTCGATGGTGAGTTCTCGTAGTTGTGAGCAGTCAAAGTGCTGGTGGATGGCGGCAAAGAGACGGCGGAGGTTTTCGGCCGACAGCAGCGACGGGGTGCCGCCACCAAGATAGATGGTTGAAACCTCCCCCGATCTCATTTCCATCTCCCGGCATAGCGCATCGACATAGCGGTCCTGCCACGTCGATGATAGCGTGGTGGAGTAGAAGCCGCAATAGATGCAGCGGCTCTTGCAGAAGGGGATATGTATGTATAAACCTGCCATTTCGACGGCAAAATTACTAATAAGTAATAAAAAAATGAAGGTTTTCTGCAAAAGTTTTGGCTATTCGGCGAAAAATGAGTAATTTCGTCGGCAAAATTTTTCAAACCAATTAAAATACCTTTTGATATGAAAGTTTATCAGACAAATGAAATCAAGAACATCGCACTCATTGGCAGTGCGGGTTCCGGCAAGACTACTCTTGCCGAGGCAATGCTTTTTGAGAGTGGTGTAATCAAGCGCCGTGGTAGCGTTGAGCAGAAGAACACGGTGAGTGACTATTTCCCTGTGGAGCAGGAATATGGCTACTCGGTATTCTCGACCGTCCTGCACACGGAGTGGAACGGCAAAAAGCTGAACATCATCGACTGCCCGGGTTCCGACGACTTCGTGGGCGGTGCCATCACAGCCCTGAACGTCACTGACCAGGCCGTGATTCTCGTTAATGGTACTTATGGTCCTGAGGTGGGAACAATGAACGCCTTCCGCAACACCGATAAGTTGCAGAAGCCCGTCATCTTCCTCGTGAACCAGCTCGACAAGGAGCACTGCGACTTCGACATGATCCTCTCGAACCTGAAGGACGTGTATGGTCCGAAGGTAGTGCCCGTGCAGTTCCCCGTGGCTACAGGCCCCGGTTTCAATGCTGTTATCGACGTGCTGCTGATGAAGAAGTACTCGTGGAAGCCCGAGGGTGGTGCTCCCATCATCGAGGACATCCCCGCCGACCTCATGGACAAGGCTCAGGAGATGCACGAGGCTCTCGTAGAGGCTGCTGCTGGTAACGACGACACGCTGATGGAGAAGTTCTTCGAGACCATGGAGCTCTCTGAGGACGAGATGCGCGAGGGTATCCGTAAGGGTCTGGTGACGCGTAGCATCTTCCCCGTGTTCTGCGTTTGCGCAGGCAAGGATATGGGTGTTCGCCGCCTGATGGAGTTCCTCGGCAACGTGGTTCCCTTCGTGAGCGATATGCCGAAGGTGAAGAATGCCGCCGGCGAGGAGATCACTCCCGACGCAGCAGGTCCCACGTCGCTCTTCTTCTTCAAGACCGGTATGGAGCCCCACATCGGTGAGGTGAGCTACTTCAAGGTGATGAGCGGTACGGTGAAGGCCGGCGACGACCTCACGAACGTAGACCGTGGCTCGAAGGAGCGCATGGGTCAGCTCTATGCTTGCGCTGGTGCCAACCGCGTGCCCGTCGACGAGCTGAAGGCAGGCGACATCGGCTGCACCGTGAAGCTGAAGGACGTGAAGACCGGTAACACCCTGAATGCCAAGGACATTGAGTGGAAGTTCGACTTCATCAAGTATCCTAACTCGAAGTATTCGCGTGCCATCAAGCCCGTCAGCTCTTCCGATATGGAGAAGATGATGGCTGCCGTGCTGAAGATGCGCCAGGAAGATCCCACATGGGTGGTTGAGCAGTCGAAGGAGTTGCGCCAGACCATTATCCACGGTCAGGGCGAGTTCCACCTGCGCACGCTGAAGTGGCGTCTGGAGAACAACGAGAAGATTCCCGTGGAGTATGTGGAGCCGAAGATTCCTTATCGCGAGACCATCTCGAAGATGGCACGTGCCGACTATCGTCATAAGAAGCAGTCGGGTGGTAGCGGTCAGTTTGGTGAGGTACACCTCATCATGGAGCCCTACACAGAGGGTATGCCCGATCCCACGTCGTTCAAGATCAACGGCCAGGAGTTCAAGATGAACATTAAGGGTAAGGAAGAAATCGACCTGGAGTGGGGTGGTAAGCTCGTCTTCATCAACTCCGTTGTGGGTGGTGCCATCGACACACGCTTCATGCCCGCTATCCTGAAGGGTATCATGGAGCGCATGGAGCGCGGTCCGCTCACGGGTTCGTATGCCCGCGACGTGCGCGTCATCGTCTATGATGGTAAGATGCACCCGGTGGACAGCAATGAGCTTTCGTTCATGCTCGCTGCCCGTAACGCCTTCTCCATGGCCTTCAAGGAGGCCGGCCCGAAGGTGCTGGAGCCCATCTATGACCTGGAAGTACTCGTTCCCGCCGACTACATGGGTGATGTGATGAGCGACCTGCAGGGACGCCGCGCCATCATCATGGGTATGGACTCGGAGGCTGGCTACCAGAAGCTGTCGGCCAAGATTCCTCTGAAGGAACTCTCCAGCTATTGCATCGCTCTGAGCTCGCTCACCGGTGGTCGTGCTTCGTTCACCACGAAGTTTGCCAGCTACGAGCTCGTGCCGAACGACATCCAGCAGGCCCTTATCGCTGCTCACGAGGCAGAAGAGAAGGAAGAAGACTAAGCGCTTGTCGTTGCATAGCAACACATATCAAAAAAGAAAAGCAGGGTGCCATGAGCATCCTGCTTTTTTTATAATCAAGAATTAGAGAATTGGAGAATTATAAATTTGCCAGAGAACCAAGGCAGAAGGGGAAGTAATCAGAGAATTAGAGAATGTAGGGACGCGGCGTGCCGCGTTACTGGATGTTGCTTTTCTGGGTGTTGTCTTTTCAGGTTGTTGCTTTTCCCCTCCAGTTACGCGGCACGCCGCGTCCCTACATTTCGTCTAATAATGATTATCAAGAATTAAAGAATTGGAGAATTAGAGAATGATAGCGTGAGTGTGTCTCCTGCTAATTTCCCCAATTCTCCAATTCTCTAATTCTTGATGAAAAATTACTCTTCCTTCTTGATGCAGAGTTCCTCCTTCTCAGGATCCTTATCGACGGTGAGCATGCTGCCTTCGGCGATGTCGCCATCGAGTACATGCTCGCAGACGAGGTCTTCGACGTAGTTCTGGATGGCACGCTTCAGCGGACGGGCACCGAACTGCACATCGTAGCCCTTCGTGGCGACAAACTCCTTCGCGGCATCGGTGAGCTGCAGTTGGTAGCCCATGTTGGCGATGCGCTTGTAGAGGCCATCGAGTTCGATGTCGACGATGCGCTTGATGGCATCGAGGTCGAGCTGATCGAAGGTGATGATCTCGTCGAGACGGTTCAGGAACTCCGGTGCGAACTGCTTCGACAGTGCTTTCTGCACAATCTGACGGGCATGTTGCTTGTCGCGCTCGTCGATGTTCGAGCCGAAGCTGCCACCTGCCGTGAAGCCTACGCCGCGACCGAACTCCTTCAGCTGGCGTGTGCCTGCATTCGAAGTCATGATGATCACCGTGTTGCGGAAGTCCACCAGACGACCATTGCCATCGGTGAGCCGGCCTTCGTCGAGCACCTGCAGCAGCATGTTGAACACGTTCGGATGAGCCTTTTCAATCTCGTCGAGCAACACGATGGAGTAGGGCTTGCGGCGTACGCGTTCGGTGAGCTGGCCACCTTCCTCATAGCCCACGTAGCCCGGAGGGGCACCGATGAGGCGAGAGGTGTTGAAGGCCTCGGTGTATTCGCTCATGTCGACGCGGATGAGGGCATCGCCCGAGCCGAACATGAACTCGGCGAGCTTCTTTGCCAGATAGGTCTTACCCACACCCGTGGGACCGAGGAACATGAACACGCCGATGGGGTGGTTGGGCTCGCGCAGGCCCACACGGTTGCGCTGGATGGCCTTCACCATCTTGTCGATGGCGGCATCCTGGGCAACGATGTGCTTCTTCAGCTCTGCCGACATGCCTTTCAGGCGAACGCCCTCGGCCTCGGCCATGCGCTGCACGGGCACGCCCGTCATCATCGACACCACGTCGGCAACCTCCTTCTCGGTCACCACCTCACGTGTGGCAGCATCGCCGGCCGTCCATTCCTTCTGCAGGTCAGCCAGCTCGCGCTCCAGTTGCTTCTGGCGGTCGCGATAGCCTGCTGCCAACTCGAAGTTCTGGTTTTGCACGGCGTTCTGCTTCTTCTCCTTGATGAAGCCAATCTCTTTCTCCTTCTCGATGATGGAAGGCGGCACCTCTGCATGCTGCAGGTGTACGCGCGAACCCGTCTCGTCGAGGGCGTCGATGGCCTTGTCGGGGAAGAAACGGTCAGTGACATAGCGGTCTGTCAGTTTGACACATGCCTGCAGGGCCTCGTCGGTATAGGATACGTGGTGGTGCTGTTCGTAGCGATCCTTGATGTTCTGCAGAATCTGCAGCGTCTGCTCGGGTGTTGTCGGCTCAACGATGACCTTCTGGAAACGACGCTCTAGGGCTCCGTCCTTCTCAATGGAGTTGCGGTATTCGTCGAGTGTGGTGGCGCCGATGCACTGTATGGTGCCACGTGCCAAAGCCGGCTTCATGATGTTGGCTGCATCCATGCTGCCCGGGGTGGAGCCTGCTCCGATCATCGTGTGTATCTCGTCGATGAACACGATGATGTCAGGATTCTGCTCCAGCTCCTTGATGAGCGCCTTGATGCGCTCCTCGAACTGTCCACGATACTTCGTACCAGCGACGATGGATGTCATGTCGAGGTTGACGAGTCGCTTGCCGAAGAGCACGGGCGACGTGCGGCGACGTGCGATGAGCTGTGCCAGTCCTTCGACGATGGCACTCTTTCCCACGCCCGGCTCACCAATGAGTATGGGGTTGTTCTTCTTGCGTCGGCAGAGAATCTCTACGACGCGCTGTATCTCGCTCTCACGACCTACCACGGGGTCGAGCACTTCGTCGAGTGCTGCCTTCGTTAGGTCGGTGGAGAAGTTGTCGAGCACAGGCGTCTTGCTGGCTGACTTCCGGGCTTGCGCCGTGGCCTGCACGCCTGCCGACGAGTTCTGATGACCGCTGTTGGCGGCCAACATGTCGTCGTCTTCCTCGTCCTCGTCGGGCATGTTGATGCCATTCTGCGTGGGCGTGGTCTGTGCTCTCAGATAGTTAATGGTGTTTTCGTATGTCATATTGTTTGTTTCGAGAATTTCCTTGGCACCGTTGTTGACAGCGTCGTGCAGGATGGCCAATAGCAAGTGCTCGACGTCGACAACCTGAGTATGCTGGATGCGGGCCTCAAGTACGGCGAGCTTCAGAATGCTGCTGGCACGCTCGTTCAGCACTAGTTCGCGTGTGTGGAGGGGAGCAGACAACTCGTCCTCACGCACCCGTGTCTCCAGTGCAGCCTTCACCGCAGGCAGGTCGACCTGCATCTCGCGGAACAACCCCGACACGGTGTCGTTCTGTTCGCGCAGGATGCCGAGCAACAGATGCTCAGGGCCTACCGACCGACTGGCAAGGCGCGTGGCCTCTTCGCGGCTGAAGGCGAGTACTTGCGATACCTTGGTTGAAAACTGATTGGTCATATAAACTTGTAATGGTGTTATCTTTTTACTACGTGAATACTTTTTACCTTCGCTGTCAGCCCACACCCGCTTTGCATCGTTTTGTCATGGGGTAGGGTGACACTACTGCCACAAGCAAAGAGCGTGCCAATTTTCAGAGCGTACCCTTCGACGACGGCAGCTGGAAGTGTTCCACATCGCGTCGCACAGCCATGCGCAGTGCTCGGGCCAGCGCCTTGAAGATGGCTTCTATCTTATGGTGTTCGTTCTGTCCTTCGGCCTTGATATTCAGGTTCATACGTGCAGCATCGCTCAGGCTCTTGAAGAAGTGCAGGAACATCTCAGTGGGCATGTCGCCGATTTTCTCGCGATGGAAGTCGGCATCCCACACCAGCCACGGCCGGCCTCCAAAGTCGAGTGCCACCTGGCAGAGGCAGTCGTCCATGGGCAGGCAGAAGCCATAGCGGGCAATGCCACGCTTGTCGCCGAGTGCCTTGCCGAGACACTCGCCCAGAGCGAGTGCCGTGTCCTCGATGGTGTGGTGCTCGTCGACATGCAGGTCACCGTTCACGTGGATCGTTACATCCATCTGACCGTGATGGCCAATCTGCTCGAGCATGTGGTCGAAGAAGCCCAGACCTGTCGAAATGTCACAACGGCCCGTGCCATCGAGGTCGAGACGCACGAGGATGTCAGTCTCGCGAGTGGTACGCCTCACCTCGGCAATGCGCTCTCCGGCATAGAGTCGCTCGGCAATGCCTTTCCATGTGAGGCCTTCCTCACCGAGGATGAGTGCCTTGCAGCCGAGGTTCTCTGCCAACTGCCGGTCGGTCTGGCGGTCGCCAATGACGTAGCTGCCAGCCATGTCGATGTCGGGGTTCTGCAGGTAGTGGGTGAGCATTCCCGTTCCCGGCTTGCGCATGGGCGAGTTGTCTTCGGGGAAGTGGCGGTCGATGAGTTGCTCGTCGAAGGTGATGCCCTCGTCCTCAAGTGCCTGCAGGATGAAGTTATGTACGGGCCAAAACGTCTCTTCCGGGAACGATGGCGTGCCGAGTCCGTCTTGGTTGCTCACCATGACGAAGCGGAAGTCGGTGTGCCGGCGTATGAAGCCCAGGTATTGGAACATCCCCTCCGTGAATCTCAGTTTCTCGAAGGAGTCTATCTGTTCGTCGGCAGGCTCTCTGATGAGGGTGCCGTCGCGGTCTATGAATAGTATTCTGTGTGGCATATCCTGATTAAAATGATAGTTGTTGTCTTCTGAATTCAGCGCAGGTGATGGCCGTGGCGATGGCGACGTTCAGACTGTCGGCCGTAGCACGACCCTCGGGATAGTTGGGGATGAGCAGGCGGTGGCTCACGCGCCGTGCGATGTCGGGCGAGATGCCTTTCCCTTCGTTGCCCATGACGATGAGTCCACGGGGCTGCAGTGGCTGCCGATAGATGTTCTCGCCGTTGAGGAGCGTTCCGTAGACGGGCGTTCCTACGGGCAGCGAGTCGATGAGCTCGGCGAGGTTAATATATAAAATTTGTACGCGCGCGATGCTACCCATCGTTGCCTGCACCACCTTTGGGTTGTAGGCGTCGGCGGTGTCGGGACTGCAGTAGATGGTGTCGATGCCAAACCAGTCGGCAATGCGGATGATTGTGCCCAGATTGCCGGGGTCTTGCACGCCGTCGAGGGCGAGTGCGAGCTGGCTTTCTACCTTGGTCGCGTTCTGTGGCAACGTCGACTGACCGGCGGTCGCGCTGGCGTCAGGCGTCTCGAACACGCCGAGCACCTGCTGCGGATGCTGCAGGAAGCTCAGCTTGCGCAGTTCGTCGTCGGTCACCTCGGTGATGTTTCCCGCGAGGTGTGGCTGGCTCGCCATCCATTCGCGTGTGGCAAACAGCTCGCGAGCGGGCATCACGGCCAAGAGGTCGCCCACCACTTTCGGCCCTTCGGCAACAAAAACGCCTTCCTGCCGACGGTATTTCTTTTGTTCCAGCGAGTGGATGTATTTCAGTTTCGCCTTGCTAATCATGTTTGCAAAGGTACGAAGAATAATTGGAAAAAGAAAAAATAAACCGTTTTTCTTTTTGCTTTTCGCTCACTTATTCGTACCTCTGGCTGACGCCGAAGGTATTTTCGCTGACTTCGTCTTCAAATGTCGCGACTCGGCCAATTAAACAAGTTTATTGGCACTCACTGCTCCATTTGTTTGGAAAAGAAATCAAAAACTTTGGTTTTTGCTTTGCTTTTCGCTCACTTATTCGTACCTTTGCACATGTGAAACACAGGAAAGGCTTCCATATTGTGCTGCTCGGGGTCATCGTGATGATTCTGACAGGTTGTTCCGCCACTAAGTTTGTGCCGGACGATGAGTATATGCTCACCGCCGTGGAAATCAAGTCGGAACCCAAAGGATTCAATATTGGAAGCCTGGAGCCGTACATCCGGCAAAAAGCTAACAGCAAGTGGTTTTCACTTTTCAAGATTCCCCTTGGCACTTACTCGCTCGCGGGCCGCGACTCAACGAAATGGATCAACCGCGCCCTGCAGCGTATCGGCGAGGAACCAGTGGTCTTCGATACCGTGCAGGCCGAACTATCGTGTAACGACCTGCGCACCGCCATGCACAACATGGGCTATATGCACGGCGATGTAGACCTCATCACGAAAGTGAAGGGCAAGAAACTGAAGGCAACCTACATTCTGCATCCCGGTGCTCCCTACGACATTCGCAATGTTACCTACGACATTGCCGACGACAGCATTGCTGCCCTGCTGGAGCGGGCCGACAACAAGTCGCTGCGACTCAAGACGGGCGAGCCGTTCACGGTGGAACGACTCAATGCCGAGCGAAAACGCATCACCACGTTCCTCATGAACAACGGCTACTACCGTTTCCACAAGGATTACATTACGTTCTCGGCAGACTCGGCAGCGGGTAGCAACCTGATTGACGTGACGTTGCATCTGGCTCGCTATCGTGCCAATAACGACGCGCCAGAGGAGTTGCATCCCCAGTACTACGTGCGGAATGTGCGATTCCTTGGTGATGACCGCATGGCCTGGGACAAGCGTTTTTCCAACCAGCGACTGCGTCGGCGCACCCTCGAAAACAATACCGCCATCCAGTCAGGACAGCTCTTCAACAGCGCCGACCTGCAGAAGACATACAACAATTTCTCGCGTCTGCAGGCTGTGAAGTACACGAACATTCGTTATACTGAGGTGCCGCGTGACACCTTGTTGGCCGACACCCTCCTGCAACCCAACCGTGCCGGACTTCTAGATTGCGACATCCGTCTCAGCATGAACAAGCCTTCGACGATTTCGTTCCAGCCCGAGGGCACCAATACTGCTGGCGACTTTGGAGCAGCTGCATCGCTTACCTACGAAAACCGGAACCTCTTCCGTGGCAGCGAGGTTCTCAGTGTGCAGCTGCGAGCCGCCTTCGAGGCTATCACCGGACTGGAGGGTTATCAGAATGAGGACTACGAGGAATACGGAATGGAGACGAAGCTTGTCTTCCCACGAATGGTGGCACCGTTCCTGTCGCGTGACTTTACACGTCGAAGCACCGCCACCAGTGAGCTCTCGCTGACCTACGACATGCAGAACCGCCCGGAGTTCCATCGCCGCGTGTTCTCTACGGCCTGGCGCTATCGCTGGAATCAACCTTCCCGCCACCTGCAGTATCGCTTCGACCTGCTCGACCTGAACTACGTGAACATGCCGTGGATCAGCGATACCTTCAAGCACGACTATCTCGATAGCGTGAGCAATCGCAATGCCATCCTGCGCTACAACTACGAGGACCTCTTCATCATGAAGATTGGCTTCGGCATCACTTATAGTCATGCCAACCACGCCCTGCGTGCCAATGTGGAGACATCGGGCAACCTGCTTGGACTTCTTTCCAACGCAGCCCACTTCCATAAGAACAAGGAAGGACAGCACACGTTCCTTGGCATTGCCTATGCACAGTATGCAAAGTTCGACTTCGACTACACCCGCCTCTGGCAGTTCGACGAGCACAACCAGCTGGTGGCCCACGCCGACATCGGCATTGCCTGGCCATACGGTAATAGTAAGGTGTTGCCTTTCGAGAAACGCTACTTCTCGGGCGGTGCTAACAGCGTGCGCGGATGGAGTGTGCGCGGACTTGGACCGGGTAGCTTCCGAGGCACCAACGGGCGCATCGACTTCATCAACCAAACGGGTGACATGAAGATAGACCTCAACCTGGAGTATCGTACGTTCCTGTTCTGGAAGTTCAATGGAGCGGCATTCATCGATGCGGGTAACATCTGGACGCTGCGTAACTATGCAGAACAGCCCGGTGGACAGTTCCGATTCGACAAGTTCTACGAACAGATTGCCGTGGCCTACGGATTGGGTCTGCGACTGAATTTCGACTACTTCATCCTGCGTTTCGACATGGGTATGAAGGCTATCAACCCGGCCTATCGCGATTCCGATGAGCACTACGCCTTCATTAATCCTCGTTTCAGCCGCGATTTCCAGTTCCATTTCGCTGTTGGACTGCCGTTCTAATCTCTCCTTTTCCTCAACCTTTCTTGCAAGCAACTATGCTCCCTGCCATCAGTAGCTATGCTCTGCATCTTCTAGAACAATGCTCTGTAGCCTCAGGAGCTATGCTCTGAGCTTCTAAAGTCAATGCTTTTGGGCTCTAAAGTCAATGCTTTTGGGTTCTAAAGTCAATGCTTTTAGAGTCCCAAAGCAATGCTCTGAGCGTCCAAGAGTAATGCTTTTGAAGAGCAAGAGCATTGCTTTTGCAAAACTCGATGCGAAGTGCAGCTTTGCAGGGCTTCATACATCGGCGTGTTGTTAAATTTGTTTAATTCAGAGAAAAAACACCCGTTGGACGCCTCCCAACTCTCAACTTTTTTGTACCTTTGCAGCCGCAAACAGCATTCGGGGTGTAGCGCAGCCCGGTAGCGCTCCTGGTTTGGGACCAGGCGGCCGCAGGTTCGAATCCTGTCGCCCCGACAGAAGAAAGTGCTAATGGTTGATTTTCTCAACTCATTAGCACTTTTCTTTTTTCACGACTTTTTCTTTTTCAAACCATATAGGTCATGAACCCATGTAGGAACGTGGCGTGCCGCGTTATGTGGTTGGTGATTTTTGCTCCAAGAACGCGGCACGCCGCGTCCCTACATGAATATGCCTTGGAACAATAGGACGCTTTTCAAATCAGTTGGTGAGTGTCTTTGTGACCCGATGCTTGCCGCTACCATAAATCTTGCTGGCGGTTTCGCCAGGCAGGGTGACAGTTGCTGTTGCACCTTTCGGGATGGTGAACTCCCACGTCCACACGTTGCCTTCATACTTCCAAGCACTCTTGATGAGGCCTGCTGCCGACTGGTAGGAAGCCTCCACATGGCCCAGGCGCTTGTCGGGGACGGGGCTCATGATGATGTGTTTGAAGCCCGGCTGCGATGGGTCGGCAGCAATACCGGCTACGGTCTCCCAGATCCATTCGCACACGGCACCGTAAGCATAGTGGTTGAAGCTGTTCATGCCCTGCGGTCCCATGCCTTTATCTACCATATAACTATTCCAGCGCTCCCAAATAGTAGTGGCTCCGTTGTCGATGGAGTAGAGCCAGCTGGGGTTCTTGCGTTGGAAGAGCAGCTGGTAGGCAATGTCGCCCATGCCGTTTTCGGTGAGTGTCGCCATGAGTATCGACGTGCCGAGGAAGCCCGTCTGCAGGCATCCGTCGTGTTCAGCGAAGTTCTGCCGGAGTCGGTTGATGATGTTCTGCCGTGCCTGTCCGCTGAAGAGCTGGTTCTTCAGGGCAAAGAGGGCGGGCGTCTGCATGGTGTTCAGAATGTCGGTTTTGAACGTGCCGTCGGCATTGAAGAACTCTTCTCGCAGATAGCTCTTGGCGGCCGCTACCATCTGTTGATACTTGGCGGCATTGCGACCCGTGGCCGCTGCCATGTCGGCCATCATCTGTGCATCGATGGCCCAATAGGAAGCACCGAGGTATTTCCAATAGACGATGGTCTCCGGCTTCGGTCCGTTGCTGCCAAAAGCAATACCCGAGCAACTCTCCAGCGGCTCGTAGCTCAGCCAGTCGGCCCACTGGTAGTTGCCGTTCTCCGAGCGAAGGGCATCGTGGTCATAGCGCGTGTCGTTGATATGATTCATGAACTTGTCCATCGCACTCCAGTTCTCGTCGATGATCTGCTTGTCGGCGAACTGTTTCCACACCGTCCAAGGAACAATGATGCCGGCATCGGCCCAGCCCAGACGCATGCACTCGCCACCATATTGGGCTGTGGGTGCCACACCCGGGAAGCCGCCTTGCTCGTTCTGCGAGTCGCGCATGTCGCGCATCCACTTATGGAAGAAAGCACGGGTGTTGGCAAAGAAGGTTCCCGTCTCAGTAAATACCTGCGTGTCGGCCGTCCATCCCAGTCGCTCATTGCGCTGCGGACAGTCGGTAGGTACCGACAAGTAGTTGGAGCGCTGTCCCCAGAGGGTGTTCGAGATGAGTTGATTGATGAGCTGGTTGCCCGTGGTGATGACGCCCGTCTCGAGGTTCTTGGCAATCGAGGTGACGGGGATGGAGACGACGGATTGTATCTGCACCTCCTGTGTTGCGGTGATCGAGGCATAGCGGTAGCCAAAGAACGTGGTGTGCGGGCGGTAGGTGACGAAGTCGTTGCCGCCGGCAAAGGTATAGTAGATGCGGATTCCAGTCTTGGGAATGCGCAGGTTGTCGCGGTGGCAACTGCCCTCCGGACCGTCCATGCCACGACTCTTCGCACCGTTGCCGTCGTTGAGCAGCTCGGCAGGCAGACAGGTGAGCTTCGTGCCCTCGGCAGCCTTGAAGACGAAGGACGGCACAGCGGCACAGTTCTGACCAAAGTCGACGACGAGCGTCTCACCTGGTTTCACCGTCATCACTGTTCCGTTTTGGTACTCACGCAGGATGACTACTTTACCGTATTCCTCGTTGGTTGCACCCGTCACATCTTTCCATACGTAGGCCCGGATGGGACTTAGGGTGAGGTCGGGACGCAAGTAGATCTCGGCTCCGTTGGTAGGCAGGATGTCGCCAGTAAACTCGTTGTTCAGCTCGGGCGTAAGGAGCTTGTCGCCACTGTCGTAGCCCTGCGGAAGGCGAGCATCATACTCTTCGCCATCGAAGATGCCTGCATGGGTCACGGGGCCTGCGATGCCGGCTCGCCAGCTGTCCTTGTTGGTGCCGAAGAGCTTCTTCGTGCCGTCGGCATAGGTGACTTCTACAACACCTCGGAAGGCACACTTCTTGCCCAACATGCCATCATGTCCCCAGGGAGTGATGATTTTGTCGGCCCACCAGCCAGGAGTGACCTGCACGGAGAGCGTGTTCTCCTCGGCAGCCTTTGTGCGCAGCAGGTGCGTGATGTCGTAGGTGTATGCCCGCTTGGTCTTCAGTGGGTGGGTGAAGCCAGGCTTCAGCACTTCTCTACCCACGGGCTGTCCGTTCACGTAGAGTTCGTAGACACCCAGGGCGGTGGTCATCCACTTGGCCGACGTCACCTTCTTTTCGTTCTTCATGGTCGTCATTAGCCAGCAGGCACCATCGGCGGCCCGGCCGTGTTCGTGGTCGTCAATCTTGTCGGTGATAACGGGTGCATTGGCTGCCGACAGCCATTGTGAGGTGTTCCACGCTGATGCGTCGAGAGCGGGAACTAATGATTCGGCAATCTTGTTACTCTTGCTGCCACAGCTGCTGACGAGTATTGTGACAACAGTCGTTGCGAGAGCGAGGTTAGCGATAAAGTTCTTTTTCATTTTAGTCATGAATCTTAGTTATTGGTTGTTGAACATGCAAATATACAAAATTAACTTGTAACGACGAAGTGTTTTTGGAAGATTAACGCAATTCACCCTTAATTAGTAGTAAATCGGAGAATAACGAGGAAGTGCATAAAATGTTGTAAAGCCTTTATAGCTGGTAGTTTTCATATGGGAAAAGATTTTAATATATTAAATAATGTGTATTTTTGTAGCGAATAGCAAGAACTCTGAGAAAAAAGTCGTATATTTGCGAAATAGGAGATACTCGTAAAATGAAAACATATACTAAGTTCAAGGAATACATCTGGCTTGTGAACACTATTCGCAAGGCTCGGAGAATTACGTTTGCTGAGATCAACGAGAGGTGGCTCAAGACGAATATGAGTGAGGGCATCGAATTGGCTCGTGCCACTTTCAATCGTCATAAAGATGCAATCGAGGATATATTCGGCATCTACATTGAATGTGATCGTAAGAACGGTTACAAATATTACATTGGTAACGAATCTGTACTGAACGAAGATAGCGTACAGAACTGGATGCTGTCAACGCTGTCCGTTAATAACATCGTTAGTGAGAGCCTTTCTTTGCAAAAGAGGATATTGCTGGAACCTGTACCCTATGAGGGAGAATATCTTATAACTGTTATTGAAGCCATGAAACGGAGTGTTCGGATTGCCATCAAATATAGGAAATATGGCGACACTCAACCACGCGACTTGGACTTTGAACCATACTGCTTGAAATTGTTCCATCAGCGTTGGTATGTGTTGGGACATTTTCATCGTGATGTGCATGATGGGGAACCAATCGACTACTTCGGCATGTTCTCTTTTGATCGAATGCTGGAAATGAAATTGACGGATGTGAAGTTTAAGATGAATCCAGACTTTGATGCAGAGAGTTATTTCAGCGAATGTTATGGTGTATTGGTCAATGACGATACGAGAGCCGAAAGAATTGTCATTCGCGTTTACGATTATGAGCAGTACTATCTGAAAGATTTACCGTTACATCATAGTCAGCGTGAGATAGGTCATGGAGAGGATTACACAGACTTCGAACTGTTTCTTCGTCCTACCCCAGATTTCGTTTCTCACCTCTTAAGCCTTGGTACCCAAGTCAAAGTCCTTTCTCCTCAAAGGTTGGCTGAAGATGTCGGACAGGCCCATTGGGATGCAGCCGAAATGTATTCCTGTGAAGGAAATGAATAAGAAAATGTAAAGTTTATATCAACTGTATCACGATTTGAGACAACATGTGCTTAATTTTGTCGCTCGAAACGATAAAAACGAAGTATAACATCAAAAAGAATTGAGTTATGAGTAAGTACACAGAGATGACAGATGAGCAGTACTATGCTGCACTAAACGAGTTTATGGAGAAATACAAAGCTCCTGCGTGCGAACCTATTGAGGTTTTGGACTTAATTATGCGCAGAGAGTTTGCTGAAGACATACTAAATGGTGAAAAGAAGGTCGAGGTTCGCAATTGTTCTAATCACTATTTCAATCGCCTAACTGACAAAAAGGTGGATCGATGGATGACTGAGCATCGTGATGAGCCTGGTATGGACATGGAAGCTTTCAATGAGTTTATGAATGCTACAAGGCCTGTGATGAATATTCACTTCCACGACTACAACAAGACTTGGTTCCTGGATGTAGAATGTACAGAGAATGGCTTGATGCCAATCACCAAACAAAATGTTGTGGACTTGCAGCAGCGTTATAAATGCCATGAGTTTGACGAGATACTTGAAGAATGTGAGAAGTCGCAAACGGATGAACGTCCGCTGTTCTATTACTTTGTGATAGGTGATGTCTTAGATACCGATTTGAGGCCTATGAGTTTGCCAGATGGCTTTAAAACCGTTAATGAAGACAAGACATATACAACGACTGAGGCATATAGAGAAGCAGAGCGCATTTTTGAAGAAAAAGGTAATACTACCAATTTGGAA
>ONCG01000003.1 GCA_900316285.1 uncultured Prevotellaceae bacterium
GGCAGGCTTGGTCTTCAGGCCAATCTTGAACGAGCCGAAGCCGTCAATCTTGACGCGGTTCGAGTCCTGCATCCACTTCTTCAGAACGACAACCATCTCATCGAGCACGGCGAGAACGTCAGACTTCTTGACGGAGACGTTCTCCTGGATTTCCATTGCCATCTGCTTGAGAGTCTTGGGGCGGGAGTTGTACACCGCACGGGCGTACCACTTGCCGCGGTTCTTCGACTCGGCACGATTGTCCTGATAAAGTTTGTAACGTACAGACATTTTACTGATTGCTTTTTTATGTTCAACATATCCAAGGCTCCTCCACGCCTCGGCTGTGGGCAAATCCACTCTTCGGAAATGCGATGCAAATTTACGCATAATTCCATGCTACTGTTATTTTCGGCTGAAAAATAGTCGGAGGTTTTCACAATATTTAACAAACAATGCCAGCGCAATCAAAATAGTCTACCCCTACGGATGGATGCTGGCCTGCAGTCCCCTCCTTTAGCCGTTCAGCATTCTTTCTCCGATAAACTACGAAAGCGCTACCCTTCGGGATGTCGAGCGGTCGCTTTTAGAGCGCGGCGGGGAAAGTATACATCCTTCTTTCCCCGCCGCGCTCTAAAAACGCCCCTGCGGATCGGTCGAGCGAGGATCGTAGAGAAAAAAAAAGGTGATAATACTCATATAGGTTAACACCCTTGCTATTCGGTTTTCTTCCGATTCCGCTACTGAACAATTATGCTATTGTACGCAATTAAGCGGTTATAAACCGCCAGGTGCCCTTACCAAGTCTGTGTCAACCCAAAAGCTGTCACTACGTTGGCTGCAGCAGTAGCAAAGAGGTGTGATGAAGACTTTATTTCCTCCAAACACCTTTTTTACATGGGCTCCAACTAGTGTTTCTGCAGAATGCCTACCATCAGCACCGCAACGAGTGGCTTTTTTTCCTGTCTTTTGTTCCCAAAATTCAAGCCACGTCTTAACTTCTTTTGAAGGTTTTGACAATTTGGTAGCCTCACTTGAATTCTTTATGTAATCCATATGCAACTTGTTTTTTCCCTGTTTTCTGAACAGTACAGCAGAGCTTATTTATTAGATAGTTTCGATGCTCAGGAACGTTGAATACTATCTTTTATATATAATAAAGATGTTATTATTGACAATAATCAGTAACTAATAAGAATCTTAATAAGTCAGACTTTTTTGCCATCAAGCAGTCAGTACATAGTACAATGGAGTCAAATGAAGAAGTGGCCCTATTTTGTGAAAACCCACTAGTTCGATGTTCTCATTGTCTCATACATGTGCAAAATATACTAATAGAGTCTTTGACTCATGCCGTCATTTGTCATAAGGAGGTGTCGAGGGCTAGCATTTTGGGGGCAACGTCATCGGGCAGACAGCCCTGCTAGTTGACTCACAAATCTACTAAATTTTACCCTATCAGCAACAGGAATTATGCGTATTTATATCGAAATATTTCATGTTATCTATCAAATTTTTACATTTTGCATCAATTAGCATGTATTATGTTATTGAAATCTTCCTTATATACACAAAATATACACACGTTTCTATTCAAAATAGGTTTCTTGTATGGGCAGAGATTCATGACGGAGAATCCGGGGGGGGGAGAGGTTATCTCCCCCTTACCGGAGGGCCGGGGTGGTTTTTACCCGTAGCGCCAACTATAGTAGTCCCGCGCATCTCGGAAGCCGTGCCTTTCCCACTCGTCGTCGGTGGCATCGCGTATCTGCTCCAGCAGGTTGGAGAGCAGGTCGCTCATCGAGAGGTTTTCGTTCAGATACTCTAAGACGGCTTGTTCCAAGCTGTCGTAGTATTTCCAGCGGCCAGCCTTGCCTTTGCCGCCGCTGATCTCCACTTCCAGCGTGTCTTCACCGATGTGTGGCCAATTAGCCCACACCTGCACATTGTACTTCTTGCCGCCATACTCATACTTGATGCAGGCGGTACATGAGTTGCTTCTCGAGTCTCTATCATCGTCGTAGTCCCACTCAAACGAATCGTTGAGTTCGTAGATGGCATCGGTGAGGCGTTCGCCGATGTCGGCGATAAGTTCTTTACGATTTAATGTCGATGCCATAGCAATCTCTCATTAGTTCTACAAAATAATCACGGTCAATCAATTGCCAACAGAGTGTGTTCCTTAAATCTTTGCCCGGAAGTTCCTTTTCAAGATATCGTTCTACGGCATGCTCTACGGAATCGTAGCGCTTCCATTCGCCTCTCCACATGCTTTTGTCGCCCGTGATTCTCACGGTGACAAAGGTGTCACCACTTGGCGCAATATCTACTTTCGCTAAGATTAGGTAATTAGTAGAACCAATTCCCAAATCTAAAGTGGCTCTCATTTCTACTGACTTGAAGCCATATTTTTGTCTATAAGAAATCCTGAAGCCTATGCCCATGTCATAGAGTTCATCTTTAAGGCAGTCGCCGATTTCTGCAATGATCTTGTCTCGTTTCATGTTGATGCTCTTTCGTTGTTCTTAATCTTCTACCCAGTTCATTGTTTCGCAGAGTTCCACACTCAGCCATAGCGATCCATCGCCCAAGCACTCGGCATGCAATCCTGAAAATGCGATGGTTCCATATCGATTGGGCTCAGAATAGTGTAGTTCCACAACTTCCTCAAGCAGCCGGCGAGCGTTTTGCTTCATCATGGCGATGCTGGGGTAGTAGGGCTCGCCCGTTTTGGGATCGTGAAGAGGATTGTCCCCCAGCACCAGCAGCGCATGGGCGCGTTCGAAGTCGAATTCCTTCAGCAGGTCACTAATGGCTGCTTTCGCTGCCCTCTTCTGTCTGGGTGTGCAGAGGGGGTATTTTTCTTTTTTCGTTGTATTCATAATTTTTAGCTTTTCATTTTGTTACTTGTTATAAAAGTTTCCTTCCAGTACATTCAGGAAGTTTTTCTCATCGATTATCCAGTCGAAGGTGGCGATGAACTTGCTGTTCGCACTTCGCCCGTTCAAGAAGGGAGAGCGTAATGCCCTGTGGCAGGTCTCGAAGAGGATATCCTTGCCGTACGTGTCGCAGATCTGTTGAAGCCGTTCTACTCGCTTTTCTGTCATCATGCGCAGAGGCTTGATGTTGCTTTTGTATTGCTTGATAAGGTCATTCCACCACGGCAGGAATTTCTCTTTCATCATCTTTGAAAAATTATCCTCCTCATCCTCCTCCTCATTTCCGTTAGCGGCGACGCTAACGGTAGAGGAAGAGGAGGAAGAATTTATTCTTCCGAAATCTTCCAGGTTATTATTGTTGTTGTTATTGCTGTTGTTGTTGTTATTGTTGTTGTTATTGTTGTTGTTATTGTTGTTGTTATTGTTGTTGTTATTGTTGTTGTTATTGTTATTGTTTTGCATCCGTTCGCATGCGGTCGCATCAGAATCGTTTTTAGACCATCTTTTAATTGCATTCTGCTTGTTTTTCTCGCACTTTTGTTGATATTTTTTATCATCAATGCGCACTTGGTTCTGCAGCACTTTGAACAATGGCAAGAGGTCGGTGGGCACCAGCAGCTCTTCCTTTCTCTCGTCGCCCGTCTCATCGAGCATCCAATGCACGATGTGGCGGATGAGACTGCCCAGCTTCTCATCGCTCAGATATTCAAGGCCGGGCCATTGGTCAAGGTGCAGGATGTAGCACTTAGGGTTTGCAATAGCTTTCATCGTTATTACGTAAAAAGATGTTTGTGTTTGCTTCAATCCACGCAGAATGCAGGGTGTACTGATGTACGCCAACGAGATGCACAATCTCGCGATACATCGGCACAGAGATGTAACGAGGGCGATAGCCGTGATAGCGGCAACCACTATATATGTGTTTATGAACATCGCCCCCCATCGCCCTACTACATGCACAGGCACTATTGAAGACATATTGCAGGTGGCCATGGTCGTCGAGCAGTGCGACGGGCTTCACGTCAACCATTAGCACGTCGCTTGCATGTTGTCGGTTCTCACTTGCGGTCACCCATTCCAGGTTCTCTGCCCGGTTGTCGGTCTTCACACCATTCTTATGGTTCACTTGCAAACCTTCACCCCATCCTTCCACAAAGGCGGTGGCCACAAGGTTGTGGACGTAACATATCCTTGACTGACCTTTGTAATAAAGAAAAACAAACAGATAACCACAATTATGTTTACATGGCCGGAGCACCCGGCTCGTGTGCGTGTTACGCACACGGCCTTGGTTGCTCACTTCGTATCGGGTATACGGCACTTCACACTTGTGCCAAATTTCCTTCTCGTTCGTCATGCGAAATCAATGAGTAGATCGTTTGTATTCATCAGATTAGACAGCGAGCCAGGGAAGAGTTTCTGCTGCAGCTGCAAGAGGAATTGGCGAAACCGCATATAGAGGTTCAGACGCGAAGAGCCGTTGTCGGCAACGTCGCTGAAGTCAATGAGCTTTGATGCTACCGCCTCCTTCGTGTCTCCTGGGTTCCAGAAAGAGAGGAAGATGTCGACGTGGTTGTTGTCTTTCGGCACCGTCCAATGGCGGTGGGTAGTGACATCGATGCCGTAGGGAGCCAACAGGTTGGTGATTTCTGTGCAGAGCTGCACTTGTTGTGGCTCATAGTTGATGCCTTCTTTTTGACAGATCATGCACCATGTGTGGCGCAGCAGGTCGTTGAAGGTATTCAGAGAAAGTTGTTTTGGTTTCATGCTTAATGTACTTTTACTTTGATGTGTTTTGTTGATTGTAGTTAGGATAATAGCTCGTCACATGAGCCAGGCGCAGCGTGCGCCAGCCTGAGACCGTGAAGTCGTAGTAGCGTACCTGGCCCTTCGGTGCCGGAGCACCTACGCCTTTCGGTAGAGAGTCAGTGGGAATCAAATCGAGGCACGTGGTGCCGATGGCCTTGCGCAGTGAGCGGTCCTTCTTGCGATAGTGGAAGGTGACGACTCCGGTGTGCAATAATTGCAGAAAATGCTGCTGATATTCTTCTATGTTCATGGCTTCAGGATGATTGAGAAAAACACAATATATAAAAAGGCCGCAGAGATCGCTCCGATGGTGAACAACCACCACCATTGCTCGAGGTTCTTCGGCTTCGGGAATGTCCAGCGAAGCCACGGGTTCTTTATTCTTTCTTTCATTTTGTTGTCTTTAAATAATTAATAATGTTAATAACTCACAGCAAATTGGCCAATTGCTTTGCATCTGAAATGCACCGGCAAAGTTACGACAACAAAAAACCCGATGCAAAAATCAATGCATCGGGTTCCAGTTTTGTTCCAGTATTGTTCCAGTTATGTAGGAAAGTCAATCATTTTGGGGTTGCACCCCTCTTTCATGTTCCAGTTTTGTTCCAGTTTTGCGCCAGTTTTGCGCCAGTTTTTGTTCCCGCTTTTTTTCTATAAACCCATAGCGGGTCGATGGCCATCATAACACTTGTTGCCACCTTATAATAAATAAAGAACACAGTATGTCCAACAGGGGCTTTCTCTTCGACCCATTCCGCAATGGGCTTGTCAAATGACAAGACGGCCAACTTGCTGATATCCCTTAAATTAATCTTGAAATCATTGCCGGGGAACCACTTGTCGACCAACGACCTGAACCCCTCGTAATCCCCCTTTTCAATGAGCGTCGCGTCGATGAGTGCCCTGTATACGCAGTACCACAACCGCTTCCTTTTCTTCAGATCATTCAGTACTGCCGCGACAGCCTCGCGAGCCTTATCTTCGAGCGACATCACAGGTGCTTCCATCTTCTTTAGTTCCTCCTCCAGTTTGTTGAGCAGAGCCATTGTGCTGGCTCGAGCATACCGTCTTCTTCCTTTTTCCACCTTTCCCATAATCCAACTTTCCACGTATTTGCTCATGTCGATAGGTTTGTAGGCATCGTTAGCAGGCATCAGCCACATCTGGTCACTCTTCTTGCATAGATGCTTAATGGTGGTCTCGCCGTCAAGATAAGCAACCACGATGTCGCCACTCGAATAATCCTCCGTCACTTCCACAAACACCTCGTCGCCATCCATCATGTCTGCTCCAATCATCGAGTCGCCTTTCACGACCAAGGAGAATATCGGATGATTGCCCAACAACGACCGGGGAATCAGCACCCACTTCTTCTCCAGCTCACAGATGTCGAAAGGCTTTCCTGCCGGGACACCACATGGGAAATGTGGGATGGGTACCATATCGTCATCCACTTCCCACCCCGTGGAGCGTATCAGCTCCGTAATCTTCTTCAAATCATCAAAATTGTTCGTCATTAATAGATAAGGTTTTAAATTGTTCAACATTACAAATGATATATCGTCACTTTTCTTTAAAAATTCAAATCATTGTCTCAAAAAAAACTCATTGAATCCTTCTTCTGTCATGGTTCTTGATAGTATTGTTTATGTTTTTTATAACTGAAACGGCCTGCAAAGGTACGATTAAGCGAGGACAATACCAAAAAGAAACTCGTTTATTTTTGAATTGTCGAACGAAAATATCTTAGACGAATGTCAAGGATACGATTAAGCGAGCGAAAAACCAAATGTATTTGAGTTTTTCCGAACGAAAGTATCTTCGACAAATGTCAAAGGTAGCAAACTTTTTTAAATGGCAATGCATCCTGCGCCATCTTTTTTGTTGCATTTTTCTATGGAGAAAAGGAATGATAAGAAAACTTTTCCTCTTCCCCGATTTCGACATAGTAGATAATTTATCCTTATTTGAACTTTCAAGTCTGAGAAACAGATGAGGTGAACTTCCCAGTCCACCCCACCCTTGCATTAATGTTTTAAAAGCGATTATGTTAATGCAAAGAATTAAAACTTATTTATGACAATCTGTAAAACATCATGAGTTGCCTACTTACTATTTCATCATTTTTATTTGTTAGTATCATTGTTTCTCAGATTCCAAAATTCATTTGCTAGTCGTCCCAGAGGTTGTGACGATTAGTACCAGAAAGCCCCCAAGTATCGTCAATGCCATTATATTGCTTTGCGTCTGATTCTTCTGGGGTTGTTTCTCCAGAGATTCCGATGTTAAACCCTTGCATTACTTCTCCTGCATTGAGGAACACGATCTCAGTCTGGGGTGTTTCATATTTTTTTTTCATATCTTTTCCTTTTTGCGTTATTAATTGTCTTAAGTTATTATCTGACAACTACCTTTCTGCCGTTGCGTATGTAGATTCCTTTCTGAGGACTAGCTACGCGCATTCCATTCAAGTTATAAAAGGGAGTGTTTTCACTATCAGCTTCATGCTCAAAATATTTTGTACTGATGCCAGTCGTCTCACTGTCATCGTCTGCAAAAACGAATCGGATGTTTTTTGCATGACCGTCTTCTGTCTGCACATTTGCAGTAGGTACTTGCAGATATGCCTTGTTCCAAGCAAGCTCGCCATAGGCAGACACATATCGGAACCAGCCGTTCTTTAGCACGAAGTTAGTCATGTCTCCATCCGTCTTGTCAATATTGGTATGTACGGGTGCACCTACCAACATGTTTCCTGTCATTTGCTCATCAGAAAGTGTGGTCTGACTGCCAGAAAGATAGTCATGTTCACCTATGTGGTATGTATAAGTCGCCCCAGGTTCACCTTTCAACACTACACCATGAAACTCATAGTTGTCGTTACCGAATCGAGAGGGGACATAAACTCCTGTGCTCACCTTCTGCATGTTAATCTCTCCGTCGCCACCATTTTCAGGCATTTCGAACGAAGCCGCAACATAAGCTTCCAGCCCGTTAGTTTCACTCAAATCGACATCGAAGTCACGACACATAGTAGAAAGCCCTGTGCTACTTAAGGTGACAGGAATGTCAGTGGCTAAGCGTGAAGGTCTGGAAGAAAGTAAACTTCCCCATTTAGGTGTGCTAATGTCGATTTTGTTGAATGCTGTTTTTGTTAGATACATCCTTACCGTGTTAATATGTCTTGTTAATATATATGAATTACACACAATTTCTTCAATATTATTTCCCATGACAAAAACGTCGAAGTTATAAAATGTATAATAATAACCTACTGAACCTCCAGAATCTGTTCTGTTCCTATTGGGATAATATTTTCTTACAGTTTCCCCACTAAACACTTTCACGGAAGGGGGAACCGTGACTGATGATATTTTGCTTGTGGAGGCATAGAATCCTGCATAGCCGATTTCTTCACACGAAGAGGGGAGAGTGATGTGCTCAAGGCTATTATTAGACGTAAGAATAAAAGCACCGTCGCCAATTCTTTTCACGGATGACGGAACCATGAAACTCTTTCGAGAATTTATGTCCATATAATGGACCAAAACGTCTTTGCTTTTATTGTAGATGACGCCATCGTCTATGATAAAATATGGATTCGCCGAGTCTATCTCTATGTTGCACGTTACACCCCAGAGAGAAAGGCCTGTCATTGTTTTTACGTTTTTACCTATGAAAAGCGTTTGGTTACGTTCAAAAGAAGTGAAAGCTTGCTCTTCAATTTCTACCAATGATTCTGGCAGTTCCAGAATGGGGAGTTTACTATTGCGTTGAAATGCAAAGGCCTCAATCTTTGTCAATCCCTGTGGGAGCTTTATTTCTGTTATATTACTGCACCCCCAAAAACAGTAAGCGGGAATGGTTGTTATGGAACTCTGCCCAAGGTCGAATCCCTGCAATTTTATGCACCCGTAAAAGCAACACCGACCAAGAGCATTCAAATTCTCTGTAGACTCGACTGAGGCAAGTGACGTATCGCCATAGAAAGCCAGTCTGCCTATGTTTTCCACCTTGTTAAGATTAATAGAAGGAAGAGAGGTGCACTCACGAAAGGCTGCCATATTAATACTCGTTACATTATTAGGAATAAAAACCTGCGTGAGGTCTTTGCAGACATCGAAACATTCATATGCGATAACTGTATATTTCTCATTCTCCGGCAGTTTCACTCCTTTGATTGCCGACGAATTGAATGCATTATTGCCTATCGCTTCAATTTGGTCTGGAATTTGGTACACATCCATGCTGCCAAGAAACTGCACGCTTCTGAAAGCATAATTCATAATCTCTTTCGTCTCAGGTTGATATAGATTCTTTCCTTCGTAATCCCATTTGACAGGGACAATAAGAATACTAGCATAGGGCGCATCTTCATTGCCTTTGTAGAGAACTCCGTCAAGTGTAGAGAATCCATCGCGAGATTCCGGCATGACTATTTCTTCAAGATTTGTAAAAATGGTGTTGAAATCAGTTGGATAGCGCTGATGGGGCTGCAGAATGAACTTCCCATGAAGGATAATCTTCTTTATAGAAGGAATCGGTTTTCTCAAATATTCGCAAGTCTGACTTGCTGTCGTTTTTAGAAATACCACTGGATATTCCGTTCCATCATATGTGACAAATTCCGGCAATTCCAATACGCCATCTGAACCGACAGCAGATTCATCAACGCTTTTTACGAACGCATAGGTGTCTCGAATAATAAGATCCAGCGTGTAAGTCACTGCAATATCGCCCTCAGTGACACCTTGGAATGTTTGTGAATGGACATCTATTACCAATAAGGCAAATAGTGTCAGCAAAGTAAATAGCTTTTTCATCTTTTTTACTAAAAATATAAATGTTTAAAATGTTATTTCCGTTATACAGCCTCTTCGCTACACTCTAACGAATGTTGAGCAATGAAAAGGCGATTGCAAACAATTGCGTGGCAAAATTACGATGAAAGAAATAATAAATATCAAAAATTTTTTCACTCACTATAGCAATTCTTTACTATCAATATGTATAAAATTCCCCAGACAAAGCTATATAAACACTTCAAAAAGGAGAGGCTGGTGAGGTGTAAATCGTTGTTAGCAAACAACTTACAGCATCGTTGGTTTTATATAAAAAAGTCAAAATCCTGTTGTCATCGTTCCCATATCCTGCCATGAAGCAGTAGCCGAAAAAAAGGGAAGACTTCACAGCCTCCCCTTTCCGAATAACTCAAAAATGTTATCGATCATGATAACTCAAAAAAACAAATCCTTATGTTTTATGTTAGATGTTTAACTTGTCTTTTTTCTGCCTGCTCTGCTTAAGTTGCTCCTAACTGGGCATTTTGCTTTGTTGCAGGTTCGTCTCCCTCAATTACACTGCAAAGATACTATAAAGGCGACAAACCATTTGAATAATTTTTTCTCTTCTTATAGCAATTGTTTACTAACGGTATATAGAAAAGAACATGACAATATTACAAACGCGTTTTTTTTGCTGGGTAGTGCTCATGCTCTAGGTAGCTGCTGCCAACCAGCACGTTTCAGAATCCACTATATATAAATAAGGTATGGGGCAGATGAATGAGTCTACACACTGAACCATGAAAAGAGAGTGAACTTCACAGCCCACCCTCATCAAGCAAACTTATATATAATTAACGATTATGGAACGAGTTGAATTCTTTTTCAAAGCAGAAGCGAACTTCAACAGCCCGCTCCTGCTAACTACCCTTAAACTTGATACGATTATAACCTTGTTAGAAGGTGGAGTCCATTATTAAATAGATTATGCAGACTGAGACTAACTCTTAACCTTCGATGATCATTACCTTCTTTTTAAACAATCCAAGAAGTAGTGTCCTCTCTACGCCACTTGGTTCACACCGAATAACGTTTTCAAATCTTTCTCCTACACACCTGCAGGCTTTGGATCCCACCAGGATGATCTATTAACTATCAATTAACATCCATTCTATAACACGAATTCCATTCTAGGGTAGTGGCAAATGTCATCAAAAAATAATTTCACATAAACTAAAATCAAAAATAAAACTAACCACATTGAAAAAATTAAAAACCAAAAAAAGCATTAAAAACTTACCATTCAAAAATCAAAATTTGTAGCTATATCCTTCATCCCTTTACCTAACATCTCTTTCCTTACTTATTCAAAAGCAATTATTTCCTACTATCATATCCTCATCATAGTAACTGGCTCAATACGGGTCTTGCCTCGTTGGCGTTGCAAAGATACGATAAAGGCGACAAACCATTTGAATAAATTTTTCTCTTCTTATAGCAATTATTTACTAACGGTATATAGAAAAGAACATGACAACATTACAAAAGCGATTTTGAAGGAGAAGTACTACTACTCTAGGTAGCTGTTGCCAACCAGCAATTTTCAGAACATGAGAGATAGTATTAATTATAATGTATGCTACAGATGTCATGTGCCATCATACTGCAGGCGTGCTATGCTGCTGAAAAAAGGGGAGAGAACTTCACAGCCCTTCCCCCTCTTCTTTGAATAAACCTGTGTTAATTTGTAATTAAGAAACACGTTGATTATTTTCAAGGCAGAAGCGAACTTCACAGCCCGCCCCTGCCATTCTACCCTTTTTTATTTACCGATTATGAATAAAATGAAGTAGGGGCCGATTTCCATATGATTATGCAGACCGAGATTACATTATAAACCTACGATTATCAGTGGCATCTTCAAACCAATTAGGAATTATGTCCTCTCACTACTACCTGACTCACGCCTAATAGCACTTATAAATCAAAACTTTACACCTACTCACCTGCAGGCTTTGGTCCCCACTAGGGTAAACTGTAATTTTATTCTAAGCAATCAATTAACTGATATCACACAACTTAATAACAATTCCTGGGTAGCGGGCAAAAGTCATCAAAGAATCCAATCTAGCTTAAATCAAAAATAAACAAACTACAATAAAAAACATTAAAACTAAAAGCATTGAAAAAAAAGTTTAACCAATTAAAAACCATTATTAACAACTATATCCTTCTTCTTCTTACCTAACATCCTTATTCTTTCCTATATTAACATCTAAAAAGCATCTGTTGCCTACAATAATGAAACTACGCTCAATGCGGGCTCTTGCCTCGTTGGCGTTGCAAAGATACGAAACAAATTCCCTGCACAAACAGCAACTTGTCAGTACTTCTGTATTTTTTTACAGAAAATACTAAAGATTTTTCTCAAAGACTTTTTTATATTCGAGGTGACTTTTTTGGAGAAATAAATCGTTAAGAAATCATGCCAGAATGCACATTATTTGGAAAAATATCGTATCTTTGCCTGCAGAACAATATAATAATAGTTACAAAATATTTAAATTATGACGTATAGAAAAACATTTTCAGAAGATATTATCACTGATATTATTCTCATGATACAACGGCAAACAAGTTCTGCTCGTCACATGACAATCATCGCGATGATAATAGCATTTATGGCGTTCTACTCTGTTAGAAGTACTGCCAGCAACATGAAGTCAAAAAGCTATTCGACTTCCGATTATAGAAGTTTGACCAAGCTCCTCAATGATTTGAATCTCGATAACAAGCTGCCGCCACACCAGATAAACCTGATCAAAGGTGACATCAGCTTTAGTCGGGGCAATTACTTTGAGGCACAGAAATACTATAAGCGGTCTATCAACGACAAAGCAATCCGAGACAGTCTCAATCTGCTATTGCAGCTGGAGTTCAAGCTAATGTTGTGTTTCGACCGCATGGAGGATTTCTCGCTCATTGCACATTCGCTAGACGAATTCTCTGCAACGGCACACAGACTGGCCAATCCAGAGTGTCTTGCTGCCATACCATATCTAAAAGGAAAGGTGGCATATTATTCAGGCGAAAAAGAGAAAGGCTTCAAATTAATGAAACAATCCATTGAGAGAATGAAGAAAACCGATGAGAGCATGTCTTACGACTATCTTATGTATTTCTATAACAATCTCGTGAAACTTCTGCAACGCAATAGGATGGGAAATGAAGCCCTCGCCACACTCAAAGAGATGAAGAATATCATGCGCAAGCCTCGCCAGCAGAGTTCTATGTCACTCGCTTTCTCTGACGACACATGGATGAAAGAATTCTATGGGCTATACGCAATTACTCTGCAACGAATGGGATACACAGAGGAAGCAACAGTCTATTACAATAAGTTTCTCTCTTTGACACATGTACAAATCTACGATTATAGCTGTATCGAGTCATATCTGTTTGAAAAGAAACTCTACGATGATGTCATCCGATTTGGACAACTCAGGCTGAATTATCTTTCATCGATGAATGATACGCTAAACAGCAGCATAGGCGGCGTCTACCGACTTCTTGCAAAGGCCTATGCTCAAAAAGGGATGTATGAAGAAGCTCTGCGTTGTTTTGAATTAATGGACGAAGCAAGTGAAGAGCAAAAGCGAATGGGAGAACTCAGTGCCATGGATGAACTGTCTGCAAACTATAGTACATACATCGATGAATTAGAAAAACAGCGCAAGGAACACGATAATCGCATGTTGAATTTATTTATCATCAGTGGCTTCATAGCTTTGATGATAGTTCTATCTATAAGCAGGACCATAAGGCATAACCGCATCATCAAACAGAAGAACAGATTGCTTGTCAAGACCATCAACGAACTCAGGGAAACCAAAGAAAAAGCAAAAAGGCAAAAGGAAGAACAAAAGAATGACGACATACTTGATGATACTGCCGGCGAGAACTATCCTGAGAACCCGTCATTAAGCCCGGGGAATGCGAATGGAGAGACGATTGCAGAATATTACGAACGGCGTATGTTTGAAAGAATGAACAGGGATATTATCGAGAAAAAACTATACCTCGACCCAGCTCTTTCACGAACGATGCTTCTCGACAAATACAATATTCCACGCAACAACTTTTCCTCACTCTTTCAAAAATACGTTGGAACATCTTACTCAAAATACATTAACAACTTACGACTTGAACAAGCGGCTAAGATGCTCAAGGAACAGCCCAACTACACTATCGAGTCGATTGCCAACGATTGTGGAATTGCTTCTGTTGCGACACTCTATCGGCTATTCTCTAAGAAATACGGAATGACGCCAACAGAGTATCGGCAGGTTGCACTTTTACCTGAGGATTCTGAAGAAGACAATGACGATACGGAGAATTGAAGGAAGTTGTCAGGGATTTCTCGAGCAATGTGTGTCTCATCCGTTCGTCTGTCCTGTCTGTCTTCTTTCCCGTCCGTTTGTCAAATTAATTCATAGATTGTCCGTCGTCATATTTCGGTTCGCAATGAGTTGACAATGTGTTAATGAAGTGCAAACGAAAACAAATAAAAGTGAAAAGCCTGAAAGGTTCTTTCACAATCTACCCATTCCCATTAACAATTATTTAGAGAAAATTGATAGAATTTCATGGCAGGTTAAGCTTGCAAAACTCCAGTATAACACAATGATACGCGATAGAGGCAGACACAAACGAATGAATTGTGTCTGCCTCTATCAGATTGGATGAAAACGGGCGGCTACTGCGTCTTCACTTCATTCCACTTCGGAGGCTCGACGTGGAGGAGGTTGCGGACGAAGAAGTCGTAGCGTTTGTGCTCGCCATAGCGTTCGCCCATGGTGTGGTGGACGCCTGGGAGGACGACGAGTTCGAAGTCCTTGCCGGCACGGATGAGAGCATCGGCAACCTGCATGGTGCTGGCGGGATCGACATTGTCGTCGAGTTCACCGACGACGAGCATCAGCGGGCGCTCAAGCTTCGACGCGTGGTAGACATTGCTGCACTCTATGTAGGAAGAGTCGACGGGATAGCCCATCCACTGCTCGTTCCACCAGATCTTGTCCATGCGGTTGTCGTGGCAGCCGCAGGAGGAATAGGCAGCCTTGTAGAAGTCGCCATGCAGGAGGACGGCGGTGGTGGACTCCTGACCACCGGCAGAGGCACCGAAGATGCCTACGTTGTCGGCATCCATATAGGGGTATTTCTGGGCAGCGGCACGAATCCAAGCCTTGCGGTCGGGGAAGCCGGCATCCTTGAGGTTCTTATAGCACACCTCCTCGAACTCCTTGCCACGCCACGAGGTGCCCATGCCGTCGAGTTGCACGACGATGAAGCCGAGCTCGGCCAGCGGGGTCATATTCCAGTTGAAGGGCTGGAAGGACTTCGGCGTATAGGAATCGCCAGGACCGGCATAGATGTACTCGATGACGGGGTATTTCTTCGACGGGTCGAAATTGGTGGGACGCTGGATGATGCCCCACATCGGGGTTTTGCCATCGCGGCCAGGGGCGACGAAGACTTCGGGAGCTTGCCAGCCGAGGTCTTGGAGCTTGGATATATCAGCGGATGCTATAGTGGAGAGCTTTTGAGAGGAGAGTGGAGAGTGGAGAGAGGAGAGAGAATTGTTTTTCTGCGCAGCGGCATGCGACACCTGAGCTTCTACTGACCGTAGTGTGGTGACGGGTGCCTGGGAGGGGGTGGAATAGGTGTCGACGAGGTATTGGCGGTCGGAGGAGAACACGGCACGGTGATTGCCGGGCTCGGGTGTGAGCTCGCACATGTCGGTGCCATCGAAACGAATGGTGAAGTAATGGATGTTGTAGGGGTCTTCGTCGGGATGAACACCGGAGGCGGTGAAGTAGATGAGCTCTGCATCTTCGTCGACATGAAGGACCTCACGAACACACCAGGGGCCACGGGTGATCTGGAACCCACCACTGCCTGAGGAGAGGAGGGTTTGGTTTCTTGACTTTTTCCCTCGTTTGCCACTTGCGGACGGGGAATGAACCCCGTCCCTACAAAGATTGGAATAGAGATAGAGGTGGTTCCAGTTGTCGCGTTCGCTGGTCCAGAGCAGGCGGCCGTCTTTGAGCCAACGGCGCCAGATGCGGTTGTAGTTCACGAACTTGTCGGAACGCTCCTCGATGAGGGTGGTGAGCTGCCCGGTCTCGGCATCCATCGCCAAGAGCTGGTAGAGCTTATGGCCACGCTGGTTGTACTCCATGGTGACATAACGGCTGTCGGGAGTCCACTGGAACCAGTCGAGGGAGTACTGATTAGCGAGAGAGGAGAGTGGAGAGTGGAGAGAGGAGAGAGAAAAGTTTCTAGTTTCTAGTTTCTGAGTTTCTAGTTTCTGAGAGGAGAGAGAAAAGTTTCTAGGTTCTGAGTTTCTAGTTTCTGGGGATTGAGGGGTTGCACTACCCTCTGCCGTTGGGGTGGGGGTGAGGGAGAGATTGAAGATGTAGGGGGTGTATTGTGGGAGTTCGTCGCCGGGCTTGGCATATTCCTGCGTGTGGAGGATGGGCTGGAGCTGGTCTTGTGGCGACGACTCTACGTAGTAGGCATAGCGCTTCTCCACCGACTTACGCTTGCAGACGAAGAGCTTGCGAGAGTCGGGCGACCAATAGATGCGGTTGCTGTAGTAGTGGCCGATGGTGCCATCGTGGGTGAGTTGGTGTTTCTCGCTGTAGGGACGCCCTACCTCATGGACGATGAGGTTGTAGCCCTCTACCCATGCTTCCCACTTGCCATCGGGCGACGTGACGAGGCGCTGGTCTTGTTCCTCGTCGACCTCCATCCAGTGGCGCTGCGGCTGGCGGAAGGGAGTCCTGCCTCCCCTACCCCCTCCCATAGAGGGAGGGCCAAAGCGACGCGGACGGTCTTGCTGAGGCGGACGGATGGCGGCAAGGGCGTCGTTGAGCTCCTTGTCGGATGCGAACTCCTGCTTCGAGTTTTTGTCGACATCGAAGAGGATAAAGCGCTGGCCCTCAGGGGTTTGCACGGAGTAGTGGAAGACGTGCGTGGAGTCTACCCAGCGTACGTTCTGCGCCCAATGGTAGACGTTCTGCGCAGAGAACTTCGTCTGCAGGGAATAAGCACGGTTGTAGTCGTCGACGGTGCCCTGAGCGAGAGAAGACAAGGCGGCAAAGTAACAAAAGACCACGAGCATGCTCGCTTTCGTAGCAAAGCGGAGAAAGAACAAAGTGACAAAGTGACGGAACGGATTTGTTTTCATATTGCTGTTAGTTTTTATGATTTCATCATTTCGCCAGGCTTCTTGCCGAACTGCTTCTGGAAGCACTTCGAGAAGTAGGACGGGGAGCTGAAGCCGACCATGTAGCACACCTCGTTGACACGATGCTGGCCTTCGGCGAGCAGCTGTGCAGCACGGCGGAGGCGCACCACCTGAATCATCTCGTTGGGTGTGACATCGGTGAGGGCCTTGATTTTCGAGAAGAGGCCGCTGCGGCTGATGTTGAGTTGCTCGGCCAGGAAGTTGACCGACAGCGCAGGATTGGTCATATTCTCGACGATGATATGGTTCATCTTCGTGAGGAGTTCGTTGTCGAGGTCGTTGTTTGCCAGCGGCTCGATGGGCTCGGCAGGCTGCTGGGAGAAGCGGCGCATGAGCTCGCGGCGTCGCTCGATGAGGTTGCTCAGGCAGGCATCGAGATACTTCATGGAGAAAGGCTTCTCGATGAATGCGTCGGCACCCATCTGCATGCTCTCTGCCTTGGAGTCGTCGTCGGTCTTGGCGGTAAGCATGATGAGTGGGATGTGGCTGGTGTCGCGATTGGCACGCAGACGGCGACAGAACTCAGCACCGTCCATCTCGGGCATCATCCAGTCGCTGATGATGAGCGACACGGCATTCTGGCTGAGCTGCTGCAACGCCTCGATGCCGTTGACGGCGGTGAGCACGGTGTAGTCTTGTGCAAAGTGGCTGGCAAGGAAGGAGAGCAAGTCGGCATCGTCTTCGACGATGAGGACAGAAGAAGGAGACCCACCCCCCTGCCCCTCCCGTAAAGGGAGGGGAGTAGATACTCCAGAATGATCGGTTTCTAGTATCTGAGTTTCTAGTTTCTGTATTTCTGGGTGATTTGGATTCAAAGAGTAATTACTCCCCTCCCTACACGGGAGGGGCTGGGGGGTGGGTCTCTCTCCTTCAGGGAGGGGCTGGGGGGTGGGTCTGTTGGGGGTGGGTCTGTTGGATGTGGGTCTGTTCTCTCCAACCGGCAGCGTGACGATGAAGCGGGCGCCCTGCCCTACTTCCGATTCTACACGCACATCGCCATCGTGCTGGTCGACGATGGTCTTCACGATGGAAAGGCCGATGCCGGTGCCGGGCTTGTTGTCGCGAGCCTGATAGAACGCATCGAAGATTTTCTTGCGGTCTTCCTTGCTGATGCCTGCCCCGTTGTCGGTGACGCTGATGCTGAACGTCTGGCCGTCGGGAGCCACCGCGCAGGAGAGCCGAATCTGGTCGTGCGTGTACTTGGTGGCGTTGGTCATGAGATTGCTGATGACCTTGGTGATGCCTTCCTCGTCGACCACCGCTGTGAAGTCGTCGGCAGGATAGTCGACATGGAACGCGATGTGGCGCTGCTGCAACGTGGGCTCGAAGCGCTCGGCGACGGCCTGCATGAGGTTGGCAATGGAGTGGCGGGAGAAATGCATCGTGAAGCCCTGCTGCTGCACCTTGTTGAAGTCGAGCAGCTGGTTGACCAGCGTGAGCAGCCGGTGGGCATTGCGGTCGATGATGTTGAGGAGGTCGGGCAGGTTGGCGGAAGGAAGATTCGGAGTATTCGGAGTATTCAGAGTATTCGGAGTATTCGGAGTATTCGGAAGATTCCGAACATTCCGACTTGTCAGACCAGTTGACGACAAGCCCTGCTTGATGGTTTCGAGGGGTCCGATGATGAGCGACACGGGGGTGCGAATCTCGTGGGCAATCATCGTGAAGAAGCGCAGGCGCGCATCGCGGACTTCTGCCTCCGCTTGGTCGTTGATGTGCTGCAGCTCCTGCTGATGGCGCAACTCTGCCTTGCGCAGCCGGAAATGGGTGTAGCTGTAGATGGCCAGCAGGACGAGGAGCAGATAGAGCAGCTTGGCGGGCCACGACAGCCAGAACGGCGGGTGGACGACAATCTTCAGCTGCGCCTCGTCGGTGCTCCACGTGCCGTCGTTGTTGGTGGCCCTCACACGGAAGGTGTAGGTGCCGGAGGGGATGTTCGTATAGGAAGCCTCATGGCGGTTGCCGCAGTAGACCCAGTCCTTGTCGAAGCCTTCGAGCATGTAGGCATACTGGTTTTTCTCAGGTGCACAATAGCTCAGGGCGGCAAACGACAGGCTGAACATGTCGTCGCGATGCGAGAGGTCGAGCTGCGACAGGTGGGAAAGGCTCTGCGGCAACGGCTCGTCGCCCACGGCGATGGTTTTGTTGTAGATGCGCAGGGCAGTGATGAACACTGCCGGCGGCGTGGTGTTGACGTTGATTTGATAGGGGAAGACGGCACAGAAGCCCCTGACGCTTCCGAAATAGAGGCGTCCATCGGAAGCCTTCAGCACAGAGTTGGGTTGGAACTGCTCGCTGCAGAGGCCGTCGAACTTATTGAACGTGAGCACATCGCGCTCCTGGTTGTAGCGCACGATGCCCTTGGTGGTGGTGAGCCAGAGGTACTGTCCGTCCTCGACGATGCCGCGGATGTCGTTGGAGGGGATGTCGAGATGGACGGGGGCGAACGTGTCGTGAGCCTCATCGTAGAGGCAGAGTCCGCTCTCGGTGGCTGCCCAGAGACGGTGGTCGGCGGTGATGCAGATGCAGCTGATCTGGTCGCTCGCGAGCGAGAGCGTGTCGCCAGCCTGATGGCGGTAGTTCTTCCACGACCGAGATGCCCGCTGGTAGCACCACACGCCACTGCCCTGAGTGGAGAACCAGAGGTTGCCGTGACGGTCTTCGTCGATGTCGAGCGTCAGGGCACCAAACGACTTCACCGGTTGGAATTGCGAGGCAGTGGCATTGAACACATTCATGCCACTCATGGAGCCGGCCCAGAGGGTGCCCTGCGAATCGCGGAAGAGCGCATAGCAACTGAGGTCGGTGAGCCCATGCTGGCGATTGAAGTGGGTGGTTTGTCCTGAGGAGATGTTCATGCGGAAGATGCCATCGGAATAGGTGCCTATCCACAGGTCGTTGCCTTCGACACAAAGGGCATGGGCATTGAGGCGGGCAAACGACGTGCGACGGGGGAAGTCGATGAACGCATAGCTATGACCACCCTGATAGCAGGAGAGTCCGCCATCGTCGGTGGCTATCCAGATGTGTCCGTTGGCATCCTCGCAGAAACGGCTGACCACATTGCCCTGCAGCCCCCATTGGCCCTCACGGCTTTGGAAAGAGACGAAGCGCTCGGAAACGGGCGAGATGTAGTTCACGCCGCCGTAGAACGTGCCGAACCACAGACCGCCCTCGGTGTCGCGAAGAATGGAATAGACGAAGCGGTTGTTGATGGTGCCGGCATGGTCGGGGTCGCCCACCAGATGCCACGAGCGGTCGGGCGGATTGAAGTCGATGAGCCCGTCGTCGCAACCGATGAGGATGCGGCCGTCGGGCTGTTCGTAGAGCTGGTGGATGCGGTTGCCCACCTGCGAGAGCATGGGGTTGAGCACCTGCTCGGCCTGATGCCCTTCGCTGAAGCGATAGAGTCCGCCCGTCCATGTGCCCAGCCAGAAGGTGCCGTCGTGCGATTGCAGGAAGGCATAGCAGCCACCGCTATCGGACATATCGCCCGTCTCGATGGGCTGGAACTGATGGGTGGCCTTGTTGAACCGGAACAAGATGCGGCTGGCATTGGCGTAGAACAGCCACACCTGATTGTTATTGTCGACATAGACATGCGGGGTGCTGCCTGCCTGAGGAGGTAGCGGATAGAAGCGCGTCTGGTCGGCCGACGGATCGTAGCAGCCGATGCTGTCGCCGGGGACGGTGAACCAGATGTTCCCCTCCTTCGACCGGCTGACGGAATAGACCACGGCCTGTGGTGATGACTTCAGCAGGCGGAACGTCTCGGCTTGGAAATCGAAGAAATAGGCACCCTTCGACGTGCCCATATAGAGGCCGTCGTCGGCAGGGGTGAGGCAGGAGATGTACTGGTCGACACCATTGGGAATGATGCGGAAAGGTTGGAAAGCAACACCATCGTAGCGGCAGAGGCCGTTGTCGGTGCCCATCCAGATGAAGCCATAGCGATCCTGCACGACGTTGCGCACCGTGTTGGAGAGCAGTCCGTCCTCCATGGTGATGTTACGGAAGTGCACATTGTCGGGCACGGCACGGCAGGACATCGATGGATGGAAGACGCAGAGCAACAAGATGACTGCTGCACGCAAGGCCGCAGTTGCCGTGAAGGGATAGCAATGGTGTCTGATCATGAGGGAAGAAGAGATGGGGTTACTTCTTGATTCGGAACTGATAGGGGAAGACCGTGGGTGCCGGAGCATTCTCGAAGCCATAGCCGCCGCGCCCACGATGGCGGTAGAGCTGTTCGTGCTCGACGGGAGCTCCCATGACGACCAGATAGAGGTGGCTGAGCGTCTTGCCCTTCGGCACACGGAACTCAGGATTGTTCATCTCGCCATAGAGCGTCTCGCCATCGGTGGTCACCCCGACGAAGCCATAGCGCAGGCGGTCGCCCACCATCTCGATGCGTGTGCGCTTCGCTAGCGGCAGCGGAATGGCATTGAAGCCGTACTCCTCCGGCAGGTCGACGGGTCGCAGCCAGCCACCCGACAAGGTGTCGAGCTGGCAGGTGAAGGTGCAGGCATAGGGACGTGTCTCGCGGCGGGCATGCTGGAAGTCGAAGTTCACCAAGTGCTGGTAGCCCCGGAACATCTCGTCGCAGAACGCCTGCTGCGACAGGCCGTAGAGGCGCTTGTAGGTGATGACCGGGTCCTCGCCGCGGCGCCCGTTGCGATAGAGGTCGCCGATGGCAGTCTTGCCCCGCAGGTCGCTCCACCACTGTATGACATATGGCGAATGATAGATGTTGTCCATGGCGAGATAAGCCTTGTGGGTGAGTTTTTTAAATGCATCGAAGTGATACTGCTCGTCCTTCACCCAGTCGGGATTCACCTGCCAGAGCATCCACTGCGACGTCATCTCGTAGAAGCCGGAACCGCCCCAGGCATCGCCTGTGCTGTCGGCAGGAATCTGCAGTTGGAAGGAATGGCCGAGCTCGTGGGCGAGGCAGTTGAGTTTGCGGTCCTGAATGCGGTTGGGAGCCACCCACAGTGCACCGATGAAGTTGTCGTAGGTGCCACCATAGGCGGTGCCGTCGAGGGAATACATGACCATGACCATCATCTTATATTGGTCGGCCTTGGACCCGGGCAGCGTGAACTTCAACGTGTCGCGGAAGAAATGATAGAACGATTCGACACGCTGCTCAAGGTTCTGCAGGTCGAAGCGCATGGGGTGACCATCGAGGGCAGGCGGATTCTGCAGGTCGTCGCCGAAGCCCCGTTCCCAGAAGAAGATGAGGTTGTCGGTCTGCGACGAGCGCTGGTAGCACCACTGCGACGCGGTGTCGTTGAGATTCATGCCCTGCAGATCCTCGGGAATAAATATTTTCTTTTGTGCAACGGCAGAAGCCGAAATGGTAACAATAAAAACAGCAAGAAGGATTCTACGCATGATGTGTCGTGAGAATAAAAAATGGGTGTGCAAAATAGAGAAAGGAGCCAATTTGTAGTCCCCTCCTTCTGGAAGGAGGGGTTAGGGGTGGTAGAGAAGTATAAGGTTCGACCTTTTCATAAAACTTTTGATTTGTAATAGGTTATGACCGTATTTTTCTCTACCACCCCGCACCCCTCCTCCCAGGAGGAGGGGACTACTGGCTGCGTCTTTTCGTCCTTTTCTCTATTTTGACACACCCACTCTGAGTTAACTGAAAAAGAAGGAGTATCAGTAGCCCAGTCCGATCTTTCCACCCCAGTTGAGATACCACGTGCGGGTATCGTTGAGGTCGGCCTGGATGAGAGAGCGCATGGTGCCGGCATTCTCTGCACCACGACGGTTGTAGACGCGGTTGGCGAGATACGACGGGTCGTTGCGGCGGAGTGCCACACGCATGAGGTCGTAGAAGCGGTAGCCTTCGAAAGCGAACTCGAGTGCTTCCTCGTCGACGATGAGGTCCTCGACCTTCGCAATCTGATACTGCAGGCGAGCCGACTCGTCGGTGAGGAGCGTGTCGTCGGGCATGACATAGTATTCGTTCACCGAAGAGTATCCCGAGCCCACAGAGTGGATACCCATGGTGGTGGGACTGGTGCTACCCAGCGGCTCCTCAATGACATACTGGATGTTGGGGAAGTCGAACTGGCTGATCCACACGCTATCGGCACGATAGTAGGGGATGACCCGCTCGGCGATGACCTGGTTGTTCACGCCGTTCTTCAGGAACTCGAAGGCAAAGCGCGGATAGCCTGCACGGTTGAGGGCTTCTGCCAAGCGCAGGTAGACCATCGCCCTACGATAGATGTGCACATTGCGTGAGCTGTACTTGTCGAAGACGGAATAGTTCTTGATGCGCTTCGAGCTGCCGCCAACATCATGCACCAACACATTCTCCTCAGAAGTCCAGGCACGGCTCAGGCGCAGGTCGCCCGTCTGATAGTCGGAGAGTCCGTCGGGTGCATACGACACGCTACCCTGCGAATTGACGTGGCAGTACTTCTGAGCTGCTGAGAGTTGGATGATGCTCTGCGAAGGAACAATCGAGGACTTGTACTCGTTGTTCACATTGCAGTTGAAGAGATTGCGGAGCTCGCTGTAGTTGCCTTCAGAAGGAATGGAGTCGCCAGGAATCATCGTGATGAGTCCGGAGTTGGGACTAACGCTCTCCGTACTGAAATTGTTTAACGACCAGCTGTCAGACCACGACATCCAGTGAGCATCGTCGCGCGCCCAGCGAATGCTGTTGGTGCCAAACGGATAGGAAGAGTTGGTACCATTGCGCGTGCTGATGTACTTGTAGTAGTTGAGGGCTGCCTCCTTGTAGTTGCCTGCCCAGAGGTTGAGGTCGCCCAGCAACACATAAATGGGGAAGTAGAAGAGCTTGGAGTTCGTACTACGGATTTCCCCATAGTTAGGCGTTTCTACATCGGCATAGGGAGCGATGTCGTTGATGAAATACTGGCAGACTTCCTTAATGCCATACTTCGGATAGTCCATTTCCGACTCTGCCTTGCTCAGGATGGGCTCGGTGACGAAGGGAACGGAACCGTAGTTGAGGACCAGCTGCAGGTAGGTCCATGCACGGAATGCCTTCACGGCAGCATACTCACGCTCGAAGACCAGCTCGTTGCGGTTGTTGCGCAATGCCGTGTCGCACTTGGCAAGATAGTAGTTGCAGTTGTTGATGACGGCATAATAGTCGCGTGGAGCATTATACATGTTCTCGTCGCTGATATTAAAGAAGGCCACATCGCGAAGATCGGCAGAAGTGAACTCGGTAATATCAGAGAGGTCGCCACGCATCTCGCCCAACAAAATCGTTCGGTCGGCGATGACCTGCATCTTATTCATGATGCCTGCCACTGACCACAGCGTATCGGTAGCATTGTTGAGGTGATCCTTGTCTGCATAGATGACCTGGTCAGACTCCTGGTCGAGGAAGTCGCTACAAGAGACAAAGCCGCAGACGGCGCAGATGGCGCAGATCAATATACTTAGTTTCTTCATAATCATGAATCTTTATTCGAATTATCAATTTTCACGTTTACAATGAGGGATTAGAGGTTGATCTTCACACCGGCAACAAAGCTGCGGCTGAGCGGCAGACGACCGAGGTCGATGCCCTGACCGATGACGTTGTTGGTCATGGTGAACTCAGGATCAGCACCCAGATACTTCGTGAACGTCAGCAGGTTGTTGGCCTGAATCCAGAACTGGAAGCCCTGCAGGAAGGTGGAGTGCATGGGAAGCGAGTAGCTCAGTGTGACGGTCTTCAGCTTCAGATAGCTGCCATCCTCAATCCAGCGGTTGCTGAAGCGGCTGTTGCCAAGGGGATCCTGGAACGTTGCCTTGGGGATGTCGGTGACCTGTCCCTCAGTCTGCCAACGGCGTGTGAGAGCGGTGGTCTGATTCATGAAGCGGCTGCCTCCTTCGAGCTGGCTGCGCATATAGTTATAGACATCGTTGCCGAGGCAATAGTTGAAGTCGATGTCGAGCTTGAAGCGCTTGTAGGCCAGCGTGGTGAAGATGTTACCATAGATGTCGGGGTTGGGATCGCCAATGAAGGTGCGGTCGGCCTCGGTGATCTGATGGTCGCCATCGAGATCGGCGAAGTGAACGTCGCCGGCGCCGAAATAGTTGCGGTCGATGCCATTGGCAGCCATCACATACAAGCCAGCAGAGGAAGCCTCTTCGCTGGTGGCGAACACGCCAAGCGACTTATAGCCATAGAAGGCATTGGCTGAATGGCCAATCTCCGTGCGAACGGTAGCACCATAGACATCGGTTTCGAATGCCGTCTGGTTGTCAGAGAGCTTCGTGATCTTGTTCACATAGTGGCCCATGCTGGCACCGAGCTTCCACTGGAAGTCCTTCAGCGAAAGTACCTTGCCCACGGCCGTAACGTCGAAGCCCTCGTTCTTCATCGAGCCACCATTCGACCAGTTGCGCTCCAGACCAGAGAGGAAGCCCAGCGTCTGGAACATGAGCAGATGGTCGGTGTTGCTGCGGAAGTAGTTGAAGCGTACGTTCAGGCGGTTGTTGATGAAGTTGCCTTCGAAACCGGCATTGAAGCGCTTCGTGGTCTCCCACTGCAGGTTGGTGTTACCGATGTTCTCGAATGAAAGACCGGAGACGACATTGAGGAAGTTGTTGGAGCTGAAGTAGCTGCGTGCAGCATAGTAGTCGAGGTCGTCGTTACCGCTGACATCGAAGCCTGCCGTCAGACGGAGGTAGTCGATGCCGCGCACACCGGCGAACCACGGCTCATTGCTCATTACCCAAGAAGCCTGCACACCGGGGAAGATACCCCATGCCACACCGAATGCTTTCAGGGCGTTGTCGGCATCCTTACCGAAGCGCGACGAAGCCTCTGCGGTGAGGTTGGCCTGCAGGTAGTAGCGCTGCAGGTAGTTGTACTCTGCCTGTGCATACCAAGCAATGGAGTTCCAGTTGTCGTTGGTACCGAACGTGTGCGGATGGTCAAGACCAGAGCTGATGGTAGGAATCTTATCGCTGCTGGTGTTGTAGCCGAGCTGCGAGCTCATGGTGTAGCTCTCCCAGTTGATGCGGGCACCACCGAAGAGGTGCAGGTAGTGGGCTGCAAAGCGGTTATTCCAGTCGAGACGTGTGTCGCTCATCACTGAATTCTGCTTGCCGGCCATCGAGCGCACCTCGTTGTTCACATAGGCATTCACACTCGACACATAGTAGCTGGGCACACCATTCAGCGGGATGTACAGCTTCTCGTTGGTGTTAACGAGGTTGTAGCTGAAGTGCTCGCTGAGCGACAGGTTCTTGTTGAACTGGAACTTAGGCGTCACCGAGAGGTTGATCATGGAGTTCTCGAAGCGGTTCTTGTTCTCTGCATCACCAAACTCATTGACTGCCAACGGGTTGGCCAGTTTGTAGTTGTAGTTGGTGTAGTCGGCCAAGGCCTCGTCGAGGTAGCTCTCATCGGTCACGTCGACATAGCTGTCAGAGAGACGGCCACTGGCAAACGTGTAGGGGCTGAGCATCGGGCTCTTGGCATAGGCCAGGAAGGCTGCCGATGTGGGAGTGCCCTCGCTGTAGTTTGCAGGAGCACCATCGTTGCGCAGATTGCGAGTCTGGTTGGCAAACGATGCGTCAAAGCGAATCTCGAACTTATCGGTGAGGTGAATATCGGTATTGAAACGGATGTTCAGACGGCTCATCGTGTTGTACTTCAGCGTGCTCTGGTTGGTGATGTATCCGAGCGAGAGGTTGTAGTCGGCCACATCGTCACCACCTTCTACGTTGATGCTATAGTTCTGCGTGAGTGCAGTGTGATAGACCAACTCCTTCCAGTCAGTATTGTTGTGATACTGCGGATAATAATAATAGGTGGGATCCTCATTGAGGAACTTGAAGTCCTTGATGGTGGTTGAAGTGGTCTTCAGCAGGTCGGAGGCGTAGCTCTTGTACTGGCTGGCATTCATCACGTCGATGAACTTCGGCTCGAGCGTCACACCAGCCGAGATGCTGGCAGTGATGCGGGTAGCCATGCTGTGGTTACGACGCGTGTTGACGAGCAGCACACCATTGGCACCCTTGGCACCATAGAGGGCTGTACCGTTACGAACCACCGTGACACTCTCGATGTCGGCGGGGCTGATGTTCGTCAGGATATTGTTGTAATAGCCTTCGTGAAGAGTGGTACGGCCATACTGCTGGTCGAAGATGACGCCATCGACGACAACAAGCGGTTGTGCATTGATATTCAGCGAGTTGACGCCATTCATAAACATCACGCTGCCGAGTCCGGGAATACCGCTGCGGGAAGTGGTGTGCACGTTGGCACCAAGATGCTTCTGCACTTCTTCCTCGATGGAGACGGCATTGGAGAAACGGAAGTCGGCAGCCGACTCATCGGCAGTGACATTCGTGCCCTTGGCATACTCTGCACTGAACGTGACAGGATAGAGCAGCACATCGCGCTGGGCTTCGTCGGCAACGAGGCCGATCTTTGCCATGTTGCGTTCAGGGGCACTCACTTCGAGCGACGTGGCGAAAAGAGGAACCTTGATCTCATAGGTGCCATCGCTGTGTGACAGCGCACTATAGCCATCCACCTCAGCCACTCGCACCATTGCACCGGAGATGGGTGCCTTGGTGGCGGCATTGAGCACACGACCCTTGACGACACGTGTAGGATATTGCTTGCGCGGCTTGGCAGGTTTCTCCTTACGGGGAGCATCCATCAGCTCGCTATCGTCCTCCTGAGCTGCCACGGGAGCTACGCTCAGTATGAGGAGAGAGAGGCAATATAATATATATTTTTTCATATCGGATTAATCTTAAAGGTTATTACTATAGAGCACGCTTGGCACTCTCCTCTGTGGCAGTCTCGCGATGAGGCACCAGCAGGATGCAGTCAAGGCGCAGGCGACGTGTGAACGTAGCCGTCTGTGACGTAGACACATTCACTGAAATCTTGAACGTGGTCTGAGCATCGGCCAGTCCATAAGCGCAGGTCGGGAAGACAAACTTCTCGCTCAGAAGCACCGTATCGACCTCTTGTGACCAGCTTTCAAAGTTACGCGAGGTGACTTGCAGACGACGAGTGGTGGTGCCGCCCGTCTGGTCGCAGATGGTCATATCAGCATTGAAGCGACTGCCCTTGGCAGCTTCCTCTAAGGCCAGCGTGTCGCGAGCCAACACAGGAACGATGACGGCATAGACGTCGTATTCCACATTCGAGAGCTGTCCGGGAACCTTGAAGGTTACCGAAGGATTGGCGGTAGCCACCTTAGGCTCAAACTCTACGAATGTGTTGCCGGAAACCTTGTTGTAGAAGGGGTTGTCGGGCTGCACCTCATAGATGGTGACAGGCTCATTGACATTCGTCGTTTCCACGATGCCCTGAATCTGCTCGGCCTCCACCTTGATGGTCTGCATGAAGGTCTCATACTTCGACACATTGAATTTCGAAGCCTTCAGCACGTTACCATTACTACAGGTGACACTCTCCGTGCCATCGAACACGCCACCCTTGTCGAACGGCTTGAAATAGATGTAGTACGGATCGAGGTCGAGTGCGCGGCGGGTCAGATAGGAGTTGGCCACCGTCGACACGGCCGAGTCGCGCAGGGCGACATCGGTGTTACGTGTGCGGCTGAAGATGGTTCCGCCAACAATCGACATGCGCGGTGAGGCAAACACGAGCGAGTCGCGCTTAGCCACCTGGTTGTGGTAGTTGAAGTAAGGAACATACTCTTCCACCATGCGGTTCCACTCAGCATTTGTGGGAGCCACCATCCAGTAGGTGCTGTCCTCTGAATTGATTTCGCCCTGCAGCGTGAAGATGTCGTTACGCAGTTCGGACACGGAGTCGAGATATTGCGTCTGACCATCTACAATCTCACCCGGCACACTCTTTGCAGCGTTGAATTCGTAGACGCTATAGCTGTTGATGAAGTTATAGACGCTGTCGAGGTCCTTGTCGTGCTCAAGATATTCGAACACACTGGGGAAGTAAGGCAGCTGGCGGCTCAGCGTGAAGAGAACGCCGTTGTTGTAGAGTGCGTTCGTCGACTTCAGGGCTACACCACCCAGGCTGTTGCCAGTGAGCACCTCGTACTTGCCGTTCATCATCGTGATGGAATCGTTGGTGAGCGACGACACGGGGTATTTGTAAAGCGTCATGTGGTTCTGCAAGAACTGTTTCACTACGGTGTTGTCGTCGGTGCGCACACCAGCAGCCTTCTGTGCCTTGTAGACAGCAATGAGGCTGTCGGCCTGTGCCGATGAAAGCACATCGTCTGTGGGAGCGAAGACAGAGAACGTCTGGCTGCCATTCAGCAGCAGATCGTAGCCGCATTCCTTCACCACACGAGTGAAATTGCTCAAGTTGCCGTTCGACTGGATAGCGGACCAAAGTGTTCCGCTATCGACAGTCGATGCATCGTAGTGCTCGTTCCAGTCGTCGCTACACGACACGCTGATGAGCAGCGCGGCGGCAACGGCGAAGGCTGAGCCTATCTTGTTGAATTGATACTTTTTCATATTCATTCGGTTTATTTTGTTGCTTAAACAAATCGGTTGGATTAGAGCATGTCCTCCATAAGACCTTCATCGGTCACACCATAGACACTCTTCGGCACAAGCTCCAGATAGTCGAGCATGAACTCGTTGTTATTACCCTTCTTCACCGATACGCAGCGGATGCGCAGATAGTGGTCCACGTTCGGATCCATGTGAGCCGTACAGATGACCATGCGCAGCGTCTGAGGCTGGGTTGCGAAGATGGTCGTCGTAGAACCACCGGCACCATTGTAACGATAGCCACCGGCAGCACCGCGATAGAAGCCCTTGTTCTTCATAACCTTCTGGTCGGTAGCCAAGTCAGGCGTCGACATTGTGGTGTAGTCACCCTTCCAGTCGGAACCAACGATGGAAGCATGGTCGAGCTGACGAGTCATGTCGAGCGGGATGCCCATTGGCTTGTCGTCGAAGTAGAACTGTGCAATACCACGGGTGGGCTCAGCAGCATAGCCGAGACGCACCTGCCAATCGCCTTCATAGGGAACCGGCGGGAGTTTGAACGTGATATCGAAGTCGCCCATCAGGTTGAACTCATCGCCCTCGTAGCAGTCGTAGTAGTCGTGCGGACGACGATAGATGAAGTAAGAATCATTGATCGTCACACCTTTCAGATAGCCATTGGGGAAATAGTAGTTACGACCATACTTTGCTGTTTCGTCGTAGTCGGGATCCTGATACTTACGACCACCGTTACGCTCATTCAGACGGACATCGTTCGTCATCAGCTCGGGGAAGATGGTCGAGAAGTCCATGCGGATTCTCATATTGTGAGCGATGTCACGCGTGGGAACGTCGAAGGCCAGGATATCTTCCACATAGAAGTAGCGGCCGTTCAGGGCATCCTGCTTAAACTCATCTTCAACACGCGGGATGATGCGCACACCGGGGATGGTGAACTCATCGTCGTAGCGGCGGTTGATGTAGCGCTGTCCTACCGTGCTGCCACCAGCCCACTTACGAACGGTCAGGCGCTCGAACTTCATCATGGTGTGAGGCAGCATCGTCTCATACCAGTCGATGGGGTTCATCACCGTTGTCAGAATACCTATATCGGTATACGGAGTGAGGTAGTTCCAACCCTTCACATCACGGTCTAGGATGTGATAAGCCAAGAAGCGATACAACGGGTTCTTCGGATGCTTGATATGAGCAAAGTCGTGATAATCAGCATTGGCATCCTCTGGATACACTTCGTCGTAGATTTCGCAGGCTTTCTTATAAAGATCCTCCACGGTGGTGATGTTGTACTTCGCCCGCAGCGTGGAATCGGTAGGAACGAACACCGTGAATCCAAAACGCCTTTCGTCAGGAACCGTTGCCGTCTCCTTGTTCACGTGCGAGGTATAGCGGATGCGTGGCCAAACAGTATGGTCCCAAGTAGCATCTTTGTATTCGAAGAGCGAATCAGCCAGTCCTGTGAGCTCCAGTGCTGCCACATAGAGCGAGATGTTAGGATTGGTCTTCATCACGTCGATGATCATGCGGTTACTGCTCTCCAGCACTTCCGTGATGGGTTGCATGATACCATTCTCCACAGAGTCGTCCTGCATGGTGAAGATGATGTGTGACGTACCGTTCAGGAACACCACTGCGTTCTCATTGTCGTCAACGCCATGGCTGACTTCAATGTAACGGCGGTTCATGTTGGCCGTATTCAGCACACCGTCCTCCATGTCTGACGTGGAGAGCATATTATCAACAAGGTGCGTGCGCGTCAGCGTGTCGCAATCGGCAACCGACAAGTCGTCTATCGACTTCAGTCCACGCTTGGCAAGATAAGCCTGCACGGCATCGTTGGTGGGCGGGAAGCAGGTGTAGGCTCCATAGGTAGCCAGGAGGTCCATCATGCCTGCACGCTCCACAATAGTAGCAAAATCACTGAATTCGTCGTGGCTCTGCAGATACTCACTCATCATCTGACCCTTGAAGGTATAGAAATTCGATGAGTCGGGTTCATCAGAGCAACTCGACACAAAGCCGAGCATGGCAACGACGACCAATAACATCAAACTATATTTTTTCATTTCTGTCATTCTTTATTGATTAGAATCTATCTTGCGACGTTTCTCATTTGCCGGTGCGCTCGTAAGAATCGTTCTCACCACTGCTGAAGGCAGGATTCTGAACGAGATTCTTGTTCACCTTGATTTCGTCGTTGTTATAGGGCCAGTAAATGGCATCCATACGTGAGAGTTTACTCGAGATGGCCGTACCACCGCTCGATCCCTTGCGCGAGACAACACCCACCAGGAAGTTGGTATTGCCGTCACGACGTGAGCGGCGCACGAGGTCGTACCAACGCTTGCCTTCGAACATCAGTTCGCGCTGACGCTCAGCCAGAACAAGCTCCTGCATCTGCGACTTCGTGTTGAACTTGCTGTAGTCGAGTTCCTTGGAGCCTGTCGAGCAGTTGGAACGCTTGCTGATGGCATTGATAATAGCAAAAGCCTGCTTGTAGAGCGTATCGTTCTGCTGCTTGCCAATATCTGTGGAATCGTTGTTGGAAGCCATCTCTACCAATGCCTCTGCCTTCATAAGCATCACATCGGTCAGACGATAGATGATCCAGTTGGCATGGCAATAGTCCTGTGCATAAGCAGATGCGTAGCTAACGGCATCGGACTTGAGCTCAGCCTTGGTCATATCAATCAATACCGACTGATAAGCATACTTGTTGATGCCATAGAGGGTCTTCGAGAGAGCCTGTACGTTTTCCCAATAGCGGGTGTCATACTTCGACAAGAACACATCGTACACCTCGTCGGGAACGTCGGTACCAATGAAGTCGGCAACCTTAACACTGCCAGGGAAGGTTCTATCGTTACCATAGCGGCTACTGACAGCTCCGTTAGAAGGCATGTTGTTATTGTTCATGAAGATGAGCTCGAAGATGCTCTCACGGCTGTTTCCGCGACCGAAGATGGCTTCGAAAGCATTACCATAGGTGCTTCCGGTAGCCGAACCATCGGTGATGATGGGGTAGCCGTCGATCATGCGATCGGTGACCGACACGCGCGAGCCCATCTTGTCGAGTTCGTTCTGGTAGTCAACGGTCTTCGCGTCGATGACCATATCGGCATAGCGCACGGCGCTTGCATAGTCCTGCTTCCAGAGATACATCTCTGCCAGCATGGCATGAATGGCATCCTGCGTGATGCGACCACGCTGATAGTATTCCTTCGTCACAGGATACTTCTTCACAGCATCGTTCTGAACACTCTCCAGGTCGAGGATCAGGCTGTCGAGTACATCCTCGAACTTGGTAGCCGGCAGATCCATGGTCTGGTTATCGTCGAGATAGGCAACCGTGGTGTAAGGAACATCGCGGAAGGTGCGAATCAGATAGAAGTACATCAGGTCGCGAAGGGCCGATACTTCAGCCTTCGTGGCACGCAGCTCACTCTCGGTGTAGTTCGGGTCTTTCTCAGCCACACTCGGTGCAAAGTGGAGCACGGTGTTACAACGGTTGATAATGTTGTAGAAGTCGACCCAAGAAGTAAAGCTGTTGCTGGCGTTGATGTTCTCCTTGAAGATGTTATAGAGATCTTTCTGATTTTCAACATTTGTACCGCCCACGACATTGTCGGAACGGAACTCGCCCCAAGCCATCATTCGGTCGATGACGTTCTGCGACTGCATGGCGGAATAGCAACCTGCCACCACGTTCTCGACGTCGGCTTCTTCGTTCCAGAACTTATCGAGCACGATGAGCTCAAGCGGTTCTATCTCAAGGAAGTCGGAGCAAGAAGAGAAAGTGCAAGCACCCAGCAGTCCGATGAGGGCTGATTTGATGATATTTTTCTTCAGTTTCATATTCTTAAGCTTTAAAAATCGACAGTGATACCAAGTGTATAAGACTTTGCGCGAGGTGTCTGACCACCATCGACTGCTGCTCCATAGCCACCGTACGACACCTCAGGATCCACACCTTTATATTTAGTGAGGATGAAGAGGTTGTTGGCACTGGCATAGAAGCTCAGGCGATTGATGCCGAGTGCTTTCTTGATGACCTTCGGATCGAACGAGTAGGACAACTGAATGTAGTTCAGTCGGAGGAACGAACCGTTCTCAACGAAACGGTCGCTGACCAGCGTGTTATAGTTGGAACCAACGCCATACATAGCTCTAGGAATCGACGTGACGTCGCCCTCCTTACGCCAGCGGTAGTTCACTGCCTGCGTCTGGTTGTTGTTGTTGATCATGGCCTCACCATCCAGACGTGCGAGGTTCAGAATCTTGTTACCAACACGATAGTTGAACTGGGTGTTCAGCTTCCAGCGGTTGTAGTTCAGCGTGAAGCCGAAACCACCAGTCAGCTTCGGCAGTGAAGAGCCGAGGTAGACGATATCAAGAGCGTTGATGTTACCATCGTGGTTGATATCTTCATAGATGGCATCACCCCCCTTGAACTTGTAGTTCTTACCGGTTGCATCGTTGGTGTAGTTGTACATCATGCGAACAGGCTCGCCCTCGTCGTCGAGGACTACTTCGCCCGACTCGCTGATGGCAACAGGAGCCGTATGGCCGGCTGCGAGGAATTCAGAACGCTCGGCAGGAGTCATAGCGGCGAATGTGTCGTACTGGTACTCATACACACCCTTGTAGCGGAATCCGTAGATGGCACCGAACGGGTTGTGCAGCTGTACGCGCTGCAGCACCTCGCGGTTATCATAGAAGAATTCCGAGTTGAGCGATGCAAGCACCGTCTCATCCATCTCGAGAATCTCGTTGGAGTTGTTGCCGAATGTCATGTTGAAGTCGGCATAGAACTTACCCTTCTCGATGATGCGATTGGTGTTCAGGTTGAGCTCCCAACCAACGTTGCGCATGGAACCGACGTTGCGATAAGCGAGGGTGGAGTAACCAGTGTTGGAAGGAATGCGCACCGAAGGCATCAGCATGTCGCGACGGGTTGCGCTATACCACTCTGCCTGCAGCGTCAGCTTGTCGTTGAAGAGGCCGAGGTCGGCACCGATGTCGTAGGTCGACGTGGTCTCCCAGCGCAGGTTGGTCAGACGAATGTTGTTAGGTACCATCGTACCCATGTCGATATAGCGGTTACCTTGTCTGTAGATACTCTCATAGAGATAGTCCTGGCCAGGCTGGTTACCTACCCTACCCCAGCTGGGACGGATAGCCAGCATCGATAGCCAGCTGTGTGTCTTCTTCATCCAAGGCTCGTCGACGATGTTCCAACGCAGCGAAACGGCGGGGAACAGACCCCAGCGCTTGTCGGGACCGAACTTCGTTGTACCATCGGCTCGCAGCGAGAAGTCGAACATGTAGCGGCCCTTGAAGGCATAGTGCGTAGAGAAGGTGTAGTACATTGAACGCCACTGGCTGAAGTTAGAGCTCATGCCCGTCACACGACCACCGGCCACCGGACTTTCAATACCACCCGAAGGCAGGCTGTTGGCATCGGTGCCCTGTCCGTTCGAGCTACCAGAGGTCAGCTCGAAACGTCCCATCGCCATGAGCGAGTGGTCCTTGTTGCGGAAGTGCGGGATGAAGGTCAGCGTCTGCTTCGTGTTGAAAGACACACTCTTCGTGCTTCCCGTGTAGGCTTTATTGACGCCGTTGTTCCAAGCATAGGTGACGAGTTCGCTGGGATAGAACTTATCCACATATTCATTAAAGATGTTCATGTAGACGCGTCCCTGCCAGTTCAGCTGATGGTGCTCCTCATCGAGACCCAGCAGGCGGTAGTTCAGTTCGAACTCCGGCGTGATGTCATAAGTGCGGTCGTCGAAGCGGGCCAGATGGGCAGAGGCAACGGGGTTCACGTAGCCGCGCTGGTCGTCGCGGAACACGTCGGGAGCCGTCTGCAGCATGGTGTAGTACTTATCGGTGTCCTTGCCAGTCAGCGGGTCTTGCTCGTAGATGCTCATGTTCGGCATCTTCTTGTAAGCCAGCGACAGCAGACCGTCGTAGTTCTTCTTATTATTAGTATAGGTGAGCGAGAAGTTCGTCGAAATCTTGATGCGCTCACTAACGTAGTAGTCGAGTGCGACACGGGTGGAGAAACGGTCGAGCTGCTGCTTGATCACCGAACCAGTCTCATGGTCGAAACCGCCAGAAATACGGAAGGTAGCCTTCTCACCACCACCGGTCACTGAGAGATAATGGTTCTGGCGCAGACCCCATTGTGTAACAGCGTCCACCCAGTCGGTATTGTTGTTGTACTGCTCGTACTCCGAGAATGTCGGATCGTAGTTCAGCTCACGGATGTTCGAGGCGGCGTCGTTCTGTTCGGGGTTGAAGTACGACTCCTTCAAAAGCATCGTGTAGTCGTCACCGCTCAGCATCTTATAGCCCTTCGGCTGGTAGGTACCAGTCAGACGGAGCGAATAGGTGAGCTTCGGCGCACCGCGCGAACCACGCTTCGTGGTGATCTCGATGACACCGTTAGCACCCTGCGAACCATAGATGGCCGTAGCGGCGGCATCCTTCAGCACGGTGATGCTGGCGATATCCTCAGGGTTCACGTTCAGCAGCTGTGCGAACTGCTCGTCGTTGGCACTGGTCAGGTCGAAGTTCGTCATATCGACGTTCCACGTGTTGCCGTTGACGACGATGAGCGGGTTGGAATTGGTGAGCGTACTGATTGACGAAGCACCACGCAGACGCATCGTCGTACCTGCACCGAGGTTACCAGAGATCGACACAATGTCAAGACCGGCGATACGACCCTGCAGGGCCTCATCGATGGTGTTCATACCCAGACCTTCGAACTCCTTCGTGGAGATGGTCTGCGTAGCAAACGAGATCTCGCGCTCGGGGATGGCAAGACCACCACTGTTCAGGCGGCGCTGTGCGACGACCGTCACCTCCTTCAGGTTGGTCTCCGACTTCATCGTCACCTGATATTCTTCGCGGTCGATGGGCAAGGTCTGTGTCTTGCAGCCCACGTAGCTAAAGCGGATCTTGTCTCTCGTATTACGGATGGGCATCGAGAAGTTACCGTTGATATCGGTCACGGTAGCCTCGATAATACGTCCGCTGCCGTCGATCTCACAGACCGAGGCACCCGTCAGTTCTCCAAACTCATCTTGGACCGTACCATGAACAGCTGTAATCTGAGCCGAAACGCCAAGAGCCATCATGGAGAACAGCGATAGCAATATAAATCTGAATTGTTGTTTCATAGTTTATCTCCTTCCTTTGGCTTCTACTGGAATTGCGTCCACTTCCTCTTGCCACGAGGTGAGTTGTTTCTGCTCGAAGAACAATGGTCCGTCGATCTGGTGTACCACCAGGTCAGAAGCATTGTAGAGATTCGTGGAGTTCACATTGTTTGCATTCTGAATCCAATACTCACGGCCAACCACATTGTAGTTATTGCCGTTGGTCAGCACGTGGCGCGTATTACCCAGCTGGTCGGCAATGGTCAGGTTGCTGTCGTCGGCATTCACCGTGACACTGAAGAATCGGTTGTTCACGGGATTCAGCGTAGAGGTTTCGTATTTCACGTTGTTGGTAGGTTCGCCACCGATGTAGACTGAGTTATCCTGGATGTGGTACTTCAGGAAGTTCAGGATACGGTCGGCAACAATCTTGCGAGCCGTCTTCAGAGCTGTGGCGCTACCGCCAAAGCGCTCTGCGGTCAGTTCCTCGAAATCGGTCCATGTGGGCAGGTAGCCCTGGTCGATGAGTTTCTGAATCTCAGCATTCGTCGGCACGTAAACGGTGTAGTTATAAGCATCGAAGAGGCTGCAGTTGTAGTCGGCGCAGGTGTAGCTGCTCAGACGAGTCTTCAGCAACGGGTTGGCCGAGCCACCATTGAAGAGCAGGTCGAGGAACAGCGAGCAGTCCTCACGCTCCTTCAGGATGGCATAGAGCGACTTCTTACTCGACATGGGCAGACCCGTCTCAATGACGTACGACTTACCATTACCAGATGTGGTCTGGTCGTAGATAATCGACACTGTCAGCGGGCTGTTCTCCTCAATCTGCAAACCACCGGCAACGGTCATCACGCCCTCACGGCCGGCATTCTCCACCTTGATAACGCTACCGCCCTTCGTGCGATAGTACTTATGTCCGTCTTCCACATTGCCCACGATGATCAAGTTGTCGAGCAGGTCCTTCAGACGGTTCTGCACCTGAGCGTCGCTGGCGTCGCTGAGCGGGCGGGCATCTTCCACGATCTGATGGTTCACTAGGTCGTAGGTGTAGCGATGTGCACGCACGGTCTTGCGATCAACGTCGTAATAGAATTCATAGAGCACCGACGTCGATGCACCATACGTACAGGGGTCAACGTAATACAGCATGGCATCGTTGGTCGGGATGATGAAGCTATAGTAGGAGTCCATAGAGTTCAGATACGGCTCGAAGTCGAGGTTCTCAATGGCCCAGTAGATGACGTTCATGGTCTGCTCGTTCACCAGTGCGGGGAACGACACCGACGAATAGCTGGCGGGGGTGAACACCTTATTTAATAAATAGACCACACCGTTGCAAGCCATGAAGCAACTGTCGACGTGGCTCTTCTCAACACCCAGCGAAACCTTCGTGGTGTTGTCGACGATGTTCTTGAACTTCGAAGGAACGGTCTCTGTGAACGTGCGGATGAGGTTCACGTCGAGCATCTTCACAAGCACCTTCATCGGAACATTCTCCCATGAGCCATACATGTCCTGCAGCACCTTTCCATCGTGGTTCCACCAGAAGTCGAGTGCTTCGTTCTTCGGAACGAGGATGGCACCGGCGTCATAGTGCATGTCGCGACCGGTGGTATTGCTGTACATGTACTGGTTCCAACCCGGGTCGAAGCTCAGGTATGCATCAACGACGTGACCATCGGGGTCGCTCTTCAGCTCACCACCGTTCGAAGTGCCATAGTCGCCAGTGTTGCTGGTCTCCGAGAAATACTTCAGCGTGAACACCGAGTCGGTGTTGTTATACAAGCGGTTGTACTCCTTCGTGGCAGCATCGTCGTAGTAGGGAGCGCAGAAGCGGTCGAGCAGCGAGCTGAACCGCGACATGTTGGCATGCGTACGAATGATCTCGGCCATGTTTTCAGAAGCCGTGGCCAGGCCGTCGAGCTTCTGGATGTAGCCGTTCTTGCAGGTGATGTCGCGCTCAATGAGCTTCTTGCCGTTCACCCATGCATCGCTGGTCGACGACGAGGCGCCATTGGTAAGGATGCTCAGGTCTTCGTCGGTGATCTTCGTGTGACGCATGAAGACAGGCAGGAAGTGGATCATGGGCTTCGTGGTGTTGTCGCGAAGCAGCACGATGCCGTTCTTGTGATCCTTGTACTTCTCCCAGAACGGCGTATTAGGCATCTGATCCGGGTAGATGCGAGAGATAGAGTCGAACACCGATGCGGCGGTCTCGCGGCGCATACACTGTCCTTCCAGTGGCGGGTTGCCACTCACATTGCTGAGCAACTCCACCAGATAGGCATTGTTCACCATGGCGCTGTTGAACAACAATTTCTTCTGGGCGCTCGTCAGGTCCTCATACTTACGCACTCCCCAATCGTTCGACTTGAAGAAATCATCGTAGACAGCATCGTCGGCGACAAACAGGGTTTTACTACCCGTTTGGCTGAGCACTGCCTTCTGATCCAAGTCGTCGATGAGACGTAGCGTGTACTTGTAGTTCCCATCCGCCTGCAACTGCTCGTAGATGGAGTTGCCCAACCATGAAGGCTGGCCAACGAGCTCATCCTTGTCGCACGATTGCAGAAGACCGGCACCCGAGAGCAATAGCATTGCTGACAACACTACTGCTCCAGTACGTTTCTTCGATACGTAACTTTTCATTGTTAGTTTTTTTTTGATTAGTTGTATTATAATTGTTAAATTGTATTGTATTCTCTCTCACGTCAATCTATCCATCTGCATGAAAACCAGTCCTGTAGCGGTCAGCGCACCACCAGCTTTACGCTGTGACTCTCTGTGCCGTTCACGCCCTTCAGGATGTAGAGGCCGGGGGCGATGTCGGCAGGCACAAGGAAGTCGCCGTCGTGCAGGAAGCCTTGCTGATACACCAGCTGGCCGCTCTGGCTATATAGCTGTACGGGTATCTGCCACTGGCTGACAGCTGTCATGTGAATGGGCAGCGACTCGCCACGTCTCACCACTGTGCGCAGAGGCTCCAGCTTGAAGCGGGCGGCCTCCTGCCACTCGGCACCGTCGGCGATGCCAGTGATGAACTCCGTGTCGGTGATGGTCTTCGAATAGTCGTACCACTTCAGTTGTGCCTTCGCGGGCTGATAGACGTTCTCACCCATCTTCAGGCGGTAGTCGAAATGGGCCTTGCGGGTTTCCTCTCCCTTGTAGATATAGTCCGTATTGCACACCACGAGGATGACTACCTTGTTGGCGGGTTCGTCGACGAGTCGCATCAGCACATCGCCTTCGCCCTGCACGGGTTCCGAGTAGTAGATGTTGCCCTTCTTCGTGCGATAGCAAAGCATAGCCACCATGTTCTTTCCCAGCGGCTTGAAGTGCACGCTCACCAGGTCGCCCTTGCGGCCGGTGGTGTGCAGCGGGATTTGGTTGGCACCGCTCCAGCCTGGCGTCGTGCGCCATTCGGGATACCACCAACCCAAACTGTCAACCTCATCGCACTTGTACATATTTACATAAGGAGTCATCGGCCAGGGCTTCACCTTCTTCCAATAGGGACTCCACTCCTGCTCCACCTGAGCAAGCCAGTTGTCGTCGAGCAGCTTCTTGCATGCCTGCGACCACTGACCAACGTCGATCATGGCCTGGCGGGCACGGTATTCCATAATCAGGTGCCGCATCTGTTCGTTGCCAAGCGAGTCGGCCATACCCTCCAAGACACGCGACTTGCAATAGCGCCATATCCAGGGAATAGAGCCACGACCCATGATTTCACTGAGGAAGTGTGGGAACAGTTCGCCATATTGCACGCCACCCAGCAGCTTGCGCCAAGTGCAGATTTGTCCGCTGTTGCCATACATGTTCACGCCCTCTGCCGAAGGTCCGCCGAACGAGTCGTCCTGCAGCCAGCCGCTGTAACACTCAATGGGCATGAAAGGAGCAATCATGTTGCCGGCACTCAGCCAGCCCATGCTTGTAGGAGCCTTACCACTCTTGACAAGTTCTGCCTCGCCCTGCAGCCATGTGTTGCCACCCTCATGGAACCAAGCTGAATTCTTACAGCCGTCGAGGTCGGCAAAGGTAGCGTGGATGCCCTCATGCACACAGGCATTCTGCTGCGAGATGGCATCGTTGACATTCATTTTGCGATAGCTGTCGTAGGTAAAGGCGGGATCGAAGCAGGCTACTGGATAATAAGAAATGTAGACCATCGGCCACGACGACCCTTTGTAGTTTGTGGCACTCTGCCAGCCTCCCAGCTGTGTGTAGTCGTGGTCGCCGTTGATGCCGCTACCCACGATGTACACCGTACTGAAGTAGCCGTTGCGGGCACGCTTGTCGGGCGGCCAGCCGAATTCATCGCGGAAGAAAGCAAAGTCTTCGTCCATCTTCTTCAGCAGATTCTCAATGGCGAGGTCGGTGATGTACTTGTTCTTCGAACGCGAGCTACCCCAGCCGCAAGCCCACCACTGTCCATCCATGTGGCCGGTCATGCCCACGCTTTCGGGCAGCATGCCTTTCGAAGGCGGGTCGAGTTTCGGATACTCCCAACGGAAATCGTAATTCAGCGTAGGATTGTAGGGGTGGTCTTCCCAACGATAAGACACCGAGGGGTCGAACACCTTGTACTCCAAGGTTGTCACCCTACCGCACTGGCGCTGATACTCAGCCACATAGGTTCCAGCCAAACGAGCCACCACTGTGGCGGTCTGTGCCGTCGAGCCGTCGGGAAGCGTCCAGTTCCAGATAGGATCTTCCTGCTCACCGTTGGGCAATTTCACCTGCGGGGCCAACACGGGCGGGTTCTCCTCGTCGAAGGCACGCGACGTCTGGTCGGTGAGCACAGCGGGCTGACAGCCCTGGCCCAGATAGCCGAACAGCTTCAGCTCGCGAAGTCCGCATGCCTTGTCGCTCTTCATGTAGATGCGCAACCGGTTGCAGCTCTTCTCCACTGGAGTGGCTGAAAGACCATTGCCGTCGGCCTCGGCCAATGTGGCGCCTCGCAGCCAGTCGTGCCCATTCCACCAGGCCACATAGGCATCGCTGGGCAACAGCAGATTCTCATCGGCTGTAGCCCAATAAGCATCGATCTCTAAGAAATCGTTGTTTTCTTCCCACCGCAGTTCAACATATTCATACTGTCCAAAGAACTCATCGCCATGATAACTGCTCCAGTACTTCGATGCCGTCGTGCGATTGTCATTGATGAGCGAGACAGGGTGTTCGGCATCATCCACCGATGCGCCCACATAAACAGCCTTCACAGACAAATTCACCTTTGTCTGGGCTGACATTGACATACCTATACACCATAGATATGCACAAATAAGGAACAACCTTGTCCGCATCATGAATGCTTTAATTAGGTAATAATTAATAGAAAATAAGGATGCATTTTGCAATTGCACCGACAAAGATACAACATTTATATTGTTTATGCAAGTTAAATGATGAAAATTTTTATATAAAATTGTATTTTAACACCAATCGCTTTGCTACACGTTGAAATATCGTCCAAAGAATGAAAAAAAAGTCCAACGAAACAATTTTTACATTCATTTCTTTGGCAGTTTACAAATTATTGTGTAGCTTTGCTGACAAATAAATTTTTTACTAACCAAAAATTGTTTTTATGTTATGATTACTACTCATTTAAGAAATCTGCTTACCGCAGTCATCTGCATCTTCGCAGGTGCAACGGCTCAGGCTCAGCAGTCGGGTACATTGGATCTTCCCGTTTCCGACTCGAAATTCGACTCAAGGCCTGTAGAGTTTAGTCTTTCAAGCGTGGCCTCTTCGCTTGATACTGATGCCACTACTTTAGCTGGCGCACTTGATGCATGGGAGATGGGGACTAATGACATGTTCTTCCTTGCTGACCCTGAGGATGCAACCGTGCTTTACAACGATTACACACAAGGTAGCAAAGGCGGCTTCTGGGTGCTGAACACTGGTATTCCAGCAGGATGGGGAACCGAAGGGCTGACCTGGTACAACACCATCAGTTGGGATGTTGAAGAAGATCTCTTCGTCATCAGCATAGGCCAGTATCCTGGCGTTTCAGAGGTTGGCGATGTCTATAAACCTCATTTTGTGCTAAAGTTTGGCGAGAAGGAAGTTGGCTTCGATGTTACCATCAATTTTGTTGAGAACACCGATCCCGTTTATGAGATTCCTGAGCCCGCAACTCTGATTGAAAAGGAACTGAATATCGTTGGTAGTGCTGAAGTTACTACAGAGCAATTCCCGCGTACAGGCTACGATTCTGACAAGGTTACGATTGAGCTTCCCGACCTTGCAGAGAAGCTAGGTGTTGAGCCCGAGTTAATTGCAGCCAGCATGGACAAACTGCTCTATACTACAGAATACAACTCTGGCGACGTAGAAGTAGGTGGTGGTCTGAAGAAGGACAGTTTGACTAATGATTGGTCTGCTGGCGAGCCTGGTTTCTGGCTTCACGCCGTTCAGGATGACCAAGGTGAGGAAACAGGCGAATGCTCGCGTGCTGACTATGGAAATGAAGACAAGTTCTTCGTCGAAGCTTTTGCTTTCGATGCAGAAACGGCTACCCTCAGTTGCAATCTCGGCCAGTATCCCAGTAATCTTAAAGCTGGCGAGAAATGGTATGCCAACATGTATCTGATTTATGCTGATAAGGCTTATCGCGTACGTTATAACCTCAATATTATGGAGCGCGAACAGGGTAGCGGTCTCGAAGGAATGAACAAAGTCGGAGAGGTTTCTTATGAATTTGAGCAGATTCCTACATCAGGATATGAGGCGATTTCATTTAGCGTTGATGTTGAGGCAGTGGCTGCTGCACTAGGATGCGAGGTCGGTAGTTTCAGCTTACAGGGTCTCGATGATTCTGATAACTGGGCAAGCAGCACAGCAAATAATGGCGGATTCTGGATGAATGATGCAGGTCGTGTAGTATCCCATTCTTCTGGTGCTGGTGCCATGTATATCGAACCCGCCACGAGCAATGATTATTCTGTTCTCCATATCGGTCAGTATCCAAATCACTTCGCCATTGATGATGTTTGGGAAGGTGAACTTTATTTTGTGAATGGTGATAATTATTATACCCTTAAGGCAAAAATGAAGATTGTGCCTGAAGAAATACCAGATCAGGACAAGTACAAGATTGTGGCTGTGCGCCGTGCTAACATGCAACTGGTAGCATCTAAAGGCTATGCTGCTGACCAGACAACGTTTGTATTAGATCCCGAGGAAATTGCCTCAATCTTAGGAACATCGTCATATGAACTTTATGTGGAAGTGAAAGATGAGATAGCAGAACAAACTGGTAAGAAATATAGTTCATATTCCCCCTATGTGTGTGATCCTGCACCAGGTGCATGGCTTGATGCTGATGGCAAAGGCCAGAAATGGGGTAACGATGCACGAGTGGGAATCTGCTACAGCCTCTCGAATGGTGAGTTCACACTCTTCCAAATGCCTAACCTCAATAGCGTTGGCGATATATTCAAGGCAAACCTATATTTTGTGAATCTTGAGGACGACGACGAGTGGCCAATGATCCAGGTCCAGTTTACCATCAATTTCGTAAGGGAAATCGCAGCTTACGAAGAGGTTGGTTCTGAGGATGTAACCCTCCCCGTAAGCATTGAGAAAGACTGCGTCATCGACTTCGATCTGGCTCCTGCCGCTGAGGCACTGGGTGTTACCGTTGATGAGCTGTCGGCAGAGAGCAACCGTTACTTGAAGGGTATGGCAGGCGGAGCTTATAGCGAAGGCGTGAACATCGCGACAGGTCTTGGCTTCGATGCCAATGGCGATTGCAACTCACAAGGCGACTACTACTTCTACTTCGAGGATGGCAAGATGTATACTGTCACGAGCACCGATATTCCTGAGGACTTCTCGCTGCCCGTACAGTTCGCCTTCAACATCGACGACAAGATCTACGTTTACTACGCTAACTTCGTTTCTGAAGCCGTTTACACTGGCATCAAGACCGTAGGCAACGAGGCTAAGGCCGACAACCGCATCTTCGACATCAGCGGTCGTCAGGTGACGAAGCCCACTCGCGGCCTGTATATCCAGAATGGTAAGAAGGTCGTGATTAAGTGAGAGAAGAACTGAACGTGTTCGAGTTCTTCCGAACGTGAACGAGCTCGAACGAAGTTCAAGGTCGTGGTGAAGTAAGATAATAACTGAACTATAACCCTTACAATGGGCAATCCTGAGCAAATCGGGATTGCCCATTATATTTTTGTTATCACGGAACATCCACACGTAGGGGCAGACCCCCGTGTCTGCCCGCCAGCTGCCTGTGGTCCCCTCCTCCTGGGAGGAGGGGTGCGGGGTGGTCGAGAATAATAATGACATAACCTATTATAAATTAATCATTTGGGAAGAGGTCAAACCTTGTTTTTCTCTTCCCCCGTCGCTGCGCTCCCCTCATCGCTCCCTCCTCGCGCTTCGCCACCCCTAACCCCTCCTTCCAGAAGGAGGGGACCACAAGTTGGCTCCTGGCACTATTGTTGCAGCATAGCGACACAAGTTATGCAGCAATGCTGCACAAGTTCGGCAGCATAGCTGCGCAAACGCTAGAGCATGCCTTTTGGAGTCCAGAAGCATTGAGTTTAGACTCTGAAAGCATTGAGTTTAGAACTTGAAAGCATTGAGTTTAGAACCTGAAAGCATTGAGTTTAGAACCTGAAAGCATTGAGTTTAGAACCCAAAAGCATTGAGTTACGGATCCAAAGGCAATGAGGTAAGAATGTGGGAGGCATTCTATTAGGAATGGGGTGATGATGCAGAACATTGAAAAACGTGAGAAAAGAGAAAATGAAATCGGGCAAACGCGGATTTTATCACACGTTTGCCCGATGTTTATGTTGATCTGATTTGTGGCTTGGTTTACTTCACCACAATCTTACGACCATTCACAATGTATACGCCCTTCGGGAGATCAGAGAGCGAAGAGGGGGCGGAGGAGACTGAGATGCGGCGGCCGGAGAGGTCGTAAATGCCTACATTCTCTACTCTTCTACTAACATTTTCCACATTCTGAATACCCACGGTGCTCGGATCGGTGTAGTCGATGCTGCGCAAAGTGACGTTGACATCGCCGCCGATGGTGATATTGAAGATGAACCGAGCCGTTGCAGTCTTTGAGCCATTCTTGTAGACGAGGGCCTGGCTGATGGTGTACTTCGAACCATTGGCATTCTTGCCGGGATACTGGCCGAGGCTGAACACAAGCGACGACGGCGAGAACTCGGAGAACACATAGCCGTTGGCATAGGCGTTCACGGTAGCCGTCTGGTCGAACCAGTGGCCATAGCCGTTGGCGGTGGAACCGCTCTGGGCAAGCGTTCCGTCGGGATTCACAGCATAGAACATGATGCGGCGGTTGCCAGGACCACTGGCCGACCAGCCTTGCATGCGGCTGTTGATGGACGTGGGCTGCATCTGGAAGGCGGTGCCGAGGGTGGCGGCGGCCTGTCCGCTGATGCTTACGGTTGTGCCACTATAGGCATCGGTGCTTCGCGGGAAGGTGACATCGTAGGTGAAGGTGGCGTCGGCGATGTCGCGTCCGTCGAGGGTGGCCTCAGCATATACCGTGGCATGTTCGCCGATATCGGTGCCCTCAAATTTTACGCGATAGGGCCACATGTCGTCACCCGCCATCTTCTCGTCCCACTGATGCTGGTAGTAGGTCTTTAGGGCCGGCGATACCACGAGCCACAAACGGCTCACACCCTCGGGGAGCGTCATCGAATAGTCGTCCGTAACCTCGCTGGTTCCCGTTCCATACACCTTATCTTCAGAGAAATACTGGCGTGTGCCATCCTTCATCAGAGCCACATAGCCCAGGCGGAAGCCACGAGCCGTGCGTGCTCCGGCAATGTTATACTTCCTGTCGGCCGACTTCGAGAACGCCGAGTTGCCATCGAGGTATTCGCCTGGGTCGGCATCGAGGATGGCGGTACCCGGCTTCAGAGCCGTGAAATGCGTGGTGAGTTCCGTGCCGGCAGCAGGCACTTTCAGTGGAATGACGTTAAAGCCCGTCGACTGCGGACACGAGGCTAGCGCCACCTGGTAGGCGTTGTCGTCGGTGAGCACACAGCGATAGGTGAAGTCGCCAATGTAAGGATTGCGATAAGGCTTGCACACATCGAAGTCCCAAGTGGCACAACGGCAGGCATAGTCGAAGTAAAGACGATAGAGATCCTCCACGCTCAGCTTCTTATAGTCCATGAGCACCTGGTTGAAGTCCTTGATGGTTGTCTCGGGATAGTTCCACACATTGGCTACGGTCTTGATGTCGCCGTAGTGCTGGCAGAGATAATAGAAGAACCAGTAGGACTGGTAGCGGTGCCACTCATGGGTGTAGGCATAGTTGTGGCTGTTGCGGAACACGCCGATACTCTGGTCGAACATCAGTTCCGGATACGACTGATTGGCCTGCCACTGAGCCGTCTGCTCCCAGGTAACACTACCGTTTCCCACTGCTCCATGGAAACCTGTCTGGCAGGTTCTGTCGGCTCCGTGTCTGGAAGCTTCGGAGTAGCACATGTAGTGGAACGAGTGTCCAATCTCATGAGCCACGCTGTGTCCCACGGGCTTACACGTGGAGGGATTGAGCCAGAGTGCCGACACCTGGTAGTCGTAGCCACCTCCGTAGCAAGTCCACTCTTGCGTGTGGTTCATGAGCACCATCACCTTATACTTAGAAAGGTTCGACGACTTCGGGTCTACAAAGCCCAGCGTGTTGAGTTCCAAGTCGAAGAACGCCTCGCACTTCGCCAGCAGGTCGTCGATATTGACATTGTAGAAACCCGATGTCTCTGAGGGCGACTTGTCACCATAGTATTTATCCCAGAACACGATGACGTTGTCGGTCTCCTTCGAGCGCGACTTCGACCACGTGTACTTGTTGTCAGGGTCGCTCTCGGCATAGAGCAGCGTGTCGGAGCGCTGCTGACGCCACTCCTGCGGAATGTAAATCTGCTTCTGGGCAAACGAGGCCAGCGCACTCATTGCCAGAACGCTTAAACAAATAAGAAATCTTTTCATATCGTTAATCATTATCAATTGTCCATTAATAAAAGGTGTTTACCACCAATCCCAGCTAATGGTGAAATGCACTTCGACGTTCACCTTCTTCATTACACCACTCACCGGGTATTGGTACTGCATGCGAACCGTGTGTTCCTCATCATAGCAGTTGTCCTGATAGAGGCCACAGTTCCAGTTCCACAAGTCGTTGAACACCTCTATATATACATGGCCTTGCGCATAACGACCAGGCTCGCCATTTTCATCGAACCAGCCGCCGAAGACGCCATTGGTGCCGTTTGAGCCCTCGCTACCATCGTTCATCAGCGGCACGATGCTTACCTTTGCCTCTTGGAAATCGCTCTCGCTGATGCCCATCAGCTGCAGCACTTCGCTCTTGTCGATGTGTATCTGATTGCTCTGATGATAGCCATCGTACCACTTCATGGCACAATCGGTCGTGACGGTGCCGCATACCTGTTCGTCAACAACAGGTTCCTCAGGCTCGGGAATATCGCGAATGAGCTTCGTCATGAAGTCGCAACGCTTCAGCAACCACTGGTGCATCTTCTCCACTTCATCTTTAAACTTATAGCCGCTGATAGGCCAACGCCCGAATTCACGGGTCATCGGGACGTCCTCAAGATTCTTTACATACTTCATACACTCGTCCCAGTTGCGGCTGACGATGGAATCTTTCACCGATGCCCACTGCTCCTTGTAGGCCTTCACGAACTCTGGGCAGCCGAAAAGGTCGGTAAAGAACTGCGGCACGTAGTTGTAGTTGCCGTTGCGCTTGTAGGGATTGGAGCCCATGACGGTCTCCCGATAGTTCGCAAAGAAATAGTGGCCGCGCGTCATATCGCCCCAGTCGAAGTCGTAACCGGCATCGAAGTCCCATAGCGGACCCATCACCCACTTGCCGGCACCGTCCTTATGCAGGTAGATGCTGCGTGGCGCCGAGAGCTCAACATTATAGACAAACTCCTGAATCTGCAGGTATTTGATGAACGAAGGGATGTCGAGGAGTTGCTGCACCTGCTCGTAGTCCTTTGCCTTGATGGCCTGCTCGAGCTTGGCAAACTCAGCCTTCACCGAGTCCACGGTGTTTGCAGTTGCGTATTCATCTTTCGGATATTTCACGGCAGCCGGCATGCGGTAGACCTTCGAATAGAAGTTGTCATCGGCATAAGGGCTTTCGCCAGGGCCATCATCGACGTCGAGTGTAAGCAGGATGCCACCCTCGTCGCTGATGTCGACACGGTTCTTGCCTTGCTGCACCTGCTCCGTGAGCTGGTAGATGCCACGATAGTCGCCATTGATGAACACCTCTACATAGCGAGTATGGTTCGTAAACGGCAGGCCGAGCCACTCTCCCATCTCAAAAACAAAGGTATTCATGAGGTCGGTGACGTCGCGGTAGTTGGCCAGCAGCACCCAGCTCTTCGCCTTGTCGAGTCCAAGCAGCTTGTGCTTCTGGTCAAGTTTGATGCGATAAGGCTTCTTGTCGTACCACAACCACGAGCTGTTGCCACGCCCACGAATGGAGGCCGAAGCCGAGTAGTTGCTAAAGGCGCCACGGCCGTTCAACAGAATCTGACAGGGCATGTACTCCTCGTTCGAGGTGATCTCCTTGCCATTGTTGGTGGTGATATAGAGTTGGAACACCTGATATTTGTCTTTCGTCTCAACGGCAGGCTCGTCCTCGAAGGTCAGGCTGTCTACATCGGCAAGGCGGAAAGGCACAACGGCATCGCCCCGGACGTGAAGCAGCAACTCGCTCTGGTCGCTACTCACATCGGCATAGGTCAGGCTGTCGGCAATCATGGGGAAGTCCCACTGCGACCATTGCGACGTGGTGTGAACATGAATGCGCTGCTGGGCAAACAGAGTTGACGTAGATGCGACGAGCAGCGCCAATAGTAGTGATTTCTTCATATCATGAATATTTACCGCTGCAAAGGTAGCAAAATTCTCACACACTGCGTAAAAGAATCGTCCATTGGAATGATAAAAATGTCTAAATGACACCCAAACATCGCCAACCCGACGCTTGGAACGCAAGGATTTGGACGATTTTTCTTTCTCTTTAGACAATATTATTAGGTTATATAAAATTAATGTAGTATCTTTGCAACAAACTATCAACCAAATGATGAAAAAGTACTTTTTCCTGACTCTGACCCTCCTCATCGCCTGCCTGCAGACGATAGCAGCCAGAGAGATGACAGTGACTTCGCCCAACGGGCGCCTGGTGGCAGTCATAGAAGATGACGACATGCTGATGATTTCGGTTCGCCTCGACGGTGTGGCACTCGTGGCACCATCGCCGATAGGGCTCACGCTGGCCGATGGGACCATCATTGGCCGCAACGGACCACTGGGTTTTGGACGCAATTCGGTCATCGTCGACGACGCCGATGCCCCCTTCTATCGCCAGCGCCACATCAAGACGACGGCCAACCAGCTTGAACTGCAGATGAGAAACGGCTTCGCCCTGCAGGTGCGTGCCTACGACGAGGGTGTCAGCTATCGTTTCTTAACCACTCGTAAGGGTGAGACCATCATCAAGAACGAGATTGCCGAATACGACTTTGGTAGCGAAGCAAAAGCGTGGTTCGCCTACTCCACCAACAAGGAGAAGCCTTTCGCCATGGCTTTCCAAAACACCTACCATGAGACTTCGCTTGCCGAAGCGCAAGATCTGCCTGCCTTCCTGCCCGTCACCATTGAGAAAGACGGCTGCGTAGGTGCCAAGGTGACGCTGCTCGAAAGCGACCTCAGGCAGTATCCGGGCATGTTTGTCGAAGTAATAAAGGAACAAAGTAACAAGATAACGTTTTCCAAACTGAAGGCTACGTTCGCCCCCTACCCCAAGAAGATGGACTACTATCGCTGGCGTGGCATGTCGTATGTGGCTGAGACGGAAGACTATATTGCCAAGTCGAAGGGTCCCCGCACCTATCCCTGGCGCATCTTTGCCGTGAGCGAGCAGGATACACAGATGCCCGTGAACGACCTCGTCTACACGCTGGCTTCACCGAATGAAATCGGGTCTACCGATTGGATCAAGCCCGGCAAGGTGGCTTGGGACTGGTGGAACGACTGGAACCTGCGCGGCGTTGACTTCAAGGCCGGCATCAATACCGAGACCTATAAGTATTATATTGATTTTGCTTCCAAGTTCGGTTTGCAATACATCGTGCTCGACGAGGGCTGGTATGACTCTTCGAAGGGCGACATCATGAATCCCATTGCTGCCATCGACCTGCCGGGACTCATCAGCTACGGAAAGGAAAAGGGTGTTAGCATCGTGCTTTGGGCAGTGTTCAACGTGCTCGACGAACATCTCGACGAGGCCTGTCGCAAGTATGCCGACATGGGAGTGAAAGGCTTTAAGGTCGACTTCCTCGACCGCAACGACCAAACGGCCGTGGAAATGGCGGAGCGCATCGCTAAGCATTGTGCCGGCTATAAGCTCTTCCTCGACTATCACGGCTTTTATTCGCCTACCGGATTGAACAGAACATTCCCCAATGTGCTCAACTACGAGGGCGTGTTCGGCATGGAGGAGTGTCGCTGGGCGAAGAAAGAAACCGATATGCCCCGCTACGACGTGACGTTCCCATTCATGCGAGGGATGGCCGGACAGACCGACTTTACGCCGGGAGCCATGCGCAACGGCACGCGCAGCAACTGGGTGGAATGCTACGAAAACCCCGTGTCGATGGGCACCCGCTGCCATCAGGCTGCCTGCTATGTGGTGCACGACACGCCGTTCACCATGCTCTGCGATGCGCCGACCAACTATGAACGCGAGCCAGAGTACACGAAATTCATCGCTGAGATTCCCGTGGTGTGGGATGAGACGCGTGTGCTGCAGGGCGAGATGGGCAAATTCATTGTCGTGGCCCGCCGACTCGGCGACACCTGGTACGTGGGTGGACAAACCAACTGGGACGGCCGCGACATCGTGCTTCCACTCGACTTCCTTGACGAAGGCTCTTACTTCATGACGCAGCTCTGCGACGGCATCAATGCCGATCACAACGCAGAAGACTACAAGCTAGACCTCCAGTGCCGTGGCAATGATGAGACGCTCACCATCCACATGGCGTCTGGCGGCGGCTTTGTACTGAAATTCGGAAAGATCACCGTCGTCGATCATTTATAAAATAATGTGACACAGGGGCGATTCATCATCAAGAGCAACCATTACAGATTATTTATAAAAACCAACAACAATATGAAGAAACTACTTATTATCGTGCTGACGGCAGCCATGACGCTTTCCGCCTCAGCAGCCAAGAAGCAACAGCCGAGCGCCGGCTATCCCATTTCACCCGTGCCGTTCACACAAGTGAAGGTGGCCGCGAATTCTTTCTGGGGCGAACGTCTGGAAGCCTCGCGCACCGTCACCATCCCCCTCGCCTTCTCGAAGTGCGAGAGCGAAGGCCGCTACAAGAACTTTGAGAATGCAGCTGCACACCTGAAAGACCCGTCGAAGGTGTTCAAGGTGCGTGGCGTGGGCTATTCGTTCGACGACACCGACCCCTACAAGACCATCGAAGGTGCCAGCTACATCCTGCAGACCTATCCCGACAAGAAGCTGAAGGCCTACGTAGACTCAGTGCTCGACATCATCGCTTCCGCCCAGGAGCCCGATGGCTACCTCTACACCGCACGCACGCAGAACCCCGACGACCCACATCACTGGGCAGGACGCACGCGCTGGTCGAAGGAGGAAGACCTTTCGCACGAGCTCTATAACCTCGGTCACATGGTGGAAGCTGCCGTTGCCCACTGGCAGGCAACAGGTTCGACGAAGTTCCTCGACATCGCCCGCCGCTATGCCGACTGTGTCTGCCGCGAGGTTGGACCGAATCCCGGACAGGCCTGTGTGGTGCCCGGTCATCAGATTGCAGAGATGGCACTGGCCAAACTCTATCTGGCCACCGGCGAGAAGAAGTACCTCGACGAGGCAAAGTTCCTGCTCGATTATCGTGGAAAGACCACCATCGTGCATGACTACTCGCAGGCTCACAAGCCCGTCATCGAACAAGACGAGGCCGTGGGTCACGCCGTTCGTGCAGCTTATATGTATGCCGGCATGGCCGATGTGGCTGCTCTCACTGGCGACCAGGACTACATCCACGCCATCGACGCCATCTGGGACAACATCGTCTCGAAGAAGCTCTACATCACTGGCGGCATCGGTGCCACCTCATCGGGTGAGGCCTTCGGACCGAACTACTATCTGCCCAACATGTCGGCCTATTGCGAGACGTGTGCCGCCATTGGTAATGTCTACGTGAACTACCGTCTGTTCCTGCTCCATGGCGATTCGAAATACTACGACGTACTGGAGCGTACACTCTACAACGGCCTCATCTCGGGCGTCTCACTCGATGGCGGCGGCTTCTTCTACCCCAACCCACTGGAGTCGATGGGCCAGCACCAGCGCCAGGCATGGTTTGGCTGTGCCTGCTGCCCGAGCAACATTTGCCGCTTCATTCCCTCGCTGCCCGGCTACGTCTATGCTGTGAAAGACCGCTCAGTCTACGTGAACCTCTTCCTTGCCAACAGCACTTCGCTCGATGTGGAAGGCAAGCAAGTGAGCCTTTCGCAGAAGACGCAGTATCCGTGGGACGGCGATATCGCCATTACCGTCGATAAGAACTCGGCAGGAAAGTTCGCCATGAAGATTCGCATTCCCGGCTGGCTGAAAGGCAATGTCGTTCCCAGCAACCTCTACAGCTATAGCGACAACCAGCGTCTGAACGCCACCTGCTCCGTCAATGGCGCAGAGGTCGCCGTCACCACCACCGAGGATGGCTATCTGACCATCGACCGCAAGTGGAAGAAGGGCGACGTGGTACGTCTGCACTTCGATATGAAGCCGCGCACCGTCAGAGCCCTGGAGCGCGTTGAAGCCGATCGTGGCATGGTTGCCATTGAGCGCGGACCGCTGGTGTATTGCGCCGAGGCTGTCGACAACGACTTCGACATCATGGGCGTACTCGTGAACCAAGAGCCTGCCTTTGAGGTGCTGGCCAACCAGGACTTCAACTTCACCGCCGACAACGGTGCTCACACCCACCACCTGACAACGCTCACCACCGATGCCCAGACGCTCTCCTTCGACAAGCAGGGACGCCTGGCTGCCAAGGATGTGAAGCTGAAACTCATCCCCTACTACGCCTGGTGTCATCGCGGACGTGGTAATATGAAGGTGTGGATGGCACAAGACCTGCGTGCCACACGTCCTTCAGCACCTCCCACGCTCGCCTCGCTGAGCAAGATTGGTTCATCGATGCGCATCCCGTCGCTCAACAGCATCTGCGACCGACTGGTACCGAAGGACGGCGACGACCGCTCCATCCCTTACACCCACTGGTGGCCCAAGCAGGGCTCAACGGAGTGGATCAGCTACACCTTCCCTGAGGCTGCAACCGTCCAGACCTGCACAGTCTATTGGTATGACGACCAGCCCTGGCAGGGATGCAAGGTTCCCGACAGCTGGAAGATTTATTACAAGGACGAGCAGGGCGAGTGGCAGCCCGTTCAGAACCCCGACCAGTATCCCGTCATGAAGGGTGCTCCCTGCACGGTGAACTTCGACCCAGTGAAGACCACCGCCGTGAAGCTCGAGGTGAAGATTCCTGAAGACAAGTCGGCAGGCGTCTTCGAATGGTCGGTGAAATAATCGATTGAAACGAAGAAGGCGATAGAGACTATAGATGTTATAGAAGCTATAGATGCTATAAAAATTATCGGCTTTCCCCCTATACAAAACAAAAACACAAATGAAAAAAGCATTTCTAACCATCATGCTCTTGGTCGTTGTCGCTCTGTCGGCATCGGCCAAGAGCGTTGTCTTTGTGCTCAACGACAGCACGAAGATGTACTATCCGCTCGCAGAGGCGGTCATTAAGTTCAGCAACAAAGGTTTTAAGGTTGGCAGCGACACATACGAGTTCGCCAGCTTCGACCGTTTCTTCATCAGCAATGAAGATGCTCCGTCGGGCATCTATCAGGCCATCGACGGCGAATGGCAAAAGCAACCCTCAGCCGTTTACGACATGAACGGTCGCAAGGTGGCTGACGGCGTGGAGCTATCGTCGCTCCCCAAGGGTATCTACATCCTGAAGTATGGCAACAAATCCGTGAAATTCATCAAGAAATAACATGCTATGAAGAAACTCTATATCGTTAGCCTTCTTTTTGCCATGATATGCACCAGCGCCTCGGCGCAAGACTCTCTGTGGGCAAAGGTAAAGAGCGACACACGATTCTACACCAATCAGATGATCGACATCACGGGTGTTGACTCCATCGACTTCAGCGGTCCACGCATCCGCTTTAACAAAGACGGCAAGAAGAGCACACAGACCTATACCAACTTCGAATACTTCAGCTTTCACAACCCCGGCCGTTCGCTCTACTGCCCCGGTGAACTGAAGAATAACGACTGGGATTCCGAGCAGAGCGAGTGGTGCTTCCAGCGCAGCATGGAGAGCGAACACTTCATCGTGTTCTGGCATGCCGGCTTCGGACTCGACCCCACCAAGGCAACGGGCGGCTATGCCTTCAACCCGAAGAAGATGCTCGACGCTGCCGAAAAAATCTATAAGGTGAACACCGAGGTGCTGGGCTTCTCGCGCCCGGGCAGCAGTTTTACACTCGACCACTACAAGCACCTGCTTTTCGTTCGCTATCAGAAGGATTGGCTCGCCACGGGTTCCGGCTACGATGACAAGGTGGGTGCCTTCTGGTGCAGCCCCGATGCCGTGAACGATGTCACCACTCTCGGCCACGAACTCGGCCACACCTTCCAATACATCGTGCGTTGCGACCTCGGTGCAGGTCACGGCTGGCGTCAAGGCCTCGGCCCCAATGGCGAAGGCGGCAACATGTATTGGGAGTCGTGTGCACAGTGGCAGTCGTCGCGCGTCTATCCGCAGATGCTCTTCAGTGGATGGGGTGCGGGCTTTCCCAGCAGCAGCCACAAGAACCTGTTGCATGAAGAGCCGCGCTATGCCAACTACTTCCATCAATACTACTGGTGCCAACTCTTTGGCGAAGACTTCATCGGCCGCCTGTGGATGGCTGCTGTGGGCAAGGAAGACCCAGTGGAAGTGTATCAGCGCCTGACGGGTCGCACGCAGTCGGAGTTCTGCGATGACATGTTTGAATATGCACGCCGCACACCCACCTGGGACATCGACGGCATCCGGCAATATGCCAACAACTCGCAGGACATGTTCTCCACCAACATCCACGATACCGACGACGGATGGATTGAGCCCGATGCCAGCAACTGTCCGGAGAACTATGGTTTCAACGTGATGCGCATGAAGCTGCCGCAGGAAGCCGGTGCAACGGTGAAGGCGCAGTTCCGTGGCGAAGCAGGCAAAGCGGGATTCCGTTCGCTTAATGCCGAGCTGGCCGGCTGGCGCTATGGTTTCGTGGCACTCACGAAGAACAAGAAGCGCGTCTATAGCGAGATTGGCCGCGACAGCGAAGGCTCATTGGAGTTCCAAGTGCCCGCCGATGCCACCAACCTTTGGTTCGTTACACTTGGCGCTCCCACGAAACACTTCCACCATGCATGGGACGACAACGATGCCAACGACGAGCAATGGCCCTATGCCGTGCGCTTCGAGGGCACCGATATGCAGGGACATATCACCTACGACCCAACGGCTGAGCCTCGCGACACGACCATCGTCGTCGAGCGATATGAGACATACGATGCCAACACCGAGTACGGCGTGAGCTTCGAACTCGACATGAGTCCCGTCTGTCAGGCATTGGTCTGCAGTCCGGAAGCATTGAAGGTGTCTCCTTCCACGCAAGACAGCATCCGCGTCTATACCGTTGACGCAGACGGCGAACTCACCGACCGCTATGCCAACAACTACTCCATCTACTTCCTCTACGACAAGGATGGTCGCGTCATCAATAGCGAGAACGACGACAGTCCTGTTGACAATGCCCGCTTCTACACCATCTATACTTCCTACAGCAACCGCTTCCTGCTCTATATCGGTGAGACCAACGGACACCAACTCAAGCGCGGCGACACCCATACCTTCCAGATTGCCTTTGTCCGCACACTGAGTGATGAACGGAAAGTAACGGCTCGCGTGCAGGTGGAAGTCACGATGAACTGACGCACAAGTATTCTTTATAGAGATTATAAAAGCAGAGAATTTGAGAGATATCGTCCCAGTCGACGAGCAACTCTCAAATTCTCTGCTTTTATGGATAATAACGAGGTGAGGTTTATGGTCAGCGAACCATCACCTTTCTGCCGTTCACGATGTAGATGCCCTTTGGCAACTCACCGTTCTTCAGTTTCTCCTGGCCGTTTGCCACGCGCTGTCCGGCAAGGTTGTAGACGGCCGTACGAACGCCTGTCGGCTGGTCACTCTGCACTTGTTCGATGCCATCGCTTTCGATGCACTTCAGCTCAATCTTGTCGATGTTGCACTGAGCGGCAGCGATGGTGATGCGAAGGATATGCTCACCGGCATCGAGGTGGCGGCTGATGCCCGTCGTCACAGTCCGGTAGGTATCCCAGTTGTTGTCGCCAGTCTTCGGAACCGTCACGCGGCAGAGGGTCGCGATGCTGCCGTTTTCAACCAGTTGGAGGTTAAAGGCCGAGCCCGAGACACCTGAAGACACCGTCGACACACATGAATACTTACCACCCTCGGTGATGTTCACCGTGTATTCAAGCCACTCGTTAGCAGCCGTGTAGCCGATGGCCGTGCCGCCATTGCCCTTCACGAAGTCGACACCCTCGCCGTCGGAACGATAGTTCACGTCGCCTTCGCGGTTGCTATCGGAATCGTGGAAAGTCAGACCTTCACCACCCATGTCGAAGTTTTCGGCCTGGATAATGCCGGGAATGGTAATGGGCTTGCCACTGTTGTAAGGCGTGCGCTTGCCGTTCACCTTCAGCGTCTTCCTAGCCGAGGTGTTCTCCTTGCCCTCTGCATTGGTGGCGATAGCGGTGATGTAATAAGTGCCCTTGCTGCTGGGAGCGAACTCAAGAGAATAAGGAGCCTCGGTCAGCGTGCCGATTAAGAGGTCGTTGGCAAACACCTTGACATTGTCGATGGTGCTTCCAGAACTGTTGGCAGTCACCTTGATAAGGGTCGTATCGCCAACAGCAATCGTAGTCGGCGACATCGAACTGACGCTCACCAAGATATTCTTGTCCTGCTCGTAACGCTTGAAGGTGAGGTTCTTGATATAGAAACCACCCTTGTCGATGTTCAGGCAGAGAATGTGTCGACCGGCTGTGAGGGGCTTCGTCATCACGCAATGCATGGTCTGGAATTTGTTGCTGCCGCCCGTCTTGGGAACTTCCACGATGTCGGCATAGAAGGTCACATGGTCAAGGCCATACTCCGTCAGGTGGAAAGCGCCACCAGTGATGTTCGAGGCCACTTCTGCATCGAACGAATAGATGCCATCCTCCTTCACGTCGACCGTGTATTCCATCCAGCCACCAGTCTGCGTGGCTGCCGAGGTACTACGCGAAGCCTTGTTGTAGGAAACGCCCTGAGCACCCTTGTCGTACTCGTTTGTCAAGATGGTGCCAGGCAATTCGGGCACGGTTTCATTGTAGGGAGCACGCTTCGTAGTAGAGCTGAGCACGTTGAAGCGCGAATAGCGCTCGTAGGTGGAGCCGTCGGTGGTTGTGACCACAGCCTTCAGCGTACTCCAACCCGTAGAGGAACTCGTGGGAACTGCGTATTCCGTGTAGTAGGGAGCCTCGGTCATCGTGGCAATGAGCTTTGTTCCCAGATAGAGGTCTACCTTCTCGATGGTCTTCGTTGCCATTTTGGCGCGAACCATAATCGGCAGCACGTCACCCTTGGCAACCTTTAAGTCGCGGGGTTTCACATAGATGGAGGCCTCCTTCTTCATGCCGGGGAAAGGACTCTTGGCAGTCTTGGCGGCTTCAGTTTCCATATATGTACGCAGCCAAGTCATTGCGGGGCGGTCCTTACCGTTCTTGATAAGACCGGAATTGTCGACCCAAGTGGCACCATGAATGTATCCCCAGAGGGTGACACCGGCACAATAGTCGGCCTCCCACATCATCGGGAAGATGTCCTCAAACTGCTTTTTCTGCTTCGCATCATCGGCTTGGTCGATGTCCAGCTCAGTGATGTACATAGGCATCTTCAGGCCGGTCTGAAGCGTGTTCATCGAGTTCTTCAAGTTGGTGGCGGTGATATCTGTGACGTCGTGCGACTGACAACCATAGGCATCGATGGGAGTTCCGGAATCGCGAAGGGTTCTGACGAGATCCAGGTAGTTATTCGTGTCCCACTGGAATGTGTTGTAGTCGTTGTAAATCAGGATGGCATCCGGCCAACGCTCATAAGCCATCTCGAAGGCCTTGATGAGCCAGTCATAGCCCGTCTTGCCCTCGCCGCCAAGCGATTCCTTAATCATTGGATTGCCCTGCTGATGCATTCCAACGGCTTCGTTCACCACATCGATCATCGGAAGCGTGGCATATTTCTTCTTCACGGCATCATACCACTTCACGATGGATGCATAGCGGTCCTTAATGGACAGGTCGGGGAGCCAACCAGGATACTGGGCACCCCAAACCAGCGCATGGAACTTGTAAGTGAAGTCGTGCTGCTTGGCATAGTTGAAAGCCTTGTCGCAGCCCCAGTTGTAGCTACCACGGGTTCCTTCCACCGATCCCCACTTCGACTCATTCTCGCAGGTAATCTGGTTCCAAAGCTTGTAATACGGGGCTACACCGCCGCCAGCATCAACGTTATACCTTGTTGTGATGTTGCCAAGGAACTTGTCGGGGTTCGACGACAACTGTGCCTGAGCCAACATGGGCACCAGTGCAGCCAGCAAAACTGTAATGATTTGTCTCTTCATGTTCTTTTGTTATTGTTTTGTTTTTGATTTCGCTCCGTTGGGCAGACTATCCATTTGACTGGGCAGACGATTTACTTGATTGAGCCGCCCCTTCTTTCGCCCGCCCGTAAAGAAGTGGTGCAAAGATACGAGGAATTGAGCGAATAAACAAATCGAAATGTGTTCTTTTTCCACTTTTAAACATATTGCAAAGTAATTGATACAAACGTAAAATTGCTGAATAGTGCTTTTAAGGTCGGAAAGCAGCCGTTTGGGGCATTCAGGGCAATGCTTTTGATTATCTGGAACAATGCTTTGATGTTACGGAAGCAATGCTTTTATTTATCAGGAACAATGCTTTGATGCAACGGGAGCAATGCTTTGATTTATCAGAAACAATGCTTTGATTTATCGGGAGAATGCATATCGTTCAGTAAATTAACTTAATTTGTGCGGTAAATTAACTTAATTTGATAAGTAAAATAACTTAATTTACTGAGTAAAATAACTTAATTTACTGAATAAATTAACTTAATTTGCTGAACAAAATCAGTTAATTTGTAAAACTAGGGCAATAGAATGGAGGAACGGGAGCATTGCTAACGAGGAACGGGAGCATTGCTATTGACAAATGAAAGCACTGCTTTTGAGGAATTGATGGATAGACTCTGCCAGTTGTGCGGGTGTGTCAAAATGAAATAATGGATGAAAAGACGCTGCCAGTAGTCCCCTCCTCCTGGGAGGAGGGGTTAGGGGTGGTAGAGAAGAATAATGACTTATTTGTCTCTACCACCCCTGACCCCTCCTTCCAGAAGGAGGGGACTACAAATTGACTCCTTGCTCTATTTTGACACACCCTCTTAGGGGTGGTAGAGAAGAATAATGATATAACCTATTTAATAACCAAATAATTATAATAGGTCGAACCTTATTTATCGCTTCCCCCGTCGCTGTGCTCCCCTCATCGCTCCCTCCTCGCGCTTCGCCACCCCTGACCCCTCCTTCCCGAAGGAGGGGACTACAAATTGACTCCTTGCTCATTTTGACACACTCCCCTATCAATCGCAGACGCTTTCAGCGTCTTGTGTCATTGCGCCATCATTATATATAAAATAGGTGGTGACACCGCTTGCCGATGTCACCACCTATTCTTATGATCAACCCTGTTCTTCAGGGTTTCGTTGCCTTTTACGGCTCGTAGCACTTCACGCGCGTACCGTCATAGCCCACTGCCATGATGTAGGCAGGTTTCTCACTCGTGTTCCAGACAACAGAGGTCATGGTGGGCTTGTAGGCGGAATCGCCGTGACCGTAGTTGGTCATGTGCAGGAGTGTACCATCGGCCTTATAGGTCTCGAAGCCCACAACGTTCTTCCACTGGTTGTGCTGGATGCGCACAGTGTTGCCAGAGACGCTGCAACCCTTGCCCACGGTGTTAGCGACGAGTGCTGCCTTGTCGCGGAATGCAGGATAGTTGTTCACGTCGATATAGCAGAAAGCTGCAGGGGGCTCGGGATAGTTGGCTGCATTGATTTCCTTCTCGAGATTGTCGAGCATGGCCTGTGTGATGGTGAGCTGGCGCGTAGAATAGTCGCTAATGCTCTCATCAACGGTCTTGAACATACCGACCTGCTTGAAGTAAGGCAGGAAGTTGGTCTTCGTGATATGGCACCACTGCTTCATGAAGTTCACCTGATGCTGACCATCGCTCATCGACGAGAGTGCCGACTGGTTGCGCAGCGTCTCGTAGAGTTCGGGATAAGCATCGGGCTGGATGCCGGCAATGCGTGTATAGATGAGCAACTGCCAGAAGGGCACGAGCGTGCAGAACACGTCGTTGTGGGCATGTGGCACGAACTGTCCACCCTTCATCACGTTATACTCGAAGAAGTCGTAGTAGCGGAAGCCGTTCGACTCATTCTCCAGACGGTGGTAGCCATCGGTGCGAAGCTTGTGCTCTACATAAGCCGACATGATGTTATTGGTGACCTCGGTGAGTCCAATCCATCGTAGACCCTGCGTCTGGTTCTGGTGTCCGTACTCATGGGCAGCTCCCCAGACGTCGTAATGGGTGCGGCTGGTCGGATCGCGAAGGGCGTTGACGGGCACGCAGAAGCCATCGTTGCTGGCATGATAGAGGCCACCGCTGGTTGCAACCGTGATGGCACACTGGCGGTTGGGGAACTCGTGCTTGTACTTGAAGATGCCCATGATGTCGCGTTCAACAGAGATGATGCTGTCATAGATGGCCATCAGCCACTCGCCATCGTTCGGACAGTTGGCCTTGAACGACGAGACGGGGAACACGCAGTCGGTGAACTCACCGTGCATGTCGAGGCAGTCGCCCTTCGCATTGGCAAGCAGGCGCTTCCAGTCGTCGTTGGTATGACCTTTATACTTCGGGCTGAAGTAACCCTGTTCCTTTGCATTGAGGAAGTGCATCTTCACCTTCGGCGCGGTCTTCCAGCTGGTGGTGTAGTAGTTGATGTAGCCATTACCCTTGTTGGAGACCTTGATGACGTTGATGCCATTCTGCAGCGCATAGGTGCTGGAGGCAAACACCGTCGGACCGAAGTTGCGCACCTGCAGAGCCACCGGCTGCTCACCGATGCCCTCCACCATCACGATGACGCTCTCGTCCTCGTCGAACGTGATGCCGGTAGGATTCTCGTGGTTATTATAGAGGTAGCTGTTCTTCAGCTCGCCCTGCAGGTCGCTGAGCGGACGGAAGGCCGTGAACTCGCCGATGCGGAACTCTGTGGAATAGGTGCCGGCAAGCATTGCCTTCGCCATGTTGCGAATCTCGGCCACAGGAATCTGTTCAATCTCCTGAGCCGTGACGCCCTCGCGCAGCTGCGTGCAGAGGTTATCGGTGAAGTAGGTATGCAGAAGGTCCTCCATGAAGTTGTTCTTCGTGTAGAACTCCATCTCCGAACAGCTGGCGAAACCGTTAGTACCACTCTTCACAACAAAGCGGACGGCCTTCACGTCGTCAACACCATTGTCGCCGAAGGGGATGCGCGATGCTGCCGAACTTCCCTCAAAATTCAAGGTGGCAAGCGTGGTCCACTTGTTGCCCACCTGATAGCTGACGGTCACCTCTTGGAAGTTACCATTCACATTGCCATCCTGACGCGGGGTGTAGACAGCGTAGTCGACGTGCGAAACTTCCTTGAGCGTGTAGGTAAGCGTGATGGGGAACGTGTTCTGCGAGTTGTAGTTGGAGTGATAGAGCGTAGCATAGTCGCCGTCGAAAGAACGCTCGATGCCTTCTCCCGACTGATAGTTACTGGCCGTACCGCTGGCAATGGGTATGGAACGGTCGGAGGCATCGAAGCCGGTCTGTGTCACCGTGAGCTTGCGCACCACCGTTCCATCTTCCGACTTGAACGTGATAGTGCCTTGGCGCGATGCCATGTTGTAGTTCGACTGTGCAAAGATGGCAGTGTTGCCATTGTCCATGCGGCGGGTGGTGAGCCAGGCGTCGTTGGCAGTTGCTGTGTAGTTGCAGTTGGCGGCCACGGCAACCGTCGTGAAGTCGCTGTAGTCGAGCGTCAGCGACTCGCGTCCAATCATCAGCACTTGCTTCTTGATATTGCTATTGTCAAGCTTCACCGACTGTGCCTGCACATGGCCCGCAAAAGCCAGTGCCACGAGGGTGAGCATGTAGTATCTGATAGTCTTCATATCGTCTTATCTTTTTGCGTGATTCTACTTCATGATGATCTTCTTTCCATTCACGACATAGATGCCCTTGGGAAGTTGCGATGCCTTAGCAACAGAAATCTTGCGGCCCTGCAGGTCGTAAACGTCGGCATTCTCGATGGTCAACTCCGAGGCAACCTCTGCGCCCTCAATGCCGGCGGGATCGATGACGTTGAAGGGAACGCTCGTAAGCACTACGTCGGGATAGTTCTTCGATGTAGCTGTGATGACCACGTCCGTGTGAGGCTTCAGGAAGGTAAAGCGATAGAGGCTGCTGTTGTAGGTGTAGTCCTCGTCGGCCACCAGCTCCGTGCCATCGCCGTCGGTCAGCGTCAAGGCGAGCTGCGTGGAGGTGTTCCATGCGTTCTGATAGAAATAGGTCTTCAGCGCCTCCGACCGAACGTTGACATCAATGTCGTTGAGCAGCTGGAACGGTTCCTGCGGTCCGACGGCACCATCCACGCTGTACTTCTGGCTCAGCTGATTGTAGATGGTGGGGAAGGAGTTGAAGAACAGGCCGTTGTTCGACAGGTCCATGTACTTGAACGTGCTGCTGCACGACCGGGTCCAAAGAATCTCAGTGAGCTGGTTCTCAGCCACGACGAGTCCCTCCAGCTTCGCAGCCTTTGCGAGGTCGAGTGTCTTCAGTCGGTTGCCGGAAACCCAGATGTTCTGCAGGTTCTCCAGCACTCCCGTGTTCAACGTCGAAATGCGATTGCCACTTGCAACGAGATTGCGCAGCTTGACGAGCTTCGTCAGAGCCAGAGAGGTGATCTGGTTGTCCTGACAGAAGAGCGACTCAAGGTCTACCATACTGGTCAGATAGTTGATGTCGGTGAACTTATTGCCTCCACACACCAGCGAAACCATGTTTCCGCTGTTGCGCAAGCCATTGGCAGAGAGCTTGTTGTCGGCAACATTCAGTTCCTCCATCACGGTACTCACAATGCTCAGCGTCGATAGCTCATTGCCCTGACAGTCCAAGGTGACGAGTTCGGGACACGCTCCTACGTTGAGTGTCTTCAGCTGATTGTTGGGGCAGATGAGTCGGCGCAGCTTCGCTGCCGATGCCGCCACATTCAGCTCCGTCAGCTCATTGTCAGCCAGATAGAGCGACGTGATATCCTTCTCGGTACTCACCGTCAGCGCAGCATCCTTGATGGTGATGTCCTGCAGCTGCCCAGTGGTGTAGAGTTCCTCAGTAGTGCCGTCGCCCCACGTAAGGGTCAGCGGGAGACCGGCATTGATAGCGACAGACAAGGTCTGTCCAACGGGCTTGGCAGTCTTCAACTTGAAGCCGCCTGCTGATGCCGTAAGAGCCACGAACAGCATCAAGCCCACAAACATAGGTTTAGTAGAAGTTTTCATGCTTATCATTTAACAAAATAATTCTTTTATTCTCCTTATTCTATATAGAGCCTTTCATCATTCCGCCTTTCCCTTCGTATACGAGAGGGCGGCACCAATGGCCGTGCTGAACTCGCTATGCTCAGGAACGTGGAAACGGACGCCATAGAGGCTCTCGCAAGCGGCAAACACCTGTTCGCAAAGTGGCAGCATCGAGAGCTTGCCAATCATCACAAAGTCCTTGATGCCACAGTCCATCGACGAAAGGATGGCTGCGCTGCAGATGCTTTGCAGGACGGTCCAGAGGATGCCGAGTGCGATGTCTTCGCGTGTGGCATCGCTTTGGGCGTTGCCGAACAGCGAGGCAATGGCATCACTGGGCAAACCAGGCAGGGGGCGCGGGCTGATATCGCCGATGAGCACATTGATGCGCGACAGGTCGCCACCCTTCGAGAGTTCCACCACCTGTGCGATGTCGCCGGTCTTCAGCATGATACGGGCCAGTCCTTGCAACGTGCCACCACCCACACCAATACCACCGATGTGGCGGATGCTATCGCCGTCGCAGCGCACAAAACTCGTTCCCGTGCCCATGCTGACAACAAGCATGCGGTCGAGACGTGTTTCGAAGCGGGCGCCAAGACCGTCGGCCATGAACTCCTGCACCTTTTCGGTGGGCAGTCCATAGATGGGGTCTTCGATATAAGCACTGCCCACACCCGTGAGCATGACCTGTCGGACGTCGCCAAGGTTAATGCCGTTATCGTGCAGATAGCGGCCAAAAGCACCGTAAAGCGATGCCACTGGGTCGGTGGCCTTGATGCGGATGGGCGAGATAATCTCTCCCTTCTCGCTAATTCCAACTATTTTCGTCGTGCTGATGCCGACGTCAATTCCTATTACTATTCCCATATAATTTGATGAAAGGTTCGAGTGCGCCTGCGCGCGGTTCAATTGTTGCGATGCAACAGTTCAAGGGTTACATGCGACTCAGTCGCGTTCAACTATCAATTTTCAGCTTTCACTTCTTCCCACTTCAGCACACTGCCGTTTCGGCGTGCAGGGTCGGGACCGGCATAGTCCATCGAATAAGGACTGCCCGTCGTAGGACTCTTGCCGAGATAGCGATGGTTCTTCAGCGAGAGCAGCATGAACTCCTGGTTGAGATAGTCTTGCCAGAGGAACACTTCAGCTTCTTTCGGATCGGTGGTGAAACGCACATCACCGGCCAAGCCCTCGCCATAGACTTTCACATAGCGTCCATCGACGCACTTCAGCGACACCTGTCCCGTTCCGCGGTCGACGAGTTGGAACTGCGTGAGGCGACCTTGGTCATTGGGACGCGAATCATACAGCAGTCCATGAGGATCGCAGACGGCTGGCCGGTTCGTAGCCAGATTGATGATTCGGAACGTCTTGTCGAACGGAATGTTCTTGCTTCGGTCGGCCATCGGCTCGTCGACGGTGAAGTTATCGAACTCGGCATAGCCGCCCTGCTTACCCTTCGTATTAAAGGCAAAGAGTGCATGGCGAGAGCCCTGGAACGAGATGAGCTGATAGGAGAGTGGCATCATGCGCCCCATGGTTTGGAAGTTCACTCCATCAGTAGAATAAGCATATTGTGCTTGGTCGTTGTCGTAGTCGCCAATGCAGCGCAGCCAGATCTTACCCTTCGGCAGTTCCACTGTCGTGTCGATGGTATCGTTGGTGAGCTGCTCGAAGCAACGCAGGGTCAATGCTTTTCCGTTCTTGACAATACCAATCCACGAGCACGGCACGTTGATATTGCCAAGTCCGCAGACGTCGCCGTCCTTCAGTCCTTTCACATAGAGTTCCACCGTTGCCACCGATGCAGGACCGATGACACGCTGTGTCAACGTGTTGCGTGCCCACATCAGTTGCTCGGCCGGCAGGCTGTTCAAACGTAGCTTTCCACTACGAAGGCTCCATTGCTTATCATCGGGATTATGGTTCCACTGCCACACGCGACCCAACTGTTTAGCATCGAAGTTCTCACTGCGCACATAGGGTGCATGAGGATTATCCACCGGCTCGCCAAGACCATAATAACCATGTGCAGTCCCGGGATTAAACCATGTGCGTGGTGCACGGCCGTAGTTTCCTTTGAATCCAATCATCGGCCAGCCATCCGTCCACGTCATCGGCATGAGGCATACCGTACGACCAATCGAGTGGAAGTCCTGCATGAGCAGAGCCCACCAAGTGCCGTCCTTGAATTGCACAATGCCACCCTGATGGGCGTTGGTGCAGGCGGTGGCGTCCTTGTCAACATGGCCAAGGGCGAACTTCGTGCCGTCTTCGCCGATGCGGTATTTCTCGCCGCGTGGCACCTGCGTCAGTGAGGCGGCATGATAGCCGTAGGTCTCGTCGGCAGTGATGACGCGCGTCTCGTAAGGTCCCCATATCGACTTAGAACGGGAGCAGAGTGTACGCCCGTTGGGGCGATAGTCGGTGGAGATGAGGTAGTACATTCCGTCTATCTTATACATATGGTGGCCCTCGCCTACTCCATTGCCTTCAGGGATGATGGTACGCGTGGTGCCCTCCTTCGGACCACTCATATCTGGCTCCAATTCGGTGCATTTCACTTCGCCATAGCCATGAATGGCATAGATCTTTCCATCGTCATCGAAGAGCACGCTCAGGTCGTAGATGTTGCCTTTCATATTGTGATGCTCCCAAGGGCCATGAATGTCTTTTGCTGTGTAGCACTGCAGGCCCTTTCCGTTCACGTTCGTATAGACATAGAACTGACCGTTGGCATAGCGGATGCACGGTGCCCACACGCCCTGACCGTAAATCTCTTCGTGGTTCTTCAGCGAGAAGCGGTCCTCGGTGAAGTCGAAGCGGTCGAAGCAATAGGAGATGTTCTCCCAGTTCACGAGGTCCTTCGAGTGCAGGATGACCAGACCTGGCACAGCATGCATTGTCGTACCAGCCAGATAGTAGTCGTCGCCCACGCGCAGGATGTCGGGGTCGGAGAACTCGTCGTAGAACAGCGGGTTCGTGAACGTTCCGTTACCATTGTCAGCCGTCCACGACTGAGCGGTTGCCGCCATTGGCAATAACATCAGGGCATACCCAAGTAGTAGTCTCGATATCGTCATATAGTAATTGATTAAGTTCCAAGTTGCAAATATACAACATTATTTCTGCCGATGCAAGAAAATACCATTTTTTAACAAGTTTGCAGTTCCTCGCCCGTAGGACCTTCAACGTTGCGAAGCAACTCTACACGTCCGAAGGACTTTACACGCTGCGAAGCAGCTTTACTCGCCCACAGGTCTATACAGATGGTAGCAGCCTTCTTGCGTCTGGCAGTAGCGGCGCACGAGGTCGAGAATGAACTCTGCATTGGCGCGAACCTGTTCTTCGTTGCCATCATAGCCATTGATGAGCACCACCAGATGACGGGTGTCGATGGTGATTTTCGTGCGCTCGTTGTCGCTCGTCGGCGTCCCTACTCCACCCTCGGCATCACGATAGACGGGCAGACCTTCTATATTGAGCATGCCTCTGCCGATGCCCTCATAGGGTTCGCCAGCTCTTCCGATGCCAAGTGTCAACGTATCGCCCACAAACTTCGAGGCATCAAAGCCGCCGATAGAATAGCCAAAGCGTATACTGGCAAGGTTTATCAGGTCGACGAGCGTGTCAATCTGATAGAGTTCCTTGCCCTGCAACATGCGGCGGATGAGCTGCTCTGAAGCAGGACGGTAGCGTGACGGATCCTTGCCACAGGCCTTATAGACGCGTCGTGTGGCAGCGATGCCCGACATCTCCTTCAACGACTCGGTGGTGAGCGTCGCCTTGTATTGCTCGCCCAGCGCACGTATTTCTTCCCAAAGGCCCTCGCAGTAAGGGGTATTCACTACGTCGGCCTCTACGCAGGCACCCACAAATCCCGGGCACACCCGCTCAATCTCATTAGAAACTATTACTTTCATTGTTCAAGTGTCGCTGCGCGACGGTTCAATGCGACTGCGTCGCAATTCAATTTTCAATTTTCAATTATCCATTTTCAATTTCACGCATCGCAGAGATGCGTGATGAGCACTTTCACACCAATGCCAATCAGGATGATACCACCCAACAGCTCTGGTTGGAGCCGACGACGGATGCTGCTGCCAAACCGCATGCCGAGCCAATGACCTAACATCGCAAACAGGAACGAACCTAATCCTATCACCACCAGCGGCATAGCTAATTGCCTGATGGTATGATAGCCCGTGACGGCCAGCGAGATACCTACGGCCAGTGCATCGATGCTCGTTGCCACGGCCAATACAATGCCTGTCCACCAGTTGGTTGGGTCGAAGTGGTGCGCCTCTTCCTCATCACTGAACGCATCGCGAATCATTCTTCCACCCAGAAACGCCAACAGGCCGAAGGCTATCCAGTGGTCGTAGGCCTCGATTCGCTCTGCCAACCAGTTCGTGCAAAACCACCCCACCAGTGGCATTCCTGCCTGAAACAAGCCGAAGAGGACACTCAGACGAAGAGCCCCCTCCAAGACTCTCCCCATAAAGGAGTCTTTCCGTGTTCCCCTCCCTACGGGGGAGGGGTTAGGGGTGGGGCTTTCCTTCCCTACGGGGGAGGGGTTAGGGGTGGGGCTTTCCTTCCCTACAGGGGAGGGGTTAGGGATGGGGCTCCCTTTCGGAGAGGAGCTAGGGGTGAGAATCACCCCACTGGCAATACTCACTGCAAAGCAGTCCATCGCCAGTGCCACCGAAAGCAGCAATATGTCCCAGAAACTCATCATGTCCGTTCACTTGTATTTACAGCGTGCAAAAATACAAATAAATTTGGTCATCTTCAAATTTCTTGCTAACTTTGTCAGCAGAAAATGAAAATAACCATGACTGAAGAACAACTGAAACGCATGGAGCAGTTGGTTGAAGAACTCAACCGCGCTTCGGAGGCTTATTATAATGGTCGGCAGGAACTGATGACCGACTATGAGTGGGACGCACGCTTCGACGAACTGAAGCGGCTCGAAATGGAAACAGGCACCACCCTACCCGACTCGCCGACACAGCGCGTGTCGGAAGACAACACAGCCGGCCAAAAAGAAGAACACGAGTTCCCTGCCTTGTCACTTGCCAAGACGAAACAAGTAAGCGATTTGGTGAAGTGGGCTGAGGGACGACCGATATGGATTTCGTGGAAGCTCGATGGCCTGACACTTGTCGTTACCTATGATGGAGGTCGGCTTACAAAAGTCGTCACACGCGGCAACGGCCACATTGGAACGAACATTACCCATCTGGCTCACGCCATCAGCGGTATACCGCAACGCATCGACGAGCAGGGGCACGTGGTGATTCGTGGTGAGGCCGTCATCTCCTACGACGACTTCAATCAGTTCGTCATGGAGAGTGGCGAGGACTATGCCAACCCGCGCAACCTCGCCTCGGGTTCCCTCTCGCTGAAAGACCCGGAAGAAGTAAAACCAAGAAAGATCCAGTGGATACCATTCACGCTTTCCTACCCCACATCTATCATTTCCTGGGGTGCCCGTATGGATTGGCTCGACACGCTTGGCTTCAACACCGTTCAGCGCGAACTTGTTGAAAACCCAACCGAAGAAAACGTCCAAGCCGTCATCGACCGATTCACGGAACGCGTGACGGGACAAAGTCCCAAAACTCTCAACTCTCAACTCTCAACTCTCAACTCTGCATTCCCCTTCCCCGTCGACGGACTTGTCATCACCTACGATGATACCGAATATGCTGCCACCGGCTCTGTCACTGGCCATCACGCCACTCGTGCCGGACTGGCTTTCAAGTGGCAGGACGAGGCTGCCGAAACGGAATTGCAAGAGATTGAATGGTCGTGTGCAGCCTCAACAATCTCGCCCGTTGCCATCTTCCGTCCAGTAGAGTTGGAAGGAACTACGGTAAAGCGCGCTTCACTCTGCAACATCAGCGAGTGCGAACGACTGGGCATCGGTGATGCTGGCACAAAGCTTTCGGTCATCAAGGCGAACAAGATTATTCCGAAAGTCATCAAGGTTATTGAGACCGTTGGCACCCTGCATATTCCTGAACAATGCCCCGTGTGTCATCATGCCACAGAGATTGTGGCGAGTCAGCAGAGCGGCACTCGCACGTTGCATTGCACCAATCCCACCTGCCCTGCCAAACAACTGAAGAAGTACGCCCGCTTCGTGTCGAAAGCCGGCATGGACATCGATGGCATCTCAGAACAAACACTCGCCCGCTTCATCAACCTTGGCTGGATTAGTAACTTCGCCGACATCTACCGTCTGCCCGACCATATCCGTGAGATTGCTTCGCTGGAAGGTTTTGGCGAGCGATCGGCAGCAAACATCGTGAAATCCATAGAGAAGGCTCGCGAAGTGGATGCCCAGCGGTTGCTCATCGCTTTAAGCATTCCGAAGTGCGGAGCCGATGTGGCGAAGCGCCTGCTGGGGGCCTATGCATTCGGCGACCTCATGGAGACCGCTTCCATTACCGACGACAACGATCACTTCGCCCACATCGACGGTATCGGACCGGAACGTTCCGCCCTCATTGTCGGCTGGTTCCACGATGAGGATAACACCAAGGTTCTCAGCGACTTACTCTCACTAATTAAAGTACGGCAGCAACAGCAGCAGCGGTCGGGTAACCAATGCGAAGGACTCACCTTCGTCATCACCGGCGACGTCCACCACTTCAAGAATCGCAACGAACTGAAGGCTTACATCGAGGCTCGTGGCGGTAAGGTTGCAGGCAGTGTCAGTGGCTCCACCTCGTTCCTCATCAACAACGACGTGACCTCCACATCAGGCAAAAACAAAAAGGCCAAGGAACTCGGCATTCCGATTCTCTCGGAAGACGATTTCCTCAGCCGTTTCTCTGCTGATGATCAAGTGGAAGAAGTTCGACCGACGACGTCGGCAACACAATTGTCGCTCGACTTCTAACGCGCCCCTGATTATTCCTCTTTCTTTTCAAACAGCGTACCGGTGATGCCCTGCAACAGGCGCACGACGCTCTCTCGACGAGTCCAAGAAAAACCATCTTCGCCGATGAGGGCTGTCATGATGCGACGTTTCTCCTTTGGCAGCAGGCGCCACAATTCACGGTCGTGAACCTTCACTATCTTACCATTGTAGTTATAGTAGAAGGTGTTGATGACTGGATAGACTGCCGTGCTGTCGCGCACAGGATCCAACGAGATGAGATTAATCTGCTCACCATACTGAATGCCAGTGATGAGGCGGTCGTTGCGGAAGCTGGCCTCGTAAGCCTCGCGGTCGATGACCTGCTGCTGGTAGACAGCGTTCGGTCCCACAGAGTCTACAAAGAATGCCAGCACCGTGTCAATCTTCAAATAGAGGCGGTCACCAAAGTCTACTGATTTCACCGTCTTCATGTTCGCCTCCTTCACCGACGAGCCGTTTTTGTAGATGAGTGTGCTGTGCTTCAGGAACACGTTTGCTTTGGGCACCTTGATGACGCGCCCGTCGGTAAGTGCCACCTGTGCCGGTTTATAATCGGCATAAGCGGTCACCATGGATGTGTTTCCGTCCTGTGCACGGGCAGTAAGAATGCCCAACACGAGGCACAGCATTAACAAAATTCTCTTTCCTTCCATAAGTCTTTTCTTTATAGTATACAGTTTCTATCGTTTGCGAATCGGGATGTAATCCCTCGTTTCGAGAACGTTCTTGTAGGCCGGGCGTATGATGCGACGACCCTCGAAGTTCAGTTCCTCGATGCGGTGGGCCATCCATCCGACAATACGCGCCATCGCAAAGATGGGCGTGAAGATTTCCTCGGGCAGACCAATCATCTCATAGATGAAACCGCTGTAGAAGTCGAGGTTCGCACACGCGGGCTTGTCGCTGCTGCGATGTTCCATGAGACACTTGATGCCCTCTTGCTCGATGAGTTTCAGGAACTCGTATTCTGCCTCACGCCCTTTCTCCTTCGCCACTTCGCCAGCCAGCCGCTTCAGTTGCACGGCACGCGGATCGCTCTTCGTGTAGACGGCATGTCCGATGCCGTAGATGAGTCCCGACTGGTCGTAAGCCTCCTTGCGCAGCATGCGTTTCAGGTAGGTATCGATTTCGTCGGTCGATGTCCAGTCGCTTATCTGCTCTTTCAGATGATGGAACATCTGGATGACCTTAATGTTTGCTCCACCGTGGAGAGGGCCCTTCAGCGAGCCGATGCCCGCGGCGATGCTGCTATAGGTGTCGGTGCGTGTAGAACTGGTCACACGCACCGTGAACGTCGAGTTGTTACCGCCACCATGCTCGGCCTGCACAATGAGCAATAGGTCAAGTACGCGGGCGTCGAGTTCAGTGAAGTTCTCGTGCTGCAGCATGAAGAGGAAGTTCTCAGCAATAGAGGCTCCCTCCTGCGGATGACGTATGTGCAGCGACCGTCCTCGTACGGAGTGGCGATAGATGTTATAAGCATAGGCGATGATCGTGGGGAACTTCGCAATGAGCTCTACGGCCTGACGCATGAGGTTATCGCGAGAAATGTCATCGGGGTTCTCGTCGAAGGTATACATCTCCAACACGCAACGCGCAAGGATGTTCATGATGTCGGTGCCTTCGAGATCAACCAGATGCACCACTGTACGGTGGTCGAGTGGCATGTTCTCGTTGAGCAATTCGCTGAAGGCCGTTAGCTCCTCGCGGTCGGGCAACTTGCCAGAGAGCAGCAGGTAGGCAATTTCTTCAAAGCCGAAGCGCTGTTCCTTGAGCAATGGCGACACAAGGTCGTTAAGCTCGTAGCCACGATAGTAGAGTTTTCCCTCTGCGGGCAACAACTGACCGGTCTCGTCGCGGTCGTAGCCCACCACATTACCAATGTTTGTCAGCCCCACGAGCACGCCGCTGCCATCTTCGTTTCGCAGTCCGCGCTTCACGCCGTAGCGGCTGAAAAGCTCATTGTCGATCTTGCAGGTGCTCTTCACCTGATCGCTAAGCTTGTAGATCAAATATTCCTTCTTCATCCTGAAAACGATTATAAATCGTCGGCAAAGATAAGCAATTATTCACAAAATGCCAAACTTTTATGCCATGTTTTGTAAAAACATACAGGAAAAAGAGGATTTTCAATGGTTATTTGCGCATAGATATGCAAAAAGACCCTCACAGGCATCCTCGATGAGGTCGAGTGCAAAGTCGAAGTCGGCGATATCGCCATAGTAGGGATCGGGGATGGTCGGCTGGCCGGGATGACGTGTCATGAAGTCAGGCAGCATCTTGATTTTCTGCACGTCGTCACTATTGCGCGCGAGTCGCTTCACATCGTAGTAGTTCTCACGATCCATCACAAGGATCATGTCGAAACGCTGGAAGTCGGCAGCCGAGAACTGACGCGCCCTGCTGCAGAAGTCGTATCCCCTAGCTGCCCCACGACGACGCATGCGATGATCAGGCAACTGCCCCACGTGCCAACCACCGATGCCTGCTGAGTCTATTAGGAAATCAGCATCGCGACCTTCGCGTTCCACAATGTGCTTCATCACCCCCTCAGCAGCCGGTGAGCGGCAGATGTTACCAAGGCAGATGAAGAGGAGAGAGGTCACTCTACCCTCGGACTCTCTTCCCTGCCCCTCCCTATGAGTGTGGGGAGTAGATACTATTTCTTGTTGTTGCTGTTTATTCATATACGTTTTCGTCGTAATAAGATTGTTGGGATGCTGCGTGTCTACTTCATGACATATCTGCCTCCCCTACCACTGGGAGGGTCTAGGGCTGGGTTTCCTCCTCTTCCAACGACGGTATTGGATACTTCACATTCTCCTTCACACCGAGTTTCTTCAGTTGGTTAGCTTTCTGCACAATACCCATGCGACCGTCGTACTTCTGCTCCAACTGCTCGCAGTCGGTAGTAGCACGGCGCAGGTGTTCTTTCAGTTGGTCGAACTCCTTGATAAATGCGCCCACACGCTTCAGGAGTTCCTCTGCCATGATGAATACTTGCTTCTCGTTCTCGTTCTGCATGAACTGTCGCCAAGCAGCATGGATCATCGTCAGGATAGCCATGAGATTCTGCTGACCTGTGATGAAGATCTTCTTGCTGAAAGCCTCATTCCATAAGCCAGGCTCGGTGGCCAACGCGAGTTGCAGGGCTCCTTCGTAAGGGATGTACATGATGACGAAATCCACCGACCGGCGTGGCGGCTTCACATAGCGATTGTACTCCTTCGATGACAAACGCTTGAACTGTTCCTTCACGCTACGCACTACCTCCTTGGCCAATGCCTTGCGCTGCGTCTCGTCTTCAGTCTCCACATATTTCGCATAAGCATCGATTGACATCTTCGCATCGATAACCACGTCCTCGTCGTTTGGGTAGTGCAGGATGGCATCGGGCACCATCTTTGCACCACTCTCGTCGTTCAGCACGGCATTACCTTGTTCGTCGGTGATGGTATGCTGCAAGTCGAAGTCGCGCCCCAACTTCAAGCCCTGACTCTCCAGCAGGTTCTTCAAAGTCACTTCACCCCAGTTGCCCTGTATCTTGTTTCCACCCCGCATCACATTGGTTAGCCGCGTAGCAGTCTCGCTGATGCGAGAGGTCTGCTCACCCATTGCCTTCAGCTGTTCCGACAGTGAAGCCGTCTGCTTGGCAGTCTCATTGTTGGTGTTGCGAATGGCCTGTTGCAACTGCTCCAGGTTCTGCTTAAGCGGAGCTGTCAGCGTCTGCATCGACTCAGTGTTCTGGGTTTTCAGTTGGTCGCTGGTCTGATTGAGCACACGAGTGGCAAGGTTCTGGAACTGCTCCTGCACCGTGCGCAACTGCTCTTGAAACTGTTCGCGCCGCATCTGCTCAGTCTTAGAGTTATGTTCGCGCTCTGCTTCCACCTGGGTCTGCAGCGATGCCACGTCGATGCGTGCTTGCGTCAACTCATCAGCAAGGCTACGGAACTTCTCTTCTGCCTTCTCTGCCGCCAGCGCAAGACTCTCGTTCTTCTTCTCTTCCTGGTCGAGCCGCTGTGCGGTAAGCATCAACGTCGATTCCACGCCTTTCTTCTTCTGGTTTGTCAGCAGGTAGGCAACAGCTCCGCCAACGACCACACCTATTATTAAATATACTATCTCCATGATTTCAGTCTATTCAGGCGACAAAGTTACGAATAAGAAAGGGAAAAGCAAAATAAAAACCCAAGTTTTTCTTTTTATGACGTCATTGCTAAATTCATTACCGATATGAGCGCCTTTTATAGATGAGGTTATCACCCAAAAGACATATGTGGCAACAGTATAATATTGCTATACAAAAAAGCAGTGTTACACATCGGTTGTGCAACACTGCTGAATCATATACATGCAAGCGGCTTTGCGCTACTGCCAATATGGCATGACCACAAAGGCCAGCCCTTGTTAATCCTCTTTAGATCCGAAAAGTTTGTGAATCAATGCACTTAGCCAAGACTGCTTCACCAGTTCTGGCAATTCCTGGTCATCACCGATGAGCGAAGCCATCACGATGGCGATATTGTCGGCACCACCGGCATCGAGTGCACAATCGAGCATCTTCTGACAACAAGCCTCGTTTTCCACATACTCGGCTTTGAGTACTTGTTTGATGTCGTCGTCGGTGCAATAGCCACAAAGGCCATCGCTACAAAGCAGGACGGTATCGTTGGGCTTCAGTTCGCAACTCACAATGCCTGGTGTAGGATAAGCTTGGAAGTCGCCAAGACCACACGTGATAATGTTATTGTCGGGATGGTTGAAGGCCTCTTCCTCAGTAATCTCACCATTATCAATGAGCTCCTGAACTAACGAATGGTCCTTCGTCAGCCGACGCAGGCCGGTTGTAGGCCGGTAGACGTAGCAACGACTGTCGCCACACCATGCGATATGAGCATTACCATCATTCAGAATCCAGCAGATGACGATGGTCGTACCCATTCCCTGTGTTTCTGCATCGGTCGCCATGCGCTGATTGATGACTTTATCAGCCTCAGCAATGGTTTCCTTCAACAACGAGGCAATGCCATCGCCCTCGGAAGCCAAGGCCTCCTGTGCATTTTTAACAGAGAAGCGTTCCTTCACCGTCTCGATAGCCAACGATGAGGCTACCTCACCGGCATTGGCGCCACCCATGCCGTCCGCCACGACCAATAGCGTTCCTAAATCACCCAGTTTCACATACTCTTTCTGACACTCTGCACTCCATTTCTGCAGAGACAAATCGGAACAATAAATGAGAGCATCCTCATTGTTGGTGCGTTCCTTACCAACATCGGTGAGGGCAGATATCTTGATTTTCATACTTACATCAAATTTCAAGTCGTGGTTTCTTAGTTTGCTTAGCTGGCTGAGGCGGAGCAGGCCGTCTCGGTTTCGAGTTGTTCTTAATGACTACATTCTCTCTTCCACCGGATGAACCCGTAGCCTTCGGGGTCGGTTTGGTGTAGGAGACTTCAAAGGGATATTCAGAAAGCGGGCAGCCCGGTTCCTGAATCTGTACGATCACCTGGTTCACGCCTTCGTGCAACCCAGTCACATTACACTTGTAGCGGGTTTCAGAAAGCTTCTCAAGTTTCACTGGCAATGTGCCAGCTCTCACGCTGACGGTGCTTGGATAGTCTTCCTCGCCCGGCAACTTGTCGGCAGAGACATTGAATGTGAAGAACAGATTACCATTCTTGATGACCGTTTCGACATCCTCAACATCAATATTGAAATACTTATAGTACCATTCTTTGGCTGTGAAAGGAATGATTGAAGAAATAAGGCCATCATAGGTGACACGGGCCTGATACTCAACGTCTTGCGTCTCATCGCTCAAACCCTCGGGAATAGTCAGGATGACACCATACTGAAGAGAGCTGCCAAAGCTAGTAGTCTTGGCTTCACAGGAGGTAACATCGATTTCACATCCCGAGTCAGGATCCATCTCCACAGTTGCTGAAGAAGCGGGAATCGACGATGGCATGTCAAGACGCAGAGTGGTTTCAACACGCTGATGACGGAAGGGGATGTCATTGCCTCTGTTCATACTGAATTCGAACTTCTCGTCCTCATTCACTTCCAGCATGCCACACTTGCCCTGAACAAAAACGAACGCCTTGTTGTCGAAACAGTCAGGCACCTCACCGAACTGAGGAGGCAGCACCTCCTTATCGTTGATATAAAGTCCATAACTGCCGTTATAGTGACTGACCTCAAGTGTCGTAGTAGGACTCCACTCGGGACGTTCGCGCTGTGTAAAGGCTTTCGCTGCACCGTCGACGGTCATCTCGATGGGCTGGCAAAGTTTGTTGAAATGGAACACGATGCGTTTTCCATCACCCTTAGCCGTCAATTCACTGTCAGTACGATCGATTTGCTTCCAGAAGTCGACAGCCTGTCCGTCGACCTGTGCCTGATGCTTCAGATTGGTATCATCCTCTGAGGCGAACACGGGGCGAAGCTCCTGTGTCCTGGTATCGAAGTAATACACTTTCTGGTTGGCAACGAGCACGGCAAGACTATCGTCGTTGACCGACGAGACGAAACTGACATCCTCATTGGATATGCGCTGTCCCTTGAAGGAGAACTTGACTGGCTGCCCGTTACGGTCGAGAAGTAGCTCACAGGGTTTGCTATTCTTTGTTGTTGACTGATAAGCCTCGCACTTCGCATAGCCGTTACAGTAAGGATAGCCCGAAACACAGTTCTTGATGGCTCGCCTACCCCGTTTGTCGATGTAGCAATAAGAATTGTCGTGCATACTTCTCACAGCCAGGAGTCTTTCAGAAAAATAAGGATACTCATGAACAACCAGTAGGCCGTCAAGTGTGATATACTCACCACGAGTAGAAACAAATCCCAATATCTCAGTGGTGCTTCTTCTGGTGACAAGGGCTACATCGTCCTGAAACGGAAAGAGTGTTTCATTGGTCTTGAAGAGGCGTTTTCCCTCGAAAGACCACAGCGACGTCTCACCTACCGAATCGGTAACCACGAGGTTGGCACCAATCACCTTAAAGATGTTGTCGTAGATGGGAGGGATGAGCCACGATGCAACCTGAGAATAAGCCACGGCCGTCATAGCCATGGTTACCAGTAACAGAAAGATTCTTTTCATATCAAAAGAGAGTTAAATTTCACAATCTTTTCTTCGCCATGCCTCAGCTCAAACATGTTTGGCCTCGGTCGTTTGGCTTCACAAAAAGCAGAGATGAATTAATCGAATGTTTCAAGGCCGCGATTGATCTTCTGCAGCAAGTCGTCGTCTTTGGCGAGTATTGCCCAGTCGCGAGCGATGAAGAGAATTCGTTTTCCTTTTTCGTAGTTGGGCTGATAAATGCCATTGGGCATGACATAATAACAAGCCAACCGATAAGTAGCATTGGCATTGATATTCGCATACGCAGAATCGTTGAGTTCCATGATGCGAGTAAAATAGCCTACAGCCTTATTACTGTAGAAGTCGGCCTTTGGCAGGCAGTCGTCACTCGTGTCAATGCCCAACAGTTTCTTACGTTTCAAAGAAGCGGAATCTGAGTACCAACCATAAGTGAACGCCATTTCATAGATGGCAGGGATGTAGTTGGTTCCACTCAGACTGTCCATCTGCTCCAGACCGAGTTTCAAGGAGTCTGGATTCTCACTGTTCAATCGTCCTAATGCCTGTTCAAAGACTTCCTCTGGGGAGACTTGCATGGCTTGTTGCAACTCGAGATTGCTCTGCTTCTGCGAGAGGAACAAATAGGCAAGGATGCCAATAACGGCAAGGGCCAAGAATGCCAGTGCACCAACAAGAACGCCTTTCGACTTAACAGGATACTGACGAGCCTTGGCTGCTTCCATGATTTGCTTGGCCGTAGGACGCTTGGAAGGATCCTTTTGCAAACAAGCATAAATAAGTCTCTGCACATCGGCTGACACACCGGGAAGTTTCGGCATAGGCGTCGCCTCTTCCTCCTGCATCTGTCCACCAGTCTCTCCAAATGGAACCTCACCCGTAAGAATCTCACACAACGTTGCTCCGAATGCCCAAATATCGCTTTCCGGCATGGGATCGATATTCTCCTGGAATCGTTCGGGTGCCATGTAGGCCAACGTGCCGCTATGTTCCTCATCATAATAATAGAGGTGATGATCTCGGCCGAACTTTGCACTGATACCGAAATCGGTGATGGCATAGTTATGATTATCATCGATGAGCACATTTCCAGGTTTGATATCCTGATGAATGACGGGTGGCGTGTTTGCATGCAGATAAGCCAATCCCGATGCCACATCACCAATGAATTTCCATAATTCTTTGCTATCGGTCATATTACCGATGAGCATCTCTGCCGATCCCTCCTTGCAATAGGGCAGCACCAAATAAGGTGTTTCCTGGTAAATAGAGAAATAGGTGGGATGGATGAGGTTGACGTGATGACAGTTGAAGACTATCTTAAACTCGTCGCGGAACTGCTGTTCACCCTCAATGTCCAAAGCATTCTTCGGACGATAAATCTTGATGGCCACTCGAAGTCCCTGCAACTCTTCCACATCCTCATCGGTAAGGGGCTCGGGTTGGAAGAGTCTTTCACGATCATTTACCGTGTTGGCATCCAATGCCAACCACACATCGGCAGTTCCTCCTGCTGTGCTCAACGCACGCAATAGTTTGTAACGACCATCGAAAAGTTCGCTCTTTTGAGCGAGTTGTGCTAAATCAATCATGTTATCACACTATTTTAATTTGATCTTCTCTCCTTCTTTCAGTTGGGAGAAAATATCTTTGTTATTCATTTTTGCCAAGCTTGCAAACTTGATGCCAAAATTCTGAGAGATGCCATATAATGTATCACCCTCGCGCACATGATAGAAATCCTGTGCTCCCGTGAACTTACTTTTCTTCTTAGCAATAAACACGATGTCGCCTTCATGAAAATCCTTTTCACTGGCAACCTCATTGAACTCAAGAAGCTTCTCCTTCGGGATATCATACTTCATCGCGATGCTTGAAAGTGTCATTCCCGGATAGAGAATTGTGCATCGCACGTCGTTGATATCCACGACGTAACGCTTCACGGCATTAACAACGACCTCCTCTTCTTCTGACACCTCATCTTCAGCAGCCTGACACGAGGCATCGAAAGTTGCTTTCTGCGTGGCCGTGGCCTTTCGGGTAATTACCACGGTTTTACCAGCCCTCAGCTTCACACCGCCATTGATATCGTACAGACGATACGAATCGATGAATCCGATGAGCGCAGACGCATAGGTCGTAGCCGTGGCATAGCCTGCCTTCTGCAAACCAATGGCCCAGCCTCGGTAATCGTAGACACTCTTAGAGAAAAGGCTGCGATAGCGGCTGTTGTTCTTGAGGAACAACGAGTGGTCGCGGAAAGACTCGGCAGCCGTGCTATACACTCTGAAGCGGCTTTTATTGGGTTCATCATCCCAAGCCTGATAGATAGGGCCCGTCCAACCACCGAATGCCTTAATGCCAAAGTGGTTGTTAGCATTGCGTGTTAGTCCACTCTTTCCTGCTCCCGACTCGAGAATGCCTTGTGCCAACGTAATGGTGGCAGGCACACCATATTTCTTCTCTTGGTCGAGTGCAATGTCTTTGTATTTGTTGATGTAGTTAAGGATGTCAGAAGACGACTGGGCCATCGATGCTGTTGCTGCAAAGATTGCCATTACGAACAAGAGCAGGAGCCGCTTGCTCAAACTCTCGAAAGCCAGCGTCGGCCGTTCCAGCAACTGATAGTCGTAAGATGCATCAATACTGCTTTGCGAAGCACGCTGACTCCATCGGTAAACATCATCAATCTTCATTTCCGTAAAACTGTCAAGTTCTCCTGTTGGACTAAGGTACACCCATTGCTGAAAACTACTAACAGCATCTTTTGTGTCATCATCCAACAATCCCGTTTCGTCGATCACGTCCCATGTGCAATGCAGAAACGTGGTGATAGTATTCAGTTTGTGCTGAATATCTTGCAACCTTCGGGTATCGTAGGTGGTCAACTTCGGATAGATAGGGTTCTCGCTGTTATATTCCATGTCAATCTTCCAAGTTTTTCAGTGTAACAATGATAGGCATGGAGATGCAAGACTTATTTCGTATGCGTTGCTGCATCAAGGTATCGAACGACATCTGAACAGCATGCTCGTAATTGTTGCGATCCTTGAAAGAAATGTCGATGTAAATCCCTCGTTGCAGGCCCCTTTCTCCACCAGCACCCTCAACACTGATGTTGATAAAGATTCTGTTGAACTCCTCCCGACCATATTCGGCCATGATCTCTTTACGAAGGAAGGCTTCGATATCCATGCGAGTAAAGAGTCGGTCATTGGTCAAGGAGTAATAGCGCAGCAATTCGTAGCGTTCATCGGCAGAAGCTTTGTCGGCGCCACCCATGCCCGAAACAATCACCGATGCTTTCTGGTCGACACCTGGCAGGTTCTTGCACTCTATCAAATCGCCCACTCGCGGTGTATTGCCCGAAAAGCCTTTAGTGGTGATGAAACGTATGCTTGTATTTGTCGCTGCAGAAGAGTTATTCATGTTCTTCATGACATAGGTGCCACTGTCATACTTGAACTGCTGATTCTGTAAGCCCACACTCTTGCCTAACTTATTGATGGTTTCACGCAACTTTTTCAGAACCTCACCATCCTTAATGCCATTATACTCGATGAAAGCATAATAGTCATCGATAAACCGGTTATAAAGGTTACGCACATCGCGATAGAGGTCACCATTGTTATAGCAATTGGCTTCGAAATCACGAACCAAGATATCATCACGATTCATAGAGAAGCCTTGCCGGTTGGAAGCCGTACTGGTTTCCAGAATATCCAAGAAGAACGAATTGTCGTCTCCCTGCAACTTAGCAACCGGTTGAGCCTGAGTCAGCATGACGGTGTTCACATCGATATTCGTCACCGGCAACACTCCCAGCATCACTGAGCAATCGTCGGGAACAACATATCCTTCCGGAAAATCGAGACGAAGCCAGATGGTGTTTTGCTTGAAGAGATCGAGTGTTTCATTCTCCAGCCACTGCTGGAACACACGAGGATAGGCACGAGGCTTATACATATCTCTGTCCTTGGTGTCATCGGTCAGATAAAGCAGTGCGGTATTCGACATATTGAGAAGGCTCTCTTTCCAGTTCTCTACAAAAGAGAAGAAATTACCCGACACCTGTTGGGAGTCGAAGGGATCTGCCATTTCAATCTTCTCCAATTCCGACATCGGAGCAAAGTCGATCTCGGTGCAGTCGGCACCCACATAGACATGTTCCGGCACTACGCCATTGGTGCCACGAAGCATCAGGGAAAGTCCTTTCAGACAGTTCACCTCCAACGGAGATAAGATGCCGACCCAGAGTCGATTCGTCCGATCAAGATTCACACTCACTGTACCTCCCGGATAACGCATCTGCCGATGATTCAGCAGATACATTCCGCTATGGGGCAACAACGTGGTGTTGAAGATGGGGATAAAACTCAACTGTTCATCCTTTGCCGGCGATTTATAAACGAACGATGCACCCGACTCCACAAAATACAGATTATCATTGTCTGCTTTCAGAGTGGGTTTTACCAGGCAGATAGCCGGCATGGCATTTACGTTCTTGCGCGGAATAAAGTCGGTGCAGAAACGCTCCACAATACGCTGCAGCGTTCCATCGACATAATCCTGTATCTTGGAAGTTTCGCTCACCAAGGCCACAAGCATAATCTTCGCCATCGGGTCGAGTTGATAAATGTCGACCGCCTCAGGCAATATCTGCTGCATGGTTTCTATAGCCTCGTTGATCCTTTTCTCTAAATCTACATCCATGTTTGATTATATTTGTCGTTTTACCGTGGGCTCCACCAGGAATACCACGACTTTGCGATAAGGACGAAGGACGCCTAACCCATCGTCGATGCCACCTTCAACAATCACATTCACCACATACTTCGATGCCACTCGCCGACGACGACGCTGCTTTTGAGCAGCGGCATCAAGCTCGATACTCACCACGACATTCTTCAGCATCGGCTCGTAGGTAGCCAGACTTTGCTTAATGCTATCCTCACACTCCTTCTTAGTGATTTCGTTATAGAGGCTGCCAGATGATTTCGTACCTTGGCTGGCATTAAACTCTCGGTAATGCACATTCGAGAACTCATGATTCCAATACTCAAAGCCGAAATCGGGGTCGGCCTCAAAGTCACCACGGGGAGTGAAGACGATGAGTTCAACCAGATTATCGAGCATCTGCAGGCGGTCCTCAATATCGCGCCTGATCTTTGTACCCGAATCTGCGAACTGTAATGGTGTGCTAACGAATCTCATATTTGCTTACCATCCCAGAAACGACGGGGGTCTGGCTTGGGAGGTTCTGGTTTAGGTTCTGGTTTGGGCTCTGGCTGTGGTGGTGCCGGTGGCTCCTCTTGCTTCAGCAAACTGAACTTGTCTATTTTCTCATTAATAGCATAGCACATGCCCAATCCTTGCTTTGTACGAAGATAGGCTATACGATAGTTGAAGGGACATCTGGAATAATTTCTGAAGACATCAGCCTCTTCCAAAGAGAGAACCTGGTCGAGATCGCACGCACATGTGAAGGCTGCAACTACACGTTGTACGCACGAGAGCAGTTGCTGTGGCGTCATGACATCCTGCTCAGTACTGGCAGTAATCAACATCTGCTGAACCACTGGCCAATAAATGCTGATAGCATCATGTGCTCCGGTATCAAGCTGCTTGCTGGACTTTTCATCTATGCTGCGCATCAGCGAGATGAATTGTCCGTGGAGCTCCATGAATTTGCTGTGAGCAGAGATGCACAGGCAGGGAGGAACGAAGTTTACATTGTCTTCCCGCCATCCATCATCATAGACTATGCGGCCAATAGGTACAGAATGGCTGTCAATGGCCTTGTCTGGTCCAATCAGAGCAAATGTATAGTTGGGCTCCATGCGCTCTTCGGCACTCTCCTTCCAGCTGTCAGGATCTGCAATGATAATCAAGAAGTATTCCTTTGCATCTTCGTTGTTTGGAATCTGGACACGCGTGTCAAACGTATTGGAGTATTGAGTGTCAAATTGGACATCAATAATATCGCCAGAACCTGTAACGGCCAAACACGACAATGCCTCAACCTCAACAAATCCTCTGGTGATGCTCAACGATAACTGAAACGGGCGGGTAGGTGTGAAAAGACCGAAACGGCCACCTGCAGCCACGGCAACAGCCTGACCAACTGATTCCGCCATATATTTATCGGCGGCGAGCAGCACCTCATCGGTGAGGCGCATGCCTTTCTTCCAATTGATTCTCTTCGACATAATTTATGTTTTATATATTTGTATTATAATTAAGATAGTTGTAGATTTTCTCATCATTTAGACGCAGCGGCGGATAATCTTGAGTGATATGGAACACCAACTCGTCTTCAACAAAAAGGAAATAGTCGCGAAGAAATACACGCAGTTCTTCCATCTCATCAATAAACGTCAGGAATTTCTCGTTGCATTCCTCGTCAGACCAATAACTGATACTAAAGACCGTGACTTTCTCATTATAGCTGTCACCCACATAACTGTCACCCAAAACAGCATCGACCTGGTTATCATAGCGAGGATGCTCATCTCTGAATTTGCCCACTGCATGTTTGACTTCTACCCGGAGGCCCTCTTCGAGTAATACCTTTCGGAGTAAGAAGGTAAGCAAGGAGCGGTTGCCACGGATATACTTGCACTGAGGCAAGAAAGGAACGAACTGACAGATAAACCGATTTGCACGTTGCTTCTCTGTCAGCCGGTCGCCTAGAACCTGCTGCATGACTACATCGCCACGAGTGAATTCTTCGATTTGTTTCCTAACATTTGCCCGCAGATGGAAGAGCAATACGTCAATGGGAGAGAAAAACCTGAAAGCATCAGTAGCCTCCTGCTCCTGCTTGTCTACTTCGTCATGAAAGGCTTCACTCTCATTGTTGACGGGCAGGTTGTCAAAACGGTCGATAGGATGGAACATGTACTCCGGCAACGAGTTGTAGATACTCATACGACCAAGAGTGGCATGAACGGCTTCTTTGTCGACCATGTCTTCCACTTCAATAATATCGCGATAGGAATTGCGTTTATGCAATCCTTGGAACGATATTCTGAACTTTCCTTCCGGAAAGTAGTTCAGAAGCAGTTCTGCATTGATGTCAGGTGGTAGAGAATAGGGCATGATTGTTGACAATAGCTTTAATAACGATCAGCCGAGAGTTCCACATAGGATACTCCATTCTCAGTGGATACCTGAAGAACATCGAATGCGGGAATACCAATTTGCTGAAGTGTCATCGTCTTGTATGGGAAACTACAGTCAATATTCTCATAGAAGTGCTTGTGAATGAGGGTTCGATAGCTCAGTTGTCGCAGTTCCTTATTCTTCTTGATGTAGTTATCAAGTTTCGATTCAGGAATCATCACCTCAAACTCCTTCTGTGGATAATCGGTAGCAATCACATCAATGAACTTATTATTGCACATGTTTATCTCCACATTCTCCACATTCAGTATCTTCTTTAACGCTTCCAGGACATTTTCAACTGTCATCGATGCAGATAGTTCTTCGGCAGCAATGACACCGGTCCATTGCTCATGAGCAGCACAGGTGTTCTTCCATGATGAAATCTTATAAATATTCATCGCGTTCGTCATACCCTCATACCTAAGCATTCTGCCTTGAAGCGTCTTGAACGGAGTAACTTCTCTCTTATCGTCACCTTCGTCAGGATTCTCAATATGAATAATTTTCATCGCCTCCTGAACTTGTAAAGCACCAACGATAGAGGCACTGATTGGCGTGGTTGCCACACGGCCTTTCGCCGTTTGGGAACGCACGACATCAGCGCATCCGGTGCGAAGCATGATGTGATTGAACTCATCGCGCGACAGACCGCACTCATAGCAATTCACACCAGGAACATATACCTTCACGGCTCCAGTCAGATTCTCGATACTGCCATCGATCCAACTCTTGCCGGCACGCATACAAAGACGATTCAGTTGATAACGGGCAATACGGCTATCTAGACAACCTATCACCACATCAACAGAGCGATACAAGCCAAAACCAACATCAGAGAAGAGATTGCCAACGATGGGTACCACTTCTATCTGCGGGTTTATCTCACTGGCACGCTTAGCAACAATCTCTGCCTTATAAGCATGATTGTAAGCATCTTCTTCACGGAAGAGCACCGAGCGGGTAAGGTTTGACAGTTCAATCTTGTCAAAATCAACCACATAGATGTGACCGACGCCAAAAAGTGCCAAATTCTTTACCACCTCATTACCTAGAGCTCCACAACCGGCAACGAGAACGCGGGCATTCTTAACCCTGTCTTTTTTGAACCAGGAGAGTAGCGTGAACACGCCCTCTCCCCATTCATATTTTTCCTTTTCCATGCCTGATCAAGATTCTACATACTCGAAAGTTGTATCTCCGATAGAGAACGTGTCGCCATTACTAAGAACCACCTGCTTGTTGGCGGGCAAAGTAGTACGGACATTAAAAACGACACCTTCAGCAAGAGGACTCAACATAGGCAGCGAACGAACCTTGTCGATATATAATTGCACATGCTTGTCGGCCACCTTGTTGGCTTTCTCCCAGTTCATCTGGATTTCACACTCATTGGTTTTACCAATGGTTACCTTGTTTCCACCACCTGTAGCATTCATCCACTTATGGATTGGAATGCGCTGACCAGCCTTCATTCCATTCTTGATAACGAGGAAGTAACGCTCAGCAAGCATTCGAACCGTTACCAATGATGCTCCAAGGCCGCCACCATAGATAATAAAGTCGAGCAACATGTTCAACCATCCCATATTAGAACTGATGACACCTCCAAAGTACAAGACGATGAAACCAATAATTGCAGCAATGCCTCCACCGATGAGGGCACTCTTTGTCGGGATTGAGGACTTAATGGTTAGACTCAGCACCATACATATTGAGAACAATATGTAAGCCGGGAGCGAGCAATACCAAGGAACATAAGTCGTACCAACAGCCGAAAGCAATAGGCAGAAAAGAATGCCACCCACTAACATTGCCAGGAATCCAATCAGACCAGACAATAGCGAAAGGCCGAATATCTTCATGTAGACTTTTGCATCCTTTTTCCTGTACTCGTCATTATAACGGAATACTAGTGAGAGGAAGAATCCCAGCAACAAGCCAACTGTCAACAGAGCAGAAACTTTCGCTCCGCAATCAGTAAGCATACCAGATTTCAGATCATCGTTGAGGTAGAAGGTATTGGCAATAGCCTTACCCAGTCCACTAAACATTCCACGACCCGTCAGTTCGAAAACGATCCAGCTAACCAAACCAGCTACGACACCAGCCAAAGTCTGATAAGTATCGCGCAGCGATGCCGGACTGAACATTTCCTTGGTGTCAATATGAGCTTGTATTCCTTCCTTACAGTTCTGACCATATTCCACGCACTTGTAGCCATTCTGTTGCCAGCAGCCCACATGCATGATATGCTTACATCTCATCACAACCATCTGTCCTGGCTGAATGTCCTGACGGCAATAGTGACATATGCGGCGTGTGACACCCTCTTCTGGCTGATAGGGCTTATAGTATTTCGAAGCAAATCTCTTCGAATTAATAAACGGAATGAGCACCTTCATGATAAAGAAGAAAAAGGCAAATGTCAACAATGCAACCAGAAGGGCCACCAAGAACTTGGTGATTGAGTCACCAGTGCTTTCTTCATGAACAGGCCAAGGTGTTTCAGCAGAACCTATAGAATACTCACCTGTACCGGCTTCATTGCCTTTCCACTCTGCAACATATTCTACACGACCAGTGTAAGCCTTATTCTCTGTTGCCTTATAGGTGAATGCGAAATCGTACATGGCATCCTTCACCACCTCTTGGAAATTGCTAAGTACATTGCTGATATCTGCCGACGGACGATAGGCACCCTGGCGATCTACAAGGACCTGACCTTCAGCATCTCGCGGAGCTGAAACGCCCTGTAGCGTGAGCTCAACATTTTCGTCGACACCCTCTCCTGTATAATAGAAAGCAAACACCTTCGGTACCAGATGAGCAGCATTTGACTGATAATCGGTAACCTCGACAAACGAGATCTGCTCATCCTCTGGACGCATATTACCTTCAGTGAAAATGAAAAGCAGATTCTTGTCTTTTGCCTGCATGGCCCGCTTGTTGATGCTTACGTTCTTAACATAACCACCCTTTGTACGCACGGCATCTTCCAATTCAGCTTTTTCATTGCTGAACTCAACTAATTTTGAATAAAGGGCACCATAGAAGAATTTCTTGTCAGAATGGTTCATGAACTTGTCCTTGACACCAGCCAGGTTCTTTTTCGTAACCAACTGACTAGAACTCACATCCTCACCAAAGAACGACAAGAACACACAACTATCGGGCGCACTTTCAACCAGTTTGCAGAATGCCTCATAGATTTGCCCCTTTCCTGCCTCAGGAATACTGAGGTCTACAAGCACCGAGATGGTGAAGTCGCTTGGAATACGCTGACCGGAGCTCAATGAGGTAATCTGACGGCGATCCAAAGGAATGGCCACACCATCCTCATTGATGACCAAATGTTTCTCCAGCTGACTGGCAGTGACATCATTGCAAGGTTTGCCGTTGCTGTCGAGAATCTTTAAAAACAGCGTCACACTATCCTTACCTGCGCCATATTCGTACTTCTTATCACAAAACTGTACTTTTGAAACATCTTGTGCACTGGCATTCAATGCAAATGCCACAAAGACTATTATTGCTAAAATATTCCGCTTCATATCTTATCTATTGTTTTTAGTCCATAATTTCAAGTCTTCAAGCTTCTGCGAGCCATAATAGCTTTCATAGCTACACAGATCGTCAGCCATTACAGGAATAGAGGTCAGGACACCATCATTGGGTGTGTAGACCAAAACGAACTTAAACTGACCTACCTTCTCGCCAACTACCTTTCGCACTGAAGGAATACTGAGGTGAGGAGCTACAACGAAGCATCCAACACTTTCCATGTTCTCTTCCTTTTCCTTGTTCGAAAGGCGCTCTGCAACAAACTCTGTCAGCTGATCCTTCGTCTTGGCATGTCCGTGGACAAAGCCAGCAATTCCATTCGTCTGATTACTCAACGACATACAAAGATCGACAATCGTGTCACGACTCAGGTTGATACCGAAACAAGCGGTGGTATGCTCTTTAGACTCAGCTAACGTATTGAAATAAGGAGTATCAGTTTCTGCTGGCGTCTCGTCACTTACTTCATATTCGCTATCAACGCTCTTTTGTGCCCATTCATACCACTCAACCAGCGAATACAATTTCTTCAAATCGTTTCTTGTATTCAGTGTCATGTCGCGGTGGTAAGTGAACACACCCGTTTCCATAGTAGGAGTCAAGGTGTCAACAACAAGAGCGGTGAGGAACTTTGGATGTTGCGGATGCTTCAACTGGTCTTGAACATTGCTGTCGGCATTACTGAAGAACACGGTGAGACCTGGATGTGAGTGTATCCAACATGTCAAATCGTATTGCAGGTTGGTTTCGCGACGAAGTTTACGTAACAGTTCAAGAACCTTCAGTTTGATCTTTCCACCGAAATTCAGTTCATACTCATCAAATACTGCATCATCGCCAGGCAATACAATCTGCTCCAATGAGACATAGTACTCACTATTTTCTGCATCATATACCCAACGACCCAGCACCATGCAACCAAATTCACGGGCATTGTCAGGATCTTCCACATCCGGCAGATACATGTTAAAGATATCGACCAGACAAGAGTCCTTGATGTACATACGGCGTACGGCCGACTCATAACAGCAGTCTTCCAGATTGATCTTCATATAATGAGGATTGTCGATCACATCTTCCAGACTCTGCTTCTTCAGAATCGTTGCCGTTTTGCGACGTACCACGATGCCCGCTTCACCGCTACCAGTATTGGCCGAGCCCCTATTTACATTCGTGGGTTTGGCAACCGGGGCAGGTTTACTCTTTCTCTTTCTCATAGCACTCACGATAGCCCAAATCAGCAACAGGGCAACAATGGCGCCAACAATTCCAAGTATAGCGTTCATAGGCAAACCGCCCAACCGGTTTTCCGGCTTAGCATTCATTTCTCTCTCTAACTGATTCAGGCTTGTTTCCAGCCTAACCAATTTGTCGTAGACAATGTTCTCCAAGCTGTCGCGGCAGGCAGTAGAATCGGTAATCTGCTTGCCGCTGTATTGCATCATAAACTGGTCGATAAGATTCCCTACTTCATCCTTTTGCTTGGTTAGTTCATCCTTCTGAGAAGAAACGAATTCCGTCAGATGGTTGTCCTCGATGTAGGCATCTCGATCCTTCCAGTTTTGGAGTTTTTCAATGTGAGCCGTCACTTCATCATTGAGCGACTGGATAGTCGCTTCATTGAAGTATGGTATGTCTTCCACATACTGCTGGAAGTTGCCAATTACTTCTTCCATGGTAACGGGTCTCGGCACATAACTATTACTGTAATAGTTTCGGTATTTTTTCTGTGCCTCTAATTGTATACTGGTGGCAAGCAATAGGACCACCAGGGTTACTAATACTTTAATTCTTTGCATCATAAGGTCAGATTATCCTAATGTTACTGTTTTTTTGATGGTGTATCGCCAGACTTCTTCACTTTCTGCATACGCTTATACTTTGTAGGAATCTGGTCGTTCAACGAAGGCTTGCGCCCAGGAGTAATCGAAATCTTTGGCGCTGCATCCGTACCAGCAGCAGTTTCTGTGCCTGCCACCTGTCCCTTTCTACCTGCTAAAATGCTACGCAGACGTTCCTTTGCAGCCTTGCTTTCTTCTGACATTGGCCTTCCCGAAGACTGACCAGGCTGAGTTGGCTGTGCCGTTTGTGCAACTTGTGCAGGCTGTGCAGGCTGTTCTGCTTGTGGGGATTGTTTACCCATAACAGACTGTCGCATTTGGTTGGTAGCTTGGTTGAGCTGCTGATTAGCCTTCTGAACCTGGCTGTTAATCTGCTGTTGCATCTCCAGTTGGGCTTTCTGCTGCATTTGCTTACCCATCTGTTCCAACGGGCCAGGCATTCCCTGGAGTGGGTTTCCCATCTGAGCCATGGGATTTGCCTTGTTTGCCATGTCCTGAATATTCCTCATCATCTGCTGTTGCATTTGTTGCTGCATCTTCTGCATTTTGTTATTCTTGATGCCTTGCAACACTTGCTTTCCACCCATGAACAAAGCAAACAATCCACCCAAACCGCCAATAAGCCACATCATGTTTTTCTTATCCTTGCTAGCTTCGTTAGCTTGAGCTACCTGAATCGAATCCTGACGGGCCTGAGCTGCTTGAGCTGCCGCTGCTGCCTGAGCGGCAGCGGCTTGTTGGCCAGCTTCACTCTCTTGCTCCAATTGCTGTTTCTTGTCATCGTAGGCAGCAAGCACATCGTTGATTTGCTTTGTCACTGCCTCATCGGTAACTTTGAAACGCAATTCACGCAACATTGATGCTTCGTGGGTCAGTTCTTCAGCAAACGGAACTTTTGTGGCCTTCTCCAACATCTGTCTCAATGAGTTAACGCGAATCATAGCCTCGTCAACAGGCGAAACGCCCTCATCAACCAGTTCCTCGGTTGAGATAACTACTTCACCTTGCTGACCTTGGCTCCCAGCACCAGCACTAGAGTTAGCACTGCCACCTCCTCCAGAAGCCTTGCTTGTTGCTTTGGCCTTGATCTTCAACACACCACACTGAGCAAACACTTTGTAATGGCGCTTTCCCTCATAGTGAGCCAAATAAAGAGGTATTGAGAGTTCTGATTTGTCAGATGCAACACTGAACTGAAGAGAAGGATTATCTTTCAGCAGATAATAACCGTCGGAAGAAGAATTGTAATGAACATCCGACGGAACCATGAAGGCAGAAGTAGCCATGCCGTCGAACTTCACGTCGCGGTAATTGCCTGTACGGTCGAAAATGACAACTGCCACTTCGTCCAGCTTCTTAAACTTCTTCAGGTTGCCCTCACTTAATTTCTTCTGCACATTGCTAAACCGTATACCTAGTTGGTCACCACTCAGAGTCTGGTTGTAACTAACTATAATACGATCGCCCTGCGCGGAAAAAAGTGTGTCCTTGATTTCCTTTGCAGAAACATCTACACTCCATGCCAGAAGCAAGAAGAGGGACGCACCACAATACTTCATCCACCAGTTTGTCATAGACTATTGATACGATTGTAGCGTTCTACGATCTTACTCTTATAATCGCCACCTTTCCTCCATTGCGCAGCATGCTTGCTACACTTGGTGTCAGTACAGCAGTTATAGAGTGCATTCACTTGTGACATCACTTTAGCCTTGGCGGCCTTGCGGTCACTACTGCTATAAATCTTTTTGTAAAGATCATCAAGCCTATGGTAGATCTGCTGAAGCGACAACCCGCAATAGCTGCACCGATGTCCACTGGCAACAGGTGCTTTATGTCTGCCGCAATCACGTTCAACAAACTCTACACCATCCAGTTTCGACTTCAATTCCGCAAAACGGCGATAACCAGCATCATCGCTACTCCATCCATGAGAACTGATTATTTCATCAATCTTGCCCTTCATGGCATCAATGCGATTCTGATAGTCTTCTTTCTGCTTGTCAGCTGACGTGCGATGACTCTTGTTTGGGCAGATACCGGTATTTGTTATTTCCCGAATCAGCTGTTCACACTCGGTGTTCATCTGAATATACTCGGCACTGGGTTTCAATTCTGCCTCAATATCGAGTTCTATCACCTGCTTCTCCAACAGAATCAACGTCTTACTGCCTTTATACTTAGCGATGTAGACTGGCAGAGTGACCTTCTTGGTTGTCTCGTTCTCGACTCGCACTGAAGGTAATGACTGCTTGTCAGACGGACGCAATTGCATGACACGGCTCAACTGCTCACTGCATGGGTCAGTAATGCGCTTACCTTTTGTTCCACCGAAAGTTTTGTCAAACTTCATTTTCGGTGAGAACTTCTTCACTTGCTTCTCTGTGTAGGAACGGTCGAACAGTATTAACACCTTTGATTCACTTAAATTCTCCATCTCGATGCTCACCTCGCCTACACCATCATCAACCTCTTTCAAGTTGACAAAGATGTTACAATACGACAAGCTAATCATCTCATTGTCGTGGTTACTACTAAGAGTAACCTTCTTTTGTTCGTCTGCCATGACGCATGTTGCCATCAGACAGAGCAAGAAACTAATCAATATCTTTTTCATAGTCGTTTCTCCTATCACTTCATCAAATACTCAATGAACGTTTCTTGGGTGCCTGTGGCTCATCGCTTGGCTCAGTTGGCTTCGGTGCTGGTGGCTCAGGCTTGTCCTGCGCGAACTTTACCCAGCCATTGGGTTCACCTTCTTCACGCACCCATTCTGCCACTCCCTGATCCTCTGGATATGGATAGGTGTTCTGCGCATGATACATCTGATACTTCAGATAGCGTTCTACGCGCAATACCAAATCTTTGATGGAGGCGAGGACGCCCATCTCTTTAATCGTCAGGCACACATGCCCCTTAAAACTACCCGAATAACGGATGTTGGGGTGCCAGATATCGGAAACAAACGTAAAGATAGGATTACCATCTGCTGACGGATAGTTATTGGGCAACACCACACTCATCTTGTGCAAATCACCAAAGATGGGTTTACGCGGTTTCTCTTCGCCTTCAACACCGATGATACTCTTGCAACGATACAAAATTTCATACTCGGTAGGCAAACCTGTTGGGGTCTTCCTGCGAATGATATACGACAATGAAGGCTTAAACGGGTTTGCACTTTCCCTCTTGCGCTTCTCGCAAAGTGCATCCAGGTCTTTCCACTCCAGATATAGACGTGCGTCACGACCTTTCAACTTCTGGGGATCTATTTTACTAATTGCTGGATTCATATTTCAATTATCAATTTTCATTTGTCAATTATCAAATACAATTCCCTTTATCCTGCGATAGGCACAGAAATCAGGTGCAGATGGTCCATGGGCTGGATGTCATAGTCAACCAATGCCATCTCGCGGCCGTCCTCATCCTCAAACTCCAGTACAGCAGGCTCTTCATCGCCATCCATCAGCTTGCCCAATAGATATTGAATGGGATTACCACCATTGTCCATCTTCGGCAGTTCAAACACCTGGATGATACTGTCTATCTGCTCACGAACAGTCTTGTTCGGATCAGTCACTTTCACTTCAATCTCGTCATACGCTGTACCATCGATAGTTAGCATGACGATAAACTCTTCCTGATAAAATTCTTGATCTGTCATAATGGTTATTATTGTTTATGTTTATATATGTTTGATTCTATCATCTAGTTACCATTCCCAAGCACCATCCTCCTGTGCGAAGTTCTCACTACGATAAAGTTCATTGCCATTCATGAATACCAACAATTGATAAGATTCCTTTGGGAAAGCTATCGGTTCTACCAGATATTCGCCCTTAATTGCAATCTCATATTGGTTAGCACGAGTGTCTATGCGCAAAAGCACATCACTCCTACCATCGGCATTCATCATCAATAAACTATAGAAAGACTGTGGAGCCATTTGCTCATCAAACCAATAGTAGGCTGAGAGGTCATTACGTCCCTCATGCCACTTCAAGGCCAATAGTTTTGGACATCCTGCTTTATGATAATTCATTAATGCGCCATCCTGTAGCTGATCGAGTGTTCCATCAAACCGCTGATCTTTTATGCTGTCGAAATCTAAGTCATCAAAAAAGAGATCATCCTCATCATACAGTTGCCATTTCTCTCCGTCAAAATACTCTTCTAATCCTATATATCGGTAGTTAAATTGTGCTATCCAATTTTTATAATGGAGATAAGGCTTTATTCCGCTTTCAGCAATACTTCTTAAGTGTTCGTCTTCGGCAAGAGTCATATCATAAATCTCCTTTATGGCAGTAGGGGAGAGTTGACTAGATGGCAATTGTATCTTACTTGCTGATAAGACCTGTAGAAGTTCTATTTTATTCATTGAATATAACCAAACTGCTACATTCCCTTCGGGCATTAACCCGCATATAATATGTGTAAAAATAAAAGTCTCGTCGTATGCTGCTACATTACGCTCCTTCCACATTTTTTCCGCTTTCAGAATGTCTAGATTAGCGTTAAGGGAATAGCATTCCTGTTCCATCACAGACAGCCAAGTCAACTCTATTTTATCGGGCAATGGTCGTTCGCTTACTTCTATTATCACTGTGTGAGGTCTCCCCCCCCAAGTATCGGCTAAATCATAATAAACATCACGTTGATACTTACCACAAAAAGCATTGCCTTTTAATATCTTAACGGGGTATTGGGGAAATGCACAACAAGAAATAGTATAATGACTTTTAACCATTTATTCTTGAAAATTATTTACATATTGATACATTAGACCTCCAACAAACTCTATATCATCGACCACATCGCCCACTCTATTAACCCGATGCAATTTAACGGCCGAACCTCCAAGTTTCGTGGCTCCACTAAGCACTCTAACAGCACTCCCCCAAGGTACTATCAGAGCTGCATCGACTAACACAAGTCCTATATGTTTAGCAATGTTTGTTTCTCCTAAATACTCTTCTTCGTATTTTGCTTGTGCCATATGCAATGTAGCACTTGCTGCTACAGTTCCAGCCCCCATAGTTACACTTACAGCAACTGCAACACCTGCGGGAGGACAAGCAACGATGAGCACCGCAGTTGTTACAACACTCAAGAAAATACCTACACCTGCTATCACTTTACTTGAACGATTTAACGACTCTCCCTTGGCCCTAGCCAGCTCTTCCCGCCTAGCTTCTTCTTTACGTCTGTTTTCTTCCTCAACAGTATCATAGTGGACCGCCATTAAATCTAGCATCGCCACATAGTCTACTTGAAACGTCCATCCGTTATTCTTAAACTCTTCTAACTCATATCTATAATTAATAAGTTGATTGTAAAAGTCCTGATAGGCATGTGAAGAATTCTTAGTATTAATTCTAGAATGGCCAAAGATGTCGCATAGTGCATTAGCAAAAAGCATCAAGGGCTCATAAGCGGCTATCGACAACTTAACTTTTCCTTCCTCAGAACTATAATCGCCCCCAGGAGCGACAGAAATCATCATCTTTTTCTTTAGATAAGCCTTGATTCTTTCAATCGCCTTATCAACATATGATAAAAGATCATCAACGGAATCTGTAACCAAGTTTTTTTTTGCATCGAAATGCAAATCACTAAAATCAAAAAAAATCAGCTCATCATATTTGTTATTTGTATTTCCTTCTTTTCTGACAAGGTTCGTTTTCATATGCCACTTTCCATCATGGGGTACATCATGAAATGACTTCTCCATTTGCGACACCGAAAAAGGTGCAAAGACTATCTTATAGCTGAGTGTAAGGGGCGCTTTCTTTAATTGCTCCTTCTTTGGTTCTTGCTCAGGTGAAGGTCTCTGGCTGGCTTGTGCTCCGTCTCCTCCCATAGTGAAACTGTGATGAAATGACTAATTCAAAAAAAAAAGCAGACTTATAGGAATTGGATACTCTACTTGTTTTTGGATCGTTTTGTTTTCCCAAATTTCGTTGAAGACTCATTTGTACCCGTAGAGCCACCAGCATTGTCTGATGGATTGTTCTTCAAGTATTCCGTAGACTTGTCAAACTGCATCTCAGCAGTATAGGCATCGAAGAGAGCATCGTCGCTGTAAGCCTGGTTGTATGCTTCATGCATTTCCGCCTTGGCAGCATTGTACTCATCTTCTTTCTCACGTGCCTTCTTCCCAGCCTCTACGGCCTTATCATGATATTCTCCATCGTTCCTATAGAAGCTGTTAGCAAGATCTTGATTACCTTGACGCTGTGCTTCAGCACCTAGCTTATACCAAGCATCCGATTCTTCTTGATTTTTCTTTGCCTCCTGCTCATAAGCAACTTTCTCCTCACGTTTCTCACGAGTGGTTTCTTTTGTTTCATTATGATAGCTGACGGCATCATCATGCTGAGCAAGCGTATCTTGGGCATCCAAAGCTTGCTGGGCTGCATTGGCTTTCTGTTCTGCAGCATTTCTGTTGTTTTCTGCCGTCTGCTTTTGTCCTTTCAGCTCATTGCCGTGATCAACACTATCTCGGAAAGAAGTATAAGCTTTATTCTGTTCTTTAGAAACCGATTCATATTCTTTCTCCGCCTTTGCCACCTTTTTGGTAGCCTTCTCCTCCTCTTTAGCAGCCTCCTTTGCAGTTTTCTCAGCTTCCTTTTTCTGATTATGGAAGTACTGGGCAGCTTCTTTGTCTCCCCTTCGTTTAGCACTCTCCTCTCTCCATTCAGCGTCCTTTGCTGCATGCTCAGCAGTTTCACGCTTCTCTGTAGCGTCTTCCTTCTCCTGATTCGCTGCCTTAAGTGATTCGTTAGCCTTTGAAAGCTCACGACTAACCGTTGCTAGTTCTTCGCCTTGTTTGTTTATTACTTCCTGATTCTGGGCCAGTTGTTTGTCAATCTGACTAATCTCTTGCTCATACTGTGCCTGTTCCTTAGTAGCCTGATCATGAATGCCTTGTAATTCTTCCGTGGTCATGGGCTTTTCCACCACCTGCTCGGTCTGACCACCAGCTACTCTATACTTATTGTTAACTGCCTCCATGGCAGCAGCTTGTTTCTTGTCGGCACGTTCACGAAACTGCCCAGCAGTCTCACGGGCCTGTGTAGCCTTATCGAATTCACCTGCCTGCTCATAATGACTGGCTATTTCATCCAACTTGTCAGCTACGGCTCTATCACCAGCACCAGCATACTTGGCCTGTTCCCATTCGTTGTTATAAGCCCACTGCTCATCAGGCATAAGTAAACTCTTCTCTATGTCTGTCAGGGGTTCCGGCATCATAACACTTACGGGAGGAACAAACATTGGAGGAATACCCGGCATCTGGCCGTCAGTAGTAAACGTTATCTGCCCTCCCCACATACACATATTACAGCATGTACGGGTAAGCGCGGGTTGTCCTTGTACCAGCACCATCGGGTTTCCTGGCATCCAGGGAGTAGTAACTGCGGGAATGCAGGGCATTGGAGTCAATGCACCCATGGCTGCAGCAGTAGCTGCAGCAACAGTAGGATTAGAAGGAGTGGTGCACATACCGAAAGGCATGATATTCACCATCGGAGCAAAATCCATGATGTTGCCTCTAGGCACATTGCTCAACATTTTAGTACGTACTGGGAGTACGACTAGAGATGAGGGTGCCATGCCAAACGTACACATCATCATTGCACCTGTTACTACATATGAGTCAGCCATATATTGTTAAGTTCAAAAGTCAAAGTTCAATGCTAAATATATAAAGATCATCAATTCGCAATCATTCTCTCAAGGATGTCGGTCATTGCTTGATTATCTTTCTCCTTCAAAGCCTTAATCATAGCGGGAGCATCTGCTACATGAACCACTTTCTCACCAATCATCCTGATAGCTCGATCTATATGTGTCGCATCTTCTCCTTTTTGTGCTATGGCACAGAAAACCGCTAACTCATTATTCTCATCAGGATAGCCATACAGCGTATTGACAAGAGCATGGGCTAGCTGCTCTGCGTCGGAATGAATATTCAACACCATTTGTTTCATCTCGCGAGCCTTCGTCCTGGCATCTGGATCTGCAGAGTCGACGGTTTCTTTCAACTCACTACACATTTTAGCCATCTTCTCATTCTGCGACTTGATATTCCTAGAAGTCATCTTGCAGATTGAGGAAAACTTGTTTGCCTCTAACGTCTGAAGAGCTTTCTGGAAATCCATCCTTGGTAATGTCTCCAAGACTGTCTTTGATGCCAAAAAAACATCATTCACTTCATAAAGTCGATGAATGGAGACTCTGATTCCCTTAGGAATGCGCTCTTTAGAATGGTCTCTAATCTCAACGAGCAGTTCTATCCAAGCTTTAACTATATTGGAGATTCCACCCATCTCTCCTGCCATCATCAAGACGTCAAACTTGCTAACCGACTTGCTGCCTTTCAACGTGCCATTCTGCTTTTCATGCCTAAGCTTCTCATGCCTTGATACTGGCGGTGCAGGAGACTCTTCTGACATGAAATCAATGCCATCTGGAGGAACAATCCCACTTTCAGTTTCAAGAGATTCTTGAGAATCGGTCTTTGGGGAAGCCTCTAATGACTTTTGTATTGGTGATGGATCAACAACGTCAGGATTCTTTTCTAAAGATTCAGCCTGAACAGCCTGTGGCTCCGCAGCCTCTTCAAATTTGCTGAGGTACTTATCGTATGAAGAGAAATTCTGATTATCGTTTTCCATATTTGTTTAGCTCTCCTTAATCAAAGGCGCCTTAATATCAATAGTAGCAGTTGCGGTGAAATTGATTGACGCTTGCGCATTAATCTCGTGTGTCATAGAATACTCCTTATATGAATTTTGGGCTTGCATCTGTATATCCATCGATTTGACGGCAAATTTCTTGGTAACATCAAAGCCTGCATTTGAAAAAGATTTGACTTCTAAGTCTTTCTTCGTCTCTATACGATACTTACCGTCAATGTGGTCATGCCGGTCTTTCTTTGTTGTGATATGCGTATCATCATTCGAAACAATCGTCAAAATCTTCGATGTCTTAAGGTACATATCCGCTTCCGAATTTGCATAAAACTCATTATCACACATTTGAGTGATGTCGTGTTTGGCTTGTAGGAAGAAATCATTACCCGCCTCAACATGAATGTCATGTCCAGCCTTAATATTTATGTCATTTGAGGCCTGGAGGTCAATATTTCCTGCAGATTTCAACTTAATGAGTTTTCTATCGGTAGAAAGGAGTAGCTCATAGTAATTCAGCTGGTTGTCGTAGATACGGATGTATCCTTTGTCACCCCATTCATCTTTAGTCGCAGTGTCGTGTATCTCTATGGTATGACCACTAGCTGTGCGAATGGCCTTTACATTATTCGTACCTGGATACCATGCGTCATCAACTGGAGTGAAGAGAGCCGACATGTTACATCCTGCAACATAAGGACGCTCCATATTACCTCCAACGAATTCCACAAACACCTGACTATTGATTTCAGGAATCAGATGGGTGCCAAACTTAGGATCTTCAGACCCTGAATAAGGCTGAGAGACATGTATCCATGGGGTCCATTTCTTTTTATCTTCTGAACCATCTGCTCGTAACTGCGGAACATTGAATCTAATTCTGACACGTCCCCAATGCTTTGGATCCTCCGTGTCTTTGACAACGCCCTTGACGGGATGGTTGCAGACGGGATATATGGTGGGGTCAAGATAGGGAGGGTAGTCAAGGGCAGCGGTAATACCCTTAAAGGTGTTACTGTATTCTTGGTCAATGTTAAACTCATGTACTACCTCTGTTATCAATATCTCATCTTGCTGAACCTCACTCTTTTCCTCTGAGGAACCACTGCTAAGATAATTGTCCTTGATGGTGAGCTTTGCACCAATCTTCATCTTCGAGCAATAGGTATTACCTTGGTAAACCAACATATTAGCGCGACGTCCTTCTCTAAATGCTGTTGGAGTTTCACTAAAAATTTCTTTTCCCAGGTCCCCTATTTTAGTGATATCGTCATCACGCTCCATGCTGATTGACTCAGACTCAAACCCCGTCTTATGTGCATACTTTTCATTAGAGACAGCATATGTCGTATCACTCAACTTATTCCCACAGTCTTTCAATTTGTCGTCATCAGCGCCAGATACACCTATCGAATGCGTTTCGTTATAGCTAATCTGCAAAAAATGTTTTTTCGTATGAAAAGTCTTCAGACATGCACTATACTGAGGTAGATCTCTGCTGGGGTATGCCAGAACGATACTATCCTGCTCGCCAAACTTTCCGAAGTGGAGTTTCTTGCCATTGTTGAACATCCATTCACCATGACGTTGAGCTAAACGCTGCAGGAATTCATAACTTGTCTCATTGAACTTAACGGTATAAAAAATCGGATCAGTCTTCTTAGGATCTATCTCTGCCTCTACACCTGCATAGTCCGTTACGTCCTTTATAATGTCTGCAAGCGACATCTCATTGAACACATTGAAATCGGGAGAATCATTCATAACTGTGTCCTTGGTCTCTGCCACCACCTCAATTCCATACTCCGATTCCTTGCGAGTGGCTTTAGCAGAAATGACAATACCTTCAAACTCGATGTCGGCATTCTGCGAACCTTCGGAGAAACCTTGTATCTCCTGCTCCATAGAATCAGTCTGCAAACTAAGCGTCACATCTTTACCGATAATGGAGCCACAGGTTGTAAACTGTATCTCATTGATATCCTCATCGGGAGCCTTGCATAAAGAGAACTCAAGTTTACATGGTTCCAACAGTCTTTGAGTCAACTTAAACTTATTCAGACTATACTTGGCACCATCGAGTTCAATGTTGAACTGCTTCGACGGTGTTCCGTTGACACTGAACGCAATATTCTTAACAGTTATCGACATAACGAAAAACTATCAATTATCAATTCTCAACTATCAATTATCAATCAGCTACGTCCAATCATTGTTGAACTCTGCCTGATCATTGCTACCCACGATAATTTGCTCTGCAGCGATAGTCACTCGAGTATGCATCAAGCGAGAGTCATGGTCATTGAAGTAATCCTCTAACTCTGTGCAGTAAGCATTCTTAAAGTTCACTGTTTTGTAGCTACGCTTATTCTTCTGAGAATAAACCACAAACTTCAGTACACCTGAGTATACTTGTGTCTTGCTGAACATCCACTTATAGAAGAACACATTGTCGTCGCTCAGCGAAGGCATGATAAATGTGATGGCACCACCACGCGGACGGGTAGAAGGTTTGCCTGTGCTGTCGTATTGCTGGAAGAAGCGATACCTGCATTCCACAATACCATATTTCTTACCTCCCACCTCTATCTTTCCATGGAAGGAATCGTTCTCGCTTCCGGCAGCCTCTGAGCCACCTATTAGTCCATCCGTCAAGGAATTAGCAGTACTCAAGGCACTATCCACGGAGGGAGCACGACTAGTGATGTCACTCAAGTCTCCAAGGAAATTGTTTAATCCTCCCTCCAGCTTATTTCCTATTTCATTGAGTGCCTTCTCTGCGGCTTCTTTAACTTTATTTGCTGTATCTTTGGCTTTATTGACAAGATCGTCAGCCTTGCTTGACAGATTATTCACCACAGAGTCAATCTGGCCTGCCACCGCATCTGTGGTTTCAGTGAGTTTCTGGGAAGCATCGTTGATCAAGGTATCTACCTTTCCGACAGCTTCGTTGGCAGCATCCCCAATCTTATCTTTCACCTCTTCGACCTTCGCCTTGGCCTTGTCTGCCATTTCTTTAGCCTCATTGGTGATTTGTGTAGCCTTTTCCTTGGCCTGGTTAGCCACTTCCTTAGCCTTGTCTTCTATATTCCGAACGCCATCTTTAACTTTATTTTCTACCTCATTGGCAACTTCCTTGGCCTTATTCTCTATGTTATTAACGATGTCCTTAGCCTCTTGTTCGAGCTTTTTCAACTCTTCAGTTGCATCCTCACCCAGTTCTTCGGCTTTCTCTCTTATCTCTTTGGCCTTTTGTTGTATCTTCTCAACAGCTTCCTCAGCCTCCTTCTGAATCTGTTCTTGTGTATCCTTGACCTTTTGCTCCACCTCATTGGCCATCTCCTTGGCCTCATCCTGAAGTTTGTCGGCAGCTTGTGTGGCTTGTTCTTTTATCTCATTGACACCATTTTCTACCTTCTTTTCAACAGCATGGGCGTCACTCTTCAGCTGGTCAACAGTTTCTTTTGCCTGTGCTTCAATCTCTTCGGCCTTCTTCTGTGCTTCTTCTTTCGATTTTGCAATACTGTCCTGTATTTTATCCTTTACCTCAAAAACCGATTCTGCTAATTCAAAGTCATCGCTTATTCTGCCCTTAATCTCATCAGTTACTGACAGAACCTTTTCAAAACCACTTTTTACCTTGTTCGTAGCACTTTCGCCTTGTGAGATAACATTATTGATACCCCCTTGGATGCCGCTCTCTATACTACTACCAATGCCTTGGGCTTTGGACGCAGCACTGCTAATACCACTCTCTATACTACTGCCCAAACCTTGGGCTTTGGACGCAGCACTGCTGATGCCACTCTCTATACTATTGCCCAAACCTTGGGCTTTGGACGCGGCACTGCTGATGCCGCTTTCTATACTTCCACCTACTTTTTCGGCTTCCTTCTGAAAACTCGACACAGCCTGAGAGGCTTGTTCCTGTAGTTGTGACGCCGCCTGGGTAGCTTTCCCCTGAACATCCTGAATACCACTCTCTATCTGAGAGGTAAGATTCTGGGCACTATCTTGTAGTTGCGTAACAGCACTTTCTGCTTGCTGCTTCACTTGAGCCACGGCATTGGCTGAAGCGGCGCTTGCCTGACTTGCTGCCTCACTAGCCTGCTGCTGAATATTGCTGATACTATCCTGCACCTGACTGCTCATCTCCTGAGCTTTGCTCTGAAGCTCACTGGCAGCATTTTGTGCTTTTTCTTGTAACTGGGAGGCAGCTTGGGACGCTTGTTGCTGGATATTGCTAACTCCATCTTGGAGTCTTGAACTCGCTTCCTGTGCACCATTCTCTATTTGAGAAGCGGCATTTTTAATCTGCGACTCCATCTGCTGAGCCGTCTGTTCCGCCATCTCCTTGGCAGAACCCATAGCCTGCTCCATCTGACCGGCAGCTTCCTCAGCAGCACTTTGAACTGAACTCGCTGCATTCTGAGCTGTCGACTCTATCTGACTAACCGCATTCTGGGCAGTATTCTCAAGTGTACTCGTTGCATTCTGAGCCGCACTCTCAATCTGACTAGTCAGATTCTGCCCCATGTCTTGTGCAGAATTAATTGCATTCTCAACGCTACCCTGCACTTTATCGGCAGCATTCTGGGCCGCATTCTGCACTGTATCAGCAGCATTCTCCATGGTGCTCGCCGCTTTATCGGCAACACTCTGAGCCATATTCTGGGCAGAGTCCATCGCATTTTGGGCTCCATCCTTTATTGTGTTGGCAGCATTCTGAACCGTGTCCTGAACTGTGTTGGCTGCATTCTGCAAGGTGCTCGTCGCCTTGTCAGCCATATTCTGAGCCATGTTCTGGGCAGAGTTTACTGCATTGTTGGCTGCGTTTTGAACAGAAGCAGCTGCGTTCTGAGCTGCATTCTGGACAGAGTTTACTGTATTGCTAGCTGCATTCTGTACAGAATTAGCTGCGTTCTGAGCCGCATTCTGGGCAGAATTAGCGGTATTTTTAAACAATTTCTCCGCTGTTTCACTAGCGTTTTTTGCTGCTGATTCTGCTGAGTCGACAGCATTTTTTACGGCCGACTCAGCAGAACGAGCAGCTTTCTTCTTGCGAGAGCCAAAAAGATTGAACACATCCTCTATATCTGATTCTACACCGTCTGTAGTTTTCTTGATAGAATCAGCTGCTTTCGATATATCGTCAAGGAATCCCATACGTTATAATATAATAAGGTATATAATATAATAAGGTGTAGTTAATTAGAGGAAATGAGGGTGTGCTCAGGGAACACACCCTCATGATTTCAACAAGATCTAGTTGTCGATAGTCCAACGGTTGTTGTGACGAGCGTTGCCGATGGAAATCTCCTTAGCAGAGATTGTGAACTCCTCGTACTGCTGTACTTCGTTCTTGTTGTCATAGGTCTCAGCATATTCTACGAGATAGCCTTCAGTGAAATCGAGGTGCTTCATCTCACCACCCTGACGGTTGGGGAACGAAATTGTACCTGACTTACTCATGTAGGTGTCGCACATCCACTCCAGAAGTTCGGTGTTGCCATCGTCGTTCGACTTCACCTTCAGATAGATCTTACCACCGCGGGTGGTACCTGTGGGCTGACCTTCGACGTCAGTCTGCTGATTGAGTTCATAACGAACATACATTACCTCGCGCTCGGCGATGCCGTCAGCTTTGATAGTCACGGTTCTTGTTGCCATAATAGTTCAAGATTTTAAAAGTTAGAAAAATGATTATTTATTAAGAAACATTCTGATCCCATTCAACACCAGCTTGGCCATTGTGACCGGTCAGCTCGATGAAGAAGTTCTTTGCTGCAAAGAAAGGCTTCAACTCAACCTCGATCTTGATGTCCTTGGTCTTCGGATCCTGGTTGATGCCCTTCAGGTTATAGTTCTCAATGAGCTTGCCTGGGCCCTTATAGTCGCTCAGGAAGTCATGAACGGCCTGCTGCAATTCAGCCTTAACGGCCGAGTTCCAGTTGATGAAGGCCTCGTCGTTGAAGAAGTTCTGGAACACCTTACCGATCCAGTCGAACACGCGAACAATAGGATACTCCTGCAAGCCAAGTGTTGCACCGTTGTAAAGTGAGCGGTTCGAGAAGGCCATCGTACGGCCATCCTCCTCCACCATAGGAATAACACCCTGGTCGATGAGCGCTGCGATTTCCGACTTACGCAGGTTCAGGCGTGCACCTTTCACGTTGCTCAGCGTACCATACTTCTTACCTGCGGCACCCTGTGCGATAACGATCTCGTCGGTATTCGTCATGCGTCCAGCCAAAGCCGATGAGCCAGGAACGTATAGATCGTCGTCTTCATTGGCGAGTTCCGACTTCTTACGTCCGAGCAGATAGTTGCATGTCATGATGACATTGGCCAGCTTGGCATCCTGTCCCTGCATGTTAGCATCGTCGAGCTCATCCTTCAGCATGCTGAAATTCTGGCTGTCTTTGAAATCGGTCACCATCATCACCTTGTTACGATAAGCGGTGTCGGCCCACATGCGAATCGTGTTGGAGTCGCCCAGATAGCCGGGGATGATGAGCAAGCTATAGTTGTTCTTCAGGCTCAGACGGTCGTAGTACTTCTCCATCTCGTCGCGGATAGCCAGTGTGTCCTCAGAATCGTGGTACTCCAACTCCTCCTTGTTCACGTTCATCAGCGTCAGGCATTCCATCTTACCCTGTCCTGCATTGGCGAAGAAAGAGTCGAGGGCACGATAGGTAACCTCCAGCTTCTTAATCTCCTCGTGCACGTTGAAGAGGTTATCCTGCAGGTTCTTCTCTGCCTTGTCCCGCTTCTCCTTGCAGGAATCGATGATCTGCATAGGATCTGTGCCGCCACTCTCGAGAATGCTTACCCAGAGTTCCAACTCAGCCTTCAGCTTTTTGCGGCTTTCAGCATAAGCTGCATCGCCAAGGAAGATATTCTTCACAGCCTTACGACGCGGGTCCATATTCTCAACACCCTTGATGAGTCCTTTCACCATCTGGAAACCGCCGAACTTATTCAGTCCGTCCAAGCTTTCCTGTAGAAGGGCTGCAGGGTTTTCAATCTTTTCACGAAGTTGCATGGCCTCGCCTTGAGCTTCTTTTTTCAGTTCTTCTGCTGCCATAATATTTCTATTTTTAAAGATCCAAAAAATTTAGTTATCAATATTCCAACTATTAATCTGCCTCGTCGAGCTCTGCCAACAGAGCCTTCAGGGCATTCTTCAGATTACCACGGGCAGCCTCGTCTTTCAACGTGTTGCGAAGGGTCTTGTTTTTCTCCAACTGGCGGATAACAGAGTTGTAAGCGTCTATCTTACCCTTAGCGGCGCCCATTAGGTCGCTCTGGGCAATGAGTTGCTCGTCTTCGAAGTCCTTCAGCTGCTTGAAGTCGAAATCTTCATAGACAGCACCACCGGCTTCGGTTTCCATCGTCACGCCTTTCTTACTGGGCTGATAGTGTTCGAACACGTCTTTCATGCTCTTGGGCTTGAAGCCCTCACGTTCTTCATCGGTGTTGGGAGCCTCATCAGTGAACTGATCGGCATACAACGCACGGTTTTGCGGGAACTCGATAATGCCATCCTGGGCTTCTACGTCGAGCACCTTAGTAATAACAGTTTTTCTTGCCATAATAGATTTTTTATTAATTTAGTTAATAATGAAGATTATTCGTCTTTCGGGGTTTCAGTAGTTTCAGGAGCCTCGGGTGCTTCTGGAGTTTCAGGAGCAGCAGGGGCCTCAGGGGCTTTCGGTGCTTCAGCCTCAGCAGGTGCCTCGGGCTCATCCGGCGAGTCGATATCCCAGATGATTTGCTTCTGCTCCTCGTCGTATTTCATCGTGACGGTATCGCCGGGAGCGACCGTGCCGGCAATAATCAGCTTCGACAACGGACGGCGAATCTCTTTTCGGATGATGCCGAGGATAGGACGAGCACCATAGTGAGCGTTGAATCCCACCTTCGTGACATACTTGCGAGCTGACTCATCAATGACGAGCTTGATATTCTGCTCGTTTAGAGTCTTCAACAAGTTCTTGATGTGGATATCGAAGATGCGGTCGATCATCTCCTCGGTGATGGGCGAGAACGGAACGATCTCAGTCAGACGAGCCAAGAATTCCGGACGGAAGTTGCCCTGCATCACCTCGAGGAGCTTGTCGTGTGTAGGCACGACGCCCTCGCCGAACGACTTGAAGATGTAGTCGCTACCGATGTTCGACGTGAAGATAATCAGTGAGTTCGAGAAATCACCCACGCGGCCCAGACGGTCGTGCAGCTTACCTTCGTCGAGAATCTGCAGGAACAGGTCGAACACCGACTTGTGTGCCTTCTCAATCTCATCGAACAGTACGACTGAATAGGGATGCTGACGAATCTGGTTCACCAGCAAGCCGCCTTCCTCATAGCCAACGTATCCCGGAGGCGCACCATAGAGCAGTGCCACCGAGTGTTCTTCCTTGTATTCCGACATGTCGAAGCGCAACATGGCGGTCTCGTCATCAAAGAGGAAGTTTGCCAGCGACTTAGCCAGCTCGGTCTTACCAGTACCGGTCGGGCCAAGGAAGAAGAACGAGCCCATCGGCTGACCCTTCTTGTTCAGTCCGGAACGACTCTCGAAAATGGCATCGAGGATGCTCTTGATAGCGTGGTTCTGACCCACAACGCGCTTATGGAGAATCTCTTCGGCGTTGCCGAGTTTCTCGCGCTCCTCTGACTGAATATTACCCATTGGGATACCAGTCATCTTTGCAACGACGTCACGCACAGCGTCCTTCTCCAGCTTCTCCTTCTTAGTATCTTCCTTCTTCTCTTCTGCGAGGTCGGCCATCTCGTTGGCAATCTTCACCGACGACATAGCACGGTCGAGCAGGTCGAGAGCCGACGACGGCAGACGGCGATCGGGCATGTAGCGCTTGGCCAGACGCACGATTTCGGCAGGCACATCGTCATCGATGGGCAGATGGTGGAAGTCTTCGTAGCTCTGCTGCTTGCTCTTGATAATCTCAATAGCCTGTTCCTCGTTGGGCTCTTCCACACTAATCTTCTCAAAGAAAGCGGTGAACTCCTTATCCTTCTCAATGTCCTTGGTGTAGCCGTCGATTGTAGCGGTGCAAACCACCTGCAGCATGTTCTTCGAGAGCAGCCGCTTCAGGTTGGGCAAAATGCCGTTAAGCACCGACTGCTTGTCCTCCACACGATGGAAGTTCTCAATCACCAACACTGGCTGCGTCTGTGCGAGCAGGTCTTCGGTGACCTTTTTGAAGCGGTCTTCAATCTCACCCTTGTAGCTCACGCCCTGGCTCAGTGTGATCAGGTCGAGCTCGTAGGGTTGCATGTTCTCAAGCGACGAAGGCACTTTCTTATCGCGAACGCGCTGCACGATGCTATCAATCAGACTGGTCTTACCAACACCGGTCTCACCGACGATGAGCAGATTGGCGCGGTCCTTACGGGCAAGGATTTCAACGATGGAGAGGATTTCCTTGTCGAAGCCGATGACGGGAGCCTCAGGCACCTCTGCCAGCATCGAGATACAGTAGTCGTTGGTGCCGGGAGTGCCGGCAGCAGCCACACCGCCGCCAGTAGGAGCCGAAGCAGTCTTCACCACTCCACCGGTCTGCGTAGCCATCACCTTCTCTGCCTGCAACGGGAGCGTCTTCAGCTGCTCATAGGAGAAACCGATGCCCGGGGTCACCAGCGAAGCCAGCAGTGTAACAAGAGAGATTTCGTTCTGTCCGTGTTTTTCGGCAATTTCCTTTGCCTCCTTCACCACATTCTTTGAATCCTGCGAGAGCTCTATGCCCTTCATACCATAAGGCGACTTGTCGCATTGCTTCATGCGCATGTCTGCCCAGTCGAGCATATAGTAATAATCCTCATCAAGGGTGTCCTCGATGAAACTGACAAGCCCGGCACTCTTGTGAAGCAGTGCACGGAAAAGGTGGGCGGGTTCAATCTTCGGCGATTTGTTGTCGTTGGCAAACGACTGTGCGACATGCAACAAATCGAACGGAAGATCAGCTAACATTTCAGAATACTTATCCATAGTGTTTAGGTTTAAATGATGCTAAGATAACTCGATGGAACAAAAGTAATGGCAACGGCCGTAACACCTTCTATCTGAACCACAACATGTTTGTTTCTCTTGATACGCTTGATGACACCTTCCACACCGGCAAAGGCACCTTCGTTGATTCTCACGCGGCGGCCTTCCTTGCCGATAAATTCCTTATAATCGAGAAACATCACGCTTTCGTCTTGAACCGATGCCACCCGCATGAAATTCTCCATTTCATGATCAGGCACAGTGATGATTTCGCTTTGGCTGTTTCGGCTACTTGACACACGCCTCATCATATACCGTAAAGGCTCGCATTCTTTCTTGGTCATCTTCAGATGAGTGATGGCTTCCTGCGTGGAATGCACGAATATCAGGTTGTGAACGGCAGGCACGAGCATTCGCCTTCTGCCTTTTTTTGTTTCCACCAGCTCATAATGCATTGGAACAAAGTTCTCAATGCCAAGAATATCCAATTGTTCCTTGACTTTCAGTTCCCTATGGTACGTGACACGCATGGGAAACCATTTCAGATTCACCATTGTACGAAGGATGGGTTAATTTGTGCACAGACAAAAGAAGAGGGTCACTACAAAATTAATTGCAGATAGTTTTAGCTGAAATAAAATGGTTAATATAACTCTCCATGAATGCACTGACCTCCAGCAACAGTAATAGATTGTATATATTAGTTTAGTATCTCTTTGTAAAGAGAAGGGACTTAATCTTCGGCAAATTTACATAAAAGAATCTGAAAAACCAAAAAAAAAAGAAGAAAAAAAGGCTATACACACTAAAAATTTATGATTTCATGCATAAAACCAAAGGAAACACGCAAGAAAGACATTCGGCGAACGTACTCTTTTGTTCAGAAAAATCAAAGAAAATTTTGTTTTTCTCGCAGTTAATCGTACCTTTGCAACAAGAACATCAAAGAAAACGACTAGATATGAAGTACATTTTTGAAACCGAAATGGAGGTGCGCGACTACGAATGCGACATCGAAGGCATCGTCAACAACGCCAACTACCTACATTATGCAGAGCACACGCGACATCTCTTCCTGAGAAGTCTGGGTGTTAGCTTCGCCAAGATCCATGAACAAGGCACCGATGCCGTGGTGGCCCGCATGAACCTGAAGTTCAAGACGCCACTGCGCTGCGACGACACATTTGTCTCTAAGCTCGGTCTGTCGAAGGAAGGCATCAAGTACGTATTTCATCAGGACATCTTCCGAAAGGCCGACAACCGATTGTGCTTCCATGGCGACATCGAGTTGGTATGCATCGTCAATGGCCGCCTCAGCGGTTCACCTGAATACGATGCCGTTTTCGCGCCGTTCGTCGGTGATGAATAGTTTAGAGTTTAGTGTTTAGAGTCAGTGGAGAGTGGAGAGTGAATAGGTTATGAAATGCTTTGTGGAAGAGAGATGCCTATGACGCCTAAGCAGAAAAGGTAATCATAACTATAAACTATCAACTATAAACTCTAAACTAAATACAAATGCTGCACCAACCCTCGCAATGCGAGATAGACGATGAGGGCGAGCCACAACGCATGATTACCCCAGACCGGGAACAGGGCGAAGTAGAGTCCGAAGAACACCACCATGGCAATTGCCGAGGCGACGAGCATGCCGCGTGTCTTCAGCAAACCGATGAAGATGCCATCGTAGACGAATGCCGCCATGCCGGCCACAGGAATCAGCAATGCCCAAGGCAGATACTCCATCGCAGCATCCACCACACTCGCCTCATCGGTGAGCAGGCCGAGGAAACCGCGACCGCCCAGCGCATAGACCGCCGTGAACAACACCACCATCAGCCATCCCCAACGGAACAAATGCCGGATGACAGCCTGTAGCGACAGGGGAGACGTGCTTCCGTCATATTTTCCACACAGGGCCTCACCTGCATTGGCAAATCCGTCCATCACGTAGGAGAAGAGTGTGAAGAATGTCATCAGCAGAGTGTTCACCGACAACAGCATGTCGCCTTGCCGCGCACCCGCCGATGTAAAGAACAAGTTCACCGCCACCAGGCAAATCGTCCGCAGGAACAAATCGAAATTGGCATGGAAAAAGGAGGAGGAAGAAGACCCACCCCCCTGCCCCTCCCGTGAAGGGAGGGGAGTAGATACTCTTTTAGCTTGGCTTTCTTCCTGATTCTCTGCTTGGTTGGGCATTTCACTCCCCTCCCTACACGGGAGGGGCTGGGGGGTGGGTCTTTTTCCTTCGGAGGACAAGGGGGTGGGTCTTCTGGGGTTCGCCTTTCCCCACGCCATCACCGCCCCACTCCACTGGGCAATGAGTGTGCCAAGGGCCACGCCTTCAATCTGCATCTTGAAACCGAACACCAGCACCAGAGAAGCCACGATATTAATGATGTTCTGCGTTATCGACACCACCATTGGCGTACGCGTATCCTGCATGCCGATGAACCAACCGGTCATCACATAAAGACTCAACATGGCTGGCGCACCCCATATACATATATTAAAATATGCGCGCACAAGGGCTGCCACTTCCGCCGACGGACCCATCAGCCACAGCGACAGCCACCGCAGCGGCACCTGCAGTAGCAACATGCCAGCGGCAATCATTAAGGCAAGGCGGAGTGCCCGGCCACCTACTCCACTCCAAAAGGGAATCGGAACAGCTGCGCCATTCTGCTGTGCGCCATACTCCTGAGCCGCCATGCCACTGGTTCCCATCCGCAGGAATCCCATGAGCCAGTACATCACGTTGAAGATCATCGAACCTACGGCGATAGCACCAATCATTGTCTCGTTGCCGATGTGACCAACGATGGTCAAATCGACAAGTCCCAGCAGCGGTACGGTGACATTTGTCACTATCGACGGCACTGCCAACCGCAGTATTTCCTTATTCCATTGATTCATTTGCTCTGCAAAGGTAGTGCAAAATTTCGATTAAGCGAATAGAACGAAAACGTATTTTCATTCTTGAGCGTGAGAAATTTATCTAAACCGAGCGAAATTAAATAGAAAACCTCGTTTTTCTTTAGAAAAATGTAAGGACGCGGCGTGCCGCGTTATTGGTGGGGAAACGCAAAATCCAATAACGCGGCACGCCGCGTCCCTACATCAACAAACATTTTTCGCATAATCGAATTGGAAAAGCAAGCTACCTCCTGTTTCATCCCCTATGCAACCACTTCGTAAGCAGGAAACCGATGAGGAAGATGGTGATGGTGCCGAAGACGATGGCGAGGTATTCGTGGATGCCGCTATTGCCCAACGAAATCCAAGCGATGACGAGGAACCCGCAAACCACACCGATGGCAGCATCGATGTTGCGAGCCTTGCGCGAGAGGAATCCCAGCAAGAACAGGCCGAGCATGCCACCGGAGAAGATACTGGAGAGCTTCCACCACGAGTCGAGAATGCTGTCTACATTCACCAAGGCCAATGCGATGAGGATGCCCAACACGCCAATGACCAAGCTGGAAAGGCGGAGGACAAGAAGCCCACCCCCACCTATTTCACCTGCTGTAGGGACGGGGTTCATTCCCCGTCCGCATTTTGCCTCATCGCTTGCGGATGGGGAATGAACCCCATCCCTACAAATTGCAGACTGGCTGGATAACCTTCTCCAAAAATCACTCAGCACCACCGTTGCTCCTGAGGTAATGCTGGTGGAGACGGTGCTCATGCCGGCAGCGAAGATGCTGGCGACAAGCAGGCCGGTGAGGCCCGTGGGCAGGACGTGAACGATGAAGAATGGGAACACCTCGTCGCCTTTGAGAGGTTGAGAAGTTGAAGAGTTGAGGAGTTGAGAAGCCAGTTCTGGGGTGGCATGGTAGTAGCTCCAAAGGGCGGTGCCGATGAGGAAGAACACCGCAGAGACGGGAATAAACAGATACCCTCCGAAGAGGGCGGAGAAGCGGGCTTCGCGGTCCGACTTCGCGGCATGATAGCGCTGCACGTAGTTTTGGTCGATGCCGTAGTTTTGCAGATTCGTGAAGATGCCATACACCAGGCACACCCAGAACGTGCTCTCGCCAAGCGTGGTCAGCGAGAACGAACCCAACGAGAACTTATCGGCCTCCCACGCCATGCGCATCGACTCCACAGGACCGCCGGGGTGAGCAAACAACAAGATGCAGAGGCAGACCAGTGCACCGCCAATCATGATGAATCCCTGAATGGCATCCGCCCAGATCACTCCCTTCACACCGCCGAGCATGCTATAGGCGATGATGGCGATACTGGTGAGGACGATGACCATGCGTATGTCCCACCCGAGCAGCAGGTTCATCGGCAGCGCTAACAGATAGACAATAGTGCCGATGCGGGCAATCTGCGTGAGCAGGTAGCAGGCCGACGCATACCAGCGTGCCCAGAGGCCGAAGCGCTCCTCCAGAAACGAGTAGGCCGAGACGCTCGTCTGCTTCCTGTAGAACGGCACAAACCACCGCGCCGCCACCCACGACGCCACGGGTATGGACAGGCTGAACACAAAGGCATTCCAGTTCGAGTCGTAGGCCTTGCCGGGATAGCCGAGGTAGCTGATGCTGCTCACATAGGTAGAGAAGATGCTCATGCCGACCACCCAACCGGGCAGGCTGCGTCCTGCCGATGTGAAGTCGTCGGCCGTTGCCTTCCTACTATAGAACGATGCCCCGAACAGCACGATGCCACCGGTGAAAACGAAGAAGATAATCAGGTCGATAATATTCATATTAAAAGAAAATCCCCCCTATAGGACGGCCGCGCAGAGCGCGAAGTTAAAAGTTAATAGTGAAAAATGAAGGTAATTATATACTTTCTGTCCCTACATCCCCAATTGCGACGAACACCCAAGCGTAGGGGCAGACCCCCGTGTCTGCCCGAACAGCTGACACATGATGGGCACAAAGGGCGGGCAGACACGGGGGTCTGCCCCTACGGTCGGCTGCATATGCATTCGTCCCTTTTCTTCCCTTTTCTTCCCTTTTCTCCCCTTTATACCCTTTATGCCCTTTATGCCCTTTTTCGTCACGCCAACAGCGACGTGTCGCCGGTATACAGCTGATAATACCTGCCACGCAGGCGGATGAGTTCGTCGTGCGACCCATGCTCGATGATGCGCCCGTGGTCGAGGACGATGATCTGGTCGGCATTGCGTACGGTGGAGAGACGGTGGGCGATGACGAAGGTGGTGCGCCCTCGCATGATGCTATCCATGCCGCGCTGCACCAGCTGCTCCGTGTGGGTGTCGATGGAGCTAGTGGCCTCGTCGAGTATGAGCACGGGCGGATTCGCCACAGCTGCTCGCGCAATCGCCAACAACTGGCGCTCGCCCTGCGAGAGGTTGCCGCCGTCGCCGCTGAGCATCGTGTGATAGCCGTCGGCGAGACGCAGGATGAAGTCGTCGGCACCCACCAGCCGTGCAGCCTCGCGGCACTCCTCGTCGGTGGCATCCAGTCGGCCGTAGCGGATGTTGTCGAGCACCGATGCCGTGAAGAGATGCGTCTCCTGCAACACAATGCTCATCGAACTGCGCAAGGCATCGAGCTTGATGTCGTTGATGGGAATGCCATCGTAGAAGATAGCACCCCCTTCTGCCCTCGAAGCACCCCCTTCGTCCCCCGAAGCCCCCCCTACTGCCCCCGAGGGGGCTTCTATAGCATTGGTGGCAGCAGACGGGGCACTAGTGTCCCCCTCGGGGGACGTAGGGGGGGCTTCGGGGGACGAAGGGGGGGCTACATTATAGAAGCGGTTGATGAGGTTGATAATCGTGGTCTTGCCGGCACCCGTTCCGCCGACGAAGGCAATCTTCTGTCCGGGCAGCGTGTTGATGTTGATGTCGTAGAGCACCTGTTTCTCAGGCACATAGCCGAAGTTTACATGCCGGAAGTCCACGTCGCCCCGCACTGGAATGCCCCCTCCCTTGGGGAGGGTCTGGGTGGGCTCTGTCCACTTCCCATCCTCCATCGTCACCGTACCATGATCCTCCTCCGGCTCGGCATCCATCAGCTTGAACACACGCTCGGCACCCACCGATGCATTCAGCACGGAGTTAATCTGCTGCGACACATGGCTGATGGGTTGTGTAAAACTCTTGTTCAGCTGCAGGAAGGCAACAATCGTACCGAGCGAGATTGTGAATTGCCAAGCACCGACGTGATAACTACCCAATGCTATCGACGCACCCACCACGGCAATCAGCACATAGCCCAACTGTCCCAGGTTGCCGTTCACCGGCATCACGATGCTCGCGATGCGATTCGCGTTGCATGCCGACGATCGCAGCTGCTCGTTGATGCGCTCGAAGTCGTCGACGGCCTGCTCCTCGTGGCAGAACGTCTTCACCACCTTCTGACCCGTCATCATCTCCTCGATGAAGCCGTTCACGCTGGCCAGCGACTCCTGCTGCGTGCGGAAGTAGCCGCGCGACCACTTGCCAAGCCGCGTGGTGGCTATCGACATCAGCACGGCGATGAAGATGCTCACACACGTCAGCGGAATGCTCAGCACCATCATCGACGTGAACGTCACGACAATCGTAATCAGCGAATTGAACACCTGCGCCATGCTCGTCGAGATCACCTGTCGCAGCGAGTCCACATCGTTCGTGTAGGTCGACATCAGCTCGCCATGCGAGTGGGAGTCGAAGTAGCTCAGCGGCAGACGCTCCATACGCTCAAAGAGCTGCTTGCGCAACCGCAGCTGCGTGCCCTGCGACACGTAGATCATCAGCCGGTTGTAGGTGTACGAGCATGCCACACCCAGCAGCAGGATCAGTCCGAGCTTCAGCAGCGCCTGCAGCAGCGGATAGTAAGCCGCCGCGCCCAATGGTGCCGCCATGCCTGCCGCCCCCGACGACGCCACGAGTGGCACGATGTAGTCGTCGATGAGCGTACGTGTGAACAGCGTCGATGCCAGCGAGGTCACCGACGAGATGGCGATGCACACCAGCACCGTGAGCACCATCCACTTATAGTGCTTCATCACCAGCCGCAGCAGTCTGATCAGTGTCGACCGCTGTTGCTTGTCTATCTTCTGGAACCCCGCCTGTGCGCGTGGTCCCCCATGATTCCTGTTGAAATTCGGTTGTCGCATAAATAATTGGCCCTTCGGGCGGGTAATGCGCCTGTGGCGCAGTGTAAAGCAGCAGAGCTGCGGGTAAGGCGCCTGCGGCGCGAGTAAAGCCCTTCGGACGAGTAAAGCCCTTCGGGCGGTTAAGAAATGTTGAGAGCCCTTCGGGCGGTTAAGAAGCGCTGCGCGCGGTTGAGAATAGTTCAGATGTAGGGACGCGGCGTGCCGCGTTACTGGAGCAGGAAAACTATAAACTTGAAACTAGAACTTTTGGAGCAGCGAGTGCAAAGAGTAGCTTGCTTCATCTTTACCGAGTCGTGACAAAAGTCATGGTACGAAGTAACATAAACCAGAAACTAGAAACCAGAAACCAGAAACTAGAAACCAGAAACTAGAAACCAGAAACTAGAAACCAGAAACTAGAAACCAGAAACCAGAAACTGATCCTCAACTCTCAACTTTATCAAAATCCCCCGTTCCCAGGCTCTGCAGCTCGTTCACCTCACGATAGAACTGATTCGTCTCGAGCAGGTGCTCGTGCGTGTCGTAGCCCGTCACGTGTCCGCCCTCCATCACCAGGATGCGGTCGCAGTGCTGCACCGACGAGATGCGCTGGGCAATGATCAGCTTCGTCATCTCCGGCAGCTGCGTGCGGAACGCCCGCTGTATCTTCCGGTCGGTATCGGTGTCGCAGGCCGACGTGGAGTCGTCGAGGATGAGAATCTTCGGATGGCGCAGCAGGGCGCGTGCGATGCAGAGTCGCTGCTTCTGTCCACCGCTCACGTTCGTGCCACCCTGCTCGATGTGGGTGTCGTAGCCGTTCGGCATCTCCATGATGAACTCATCGGCCTGTGCCATGCGGCATGCCTCGCGACACTCCTCCAGCGTGGCATCGCTGCGACCCCACCGCAGGTTGTCGAGTATCGAGCCGGTGAACAGCGTGTTCTGCTGCAGCACCACTGCCACCGCCGAGCGCAGCGTCTTCAGGTCGTAGTCCTTCACGTTGCGGCCGCCCACCAGCACATTGCCCTTCGTGGCGTCATAGAGTCGGCTCACCAGGCTCACCAGCGTCGACTTTCCCGAGCCGGTGCCGCCAATCACACCAATCGTCTCACCTGCCCCCACGCTGAACGTCACGTTGTACAAGGCAGAGCGGCGGGACAGAGACCCACTCCCCTGGCAGCCCTCCGTCGCAAATGGGGAATTCGCTCCCCTTTGTGGGGCCGCAGCCACATCAGTGGCTGCTCTGAAGACCCCAGTCGCCCGTGAAAGGAGGGGAGTAGATACTCTCTCTGCTTGGCTTTCTTCCTGATTCTCTGCTTGGTTGGGCATTTCACTCCCCTCCCTACACGGGAGGGGCTGGGGGGTGGGTCTATAGTCAAACCTCACCCCTTGGAACTCCAGGCTACTGTCGGCAACCTCCATCACCGGGTTCTCGGGGTTCACGATGTCCGGTTCCTCGTTGATCACCTCCGTCACACGCTTTGCCGAGGCAGCACTCTGTGTGAGCATCACGAAGATCATCGAGAGCATCATCAGCGCCTGCAGTATCGACATCACATACGTGAAGAGCGACGTCAGCTCACCCGTGGTCAGCGTACCACCGACGATGAAGTGGGCACCCCACCACGACAGGGCAATCATACAGCCATACACCACCATGTTCATCACTGGGTGGTTCAGCGCCATCAAGCTTTCCGCGCGTACATATAATTTATATAGGCCCTCGGCAGCACGGGCGAACTTCTCGTTCTCGAACTTCTCGCGCACGAACGCCTTCACCACACGGATGCCTGCGACGTTCTCGCCGACGCTCTCGTTCAGCGCGTCATACTTCTCGAACACCTGCTGGAACAGCTTCGACACCCGCGAGATGATCTGCCATAGCGACACCCCGAGCACCACCATCGCCACGATGAAGATGAGCGACAGCCGCGGGTCTATCACCAGGCACATCACCACGCTCAGCACCAGCCGGAACGGCGCACGCACCGTCACACGCAGTATCTGCTGGAATGCCTGCTGCAGGTTCTGCACGTCCGTCGTCATGCGCGTCACCAGTCCTGCCGTGGAGTATTTGTCGATGTCGCTGAACGCAAACCGCTGAATGTTCCGGTACATCGCCGACCGCAGGTTCGCCGCGAAGCCCGTCGATGCCACTGCCGACGAGCGACCCGCCATGATGCCCAGTGCCAAGCTGACGAATGCCATCAGCAGCATCAGACCACCATAGCGGTACACATTCTCCATGTTCCCTGCATTGATGCCCTTGTCGATGAGCGATGCCGTCACCCATGGAATCAGCACGTCCATCACCACCTCCAGCGCCGTGAGCACCGGTGTCATCACCGCCGCCCACTTGTATTGTCCTATTTGTCTATAAAGAGTTTTTAGCATGAGGTATAGTTAAAAGTTGAGAGTTCTTTCCCCGCTTCGCTCTGAAAGCGCCCCTGCGGGTCGAGCGGAGTGTTTAGAGTCAGTTGACAGTTTAGAGTTGTAACGACTTTGAACGCGCGTAGCGCCTTACCCGCAGCTCTGCTGCTTTGCACTGCGACTCCGTCGCCTTGGCGCTCCGCGCCTAGAGTAGCTTGAAGAAATACATCACTGCGGCATACGTCGCGGGCACGCCATTGGCGTGTCCTATCATCCGATACGACTGGTCCACCACCGTGCCATCGTCTTTCACCTTTCCGATGAAGCGATAGCTGCTGTCTTTCACCGTGCCGTCCTTCTCCACCTTTCCTATCATCCTATAGCTGCTGTCTTTTATCGTGCCGTCCGGCATGATCTTCCCCACCAGCCAATAGTTTGCATTCTTGATGCTGCCGTCGCTTTCTATCTTTCCTATCATCCTATAGTTGGCATCCTTCACCACCCCATTCGCCTCCACGCGTCCCATCATCCGATATGACGCGTCCTTCAACACCTGAGCTGGCACCGTGAGCAACACCGCCCACAACAGCACCCAAAGCAATACTATTCGTTTCATATCGGCAAAGGTACAAATTAGTGAGCGAAATGCAAAACAAAAAACATTTTTTTTGATTTCATTTCCGCGCTCGGCGACGAAGGAGACGCTTTCGTAGCAAAGCGGAGAAAGAACGAAAGTACCTTCAGCGCAGCTAAAGATACGAAAAATTGAGCGCAATACATTTGAGTTTCCTTGATAAGGAAACGGCGTAAGCAAAGGTTATAAAGCTGAATAAAAGTGGCCGACGAAGAATCATCGGCCAATGATATGGAGCTTACGGGCAGGAGAGATACTCCATCCATAAGCGCTGCAAAGGTACGAAAAAGTAAAGAGAAATACAAAACAAAACTCATTATTTTTGGCAATTACCTACTTTTCACCCCCGTCCATGTAAAGGCAGATAGGGCATTGTTCCCTAAAAAAAACTACAATCCTCAGAAAAAAAACGAGTGTTCCTTTCGGCTTTTCAGAAAAAAGCTGTACTTTTGCAATCAGAACGGTAATTTAAAAACTATCAAACAATAATAGTCATGAAGAAACACCTCATACTCCACCTCTGTGCTATTCTGCTAGTAGCAGTATGTTTGACGGCCTGTGAGAAACCCGTCATCGATGACATTGTATCTCCTCCTGATTCTGGTGAATTCGAAGTCAATTTCAACATCACCCATTTTGAACAAATACCCTTCAGCAACACCACCAACACCCGGGCCGCCACGGCAGCTAGCGACGCCTGCACTCGCATCAACCTGGCTATCTTCAAAGACGGAGAGAAGGTGAAAAGCATCAACCAGACAAACACCGACAGTAGTTTTGGCATCATCTCCACAAGTCTCACTGAGGGAACCTATACCGTTGTAATCCTCGCCCACAGTTGTCAAGGCAATGCCACCATCTCGTCACCAGAAGAAATCAAGTTCCCAAACAACAAAGTAACCGATACATTCTACAGCTGCCAGACTATCAGCATCAACGCGCAGACATCGCTCGACGTGATGCTGCACCGCGCTGTCGCCATGTTTCAACTGAACACCACCGACAATGTTCCCAACAACGTGAAGAGCATGACTTTCTACTACACTGGTGGCAGTAGCACGTTCAATGCACAGACGGGCTTCGGCAGCGTGAATTCCCGCCAAACCGAGACTCGCGAGGTAACGTCAGAGATGCAAGGCCAGCCCGCTGTGTTCGATGTATACACGTTCCCCCATGCCCAAGAGGGAAAGCTGAAGATGACCATCACCGCCAGCGATGCCAACGACGCCACTGTTGCCGAGCGCACCTTCGAAGAGGTGCCTGTAGCAGTGAACCTCATCACCCGCTACACAGGCGCCTTCTTTTACAATAGCACACCAAGCGAGACTGGCACCTTCCGCCTTAGTATGGATACCACCTGGCAGCAATCCGAGTATCAGTTTTGAGTTCAGACGCCGAATCCTATTCTGACGGATTTCTTTGCGATGGACTCCTCGCTGCATAGGCGGTCGATGAGTTGTTCGGTGACGGCGTCGTCGCCATAGAGGACACTCTCCACGCCGCACTTCCGTGCGACGTTCTCTATTTGTCCGCCGCTGAAGTCGTATTTCGTGGCGAGGGAGAGGGCAGCGTCGTCGGAGAGCATGGGTATGAGGGACTGCCAGATGCGGCAGCGCTGTTCCGGCAGCGGTCGTTCGAACTTCACCTTATAGAGGAACCGGCGCTCGAAGGCGCTGTCGAAGTTCTCCTCGAGGTTGGTGGTGGCAATCATGATGCCCTCGAGCGACTCCATTTCCTGCAGGATGATGTTCTGAATGGAGTTCTCCATCTTGTCGACTGAGCGGCTGACATTGGTGAGTCGCTTTCCGATGACGGCGTCGGCCTCGTTGAAGAGGAGGATGGGAGCGCGCTCCGACTGTCGGACGAGCATGCGATAGCGGTCGAAGACCGCCTTGATGTTCTTCTCGCTGTTGCCCACCCACTTGTCCTTGATTTCAGAGACGTTCACCTGCATGATGTCGCGTCCCGACTGTCGTGCGAGCTGCAGTACGCTCTCTGTCTTTCCCGTTCCCGGTGCTCCATAGAACAGACAGGCGAAGCCCTGTCGGAGTCCTTTCTCCTTCAGTCGGGTGCAGATGGCTTGGAAGTTCTTCTCGCTGATGAGACTGGCGAAGGTTTCCATCTGCCGCTGCACGTTGTCAGAGAAGAAGAGGCTTTTCTCGGCAATGGCATCAGAGCGCAGCACGCTGCTGTCGACGGTCTCCGGGACCTTCACATCGAAGCCCTTCAGGAGCCACTTGCGGCAAGAGTCGGTGAGCGAATACTCGTCGCTGTTCTCGAAGCCGTCGTCGAACGCCTTCTCGATGAACTTCTTGCGGATGAGTCGGTGGGTGCCCTCGCTGAGGGTGCGGAAGAAGCGGTAGCGCTCGTGCTGTTCTTCGAAGAAGAAGGTGAAATGCTCGGAGCCGAGAACCTTCTTCCCGTTGAGTACGAGGTGTCGGCAGAACTGTCCGAGGACCACCATCTCCAGCGCTGTGAGCTTCTTTGAGGTGACGGCCTTCACGAAGGTGTTATTGGGGTTTTCGCGGAAGAGTCGCATCACCTCGTCGACCATCTGCTCGGCAGAGATCTCTTCCTCGAAGCGCAGGTGAGTGATGTCGTAGAAGTTCTGGAAGAACTCTATGCCGTCGGCGCTGGCCAGGGACTTGCGGTGATAGGGCTGGTTGTCGACGATACGGTCGACGACCTCGTCGGGGACGCTGTACTCTATCTTGCCGAACCGCGTCTTCATCTTGCGCACCAGTCCGAGCTTCACCAGCTCGTCGAGGCAATGGCGATAGTGTAGCATTTTCACGTTGTTCACGCAGAGGAAGCGAGCAATGTCGGAGACCTCGACGCTGCTGCCCGCCGCGCTCTTCTCCACGAGTATGGCGAACAGCAATGCCTGCATCTCGTTGAGTTCCTGGCGGTCGGCGAGGAACTTCAGATAGTCCTTTGCTGCCTTGTGGAACTCGTCGCTGAGCGCCTCTCCCTCGGCAATGACAACAATGCAATTGATGGCAGTGAGCAGCGACATGGTGTCGTCGACCTTCGGCATGTCCTTCATCCTTGCCTTTAAAGAATAATCTGGCAAAACTTCATCTGTAAATCTTTTCATAACCGTACCTTTTTTATAATTATATCCTCAGACCATCGTTGGATTTCTACATGCTAAGATAAGGACGTCGAGGGAAAAAGGGGGTGAAGATATAGGTATAAGTTTAAAAGGGTGTAAAAGGGGAGAAAAGGGGAGAAAGGGGGAGAAAAGGGACGAATGCATTTATGAAGGGGTATAAAGGGCTTAAAGGGGAGATTTAGAGCCCCTTGATAAGGGGCGGCTATAATGCAGGGTTTAAAGACCCCCATTATTGGAGAAAGGGGCAGCGGTAAAGGGACGAATGCGATAGGGGCAACCCCCATTGCTGATGCAACAGGGGCTGCCCCTCAAAACATATTGTTTGCAAAGGTTTTACGGTTACGCGAGCCGCAGGCTCTTTACACTTTTTACCTTTAACTTCGCGCTTGCGCGGCGGTCTGCCCCTACAAGTGGCGGCGTTTCGGTTACACGAGCCGCTGAAGAGGACTACTTTGCGAAGCGCTCGGTCTGCTGGCGGATGAGTTCGGCATCGTTGAAGTAGTCGATGCGCATGGCCTTGCGGACCTCGTCCATGGTTTGTGCGGCGGTTTCGCGAGCACGGTCGGTGCCACGACGCAGGATGTTGTAGACTTCGGGAATGTCCTTCTCCAGCTCATGACGGCGCTGCCGCATGGGCTCGAGGAACTCGTTGAGCACCTGGTTGAGGAACTTCTTGCACTTCATGTCGCCGAGACCACCACGACGATAGTGGTCCTTGAGCTCGTCGAGGTTCTGGTATTCCGGCCAGTACTGTGCGAAGTGGGCATCGGTGGAGAAGGCATCGAGATAGGTGAACACGGCATTGCCTTCGACGTGTCCGGGGTCGCTGACGTTGAGGTGCGTGGGGTCGGTATACATGGAGCGTACCTTCTGCCATACCTCGTCGGCGGAGTCGGAGAGATAGATGCAGTTGCCGAGGCTCTTCGACATCTTCTCCTTGCCATCGGTGCCGGGAAGGCGGCGTGCGGTGAGGTTCTCGGGGAGCATGATCTCCGGCTCTATGAGGACGGGGGCATAGATCTGGTTGAAGCGGCGCACGAGCTCGCGTGTGACCTCGAGCATGGGCTCCTGGTCTTCGCCTGCGGGCACGGTGGTAGCCTTGAAGAGCGTGATGTCGGCAGCCTGCGAGACGGGATAGCAGAAGAAGCCGAGCGGGATGTTGGCTTCGAAGTTGCGCATCTTGATCTCCGTCTTCACCGTGGGATTGCGCTGCACGCGCGAGACGGTGATGAGGTTCATGAGATAGGTGGTGAGCTCGGCGAGCTCGGGGATATGGCTCTGGATGAAAAGGATGCACTTCTCCGGGTCGAGGCCTGCAGCCATCCAGTCGAGGGCGACGTCGACGATGCTCTGGCGGAGCTTCTCGGGGTTTTCGGCATTGTCGGTGAGTGCCTGCACGTCAGCCATGAACACAAACATTTTTTCGTAGCCGCCAGCGTTCTGCAGTTCGACGCGGCGGCGGAGTGAGCCGATGTAGTGGCCCAGGTGGAGGCGACCCGTTGGGCGGTCGCCAGTGAGGATTACTTTTTTCATTAAAACCTCCCCCGACCCCTCCGAAGGAGGGGAGTGCCTGGCGGTTTCAGGGGGATAAGCCAAGGCTTGCTAAGAACCCTTTCCCGTCTCCTCCGTCGCAAATGGGGGATTTGCTCCCCTTTGTGGGGCCGCAGCCACATCGGTGGCTGCTCTAAAGTCCTCCGTCGCGAATGAGGGATTCGCTCCCCTTTGTGGGGCCGCAGCCACGCCGGTGGCTGCTCTGAAGACCCCAGTCGCCCCAGTCGCCTCCGCGCTCGGCTCTGCCGCTTTCGTAGCGAAGCGGAGAAAGAAGGAGGGGAGAGCCTGACGGGTCAGGACGGGGATTGGGTTATTTGTTATTGAATATATTTATTATGTTTTATATTTCAGATGATGACGATGCCATTTGATTCGGGTGTATGCGTTGTGCGGGCAGACACGAGGGGCTGCCCCTACAGTGGCCGTTTCAGTTACACGAGCCGTAGGCTCTTTAAACTTTAAACTTTTCACTTCGCGCTTTGCGCGGTGGTCTGCCCCTACGGCTCAACGTCTCCGCTCGACCCGCAGGGGCGCTTTCAGAGCGAAGCGGGGAAAGAACGTCTAAACGTCTCAACGCCGATTATTGTTTCTCCATCAGCATGCCGTCGCCGGCATCGATGCACTTGCGTTTCATATTGAGGCGGCGGATGGCGAGTTCACCATCACCGAAATCGCAGTAGAGCTTTCCTTGCTTGTAGTAGAACGTGCCGCGGCTGATCTCACCACCGCTCTCCTCAGCAATCTTGTTGCCATGGATGGTGATGGTGATGACGCCATAGTTGGTTTCCACGCGCCAGGCTCCTTCGAGCCAGTCGGGAATGGGTTCGGGGTGTATCTCAACGAACTCGTCGACATCGCGCACCACTGCCTCATCGCCGAACTCGTCGAGCGACTGGTTGACGCCCTGCTCGAGCATGGCCTGCTTGTAGGAGCGGTCGCCAAAGCAGTTGCGGACGGCGAAGACGAGGACAACGAACATCAGCAGGAACACGATGAGGCAGTTGCGAAGACAGCCTCGGCGTCCCCTACCCTGCTGCGGCTTCCCGGCAGGGATGGTGTGCTTGATCCATTGGTCGGAGGTTGCGGAGTTGGGATGTTGAGATGTTTCGACGTTGGGATGTTGAGATGTTTCGACGTTGAGATGTGGAGACGTGGAGACGTTGGGGTGTTGCGGGGTTCCGTCGGCAGTGTGCACGGCGTGCATGCCATCAGCACGACCGGTCTGCGCGGCGCCATCGCCCGCGGCCAGCGAGTCGGATGATGGCTGCGAGAGATCGTCGTCGGTGATGGTATGGGCGAACGGAGTGCCACAACGCGGACAGACGCAGGCAATCTCGGTGATGCCTGCGGCGACGGGTGTGTCGTAACGGAACCTACATTTTGGGCATTTTACTTGCATGAAGCGAGGTTGAGATGTTGAGAAGTTGAGAGGTTGAGAGCGCTAATGCGCGGTTGAGAACGGTTCAATGCAGCAGAGCTGCGGTTCAAAGCGCTACGCGCGTTCAAGGTTCAATGCGCCTGCGGCGCGGTTCAATGCAGCGGAGCTGCGGTTCAAAGCGCTACGCGCGTTCAAGGTTTAAATGGCCCTTCGGGCCGTTTAAGGCGACGGAGTCGCGGTGGGGTTATTCGAAGCGGACGACGGCCTTGCGGATGATGCGCCAGGCGGCGCCTTCGCGGGTGGCGGTGCCCTCCTCCTCGGTGATGATATGACGGGGCTGCATGTAGGTGTTGCCGCTGACCTTGCAGGCGGGCTTCACGAACGTGGAGACACTGATCATCGCCGTGGCGATGGCATCGGGGGTGTCGAGGAGGATGAACGTGCCGTTCTGGCCGTCGCTGGTGGTGAGCTGATAGACGCTCTTGCCAATCTGCTCGCGCTCGGAGGCCTGCAGGAACAAGCCGTCGGGTGTGGGAGCAGGGAGGTAGTAGACGGTGGCCGTGCGCACGTTGACGACGGTGCCTCCGACAGCGGGGTCGGCGGAGGGTGCGGGGTCGCAGTTGATGCCGACGGGCTCATCGTCCTCCATCATGCCGAAGGAAACGGTGACGTGCGGGTCGATGGGTTGGTCGGCGCGCGAATCAGCGGACTTGTCGGCGGATTGGTCAGCGGGCGGTGTCGCGGTGGCCTCGTCCATCTTTGCCGAGGCGGCACGGTTGCGCTGCGATGCGAATTCGTCCTCGAGTTCAGCGATGCGAGCGTCGAGGCGGCGACACTTGCGCTCGAGGTGTTCGAGTCGCTGGAACAGTTCCTTCAGGTCCTGTGGAGAGAAGGCGTCGTTGTCACTCTTGCTATTGAATATTCCCATATTCTATATGCGCTTATGGCGCGATTAAAGTTTAAAGTTCAAGTGCGCCTTTGGCGCGTTCAAAGTTCAAAGTTCAATGAGAGCTGACTCCCTACAGGTTCTCGATGAGGTTGTCGCGAATGCTGCCGATGATGGGATAGAAGAACACAGTGTCCTCGATGGGGTCGCTGCCGTTCTTTTCATCGGCGTTCTTGTTGACGAAGTTCCATCCGTTGAGGAGATGGTGCTCGAGGTCCTTGTTGACTAGTTCGCGGAACCGCACCAGCGACTTGTTGTCGACAAGGAAGCGGTCGACGACGTGCATCTCGTCGCAGAGGTTGCAGAAGAAGTCGTTGTACTCGCGTACGGCGTCGACGAGCTCCTTGCGGATGTCGGCCGACGTCATGTCGTCGTAGACGAGCTTCTCCTTAGCGATCATGGAGTAGTTGAACTTCAGCGGTGTGTCGAAGTTGTCGAGCAGCTTGTTGAGCGTATCGATGCTCTCGTAGCCCTTTTCGTCGCGCACCTGCATGAGGGCGCCGCGGCAGGTAATCTGCTTCGGTTCGTTGCGCTCCATGACCACCGAGAAGCCGTCGACATCGTACTTCTCGCCATAGACGCGTTCGAAGACGGCTTGTGTGAGGAGGTCGAGGTCGCGGTTGGTGCCCACGATGTCGAGCACCTTCGAACCGGTGCCGCTGAACATGAGCGAGCGCGGCTTGGCCAGCTGGCGCTGCTTCATCATGCGTGCGACGTAGTAGACCAGTGTGACGTAGAAGTAGATGAAGATGAGCTTGCGCTGCGGGTCTTCGTTGAGTCGCTGGTTGTAGCTGAAGACGTCGTTGCCGCCCACCACCTTATTATTCTGTACGGAGAAGAGGAAGGCGTTGATGTCCTCACTCTTGCGCTTCGAGGTGATGTCGTCGAGGATGCCGTTGAGCTCGCCGTAGCGTTCGTCGTCGGCATCGAAGAGGCGCTTGAAGTAGTCGACGTACTTCACAAGCATCGGATTGGAGTCGCCGTGAGGCACCTCGCTGAAGCCGTCGCCGAAGAGCACATTGGCTGCGAAGCGGAACGACGTGAGGATGACCGGCTGCTTTGCCCCGGACTCGAAGACCACGACGTCGCTGGAGCCGCCGCCGATGTCGATGCTGGCGACATTGGATGCCGACCCGCGGAACTTGCTCGACGACTTATAAAAATAATAAGGTGCTACGGACTCAGGCATCTGGATGAGGTTCTGGTCGGTGGGCTCGATGCCGAAGACCTCCTTGAACGTCTTTCGCCATGCCTCAGCCATCTTGTTGACGTTGCCCACCTTCATGGCAAGCGGATAGAACCACACGAGGCGCGTCTTGGTGATGTCGCCATTCTCGAGCAGTACCTTCGTGCGCATGAGCTGTGCGAGCTCGGTGAGATAGGCGCGGACACGCTTTGCACGTGCCACATCGGTGGACCACTTCAGATTCGGGACGATGCGATTGCCGTAGCCGATGCTCTCCTTCTCGTAGATGAACGGGACGTTGGCGTCGGCGAGAGCGAGGATGGCATCGACGTTCTCGGCGTCGAGGCGCTCTGCCTCGCTGATGACGGTGCGCTGCGGGAAGCCGTAGTCGTCGCCGATGTTCTTCGGCAGGAACTCCTGCTTCAGAATGACATCGTAGAGGATCTGCTCGCCGTTGTAGAGCGTTGCCAGCAGGCGCTGCGTGGATGCAGAGCTGAGGTGGAGCGGTCCGGGCATGTCGTTCTCCTTCATGCACTCGAGGTGGGTATTGGTGGTTCCGAAGTCGACGGAGAACGTGAACGCGTCGTGACCGGGGATATGGGCTGCCCAGCGCGGACAAATCATGCCCTCGGCAGCCTGATTGCCACGCTCGTCGGTGAGCGTGACGTTGATGTAGTCGAAAGAGTCTTTCAGACGGTAGTACTGCGAGCCCACACGCTTCTCTGACTTCAGGCTGCGCTCGCGGACGACGATGCTGTCGCCGGTGAGCTGCTGCTGATAGCCGTTCTTGAAGAACGACAGCGAGAGGGCGTAGTTCTGCAGCATGCCCAAGGCGCGGTCGACGAGCTGTACGGAGTACTTATTGTCGAACGGCGTGCGCACGAACGGGAAGATGCTCAGCGCAAAGGGCACAGTGAGGAAGTAGCCACGATTGTTGGCCTGGTCGTAGCGCAGGTCGTTGGTGTGAGCGGCGACGTAGTTGCGCTCGAGAGTGATGTACTTGCCTTGCTTCTGCACGGGGATGCGAAGGATGGCACGCACGGTCTCGGTGGCACCGTTCTGCGTGTGGATGAGCTCGAACTTCGGTTTGCCAGCGATGGTTCCCCAGAGGTCGCTGGCATTGAAATACTTGAAGAACAACGGCTTCAGCGGGAGCACGAAGTCGCAGTCGTCGGTGTCGCGCGAGCCCACGGAGAGGTTTCCGTCGAAGAAGCAGTCGCGGTCGAGGGTGTAGTCGAGCTTGATGAGCGTGGGCTGGAAGAAGTCGTCGTCGGTGAGCCAGGGATACTCATGAGTGGTGGCCGGCAGCACGCGCTTCTCGGGCGGCAGCTGATAGTCCTCAGGAGTGATGACGGTGGCATCGGTCCACGGCGAGGTGATATACTTGAACGGGTCGGTCTGCGGCGCGTTCAGGTGGTTCTGCAGGACGAGTGGCAGCGGAGCACCGCAGTCGTCGCGCGAAGGAACAATCTTGAAGTCGCTCTCCTGGATGGCCTTCTGCACATCCTCGGCACGGGCCTGATAGAACGGTACGCCGAGCGCCTGAATGCCCTCGTCCATCTTCGTGAACGTGGTATCGAGGAATGTCTTCGCCCGCTCGATGCTCTCGTAGTCGTAGGCGGCAGGGTTGCCCACCTCCTTCAGGATTTCGTTCTGCAGGGCTGCGGGCAGCAGCGGCAGCGATGTGATGAGGTAGCTGTTTACCTCGCCACAGCACTTCTTCAGGTCGGGATAAGCGGTGAAGAGTGCATAGAGATACTTCACGAACTTCTGGTCGCGCATGTGAAGCGGTCGCCAGAGGTCGAAGAGGTTCACGTTCTGCTCAACGGGAATGGGGAAGCGTCCCTGCCGGGCGTTGGGCGTAGCCATGAACAGCGTCACGGGCGATGTGGAGCCGACGACCTGATTGCCATAGACGAGGAAATAGAGTCGGTCCATGCGGTCGAAGTTGAAAGCCTCTTTGTCTTGGTCGAGGAACATCTCGATGGTTTCGCCGAGCAGCTTGTGCTGTGGGGAGTCCTTCAGCATCTGCAGCTGTGTGTCGCGGTTCCACTCTACGATGCGCAGCACGTTGCGCAGCTCAGCGTAGTTGAAGAACAACTGTGCCACGTCGAGGGCATTGGCGACGAGTTTCTCGTCCATGGCCTCGCCCTGCAGATTGGCATGCATGGAGAGTCGCTTGAAGGCGTTCTTCACGAGGTCCATCTGTGCGAACGGCGACGGAATGGCCGTGCGAGGCTGCTGCGAGAGTCCACCATTGGGATCCTCAATCATCTCAATCTCGTCGGCGTTATACTGACTGGTGAGGGGAATCCATCCCTCTCCGGCGGTTTTGTTGTTGTAGGAAAGTATCTTGCTCATGAATATGCCCCCTAAAATAGGGGGTTGGGGGTATTGTGAAACTTTATGTGAATAATCAATTTGCTACAATGGCTATACCACACCCACGAACTTCTCGTCGAGGAGCTTGTCGAGGGTTTCGTCGAGCAGGTCGAGCAGCTTCAGCGCCGTACGGTCGGTGCCGTACTTCTGAGTCTTCATGGCCTGCTGCGATGCCTTGTTGAGGGCAGCGAGGACCGACTTGTAGTCGATGGTGGACTTCAAGAAACCAGTCTTCGGCGCGATGTCGTTCAGACAGTCGGAGAGCTTGTCGGTGGTGAGATTGAACGGCACGAAGCTGCGCTGGTTCTGCCGGAGCTCGCGCAGCCACTGACGATAGCTGACGTAGAAGTCGCTGGTGAGCGTGTTGTAGAACGACGTGGAAAGGAAGGCGTTCGACAGCTCAGGCTTGTCCTGCGTGTAGCCACGACCGATGTCCTGACGCAGCTGGTTGGTGATGTACATATAGGCGAGGTGGAACTTCGCCAGCTGGCGGTTCACCAGGGCGCGCGTCTGCACACCGAAGTCCTTCAGCGTGAGCGTCTGCTTGTCGTAGGCAAGTCCGAACTCCTTGTAGATGGGGTTCTGGGCATTGCCGTCGAGGGTCTGCAGCTGGTCGTCGGGGATGCCGAGGAAGTCGAGCACCGACAGGGCACCGACATACTCCACGAGATGGGCGTCGTTGCGCTGGCCATTGCCACCGGGGTCGTTGAAATAGGGGTTCGACGGCACCTGGTCGCCGAGGTAGTAGCAGGCATTGATCTTCGACAGCGGCAGGTCGACACCGTTCTGGCGCAGGCCGGTGAGGTTGTCGTGGTAGTAGAACAGTGCCGACTTGGTCTTCGAGATGAAGTCGCCGCGCGAGATTGGGCTGTTGTCGTCCTGCTGTACGTTGAAGTATGGCAGCACGGTGAGAGCACCGATGCGTGCATCGCGCAGGTCGCCGCGATTGTTGATCTGTGTGTTGCGGGCGGCATTGCGAATGTTCTTCACAATGATGGGATAGCCGGCGGCACCCGTACCACCGAAGATGCTGCTGACGACGAACACGCGGTCGGTCTTCTGGAACACGTTCGAGAACTGCTTGAACTCCTCGGAGTCCTTAAACTGGTTCAGGGCGACGCTACCGATGTTCGGTGAGCCCACGAAGCCAATGTCCATCTTCGTGTTGAGCTGGTAGTCGCTGAACATCATCGAGCACAGAGCCTGATTGCCGGTGTCGAGGGTGGAATAGTTGATGAAGTCCTGGAACTTCTTCGACTCGATGGCACCCATGTTAAACAGGAACGTGTCGCTGAGCTGCGAACCATTGGGCAGGATATCAGCAAGGCTGGATATCTTCGTTGAGAAAAAGCCCCGTCGCACATCGACCTGCTCGCCGTAGAGGGCACGGCGAATCTGCTTATACCAGCGCATGAGGTTGTCGGTGCGCTTCAGGTCTTCGTTGGCCTTGTGGGGGTCTACAACGATAGGAATGATTTCGAGCGGCATGGGCTGTCCCTGCTCATCGATGGGATGAACACCTGCAGCACACTGCATGATGAGCGGTCGCATCACACGCGAACCGGTACCGCCTACAAGGAATAGGAATAATCGCATAATATAAGGAGACCCACCCCCCTGCCCCTCCCTAAAGGGCGGGGAGTAAAATCTTTTTAATGTTTATTTATTAATACTCAATTCTCAATTGTTAATTATCAACTACCCTGACTATCCACACTCCCCTCACCTCGGGAGGGGCTGGGGGTGGGTTTTATTCCGGTATCGGAGTGTGACGGCAGTTGGTGCTCCACCAGCGCATGGCGAACGAGGCCACGATGAACAGCACGGCTTCGACGGCGAGGTCGATCACGCAGAAGCTGCCCAGCTGACCTGTGAAGTTGTAACCCTCGGCCGTGAAGGCATTGTTGCAGATCACGAACGAGGTAACAGGGGCTGCCACGCAGGCCACGCCGAGCACGACGAGCCAATGGAACCAGCGCGAGAAGCTCACGGAGTTGATGACGTAGTAGAACACGGCAGCCAGTCCCCATGCCACGAGCACCGTCACCAGTGCCACGACGAAGTAAAGGTTCTGGTTGTACATCTCGTTCGAGAACTGGCGCTCGAAGTAGAGTGCCTCAAAGATTTTCGTGTTCAACACGAGGAACAGCAGCGAAATCACTGCACCTGCAATCAGTAGGATTGAATTCTTCATTTCTTCTTGTATGCTATCTTAATTCGTTTATCAAACTATTTATATCATCAACTTCATCCCCACAATCAGGATTCAGTTTGTCATTTTGCCATCTGAACGGATTCCACGCAATGTAGTCGATTACCGCCTTATACATTCGTTCATTCCACAAGATGCTGTCGTAATATCTTGGTTGCCAGAGGTGTTGGTCGAATCTTTTCCATCCCCGTTCCGAAACACCCTTTTTGTAATCGAATGTTGTAACACCTTTAAACCATTGCATCACATCGAACAGCAGGTTTTCACCTTCTTTTGTATTCTGCAGTATGCAATGCAGATGGTTGGGCATCAGAACCACATCTAACGGAAACATTCCTTGAAAGCGATCTGCAATCTCAGCGTAACGCCTTAACACCATCTTGCCCGCATCGTTATGTTCAATTATTCCGTCTTGTATATCTCCAAACAAATGCCTTCGAGAGTTGGTAACAACAGTAACGAAATAAACCTTGTCTGCACGGTAATCGAAATCTTTCAAACGAATGCTGTGCTTGTTAATATCGTAGCTGTTGTAGATTGACATTTCTTTCTATTTTTATCGATGTAGGGACGGGGTTCATTCCCCGTCCGCAAGTTGCTATGCCTTTTGAAGTTCTTGTTGCTGACGGGCAATAAAGCCCGTCCCTACACGTGGGTCTTTTTACTTATCAAGCCCCAGCTTCAACTCGAAATAGTAGGGCTCGCCCTTCGAGTGTTTGCGGTAGCTGTCGTAGATGCCCTGCAGCAAGTACTTCAGACCGAACGTCGTATTGGCAAAGCCAGAACCGCCGACGCTGCTGTCGTCGTCGCTCGACGATGCCTCCACCCATTCGGGCAGGCGATTCATCAACTTGATGTTCACCGTCTGACGATGCTTAATGCCCTCGCTCTCAAGGATGAACAGATGGGTAGCCTTGCCGAGGTGCTTGCGCTCTGCCGGCGATACATCCTTCTGCTCAACGGGTCGAATCTCTTTGATGACCAGCGCATCGTCGCTCTCCACGCGGTAGTTGTCGATGTCGAGCAGATACTGTTCGTCGATGAGCATGCCACCGAGGTCGACAGCCAACACGAGGCGCAGGTCACCGGAGTTGCGGTCTACCTCTACATTCTCGATGTCGCGAATCTGGTCGCCCTGTCCGTGAACGGTGCGGAAGCGACCGCGAATCTGCTCGTTCTCAAGCAGCAGCGAGTAGTAGGGTTTGTAGACGTCGTCGGTCTCGAAGAGATACATGTCCTCATAGCCACGCAGCTCGCTGAAGCGGCTGAAGGGGATATAAGCCTCGTCGCGTGTCAGACGGGCGATGTTCGCATTCGAGCCAACAACGACGATGTAGTATGGGCGGCGTCCGTTATACTGCTGACCGCCTGCGGAGTTGTAGGAGTAGTAAGGACCATTGAAGGAACCCACCATCTTCACGATGAGCAAGCCTTTCTCCTTCACCTGGCTCTTGAACACGGCATTCGTCATGCCTTGTGCCTCGGCGAACACCTTCTGCGGATTCACGCCCACCATTTGCTTCGTGGAGTAGATCATATCGGTGACGAGGATTGAGAGTTCGTCCTCACCAGTCTTGTCGAGCAACTGCTGGAAGATGGCTTCAAAATCGGTAGACGAAGCATCACCGATGCCCTTGGTGGATTCAAAGATATTCGGGTCGCTGATGAACTGCGAGTAGCCACGCGGATAGGCATTGATTTCGGAGTTCACAACATAGATGCGGTTGTCGTCACCACTGCCGGGCAGCTTGTTCAGCATACCCACAATGGCGGCCTTGAACGAACCGTCGCCACCGGCAGCATCGTAGGGGACCATCGAGCCGGAGCGCTCCAGATAGAAGTTCACGCCGAGCGTTCGACGACCGGCCTGGATATCAATCTTCTTCGGCGGACGACGATTCTCAAAGAAGTTCTGGATGTAGTCCTTCACCTCGTCGATATCAAGTTCGCCATCTTTGTAGAAGTCCTTGAAGTGCGCCTTCTGCCCATCGAGGAACTCAGCAATCTGCTCCCATTCCGTAGCATCGATGACCTCGTCCTTATCGGCAACGTCGAGCAACATGCGATTCAGCGCCTTCTTTTCGCCACCGCCACAGGCTACGAACAGCACACCGGCGAGGAGTGCCATGAACAGGGCTTTCAATGAATTGTTCTTCATATTCTTTTTCTTCGATTTCGTGATGTTTTGACGTAGTTCGAGCGCATAAAGTTGCATGCGCCTGCACACGTACGCAATTAAAAACGTGCAAAATTACAAAAAATAATCGAAACAAACCCCACCCAACCACTATTATTCAGAGTTTTTAACGGATCTTGTATGACAAACCGGCTGGTGAGGAATGAAACGAAACGGCAGAAAAGTGAAAAAAGAGCGTTAGAAGGGGATGCGAAAGGAAGGCATGAAGGCAAACTTTTTTTATTTCAGAAGCAATGAGAAATGTTATGAATAATATTTACATTTCAGAGGTATTAACGAACAAAAGATTTGTTGACGATAGATTCGTGGACAACCTATTAAAATTTACATGAAGGAAGGAGTTGTCTGCTGAAACTAATTGGAAGAAATCAAAAGGAGACTCAAGAGAATGTAGGGACGCGGCGTGCCGCGTACTGGAGTTTTCCTTTCCCATCCAATAACGCGGTACGCCGCGTCCCTACATATGAGAAATAAAAGAATAAAACCGCCAATGAAGACGAATAATATTTTACAAAACCGCCCCACTCCATTCTTGGAGCGAGGCGGGCATCATCGATCAATTATGTGTATAGTTTTTGTGTTGTAGGTTACTATTATGAATACAGTTTCTTTTATTAACCGGGTGCAAAGGTACGACAATATTTTCATGCCTGCAATCCTCTTTTATATGGATTTTTTATTATTGCCCACGACTTTTCGGCACTTTGGCTCCGCCGAAAATACTTCGTCTCGGCAATAAAAAAAGTATAACTTTTTTTGTATTGCTCTCGACTTTTCGTATCTTTGCACCATGAAACGAACTCTGGTTATCAATTGGTTACTGCTGATCTGCGTGATGAGTGCCTATGCCCAATGGACACGCATGACGAATCTGCCGACGGTTTACATCGATACCTACGGCGGACGACCCATCACGAGCAAGACGGAGTACGTGTACGCCACGATGCGCTACGTCGATGAGCAAGACCAGTTAACCGTCTACGACTCGCTACAGATTCGAGGTCGCGGCAATTCCACTTGGAACATGGCGAGAAAGCCTTACAAGTTGAAGTTCAACCAGAAGGAGAAGTTACTCGGTAAAGGCTATGCAAACACGAAGAAATGGACACTGCTGGCAAATGCTGCCGACAAGTCGCTCATCCGAAATGCCGTGACGTCGTCGCTGGGCGAGTTCACGTCGCTGAAGTTCAATCCAGCTTATAAGTTTGTGGACTTGGTGCTGAACGGCACGTTCATGGGCAACTATCAGATCAGCGATCAGGTCGACGTGCGGCCGCATCGCGTTAACATCACCGAGCAGGACCTTCCACTCACCGACGACAGCGACATCAGCGGCGGCTATCTGCTGGAGGTGGACGGCTTCAAGGACGGCAACTGCTTCACGACTGCCAGCTATAGCGTGCCCATCAGAATCCACTATCCCGAAGATGAGGACATCGCCCCTTCGCAGAACACTTGGATTCGCAACTACATTGGACAGTTTGAGCGTTCGCTGCGAATCACCGACTTCGACGACCCAGTGAGGGGCTATCGTGCCTTTGTCGACTCCGCGTCGCTCATCGACTGGTATCTCTGTACGGAGATCAGCGCGAACCTCGATGGCTTCTACAGCACCTATTTCTATAAGGACCGCGGCGACTCGCTGCTCTACTGGGGACCGCTGTGGGATAACGACATCTCCTACAACAACGATTATCGTGAGACGGGAACAGTGAATAAGCTGATGGTGGATGTAGGATTCGGCCAGACGAAGCTTTGGATCAACCGGATGTGGCAGGACAAGTGGTTTGCACGGCAGGTATACACGCGCTATCGGGAACTCATCGACGGGGGAGTTGTGGACTATCTCTTTGCGCGCATCGACAGTTTGACAGAGCTACTCGCGGAGTCGCAGGAGCTGAACTACGAACGCTGGGGCATCAACCGTCGGATGTATCATGAAGTCGTACTCTTTAACACCTATGACGAGTACATCAGCAATCTGCGCAGCTTCATCGTCGCCCATTGTGCCTTTCTGGAGGATGCCTTCGCCAACCGCAAACCCTTAGACCCGACGCCCCCGTTTGCACCCCGCAACTACTTCTATCACATCACGAATGCGAGCACCGCGAAAGCCATCGACGGTGGAGGAGCAGCTGTGGTGCAATGGGAGAACTTGGAAGACAACGAAGGGGAGGACTGGTGGGTGAAGCCCGTCGGCGAACACTTCATGCTTATCAACCGACAGTCGCTACGCGCCTTGAACGACCCAACGCAAGGTGAGGTGGGACCGACGACGAACGTTGGCACACAACTCGACACCGCACCCGAGGACTCGCTCGACGAGCGACAGCTCTGGGACATCGTACCACAAGGAACGGAGGGCTACTACAACTTGTTGAACATTCACACGCAACACATCGCAAACCTCAGTGGTGGAAACTTCGCCGACGGAACGGCCATCCTCAGTTACACCAACGACGATCGCAATAGGCAAAGCAAAAATCGGCTGTGGTATTTCATTCCCACAACCGATGTCATTCCAGAAACGCTCACAGGCATTCGCGATGTAGAGCCTGCCGATTATGCTTTGGCTTACAACCCAACATCAGAAGAACTTCACTTCGGGTCGGAGACACCTGAGTTGTTGAAACGCTTCACCGCCCGCGTCTACAATGCCGGCGGCCGCCTCATTGGTAGTTTCCGGGGCGACGAACGCTTCTCCATGGCTGCCCAGCCACGAGGAGTTTATGTAGTCAGCTGGCAGTGTGGCACGCAGCGGTGCAGCGTGAAGTTCAGGAAGTAGACGTTCTATTTTTTACTTTGGTCGTTATATACTTTTTGACCTTCACATGTAGGGACGCGGCGTGCCGCGTTCTTGGAAGATGAAAGCTAAATCCAAAAACGCGGCACGCCGCGTCCCTACATTGGGCCATTTTTTAATCGTTGCCCTTCTTTATTGCTTTACTTGAACACGAAGTCCTGCAAGGTGCAGAGGCTTTTCTCCTTGGTTTCGGAAGCGAAAACGAGGAAGAGGGCATGCTTACCCGTGAGCTCGGCCAAAGCTGGAAGGTCGGCGGCCAACTCGGTGGATGTCTGCGGCATGTCAGCCTTCAGTTGGATGGAGCCAAGCACTTTTCCTCCCTGCGACGTCCACGGCCGGTCGGCGAGAATGGTGATGGTTCCATCGATGCCGGCAGGAATCAAGCGCAACAGCAGTTGCACATCGCTGCGGCCCTGCGTCTTCGTGAAGTTGAAATACTTGTAGCCCACGATAGAGCCGTCGGTGTTGTTCACCACATGGTTAGTGTTGTTGCGAATGTCGTAGGGTGCCTGCATATTATCATCGGTGCCATAGGATGTTTCCACATACGAGCCATAGAATACATTGTTGGGCCAACGGTGCTCCGACTCTTTCGGACCAGTATACCAACAAGCGATGCCTGCCGAGTGGCGTTCCAGCGGATCAAGGCCTTCAAGCGAGAAGCCTTCGGAGTTGTATTCGCCTTCGCTGATGCTGACCTTTCCACCAGGGCCTTCCTCCACCGAGACCTCAATAGGAGCCACCATAGCCTGACGCGCGAACTCGTTGAGTCCCGTCTGCCGGTGATAGAAAACATACCACTGACCATTGATCTCGCAGATGCTGCCATGCGTGTTACCGCTAGCATTGGCCGAAGCGATGACGCGTCCCTGCTCGTTGGTCTCGCGTGCACGGCCATCAATAATGGTGCCGCCATAGGTCCACGGGCCCAATGGATGGTCGCTATATGCATAGGCGAGCGTGTAGTTGGTTTCGGGCAGCGAGAACTCACCGTCGGCCGTCCACCGACTGTAGATAAACACGTATTTATCCTTGATCTTTCGGATGGACGATGCCTCGAAGAAGCGGAACTCGCCCGGCTGGTTCTTCGATGAAATCATATCCTCCACAATCTCCGTCCCCGGCTTCACTGTCGCCATCGTCGCTGGGTCGAGTTCGGCAGCATAGGAGCGCTCGAAGCCCCAATAGCCATAGACGCGACCGTCGTCGTCGACAAACACCGCCGGGTCGAACCTCAACACACCATCGGCCTTGTTCGGGTCGTCGCCACTCCAGTTGCATACTTCGAACGGCCCATCGGGTCGGCTGCTCTTCGCGATGAGTTCGTTGCGACCGCCGGCTTGGTCGTTCGGGTAGAGATAATAGGTCTTCGTACCATCGGGAGCCGTTACGAGCGCGACATCGGGAGCGTAAAGCACGTCGGCGGTAGATGCGGAGTCGAAGGGCTCTCCATTCGCATTCTTGTCGACAACAAGGATTACGCCATCATAGCGCCAATGGTTCAAATCGTCAACGGATGCCGACCAAACCACCTGATCACGTCCACAATATTCAGTCTTCAAATCGTCGTGCGAACCATAGATATACACGCGATATTTCCCGGGGTTGTCGGGGTCTTCAAACACATAGGGCTCGCCATCGGGGATGTGTTCCCACAAGGGCAAGTAGGGATTTCCAACGGTCTGCAGAACAGACTGCGAGTCTGACTGTCTGCCACACGAGAGCAGACACAGGCTGCAAAGAGCAGCGGCAAAGAGAATTTTACGATGCATGGTTGAGAAAGGTTTAGAAGCGCTAACGCGCGGTTGAGAAGGGTTGAGAGAGGTTTAGAGGCGCTAACGCGCGGTTGAGACGCTATTCATTCATCGCACCGCAATGGGGGCAGGTGCCCTTGCTGCGAAGTTTTTCACCACATTGGCCGCAGGTGTAGCGGTAGGCGTGATGGCGATAGTATTGTCGAATGGCAAACACGATATAGACGACCAGCAGCACATAGCCGATATACCAAAGCGTTGTGATGCTGAACACGATGTAGTTCACTGCACAGACAGCCGCCAGTCCGCCGAGATAGAGCAACGCCTCGCCAAAAGGCAACAACGTGCGAACATCGTCGACGACGGCAATGGCGATGATGAGCATGGCCCATACCGACACCAGGAACACCGATAGCAGACCGGGCACGGAGAATGGGTTGAGCGTGGGATGATAGTAGAACTGCTGCCACAGCTCTGGTGCAAACATCTGCAGCGAGGCATAGAAGGTCGCTGCCATCGCGACAACAACAGCGAGCAGCGTAGGATAGAACGAGTGGATGTCGTTGAAATGTACGATGCGCGGCGTAGAGGCATCGGAAGATTCTTGGTCGTCCCCTTCCCCTTCGGCAACGTAAGAGCGGAACTTACGCAGCAGATAGGCGATGAGCAGCAATACAACAACGATGAGCGAGATAAGCACGTGGCGTTCGGAGAAGAGGGAGATGCCTTGCGAGATGGGGTCGTCAGGCACGACACTCGGCAACAGTTCCGATTCGCGCGTCCAGCCAAACTCCGAACTCTCAGTGGCCAGCTGCACCCAAACAGAATCGATGCTGTCGTTAGGCATCATGCGGAAGTCGGCCACCACCAATCGGCTACCCTTCTTGACGACGAAAGAATCAGTGAAGAGTTCGCTGGCCAGCTCCTCCGGCTGCTGCCGAAGAAGTTCCAGGCTGTCGGCCTTTACCTCGAAATTATAGTTGAACGAGTAGTGGCGGCCTTCAGAATATTTCTGGTTGTAGCAGCTGCTGAAACCCAACAGCAGCAACACCCATATGATATATCTCATCTTCTTCATCGTCACCTTGTTACTTTATTACTTGGAAGTTATGTATGCCCCTGAAAATGTAGGGACGCGGCGTGCCGCGTTCTTGGATTTAGCTTTTCCCCTCCAGAACGCGGCACGCCGCGTCCCTACATCATAAGAGTATATAATTACCTTGTTACTTTGAATAGATGTTCATCTGGCATTGTCGGCAATCGAACTCCAGGCGAAACTCGCGGCCGTCGCCCAAGCGAAGGGTGAGCGGCTCGCGCCAAGTGGGTTTCCGGCCGCCATGCTTCACACAATAGCCCAACGTGTAGCGCAGGCAGTAGCGGCATTGCATCAGCATCGCATCAGAGGGCCGCGACAACTCGAGCGCCGGAGCCAAGTCCTTTACGCCTTGCGACTGATAGAACTTCTTCGACTGCTCATTGGCTATATTATATAAGTAAGGTTGCGAATAGGACGGCACGGGAACGGATTCCGCAGACACTGCCTGTTCTTTCGACACATCGGGCTGAAAGGCCGTCAGCTGCTCCATGAGTTTACTCACGACTTGCCGCCGCAACTCCGATAGCTGGCTTGCCCTGACGAAGACGTTGAAGCCTTCAGGGATGTCGACACCATCGCAAACGAAAGGCGTATTGCCCAGCTTCGACAACTCCTTGGCGATGTATTCGCCCTGCGGCTTTTGTGCCACTGCGCCCAAGTCGGCAGGCATTCGCACCGATGCTTGTGCAAAACCCGTATCGGCCGTGAGCTGCAGTCCCCCACCCTCTTCAGCAAACGTTGCAAGCTGCATCCGCACAGGAATGCGCCGCTCGGCAGTCTTGCCAGCCATGAGCCGTTCGAAGACCACGTCGTTGTTTCGATAGAGCGCCATGCCGGGTCGCAAGCCCTCGGGCATGCGCAACGGATAGAGGCGGTTGCCTGCGGCACGGTTTACGCGGAAGCCAGTTAGTTGATAATTAATAATGGATAATTTATAATTTTGATTACCCTTGACGGCAGTTTGGTCCACACTCCTTTCCTCCTTAAAGAAACACAGGCCGTCGCCATTGGCGAAAGCGGCTGTGCCGGCAACAGTGAACGAGTCGCGGCGCACCTCCTTCACCTTGCCCACATACTCGCCGAGGGCCTTGGGGGTGTCGAAAGAGGCGATGTCGCGTTGGCGACCTTGCAGCGAGCCGTGTTCGTCGCGATGGGCGTGCAGGAAATAATCTGTGAAACCGCGATTGAAGGTCTTGCGCAGGTCGGGTTTGAAGGTATAGGTGACGCGGCCTTGCGAGGCACGCCGGTAGTCGTTGGGGCGTTTGGCACAAAGGGCGTCGAGGCGTTGACTATAGGCGGCGACGACATTTTTCACATAGGCGACATCCTTCAACCTTCCCTCAATCTTGAACGAAACCGCTCCGGCATCGGCCAATTCTTCCAGTGAGTCGATGCGACACATGTCCTTCAGCGACAGCAAATGGCGCTGGTGCTCAATCTCACGACCGTCGGCATCCAACAGGTCGTACTTCATCCGACACATCTGGGCACATTCACCACGATTGGCCGACCGCCCCAGACAGTACTGCGACATGTAGCATTGTCCGCTATAGCTCACACACAACGCTCCATGCACGAACACCTCGAGCTCCACATCGGGCACCTGCCGATGAATCTCGCGAATCTCCTCCAACGAAAGCTCACGTGCCAAAACCACACGACGGAAGCCAAGTGATTGCAACCAGCGAACCTTCTCGGGAGTGCGGTTGTCGGTTTGCGTGGAGGCGTGAAGACCCACCCCCGAGAGACCCACCCCCCTACCCCTCCCTGTATGGAGGGGAGTAATATGCTTTTCTTGCTGCAAAGGGTAATCACTCCCCTCCCTCACAGGGAGGGGCTGGGGGGTGGGTCTTAGCCCCATATCCTGTACGAGCAGGGCATCGACGCCGGAGGCCTGCAAGTCGCTGATGAGTTGGAAGGTGTCGTCGAGTTCCGAGTCGTAGATGATGGTATTAACGGTGACGTAGACTTTCGCGCCAAACTGATGGGCGTAACGGCAAAGCGTCGCGATATCGTCGACTGAATTGCCTGCAGCAGCACGGGCACCGAAGCGAGGAGCTCCGATGTAGACAGCATCTGCACCATGTTCGATGGCGGCGATGCCACATTCCAGATTCTTGGCCGGTGCCAACAGTTCAAGCGACGTCATTTCGTTAAAGGATTATGTCTCACCGTAGGGGCAGCCCCCCGTGTCTGCCCGAACACCAATTAATAATGTTTCCACGGGCAGACACGGGGGTCTGCCCCTACGGTTCATCGCGGACCATTCGGGGTGTTACTTAATCTCCTCAATATTATACGGGGTCTCCTGATAGACGTAGTAGTTGATCCAGTTGGAGAAGAGCAAATTTCCATGAGCGCGCCACGACACCAGCGGCCCCTGTGCGGGATCGTCGTTGCGGTAGTAGTTGCGCGGGACGCCAACATCCTGCCGACCCAACGCCATGTCGCGCCGATACTCCTTGTCGAGTGTGTCGGCTGCATACTCCAGGTGTCCCGTGATGAAGAACTCACGACCCCCGCGAGCCATCACCATCGAAACGCCGCAGTCGTCGCCCTCAGCGAGGAGCGTCAGCCGGCTATCGGCCACGATGTCGGCACGTCGTATCTCCGTATGGCGGCTATGAGGCATCATAAAGACATCGTCGAAGCCACGGAAGATAGGCACCGGCTCTGGGATGGCCCGCTGCGGGAAGATGCCGAACATCTTCTTCGCAAGCGGGTATTTCGGTATGCCGTAGTGATAGTAAAGCCCTGCCTGTGCCGCCCAACAGATATACAACGTTGACGTGACGTGCGTCTTCGCCCAGTCGAAGATGGTCGTGATCTCGTCCCAATACGTCACCTCCTCGAAGTCCATCTGCTCCACCGGCGCACCCGTGATAATCATTCCGTCGAACTTCTCACGCGAGAGTGTCTCGAAGTCCTTGTAGAACATCATCATGTGCTCTATGGGCGTGTTCTTCGGCGTGTGGCTCTTCAGCTTCATAAACGCAATGTCCATCTGCAGCGGCGTGTTCGAGAGCAGACGCACGAGGTCGGTCTCGGTGGTGATCTTCAGCGGCATCAGGTTCAAAATGACAATGCGCAATGGTCGGATGTCCTGCGAGTGAGCCCGCGTGGCATCCATCACGAAGATGTTTTCCTGCTTCAGCAGATCGATGGCCGGCAATCGGTCGGGGAGTCTAAGTGGCATAGTTTTCATTGCCCCCTAAAATAGGGGGTTGGGGGTCTTTATCGCCCCCTATAACAGGGGGTCTTGTGTTACTTCTATCATATACTCAAGCCCTACTAACACAAGGGGATGGGGGTGATTACTCGAAACCCCCAACCCCCTATGTTAGGGGGCAAGATTCTTACCAAAGGTCAAGACGCTGCTCCTTCGGCAGATACATCTTGTCGCCGGGTTTCACGCCGAAGGCTTCGTACCACATGTCGATGTGTGGCAGTGCACCGTTCACACGCCACTCGCCCAGTGAGTGTGGGTCGTTCTTCACGCGCTGGCGAATCTCCTGCTCGGTGATGTTCTGTCCCCATACGCCAGCATAGGCGATGAAGAAGCGCTGGTCAGCAGTAAAGCCGTCCTTCACCTTCAGCGGCTTCTGTGCAGTGGCATTCTTGTAAGCATACCAAGCCACCTGCAGGCCACCGTGGTCGGCGAGGTTTTCGCCCAACGTCAGACGACCGTTGCTCTTCAGGCCGGGCAGTACCTCGATGGCCGAGAAGAAGCGGTCGTAGAGGTCGGCACGCTCGTTGAAGCCTGCAGCGTCGCTGGCTGTCCACCAATCGTGCATGTTACCCGTGGAGTCAAACTGGCGACCCTGGTCGTCGAATCCGTGTGTCATCTCATGTCCGATGACCACGCCGATGGCACCGTAGTTGAACGCCTCGTCGGCTTTCGGGTCGAAGAACGGATATTGCAGGATGCCTGCGGGGAAGCAAATCTCGTTGGTCGTGGGGTTGTAGTAGGCGTTCACCGTCTGCGGTGTCATGTGCCACTCGTCACGGTCAACGGGCTTGCCAGCCTTCTCGTCGATGTGCTTCATGAGATACCAGTGGCGCACGGCCAGCATGTTCTCGTAGTACGACTTCGACGGGTCGATCTCCAGCTTCGAATAGTCGGTCCACTTGTTGGGATAGCCAATCTTCACATAGAACGTGTTCAACTTCTGATGGGCATTCTGCTTCGTGGAGTCACCCATCCACTTCTGAGCATCGATGCGCTCGCCAAGGGCAATCTGCAGATTGCGAACCAGCGTCTCCATCTGCTTCTTCGATGTGGCAGGGAAGTAGCGCTCGCAGTACATCTTGCCAAGAGCCTCACCCATGGCACCCTGCACGGCGTTCGTGGCGCGGCGCCACAGCGGATAGTCCTGCTGGCGACCGGTCATCGTGCGACCGAAGAAGTCGAAGTTGGCCTCGCGAATCTCGTCGCTCAACATATTGGCAGCACCCGAGATGACGTCCCACTCCATATAGGCGCGCAGGTCGTCGGCGGTCATGGCAGTAAGCAACTTGTCGACGCCCTCCATGAACTTAGGCTGGCCGACGATGATTTCCTGCAGGAACTCGCTCTTCACGCCCTGGGCATTCGCCATCTCCTCAAAAAGGATGTTCGGGGCGAGGGCCTTCAGCTCAGCAAGCGTCATCTTATTGTAGTTGGCCTGCGGGTCGCGCAGCTCCGTACGGCTCTTCGAAATCAGGGCCAGCGACGTCTCGAAACGGAAGATGGCATCGCGCTTTGCCTCTGCCTGTGCCTTCGTGAAGCCGAAGAGCTGGAACATACGGGCGATGTGCTCCTTGTAGGCCTCGCGAATCTTCACCGTTGCCTCGTCGTTGTTCAAATAGTAGTCCTTCTGTCCGAGGGTGAGTCCGCCCTGCGAGATGTTCAGGATGTTCATCGTTACGTTCTTCTCGTCGGCACCGAAGCCATAGCCGAACGGCTCACCATAGCCACGCTCAGCATATTTCAGCTGCACCTTCTGCAGATCGGCCTTCGTGCGGGCAGCCTCCATCTCGTCGAGCAGCGGCTTCACCGGAGCAATGCCTTCCTCGTTGCGACGCACCGAGTCCATTGCCAACTTGTAGAAGTCGGCGAGCTTGCGCTCCGTCGTGCCGGCGGCATACGTCTTCTTCTGCAGGTCGCCAAGAATGGTGTTGATGCGCTTGTTGTTGTCTTCCTGCAGCTGGTCGAAGCTGCCGAAGCGCGAGTAAGCGGGGGGCAGCGGGTTCAGCTTCTGCCATCCACCAGTTGCAAACATGTAGAAGTCCTCAGCGGGCTTCACGGTCTTGTCAAGATTCTCCATGCGGAGACCCGACTTGTTCTGAGCCATTCCTGCCATGGGCAGAGCGAGCATCAGAGCCATCGGAATCATTTGTCTCATTTTCATTGTCGTTGTTGTTTATGTCTCTATTCTATAGGTTTTTCGTTTCAATCTACAAAGGTACAAAAAATCGAGCAAATAGCAAAGAGAAATCGCATTTTTCTTGGTAGTTATATACTTTTTTTGTCCCTACATTTTCGCCATTTTAAAAAAATAGCATTGCTCCTGCATGGCGGTTGCAATCGTTCAAGAGAGCCGGAGCATTGATTTCTGACGGCAAGAGCATAGCTTTCAGACCGCAAAAGCATTGCTTTCAGACTGCAAAAGCATTGCTCCCAGCGTCTAAAGTCAATGAGATAGCGATGCAAAGTCAATGCTCCCAGCGTCCGAAAGCAATGCTTTTGCCACATGTAGGGACCACGACACCGCTCATTCTTTACTTTTTCAAAATAAAAAACATGACGCCGCCGCTGCCGCTTCCTCTACATTAGCGACTGGCTCGCTAATGCCTAAGCAGCGGCAGCTGCTTTCATTCTTGTTCTTGTTCTCGTTCTTGTTCTTGTTCTTGTTCTTGTTCTCGTTCTTGTTCTCGTTCTTGTTCTCGTTCTTGTTCTTGTTATGCATTGCAAAAAATGCATTTGCATCATCATCGTTTTTAGCCCATCTTTTGGGGAAAAATAAAGCAGATGGCACAAGACGCTCCGCAGTAAGCCCCCAAGGGGTCCTTTCTCCATTCACCTTTATGCCATCTAATATGCTGCCTGCCTGCTGCGTTTCATCTCATATTCATGGATTGAAAAAACGGGTTACGCAACCGCTGATGGTGCGCAACCCGTTCATGTGAATGGCTGGATGGGTCTACTCTTCCTTGGCTTCGTTCTTCTGCAGCTTCAGCTCTACGAAGAAGGAGACGAGCAATCCGAGACCGATGCCGAAGGCAATGATAATCCAGAAGTAGATGCCGTCCACAGAATTGAGGCCGAGCAGGAAGTCGGCAAATGCTCCTATGCCAAGTCCGATGAGGATGCAAGCCCAGCGCAGCGAAGAATACTTATTCGATTTCTTTTCCTTCTCTTCGATGAGCGCCTTGGCGGTCTCAATGTCGGTATTGTGCTCAATGAGCAACCGGCGCAACTCGGTTTCGCTTTGCTTCTTTCGGATAGCTATGATGGATCCGAAGATGATAGCCACAATGGGAATGGTCAGGGAAAGTACGATGGCGAGAACGCCTTCTAATTCAACTGGATGCATATTATTTTCCTTTCTTTTATTAATTAAACTTGTTCAATCGTCTCTTTTCACCTATAAGACAGGCCAATGTTTGAATTATTACACTCTTTCGGTAGAAAAATTTCTAATGGCATGCCATGTGGCATAGAGCATAGCGCCGATAGGGAACACGAGGCTCAAATAAATAGGTGATGAGCAGACTTGCTGACTGACAAACGGCCAAAGCAGCCAGCCGAAGAGCAGGAGCACAAGGGGAAGACCGAAAGCGAATGCGGCTGCCCTGCCCCACTGCCACAACTGGCTACGACGTGCCTGGCGACGCAACTGTCTCATCACCGAGACGGAGATGTCATCGGCGATGTGCTGGCGCTCGAAGGTCTGCTGGATGAGGTCATCGAGCTGCTGGTCGGTAAGAGGGTTATTGTTTGTATTCATGATTCTTGGGGTTTTTATGGGGTGAACATTGTTTTGGGGGTAATCATTGCTTTTTGAACCTTGTAGGACTGCAGACTGTTGTGCCTTCTGTAGGGGCAGACCCCCGTGTCTGCCCGTTGTGTATGGGCGAATGTTCGGGCAGACACGGGGGTCTGCCCCTACACGTTCGGCGTTTGCTATCAGGCAGCGTTCATTCTGCCCCTAACGATCGCCGCAGACGGTCGCGGATGCGATGGAGGCGGACAAGGACATTCGATTGCGAGAGACCAGTCTGCTGAGCAATCTCATCGGTTTTCTGCTGCTCGTAGTAGTGCAGACGGATGATGGTCTGGTCTTGCTCAGGTAGTTGGCCGATGGCCTGCTCCATGCGCTGGAGCAAGGCTTCGCGGTCGGGATCGTAATCGTCGGTGGCGGGCACGGGTTGCGCGTGGCGTCGCTCGCGCTCCAGCTCGTTCAGAGCCAAATGCATGGCGATGGCGGCAAGCCACGGGCCGAGCGAATCCTTGCGCCAGTAGGCCAGTCGCTCATAGGCACGAATAAACGTCTGCTGAGCCACTTCCTTCGCCAATTCCTCGCGGTGCACAACGGAGAGGGCCTTCGAGAAAACCATTCCCGAATAGCGACTCACGATTTCAGCGAAGCTTTGCTGATGGCGGTCGTTCAACACGCGATTTACGAGTTCCCTGTCAGTCATTTCGTCTATAAGACGGGCAAACGACGGAATTATTACACTCTGCGGACAAAAAAAAATGCTATTTGCCGTTAGCGCGCTGGAACCGGTAGCTCAGTCCCATGTTGAACACGCCTTCTACACCATAGCCCAACTCGACGAAGAAACGGAAGTGGCGACCACCAAAGTCGAAGCCAAGGGCCGTCAGTTGCGGGGCCAGTTTCCATTGCTTGCGGTTGAATACCACTTGGCGATGATGCTCATAGGATAGTTCGGGATAGAGTGACGCGTTGATGGTGTGTACCGACGACCAAGTATGGCTGCGCTGCACGCCGAGTGCCGCAGTGGAGTAGAACGACAACCCATTGTAGCGATACCAAGAATATTTCACGGCAGGCATGAAAAACGTAGACTTCGTGTGGACATGCGCATAAGGCGACAAGGCATACGCATCGGGTTCTTCAGGGTTGTAAGGTGTTTCCATATCGTCGTAAGCGGATGCCTTGCCAAAGATGGCGCCTAGAGCCAGTTGGGGATTCAGGTAATAGAAGTAGCGGATACTCCATGAGGCTCCGTCGACATAGATTCCACAACGGAAGGGATGCTCCATACCCATATCGTAGAACTGACCGACCTGCTCGTCGTGGGTGCCTCTCCATACCGATGAACCCAGCCCGAACAACACGTCGACCTCATGACGATAGAATCGTTTGCGGTCGAAAGGCTTCGCAGCTGCAGGCTTCAGTTTGAAGCGGGTGTAGTCGAGAGGAGGCATTGGAGCAGTCGTTGCGGCAGAATCTCCCTTAGGTCGACTCACAACGGTATAGCGTTCCTGCACCGGCTGATACAAGGCATCGGTGATGATATCGGCCAGCAATCCCATTCCTCCATTGAAAAAGTTTGCCGCCACCCACGGGTTGGTCTTGCGACCAGGGATGATGTCAGCATAGTCGTAGCTGGACGATGTAAGCGTGATGGGTTTGTTCAGATCGCGTCGCAGCAGGCTGATGGTAGCGGGTAGCGACAGGCTGTCGAGGGTGTCAGTGGGTGTGGTGACGGTGAGCGGTTCCTGAACGTCGCCGTCAAGGATGATAGTGGCTTGCGTGCCGGAAATAATCGTGGCACACGAGGTCAGCAACATTGCTGGCAGAGCTAACAAGGGTAGACTGAGTTTCTTCATCGTTTTCGTTTTATGAACTACTCATTAAACGACGATGCCGGCAAAACCTTGCATGGCAATGAGAAAAATGTAGGGGCAGACACGGGGGTCTGCCCCTACACGATATACCTACACAATCTCCCTTCCGAAGGGAGTCAGGGCGATATGGGCGAGCTTGAAGTGCTGTTTGCCGAAGGGGATGCCAATAATGGTGATATAGAACAGGCATCCGAAGAACACGTGCGTGAGCCAAATCCAAATACCGCCGACGAAGAACCAGAGAATGTTCATTGCGGTGTTCAGACAGCCGCTGGTGGGCTTCTTCTTCACCTGCGAGCCAAAGGGCCACAAAGCCAAGAGTCCGAGCTTCAGCGATTGCAGACCGAAGGGGATTCCGATGATGGTGATCATCATTGCCACGCTGGCCACGAGATACTCAATGGCGATTTCAATGCCGCCAAACACAAGCCAAATAATATTGCCTAATACTTTCATGTCATTCAAAAGTTTTGGTTGTCTTTACTGTTAGACTGAATAACAGCAGAAAAAGTTGCAGGGGCAGTAGGGTTATATCGAAATCGCTTTGATTACCTGCTAAATCTATCAAAGCGACCTTCTTGTTCAAGTTTCATGACGATGGCATTCTCTTCCGCAGTGCGCTTCACAATTTCATGCTTTTTCCAAAACAACGAATCGTAGCCTACGGCGTCAATGCTGCGGCTAAGATTGGCCTGGTCGGATAGTTCAACCTTCGGCAGAGATTCCATCTCGCCAACATTGAAAAGCATCGACCAATAGCTGACATTGCGATCTTCGTGCTTGGCCTTCATGGTAGCCGTCAGAGAATGTACTTCAGTAAAACCGTTCTTCTGAGTGTAGACAATGGTAAAACTGAAGTCGCGATGCTCCAATGAAGCTTTGCCAGAACGACTACGCACTTTGACCAATACGTTTTCCACCTGTCCTACAAAACCTTGTACTTTCAATGTCTTGGCATCTACATAGAGTTTTCCTACAACGATAGGTTTGGCATAAGAGTTATCCGTACCCCCAAGTATCGTCATAAGACTAGAAAACGATGGAGCACCTTCCAGGCGATTATGCTCTTCATAGCCCGCCTTACTGCTGAAATTGAAAATAAGGATCTCCCCTGTCTCCTTGGTTCCTTGCCAGTCTAAATCGATTTGATAGTTGGTATTATAGTATCGCCTCGATGGTTTGTCGACAAGTGGTGTGATGAGATCTTTCCAATAAGTGGTTTCATAGACATGAGGTCCAATCTGTGACGACAGGAAGAAATTAGGGAATGTGTAGAAGGGATGCAGCACATTGATGTCCTCAAGCTTTCCATAGCGACCCGTAAGCAGTTTGAAATTGTGGGCATTGCCGCAACAGCCTGCCGAGAAGAAAGCCTCAACAACCTCATTGTTGATTTGGTCGTTGGTGGTCAGCTGCCGGTAGAAATAGTTGGAGTTGTGCCAAAAGTATTGATGCTGCTCTTCAATAAACTGGTTAGATATTTTATGAAGCAAGCTATAGACATTGAACTTACGTGGCTTAACCACCACCTCGCTCAGCTCTATGTCTATAGGCTGAAGGGCAATGGTGCCATTGGCATTTGCGGCCTTGATGTTTAGGGTTTGATAGCCGATATAAGAAAAACGCAGTATATCGGAAGGATTAGCCTCAACCGCAAAGTTGCCGTCGCGATTCGACAATGTACCATTACCATTGGAATTATAAATGCTGGCCATAGGCAGAGACTCATGGGTTTTGCCATCGATAACACGCCCGGTGAATGTCTCCTTTTGTGCATAGATGCTATTGCTTATCAGTATCACCATTGACAGCATCAGCATCCTAATCATTGACCTCCGTTTCCCATTCATATTGTTTCAACTTTTAATTAACTGTTCTAGTTCTTCCGAGAGTTGCATCCAGCGGTCGTTCTCCTCATCGAGTTGGCGCATGGTTTGGGCATATTCCTCGATGAGCTTCATATCGGTGGCGTGCTCGGGCTTTGAGAGGAGGACATCCATCTCCTTGATGCGGGCTTCCATCTGGGCAATCTTTTCCTCGCAGGCTTTCACCGCCTTCTCAGCCCGCTTCACCTTCTTCTGCTGTTCCTTGCGCTCAGCATAGAGAGCCCCACCGCGCCCCTCTCCATTAAGGGAGGGAGACTGATTGGATGCAGAATCCGCCGATGGCTGTTGGCTGCTCATAGCAAGACGTTCGTCGATAGTCATGTCGGCACCGCCCTTGGGATGGCTTTGCAGCCAGTCGTAGATTCCGCCGAGGTGCTCGCGAACACGGCCTCCACCGAACTCATAGACTTTCGTGACAAGTCCGTCGAGGAACTCGCGGTCGTGGGAGACGATGATCGCCGTGCCGTCGAAGGCGCGGATGGCCTCCTTCAGCACGTCCTTCGACTGCATGTCGAGATGGTTCGTGGGCTCGTCGAGAATCAATAGGTTGACGGGTTCCAGCAGCAGACGAATCATTGCCAAGCGGCTACGCTCGCCGCCCGAGAGTACTTTCACCTTCTTCTCCGACTCCTCACCGCCAAACATGAAGGCGCCGAGAATGTCGTTGATGCGCAGGCGGACCTCGCCACGTGCCACATAGTCGATGGTTTGAAAGACGGTCAGCGACTCGTCAAGCAGCTGTGCTTGGTTCTGGGCGAAATAACCTATCTGCACGTTGTGCCCAATGGTGAGCTTTCCATCGAAGGGAATCTCACCCATGATGCATTTCACCAACGTGGTTTTTCCCTCGCCGTTCTTTCCCACGAAGGCCACTTTCTCACCACGCTTCAGAATGAAATTGACGTCGGAGAACACCTGATGCTCACCATAGGCTTTGCCAACATCCTCGCAGATAATCGGGTAGTCGCCTGAACGGAGACACGGCGGGAACTTCAGATGCAGCGAGGAGTTATCGACTTCGTCAATTTCTATCGGCACCATCTTCTCCAATTGCTTGATTTTCTGTTGCACCTGCACGGCCTTCGTGGCCTGATAGCGGAAGCGCTCTATGAACGCCCGCATGTCCTGCATCTCCTTCTGCTGGTTCTCATAGGCGCGCAGCTGCTGCTCGCGGCGCTCTTTTCTGAGTACGACATACTCGTTGTATTTCACCTTATAGTCGATGATCTGACCGCATGAGATTTCCAGCGTGCGATTGGTCACATTATTTATAAAGGCACGGTCGTGACTCACCAACACCACCGCCGATGCACTCTGCGCAAGGAATTGCTCCAGCCACTGGATGCTCTCAATGTCGAGGTGGTTCGTGGGCTCGTCGAGCAACAACACGTCGGGACGGCGAAGCAGAATCTTCGCCAGCTCAATGCGCATGCGCCAGCCACCGGAGAACTCGCTGGTAGGACGATCGAAGTCGGTGCGCAAGAAACCAAGACCCATCAGCGTGCGTTCTATCTCTGCCTCATAGCCTTCGCCGCCGAGCATCAGGTATCGTTCGTGCTCCTGTGTGAATCGCTCAACGAGTCGCATATAGTCATCGCTCTCGTAGTCGGTGCGTTCGCCAAGTTCGCGCTCCATACGGTCAATGCGCTCTTTCATGCGTGTGGTGTCGCTGAAGGCCTTGCGCGCTTCCTCCTTCACGGTGGTATCATCGGCCAGCTTCATCACCTGCGGCAGATAGCCAATGGTAGTGTCGTTCGGAATGCTCACCACGCCACTCGTCGCCTGCTGCTGACCACACAGAATCTTCAGCAGCGTCGACTTGCCAGCTCCGTTCTTGCCCACAAGAGCAATACGGTCGCGGTCGTTCACCACGAAGCTTGCCTCGCTGAACAACGGCTTCACCCCAAACTCCACCTTTAAGTTCTCAACTGATATCATTGGATTTACGATTTAACGCCTGCAAAATTACAAAAAAATCCCTATAATGGCTCCTGTTTCCAAAAGAATTCGTAACTTTGTAGGCAAAAAGAAACAAAAGATAAATGAGAATAGATATTATCACTGTGTTGCCCGAGATGATTGAAGGATTCGTGCATGAAAGCATCCTGGCTCGGGCAGAGAAGAAAGGACTGGCAGAGATCAAGCTGCACAACCTGCGCGACTACACGCTCGACAAGTGGCGCCGTGTGGACGACTATCCCTATGGTGGCTTTGCCGGAATGGTGATGCAATGCGAGCCCATCGACCGCTGTATAACCGCACTGAAGGCTGAACGCGACTACGACGAGGTGATCTTCACCAGCCCCGACGGCGAGCAGTTCAACCAGCATGTGGCCAATGAGCTGTCGCTGCTGAACAACATTATTATATTATGTGGCCACTACAAGGGCATAGACCACCGCATCCGCGAGCATCTCATCACACGTGAAATCTCTATCGGCGACTATGTGCTGACAGGTGGTGAGCTGGCGGCAGCCATCATGGCAGATGCGATTGTGCGCGTGGTGCCAGGCGTCATTGGCGACGAGCAGAGTGCCCTGAGCGACTGCTTCCAGGACGACATGCTGTCGGCCCCCATCTACACACGCCCTGCCGACTACAAAGGTTGGAAGGTGCCGGAGATTCTGCTTTCAGGCAACGAGGCGAAAATCAAGCAATGGGAGTTTGAGCAGGCAATGGAACGCACCAAGCGTCTGCGCCCCGACCTACTGAAGAAATAACTTGAAACAAACGATATTTAACAAATAAAACAAGGAGTAATGAAAAGAATGATTGCAAAACCCCAACTGGGATTCAGCGAAGCCGTGAAGCTCGCCTTTGGCAAGATTACACAGATGAGCGGGCGCTCACGCCGCTCGGAGTTCTGGTGGTTCATGCTGGTCTACGTCATCGGCTATTGGGTGCTTAGCACCATCGCAGCATTTGTGCTGCCAGTCGTAGAAGCGCAGATTGCAGCAGGTCTGATCATGCTTGTCGCCCTGCCTGCCACTGCTCGCCGACTTCACGACACAGGACATGGCTCATGGTGGGTCATCGCCAGCTGGGCGTTGAACATAGGGTTGAGCATCTATATGATTACCAGCGGTTTTCTCGAGGAAATACAGAGTATCAACGCCGATCCTTTCAAGGCCATCGGGAATATGAACCTGCCTTTGTTCGGCATAGCATCTCTGGCATTGGCCGTCACCTCGTTTGCCACATTCATCTTCTGCCTGCTCGATAGCGACCCATTGGCCAACAAATATGGTGAGTCGCCAAAATACGAGATTGTAGAAGAGGATGACTAAAGAGCTAAAAACCGTTCGCCCATTTGGAATCCTTCCTCATAGAGACGTTCAAGCTTTTGGACGTCTTTTTCTATGCGGTCAACTTCCAATGGCCGTTCGGGACGTATACACACGATTTTTCCCTCACGCTCCAACTGCTCAACAAGTTCCAACTGACGGTTATACGACTCCAGACGATGACTCAACATCACGCGCAGTCGAGGATAGTCGCGGTAGAAGAAGTGTGGGATTTTGCGGTCACGGCCCGTCTTGCGATATCCCTTGTTGCGAGTCAGGATGACTACATTTCGCTCATAGCCCTGACTGATGGCACGTTCCACTGGAATGGAGTCGACGATGCCACCGTCGAGCATAGGCTTGCCGTCGACCATCACTATTTTGCTGACATAGGGCAGAGAGCTCGATGCCTGCACGATGTCGAGTGCGCGTTGTGGGTCGTGGCGTTCCGAAAGATACTCAGCCTGACCCGTGCGACAGTTGGTAACAACCATCTCATAAATGGTAGGGCTGTGGAAGAACGTGTCGAAGTCGAAGGGGAACAACTCGTTGGGCAATCGGTCGTAGAGCAAGTCGGGGTCGAAGATGCAACCTTTCGTCAGCAGGTTACGCAGACTGATGTAATCGTACTTCTCCATCATATCGATGTTTGAATAGCGAGCACGACCGGGCTGGCGGCTGACGTAGCTCATGCCATTGCAGGCTCCTGCCGACACGGCAACGATGTATGGGAACTCCACGCCATGTTTCATGAATGCATCGAGCACACCACTTGTGAAGACGCCGCGCATGCCGCCGCCTTCAAGTACCAAACCCGTCTTGTCATCAATTTTCATCATCCTGCAAAAAAGGGACTTTATCCGTTGCAAAGTTAGTTCAAATTGCGAGAAACGCAAAATAAATCCATTCTTTTTTAACATGCGGCTCTGCCCATATTCCTTTTTCGGGCAATGATGAGGAAAAAACGAGCAAACACCCCACTCCACCCGTTGCAACACAGAAACCATTGGAATGACACCGCAACAATCTTGCAACAAAACCGAATATCTTTATATTCTTTAACGTCTGATTTTATTTTATGTTCAAGAAAATTACTACCTTTGTACCCTGATAGAATAAAAACACGACAATATGTTCAGCAAGGAAACCTATTTGCAGCGCCGTAACGAGCTGAAACGGCTTGTGGGCGAGGGTGTCATCGTATTGTTTGGCAATAACGAGTCGCCCAATAACTATCCCAATAATGCCTATTATCCGTTCCGCCAAGACTCGTCGTTCCTCTATTACTTCGGTCAGCAGCGCGACGGACTGGTAGGCGTCATCGACATCGACAACGACCGCGAATGCCTCATCGGCGATGACATCGACATCGAAGACATCGTCTGGTATGGTTCTGTAGAGAGCGTGGCCGACATGGCAGCGCAAGTGGGTGTTGCCCACTCGGCACCCATGGCCCAGCTGAAGACCATCTGCGACGAGGCCCGTGCCAAAGGCCGCACCATTCACTTCCTGCCGCCTTACCGCCACGACATCAAGATTCAAATCATGGACCTGCTGGGCCTCCACCCATCAGAACAGAAGAAGGCAGCATCGATGAAGCTGATCATGGCAGTAGTAAAGATGCGCTCGGCCAAGACGCAGGAAGAGATTGAAGAGCTGGAGCGTGCTGCCGAAATCGGTTACCAGATGCATACCACCGCTATGCGTCTCATCCGACCGGGCGTCACGGAGAAATTCATTGCCGGACAGGTAGATGGTATTGCCCATAGCTACGGTGCTCAGGTGAGCTTCGCCACGATCTTCTCGCAGCATGGCGAGATTATGCATGGTGCTCCCTCGCTGCGCCCGCTCGAGGCCGGACGCCTCGCCTTGTGCGACTGCGGTGCCGAGACCATTAACAACTATTGCTCCGACAACACGCGAACAATGCCTGTTAGCGGCAAGTACACACAGCGACAGCTCGACATCTATTCGATTGTAGAGGACTGCCACGACTTGGTTTTGAACGTTGCAAAGCCCGGCGTGAAATATATGGACTGCCACTTCGCCGTTTGCCGCCTGATGACCGACCGCCTGAAAGAGCTCGGCCTGATGAAAGGCGACACCGAAGAGGCTGTGCGCGCCGGTGCACATGCCATGTTCCTGCCTCACGGTCTGGGTCACATGATGGGTATGGACGTACACGACATGGAGAACCTCGACCAGATCAATGTGGGCTTCGACGCTGAGACACGCCCCATCCTCGACCAGTTCGGCACGAATTGCCTGCGCATGGGTCGCCGTCTGGAAGAAGGATTTGTCGTCACCGACGAGCCGGGCATCTACTTCATCCCTGCACTCATCGACGACTGGCGCAAGAGCGGACACTGCAAGGAGTTCCTCTGCTTCGACGAGATAGAGAAATACAAGGACTTCGGCGGAATCCGCATCGAGGACGATATCCTGATCACGAAGGACGGCTGCCGCTTCCTTGGCAAGAAGCGCATCCCCTATCACCCGAAAGATGTAGAGGAGTTCATGGCAAAGAATTAAAATTGAACAAACATTATTATATAAACAAAACACCAAAACGAAACTGTATGAAAAAATTGCTTACCATCGCGCTGGCCCTGTTCGTAGCAGCAGGCAACGTGTCGGCAGCTAAGAAGAAAGCTGCAGCAAAACCAAGTAACAAACCCGTCTTCACAGTAGTGAAGGAAATTCCCGTCACCTCGATGAAGGACCAGAACCGTTCGGGTACGTGCTGGGACTATAGCACCCTGTCGTTCTTCGAGGCTGAAATCCTGAAGGCAACAGGCAAGAAATACGACCTCTGCGAGTCGTTCATCGCTAACAAGACCTACATGGACCGTGCCATTCAGGTGGTGCGCTATCATGGCGACTGCCAGTTTGCTCAGGGTGGTTCAGCTGAGGACGTGCTCGCCACGCTGAAGGCTCACGGCATCTGCCCCGAAGAGGCAATGCCTTTCCCCGGCTCGCTCTATGGCGACTCGCTGAACAACTTCAACGAGTTCTTCTCCGTGTTGGAGCCCTACGTGGCAGCTGTTGCCAAGAGTTCGGCCAAGAAGATCAGCAACGCTTGGAAGAATGGCTTCCAGGGCATTCTCGATGCCTATCTTGGCAAGTGCCCCGAGAAGTTCACCTATGAAGGACGCGAGTACACACCGAAGTCGTTCATGCAGAGCCTCGGCCTGAACCTCGACGACTATGTTTCCATCACCAGCTACACCCACCATCCCTTCTACACCGGCTTCGCCGTTGAGGTGCAGGACAACTGGCGCTTCCCGCTGAGCTACAACCTTCCTATGGAGGAGATGATGCAGGTCATCGACAACGCTCTTGAGCAGGGCTACACCATTGCTTGGGGTGGCGACGTGTCGGAGGATGGCTTCACCCGCAAGGGTCTGGCCTACGCCGTTGATACCAAGGCTACCGAAAGCCTCGCCGGCAGCGACATGGCTCGTTGGCTGAAGCTTGCTCCTGCCAAGAAAACCTCGATCCTCGACTCGCTGGGTTGCAAGGTTCCTGAGGTGGTTCCTACACAGGAGATGCGCCAGGAGCGCTTCGACAACTGGGAGCTCACCGACGACCACGGCATGCATATCTACGGTATCGCCAAGGACCAGAACGGCAAGGAGTACTACATGGTGAAGAACTCGTGGGGTGAGACTGGCGACTACAAGGGCACTTGGTACATGACCAAGGCCTTCATTGCTGCCAACACGATGGACTACCTCGTCAATAAGAAAGCCATTCCCGCCGACATTCGTAAGAAACTCGGCATCTAAGGCTGACACAATCCTCATTTAGGATGCAACCCGGTTGCAAAAGTCGGTGAAAACTGACAGTTGCAACTGGGTTGCATTTTTTTTGCCATACCTTTGCACCAGAAATCAAAATAACGGGTATTTCCGACAAAACAAATAACAACAAAAGGATATGGCACATCATCACGATCACGAACAAGAGCACGACTGCTGCTCACATGAACATCACGAGCATGGTTGCGGCTGCTCTCATCACCATCACGAGCACGAACACGAGCAAGACTGCTGCTCACACGAACACCACGAGCACGGTTGTGGCTGCTCTCATCACCATCACGAACATGAGCACGGCAGTCTGAAACGCCAGCTCACGCTCATCGCCATTACGATAGTACTTCTCATCGCAGCCGTCATCATTGAGAAAAACTGCCAGCTAGCCACATGGCAACTGCTCCTTATTTATCTCGTACCCTATCTGCTCATCGGACACGAAACGCTTCACGAAGCCATAGAGGGCGTGGCCCACGGCGATGCCTTCAACGAGCATTTCCTCATGTCGGTGGCAACCATCGGTGCACTCGGCATTGGCTTCCTGCCTGGTGCAGAGACCCAATTCCCCGAGGCGGTCTTCGTGATGCTCTTCTTCCAAATCGGCGAGCTCTTCGAAGGCTATGCCGAGGGTAAAAGCCGCGACAGCATCGCTCATCTCATGGATATCCGCCCCGATGTGGCACGCATCGTGAGCGACGGTGAAGAGAAAATGGTAGACCCCGACCAGGTGGCCGTGGGCGACATCATCTTAGTGAAACCCGGTGAGAAAGTGCCGCTCGATGGTATCGTCACAGAAGGCAGCAGCACGCTTAACACCATGGCTCTGACGGGCGAAAGCATGCCACGCGAAGTTGCGTTGGACGATGAAGTCGTATCAGGTTGTGTGAATCTGTCAGGTGTTATCAAGGTTCGTACTACTAAATCGTTCGGCGAAAGCACCGTGTCGAAAATCATCAACCTCGTTGAAAACGCCGGTGAACATAAGTCGAAGAGCGAGGCCTTCATCACCCGCTTTGCACGTATCTACACACCCATCGTGGTTTTGGCAGCTGTGGCCCTAGCCATCCTGCCCCCGCTGCTGATTGCCGTCACGCAACACGTCGGTTTCTCAACGACATTCCCCACTTGGCTTTACCGTGCACTGATGTTCCTCGTGGTGTCATGCCCTTGCGCATTGGTCATCAGTGTACCACTGACATTCTTCGGTGGAATTGGTGGAGCCTCACGCAAAGGCATCCTCATCAAGGGTGCGAACTTTATGGACGTGCTGTCGAAAATCGGTACGGTGGTATTCGACAAAACGGGTACTCTCACTCAGGGCGAGTTTGCTGTGGAAGCCGTGCACACCTCCTCCGAGGATAGCCTCATCAGCGATGAAGAGCGAGAGAGAGAACTGCTGCATCTGGCTGCCCACGTGGAACACTTCTCAACCCACCCCATCGGTGCGGCTTTGCGCGATGCTTTCCCCGACGAGGCCACCGATGGTTGCACCGTGAGCCATGTTGAGGAAATTGCCGGCCAAGGCATCAGGGCATTGGTGAAGCGCCCCGATGAAGAGATGGGCCACATCGTGTGCGTTGGTAACACAAAACTCATGGAAGCAACGGGTGCCAAGTGGCGTCCCTGCACCCATACGGGTACCATCATTCACGTAGCCATCGACGGCGAATATGCCGGTCACATCGTCATCAACGACAAGATTAAACCCGAGAGCGCCGACGCGATAGCTCAGCTCCGGGAGCTAGGCGTGGAGAAAGTCGTCATGCTCACGGGTGATCGTGAGGCGGTAGCTGCTAACGTCGCCCAGAAGCTCGGACTCACCGCATATCATGCAGAGCTGTTGCCCACCGACAAGGTGTCGCATGTGGAACAAATGATGGCGGAAGCCACACACACCGACAAGGCATTGGCTTTTGTCGGCGACGGCATCAACGATGCACCTGTCCTGGCACGCGCCGATGTGGGTATTGCCATGGGTGGACTGGGCAGCGATGCAGCCATCGAGGCCGCCGACGTCGTGCTCATGGATGACCATCCCACGAAGATAGGACTCGCCATCAGCATCGCCCGACGCACCATCGCCATCGCCCGTCAGAACGTAGCGTTTGCCATCGGCGTAAAAGTAGCCGTGCTCGTGCTCGCCGCCTTCGGACTTGCCACCATGTGGATGGCCGTCTTCGCCGATGTTGGCGTGACGGTACTTGCCGTTCTCAATGCCATGCGTGCCTTGAAATGCTAAGCGAAACATCGCACCAAAGTCACGAACACCAACCCCTCAACACACGCAGCCATCACCATCCGATGAGCTGCGTGTGTTTCTTTTTACTGCCTGCGTGAAACGAGTCTTTCTGTGAAAAAAGGCTAAAAAACTATCAAACGCGATACTTTTCATAACAGAAAGTGCATTGCTTTCAACTTTTATTTGTAACTTTGGGGGCACATTATCGTATATTGCCTGAATAGGCACTTTTTGGCATGCGCTATAATGAACAACGCGCGGCCCCCAGACAGAAGAAATAAAAACAATATATACATGCACTTCAAATGGAATTACGAACCGCCTACACAACAAGAACGGCTGTCAGCTGAGGAGCTGGGCGAAAAGCTCAGCCTGAGCCCCGTGCTGGCATTGCTGCTCATTCGACGCGGCATTACCACGGAGAGCGCAGCCAAGAGATTCTTCCGTCCGCAACTGGCCGACCTCATCAATCCTTTCCTGATGAAGGATATGGACGTGGCCGTCGACAGGCTGAACGATGCCATCGGACGAAAAGAACGCATCCTCGTATATGGCGACTACGACGTCGACGGATGCACGGCTGTGGCATTGGTCTACAAGTTCTTGAGGCAGTTCTACTCAAACATCGATTACTACATCCCCGATCGCTACGACGAAGGCTACGGCGTGAGCAGAAAGGGATTGGAGTATGCACGCGACACCGGCGTGCGACTGATTATTATTCTCGACTGTGGCATCAAGGCTATCGACGAAATAGCCTATGCAAAGAGCTTGGGTATCGACTTCATCATCTGCGACCACCATGTGCCAGATGAGACGATGCCCGATGCCGCAGCCATTCTGAACCCCAAGCGTCCCGACGACGCCTACCCCTTCAAGCACCTTTGTGGCTGTGGTGTAGGTTTTAAGTTCATGCAGGCATTCGCCAAGAACAATGGCATTCCGTTCTCGCGGCTCATCCCGCTGTTGGACTTCTGTGCCGTGAGCATCGCAGCAGATATCGTTCCCGTCACCGACGAGAACCGCATCCTGGCCTTCCACGGACTGAAACAGCTGAACCAGAATCCGAGCACGGGTCTGAAAGCCATTGTCGACATCTGCGGACTTAGCGGGCGCGAACTCTCCATGAGCGACATCGTGTTCAAGATAGGACCGCGCATCAATGCATCGGGCCGCATGGAGAATGGCAAGGAGTCGGTTGACTTGCTCGTTGAGAAGGACTTCCCCACGGCTTTCAACATGGCGAAGCACATCAATGAATACAACGAGCAGCGCAAGGACATCGATAAGCAGATGACGGAGGAGGCAAACCAGATTGTTGCACGCCTGGAAAGTCAGAAGCACCGGTCGAGCATTGTCCTCTACGACGAAGGCTGGAAGAAGGGCGTCATCGGCATTGTGGCTTCGCGTCTCACTGAAATCTACTTCCGACCCACCGTGGTACTGACGCGCGACGGCGAGTTTGCCACTGGCTCGGCACGCTCGGTGACGGGCTTCGACGTCTACTCGGCCATCAAGAGTTGTCGCGACCTGTTAGTGAACTTCGGCGGTCACACCTACGCCGCAGGCCTCACCCTGCGCTGGGACGACATACCTGAGTTCCGCCGCCGCTTCCATCAGTACGTCGACGAACACATTCAGCCGGAGCAGACAGAGCCCATCCTCAACATCGATGCCATGCTCGACTTCAAGGATATCTCCAAACGACTGCATAACGACTTGAAACGTTTCTCGCCCTTCGGACCGGAGAATCAGAAGCCGCTGTTCTGCACAATCGGCGTCTACGACTACGGCACGTCGAAGGTGGTAGGGCGCGAACAGGAGCACATCAAGCTCGAACTGGTCGACTCCAAGTCGAGTAGCGTCGTCAACGGCATCGCCTTCGGACAAAGCGCCTCAGCACGATACATCAAGTCGAAGCGCGCCTTCGACATTGCCTACACACTTGAGGACAATGTCTTCAAGCGGAGTCAGGTGCAGCTGCAGATTGAGGATATCAGACCTTCGGAGACCGATAGTTAGTTGACAACCCATCATTGACCGTTGACAGCGATGACTACTCCCGAAGGCACAGAGACGGCTGACGGCTGCCAAAGCACGGCAGCTGATTACCTGCACATCCTGAAACAATATTGGGGCTACGATGATTTCCGCGGCATTCAGCGTGAAATCATCGAGAGCATTGGTGCTGGTCGCGACACGCTGGGACTCATGCCGACAGGAGGCGGCAAGAGCATCACATTCCAGGTGCCGGCGCTGAGCATGGACGGTTTGTGCATTGTCATCACGCCACTCATCGCCTTGATGAAGGACCAGATGCAGCACCTGCGGCAGATAGGCATTCAGGCGACAGCCATCTACAGCGGCCTTTCGCACCAGGAAATCCTGACCGCTCTCGATAACTGCATCTTCGGAGGAGTGAAGATTCTCTATGTCTCGCCAGAACGACTCTCGTCCGAAATCTTCCAAACAAAGCTGCGTCGCATGAAAGTGAGCTTCATCACCGTCGATGAAGCCCACTGCATCTCGCAATGGGGTTACGACTTCCGCCCCTCATATCTCGAGATTGCAAAGATACGCCAACTCGTCAACCTGAAGCGTTCCGGCAAGGAGCGCATACCTATTCTTGCGCTGACGGCCACTGCTACAGCACGTGTGATAGAAGACATTCAGAAGAAACTGGAATTTACCGAGCCGAATGTCTACAAGATGAGTTTCGAGCGAAAGAACCTTGCCTATATCGTCAGGGATGTCGACGACAAGGAACAACAGCTGCTGCACATCCTAAACTCCGTTGCCGGATCGGCCATCGTCTATGTGCGTAGCCGTCGCAGGACAAAGGAGATAGCCGATGTCCTCAATACAAAGCTCGCCTCCTCGCTCTCCAACTCTAAGCAAAAGATTGCCACCTACTACCATGCAGGACTCGACCAAAGCGTGCGCGACGCCAGGCAGACCGCTTGGCAGAATGACGAGGTGCGCATCATGGTTGCGACCAATGCATTTGGCATGGGCATCGACAAGCCCGATGTCCGTTTGGTCATCCACATGGATTGCCCCAGTTCCATCGAAGCCTATTTCCAGGAAGCCGGACGGGCAGGACGCGACGGGCGCAAGGCTTATGCTGTGATGATCTACAACGGTAACGACCGCCGGAAATTGGAGAAACGCATCGATGACACGTTTCCACCGAAGGAGTATATCCAACAAGTCTACGAGCAACTGGCTTACTATTTCCAGATGGCGCTTGGCGACGGCTATGGCGTGACACGCGAATTCGACATTGGCCTGTTCTGCTATTCATTCAAACACTTCCCGACACGCGTCGATTCGGCATTGAAACTCTTGTCAAGAGCCGGATGGATTCACTACGAGACTGACCCGGATAACGCCACGCGCATTCGTTTCCTGCTGGAACGCGACGAGCTTTATCTGCTTAATGATGCAACACCACGCGAAGAGGCCGTCATCACGACGCTTTTGCGCACCTACAGCGGACTCTTCACCGACTACGCCTACATCAGCATTGGCAGAATAGCACGCGAATGCAACCTCACCGAAGATGAGGTCTATCAGCAACTAAAGGCACTCAACCACAGGCGCATCGTCCACTTTATCCCGCAACGCTCCACACCCACCATCACCTATACGCAGCGACGCGAACCCAGTGAGAACATCACCATCCCGAAAAGCATCTACGAAGACCGTCGCGAACTCTTTGCCAAGCGCATACGTGCGGTGTGGTTCTATTGCGAAAACAATGAAACGTGCCGCTCTCGACAGCTCATCTCCTATTTTGGGGAGGAAAACGCGCACGACTGTGGACAATGCGACGTCTGTCTGAAGCGAGCTACGTATAGCACCAAAGAAAAAGCTTCCGCACATGCCGAAGCTGTTGCGGAAGCTGCTGAAACGATCATTCAGTGGTTGAAAGACGGACAAGAGCACCTCATCAAGGATTTATCGACGTTGCACATACCCCAAGACATACTCAGTGAGGCGCTGCGACATCTGCTCAACGAAGAGGTCGTTGCCGTCGACATAGCAAACATCTACTTGCCCTGATCGCTGTTTTCCGGGCGGAGCGTACGAACAACAGCACCGGTCTGCCACATCTCCAGATTGCGCATCTCGGCGAGTTCCTTGGTCAAACCTTCACGGTAGTCGGGCTTCGAGTTGGAATCTATCGAGCGCTGAGCCTCATTACCACAACGCACTTCCTCATACAAAGTCTTCATCACTGGCTTGATGGCGTCGCGGAAACGCGGAGCCCAGTCAAGTGCGCCACGCTGAGCTGTAGTCGAACAGTTGGCATACATCCAGTCCATACCCTTCTGGGCGAAGAGCGGGCCAAGGCTTTGCGTCAGCTCCTCAACGGTCTCGTTGAAGGCTTCCGACGGTGAGTGGCCGTTCTCGCGCAACACTTCATACTGTGCTTCGAGCAAGCCTTCGATGGCTCCCATCAGCGAACCACGCTCGCCAGTGAGGTCGCTCACGGCTTCACGCTCGAAGGTGGTCTTGAACAGATAGCCTGCACCGATACCGATACCGAAGGCAAGCGTCTTCTCCTCTGCATGACCGCTGGCATCCTGATGCACGGCATACGAACAGTTCAGGCCGCGGCCTTCCTTGAACATCGTGCGAAGCGAGGTGCCCGAACCCTTCGGAGCCACCAAGATGACATCGACGTCTTCGGGAGGAACAACACCCGTGCGGTCGCTCCAGCAGATGGCAAAGCCATGACTGTAGTAGAGGGTCTTGCCCGGTGTGAGATGCGGTTTGATCTTGGGCCATGCGGCAATCTGACCAGCATCACTCAGCAACATGCAAAGGATGGTTCCGCGCTTAGCGGCCTCCTCAATCGAGAACAGCGTCTCGCCGGGTACCCAACCATCGGCAATAGCCTTTTCGAAGGTCTTTCCTTCGCGCTGACCCACGATGACATTGAATCCGTTATCGCGCAGGTTGCAAGCCTGACCAGGACCTTGAATACCATAGCCAATCACAGCTATCGTTTCGTTCTTCAGCACTTCGCGTGCCTTCTCCAAAGAAAATTCCTTACTGGTGACCACTTGTTCGATGACACCACCAAAATTCATTTCTGCCATAATGTTTTATTTTTAATTGTTATTAATAATGTTATGATATTCTTTTCTGTTTCATCAATCATCACCGAGTGACGGCGATGCGTCCGCTGCGGGTGAACTGCAGCAGGCAGCCCATACTCTTCAACTGCAGGAACAGGTTGGCAATGTCTTCCGTCAGACTGGCAATGAGTACGGTGCTATAGGTGGGGTTCACCTCCATCATTCGTGCATCGTGGCGACGGATGGTTCGCGACACCTCTGGATTCTCCAGCAACACGGGCGTTGAAATCTTAAACAAGGCCACCTCATGAATGAACAACTGATCGTCGGTGTAGTAGTTAGCCTTGACGATATCTATCTTCTTCTCAATCTGGCGAGTGATGATCTTTATTTGTTCCTCGTCGCTCCATGCCGTAATGGTGTATTTATGGATGCCTTCAGTACTCGATCCCGACACATTCAACGACTCAATATTCACCTGCCGGCGTGTAAAAACGGCGGTGATCTGGTTCAGAAGTCCTGCAATATTCTCTGAATAAACCAGCAGCGTATATAGTTTTTTATCCATGTCCATCTCTCCTAAATGCTTAATCTCATCTCGTCGACTCTGCAGCCTGGCTTCGTCATCGGCAACACATTGTCTTCTTCATCCACGGCACATTCCAACAGGTAAGGACCAGTTGCATTCAGCATCTCGGCAACACGTTCGTGCAATTTATCGCGGCTGAGGACAAGTCCATAGCTGATGCCATAGGCGCGGCAGATATCCTCGTAGCGAGGATTCAGCATGTGGGTGAACGACCGGCGGCCTTCCCAGAACATATCCTGCCACTGTCGCACGTTGCCCAGATAGTTGTTATTGAGCAGAATCATCTTCAGCGGCAGCCGCTGTTCCATGATGGTTCCCAACTCCTGAATACTCATCTGGAAACCGCCGTCGCCCATGAAGACCACCACTTTCCGATCGGGCACGCCGAAGAGTGCTCCCACACCGGCAGGCAGGCCAAAGCCCATCGTGCCTAAACCGCCACTGGTCACCAGCGACCGGCGCTTCGGGAAGTTGAAGTAACGGCAACCGAAGATCTGGTTCTGACCCACATCGGTCACAAGCACCGCATCGCCTTGTGTGGCTTCGGCAACTTCATTCACCACCTCACCCATGAGCAGCGGTCCTTCCTTTGGATGAATGGCGGGTTCGATGACTCGTTCCTGTTCAATTTTGTTCAGGGGCTCGAAGCTGCTAATCCACTCGCTGTGACTGGCCTTGTCAACCAGGTTCGTCAGAGCAGGCAGCGAGGCCTTGCAGTCGGCAACCACGGCGACATCGGTTTTCACATTCTTATCAATCTCGGCAAAGTCAATGTCGAGGTGGATGATCTTCGCCTTCGGGGCATAGGTCTCAACGGGTCCTGTCACACGGCCGCTGAAGCGCATGCCGATAGCAATAATCAGGTCCGTCTCCTGGGTTTTCAGGTTTACCGCATAGTTGCCATGCATGCCCAGCATGCCTACGTTCAGCCGATGCTGGCTTGGCAATGCCGAGAGACCGAGCATCGTCCGGCCGGCGGGAATGTCTGCCTTCTCCAAGAAGGCGAGCAGTTCGTCTTGTGCATTTCCAAGCTCCACACCCTGTCCGACGAGTGCCAACGGGCGTTGGGCCTGATTGATCAGGGCTGCAGCTGCCTTCAGCTGGTCCATGTCGATTTCAGGATAGGGCGTGTAGCCTGCCACCTTGTCGACGCTCACGGGCTCCCACTCGCAAAGTTCTTTCTGTGCATTGGTGGGGAAGTCGAGCACAACAGGACCGGGCCGACCCGTTCTGGCAATGAAGAAAGCACGGCTCACAGCCCAAGCCACATCCTTCGCCGAGCGAATCTGATAGCTCCATTTCGATATGGGTTGGGCCACACCCACCAGGTCAACTTCCTGAAAGGCATCGGTGCCCAGTTGTGAAATCGATACCTGACCGGCAATGATTACGACGGGCGTAGAGTCCATCATGGCATCAGCCACGCCTGTTAGCGTGTTGGTGGCACCAGGACCGCTCGTCACCAGGCTCACCCCTACCCTTCCACTCACGCGGGCATAGCCTTGGGCAGCATGAACGGCTGCCTGCTCGTGGCGCACCAGCACATGACGGAACTGGGCATCAGTAGGACGAGTGTATCGGTAGAGGGCGTCGTAGACGGGCATGATGGCACCACCGGGATAGCCGAAGATGGTCTCAACGCCTTCGGCCTTCAGTGCTCGCATCAATGCTTCCGCTCCTGTAATCATTGCATGATCCATATCGTGATAATTCTTGTGTTGAAACATAAATAAGAAAATGGGTACACCAGGCAGGTGTACCCGCACTGGTTCTGTTGGTTGCATCAGTCGATGACACGTACACCGCCCTTGTCGGCACTTGCCACACACTGGGCATAGGCGCGCAGGGCTTTCGACACGGTGCGCTGACGTTGCAACTCGCGTGGGGCGCGGCTTTCCAGCTCGTCATCGTCGATCAGCACGTTGATGGTGCGACTCGGGATGTCAATCTCAATGATGTCGCCATCGCGCACCTTGCCAATGGCACCTCCCGAAGCTGCTTCGGGCGAGATGTGGCCAACACTCAGACCGCTCGTACCGCCAGAGAAACGACCGTCGGTGATGAGTGCACACGCCTTGCCCAGATGACGGCTCTTGATGTAGGAGGTGGGATAGAGCATCTCCTGCATGCCCGGACCACCCTTCGGACCTTCATGGGTGATGACGACGCAATCGCCTTCCTTCACACGTCCGCCGAGAATGCCCTCGCAAGCGTCTTCCTGCGAGTCGAACACCACAGCGGGTCCGCTGAAGTGCCACAGCGACTCGGCGACGCCGGCGGTCTTCACAACGCAGCCGTCCTTCGCAATGTTGCCGAAGAGAACGGCGAGTCCGCCATCCTTTGTATAGGCATGCTGCAGGTCGCGAATGCAACCTTCGCTTCGATCGGTGTCGAGGGTTTCGTAACGCTCGGCCTGCGAACCCATCGCTGTAGAGAAGCGATTGCCGGGAGCGCTGTAGTAGATGGACTGCTCAGAGCGATGCTGGTCGGCTTCGCCAGACGTGATGTCATACAGGCCGAGGGCCTCGCCGACAGTCATTCCATCAACACGGCGGCAGTCGGTGTGCAAAAGACTGCCCTTATTCAGTTCACTCATGATGCCCAGAATGCCACCGGCGCGGTTGCAATCCTGCACGGCGTATTTCTGCGTGTTCGGTGCCAGTTTGCAAAGGCAGGGCACTCGGCGCGACAGGGCATCGATGTCCTGCATCGTGAAGTCTACGCTGGCCTCTTGGGCAACGGCGAGCAGATGCAGCACGGTATTGGTGGAACCGCCCATGGCGATATCAACAGTCATGGCATTCAGGAAGGCTTCGCGCGTAGCCACCGAGCGAGGCAGCACGCGTTCGTCGCCGGCCTCATAGTAGGCAAAGGCATTCAGCACCACCTGTCGCGCAGCTGCACGGAAGAGTTTCACACGGTTCTCGTGCGTGGCGAGCAGCGTTCCGTTGCCAGGAAGTGCAAGACCGATGGCCTCGGTGAGCGAGTTCATGGAATTGGCAGTGAACATGCCGGAGCAACTACCGCATCCGGGACACGCCGTCTGCTCTACTTCGGCAAGCGTTTGGTCGTCTACATGATCGTCGGCGCCCATCACCATCGCTGAAATCAGGTCTACATTCTGTCCGCGCCAACGGCCGGCTTCCATCGGTCCGCCTGAACAGAACACCGTGGGGATGTTCAGTCGCATGGCGGCCATCAGCATGCCTGGCGTCACTTTGTCGCAGTTCGAGATGCAAATCATCGCGTCAGCCTTGTGGGCCTCCACCATGTATTCCACCGAGTCGGCAATGACATCGCGCGAAGGCAGCGAGTAGAGCATACCGGAGTGGCCCATCGCAATACCGTCGTCAACGGCAATCGTGTTGAACTCGGCTGCATAGCAACCCATACGCTCAATCTCCTCACGAACAATCTGACCGATTTCGTGCAGGTGCGTGTGTCCGGGAACAAACTGTGTGAACGAGTTTACAATAGCAATGATGGGCTTTCCCATCTGCTCACGCTTCATGCCTGTCGCCACCCAAAGGGCACGGGCTCCAGCCATTCGACGGCCATCGGTTGTCACTGAACTTCTCAACGGATGTATCATAATGATTGCCTTTGATTCCTGAATAAATCTTTTTACGTGGGTGCAAAGGTAATCAATAATTATGAAATTTGCAACAATTTCGAAGAAATGTTTTCAAAATTGTTGCAAATTATCACATTTTCCGTCTTCTTCGCTTAGAATTCTAAGCAAAAAGGGGCGTTTATTCAAATACAATCAGGCAGCGGCAAGCCTCAACGGGCTCCGCTTCTGCACTGCCATTCCCCTCGCCTTCTGAAGCGGGAGCAGGGCCGATGGGCCGATGGGCGATGCGTACGGCATACTCGCGGCCTTCGGTCACGGTCTCCACATACAGGCATAGCTCGTCGCCGAGGTGCGATTCCGAGACATAGGCGATGTCGAGTCGGCGCAGACGGTGCTGCTGATACCACGCCATATCCCATAGATCCAGCGCATGCTCAATGTATTTGATGCTGTTCACATGGCCATTCATGTCGATATCGCTATAGGCAACCGGCACCACACGCATGAGTTCGGCCTGGTCGGTCATCTTCACACGCGACGGCTTCGCAATCGGACATTCGGGGATGTACTCTTCTCCGGCAGCCACATAGCCGGTCAGCGCACCTTCGTTAATAGCCAGTAGGTCGGCAGGCTGGCGCGTCTCGGTATCAATCATCGCCCACACCGACCGTCCGTAGCCAAACACCTTGGGACTCTCACTATCTACACGAGCCGCAGGGTCTTTACTCTCTGCACGTGGTTCCTCCGCTTCCAACTGCGCATCTGGCGCAAGTGAGATCCTGAAGTTACGGTTCGTGAAGAATCGCATCGCACTCTCCACCCACGTCTCCACATTAAACTTTGTGTAGGCAGGCGGCATCTCGTCCAGCTCAATGGCCAGTCGCGACAGCACCCAGGTCTTGTGAATGGTGTTCAGATAGAGCATGCCGAACCCGCGATCGTTCGAGTGGAAGTCGGCAGCATTAATCAAATGATTGCCCAGATGACTCATGAAGAGCCGTCCCGCATAATCGCAGTGGAACGGCTCTGCCATGAATGGATATTTTCCTACTTTACTTTTCATTCGTTATCACTCTATTAGTAGGTTTTGAATACTATTCGTCCTGAGGACGGAAATCGTGAATGTTCGTTCCCCATCAGCCACTACCCATCTCATTCTCGAACAATGTTCGCTTTCCCATAGTCTTTCGAGAGGGAGGAAACAACATCAGTCGAGGCATTCTTGAAGTCCCCTCCTCCTGGGAGGAGGGGGATGGGGTGGTAGCGAGTCCATCCCCCTCCCCCTTTGGGGAGGGACGGGGAGGGGCCCTCCTTTCCCCCTCCCTACTGGGGAGGGGATAGGGGTGGGGCTTCCTTTACTTCACGTACACCACAGCCAGACGGTTCGACGTCGTGCCCTGTACGCCCTTACCAGTAGCCTCGTCAACGGCAACGCCGCGAGTAAGCAGATACTGGGCGACAGCGTCGGCACGAGCCTGCGACAGGCGCTGGTTCAACTCGGGATTACCCTCAGGCGAAGCAGTACCAACAATCTGCACGTGCTTGCCAGCCTGGATGCTCGACAGAGCCTTGCGAGCGTCAGCGGTGAGTTCGCTCTTACCCTGTGCGAAGGTCACAAATACGAGGTCCTCAACCTTCACTTCGCGCACGATGTTCTTGCCAGCAACTTCCTTCACAACCTCTACTTCCTTCACAATCTCGCGAGGCTTCTTAGCCAATTCGTCGCGCAGACGATTGATTTCGGCATTCAAACCATCAATCTCAGCCTGGTCGCGCAGACGGGCAACGGTGAAATTATGGGTGCCGTTCGAATTCTGGAACTTATAGATGAAGCCGGCATTCAGCTGCACGTACATCTTATTAATATTATACTCCAAGCCCCGATGACCCAAAACGGCGAGGTCGGTACCCTTGCGGCTCGACACAATCACATCGTTCAAACCCCAAGTCACCGAAGGCTCCACGTAGAACTGCCAAACCTTCTCGTCGCCAAGGTTGAACACAAAGTCAACAGCAGCCTTCGAAGTCATGTTGTTACGATTCACAATCTGGTTGTATTCAGGTGCCTTCACATAGTAAATGTCATCCACAGGCACCATCACACTCTTTGGATCGCCGAACAGATGGCCCCAGCCTATTCCGTACAAACCGACAACCTCAAACGAACGGGGCTCACCAGGATAACCTCCGAACCAGTTCGTGAAGTTCACCGTTCCCAGCAATGACGAGTTCAGGAAGCGAACAAACGTGTGGGTAGCATTATAAGGTTTGTTCGAGAAGTAGGCATTGCTCTCCACGGCCAGACCAAACACCGGAGTGAACCAGCGGCCGATCCGCAGGCCTGCATTCGGGTCCAGACCATTCATCCACTTGTGGCCGGTAGCCTTGGTAGCAAGGCCGCCGTTGATGCCAACGTAGAAGTTATCAAACGTTTTGCTCTCAGTCACCGTCTGTGCCTGAGCACTTACTGCCATCATAGCGACAGCAAACAAAATTACGAGTTTTTTCATTTTCCTATTGAATTAATTAATTACACTTACACCTTAATAATAAAGTAATCATTCTTAGAAAGCAATCCCCTCATCTCTCCACCGTTCGGGGGAAGAGCAGGGGACATGTTTCACTCCGGTTTCTTATATTTCGGAGCCTCCTCAATCGTGCAACCGTCGAAGAACCAGCGGTGAACACGGCGATCACCCATTCCCACTCTGTGGCCAGCAGGCGTGAAGTTGCACTTCAAACCTTTCATGTGCTTGCGAACGTCGAATTCCTCCGGATCGTCAACACACACACTCTTCACAGCCAACGAGAAACGCCCAAAGTCCTCCAGCTCTACAACGTAGCCTTCCTGCATACGCTCCTTCAGAACCGAAATCAGTTCCGTCAGCACCAATTTCACATCGCCCTTCGTTGCCGAGCAGCGATGCTCAATCATACGCTCAATCTCATCCTGGCTCACCGTGCCAGCTTTCACCGTCATAGCATGATACTTTCCAAAGTTCTTGCTACCCCGGATTTCATTCTTGTGCAATCTGTACAATACTGCCATAATCAAACTATTTAAAATGTTAACATAATAATCCAAATCACCAAGCACCACTTCAGCCTTCCAACAAGCATCTGCCCCTCAACAGCCAAACATCCTCCTGCCTTCCAGCAAGCATCTGCCCCTCAACAGCCAAACATCCTCCTGCCTTCCGACAAGCGCCAGCCCGTCTACCGACAAGCATCCTCCTGTCTTTGCAAAGCAATGCTTTCCACCTTGCAAAGATACGACAATATTTCTTAACTTGTATGCATCCATATCATAAAATAACTAAAATTATCATCTAAATCAACTTATTTTGAAGAGTAAATCAACTTAAAATAATAAACAAAACAAATTAGTTTTACAATTAAAACAATCCATTTTTATAAACAAAACAAGTTAGTTTGATATATAAAATCATCTACTTTCAAAAACAATTCAACTTGTTTTAAAAAGCAAAATAACTTAATCTGAAAAATAAAATAACTAACTTTAAAAAGTAAATTAACTTATTTTATTCAGTAAATTAACTGATTTTACTCAATAAATTAACTTAATTTACCGCACAAATTAACTTATTTTACTGAATAAATTAAGTTAATTTACTGAACGAATCAACTTAATCTCTAAAACCACCTCAATCCTACAGCCTCACAACACCATATCTCCCCACTCCCCAAAGCATGTCTCCAGCCATTCAAAACCACTCCTCCAGCCACTCAAAACCAAACCACAATCCATCCCAATCCACTCACCCAACCATCATCGAAACAGCCCGTTTTTGCGTCACACATGCAAAAACGGGCTGTTTTAATGTATCAAAAGTCGTTAAGTTTCTACCGCCATCCTTCCAAGTCGGCGTCGGGGAAGAGGTCGGGATTGAAGCGGGGTTCTTTCGTTCCATTGCGGCGTTGCTCCTTGAAGTCCTGAAGGAGGCGGAAGGCGTAGCGGCTTAAGAGGCAGACGGCAATGAGGTTGATGATGGTCATGAGTGCCATTGCAAGATCGACGATGCTCCACGCCTGTTGCAAAGTCATGAAGCCACCCATGAGGACGACGACACCACTTAGGCAACGGAACAGGTTGACGGCCCATTCCTTGTTGCAGATGTAGCGCACATTCGTCTCGCCATAGAAGTAGTTGGCGATGATGGTGCTATAAGCAAATAGGAAAATGGCGGCTGTCAGGAACCAAGCCCCGAAGCTTCCGAGATGGTGATCCATCGCGTGAGCCGTGAGGATGATACCATCATCGTTGCCAGTATAAAGACCGCTCATCAGGATGATGAAAGCGGTACAGGTACAAATAACGAGCGTGTCGGTGAAAACACCCAAGCTTTGCAGCAAACCTTGATAGACGGGATGCGGAATAGAGGCTGTCGCCGCTGCATTGGGAGCACTACCCTCGCCTGCTTCATTGCTGAAGAGACCACGCTTCACACCTTGCATGATGGCAACGCCGACTGCTCCTCCAGCAGCTTGCTCCCAACCAAAGGCGCTGCGGACAATCAAGCTTAGCATAGCAGGAATCGCCGTGAAGTTCACAACAAGAATATAAATTGCCAGCAGAATGTAGCCGAGAGCCATGAAAGGCACGACCATTGCACAAAAGCGAGCTATGCGATGAATACCGCCAAAGATGATGACAAGCGTCATCAAAGCTAACCCAATGGCAACATATTCAGTAGGCACTTTAAACGCCTCGCCGATGGCATCGCAGAGCGTATTGCTCTGAACGATTTGGTTCGCGAGTCCAAAGCCATAGATAATGAGCAGAGCAAAAAGAATGCCCATCCACGGGCGACGCAGACCATACTTCATGTAATAGGCCGGTCCGCCAAAGAAACTATCTTTTCCTTTCCGCTTAAAGAGTTGTGCAAGGGTCGCTTCCATAAAGGCCGTCGCCGCTCCCAACAATGCCATCACCCACATCCAGAACACCGCGCCGGGTCCACCCACGAAGATGGCACTCGCCACTCCAGCCAGATTGCCCGTCCCGACTCGCGAAGAGAGGCTGATGGCAAAAGCTTGGAAAGATGAAATCTTCCGACCTATAGCCCCCTTCTCCGACACCTCCCCCTCAATTAAGAGAGGACTATCTTGGTCTTCTCCCATAGATGGAGAGTTAGAGGGAGGCATGAACAGATTGCGCAACATGAGTGGCAACATGGTGAACTGCACCGCCCTGAGATTCCACGTGAAATAGAGCGCGCAACCCACAAGCATCGTAATAACGATGTAAGTCCAAAGCCAGTCGCTTAAAGCATTGAAGAATTCCATCATGATAGTTGTTCTATTTGCGGGTGGAATGGTTCTATGAAACGGGCGACGCCCTCAACAGATGTCTTAAAACTTAATGGCACAGACCGTATAGGGCTTTAGTGTTACACGTTTTCCACTGATTTCGACGCAACGCTCGGCAGACAGATGGGCATCATCGTTGTAGAGAGTCACTGTCTTGTCTGCCGGTTGAGCCGTGAAGGCCTCGATATGGGCATTGGAAGAATCAATGGCAAGACCTTCAACATCGATTGACAACTCACGCGGTAGGGCATTGACAAGTTTCAGGTAGGTTGCACCCGTCTTGCTATCGCGGACAACGCTCGATGCCATTCTTAACAACATACTGTCATCTGTCATCTGCAAGCCGTCAACCGTTAGCTTCGAACTCACATACCTATCGCCACTATGATTGCCGAAGAGATGCTGTGTGTGATAGCTGGGAGTAAGCTGCACAGACGTATTGTCGAAGTAGATCATGTCGGGATTCCAGTTGTGATGACCTTCCTTGGCCAACAAAGGTGCATAGCTGGACATCTCAACGATATCGCCATTGCGCTCGATGTTGCAAAGATAGAGCGCCTCAGCCAATGCCGACTCATGAGTGCGAGTGCGCGAAGCATACTCACCCACATAGACTTTCGGTCCCTTTCGGTCGTAATGATCATAGTAGTCCTGATGGTGGATGAACCATGCGGGCGATTCATAGTAATGCTCATCGATCATGTGGAAGAGGTCCTTGTGCTTATTGGCAAACTCCCAGCCTTCGATATAGTCAGCCGATGGGAAGTGGAACGGACCTGCCGTGCCACAAAGGAGGATCTCTGGATGGCGCTCGCGAAGGGCTTTGGCTATCATCTCACAACGCTCTTCGAACACCGTGGAGATGATATCCTCATTGCCAATGCCGAGATACTTCATGTTGAACGGGGCCGGATGACCGGCATCGGCACGCATCTTCGCCCACTTCGACTTAGCGGGATCGCCGTTTGCCCACTCAATAAGATTGCAGAGTTCATCGATGTATGCAGGCATATCGGCCATCGGGATTCCGCCTTGTTGGCCGCCAAAGCCATCAGCATTAGCGGCTGAGTTCTGACAGGGCACACCTGCGGCCAGCACGGGAAGCGGTTCGGCACCAATGTCCTCGCAGAACTGGAAATACTCGTAGAAACCAAGTCCACGTGTCTGGTGGTAGTTCCAGATGTTCATATCGGGCTTACGATCCTGCCAAGGACCTACGGTCTCGTTCCAATGATAGATGTTGTCGAGTCCCTGACCATGAGTCATGCAACCACCGGGGAAGCGAACGAACTTCGGTTTCAATGCAGCGATGGTCTCTGCAAGGTCTTTACGGAGTCCATGGCCCTTGTAGGTGTCCTGCGGGAAGAGAGAAATCATGTCAAGTGCTGCCTGACCGCCCTTCTTACCAACGATGCGTAGCTGGCATCTCTTCACATCTTCATCAGTTATCACGGCGGCCTGCTGGCGCTTCAGTTTCTTGTCGGTGTCGAGCACGAGCGTGTAGCGTTGCCAGCCCTCACCCTCAGCCTTGAGTTTGCCTTCGCCCATCACAGTGCCATCCTCGGCAACGAGGGCAACCATGAACTGTTTCTTCTGGCTTCCGATGAGACGAATGTAACAGGAGAAATTGTAGCGAGCCCCTTCATCGATGATGCCATCCCAGCCACTATTCAACAGGGTGTCGGCATCCATCACCACATGATGGGGGTTATTTGTCGAAAGAGGCTGGTCGGTAGTCAGCCTGACGCCTGCCGAAGTATTCCAGGCTGTCAGTGTATGCCACCCACGGTGGTCCTTGCTTGTATATTCAAAGTCGCGGTTCTGCACGAGTTCTGCATAGAGACCACCATCGGCAGCATAGCTGATATCCTCAAAGAACACACCGATGAGTTTGTCGCTGATGGGCTTCTCAGCAGAAGCATCTACTTTCAGCGTAGCCTTTACCGTTGCGGGCAGCGATGCAAAACGCGTGGCATCGTCGCGCATCGTCTCGCGATTCAACTCATCTTCCTGCGCCAGAGCATGGAACCACTGTCGGATAAAGTCGAGGTGCACCTTTGGCACATCAAACAAATTGCCTTCCTGCATCTTGCCTTCCTGCTTGCCGCGTGGCACAACAGTCACGCTGTCGCGCAGCCAAGCCACGTCGTCGATGCTGCTTAGCAGCGAGTCTTCGGTGAAGTGGCGGAAGTCGGCCGATGCCTGCACGTAGTGCTTCTGCCCCGCGCGATCCTTATAATATATATCGAACGTGCCGTCGTCCATCGCAAAAACAATGGGCTCCAGGCAACCTTTTTGCGACATGAGCGGATAGTCCTGTGGACGCCAAGTGATGAGATCCTCGCTGAAGGCGGCCGCAAAACAAGGCGCGTGGTCGTTCACGCCGAACACCAGTCGCCACGAGCCGTCGTTGGCATGCACCACAGACGGCTTATACATGCGCTTCTCAGCACCCCACTGGCCATAGTCGGAGCTACACAGCTGACCCACTTCCTGCCAAGTGTCGTCCTCGGCATGAAAAGCCAGATGCAAGCCGTCGCGCTCGCCGGGCGAATATATAAACACCTGGCACGTCGTGTCGCCAGCAATAATAGAATAGGAAGGAGTCTGAGCCCATGCGACACAACCCCACGCAACAAGTGCCAAGGTCATGACGAGAACCCTGGCGCTTTTATTAGAAAGATGTTTCATTTCGTTGATTCTTCGCGCAGAAAAAAAACTAAACTGTGAGACTATGCCTCGCTGAACTCATCCTTGCCAACGCCACAGAGCGGGCACACCCAGTCATCGGGCAGGTCTTCGAAAGCCGTTCCGGCAGCGATGCCGTTCTCGGGATCACCTACTTCAGGATCATACTCGTAGCCACACACGTCGCAAACATACTTTTTCATATTCGTCTTTACCTTAATGAGTTAATAATGTTTTTACTATCTTACAACGAGCTATGCAGCCCCTTGCATTTGCAAAGATAAGGAAAAAAGCTGAACCCGCATACATTTTTTAGAACATTAACGAAAAAACACAAGGAAAATCAATAAAATTATTTTAACTTTGCGACTAAAGTCGCGAAGATACTTCCATTCGGAAATAAAATCAAAAAAAGTCTTTTTTGCTTTGTATTTCGCTCACTTATTCGTAACTTTGCAGCCGTGAACGTGACACAAAAACGAAAAATAGCATCCCGACTGTTGTTGGCAGTATTCCTGCCAATGCTGTTCATTGCGTCCCTACACGTTCACTCATCACAGGCGAGCAGCGAGGTTGCCTGTGTGGAATGTGCCAACCACATGCCACATGCCGGCCACCTGACATCTGGACAAGACTGCGTTGACAATTGCGTACTCTGCCAGATTCTCCACACGCCCGTGCTTCCTGCACTGGCCGTGGTGCTCGTCATCAACATCCACTTGCTGTATGCCCTCCGTCTGGATGGCCGCCAATGCCTGCTGCAACGTGCAGAAGGCATTCGCCTTTCGCGTGCACCACCTTTTATTTGAATTAACACACGGGTACAATCGCTTTTTGTGTTTTTTTCAAATAAAGACATTCAGATATGATCATCAATCTACTGGCTGCCGCAATGATGTTGTGTGCAGCCAATGATACGACCATTACGCTCAACAGCGTGACGGTCACCGGTCAGGCCAAGCGCGACTTCCAGATGAAGTCGTCGCAGTCGGCAGTACAGGTCGGGCAGGACTTTTTGGAGAACAACTTCTCGGGCAGCCTGATGCAGACGCTGCAGGGCATTCCCGGCGTGAAGGCCATGACCATCGGCTCAGGACAGTCGAAGCCCACCATTCGTGGTCTGGGTTTCAACCGCATGGCCGTGACCGAGGACGGTGTGAAGCACGAAGGACAGCAGTGGGGCGACGACCACGGATTGGAAATCGACCAGTTTAGCGTCGACCGAGCAGAAGTCATCAAAGGCCCTGCCGCCCTACTCTATGGCTCGGATGCCATCGGTGGCGTGCTGAACCTGTTCACCAACCATATCCCGACGCGAAAGCTGGAAGGTGCCGTTCAGTTGTTTGGCCGTACAAACAACGAGCAGTTAGGACTCTCGGCGAAGATTGGCGGTCGACACGACCATTTCTTCTACCGCGCCAACCTAACGTTCATCGACTACGCCGACTACCAGGTACCGACTGACAGCATACAATATTACTCCTACTGGATACGCCTGAAGGACCAGCGGCTGCGCAACACCGCAGGTCTGGAGCGCGATGGTAGTGTGATGTTGGGCTATGCCGGCTACAACTTCCATACCGATGTGCGCATCTCCGATAGCTACTCGAAGAGCGGTTTCTTTGCCAATGCACATGGACTGGAAGTGCGTTTGAGCGATATCGACTACGATCACTCGCGCCGCGACATCGACTTGCCCCACCAGAGCGTAAACCACTTGAAGGTGTTGAGTCATACAACGTGGCGAAACGAGCTGCTGTCGGCTGAAATAAACCTGGCCTACCAGAACAACCTGCGCAAGGAACAGTCGGAACCGGTGTCACACGGCTACATGCCGAAGCCCGCCGACCCGCTGGAACGCCGTTTCAACAAGAGCACCTACACCGCTATTGTCGGGCTGCGCTACACACCTTCGGAACGTCACGACATCCGCACGGGCGCCAGTGCCGAGTATCAACACAACCGCCGTGCAGGCTGGGGATTCATCATTCCCGACTTCGAGACGCTGAGCATGGGCATCTATGCGATGGACCGCTACCATGTGAGCGAACGCTTGATTGTGAATGCCGGCATTCGCTATGACCATGCCCACACCCACATCAGCAGCTACGAAGACTGGTACAAGACACCCGTTGCTGGCGGCGACTCGGTCTACAAGCAGCGGTCGGCAGAGATGAGCCGCGACTTTAACAGTCTCACTTGGTCTGCAGGTGTGAACTGGAACGCCGGGGCGTGGGTTGTGAAGGCGAACATTGGCAAGAGCTTCCGCATTCCCATACCGAAGGAACTGGGTGCCGATGGTATTAACTACCACATCTTCCGCTATGAGAAGGGCAACACGGAACTCGACCCCGAGCAGTCGTACCAACTGGATGCCAGCATCCTTTGGACTGGTGACCGGCTAACGGTGCAAGTGGATCCCTATGTGAACTACTTCCCCAACTACATCTACTTGAACCCCACATCCGACTACGTGGAGGGCCTGCAGATGTACAACTACCGACAGGCACGTGTGCTGCGCTATGGGTTGGAAGCCCAGCTCACCTATGCCATCACCCGTCATTGGGAGGCAGAGCTGAAGGGCGAATATCTGTATGCCGAACAGCTGTCGGGCGAGAAGAAAGGCTACACGCTACCCTTCTCAACACCTTGGTCGGTGGATGCCGGTGTGAAGTATTCGTTCGATTGGAAGGGAGAAGGCTTTGCCAGTTTGAACGCACATGTCGTTGGAGCACAACATGAGATTGTACCACCCGAGAAGCCTACCGATGGCTATTGGACGCTGAACGCCTCGGTTGGCAAGCATTTTGCCTGTGGCAAGACGACCGTGAAAGTGGCGCTACATGCCGACAACCTGTTGAACAAGCGCTACTACGACCACACCAGCTACTACCGCCTCATCGACGTGCCCGAGCCCGGGCGCAACTGCTCGTTGATGGTGGGGCTGGAGTTTTAAAACTCATCCGGGCCCTCTCCAGTAGGGAGGAAGCCCCTCCCCAGCCCTCCCCCAAGGGGAGGGAGACGAGGAATCATTCAGTTAAGTATTATTCATTAAACATTAGACATACAACTATATGAAAAAGAATATATATATGAGCCTTGCAGTGGCTCTTGTGAGTGTTGTTACATTGTGTTTCACTGCCTGCGGTGGCGACGACGAAGAGAAGGACATGTCGAAACCCGTCATCAGCGACAAGGGCATCACAGCCAATCCCATTGACTGCCAAACCTACCATCGTGGCGATGTCATCGCGTTCAACTACGTGTTTGAAGACGACACGGAGCTCGGCAGTTTCAACATTGAGATTCACAACAACTTCGAACACCACACCCATAGCACATCGACAACGGAGTGCGAGGACGAGGATGAACACGAACACCACCAGCCCGTGAAGCCGTGGGTGTTCAATCAAGACTATCAGATTCCTGCCGGGCAGAAGAGCTATACCGCCCGCTTCGACATCCAGATTCCTGCCGACATCGACGAGGGCGACTATCACTTCATGGTACGTCTCACCGACCGAGCCGGCTGGCAGGAGTTGAAGGGCATCGCCATCAAGATTGAAGAATAATCATCAACCATAACAAATAAGAAACTATGATGGATAACGAAGTATTGAAAGCATTGCATGAGCGCCGCAGCGTTCGCAAGTACAAACCCGAGCAGATCACCGATGAGGAACTCCTCACCGTGCTCGAGGCTGGCACCTACGCTCCTACGGGCATGGGATACCAGGATCCGTGGATTGTGGCTGTGCAGAATCCCGAGATCATCGCTCAGCTTGTACGCATGAACGCTGAGGTGATGGGCGTTACCAGCAATCCCTATTACGATGCACCGACCATCGTCCTGGTGTTCGGCTCTCATCCCGACAAGTGGCGCAACGCCGTGCAGGACGGGTCGCTCGTTTTGGGAAACATGATGCTTGCCGCCCACTCCATTGGCCTCGGCTCATGTTGGATCAACCGCGAGCGCGAGATGTTCGACACACCTGAAGGCAAGGAACTCATGAAGCGACTTGGCGTTTCTACCGACCTGGTGGGTATCGGAGCTCTCTCGCTGGGCTATCCTTCCGCACCTGCCCGTCCAGCCAAGCCTCGCAAGGAGAACTATTACCGCATCGTAAAATAAAGGAATCATGACAATGAGAAAACTCCTATTAGCCGTTTGCCTATTGGTGGCTGTGGGAAGCCATGCTGCATCCCAGCAAAAGGCGCTGCAAGCATCATGGGTACAGAATGACTGCCTGATTGCTACCGCCGACGACATGACAACACTGGCAAACCGACTCATCGCAAGCCAAAGTGTTGTAGCATGGCGCGGCGAGCGTTTGGGACTGGAGGCAGTGGTGCAGACCGATGCCACCAGCGAACCATTGACACTCCGCTTAAAGGCTAAAGGCAAGACGGCCAGTCAGTGGGAAGCAAAGGCCGACTTCCTCGGATGGGTGCTCACAGACAGTTTCAATACGTGTGGCAACCATCCTGATGACTTGGAACCCTACCTTGTTCCCGACATCATCGGCGGCGGCGAGCAACCTAAAGAATGCAAGTTGCGCCCTGTGTGGTGTACCATAGAGGTGCCCTACAACTGTAAGACCGGCCGTTACGAATGGCAATTGGAGGTGGTCGGAAGTGAGTCGAAGCGCACATTGGCTCGTCTGCCCTTACGGGTGGAGGTGGTTGGTCGCACGTTGCCTCGTCCACAGGAGCAACAGTTCCATCTGGACTACTGGCAACAGCCCTACAGCGTGAGCCGTTTCTACAACGTGCCGCGATGGAGTCAGCAACACTACGACTTGCTACGGCCCTATCTGCAGATGCTGGCTCGTGCCGGTCAGAAGGTTGTCACAACCGTATTATTCTATGAACCATGGGGCGCACAGAGCAACGATAAGTTCGATGCGATGGTGCGCACGACGCGCGAGAAGGACGGTACGTGGAGCTACGATTACTCGGTGTTCGACCACTATGTGGAGCTTTGCGACTCGTGCGGCATCAACAAGCAGATCAACTGCTTCTCGATGGTGCCGTGGGACATGACGTTCCGCTACTTCGATGCCTTCTCTCAACAATACATCGACCTGAAGGCGAAGACCGACAGCCCTGCTTATCAGGAACTCTGGACGGAGTTTCTGAAGGCGTTCGCCCAGCATCTGAAGGAGAAAGGATGGTTCGAGAAGACCTGCATCGCCATGGATGAGCGCGGCGAGAAACCTATGCGCGACGCTTGGAACCTCGTGCAGAAGGCCGTACCGGGTATGAAGATGGCGATGGCGGGTCATCACACCGCCGAGCTGGCAGAGAATCTCTACGACTTCTGCATCGGCTATCGCGACCGTTTCACTGAGGAGGAGCTCACCCGTCGTCATGAGCGCGGCATGGTAAGCACCACCTACATCTGCTGTTCGACCAAGCGGCCGAACACGTTCACCAACAGCCATCCCGTGGAAGCCGTCTACATTCCGCTGAACGCCATCGCCAATGGCTTCGACGGCTATCTGCATTGGTCGTGGATGAACTGGACCGACGACCCACTCCACGATTCCCGCTTCAAGTTCTTTGCACCCGGCGACACCTACGTCATCTATCCCGGTCCCTGCTCTTCACCCAAATGGGAACGCTTCATCGAGGGTATCCAGCTGGCCGAGAAGGTCCGCCTCGTGCGCCAGCAGCTCGAGCGCAGCAACACCCCCGCTGCCCGTGAGCAACTCAACGCCCTCACTGCCGCCCTTGCCGCCTTCCGCGACATTGATCCCGGCACCACCGAAGAGATTGCCGAGAAGGTAGCGCGCCTGCAGGAGCTGGTGAACAAATAGTTATATAGGGTCATTAAAATTCATCATAGCAACTTTTTCGGGGCATCAGCAACGCTTGTGCTGATGCCCCGAAATGATTTACATAGTCCAACACAACCATTCTGATTGTTCTCAAAGATATCATGATTTCCTTAACACTTGCCTTGTTAAGAATTTCTTGAGGTTAGAGCATGTTGTGAAGCAAATCCTCTGCTGGGGCGCGGCCTATCGGCCTGCATTGCGCCCCGCCAGAGGCTCTGCGCCACAACATGCCTTTTGCCTTGTGGGAAATGCACTATTCTGGAGAGCACACTGGGCGCACACTCCGACCGCTGCTACGGCCGTAGTCGTTGCTCGTGCCGATGTAGCTCGAATAGAAGAGCAGGCGCCACGCGCTGCCCGGGTAGTCCGAGTGTAGCGAACGCGACCAGTAGTCGCCGTACGAGCCATCGTAGTTGAGCGAACTAATGTGGCGATACCCAGCCGCAGGCAGGAAAATAGAATTGCCATTTTTCTTGCTCGTAATCTTGCGACCGTAGACTCCGTTCTGCGTTGTCCACGTAGTTGTGGTATAGCTGCTATTGATGAGCTCTTCGAACTGCCCAAGACTTGGCATGCGCCACTCTGGTCCCCAGTTTACGTAAGCAGCGTCGTCTTCAAGGTCAAGTTCGGTCATTTTGTCGATACTGCCATACTCGCTACTCGTAATATACTTGGTCAACGAATCGTATGACCCGTTGCACCATTTGTAAGTGCTCCAACTGAAATTAGTCTTGCCACTATTGAAGCCTTCCGTCTCTCCCCATGCAAAGTAGTCGCCATACTCCTCTGGGCTGTTGGCACCGATGTTGCAAGTAGCCCACAAAGTGCCACTGGGCAGGCCAAGGTCGACATACGAACCAGAGCCAGCACCATTATTGAATGGACGCTCCAGATGCTCGGTGGCATTGTTTGCCACACGGTCGATGAAGTCCTTGGCATAGCTCTGCATGTCGCTGAATTGAGATCCGAGCGAACTGGAGCAGTCGAGCACGAGCAGGATGACGGCACCTGAGTGGTTGATGGTGGTCAGCGTGTTGTTAGCTGGAGTGAACTCAGAGTTCTCCTGCCAAGAAGTGGCCGATGCAGATTTATAGTACTGACGGATATTATTTGTTGGAACAAGACCATTGCCATCTTCACGCTGCAGGCCGGTGAATGTGAAGGTGACAAAAATTCCATCCTGATATCCTTGCACCGTGCTACCACTCTCTGCCTTGAACCCATGATAGCTCACATTGCGCAGCGAGCGGTCGCTGAGGTTGAATGTGCCCTCTATATACAAAGAACTATTAGTTACCGAAGCATCATCGAAGGTGAAACGAATGAGCGTTCCATCGCTCTGCCCAGGAATTTTCATGCTGATGGCTTGCTTATTGCTGATGCTGATAATCTGGTCTGAGATTTCCTGCAACCGTGTGCGTACAGCTCCCATGTTGCTCACCTCAAATGCTTTTTCAGTAGAACTGGCCAATTTCTTGAGATTATTTTGAAACAGCGTATAGTCAGTAACATCACTGCCACGCAAGCCCAGAGAGTAGGCTGTCAGTGGCAGCCCTTTCACCTTTGACTCGCCAATACGCTTGCTCACAGCATTCAGATATTGCTCGTCCGTGGTGTAGTTACTGTTCATCATCAGCGATCCTTGGTCGAGTCCATCGGTGAAGGTGATGAGGTTCACGCTGCTAATTGGTGTCGTAAAGTTCTGCTTTTTCAACATGTCAATTGCCTTGTCAACACCATAATATAATAAGGTGCCGTCCTTACGGGTCAGATTGCTGACGAAAGACTTGAAATCATTGGCTGTGTTCTTGTCTAAAACGCCAAACTCTTTTTCATAGAGAGCCTGATTGAAGCCAACGATGCCGAGATATACAAGCGGTTCATCCTCCGATTTGAAAACTTTGATACTATCTACGTTAGCCGTCAGCATGTGGTGAAAGACCTCACCTTTCTGGTAAAAATCCAGTGTGCGGCGGTCTTTGGCATCTGTGGCTATCACCATGCTATCGACATCGGCAGCCTTCACGGAACTGACCACCCTGCCATTACGGTAGATGTCGAGGAACTTCTGTGCGTGGCAGGCTGCTGCTACGGCGAATAATGCGAAAAACGCAAATAAAGTCTTTTTCATGTTTCCCGTCCTCCTTACTTGATGATTTTCACACTCTTGGTTGTGCCTTGCGGCTTCACGATATAAACGCCCTGCGGCAGGTCTGCCAACGACAGATGTAACTGGCGGGCCACTCTTGACACACGTGCAACAACACGGCCTTGCAAATCGCAGACCATGATGCCACCTACTGGCTGATTGCTGTCTACACTGATTAGCTGCGCCTCTCGGTCATAGCTGATGCTCACATCGCTTTCGGCAGCCGTCAGCAGTTCCACACCAGCAACAGGTTTCACACCGTCGCGGAATGTCAGCAACGCAATGTTGCCATAGGCATAGTCGGTCTTGCCTTTGTTTGTCCACACACTCACGGCAGCATCGTCGAACGTAATCTTGTCGAGGTTGTCCAACGAATAAACCACCGCCGTTTTCGCCCCCTTCGTCCATACGAAAAGATTGTCCCCATCTTCAGGAGATGCTGCGAAGCTTGCGACGCTTACAAAGCTCATAAATAAAGTAAGATACTTCTTAATTTTCATTGTATAATGCTTTTATTAATACCGATTCCGTAAAAAATCATTATATCCTTAACTAAAAAAGCAAATGCTTCCAACATGCTTTTATGATATAACCTTTACTTATTTCAGTTGAAGGTAGATTACACTGCTAGAGTCGACTGCAAAGATACGAATAATAGTTTAGAGAAGGAAGAAAAAGGGAGAAAAAAGTTAGGGAAAGCTGCTTTTCCGCTATTCAATCACGTATGGATGAGGCGAGTCACCACATCCACACATTTATAATAGTATAATAAGGTCATTGAAACTCTGGATGAGCAGCAATGACTTTTGCTGCAGGGATATGCTGGATAGTATTGTCATCACCCATGACAACTACTGTCTGGCCATGCAGCGCCTTCTCCTGTAACATCCGCTTCTCGGCGAGAAGCAGGCCTTCCTGCAACTTAACTGTGAATTGCTTCATTTCAGAATTTGACATATTGTTTCAGTTTTTGATATAAGACTTCATTTGCAATTACAATGCCAGAATCCTTCCCACCTGTAGCTATAAGCATTCGAGGATTTCGACTATTGTCAAATGCTGACCAATAATCAACTATATCTGCATAAATATTGATCAGATTGTTAATTCCTGCTACATAACGCCTCTTGATTGTTTGGACGGGGATGTCATGTCCCCCATTACGAACACGCTCTGCAACTCGCTGGATAGCAAGGTCAGTTGATTCAAGCCAAAAGAAGATGAGGTTGACTCGATAGCCACTAGCCTGGGCTCTATAGACAAGATTGGCATAAGACTTGGTAGCCAAAGTGGTTTCAATGGAGAACGATTCGCCACGCTGCAATAGTTCTTCAATGCGCTGTAGCATCAGTCTACCGGCCTCAATGGCAACGCTCTCCGGATTGAATGGAGAGAGTCCACGTGCAATCTCGTCGGCATTCACGAATTCCTTGCACTGAAGGATTTCGGGAAGAATCGTGTAAGAAGCGGTTGTCTTACCTGCTCCATTACATCCTGCAACGATATACAACTGTTTCTCCATAGAATGTAAACGATGCTTCTATATAACTAAAAGTTATTTGTTCGATTTGCAGTAGCAGACGTAACCTCTACTTGGACGCTGCAAAGATAGTGAAAATCGAGAACAATACAAAGAAAAAAACTGGTTTTTTACTTTTATTGTCGATATACATCCCATCTTCGTTCTCCGTTACACTACGAAAGCGGCAGAGCCGAGCGCGACGAAGTTAGAAATACAAATAAGTGAGGGAGGAATAGAAAAAAAACAGGGACGAACCAATGAAGGAACGCCCCTGATTTGTATGTGTGTTTAAAGTAAACTATGATAGTTCACTATCCACTCGAGCTTGCTCGCTCATTCCCGAAATAAGTTCGCCTACCCGTAGCCTTTCGTAGCATAGCGGAGAAAGAACTATCAACTATAAACTCTAAACTATCAACTAAATCTACACTTTCTCGATGATCTTCATGCCTTCGTCGACAGCCTGCATGTTCAAGGGGATGAGGCCGTGATGGCGCTCAGGCAGTGACTTGAAGAGAGCCTTCTCAAGGCCGTTGGTGGTCACTACGGGGCAAACCTTCAGCAGTCCGCCGAGCACGATCATGTTGAACACCTTCGAATTCTTCATCTCTGCAGCCTTGTCCATAGCATCGATGCGATAGACATTGATGTCGTCGCGAACCGGAGTGTTGGCAATGCCGAAGCCATCGTAGATGAGGATGCCACCGGGCTTCACCTTCGGCAAGAACTTGTCGAGTGAAGGCTGGTTGAGCACAATGGCCACATCATACTTACTGAGGATGGGCGAAGAGATGCGCTCGTCGCTGACAATCACGGTCACATTGGCCGTACCGCCGCGCTGCTCGGGTCCATAGGCCGGCATCCACGTCACTTCCTTATCTTCCATAAGTCCGGAGTAAGCCAGAATCTTACCCATTGAGAGCACGCCCTGACCGCCGAAACCACTGATAATTATTTCTTTTTTCATATTCTATGCCCCCTAAGAAAGGGGGATGGGGTCTAGTGAAACTTTAATTTGTTAATATTCTCTTTCGGTGCTTAAGGATTGAGGGACTCGACATAGCTCAAGACCCCCAACCCCCTATTTTAGGGGGCTAAACATCCTTCAGGTCACCCTTCACATACTTCTCAAACATGTGTTCCTTCATCCATTCGTTGGCCTTGGCAGGTGAGAGCTTCCAACCGCTGTTGCAGGTGGAGACAATCTCGACGAGCGATGAGCCCTTACCCGACATGGAGTTTTCGAAAGCCTTGCGGATAGCGGCCTTTGCCTTGCGGATGGAAGGCACCGACTCTACCGACTGACGCGTGACGTAGCACGTGCCTTCGAGGCGCGAAGCCAGGTCAGTGATGTTCAGAGGATATCCGTGGAGGTCGGCCTGGCGACCGTAGGGACACGTAGCTGTCTTCTGACCAAGCAGCGTGGTGGGAGCCATCTGACCACCGGTCATACCATAGATGGCATTGTTGATGAAGATCATAGCGATGTGTTCGCCGCGGTTCAGCGCGTGGATTGCCTCGGCAGTACCGATGCAGGCCATGTCGCCATCACCCTGATAGGTGAACACGAGGCGGTCGGGCCACAGGCGCTTGATGGCGGTAGCCACTGCGGGAGCACGTCCGTGAGCAGCCTCCTGCCAGTCGATGTCGATATACTTATAGGCAAACACGGCGCAACCTACGGGCGAAACGCCAATGGTCTTGTCGGCCATGCCCATTTCTTCAATCACCTCGGCCACGAGTTTGTGGACGACACCATGTGAACAGCCCGGGCAATAGTGCATGGGCACATCGTTCATCAGGGTAGGTTTCTGGTAAACCAGATTCTCAGGACTGATTATATTTTCCATTAGAATTTCTCTTTTAAGGCTTTAACAATTTCATCGGGCTCGGGCACAATACCACCCAGGCGACCGAAATGAGCAACAGGCACAGCGCCATTTACAGAGAGGCGGACATCTTCAACCATCTGTCCGGCATTGATCTCCACAACGAGCACGCCCTTCTTTCCCTTGGCGGCAGCGGCAATCTCCTTCTCGGGGAACGGCCAAAGCGTGATGGGACGGAACAGACCTACCTTCATGCCTTCTTCCTTGGCAAGCTCCATAGCCTTCTCGGCGATGCGGGCAGCACTACCGAAGGCCACAATCATATAATCGTCCTCTTCGTCGAGGTTCATGGTTTCGAAGCGTACCTCGTTGTCGCGAATCTGCTGATACTTCTCTTGCAGATGCAGGTTGCGCTGCTCCATGACCTCAGAGGTGAGTTCGAGCGAGGTGATGATGTTTGGTTTGCGGTCCTTGGTGCGACCGGTGGTTGCCCACGGGCACTCCTTCAGGATTTCTTCCTCGGTGCGACGGGGCTTGAACGGCGGCAGCACCACCTTCTCCATCATCTGTCCGATGACACCATCGGAGAGAATCATAGCGGGGTTGCGATATTTGAAAGCGAGCTCGAAGGCCAGGTCGACAAAGTCGGCCATCTCCTGTACGCTGTTCGGAGCGAGCGTGATGACATAGTAGTCACCATTGCCACCGCCACGCGTAGCCTGGAAGTAGTCGCTCTGCGAGGGCTGGATGGTTCCCAGACCGGGGCCGCCGCGCTGCACGTTTACAAACACGCCCGGCAGCTCGGCACCAGCCATGTAGGCAATGCCTTCCTGCATCAGGGCAACACCAGGCGATGAAGACGAGGTAAGCACCTTCTTACCTGCACCGGCACCGCCGTAGATCATGTTGATGGATGCCACCTCACTCTCGGCCTGCAGTACCACCATGCCAGTGGTCTCCCAAGGCTTCAGCTCGGCGAGCGTCTCAATCACTTCACTCTGCGGAGTGATCGGATAGCCGAAATATCCGTCAGCACCGCAACGAATGGCTGCATGGGCTATCGCCTCATTGCCTTTCATCAATACAACTTCTTTTTCTGCCATCTTTACTCAACCTTTTTTTTGTAAACAGTAATACAACCGTCGGGGCACACGATAGCACACGAGGCGCAACCGATGCACTCGTCGGGCAGCGAGGCCTCCACGTATGGATAGCCGTGCGCATTCACTTTCTTTTGTGCCAACGCAATGACATTCTTCGGACAGGCGATGATGCACAGTTGGCATCCTTTACACCGTTCGGTGTTCACTACGATGGCTCCCTTGATTTTTGCCATAATGTTTTGTTGATTTTAAGGATTAGCTTATAGGTTGATGCAAAAGTAATAATTATTTTTGAACCGACCAAACAAAATGCTAAAATTCTTTTTCAAGGATTATAAACATCCTTACAATAATAGTTCATGATGTCCTGCAACATGCGAAGCGCCTCCACCGCAGGCGACTCCGGGTCGAGTGCGATGGCCTCCATGTATGCGTTCATGGCGGCTTGGTAGTCGCCGTTGCGTCTGTGTTGGTTACCCTGAATATAGAACTCCTGTGCTGTCATAGGAATCATGATTGTCACCTTGTTACTTTGCCATCTTTCCCTCGCCTGCCTGCAACGTGTTGAGCATGAGCGAGCAGATGGTCATGGGGCCAACACCACCCGGCACGGGTGTGATGTAAGAGCACTTCGGAGCAACATGTTCGAAGTCTACATCGCCCGAAAGGCGGAAACCACTCTTGCGCGTAGCATCGGGAACGCGGGTGGTACCTACGTCGATGACGACGGCACCCTCCTTCACCATGTCCTCTGTGACGAAGCCCGGACGACCGATGGCGGCGATGATGATATCGGCTTCGCGACACTCCTGCTTCAGCTGCGGCGAGTGAGAGTGGCAAACGGTGACCGTTGCATCGCCCCATTGCTTCTGCATCATCAGCTGAGCCATCGGCTTGCCGACGATGTTCGAGCGGCCCAGTACCACGCATTTCTTGCCCGATGTCGGGATGTTGTAGCGCTTCAAAAGCGTCATAATGCCAAGGGGAGTGGCGGAGATGAAGCACGGCAGGCCAATGGCCATGCGACCGACGTTCACGGGATGGAAGCCGTCGACGTCCTTATCGGGATCGATGGCCTCGGTGATGCGCTGCTCGTCGATGTGCTTCGGCAGCGGCAGCTGTACGATGAAGCCGTCGACGTCGGGATCGTTGTTGAGTTGATACACACACGCAAGGAGTTCCTCCTCGGTGATATCGTCCTCGAAGCGGATGAGCGTCGACTTGAAACCGCAAGCCTCGCAGGCCAACACCTTATTCTTTACGTAGGTCTCCGAACCACCATCGTGGCCCACGAGGACCGCTGCCAGATGCGGTTGCTTGCCGCCATTGGCAACCATTTGCCGTACCTTCTCAGCAATCTCTGCCTTTATCTCGGCAGCAGTATTCTTTCCGTCAATTAATGTCATGGGAGTTTTGAGTTTATATGAAAGGTCATTGTTTACCGCTTCGGCATTTTGGGCATTCCACGCATGCCACGCATCATGCCACCCATGCCACCGCCGGCAACCATCTTCATCATCTTGCGGGTCTGCTCGAACTGCTTCAGCAGGCGGTTCACCTCCTCGACTTTCGTGCCCGAACCCTTGGCGATGCGCATGCGACGGCTCTGGTTGAGCACATCGGGATGAGAGCGTTCGTAGGGCGTCATTGAGTTGATGATGGCCTCGATGCCCTTGAAAGCATCGTCGTCGATGTCAAGGTCCTTGATCTGCTTGCCCACACCGGGAATCATCGAAGCCAGATCCTTGATGTTACCCATCTTCTTGATCTGCTGAATCTGACCCATGAAGTCGTTGAAGTCGAACTGGTTCTTGCGGAGTTTCTTCTCCAAACGCTTGGCTTCCTCCTCGTCGAACTGCTCCTGAGCGCGCTCAACAAGGCTCACCACGTCGCCCATGCCGAGGATTCGGTCGGCCATGCGCGAGGGGTGGAACACATCGATGGCCTCCATCTTCTCACCCGTACCGATGAACTTAATAGGCTTTGTCACCACCGTACGAATCGAGAGGGCTGCACCACCGCGGGTGTCACCATCGAGCTTCGTCAAGACAACACCATCGAAGTCCAGGCGGTCGTTGAACTCCTTCGCCGTGTTCACAGCATCCTGACCCGTCATTGAGTCCACCACGAACAGTGTCTCGTCGGGGTTGAGGAAGTTCTTCAGGCGCTCAATCTCATCCATCATCTGCTCGTCGATGGCCAGACGACCGGCGGTATCGACGATTACAACGTCGTTACCTTTCGACTTCGCCTCCTGCAAGGCATGCTCGGCGATGGAGATCACGTCCTTGTTCTCCAGCTCCGAATAGACGGGAACGCCCACCTGCTCACCCACAACGTGCAGCTGCTGGATAGCGGCAGGACGATAGACGTCGCAAGCCACGAGCAGCGGCTTCTTGTGGCGCTTGTTCTTCAGCATGTTGGCAAGCTTTCCGGAGAACGTGGTTTTACCCGAACCCTGCAGACCCGACATGAGGATAATAGCAGGTTTGTTTTCCAGTTTCAGGTCTACAGCCTGTCCACCCATGAGCTCTGCCAGTTCGTCGTGCACGAGTTTCACCATGAGTTGTCCGGGCTTGATGGCCGTAAGCACGTTCATGCCCAGCGCCTTCTCCTTCACCGTGTCGGTGAAAGTCTTCGCCACCTTGTAGTTTACGTCGGCGTCGAGCAATGCGCGGCGCACGTCTTTCAGCGTTTCGGCAACGTTGATCTCGGTGATTTTGCCTTCACCCTTCAGTATCTTAAACGATCTCTCTAGTCTGTCACTTAGATTCTCAAACATCTTTATTTAATTTACTATTTACTGTTTTACTTTTTGCGATTACTCATTTAATCGTGCAAAGGTACTGATAAAAAATGAGATGGGCAACTCTTCAGCCACATATTTTTAAATGGCAGGGGTGGAAAGGCGTAGAATGAGCAATGGTTTTGTGTAGCAAGAACAATGGTTTCGTGGAGCTGGAGCAATGCTTTCGAGGGGCTAGAACAATGCTTTTGTGAGACGGGAACAATGCTTTCATGATGCATTAGCATTGCTCTCGTTTAGCAAAACAACTTAGTTTGTTCAGTAAATTAACTTAATTTGTGCGGTAAATTAACTTAATTTGCTCGGTAAAATAACTTAATTTACTGAATAAAATAACTTAATTTACTGCACAAATTAAGTTAATTTACTTTTCCACCTCATTGCTCTCGCATCACAGGAGCATTGAGATAGAGACACGAGAGCAATGCTCCGGGCAAATGAAAGCAGGCTTCCAGTGTTACGTGAGCAGGGGTTCGGAGGTGCGAGAAAAGGGGTTGGGATAAAATGTAGGGACGCGGCGTGCCGCGTTTATGGAGAGGGAAAGCAACATCCAGTAATGTTGCACTTCAAATGTAGGGACGCGGCGTGCCGCGTAACTGGAGCAACTTATACAATCCAATTACGCGGCACGCCGCGTCCCTACATCATTGAGGTTGGAAAAAATGAATGTATTGGGCTTTATCTAAAACTTAAACCGCGCCACGAGTGGTAGGTGGTCGCTGAAGCCCTGCATATATCGGGGACCAAGATAGTTGCGGCGGGGCTTGCGACCGCCATAGGCTTCATCGTCTTCCAGAAGGAAAGGAGCATCGAAGATGATGCATTCTACGAGTCTATTGGTCATCGTGGGCGAAGCGAAGATGTGGTCGAGCGATCCCCACTCGCCCTGAAAGCGATAGGTGCCGCGTGCCCCATTGCAGCCCTGCGCCTGCTTCGAAACCTCCGTGAGTCCCGATTCCTCGAGATATCGGATACTCTTATCGCGGCTATAGTCGTTGAAGTCGCCAGCGACAAGGATATTTGCATTGGGAGAAAGCACGTGAAGAGAGTCGATGGCTGCCGTCAGCCGCCGAGCCACTTGCATGCGGTGGGGGCGCGTCAGCACTTCCCCACCCGACCGGCTGGGCGCATGAACGACGAAGACGTGCAGCGTGTCGCCCGAGGCAAGGAGTCCCGCGGCATAGAGGATGTTGCGTGTGGGATGCATGTCCTTCAGCGGTTCCACGTGCAAGGCGTGATGATGAAGCAGTCGGAAGGAGAAAGGTGAATAAAGCAGGGCTACATCGATGCCTCGCGGGTCGGGCGAGTTGGTCATCACATATTCGTACTTGGCATTGCGCAACAGCGATCTCTTGGAAAGGTCGAAGAGCACCGAGTCGTTTTCAACCTCGCACAATGCGACGAGGTCGGGCAGCTGGAAATCACCCTCCGAGCCATCCCAACCGGCGTTGGTCAGCTCCCCACACGCCAGAATCTCGCGCCCAATGTTGTTCAGCTTGTGCCAATAGCGCGTGCGAGTCCAGTGGTTAGTGCCCTCGGGCGTCCACTCGAAGTCGTTTTTCAGCGAGTCGTGCTGGCAGTCGAAGAGGTTTTCGCAGTTCAGGCTCACCAACGTCAGCAGACCCGTCAGCAGTAGATTGATCATCAGGAAAGATAGCGCCTGAGGCGCAAGAAAGAAGACTATCGGATGAAGTTCGTGCGCAGGGGCTGCTCCAATTCAGGATGACCGTCCTCGCTGACGTTCAGTTTCCGAATCATCCATGCCATGTTCCGTCCCAGCGTGCGCATGGTCTGCATGCCTTCCTCGTCGAGTGCGGCTTGGCCAGGCGTCTGCCCATACACCATGTTCCAATACTGCGAGGAGACGATGGGCATGTTGAGAATGGTGAAATACTTGTTCAGTCGGTCGAAAGCAGCCGATGCGCCGCCACGACGACACACCACAACTGAGGCGGCAGGCTTGAACTGCAGCTGCTTGCCCAGCGAGTAGAACACGCGGTCGAGGAGTGCACAGAGTGAGCCGTTGGGGCCGCCATAATAGACGGGGGAACCCACGACGAGTCCGTCGATGCCGTCGCGAACAGAGCGCATGACCTGCTCGTAGACTTCATCGCGGAACGTGCAGCGTCCCTCGCGACCACACATGCCACAGGCAATGCAACCCTGCATAGCCTTCGGTCCGATACTGATGATTTCCGTCTCCACACCTTCCTGCTGCAAGGTCTTCGCCACCTCGCTCAGCGCCAGGAACGTATTGCCCTGCCGGCGTGGACTACCATTGATTAAAAGTACTTTTGCCATAATGCGTTAGTGTTTGTTGTTGCAAAGTTACGAATAAGTGAGCGAAATGCAAAACAAAAACCTAAGTTTTTGATTTCATTTCCAAACGGGAGTAACTTCGGCGAAGCCAAAATTAATAAATTCTTCTCATTCCCACAAACATCAATGAATATTTTTAGAAAATGACATAGCAGTTAACCTGTCAGCTGTTTAAAGGACCCCAAAGGGGTCACACTATGTTAACCGCAGGTCTTGACCTGCGGAATAAAGATATCCCAAAAAAGCTTCGACCCCATAGGGGGGGTCGCACATCACCATGTGTCATGCAGACGTATTGCATGATCGGTTGCTGTGCGTCCCCTTTGGGGACGAGGGCATATATCAGAGTCCTTTATTCCGCAGGTCAAGACCCGCGGTTACCCATGTGTGACCTCTACGAGGTCTCAGCTATGAGATTTGGTCAACTTCTAAAAACAATTCTTTTTCCCTCCTCATGCCTTCTTCCTATCGGCGAGATACATGCCGATGAGAATCAAGGCGGTACCGATGAGGAAGAAGACGGTGATGCGCTCGTTGAGAATCAGCCACGCAAAGACAATCGTGGTGACGGGATTGATGTAAACGTAGTTGGTGGCCGTGACGGCACCGATGGTCTTCAACGCCCAGTTCCACGCCACGAAGCACACCATCGATGCGATGCAGCCGAGGAAGAGCAGGTTGGCTACGATGGAAAGGCCCATCTCCGACCCGTCGCTGAACGCTTGGGCGAAGAAAGCGGGCAGAGAGAGGATTCCTTCGGGCGACAAAAGGTAATAAGGAATCATTGAGAGCAACCCATAGAAGAACACCTTTCGAGTGATGAACACCACATCGTAACGGCAATTGGCGGATATCATCAACAGCGAATAGAACGCCCAACAGAGGCAGGCGGCAAAGGCCAGCGAGTCGCCAAGTGGCGACAGATGCAACACGAAGTGGCCGTTCAGCACGACGACAACCACACCTATTGCCGCCAACACCGTGCCGAGCATCTGCGACGGGCGCAGCCGCTCCGACTTATAGACAGCCCCGATGAGTGCCGTTGCAAAGAGCGGACACAGGCAGACAATCAAGGAGGTGTTGGTGGTCGTGGTGTAGTTCATCGCCTCGTTCTCGGTCAGGAAGTACATAGAGCCACCCGTCAGGCCCAGTCCGACCATGAGCAGTTCTTCCTTCCACGTGTCGGCGAGCCACCGGTGGTTCTTCCTCGTCAAGGAAAAAAGCATCAGCAGCACATAGGCGATGATGAACCGGAGCGTGAAAATCTGCGCCGCCGACAGACCACTGAGCAGCAACAGCTTCGTAAACACGAAGGTTGAGCCCCAGACGGCGACTGTCAGGAACGCCACCAGATGACCTAAGAACTTGTTGTTGCGAGGCATGATTATCGTTTAATCTCGATGTCGCGACGCACGTTGTCGCGTATCTTCTTCAGATAACCCTTCATACCGTCGGCGTCTTTCGTGTCGATAATCTCGAGCAACTCCTTCAGCTCGGTACGAATCTGACTGACCTGGTCGTGGGTATAGGGGTTGAAAAGGATTTCCTGCAGCAGGTAGTCGTCTTCGTTGAGCACGCCCTTGGCAATCTTCATGTGACGCTTGAAGGTGGTGCCGGGGGCGTCCTGATGCTTCATCACAGCGGCAAAGACGAACGTGGAGACGAAGGGGATGCTGAGCGAGTAGGCAACGGTGCGGTCGTGCTCGTCGAAGGTGTATTCGTAGATGTTCAGTCCGAGCCTCTGGTAGAGGTCCTTGAAGAAGATGCGACCCATGTAGTCGCCTTCGCTGATGATGATGGCATTCTCCTCAGAGAGCTGGTTCAGGTTGACAAAGGTGGGTCCGAACATGGGGTGACTCGACACATAGGGATGTCCGCACTGCTCATAGAACTCCTGCAGACCAGTCTTCACCGAAGCGATGTCGCTGATGATGCAATCCTTTGGCAACAGCGGCAGCAACTGCTCGAAGACGGGAATGGTGTACTTCAGCGTGACGGCATTGATGAGAAGCTGCGGCTGAAACTGGCGTATCTCCTCGGGATCGGTAAACCGCTGACAGTTGTAGGTGAAGCGCATGCGCTGCGGGTCGCGATCGTAGACAGCCACTTCGTGTTCGAAACTCAGCAGGTCGATGAAGAACGATCCCATCTTTCCTGCTCCAACAATCAGTATTCGGAACCCACCCCCAGCCCCTCCCGAAGGGAGTGGAGTGTGGTTACCATTATTTCTTGTATTACTGTTCATGCAAAACTATATTGATTATTAACGACTTAGCATCCCAATCGAAAAAGATCTACTCAATGTGGGTGTGTCAAAATAGAGCAAGGAGTTCATTTGTTGTCCCCTCCTTCGGGAAGGAGGGGACTACTGGCTGCGTCTTTTCATCCATTGTTTCATTTTGACACACCCACTAGGGGGTGGGTTCCTTATCGATTGATAATCTCAATTTGTTGTCTGACGCTCTCTTCGTGGATGTGCTCGAAGACGCTGGCCACAAACTCGGCCGACATACCGCACTGGGCGCCCTGGGCACCACGCTTGGTGAGAATCTCGCTGTAGCGATTGGTCTGCAGGACGGTCATGTTGTGTTCCTTCTTGTACTGACCAATCTCACGGCAGACGCGCATGCGTTTCGCCAGCAGGTCCATGAGCTGGTTGTCGAGTTCGTCGATCTGGTGGCGCAGTTGCTTGATGCCCTCGGTGGAAACGCGCTCGTTGCGGATGACGAGCAGCGAGAGGATGTAGTCGAGCACGTCGGGCGTGACCTGCTGACGGGCATCGCTCCATGCATCGTCGGGCGAGCAGTGGGCCTCCACGAGGAGTCCGTCGAAGCCCAGGTCCATGGCTTGTTGTGCTAGCGGAGCGATGAGTTCACGACGTCCACCGATATGGCTGGGGTCGCAGAGCAAGGGGAGCTTCGGATAGCGGCGGCGCAACTCAATGGGTATCTGCCACATCGGCAGATTGCGATAAATCTTCTTGTCGTAGCTGGAGAAGCCGCGATGCACGGCGCCAAGCCTCTTCACGCCAGCGGCGTTGAGTCGTTCGATGGCACCAACCCACAACTCCAGGTCGGGGTTGACGGGGTTTTTCACCAACACGGGCTTGTCAACACCGCGCAGAGAGTCGGCCAATGCCTGCATGGCAAAGGGGTTTGCGCTGGTGCGGGCACCAATCCAGAGGATGTCGACATCGTATTTCAGCGCCAGCTCCACATGCTCGGGCGTAGCCACCTCGGTAGCAACATTCATGCCAGTCTCTTTCTTCACGAGCTGCAGCCAAGGCAAAGCCTTTTCGCCGTTACCCTCGAAGCCACCGGGCTTCGTGCGCGGTTTCCACACACCGGCACGGAAGTTGTGGCACCCGAGTTCCTTCAGCTGGCGGGCAGTGGTCATCACTTGCTCCTCGGTCTCTGCGGAGCACGGTCCTGCAATGACAAACGGACGTTCATTGTCGGCAGGAAGATTCAGTTTCTCTAATTCTAGTTCCATATTGTATAACTTTGATTTATTTCTTCGGATGTCTTTTTTTATCTAGGTAATGATATACTTTTTACCCCTTACTTGTAGGGACGCGGCGTGCCGCGTTACTTCATTTGACTTTCTTCTCCAATTACGCGACACGCCGCGTCCCTACATTTTCTGGGTAGTATCCATTTTTATCTAAGGAATCTTGGACATAGGTTCTGGTTATCATTCCTTCTTTCCTTGATTCCTTAGAATAAGAACCCTTTCCAAAGCCTCTTGAATCTTCTCTTCCTTGGCGCAGAGCGAGATGCGGATGTAGCGCTCGCCACGCGAACCGAAGATGAAGCCGGGGGTGATGAACACGCGTGCCTCGTGGAGAACACGCTCGGTGAGTTGCTCGGCATTGGCATAATGATCGGGGATGCGGCCCCAAAGGAACATGCCAACTTGCTGCTGATCGAAGGTGCAGCCAAGGGTGGTCATAATCTGTTCAGCCAACACGCGACGACGACGATAGGTCTCGTAGTTCGCTTCGTGGTGCCAAACCTCGTCGTTGGTGGTAAGTGCCTCTGCAGCAGCGAGTTGCAAGCCGCGGAAGGTACCGCTGTCGATGTTCGACTTCACCTTCATAATCCACGAAATGAACTCGGCATTCGTGATGCACATTCCCACACGCCAGCCCGGCATGTTATGACTCTTCGACATGGAGTTGAACTCGATACAGCAGTCCTTGGCGCCCTCTACCTGCAGCAGCGAAAGATGTTCCTTGCTCAAGATAAAGGAATAGGGATTGTCGTTCACGACGACGATGTCATGTCGACGGGCAAACGCCACCAGCCGCTCATAGGTCTCACGACGGGCACGGCCACCGGTGGGCATATTCGGATAGTTCGTCCAGAGGAGGCGGACAGGCGATAGGCCTTTCTCGCGCCGGTCGTTGACGATTTGCTCTATCTGCTCAAAGTCGGGCTGCCAGCCGTCGTTCTCCAGCAAGTCGTAGTTCACCACCTCGGCACCCAACAGACGTGAGAGCGATGTGTAGGTGGGATAGCCGGGATTGGGCACGAGGACGGCATCGCCGGGATTCACGAAGGCCAGCGTGACATGAAGGATTCCTTCCTTCGAGCCGATGAGTGGCAGCACCTCGCTCTTCCAATCGACGCTGACGCCATACCATCGCTCATAGAACTGGGCCATCGCCGAGCGCAACTCGGGTGTTCCCACCGTGGGCTGATAGCCGTGGGCATCGGGTCTGTGAGCCACTTCGCAAAGGCGTTCAATGGTCTGCGGCGAAGGCGGCATGTCGGGTGATCCGATGGCGAGCGAGATGATATCGCGACCTTCGGCATTGAGCTGTGCCACCTCTTTTAACTTACGCGAGAAGTAGTACTCCTGAACGAGCGACAATCTGTCGGCAGGTTTAACATTCTTCATATTCTCCTAATATTTTAAGTTCCTTGGTCAACGGCATGATTGCATCAATGGCCTGGCGATAGCGGGTGAGGCTCTGATAGGTCACGTCGACGTAGAACATGTATTCCCATTCGTGGCCGATGACGGGCAGCGACTGTATTTTCGTGAGGTTGATGTTATAGAACGAAAGGATTGTGAGCACCTTCGACAGCGATCCTTCCTCGTGGGGCAGCGAGAAAACCAAGCTCGCCTTGTCGGACTGTTCCAGCGAACGCATAAAATCGGCCTTGCGTGTGTTGCAGACCACGAGGAAGCGGGTGAAGTTATGCTTGTTGTCCTCAATCTGGTTCTGCAGCACCTTCAGCCCATACAGTTTCGCGGCATCAGCATGGCAGATGGCTGCCCAGCCACGACACTGCAGGCGACTGATCATCTCTGCCGACCCAGCTGTATCCTCGGCCTCGACGGCCTTCAGCGTGGGATGGTTGGACAGGAACTCCCTGCATTGCATGAGTGCCACGGGATGGGAGTGCACCTCGGTGATGGTTTCCCACGAGTCTTCGGGCAGACAGCAGATGCAATGCTCGATGTGGAGCTTATGCTCGCCCACGACGGCTGTGCCGGAGTCGCGAAGCAGCTCGTAGTTGCGGAGCAGCGAGCCCGCAATAGTATTCTCGATGGCAGTCATGCCGATGACCGTCGGGTCACGTTTGATCTGCTCGTAGACCTGCTCGAAGGTAGAACAGCAGATAATCTGTACCTGCTCGTCCTGGAAATACTGATGGGCCGCGATGTCGTGGAAAGACCCCAGCTCGCCTTGTATTGCTATCCGTTTCATATATGGTTCGATGCGCTTACGCGCGGTTCTATGTGCAGCTAAGCTGCGGTTCAATTGCGCCTGCGGCGCGGTTCAAAGGGTTCAATGTCCTGCGGACGGTTCAATGCGCCTGCGGCGCGGTTCTATGTGCAGCTAAGCTGCGGTTCAATTGCGCCTGCGGCGCGGTTCAAAGGGCCTACGGCCAGTTCAATGCTGCTTCGCAGCGGTTCAAGAGGTTCTTTCTCCGCTTCGCTACGAAAGCGCCCCTACGGGTCGAGCGCGATGCGCTACGCGCGGTTCAACTTAATTATCAATTATCAATTGTCAACTATCAACTAAAAAGCCCCACTCACGTTTGTGAAGTGGGGCTTTCGTTTTTATTCTCTCTCTTACATCCGAGCTATCTCACACGACCAACCACTTCACAGGCGTTCTGCAAAGTAAAAGTAATAGCCGTAAAAGAAATTGCTCGATTGTCTCATTTTGTTATCAAACTTACGTTATCGGCTGCAAAATTAAAACATTTATTTCAATCCTGCAAACATTTTGTTAGTTTTTTACACCTCAGGGCTCACTTTGTTTTCAGCACCTCATAGGTGGATGCTGGAATCACGTCGGTTTTCTCCCACAACGGCCAGCGGTTGGCAATGTGTTCATACTGCTTGCCCACTTCCTTCTGGCGCTGGAACATGAAGCGTGCATTGACATAGCCATCATCGCCGTCCTTGCCCAGCACATAGCAGTAGAGGGTCTGCACATAGCCGGTCACCTTATTATTCTTCTTATAGGTGTCGCTGAGCCACTCCTGCTGGGGCACCACCACGCTCTGAATGGTCACGCCGGGATACCTGGCAGCAAAAGCCTTACGGCAGGCATCGCGATAGAGCTCGAGGTCGCCTCCCTTGTAGAGATTCACCGTGTAGAGCGGCATATACCATGCGCCATCCACCTTCACTGAGTCGGCAGACTCGGCATTCACGCGGTCTTCGAAGCCAATGGCATCACCAAAATTGTTAGCGGCCTTCTCCATCTCCTTCACGGCTTTCTTGCCCAAACGGACGAAGCGGTCACCAAAGTTCTCCTTCTGCGCCTCCGTCTTTTTCTCGGTCTGCGCAGCAACAGGCACAGCAGTCATCGCTGCCATAACCAGTACCATATAAAACAATCTTTTCTTCATTTCTTCTTTTTTATTCTCAGATTACATTATTATATATATACTATCCACAGATGGGATGTTTTTTATTTATCTTTATTGATCCACAGATTTCACAGATGTCTCAGATAACCTAGAAAACTCTGCGTCTCTGCGCGAGATTATTATCCACAGATTTCACAGATAACTCAGATTATGATGTTCGTCTGTCCCGTATGTCTCTTTTCTATCATCTACAGATTACACAGATTCTGTTCGTCTGTCCCGTATGTCTTAATAACACCTGTCCCGTATGTCTAAAAACAACTGTTCGTCTATCCCGTATGTCTTCAAAAACACCTGTTCGTCTGTTTGTCTGCGGTGCAAAAATAATACTATTCATTTGAATTATCGTTGTTTCTGCCTACGTTTTCAGCATTATTAACTAAGATTTTCATTCTTCTATGGTTTGGAATCGCAAATACAAAGTTGTCCCAAGTTGTTATCGTTGTCTTCAATACAACTTCATATTGATTATCAAGACAACCAAGACAACTTGGGACAACAATATCGGCAAGCCAATGATGACGAAACGCTTACTTATCAAGCACAAGCTTTACCAATACCGGAACATCGGCACTATCCACTTCACCACTGCCGTCTACATCGGCAGCCGTAGCGTCGTAGGCCTCGCTGCCTTCGCTATGCAGCAGGATGTTCACCAGTGCCGTCACGTCAGCCACGTTCACCTTGCCGTCGCCGTTCACGTCGCCAGCCGGTGCCACGTGCTCCTTGTAGGTGAAGTAGCCGGGATTCTCGGCACCGCCGTCAACATGGGCGTACTTCACGTCTTCCCAATCACCCGTTTCTTCGTCGTAGGGGCTGGGATCATAGACCGTGCCGGCACCACCAACAATGGAAGTACATTTTTCGAAAATCGGGGAAGACGATGACAAGCCTTCCTCATTCCATCCATCACCGACATAGATTGTCTTCAACTTTGGGCAATTGCAGAACATCTCACTAGCAGAGCTCAAATTCGAAGTGTTGAAACTGCTTATGTCGAGGGTTTCTAATTCAAGGCAATTATAGAACATTTGCCACATGCTCGTCACTTGCTTAGTATTAAAGCTACTGAGGTCAAGGTTTTTCAAGGAGGCACAAATAGCAAACATACCATCCATATATTCCACATTCGAAGTGTCAAAACTGCTGACATCAAGGCTCCTTAATGAAGGACAAGCATAGAACATGTGAGCAAGAGCCCAAACTTTTGACGTATTGAAATGACTCACGTCAACACTGGTAAGTGCTCCACAACCGTAGAACATTCCGCTCATATCCCCAACATTCGATGTGTTAAAATTGCTCAAGTCAAGGGTTATCAAACCAATACAAGCACCAAACATCTGTGCCATCCGTTCCACATTCGATGTGTTAAAGCCTGAAACATCAAGACTTGTCAATCCTTGACAGCTATAGAACATAGAACTCATATTCATCACTTTCGAAGTGTCAAAGCTGCTCACATCTAGATTTGCCAAACTGCGACATTCAATAAACATTCCTCCCATATCCTCTACATTTGAAGTATTGAAATGACTCAGATCCAAGCTGGTCAGAGCACCGCAACGTCCAAACATATAGTTCATGCTAATCACTTTCTCTGTATTAAAATTGCTGAGATCCAAACTGGTCAGCTCAGAGCAACTATTGAACATATAAGACATGTCCTCAACATTAGATGTGTCGAAATGTGTTACGTCTAATTCCTTAACATGACAGCCAGAAAACATATTACTCATATCAGTTACAGAAGAGGTATTGAAGTTGCTGACATCGAGGTCGGTCAACGAACTGCAGCCAAAGAAAAGTGAAGCCATAGAGGTCACGTTATCCGTAACGAAAGAAGTCACGTCAATACTTGTCAACTGTGAGCAACCATTGAACATATTACTCATATTAGTAACGGCCTGCGTATCGAATCCGCTTACATTAAGTTCGGCCAGCTTAGAACAACCCGAGAACATACCCGACATATTGTTTACCTTCGATGTATTGAAGAAACTAATATCAAGATTCTGAAGTGCAGAACAATTGTAGAACATGTCCTTCATATTAGTCACGCTGCCGGTATTGAAAAGGATTATCTCCGATTCATCCCCGTCATATCTCAAAGTCAATTCCTCAAGGGCCGAGCAATTGTAGAATAATGAGCTCATGTCGGTAACCTTCTCTGTGTTGATACCAGTCATGTCAACACTACGTAAAGCCTTACAATTACGGAACATTTCCCGCATATTCGTAAGCTTGGCATTGCTATAGTCTAACGGTTCGCCGTTTTCATCAGTCATTTTGTTGAACAGAAAAATAACTTCCAAAGCCTCGCAACCGTAAAACATCTGGTACATCGTTGTCACATTTCTTGTATCAAAATTATCGACACCCAGATTCATCAGTTTATTACAGTTATAGAACATTCGCGACATGTTGGTCACGGCAGAGGTAGAGAAAGTAGGCTCATCGGTTTCCCAATTGTAACATTCAATGCTTTCCAATGCACTGCAGGATTCAAACATTGCCTCCATAGTCGTCACATTGCTGGTATTGAAGTTGCCCAAAATAAGGTTTGTCAAACTGCTACAACCATCAAACATTTTACTCATCCGCGTTACTTTCGACGTGTCGAAATGGCTAAAGTCAAGGTCATCCGACTCCAGCGACGAGCACCACTGAAACATGGCACTCATATCGGTCACCTCGCTAGTGTTCAGGTACTCCCAGCCAATAATCTCCTTTAGGTTATACATATTGTAAAACCACATAAAAGTAGATTGTGGGCGCGCATCGGCAAACGACTCATCAAATACGACCGTAGTGATAGTGCCAAGGACACTATTTCGCAAAGATTTCCAACCAGGGTTGCCGATTGACACAACATCATAGGTACTGCCTTCACGAGTATCCCTGTCGTTGTCGTAATAGAAGGTGAATGTGGTGTTGTCGGGCGAGAGTTCGGCGTAGGCCTCCTGTGCCGATGCCTTAGCAACGCAGAGTAACAATGCGACAAGAGCTATCAGAGCTCTTTTGAAATTGTAATTTACATTCATAAGTATTGATTGTATTGATTTTTGCAACATTGAATGCAAAGGTAGCAATTATTTTTCGAATGAAAGACTCATGAAGAAAAAAAAATGATAATTAACGCAAAAACTAAGAAAAAGATTTTGTTGTTTCAGAGAGAAGATGTATTTTTGCAGCGATGAAGAGAGCATACCCCCAGCCCCTCCTTGAAGGGAAGGGAGACAGGGAGGGTGTTCGATGATGATGAATATGAAAAGAAGATTGTTGACTTTCATCGTCGCGGTCCTGAGCTGCCTGCAACTATCGGCACAAGTGGACACGCTGACAAGCCAGATGAGCATGATTCCTCAACGATGGAACCTGCCGTACTACTACGGGCTCCATCAGGGACTGAATGTGTCGCTGTCGGCATCGGTGATCGCGGGCTTCGGAAAGCATGCACCGAAGGGCGCAGGCTTTGCGCAGAGTCTGCAGGCCACCTATCTGACTCCGCTCACACCCAAGCTAACACTCATGGCGGGCGGCTATGTGAACAATCTGAACTGGGGTGGCATCAACGCACGCAACGCTGGCATCTATGGTGAGCTGAGCTATCAGTTCAACGAGCATTGGGAGGCGCACGTCTACGGACAGAAGAACATCACGGGCAACACGGGATTCATCTCCGGCCTTTATGGCGGCTATGGCTATGGCTACGGATTATGGCCAATGGCATTCGGCGGAAATCCGATCTACGGCGGCTATATGGGAGGTGTCGACCGCATCGGTGCCGGCGTACGCTATATGCCGAACCCATCGATGAGTGTCGAGGTGAACGTCGAACAGGTGTGGCTGCCCAACCAGACATACGCTCCCACCACTGGCGGCAACTTCCATCAGCAGGTGAGCAGTTTCGGCAGCCAACACGCCATGCCCACTCAGAAGTAGTTTCAAACATTCAAGATAACATTTTTAATTAACCAACTATTTACACAAAAAGCTATGGAGAAATATGGAAAGCTGCTGCAGGCAGCCATCATTGCTTTGGGTCTGCTCCTGTTGGGACTGTGCATCAAGGGCGGATTCGACAATTTCACAAACAAGGATCGCCGCGTAACGGTGAAAGGCCTCTCTGAACGCGAGGTTGATGCGAACAAAGTGACGTGGACTATCACACTCGCGGCTTCGGGTAATGAGATGAAATCGGTCATCGCATTCGTAAACACAAAGGTGGACGGCGTGAAGAAGTTCCTGAAGGAAAAAGGACTGGACGGAAAGGCTACGATTACTGTAGAATCGCCCAACGTGACTGACAACTACTCTAACTACTATGGCTCGAATCCTCCGCGCTATGCCTATTCGGTGAATCGAAGCATCAGTGTCAGCTCGAACGATACGAAACTGATTGACTCCGTGAAGAGTCAGGAGGACGAACTCATCGATCGCGACATCATCCTTGAAAGTTCCTATACCAACTACGAGTACACGAAATTCCAGGAGCTGAAGCCCGAGATGATGGCCGAAGCCATAGCCAACGCAGAGAAGACCGCCTCGCAGTTTGCAGAGAACAGCCACAGCAAAATCAACAAGATTGTGGAAGCCGGACAAGGTGAGTTCTCGATTGACGAGGGCGATGTCCCATATAAGAAAAAAGTACGCGTGGTATCAACCATCACCTATTCGTTGAAAGACTAAATAAGAAAGCCTCCTCATGGAGGCTTTTTTAATGAATCTTGCTATTCGCCCAGAAAGAATAGTGTTTTCTTATGTCATTTTGGTTTTCTTATGTTTTCTTATAGCCCGCTTTGCGGATTATCTTGCATGGAACAAATTGTACGTAGTGCTTTATTTCTGATATCTCAAACGAAGGCTGTTCAACACCACACTGATACTCGACAGGGCCATCAGCGCAGCAGCCCACATGGGCGTGATCTGGAAGTCGATGCCAAAGGCGCGAGGCAGTCCGGCCGCCAGTGGTATGCACACCATATTATATATAAAGGCCCAGAAGAGGTTCTGGTGAATCATCGACACCGTGCGCCGTGACAAGCGGAAGGCTTCGGGCAGTGCACGAAGGTCGTTGCCCATGAGTGTTACCTGCGCCACATCCATCGCCACATCGGTACCTGTTCCGATGGCAATGCTCACATCAGCAAGGGCCAGCGCCTGTGAGTCGTTGATGCCATCGCCCACCATTGCCACATGATGTCCCTGCTGCTGCAACTCACGCACGAGATTCTCTTTGTCCTGCGGCTTCACCTGACTCTTGTAATGCTCGATGCCTGCTTTCTCTGCCCAATAGGCAACAGCATCTTCGCGGTCGCCACTGAGCATCCAAATAGAAGCTTCTCCCCCCTGCTTGTCGAGCTGAGAGGAGAGTTTGTTTATGGCCTCTGGCACATAGGGCTTCAGCTGTTCACGCTCCTCGTATGGCAGCGAGTCGGCAATTGTAAAATTGATATTTGGGTTGGGAATGGTCAATGTGCCGGTTTTATCGAGTACCAGAGCCGTTACCTTGCGCATTTGCTCGAGTGCAGCCGCATCCTTGATGAGGATGTTCTGCTCAGCAGCCTTGCCAATGCCCACCATCAAGGCGGTGGGCGTAGCGAGTCCCATCGCACAAGGACAGGCAATGACAAGTACGGCCACTGCAGAGATGATAGCTTGCTGTAAACCACCTCCGCAAAGCATCCAGACGAAGAAGGTGAGCAATGACAAGGCAGCCACCACCGGAACGAAGATCATGGCCAAACGGTCAACGACGCGCTGAACGGGTGCTTTCGATCCTTGTGCCTGCTGCACCATCTGAATGATTTGTGCCAATGCGGTATTCTCGCCGACTTGTGTAGCACGGAAACGCAATGTGCCTTGTTGAACAATGGTGCCGGCAAGAACCCGACACCCACCCCCTACCCCTCCCAAGGGGAGTGGAGTTTGATTAGCCTTAGATGATGTGCCATTAGTAGTAAGAGTATTTAAACTCCCCTCCCCTCGGGAGGGGTTGGGGGTGGGTATCCGCTTGGGGCTCTTCATCACGGGAGTAGGCTCACCAGTAATCATCGACTCATCGACATAGGCGGCATCGGCAGTCATGAAACTCTCGGCCCATGTCACCGATCCGTCAACGGGAATCTTTTCTCCTGCCCGCACTTCCAAGATATCACCGATGGAGATGGTGGACAGGGGCACGACTTCCCAATCCTTTGTAGGGACGGGGTTCATTCCCCGTCCGCTATGAGTGGAGGCATCAGTTTGCTGACGGGGAGTAAACCCCGTCCCTACTTGAGGCGGGTTTGGTTTGGGTGTCCCTACCACCCTCGCCGTCTTCGGCTGCAGACCCATCAGCGTGCGAATGCTCGATGCCGTGGCACGTTTGGCGCGTTCTTCCAGCAGTCGGCCCGTCAGCACAAAGGCAATAATCATCACCGACGCATCATAAAAAGTTGAGAGTTCAGAGTTGAGAGTTGAGAGAGTCACAACTGAACTATAGAGAAACGAGATGCCAGTGGAGAAGGCTACGAGTGTATCCATATTCGCCATGCCATGTCGCAGCTGCCGCCAAGCAGACACATAGAACTGACGACCGCAGGTAAGCAGGCAGGCCAGTGCAAGGATCATGGCCAGTTGGTTTGCGGCAGCACCCCCTGCAGGAGGGAGTATGAGGGGGGCTCCCATCACACCCACAGCAAACAGCCATGCCAACAACGTCTTTCGTTTCAACAAGGAGTAATCGCGACGTTCTATTTCCTCTACCGATCGATCTTGTTCGATGACGAGGTCAAAGCCGATGGCATTCACCGCGGCTTTCATCTGTTCGAGGGTAATCACGGCATCGTCATATTCCACCAATGCAGCACGCGTGGCAAGGTTTACACTGGCCGACGTTACACCCTTCTGTTCACTAAGGGTCTTCTCTACGTGTGCCGAGCACGACGAACATGCCATGCCCACAACGGGGATTGTGCGTTTCTGAATCATGCTGCAAAGGTACGATAAAAAGTTGAAATCCGTGCATTGCACGGAAAGGATTTCCACTCTCCTCGAAGATTCTTTTTCATTGATGCCTTGGAGATTCCAGACATTTTTCGTACATTTGCAGACAGAAATGATTTTATCACATGTAGGGACGCGGCGTGCCGCGTTTTTGGAAGGGAAAAACTGAATCCAGTTACGCGACACGTCGCGTCCCTACATTTTCTGGGGCAAATTCTTTATTATTTCCTTTCATAAACTTAATACAACTATGACCTTATCTATATTTAAAAGTACCATCGTCGCTTTTGCATTGGCAGGCCTGCAGACCGTTACGGCGCAGACCGCGGCCGACTCGCTGACCATCGTCACAACGAATTGGGAGGTGACGGAGACCGCCAAGGGGATGCGAAGCCTGCAGGCAGCATTTCCTTCGCTCTATGGCGGACCCCAATACGTAAGCATCGTAGAAATAAAACCGTCTCTAAAAGTGAAAGCGGGCATCGGCACATCACGACAAATGAAACCGCTCAGCACACTGGCCAAGGAACATAAGGCGGCGGCAGCCATCAACGGGTCGTACTACAACATGCGCAACGGCAGCTCGGTGACATTCCTGAAAATAGACCGAACCGTTGCCGACTCTACCGCTGAGGCAGAATTCAAGATTCGTGTGACGGGAGCCGTTGCTGTCCGCAAGGGCAAACTCCGGATTCTGCCCTGGTCGAGAAGCATCGAGCGAGGCTATAAAAAGAAAACGGGAACGGTACTAGCATCAGGACCTATGCTCTTACAAAACAGTCACAATGCCGATTGGTCGGCATGCGACAGTAATTTCATTGAAACCAAGCACCCACGCAGCGCGCTTGCTATCACAAAAGACAAGCGGGTGCTACTGATTACTGTTGACGGACGCTCACCAGGCAATGCCATCGGCATGAACATTCCTGAACTGGCCCATCTAATCAAAACATTGGGTGGAAAAACAGCACTGAACCTTGATGGCGGTGGCTCAACCACCCTCTATCTGAACGGCAACATCCTCAACCACCCAAGCGACAACAAACGCTTCGACCATGAAGGCGAACGCCACATCCCAAACATGGTGTACTTTATATTACCAAATTCGTGACTGCAATCTGGTAACGTCGTTACCGCTATGTGGTAACATCACTACCACGATGAGGTAGCAACAATACCACTATGTGGTAGAAACAATACCACAAGGTGGTAGCAACAATACCACAAGGTGGTAGCAACAATACCACTATGTGGTAGAAACAATACCACAATGTGGAAGCAACAATACCATTGTGCGGTAGCAGCTCAAAAATTGAACTCATTTTTGTCAACTAATACAGTTCACAACGCACACTACCTGTATTTTTATTTCTGCTGCAAATCTGCCACTACTGCAATACTCATTGATAATCAGCGTATTACGAGTGACAGCAATGTTGCAGCAATGGCAGCAAATCACGAATTTAACACAAAATTAACACTTCAAGCATCATTATTTTGGCTAAAACGCATGGCAATGGGACCACAAATGATTAAAAAGGTAAACATTACCATCGATAAATTGCAAAAAAAATAAGCCCTGCTCCTTGTAGAAGCAGGGCTTACTGTTATATCATGGCTTTCGCCACAATTTCGGTTTTTGATTCCGTTCCTCCCTTTTTACTCCCTTCCCTTCTGTGAGGGGTCGGGGGCAAGCAAGGAGGTCAGGAAAGCACTTTCTTAGTCGTCCCAGACGCTGTGAGACTTAAAGCCGTCTTCTTTAGCATCACCTTCCAAGCCAGTGCCGTCACCACCCCAGCCAATGGGATCGCCATCAACATTACCACTCACTTTCAAAAGATCTTCCATGAGAAGTGCTTTAACTTTCACTTCTGGTGTTTGATATGCTATTTTCTTCATTATCTAGTCCTCCTAATTTTACTTAATTGTAACTTTCTTACCATCGATGATGTAAACGCCCTTCTGCAGTTTGTTCAGGTCATTGCCCTCAAGCTGAATCTTGCGGCCAGAGAGATCATAGACACCTTCCACAATACGCTGCATTCCAACACCGTCAATAGCGGTTGCTTCATCATCAACAAAGAAGCCAATCTTTGCATTAGCAATAAAATTCTTGAGATCATCAATTTCAAAATAAGCACGATAAGGCTTCAAGCTAGCCGTTCCCTTAGAATAATAGAACTGGTTATTAGCGATGAACAGAGCAGGTCTACTAGACTTACCAAGTTTTTCAATTGGCTCGTAAGTTCCTGTAAAGATAGCTTCATTGTCGTCTGCATCAACAACAGTAATTTCAGCTTCATCGGGCGAAATTGTAACATTGTCGACATCAAAGCCAGTATCGTGAGAAATAGCCGTAGTTACTTTAATTAACAGAGGATGATTAGCCTCGATGCTCTTTTGGGCCTTAGATGTAAAGGTCAGAGATATATTCTTTGTTTCTTCGTCCCATTTGCATGCTGTAAACTCGGCAACCTGCACATCATCACCAAATGCTTTAACAACTTGTTCCTCAGACATAGCAAAGGGCAGACAAATTGTGCTCCAGTTGTTAGCTTTAATTGTGCGAAGAACCTTCACATTTACATTCTCAGCTGCAGCAGGAGCTTCCTCTGCGTTCTCATCGAGAGGGATACGGTTCTCAATGATTTTCACCTTAATCACTACATCATCAAAATTAATTGTCTCATAATTGCCACCTACATATTCCGAGAAAGCCAACTGAGTAGCCTTAACCTGAAGTTCTTCACCCACAGGAAGACTTTTTGCCGCCTCAAGACCAACAGAACCTAAAGTTCCTTCAGTCCCTTTAAGGTAAATTGAGCCAACATTGGAAGACAAACATGCTAAACCCGTAGTTCCATTTGGCATAGGTGTGAACCCTTTGTTATTTGCATCCTGCTTCCAATCCATACCTGCATCGCCCTGAGCTAAAGTTAAGCCATTAGGAAGAACGAAGTTGAACATGTATGTAGTGATAATCTTACCCCCTGTTTTATAAGAAATAGTCAGAGGAGCACTTCCACCCTGAGGAACCTCAATTTCCGTCGGGAAAATCATTTCCGGTAAAATCTCCTGTGCAGTCATCTGCGACAATCCGAAGACAAGAGCTGCTATAGTAAAAATAAACTTTTTCATAATGATTCTATTCTTTAATTAAATTATTCAGGATCCAATTCATTTTCAACTTCATCTTCAACGAACTGCTTAGCAGGGGTAGAAGAAGAACTAGCAAACAACTGAGCCACAAGAGCCTGCGCATCGGAAATGTCAATCTTAGAATTTTCAGTAAGGTCTGCAACATCTTTAATAAATACCGAAGGAGGATTATTAAAGCTATAAGACACCAATGCCTGAGCATCAGAAATATCAACATTACCATCATCAGTTACGTCACCGAGCTTCATCACGCTGAAGGGGATTTCCGAACCTTGTATGTCTGTGAGAGAAGTGAGAGCTTCATCATTCGATGAAAGGACATTTTCAATTTTGGCTTTTGCTTCGGCGAGTATAGTCAAATCATTAACTGTAACAGGAATCTCGAACAAAATTTCGTTACTGAGTTTTGCTTTATTCTCAGAATAGAGCACGAAGCGAACAGTTTGTCCATCAGACTGAACAGCAGACTGAACAGCAAAATCTTCACTGAAAACATTTTTTCCTTGAGCAGCTGTAACACCAGTAGGAAGCTTGATGTCGAACTGGAGATCACGATAATCCTCTGTACCAGAGAGGAGAATCTTAACTGAGCCTTTCTTTTCGGTTTCCAAGACAACAACCTGCATCACAGGACCTGTCCTACGCGCTACTTCAGGAACGTTAAGCGTTTTCTGTGCAAATGCGCTACTGCCCATGGACAGCAGTGCGAGCATTGTAAGTAAACCTTTTTTCATTTTCATTATGTTTAAATTTTTAAGTTATATATAATTTCTTAATCGGTTCCTAATGGGATACAATAAGGACATAGTAATCCATATTTGTGGCAAAGGTACGCATTTTTCTTTTTCCCTCCAAACAATTTTATGATTTTCTTTCGACTAAGTGCGAAAAAATATACAATTGCCATCATTTAGCAAATAATTACGGAAAACATGCATTATCAATTTATTCACGCAGAGAATCCAAAGCATAAAAGGTTTAATCTGAGTAATCGATGTAATCTGCGGTTTTAATACTCGCGCAGAGCCGCAGAGTTTTCTAAGGTATTTGTGTAATCTATGGTTTATATCCTCGCACAGAGCCGCAGAGTTTTTCGAAGTTATCTGTGTAATCTGTGGGCAGTATAAAAACAAAACGCCATCAGGCTTTTTTGAGCTTGAAGGCGTTTTCAATGCTTGTAAGGTCGTCGGAGAAGGAACGGTCGATCTTCATGCGCTGCTCCACTTGTCGACAACTGTGGATGACGGTGCTGTGATCGCGCCCACCGACAAGTTTTCCGATGCGTGCCGCCGGCATTTTTGTATATTTCTGTGCCAGATACATCGACACCTGACGTGCCACGACGAGCTGGTGCGTGCGACTCTTGCTCTGCACTGCAGCTGGCGTAACATTGTAGTGGTTGCACACCGTGTCGAGGATGTCATCGATGGTAAGTGGCTTGTCGTCGACCTTCACAGCTCGCTTCACGATACGTTCTGCAAGTTTCAGGTCAATCTTCCGATTGTAGACCACACTGAAAGCCATCAGCGAGTTGACGGCTCCCTCGAGATCACGCACGCTTCCATTGGTGCTGTCGGCAATGAACTGCACAACATCCTCAGGAATCTGCAGTCCGTCACGACGTATCTTACTATTCAAAATGTCGATGCACAGCTGGCGATTGGGTTTCTCAAGCTCTGCGATAAGTCCACAAGAGAAGCGGGTGAGCAGTCGCTCAGGCATGCCTTTCAGGTCTACCGGCGGGCGGTCGCTGGCCATGATGATTCGCCGATTGTTGCGGAAGAGGTGGTCGAAGATGTGGAAGAAGGTCTTCTGGGTACCCTCCTTGCCTATCCACTCCTGAATGTCGTCGACGATGAGCAGGTCGATGGTCTGGTAGAAATGCACAAAGTCGTTGAACGTGTTCTTGCGTATAGAATCGGTGTACTGCAGTTCGAAGAGGCGGGCACTGATGTAGAGCACGCGCTTCTGCGGATAGATCTGCTTCACACGATTGCCGATGGCATTAATAAGATGTGTCTTTCCGCATCCCGACGGTCCGTAAATAAACATCGGGTTGAACTGGCTGGTCTGCGGATGTTCAGCGATGGACAGTCCAACACTGCGCGGCAGTTTGTTGCTATCGCCCTCGATGAAGTTCGAGAAAGTCTGATGAGGATTCAGCTGAGGGTCGAGTTCCTGTGGCACAGCGGCATCGAGCACAGATGGAGACTGGTTGGCACGACGCTTTGGCTGCTCGGCGGGAGCCTCCGGCTGTTCAGCTTCAAATTTCTGATAAAGGCTATGCTCGCGGTCGGTGACAACACGATAGGTCAGTCGAACACCCTCACAGAACACACGCCGCAACACTTTACTGAAAAGTCCCACATAGTTCTCCTCCAGGTACTCGTAGACGAAGGGGCTCGGTACCTGCACCAGCACCGTCTTCGTCTGCTCGTTGAACGATTCGAAGGCGATGGGCTTGAACCATGTGTTATATTGCTGCTCGGAGACATTCTCGCTGATGAGTGCGAGTGCTTTCTCCCAAAGAGCATTAGGACTTTCTGTCATTCTCTCTTGCTTCTTATTGTGGCCGATGTCTGCCAAGGCGTTTCATACCTGCAACACCACTTTGTTTTCTACTTATTTCTTCTTAAATCTTCTAGTTTGAATTGCTCGGATTTAGGTTTTGCCGTAGCATTTCGGTTGCAAAAGTACATAAAAAGTTCGTAATACAAAAATTTTTTTTGCCGAAACTTTTTTCACTTGTTTGCGTTTTTCGACACCCCAAAAACACGTAAATCATTTATTCACGGCACTTTACGCATTTTTTTACTAATTCCAATTCCATACAAGCCGCCACAAAAGAGATAACTTACTGGAATCCAGCAAGTTACAATAATTGGTTACAACAATCAACTTGAATAGTGAAACAATTTGCCGACACCGCTAAATCGCAAGAAAGACAAGCGTTTCGAGCGATAAGAGAAGTCGTGAAACATTCACGTCGTAATTTAGACAGGATTTAAATTACGGAAGCTTCGCAAGCTCCACTTCCCAAGGGCTTCGCTCGGCTTTGCCGCTTTCAGAACGCAGTGGGGAAAGAATGGGCTTAAAGGGGAGAAAAGGGATTAAAAGGGACGAATGCTTTGTGCAAGTCGAAGGAATAAAGGGTATAAAGGGGAAGAAAAGGGCATAAAAGGGACAATAGTCCTGCTTTTCGCCCCTCACTTGCGAAAGTTGAATCACTGCGTCTTGTCCTTGCGTCCGAAGACAGAGATGTTGATGTAGCGTTTGGGATGCTCCTTGATATCACCTAACAGCAGTTCTGCATTCTGCATCGTACCATTCAAACGATCATAGAGAGAGGCGTCGTTCATGAGAAGTCCGAGTGTTCCGTTAGGATTGTTGAGCTTTTCGGACACTGCCTGCACATTGGCCAGCGTCTGGTCAACCTTCTTCATCGTGCCATCGAGGTCGATGTTGTTCAGGTTCTTCGTCAGCTGGTCGGCATTGTCGAGTACACCATCAGCCTTCGTCATGATCGACGGCATCTGCTTATTGAGCCCTGCCATGAGCGTGTTGAGTTGTTGTGTGGTTGTGGTAAGATTGGTGGAAACCTTCTCCACGTTGCGGATGGAATGGGCAATAGCGGGATCGGCAAGCAGGGCATTCACACTCGCCAGGATGGAATCCACCTTCGGTAACATCTGCTCGACGGCAGGAATCAAGGCGGCAGCACGTGACATGAGGCCTTCAGCCATTGAGCCGCAAATTGTATCACCTACCGACAAATACCCCTGCTGGGAGGGAACGGGTGTTCCATCTGCATTCTTACTAAGCGCAGGAGTCAGCAGGAGATTCATCTTGACATTGCCCATGAAATCACTCTCGATAGCAGCTGTGGTGCCCTTCGGCAGTTGCATCTTATCGTCGAGGGTAAAAGCAACAACAATGTCGCCACCACCTGAGTAGTCGAAGGCGATGTCTCTGACAATACCTACCTGATAGCCGTTGGCGAAGATGGGATTCGACGCCGAGAGCCCACTGATATCGCTGAACGTGGCGTAGTAGACGTTTTTCTCAGAGAACAGCGAGATGCCTTTGAGGAAATTCATGCCGAAGAACAGGACGACAATGCCTGCGATGGCGACGAGTGCTATTTTGATTTCTTTTTTCATGTATCTTCTATTTTCCTTTGTTCTTTTTAAATTCGCTGATAGCCTCGTTGACATTCATCTTCTGCCCGTTCTTGAAAGCGATGATGAAAGCTTCGGGGAACTTGTCAAGAATCTCGCGCCGCTGACGGGCGATCGCATTGTAATCGGCTGAAGCACCAACGGTGTACTTAAACAAGCCACCTTCTTCATAGCAGTCTACATCGGCGAGTCCTTTGAACTGTCGGTCAGTGGTCTTGATCCGAGTGCGACCCGTGAGAATTTGAATCTTGAAGATGGGGGCCTGCGAGGCCGCACCCATTAAGGGAGTGATCTCCGCATTTGCAGGTGCATCTTTCGGCGTTTCCTTAGGTTTATCTTTCGGAGCATCCTTAGGCGTTTCCTTTGGTGCATCCTTCGGAGTCTCCTTTGTTGTTTCCTTCGGAGTCTCCTTTACATTCTGAGCCGGCTGACTACGTTTCTTCGCTGCAGCTGCCTGTTCTTGTTGCTTTTGCTGCTCCTTCTCTTTATATTCATCGGGCACCACCTGTGGAATCTGAGCTTCCTTGATGTCCTGCGGCCGATAGGGCACGTGGAGTCCGTCGAAGTATTTGTTCTTATAGTTGATGAATGCCTTCAGGAAGCCACGCGCATACTTGTCGGTCGACGACTCTGCATTCATGAACCTCTCTTCGTCGGGATTGGAGATGAAGCCCAGCTCCATCAGGCAAGCCGGCATCGACGTCAAGCGCAACACGGCGAGGTTGTTCTGATGAGCGCCCTTATCGATGCGCCCCGTAGCAGCGCAGATGCTCTTCTGGAAAAAGCGGGCCATCTCTACGCTTCGCTCCATGTTCTTATCCTGAATGAACTCGAACATGATATTGCTCTCCGCCGAGTTGTCGAAGCCTTGATAGCGCTGCTTGTAGTCTTTCTCCATGTAGATCACCGAGTTCTCACGCTTCGCCACCTCCAGGTTCTCCTGAATGCCTTTCTTTCCCGTTGTCTCGCCTCGGCCTAAAGCATAAGTCTGGTAGCCATGCACCGATGAGCCTTTCGAGACGGCATTGATATGTACCGATACAAAGAGATCGGCCTTGTTCTTGTTCGCAATCTCGGCACGCTGCCATAATTCGAGGAAACGGTCGGTGGTGCGGGTGTAGACGACTTTCACGTCAGGACAGTTGCGCTCAACAATCTTTCCAAATGCCATCGCATAGCGCAGCGTGAGAGTTTTCTCTTTCGAAATCTTACCCACACATCCTGCATCCTTACCACCATGACCGGCATCGAGCACCAATACAAACTTATCGGCAGCAGAGGCCAGGGTGACAAAACAACAAAGTAACAAAGTAACAACACTGCGCAGGGCGGTGCCGCTTATCGGTCTTTGCAATCTTATTGACTTATTCTTCATTATTATTACTTTGTTACTTTATTAGTTACTTTGTTTCCTTGTTACCTTGTCACTTTGATCCTCACTTCTGCTCCATCGCAATCGGCGCCCATAGGAGGATTGCGTTTCACGACGCTCACCTCGACAGCAGCGAGACGGTCAAAATGCGTGAGCAACGCAGCTCCAATATTCCATACCACTCGCTCAAGCAGACGACAAGGTTCCATCATCACCTGTCGAACCACCTCGTAGGCCTCAGCGTAGTTAATCGTGTCGGCAACATCATCAGAGAGAGTAGCCGCTTTGATGTCGCAATCCATCATGACCGTCACCTCGTAGTCATTACCCACGAGACGCTCCTGCGGCAGCACACCATGAAAAGCATGGAAGCGCATGCGGCGCAGAGTGATGGTAGAGGTCGAGATGTTCAAGAGTTCAATGCGCCTGCGGCGCAGTTCAAAAGTTCTTTCTCCGTTTTACTACGAAAGCGCCCCTTCGGGTCGAGCGCAAAACCCTACGGGCGATCAAGGAGTAAAATTATTCGTCGCTGCCTTCTGCGGTATACTTCTTCAGTGCACGCTCCACGCCGACCTTCCAGGTGTTGATACTCTCGTCCTGCAGGTCGAGGGAGGCAACGAGTTTCACCACGTGGTCGATGGGCATGCCATAACGCAGCACTCCAGAGATGAGCTTGGCATAGTTCCAGTACTCCTTGTTGAATTTCTCTGAGAGTCCTTCGACAGTAGTTTTATAACCACGCTTGTTCTCAAACTGGAAGTCGTAGCGCTTCGTGCCATCTTCGTTCACCTGTTTGATAATTTTTCCTTTGGTGACGGTCTTCGGCAACACGATTCCCTCGTCGTCGTCTTGCAAACCCGTGAAGATTTCGTAGGGACGGCCATCTAGCAATCCTACGAAGGCCACCCATTTTTCTTTATTGTTCTGGAAGCGCACTACATCGCACTCCAGCTCCTTCGGCCTGACGGCCACTACCTTGTTTTGTAGAATATCCATATTGCTTTACTGTTTCCGTTGGCAAAGATACAAAAAAGATGAAAGAAGAGAGATGAAAGATGCAACTTTTTTTACTTTCAATAGGAAAAAGTTGTCAAAATGAGAAAAAAACGCAGTCTTTGTGGCGAGAAAAGTTATCCAAAATGAATAATAACTGGAAACGAAAGGTCCTTCGTGGTTATACAAATAAACACCCGCGCGGCTCCCTATTCGAGAAGGGGAATACCACGCGGGTGTAGCTATTTCGCTGCGAAAGGAACGCCGGCGATTACTCGCTGACTACCACAGGCTTATACTTCGGAACGAGCACCTTCATGATGCACCAGCCTACGAGATAGGCAACGGCACAGATGCAGAAGATAATCATGTAGCCAGCAGGCTTGCCCTCAAAGCCCATGAACTTGAAGGCTGCGCCCTGTCCCTCTGCATAGGTAAAGAGTGCACCGGCACCCTTGTTGATGAGGAACGAGCCGACACCACCTGCCATACCACCGATACCCGTGATAGTAGCAATGGTCGACTTCGGGAACATGTCACCGATGGTCGAGAAGATGTTAGCCGACCACGACTGGTGAGCAGCACCGAGGATACCAATAAGGATGATGGGGAACCACGGTGTGTTGAACACGCCTCCCAGCGGCTGTGCAAAGAGTCCCAGCAAGGGGAAGAAGGCAAAGATAAGCATTGCACGCATACGACCTGCATAGGGATTCATGCCCCTATTAATAAAATAGGTGGGGAGCTTTCCACCAAGGATGGAGAGCATTGTGATGAGATAGAGCACAAAAATGAGTGTCATGCCCAGCACATCGGTGGGATTGATGTCGAACTGCGACTTCAGGTAAGCAGGGGTCCAGAACAGGAAGAACCACCACACACCGTCGGTCATGAACTTACCCACGATGAACGACCACGTCTGCGGGAAGGTGAAGCACTTCAGGAATGAAATCTGCGGTCCCTCGTCGTTGGCTTCCTTTGGATCGCCTTCGGTTTCGGCATCCTGGTTGATGTAAGTGAGCTCAGCCTCGTTCACCTTAGGATTCTCGTTCGGCTTCTTATAAAGCCAAATCCAGAAGCCCATCCACACATAGCCCAGCGCACCAATGACGATGAAGGCCATCTCCCAGCCGAAGAACTTGGCCAAAACAGGAATGGTGAAGGGAGCAATCAGAGCACCTACAGAAGCACCACTATTGAAAATAGCGGTGGCATAGGCGCGGTCTTTCTTGGGGAAGTACTCAGCCGTGACCTTAATGGCAGCAGGGAAGTTGCCTGCCTCACCTAATGCGAGGATGCAGCGTGCACCAAGGAAGAGCCATACAGAGACGGTGTTGATGGTCAGCGCAGCATCGGCCACGCCAGAAGCCTTGAAGGCACGCAGCGTTTCTTTGGCACCCTCGAAGCCCACGAGCCAGTCGCCCGTGACAATGCCGCTGGTGGCAATGCCGCAGAAAGCGTGCAGCACAGCACCCGTCGACCATACAAAGATTGCCCAGAGATAGCCCTTGCGCGTGCCCATCCAGTCAACAAACTTACCTGCAAAGAGCATGCACAGCGCATAGATGATGGAGAAATAGGCGGTGATGGTACCATAGTTATCATCGCTCCAGCCAAACTCCTGCTGGATGCCACCTTCACCCGGATAGGTGAGTGACAGAACCTGACGGTCCATGTAGTTCACTGTTGTTGCGAAGAACAACATCGCACAGATAACCCAACGATAATTGGTCATCTTAGAAGTTTTGATAGGACTCATTGTAGTTTACTATTTGTTTATTTACGATTTATGATTTTAGTCATTGGTGAGTTCAATTTGCAAAGATACGAAAAAACGAGGACATTACAAAACAAATTTTTGATTTTTCTTGTGAAATGCCCTATTATCATCGTTCTCTTTTCAAATTTCACTCTCAGAAACTAAGGTTTCACTTTCCAAGAATGATGTTCAGCAGTGCCGAAACGTCATCGAAGGTGATGTGCCCATCGCTGTTAATGTCGGCATTTTCCGTATCAAAGTAGGTGCCAAGAATAATATTCACCAAAGCCGTTACATCTGCAATGGTGATATCGCCATCCTTGTTGACATCGCCGTTACCAAGGGTCGGCCAACAGTGGGTGCCGTCAGAAAGAAGCACATAGTCGACATAGAGCTTGGGCATGTCGGTGCTTGAGAAATTACCTGACACGTAACCCACTGACAGCCAGCCGGGTGTATCTTCCTCAAGTATGAACTCTACCGAGACGTCACTCCACTGCCCCTCTGTGAAAGTCTTGGCAGTGGCCAGATACTCAATGCCGGAGTTAGTCACGAACCCGAAGAGATTCTTCGCTACCTCAGAGGTTCCACCTGTATTGAAAACAGGAGCTGTGAGCGTGTAAGTGCCTGCAGGCAGAACAACTGGCTGGACGTATTGCAGTTGAGCATTCCATGCTGTTAACATTGCTAATCCTCCTCCTTCGGTTTTGTCACGCGAGTCAGTTTCGGGAATGACATACGAAGTGTCGCCAAGGAACAACTGTGAGTTCCACGCCTGCTGTCCAGCCGTGCGCCAAGATTCGTCTACCACAGGTATCCAGCCTGTAACATCCTGTGCGCCACTAGTTTCAGCACTTCCCTCATTCACTTGAGAAACATCGGCACGAAGATTCTTGGTAGTGAAGACTCCCTCGTCGAAAGCAAGATTCTGTAAGTCATCAGGTGTGGAAACGTCACTCTTAGTCATGCGAACATAGTCAACAAACAAATGCGGCATGTCACTCGAACCATTGTTAGCAGCCTTGTAACCCACGGAAATCTTACCATAAGTTCCTTCGGTAAGAATGAATGCAACGTTCATCGTACCCCAACGCCCTGGAGAGAACGTGGTAGCTGCATGCAGATATTCTGTGCCGTCGTCAGCGATGAATCCGAAGAGGTTTTTTGAAATAGCCACATTGCCACCTTTAGCATTATAGACAGCAAAGGTAAGTGTATAGGTTCCTGCCTCAAGAAATACATTTTGTGTGTATTGGGCAGTACCTGTCCACACAGCATTGATGCCGAGTGCTCCGCCAGTTGTGCTGCCCTCGGAACTAGCGGAAGGAGCAGTGTAGCTTGAGGCCCCAAGGAAATTGGATGCGCCCCAATGGAACTGGCCAGCCGCTCGTGCATCACCATTCTCGGCGGGAACCCATCCTGTCACATCATTCAATCCTGAAGTCTCTGAACCCACTTTATCTTTTGCATACGTACGGATATTGTTAGAGACAAATGTTCCTTCGTTGAACTCCAGATTCTCAAGACCATCCATTCCTGCATAGCCTAACAGCTCATAGCTCGCGCTCTCCTGAGGGGTTAAATTATAAAGCGTAGTAACAATCACTCTTACAAAGTCACCCGTGTCAACAAGCCCGTTTGGAATAATGACAGAAAGGGATGTCGGCTCGAACTTCGAACGATCGGTAACATGATAAATGGTCTCCCATGTTCCATCGGCGGCCTTTCGTTGAACATGGAAAGTAGCAGTTGCATCTCCATTGCTATTGTTAACCAGCAGAGCGTACTGCCCATCGGAGAGCTTTGCAGCTCCTCTGATTTCCGGAGTGCTGGCTGCTGGAGCCCACCAGTTTGGAACGGGCTGAATGGAAGCTTTATAGCCTAAATGAGGCTTTACTCTTGCATAGACCTGTCCGACATAGGCCAGTCCCTTGGAAGCATTGTTTTCCCAGAAGATTTCACGCATCCAACCATTGCTGCCGCCCGTATCGAATTCATAGTATGAATAGCGTTCCACGTAGTCGTTGTATTCCAATCGCTCGAGAATATCAAACACCTTAGCACGTGCATCGTCGGCACTGTTGGGATTGCTGCCACTGGTCCACGAGGCACCATACTCCCACTCGGTGATCCAGATGGGGCGGCCGTAGTTCTCCAGCGTGCTGAGGTTGTTGGCCCACTCGCTGGTCCAGTAGCCATGCGTGCAACTGAAGTCGCAACGCTGTTTCATATCGTCGCAATGCTTAAGATACTGCTTAATCCAACTCAGACTAGTGGCTGATGGAGAGCCGATACGTAGACCGGTGGCATTGAATTTAGGTGTATGGGTATAGGCTTTCCATTCGTCGATGGCACCTCCGCAGGAGCATTTAGTATGCTGCTCTGAGTGTTCGGGTTCGTTGAAAAGCATCAGGGCTGTGGAACCTGATTTGTAGAAGTTGCCGTCATCGGGCCAGTAGAGATGCTGCTTGATGGGTACATACTCCACATCTTCCGAACTGCTTCTTCCTGCATCCCAATTCCATGCCCAAGAGCCTCCACATGCAATCGTTGCCGTCATGACATCACTTTTTGTGGAACAATAGCCAGCCTTAGAGATATAATGCCAATTGCGAACGTAAACGGAAGTGATGCGTTGGTCAAGGGCGGTGGGCAGGGTTACGGTAAGATCGGCATGGTCGGCAACATAGACGCGACTGTAATCACCACCATTTTTTCCTGTTGCGACAGTTGCCATATATCCACGCTTCAGGGTGAAGGAGCGCGCCTTGTTGCTGTTGCTGCCCAGGTCGGAGGCATTGCCCAGCGGCACAGAAAAAGTACCCTCGTCGGTAGTAGCCACGAAGGGCGCCTCAGCAGGAAGGGGAATGACCACCGCACCGCGCATCCAGATTTCCACGCGACAGTTGGAGCCGTTCTGGGCTTTCTGACCGTCGATGGTGACTTTTCCGAGATAAGAACTGATGACCTTGCTGGGTCGGATGTTCTCGAAGACGAGCCATGAGGTGCGGCCATTCAGGTTGACACTTCCGAAATTCTCGAACGGCGTGGTGCTGATGATGTGATAATCGATGCCGTTGACCTCCACAGGCTCCGACACGCAGTAGTCATCCTGCTCGCGCACGCCATACTCGTTGGTGAAGACGTCGGTCTGCGCCACCTTGCGCGAAGCCTCGAAGCCCGTGCCGGCAGAAGGGATGACGGAGTACCACGAGAGTGCGCCTACGTCCTTGTCGTAATAGACGGGCACCTCGGCGGCATCGTAGTAATAGGTGCTGCCGCTATAGAAATTGCTACCCAGGCGGGCACCGGTATTTTTTTTACTCGTGATGTGGGTATCGAACAACGCGTCGACAGCCCAGAGGTACTCATCGCCGCTACCAATGCGGGAGAACAGCACGCTCCACGTATTAGAGGTGCTGGCGGTAAGGTAGAGGCCGGAGCTCTTGTGGCGGAGTCTGACATAGCCTGACGTGCCCGATGCCTCGGCAACGAAGAGGAAGCGGGCATCGTCGTTGCTGTCGTAAGCCATCAGCCGTGGGGTGCTGCTGTCGTTGCTGGTGAGCAGCTTCCCCCAGAAATTATTCACAATATAATATTCGCCGGGACTGACGACAGCGTGCATGCCGACCGCGGACAACAGGCCAACGATAACGGCCAGGAGGCGATGAGTCGAAGTTCGTTTCATGATGGTTTTGAGCTATTTCGCGTTCAGTCTTGGAAGTAGATGCGCTTCACACGATTGCTGACCGCTGTGAGCACCTCGTAAGGGATGGTGCCAATCGTGTCGCTGAGCGTGGTGACGGGCAGGTTGGGACCGAAGATTTCGACGGAGTCGCCTTCCTTGCAGTCGATGCCCGTGACATCGATCATCGCCACATCCATGCAGATGTTTCCCACATATTCTGCACGCTCGCCATTAACGAGACAGTAGCCGTGACGATTGCCCAACATGCGATTCAGGCCGTCGGCATATCCGATGGGGATAGCACCAATGACGCTATCGCGCTCCAAAACAGTACGTCGAGAATAGCCAACACTATCACCCGCTGCAACATGCCGTAGCTGCAGGATGGTGGTCTTCAGCGTGGAAACGGTATTGATAGCTATGTTGTTGCGAGGATTCACGCCATAGAGTCCAAGGCCCAGACGGCACATGTCGAGTTGTCGCTCTGGGAAATGCTCGATGCCTGCTGAGTTGCAGATGTGGCGCAGAATTTTATGACTAAAGGCTTTCTGCAGCTGCTGGCTTGCCGCATCAAAGAGTTGGAACTGACGAGCAGAGAATGTATCGAAATCATCGCAGTCGGAACCCACGAAATGACTGAACACCGAACGCGGGATGACTGCCGACTGATGGCGCAGGCGTGCAATGAGCTTCGCCATCTCATCCGATACGTCGTTTCCATCTTGTAAAGTACTCGGCATCGTATTGAATCCCAGTCGGTGCATGCCCGTATCGAGTTTGATGTGGACAGGCCAACCCGTGATACCTTCGCGTTCGGCAGCAGCAATGAGAGCATCAAGCAAACGGAAGGAATAGACTTCGGGCTCGAGGTCGTAGTCGAAAAGCGTCTTGAACGACGACATCTCAGGATTCATCACCATAATATTCGCTGTAATGCCCGCACGGCGCAAGGCTGCGCCCTCGTCGGCTACAGCCACAGCCAAATAGTCCACACCATGATCTTGCAACGTCTTGGCAATCTCGATGGCTCCTGCGCCATAGGCATCAGCCTTAATCATGCAGACGAGTTTCGTTTCAGGCTTCATGAACGAGCGATAGTAGTTGAGGTTTTTCACCACAGCGGTGAGGTTTACCTCGAGCGTCGTCTCGTGAACCTTCTGCACAAGCAGTTCCGTGATTTGGTCGAAACCGAAGGGTCGAGCACCCTTCAAGAGGATGACCTCATTGGCGAGTTGATGGAACACCTCGCTATGGATGAACTGCTCGACGCCCTTGAAGAAATAACTCTCTACAGCTGCGAACCGCTGTTGCTGTTCGTAGAGGACAGGGCCGATGCCTATGAACTTCGTGATTCCACGCGAGTGGATAAGTTCGGACACTTTGGCATAAAGGTTTTCAGGGGCGAGACCACTCTGCTGGATGTCGCTCAATATGAGTGTGAGCGGCTGCTGTGCTGCCTGACCGGCATGAGTGTTCGAGGTGCGGCGCTGCATGAAATCGAGTGCAATGTCGAGCGACTTCAAGTCGGAATTATAACTATCGTTGATGAGTGTGCAGCCATCACGACCCTCTTTCACCTCAAGACGCATAGCAACGGGCTCCAATTGTTGCATGCGCTGATCGAGATCGTCGGGACGAACGCCCAGATGCAGGGCTACAAGGGCGCAGATTATAGCATTTTGAATAGAAGCATCATCGACGAAAGGAATGCTGAACCAGTCGTCATCGCCCTGCTTAAACGAATAGGCCACAGTGGTCATTGTCGGTTTTTTCTCTATCGACTTGACGTACATGGCGGCGTTTCGGTCTTTCTGCGACCAGACAAGACGCTCGCCCTTGAAGTCAGTGATGGCCTCTGCCTGATGGCGAATCAAGTCGTCGTCGGCATTGTAGACAATAGTCTTCGCATCGTGGAAAAGTTGCATCTTCTCAGCGCATTTCTCCTCAAGCGAAGAGAAGTTCTCCTGATGGGCTGAGCCTAGATTGGTAATGATGGCGATGGTGGGCTGAATGATGTCGCGCAATGCAGCCATCTCACCACGTTCGCTAATACCCGCCTCGAAAATACCTAGCTGTGTCTGGTCGTTCATCAGCCAGACCGACAGCGGCACACCAATCTGTGAATTGTAGCTGCGCGGCGAACGAGTCACCGTCATCGACTGCTCGGGTTCGGGCAGCGTGGAAAGAATCTGATAGAGCCATTCTTTCGCCATCGTTTTGCCGTTGGAGCCCGTAATGCCGATAACGGGCACGTCGAACTCCTCGCGGTGCCGTTCGGCCAGCCGTTGGAGCGCGCGCCGCGTGTCGGTGACGAGCAGGAAGTTGCATCCGGCAAAAGCAGTAAGGTCGGTAGGCAGCGTTTCAACTACAAAGTTATGAACCCCTCGGCGGTAGAGCTCGCCAATATACTTGTGTCCATCGTTACGAGTAGAGCGCAATGCGAAAAACAAGGTTTCCTCAGGGAAACACAACGAACGGCTATCGGTGAGCAGAAAGCTGATACAAGCATACTGATCGCCATATCGGTGAGCGCCGATGAGAACCGTTATTTGTTCAATAGTGTAGGTCATATTGATTTACGATTATACAAATTACGTTTTTACGAGAATCCGTTATAACGCTGTTAATGATATCATGAAATTAGATCACTTCTTTACGGGGATTTCATTTCGTTATGCGGAACCAGTCGATGTCGAATAGGCCAACATCTGATTTTGCGTTGTCCTCTACAGCCACGAATCCAATCTTGGCACCAATCCATTTGCCCTCACGCATCTGAAAAGAAGAGCCGGCCGGTTGGAACTTCTTGCCGTTCTGACTATAAGCAAAGCTGACACGACCATCGCTGACCGTCATGCGAAGGAAGATCTCCATATAAATGGCTGGATGATAGGGAATTTTGTCGGCGGCTGTAGGTTTCAGCGTAGCCAGCACCTGTTGCTCTTCCGTCTGCCCTTGGTCAGCCTTCTCGCAAGTGAGCTGCTTCAACTGGAACTCTTCGCCCACGCGCTCAACCACCAAAGCCGAATAGCCGCGTCCCATCATGATGATTCCACCGCGCTGACGTTCTGCCTTGGCTGCCAGACGCACTTTTGCCGTTGCCGTGAAGCAGTCGGCGGGAGTCTTCTGCAGAAGCATATTGGGCACAAGCCACATGTTGGAAGGTTTCTCCCCTACCCCTTTATCTTGTATGGATGGGAGCTTCCACGTGAAGAGTCGGAAGCAGCCGTCGGCAGTTGGCATTCCGTAATATTGATCATAGTCGGACTGCCATTGCCATTGAAGCCCAAGTGTGGGCGTATTGAATTCATCACTCTCCTGCGGGTTGGCAACGGTAGTCGGGGCTGCCTTCGGTTTGCGGTACGACATGACGGGTTCACCGTTCTTGCCCATGATTGGCCAACCGCTACTCCAGTCGACAGGTTGCAAGTGTACCACGCGACCATAAGGGCCTTTATCCTGGAAATGCATGAACCAATCCTCGCCCTGCGACGTGTGTACCCAGCCGCCTTGATGAGGACCATTCACCGTCGTCTTACCCTGTTTCAGGACAGTCTTGCTCTCGTAAGGACCGTAAGGACTCTTCGAACGCATAGCGAGTTGCCACCCCGTCTCGACACCACCGGCAGGACACATGATCCAATACCATCCGTCGCGCTTGTAGAACTTCGGACCTTCAGTCGTATAGTCGCGGTTGCCTCCATCGAAGACGATGATAGGATTCCCAATCTGGCGAGTGCCGTCGGCAGAGAGTTCACGCACAGAGAGCACCGAGTTAAAACCAGCCCGCGAATTTGCCCAACCGTTGACGAGATAGCAACGGCCATCGTCGTCCCACAACGGACAGGTATCAATCATGCCCTTTCCCGGGATGATACACGCCGGTTCCTCCCACGGTCCAGCAGGATTCTTCGCCTTCACCATCATCACCCCGCGATCAGGATCGCCCCAATAAATATAGAATTCGCCATTGTGATGACGAATGCTGGGTGCCCAAACACCATTTCCGTGCTGAGGCAACTGTCCTGGGAACTGACTCTGCAAAGCATGTCCGATGATGGTCCAATTCACCAAATCCTTGGAATGCAGGACTGGCAGACCTGGCATGCATTGGAATGAAGAAGCTGTCAGGTAGTAGTCGTCGCCAACGCAAATGACATCAGGGTCGCTATAGTCGGCATTTAATACCGGATTGGTATAGGTCCCGTCACCACGATCGGGGCACCACACTTCCGACCGGTATTGTGCTGATACCGTTCCTGCGATGAGCAACAACAGAGCCAAAATATGCCATCTCATATCTTACGTTTTTAGTTTTCGCAGGCAAAGGTATAAAAAAAAAGTGGACTGCCGTCATCATTCCGTGAAAAATGATAACAGCAGTCCAAAAAATGTGGATAAAGCGTTTCAAGGGGAGTTCAAGGAACATCACCCTTTAGCGTTCTTTATTTTGCATAGAGAGCCACGATGGTCTCGTACTTCTCCTGCTTGCCAGAAGTCTGCTTCGGCTCCTCTACCTTCTTACCATACTCGTAAGCCTGCTCGAGGGTGAGCTTGCCGTCCTCGAAGTCCTTACCGATACCGGCATCGAAGCTTGCATAGCGAGCCTTCTTCATTGCGGGCAGTTCGCTGTTCTCGAGGATGTCGGCAGCATTGAGCAGGGCGCGGGCCATAGCATCCATACCGCTGATGTGAGCGATGAACAGGTCCTCAAGATCGGTAGAGTTACGACGGATCTTAGCGTCGAAGTTAGTACCACCGTTGCCGAGGCCACCATTGCGGATGATCTCCAGCATAGCCTGTGTCAGCTCATAGTTGTCGATGGGGAACTGGTCGGTATCCCAGCCGTTCTGCACGTCGCCGCGGTTAGCATCGATGCTGCCCAGCATGCCAGCGTCAACAGCGCAAGCCAGCTCGTGCTCGAAGGTGTGGCCAGCCAGCGTAGCGTGGTTCACCTCGATGTTCACCTTGAAGTCCTTGTCAAGTCCGTGAGCGCGGAGGAAGCCGCATACGGTCTCGGTGTCCACGTCGTACTGGTGCTTAGAAGGCTCCATGGGCTTCGGCTCGATGAGGAATGTGCCCTTGAATCCCTTGCTGCGAGCATAGTCGCGGGCCATAGTCAGCATCGTAGCCATATGTTCCTTCTCACGCTTCTGGTCGGTGTTGAGCAGGCTCATGTAGCCCTCACGTCCGCCCCAGAACACATAGTTCTGACCGCCAAGCTTAATGGTAGCGTCGATGGCATTCTTAATCTGAACGATAGCGCGGGCTACGACGTCGAAATCGGGGTTGGTGGAAGCACCGTTCATATAGCGCTTGTTGCTGAAGACATTAGCCGTTCCCCAGAGATTCTTGATGTTGGGGTACTGCTTCATCTTCTCCAGAGCGTAGTCGGTGATTGCCTTCATGCGAGCCTCATACTCCTCAACGGTGGCTCCCTCCTCAACGAGGTCTACATCGTGGAAGCAGAAGTACTCGATACCCAGCTTATCCATAATCTCGAAACCAGCGTCCATCTTGTCCTTAGCGCGCTGAACGGCATCATCTGCCTTGTCCCACTCGTAGCTGCGGGTCTGTCCACCAAACGGGTCAGCACTAGCCTGGCCAAGTGTGTGCCACCAAGCCATAGCGAACTTCAGCCAATCCTTCATCTTCTTTCCCATCACGACCTTTTCGGGCTCGTAATAGTGGAAAGCCATTACATTCTTACTGTCCTTTCCCTCGAAAGGAATTTTACCGGTAAACGGAAAATACTCTTTTGCCATAATTTTTTGAATTAAATTAAGATTAAACATTTTACATTAAACTTCCTTGGATAAAGCCTTCTTCCACTGCTCGTAGGCAGTCAGATATTCTTCACGACGAGCCATATCGGGGTCGATGACTGCCAGGCGCTTCAGCGAAGCGAAAGCTTCGTCGTGATCCTTGTAGATACCACAGCCCATACCGGCACCCTTGGCAGCGCCTACCGAGCCATCGGTCTCCAGCAGTTCGATGCTAGCACCGCTTGTCGAAGCCAGCGTCTGGCGGAAGATGTCGCTGAGGAACATGTTGGCGCGTCCGGCATGAATCTTCTGGATGTCCATACCCATCTCGCGCATGATCTCCATTCCGTAGCAGAACGAGAATACGATGCCCTCCTGTGCTGCACGCATAAGGTGTGCCTTGCCATGTTTGTTGAAGTTCACGCCGTGAATGGAAGCACCAATCTCGCGATTCTCGAGTACACGCTCGGCACCATTACCAAACGGAATGACGCTCACGCCCTCGCTACCGATGGGAACAGCTGCCATCAGGTCGTTCATCTCGGCATAGCTGATGCCCTCGGGAGCTACCGTGCGGCGCATCCAGGCATTCAGAATGCCAGTACCGTTGATGCAAAGGAGCACACCCAGACGGTTAGCCTCAGCAGTATGATTGACGTGTGCAAACGTGTTGACACGCGACTTCGGGTCGTAGTTCACATCGCCGAGAACACCATAGACAACACCCGAGGTGCCAGCCGTAGCTGCAATCTCACCGGGGTTGAACACGTTGAGCGACAAGGCGTTGTTAGGCTGGTCGCCGGCACGATAGCCAATAGGAGTACCCTCCTTCAGTCCGAGTTCCTCGGCAGCAGCACTGCAGACCTGCGACTGCACGCTGAACGTGGGAACCACCGTTGGCAGGACTGACTCTGGGAATCCGAAATAATCCATGAGGAACTTGGCAGGACGATTCTCCTGGAAATCCCATAGCATGCCCTCCGAGAGTCCGCTGGCGGTAGTATTACACTCACCCGACAGCTTCAGGGCAATATAGTCGCCCGGCAGCATAATCTTATAGATCTTCTCGAATAGTTCAGGCTCGTTTTCTTTCACCCAAGCCAGCTTTGATGCGGTGAAATTACCCGGCGAGTTGAGCAGATGACCCAGACAGAGGTCGCTACCGAGGTCGCGGAAGGCGCGCTCACCATAAGGAACGGCACGCGAGTCACACCAGATGATGGCATCGCGCAGCGGCTTCAGGTCTTTGTCGACACACACCAGGCCATGCATCTGATACGAGACACCGATAGCACATATCTGTTCGCCCTTGGCACCCGTCTCGTCCATAATCTTGCGAAGCGACTGCTTCAGATACTCCCACCAGTTCTCAGGCGACTGCTCTGCCCATCCTGCCCTTACGGCCTTAATGGGTGCTTCACTCTCAGGGAAGAATGCCGATGCGGCACATTGTCCACTCTCCATTTCCACCAGTGATGCTTTCACCGATGAGCTTCCAACATCGAAGCCTAAGAGAAATTGTTTTTCCATATACCTTATTTATAGTTAGATATTAGATGTATCATTACTTCTTGGCCTCGTCGCGCCAAAGCTTGGTCATATCCTCCAGCGTCTTACCCTTGGTTTCGGGCACGAGCTTCCAAACGAAGATAGCGGCGATGATGCAGATGATGCCATACAGGCCATACGTGAACCAGTGACCGAAGTCGTCGCCAGGCGTCAGGTGCATGTTGAACATCGGAACGAACGTCGACGAGACGATGAAGTTGAAAATCCACTGGAAGGCAACAGCGATAGCGACAGCAGCTCCACGAATGGTGTTCGGGAAGATCTCGGCAATGAGCACCCAGGTGATGGGACCCCACGAGAACATGAACGAAGCGCTGTAGACCATGATGCTGATAGCTGTGACCAGCTCCAGACCTGCATGACCGAAGGTGGTGGCAACACCGAAGGCACCGAGAGCCATTCCCAATGAGCCCCAGATGAGCAACGGCTTGCGTCCCCACTTCTCAACGGTAAAGATTGCAACGAGGGTGAAGAGGATGTTGATGATACCCATGAAGACGGTGACCATCATCGGATCTTGCATACCCATATCGCCGAAGATGCGAGGAGCATAGTAGAGTACGGCATTGATGCCTACTGCCTGCTGGAATACGGAAAGCATGATGCCGATGAAGATGCACATAACGCCATAGGTGAAGAGGCGCTCGGTCTTCACGGTGATGGTTTCCTTGATGTCCTGCAGGATTTGCTTGGCCTTCTCGCTGCCGTTGATCTTCGACAGAATGCCGAGAGCCTTGTTGTCCTGGCCAATCATCACCAGATAGCGTGGAGTCTCTGGAACGAAGCAGATGAGCAGAGCGAAGAGGCCTGCGGGTACTGCCTCGGAACCGAACATATAGCGCCAACCCGTGGTCACCGTCCACTGGGCAGCGGGATTGATGGCAGCGATGCCCTTACCCATTTCCTCCACCAGCGGCTGAATGTGGTCGCCAAGGATGAAGAAGTTGACGAAGTAAACCAGCAGCTGACCGAAGATAATGGCAAACTGGTTCCAAGAAACAAGCATACCGCGAATATTCGACGGTGCAACCTCGCCAATATACATCGGGCAGATGGCAGAAGCCAAACCTACACCGATACCACCGATGACACGATAGATGTTGAACATGACGAGCAGCGAGAAGCTCGGAGCGCCGTGCTCGAAGAACAGAAACTCAGGTTCCATGCTTCCCAGTGCCGAGATGAAGAACAGCACACCTGCCAGAATGAGTGAACGCTTACGTCCGAGATTGCTGGCTAGGAAGCCAGAGAGTGCCGAGCCGATGATACAGCCTATCAGCGCACTCGACGAGGTGAAGCCGTGCCATCCGTTGGTGTAACTAAAGTCTTTTGCCTCCATGAAGAAAGCCTGCAGGCCCTTTTCGGCTCCTGAAATCACAGCGGTGTCATAGCCGAAGAGCAGTCCGCCAAGCACAGCTACCATCACGATTGAAATGAGGTAGCCTTTGTTTCCTTTGTCTGTTGTCATTTTGTTGTTTAGATATGATATGATTTCAGTTTGCAAAATTAAAAGAATTATCTGAAATCATCAAATATTCTTCAATCAATTTTTTCTCTATTTGTTTCACAAATCTTTCGCTATGTATAATTTGCCGTTATTTTTCCAAGAAATGAACGAAAGAGGGAAAAAAGAAGGACCGGAATGGGGAAAAGTAGTTACCAGTTGTGTTGGTTGTTTTTTATTCTTATTATTTGAAAACAACAAGGACAACAAAGACAACTGTTCGGGCAGACACGGGGGACTGCCCCTACACGAGGCGCTCTTAGATAAAAAGAAAGTGCCGATTCGTTTGAACCGGCACTTCCCATAATAGCTATAGTTTAAAAATATTTACTTAACCACAAACTTGATTGCATCCAGTTTGTTTCCGTTCGGCATAGCTCAAGTAAACTTGGCTCTGCGCTTACTTAACCACAAACTTCTTGCCGTTCTGGATGTAGATACCCTTCACAGGATTCACAACCTTGCGACCAGAGAGGTCGTAAACAGCACCATTCTTGACAGCGGTCTCAGCATTGCTGATGCCCAAATACTCGTCATCATTGCAGAGCGTCAGATTCATCACATAGAGCCAGCCCTTCTGGTCGAAGGCCAAGCGGCTCTTCACCTGATCACTCAGTTTGTAGCCCTTGAGGTTGTAAACGGTGAAGACAGCAGCATCTTCGTTCTCCTCGTCTTCAGCAACTTCAACGATAAAGTCACCAGCCTCACCATTTGCAGAACCATCCATCTTCAGATAGAATCCCACCTCAGGAGTATAGAATTCCTCAGAGAGAGTGCCGTCGGCGGTCTGAAGCTTCATGTTGTCGTCAGAGATGAGTCCAATAACATCGTCCAGAAGCAGGGCATCCTTAGCGCCCTTCAGGCTAACACTTGTGTGGGTAGCATCGGCTTCTTCCTTGCTAGGAGCAACCGGCAATACGACATCCTCGCTTGCGATGGTGCGCTCTTCCTCGGATGCATCGGCCTCATTGCAGCTGAACTCAATGTTCTTAAAGTAATAGGTGTTGTCAGCATCCTTGTAGACGTTCAGGTTGAAGGCAACGGTGGAACCGCCATTCTGATCGGCAGTGATATCCTGTTCGAACTCGAAGTGCTGCCACTCCTCAGTCAGGGAGAGGTTACCGAACAAATCCCAATGCAGATAGTCACCAGGACCTCTGTGAATCTGTGTTTCGATATCGGTGGGATGATCTGCGCGTGCATCGATAGCGAATTTAACCTTCTGGCCAGTGTGGAACACGTGCTTGTGAGCAACGAAGAACTGACTCTGCCAGTTGGTGAGCTCCACGCTATCGCCGACATTCACGCCCGAGTTCAGATTGCCTTCGCGAACAACATACATAGGAGTAGTGCCCGTCACATTACCTTCTTCATCCTTGTTCTCACGCATGTAAGTAGCAGCCACCGATGAGACGGAGAGTACAGGCTCAACGCCCAGAGGATCGGTCACTATACGTGCAGGCTGGTCGATGCCGGGAACACCATCACGGCCAGTGAAGGTTGTAAATGTACCATTGCCAAATGTCATTTCATCCTTCGACTTCACACCATTTCTAACAATGTTGAGCCACTCCGAGAACTCATGGGGTTTTTCCTGCTCACGGATTTCTAGCTTCACGTCGTCGAAGTAGATGACATTGCCGTCAGTCATAGTAGAAAGGTTGAAAGCAACCGACTGGAAGTACTTACCATTAGCATTCTGAGTGTGATTGCCGTCAACAATAGCAGTTGCCGAAACTTCCTTCCACTCTGTGCCGTAATCGACGTTACCAAACAGCTGATAGTGGTTGTAGTCGCCAGGAGCATAGTGGGCCTGGGTCTCGAAATGACCAGCCTTTTCAGCCTTTACCTTCAAAGTCATCTTGACTTCCATTCCTTCAGGAATGGTTTGTGTAGCATAAATAAAGAACTGGCAGTCCCAAGAAGCAAGTCCGCCATTGACCTCAACTCGGTTGCCGGCTTCGATAGCCTCTTCGTCACTTCGAATGATCACCCTTGCGCAGTGGTTGCTGGGATCAGCGGGGTCTTCTACAATCTCTGCAAATCCCTGGAACTGGCCACCACCATCATACTGCTGGCCGCTTTCAGGGTCAAACTCTACGTCCTTGCGATAATCGTGGCACCAGAAGCTCGACCACAGCGGGTCAGCCGCTCCCTCCATGTCTCCGTTCACTACGAGGTCTTTCCAATCACTTTGGGCAAAAGCACCGCTACTAAGCAATACTGCCACAAAAAGAGTAAAAAATTTCTTCATAAGTTTTCAAATTAGGATTGTTTGACAAGTTTGTAAAAAAATTCTGCTGCAAATTTAAGGCGTTTATTTCAACATCCCAAATGATTTGTAACAAAAAAATTTACTTCTTGTAACAGAAAACTTTTTGTTTGTAACCAGTCATCGTGAAAGCCCTTTATAGCCTCACGATGACGGGTTTTCCAGCGTATTCCACCATGCGTCCTTCGGGTGCATCTAGGTCGAGCTGACGGGGCGTATCTGGCGTAATGAGCACCACATTGAAGCGGCGTTTCAGCAACATACCGGGGAATTTCCCTTCGCGCTTACCGATGGTCAGTGTGCGTGTGGCATCGTCATAGCTGATAGGAATGGTGGCATACTGTCCTTTCTCATAGTTGTAGTTGGTGCCTTCGTCCTCATAGAGCTGGAACTCGCCGTTGCTACCACTATATATATAAAGGTGGATGAGTTCAGCGGGTTTCTCGTCGCTCCACTCCATCTCCGGACCGAACGGGATGATGGCACCTTCGCGAACGAAGACGGGAATGCGCTCATAGGGGGCATCGACGACCAATCGCTGTCCGCCCTGCAAGTGCTCACCCGTGTAGAGATCGTACCAACCGCATTGCTTCGGGAAGTAAACCGAGCGGTTGCGGGCCTTGTAGTAGCCCACAGGACAGGCCATCAGCGCCGGACCGAGCATCCACTGGTTGCCGATGTCCTCCACGCGGCGGTCGCCGTTGAAGTCCATCACCAGAGCTCGCATCAGCGTGTAGTCCTTGAAGTGTGCCCAACCGGCCAACGAATAGAGGTAGGGCATGAGGCGATAGCGCAGCTTGTCGTAGTAGACGAACGACTGGTAGGCCGGATGCTCGTCGGGTGCAATGTTCCAGATTTCACGCAGCGGCCACTGGCCGTGAGCACGGAACAGCGGAATGAAGGCACCAAACTGGTTCCAACGCGTCTGCAGCTCACGCCACTCCTTCAGGTCTTCATTCTCCTGACCCGTCTGGTCGAAGAGCTGCTGGGCAGCCACATAGCGATTCTCCACGCAGAATCCTCCCTGGTCCATACCCCAGAAGGGCACGCCCGACATCGAGTAGTTCAGTCCAGCCGTCATCTGTGCACGCATGTCCTCCCAGCGAGTGCCGATGTCACCGCTCCACGTGGCGGTGGAATAGCGCTGCTCGCCGGCAAAGCCGCTACGGGTGAGCAGGAACACGCGCGGCTCGTCCTTCTTTCCTTTCCAAACCGAGCGCTGGCCGTTGTAGATGGCATCTGCGTTCACGGTACTGTAGGCGTTGAAGTATTCCGTCGACGTGCCGAGGGCGGTAGGACCACAGAGGGCCTTTCTGTACCACATGGGCGTGCAGTCGCGCACATTCGGCTCCGAGGCATCCATCCACCAGGCATCTATTAAAGTTGAGAGTTGAGAGTTGAGAGTTGAGTGTTTTGTTCCCTTGAGGGCAAGACCCGAGTAGAGATTCTCGTCCATCTGTCGCCAGAACATCTTGCGGGCACCAGCGTCGTAGGCATCGTAGAACGAGCCGCGGAAGCCCAGCCAGTCGTGGATGTCGTCCTTCACGGCCTGGTGGTACATCCAGCCGTTCTTGTCCAGCTCCTTGTAGTTGTCGACGGTGTCATAGAACTTTGGCCAGACTGAGATCATGAAGCGACCGTGCATCTGGTGCACATCGGTGAGCATCTGCTGCGGATTGGGATAGCGCGACGCCTCGAAGGTGTGGTCGCCCCACGAATCGAGTTTCCAATAGTTCCAGTCCTGCACGATGTTATCAATGGGAATGTGGCGCTTGCGGAACTCACCCAGCGTCTCCACTATTTCCTGCTGCGTCTTATAGCGCTCGCGGCTCTGCCAGAAGCCCAGCACCCATTTCGGATAGAGCGAGGCCTTACCCGTGAGCGTGCGATAGCCTGAGATGACGTCGTCCAGGGACTGTCCGGCGATGAAGTAGTAATCCATATCACGGGCCATCTCGCACCAGATGGTCAGGCTCTGGCGGTCGTAGACATCACGAGGCTCGGCCACACGCAGACCACAGTACGATTCGCCGCCGTCGGGTTGCCATTCTATGCGCAGATGGGCGCGCCGGCCAGGGCGCAGGGGCACTTCAAACTTGTAGGCATTGGGGTTCCAAGCCGTGCGCCAGCGCTCGCTCACCACTTCCTTTCCATCGATGTACACCTTGACATAACCGGCGTAGTAGAGAATGAACTGGTAGGGAGTAGGAGCCCACTCTACATCGTCGGGGCTTACCCCCATGGGAGGCGTAAAGGCCTTGGCTTCAGGCTCAATATAGCCTTCGTAGACGACGTTGGCGCCGTCGAGGTTGAATCCCTGCGGCAGGTTCTTGATACCGCCGTTGTCGGTCTTGCAGGCAATCTCCGAGGTGGCGGGATAGCCGTATTCGTAGTAGATGCTGTCCTCGTCGCGAACCAGCTTCTTGCCATTCTTATCGATATAGGTACCCGTGAGGTGTCCTTCCTTGCCGTGCTTGTCGTAGAGCTTGAAGGCGCGGTTCAGCTGCTGATAATCCTTCGGATTGCCAAAGCGGCAGTAGCTGTAGGCATCCCACAGCAGACCGTAGTTCTTCGTGGAAAGCACGAAGGGAATGGAGACTTTCGTGTTGTACTGAAACAGATCTTCGTTCTTGCCATACATATTGAACTCCTCACTCTGGTGCTGGCCCAGGCCGTAGAACGACTCGCTACCCAGCGGCGAGAAGAACTTCATCTGCCACTGAAGGCCGTGCTTCATCTCTTCGGTGACAGCGGCACCGCCTTTCGCGCCAAGTTCTCGTTCGGGCACCGTGAAGTCCCAGAACTGCTTGCCGGGCTCCTCGTTAGGACGGTCGTAGACTTCGCGAAGCAGAGGCTTGTGCTGACCATCGAAGAACTCTATGCGACCTGTCTCCTTGCTCACCTCGGCCTGTACGTTCTTAGCCTTCACCGCCACACGAGCAGGCACCACCAGGTCACCCGTTTCAGCGGGCAACTCCTCAACGGTTACCGTGCCTTTGTACTGCGCCTGCGGCACAATCATCAGGCTCTGCGGCTTCACGGGCAGCTCATCCTTCGATGTGGCCCGCACGCGGATAATGTTATCGTTCATCACCTCGAGCTGAATCACCCGAGCCTGTCCGCCCGTCGGACGAATGGTCACCTTCTGCCCGTCTTTCACAACGGTTTCCTGAGCAGATGCCATAAGCCAGCAACCCATCATCGCCAGCATCAGCAAGCAAAAACGTCTCATTGTTTTCATCATGTATAGTTTTTAGATTTCAACTGCAAAGATACAAAAAATTTTCGAAACTACATCATAAAAGTCGCGAAAAATGCAGCAAATACATTTGGTTTTTCGCCCACTAATTCGTATCTTTGACATCCGTCGAAGTAACTTTCGTTCGGAAATGAAAAAGAAAACTAGTTTTCTTTTTGCATTTCACTCACTTATTCGTAACTTTGCACACATGAATGAAGAATTATTTCGAACCATCGTACCATTGCCCAAAGCGCCCTTCCGCATCGGGGCTGCCGAGCAAGTGCTTTGCATAGGCTCGTGCTTTGCCGACGAGATGGGACGCCGCTTCGAGGAGGACCACTTCCCTACCCTCGCCAATCCCTTCGGCGTGATGTACAATCCTGCCAGCATACTGCATACGATACAGAGCCTCCCCCGACCCCTCCAAAAGGAGGGGTGCCACGCCATAGATGACGAATACTGCAACGCCTCCCCTCCCTACGGGGGAGGGGCAGGGGGTGGGGCTACCCTTGCAATCCTCACCCTCGGCACCAACCACGTCTACATCGATCGTGCAACAAACAAGATTGTAGACAACTGCCAGAAGCGCCCGGCAAGCGACTTCGAGGAACGCGTTCTCAGCGTAGACGAATGTGCCGACTACTTGCGTCGCAGCATCCAGCTGTTGCATGAGTGGAACCCTGAGATGAAGATCATCCTCACCGTCAGCCCCATCCGCTATCGCAAATACGGCTACCACGAGAGCCAGCTATCGAAGGCCACGTTGCTGATGGCGGTGGAGAAGGTAGCAAAGTACCGAGGTGACAAGGTTACGGACAATCAAGAAGATGTTACTTTGTTACCTTGTTACTCTGATGCTTTGACTTATTTTCCCTCCTACGAAATCCTGCTCGACGAGCTGCGCGACTACCGCTTCTATGCACCCGACATGCTGCATCCCTCCCCACAGGCCGTCGACTACATCTACCGCCGTTTCCAGGATTGTTTCTTCTCCAACGAGGCACGACAGTTCGTCGCTGAGTGGCGCCCCATCCGGCAGGCCCTCAGCCACAAGCCTTTCAACCCCGACTCACCCGACTACCTCGCCTTCCACGAACAAACGCTCCAGCGCCAGCAGGCCTTCGAACAGAAGTGGAACAGAGGATGAGAAGACATACGAGACAAACGAACAGTAAGAGAAGATAACAGCAAAAGACACATAAACGTTGCAGCGTTGCAGTTCCAAAACAACTCGTAAAAAAGTCAAAACTGAATCCTATATTTATATAAATATAGAAGTTCTTTTTGCTTTAATGATACCCTCTTCACGAACTGCAACGCTGCAACGGTGCAACGCAAGTGAACTTTATCTGATAAAAATTGGTGAAACTTTCGTAGACCGCAACTTTTTTTTGTATCTTTGCACATGTATCAGGGATACAAGCGCAACGACGCTTTTGCTTCCAAAAGACCGGTCAGGATGCAGTAATCGTCAGCGCCTCGTTCCGAATTGCGCTAGCTTGCATGAATTGCGAAACTGCTAACCTAAAAAAAGAACAACTATGGAAATCAGGTGTTTCTCATCAACACGTAGGGGCAGCCCCCCGTGTCTGCCCGAACAATAACGAACCTCTCGCCCACACTCAACGGGCAGACACGGGGGTCTGCCCCTACCGTATGTAACATGCATCCAAGGCGAAAGGAGCATAACTCTGGAAATAAAAGAGCATAGCTCTACATCACACGGAGCATTGCTTTCGTGATGCAGGAGCATTGCTTTCGCGATGCAGGAGCATTGCTCTTGAGATGCAGGAGCATTGCTCTAGAGGTATAGGAGCATTGCTCTATATCGCAGGTCTTCCCTTCTGCAAACCTCTTGCCACCATCATGAGCGGCTGACCTCGAGGCCTGTCGTGCTGAGGGACATATCGACGAAGCGAGCACGATCGTTCAAGGGGTTCTGGAGGAGAGTCTGACGGATGCGAGCTGCCGCATCGGGGTCCTTGGCAATCATATAGAGGTAGCCGCCACCACCTGCGCCTGGGAGCTTATAGCCGAGACAAAGGTCGTCGATGAGACTGGTGAGATGTGCCACTTCCGGCGGATTGGTACCGCTGTCGAGAAGTTGGTTCTGCTGCCAGTTGCGGCGCACGAGACGTCCAAAGCGTTGGAAGTCGTCGCGTTGCAGGGCGTCATACATCTGCAGGGTGTGCTCCTTCATCTGGCGCAACAAGGCGAGCTCATCGTGCTGGTTGAGGAACATACGCCGGACAATCTGCTGGAGGATCTGTTTCGCCGTTCGCGTGATGCCTGTATAATATAATAGGTGGCAAGGACGGTAGTCGGATTGCGTGAACAAATGGTAGGGGAGCCACCGCACCTGTGGCCGCTGACACAGCCCGCGCTCGGTCTCGAGGAGTTTTACACCTGCCAGGATGCCGCCATACTGGTCTTGCCAACCGCCACCAGTGGTGAGCATCTGCTCAAGTTGCAGCGTGCGACTACCAATCTCGGCCTTGTCCCACCCAAGTCCGCAGAAGTCGTTGAGGGCCGCGAGCACCGTTGCGGCAAGGATGCTACTGGTGCCGAGTCCGCTGCCTGCAGGAATCGCAGAGAGCATGGTGAGCTCAATGCCGCAGCCAAACTGACGAAGCTGCTCGGTGAGGGTCACGCCTCTCGCCTCGTCGCCGAAGCCTGCAAGCACCAAGGCAGCCTTGGGAATGGAGAACGGACTGCCCACACGCTGGAAATCGAGCAACTGTTCGGTGGTTTCAACGACCTCTGATGCTCCGAGGTCAATGCTACGGAGCACGATGTGATTCTCCTTACAGGGTTTCACATAGGCCTGCAGAGGCTGTTGTCCATTCAGGTTGATGGCAAAATTAAGCACCTTGCCGCCTTCCATCAGGCAATAGGGCGGCGTATCGGTCCACCCTCCGGCAATATCGATGCGCACAGGCGAACGTGACCAGACAATCTGATCGCTGTAGACCGACAGGCGCGGCATAGCAGCACCATGTGTCTGACCGTCAGGCTGCAACAATGCTTCGCGGAGCAGCGCAAAAGCCGATGCTCCTGCCGATTGAGCGGACTCGGTTTTAGGCAGGCCCTGAGATTGATCTCTACGGATGAGTTCATCGCGGAACATTGCATCGTGCATACGGATGAGCAGCGGCTCAGTATCGGGCAGAGGTGCTGGCATAGGCAGCTGGCCTTCGGCAAACTCACGGGCAGCATCTTCCAAATCAATCTGATAGAACACACTGTGACGATAGTTCTCGGCCAATGCGGGCCAGTTCTGCAAACGATAGGTGCGGCGCTGGGCTGTGAGGCGACGCAGGTTAGCCTCAGCAGAAATCTCGTCAGCACTCAGGCGACGACTCTGCTCCCATATCTTCTGCCCTTCAGCAAGGCCCTCCTCGCCCAGCATCCATCTGAGCACGAGTCCCATGTCAGCTATGTTGTCGACAACGGGGAAGCGACGTTCGAACTGCTCTTCGCCGCTAAAGGTGTCGTCCATCTGATAAGGCCGGACCACCCACTCGTTCTCGCCGATGGGCACTATATCGACACATTGGCCCGGCTGCAAAGAGAGTGTCCACTCGTTCTCAGGCACGCCCGTGATGATATGATCGCGGCTAAGCCTCCAGCCTTCGCTCACGCAGCTGTTCTCCACCCAGATGTTCTGGTTCTCGGCGGTGAACTTCACGTCTTTCACGGCATTCTGCTGGAAGATAGACGGATGGGGCTTGCGACCATGATGAAGTATCTCCCGCTGGTCGTTGACGAGGTTTTGTATAGCAAGTGTCGACGTGATAATCTGACGCGATGTGCCAAAATGATAGAACTCTCCACCCGGCAACGGAAGGATGGCAACGCTGAGCTGCGAGAGTTCCTCATCGCTGAAGGTGGGGTCGGTGCCAAGACAGCCTCCGAAGTCGGTGTAGAGGTCGTAGGTTCGGATACCCACCCCCGTACCCTCCCCTGCAGGGAGGAGGGTTTTCTTCATCAGCAACTCGACGGCGCGGTCGCTAAGCAGCCACACGCCGATATCGGTAAGGTAGAAGTGGTCGTGAAGCAATTCGTTGAGTGTCTCGACCGACGGTTTCTGCAACATGCATTTCAGCACGGATGGGTTTTCGCGCGTAGAAACAAATACTCCGTGATTCTTGGCAATCTCGGCATCGAGCCACAGGCCGTAGCACACTACGTCGACATCGGGAATGGGCTGCAGAGGTTGCGTGGCACGAATGAACACATCGCCGCTCACCACCATCGTATGCAGGTTGTCAGGAGCCATTGCCATAATGCGTTCATAGAGCGGCACTTGCAGCGACAGCAGGTCTTGCGACAACCGCTGTCCACGCTCCCAACGGAACACGGGAATGGGTGTAAGAATCTTTCCCGAGGGTGCATAGGCCGGCAATCGACGACTCTGCCCACCTGCATGCAAGAGGATGCGCTTCTCTGAAGAGAGCCAGGCAAGAAACCCACCCCCTACCCCTCCCGAGGGGAGGGGGGCTTGGATACCCTTTCTGATTGCATCACTATCTCCAATGCTAATCTGACTCCCCTCCCCTCGGGAGGGGCTGGAGGTGGGTGTTGCCGTAAGGGGGGCTGCCTGCATCAACAGCCAAGCCGTTCCCCCACCCGACCCGAGTTTATGACCTACGGGGTCGTTGGTGCAGAACCATTCTTCACGAGAATAACCCGTCACATCGTGGAAGCAATCCACGAGATTGGGAGGGAGCGACAATAGCTTTTTCATGGAATCAAATATTTCCTTTTTTATGTTTAGAAAAACTTTCGGAAGTTAATGAAATGCCTTTGACTCCATTAACTTCCGAAACACATATTCATTTAATTAACAACAACTTTCTTGGTTGTGCCGTCGTCAGAGCGCTGGATGACGATGCCACGTTGGCCGGCACGATGGATGTGGCGACCCTGCAGGTCGTAGAGAACGTCAGCACCGACAGTCGGAGCATCCTTCTCCTGCAGCTCAATGCCGCTAATCGCCTCTTCCGTGAGGGCTTTCACCTCATCGGCCGAGAGTGCATAGTTGAAGATGCGCACATCGTCGATGTTTCCACGGAACTTAGCTGCCGAAGTCGTCTGACCGCGACCCAGATAGTTGAGCGAAGCACGAATGTCGCTGGGCTTGATGGTCACTTCGTCGCTATGTGCAATTTCCTCGCCATCCATATAGAGTGAGGCACCGCCGGCGCCGAGCGTCACCACCAGATGCTTCCAGGCACGTGTGCCCAGTCGGCGACCATAGGTCAGCTGTTGCTCAGCACCACCATTCTTGATGCCGAAGCAAATGCCCTTGCCGTTCTGCGGAGTGAGATACATGTACTGCGTAGGGCCGTTGCCAAAGTCGAAGATGCGCACGTTGGTGCTCGACGGATTGGTCCAGTAGGCCCATAGCGAGATGGTCATCTCGTCCATATCGGCAATCTCGTAAGGTAGCTGCACGAAGTCGGTAGTGCCGTTCATGACGAGCGCCTTCTCACCAACAGCACGTTCGGTGACGTAGACGGGTGTGGCTCCATGAATGGCATCGAAATAGTTTTCGGTGGCATCGATGAGCGTGTCTTCAAACTCCCAATGAGCCACCAATCCCTTTGCACCCGAGGTCTCGGCGCTGGCCGTCTCAGAGCATTCCGACTGGTTCTCTGCCTTGTCGATGGCCTTCACCCGATAGTCGTAGGCCACGCCCTGCCGGCAGGTATTGTCGACATATTCGGTGGAGGTCAGCTTACGGGCGATGGTATTCCACTGGTCGGTGCCCTTTTCGGCACGCAGCACCATATAGCCTGCGAGGTCTTCCTCCGTGTTGGCTGTCCAGCTGAGCTTCACTGCGGCCTGACGGCCTTCGGCGGTGAGTCCCTGCGGCTGGGCAGGAGCATTGGTTTCATAATCAACGTCGATAGGCAGGATGCGCCACATCTGCAGCTGACGGGCGGCATCGGTTGTAGCCTTTCGGTTCTGGCGGATGTTGACGCCGTTGGACGACGACTTCTCAATGACTTCCAAATAGAGGGCAGACAGGCGGTTTCGGATGTAGTAGTAGCCGTTGCCAGCATATTCCAGATACCACTGCTCGTTGGGGGCACAGCCGGCATTAAAGCTGATGATATTGGCCGGTGCCGTACTGTTGTTAAGCACGTTCATGTATCGGCCGTTCATGACATTCGTGATTTTATAGAAACTGTAGTCGCCACCGATGCGTTGGCTCACCAATTCGATGTTCCACTGCTGGGCCTTTGCGTTCGTCCATTTCATCTGACTGACATTCGTCTGTCCGTCGGCAGTGCCGTTGACAGCAGCAACGCTTTTCGTGGCGAAATTCACAATCTTATAAACGCCAGGCGTGATGGCAGAGGGGGGTACATCCTCACCATAAGTGATGTCGATGACGCGCTCTGCATTGGTCTGGTCTTTCTGATAGCCCGTTCCACCAGGAATCTCCATTGTGAAAGCACGCAACGGGCCTTGTCCATCATAATAAACCTCGCGGTCGGTAGACACGAAGCCAAAGGTCGACGTGTTGGCTTGACGCTCAGAGGAGCCGATAAATGCCTTTGCAATGGGTGTCTCGTCATCGCGATAGACGGCAGCTGCCGTCCATTTTGCACGGTTCTCACCATAACCGATGCGCGAGCCAGTATTGCTGATGCGGCAGAACTCACCACGGGCACGGCTGTCGAACCCCCACCACACACCAGCCTGCATGCCATACTCCACACCTACCATTGCCTCGCCGACATTATGCAACTCGTCGGCATAGCCGTAGTTGCCATCATCGCGCACTTTCTTAAAGAAGTTAGCATAGGAGTCGAACGAACCTGCCAGCTGATGGGTGCATCCCCAGTCGACATAAGGCTTTACGGCATTATACCACGACAGAGCCTGGTCGCAGTTCAGCGTGTTGCCAGCGGTGATGAGCAAGCCGGGATAGCGTTCCTTCAACTGGCGCGAGATTTCCTTCATGTTGGCTTTGCTACCCTGCTTCCAAGGTTCATAATCGGGCTCGTTGAAAGGCGAAATACCAATGACGCGATGCTTCGGGTAGTTCTTTTTGATGTAGTCGATGTGGGCGCTGATCATCGCCACCCAGTGGGCAACATTCGCATTGCCCGTAGTGCCGTACCAGCTTTCATCGATGCCTGCCTCCTGGTCGGAGTTCAGGATGATGTCGACAGAGTCGCTGATAAGATTGGTGGTCTGTATGCGACGGCGAAGCATATTGGCCTGACCATTGGTCAGCGCTGTGTCGCCGACAAGCTTATCACCATAGCGGAAGCTACCGCGCACAAGTGTCAGGTTCTCTTTGCCGATATGGTTGATACCCATATTCATATTTCCACTATTGTTCCAAGCGGTATCCATACCCCAGCGGACAGGAAATTTCACGCCCTCGTCGCCAATGCGGTAAGGTATAACAACCTCGCTATTGCCGACGGTCGAGAGAAACTGGCTCGACGATGAGCGTTCATTCTGTGCAACGGCCGTTGTCGCCGTGAACAGGCAAACGATTGTCAGGATGTTTAGTTTCATAATAGTATAGGTTTTTGTATTAGTTTTCTTTACGACGGAACTGCACCACCAGCCCACCGATGATGGCCAGCAGAAGCACGGCAGAGGCAGCATAGGCTATCGACTCGGTACGTCGAATAGACTTCGGCTTGAACGTGAGCACCACCTTATGTTCACCAGGCTTCAGGTTCATGGCTCGCAGGATGTAGTTCACACGCCCGAGCTCGGCGGGTTCACCATCGACGGTAGCCGTCCAGCCGGGATAGTAGACTTCCGAGAACACCACAACGCCACCCTTTCCTGAGCGAACGTTGTACTGCAGTTCGTTGGGCTCGTAAGCCGTGAGCGTCACCACCGAGGCGGTATCCTGCAGCTGAGCCTCGCCCAGCTGTTCCTTGAATTTCGCATCAGCAACGGCTTCATGGCGCAGGTCAATCTTCCCCACACGCTCTATTTCCTCGTTGGCATTCTGGGCATAGGTGAGCCGGTCGACAAACCACGCGTTGCCATAGGCATAGGGGTTCATGATGGGAACGGTCTGACCGCCCTGAAGGGGCATGATGACATACTTCATGTTGAGCATGTTCAACACGGGATAGATGCTGTCGCCAGCCACTTGCGTCATATCGCCCTGTGCCTCAGCGATAGCAGGCATAAGTTTCTGCATCTCGGGGGCGATGTAGGCCTCTATCATTTCCTGATAGCGGCGCAGCTTAGCAGCGTGATAGCCGCCAATCGACTTATGGTAGTAGCTGGTTTCGTTCTCGTTGAAGGTGTTCGATGCAAGGTTGAGCACGCGGTAGTCGAGGGTCTTGTCCTCCAGAATCATCTTGTCGGTATTAGTCATCTGCTGCGGCATCTCACGCACGCTCTTCTCCACGAACATCGAGTCGTTCAGATAGCGTTTGTTCACCATCCACATATCCATCAGACAAAGCAGCGCAATTCCACACACCGCATAGAGCTGCGAGCTCTTCTGCTTGCTACGCATAGCCCAGAGCAACAGGGCCGTGCCCACGGTGATGATGAAGAACGAGCGCCAACAGTCAGAGGTGAAAATGCTCTGGCGTACGGCACGCAGGTTGCTGAGCAGCGGATTGAGCTGCTCGGCGGGCCACTGCGAGAGTGCCTGCATCTCCTGCGACGACACGAAGTCGCTGAAGAACACCGACGGCATCAGCGCAAACAGCACGCAGGCACCAGCCGTGAGAACATAGCTGATGAGCACGGGCTTCATATACTTTGAACTTTGAACGTCTGAAGGGCTTAGAACTTTTGCACCTTCAGCGCCCGTAGCGCTCTTTCCCCACCAGCCGTTGCCAAGCACCTTACCGAGAGCCATCATGGCGAGCAAGGGTATCGTAAATTCAGCAATGACGAGAATCGAGGCCACCGTACGGAACTTCGCATACATCGGCACGTGGTCGATGAAGAAGTCGGTGAGTCCCATGAAGTTCTTACCCCATGAGAGCATAATAGAGAGTATAGTAGCCGCGAGCAGCGCCCACTTCATAGGACCTTTCACAACAAACAGCGCCAACACGAACAACATCAACACAAAGGCACCCACATAGACCGGGCCACTCGTCATCGGCTGCTCGCCCCAGTACTGTCCTATCTGCTGATAGATGGGCAGATAGTTCGGGTCGGCTTTCTTCATGGCCTTCTCGTTGCGAGCCATCGGCACCGAGGCACCACCCTTGGTGTTCGGCACGAGCAGCGTCCACGTCTCACCGATACCATACGACCACTGGGTGATATAGTCGCGCTCCAGACCGCTCGAGGTCTGGTTGCCCGTGTTAGCCTTCACCAGTTCGCTCTTTCCACGCATAGTCTCCTTGGAGTATTCCCACGTGTGGTAGAGGTTCGAGACGTTCATGCAAATGCCTACGGCGGCGGCAGCGATGCAAACGGCTGTCGCCTTCAGCACATGCCCCCATCCGCGAGCCTCAGCGTATTTCCCCGTGAGGCTCTGCACAATGAAGGCGATGACCATCAAGGCGATGACGAACAGATAGTAGTAGGTCATCTGCACGTGGTTGGCGTTCACCTCGAAGGCTGCAAAGAGTGCCGTAACGATAAATCCCCAAAGGTATTTCCCTCGATAGGCAAGCACCACGCCGGCAATCATCGGCGGCAGATAGGCCAGCGCCCACACCTTCCAGATGTGTCCAGCGGCAATGATGATGAAGAAATAACTGGAGAACGCCCACACGATACTGCCCAGCACGGCCAGCTCACGACGGAAGTCGAAGGCGCGCATCAGGATGTAGAAGCCCAGCAGGTAGACAAACACGTACCACACATTGTCGGGCAACCACAGATGATAGGCGTTGACGACCTTCGTCAGAAGATCGGTACTCTTATACGAGGGCGATGTCTGATAGGTAGGCATACCGCTGAAGGTGGAATTCGTCCAGCGTGTGCGCTCACCCGTCTTCTGCAGATACTCCAGCGCCTCTTGTCCGGCGCCGCGTCCTGCCGACGTGTCGTGTTGGTACAGAATACGCCCCTCCAGATCGGCGGGCATGAAATAGGCGAATGCTATGACCGCAAACAACAATACCACCAACAAATCTGGCAGATACTTCTTCAATTTCTCCATAAAATCCTATAAACGTTTATATATTTGCGTACAAAGGTACAAAGAAAAGTTTAAAGTTCAAAGTCCAAGGTTCAATTTTTAGGCTGAAAGTAGTTAAAGAAGTTAAAAGGGTCCCGTTTCACGAAAAACTCTCAACGCTCAACTCTCTACTCTCAACTTTTTTTCTTATCTTTGCACCACCAATCAATTAATCATGAAATCATTGAATACGAAGTCTGTATGAAGATAGGAATCATTGTAGCAATGGAGAAGGAGCTGAACGCGCTGCAGCGTGTGTTCGGCGATGACCCTCGTTATGTTATCAAGCAATGTGGAATCGGCAAGGTGAACGCTGCCATCGGTGCGGCGGAGATGATTCGCGAACATCATCCCGACGCCATCGTGTCGAGCGGTTGTGCCGGAGGTAATGGCGCCGATCTGCGCGTACAGGACGTCGTCGTGAGCACCGAGCTTGCCTATCACGACGTTTATTGCGGCGAAGCTGTCGATGGTTCCTGCGTCTACGGACAAGTACAAGGAATGCCCGCCCGCTTTCAGGCCGACCCTGATATGCTTGCCGTAGCACAGCAATTATCACTTGCCAATTCTGAATTATCAATTAAATCGGGGCTTATCGTCACGGGCGACTGGTTCGTGGACTCGCGTGAGAAAATGCAGCAGATTGTCGATAAATTCCCTGATGCTCGCGCTGTCGATATGGAGTCGTGCGCCATCGCCCAAACCTGCTACGTCTTCGGCGTTCCCTTCATCTCGTTCCGCATCATCAGCGATATCCCATTGAGCGACACCAACGCCTCGCAGTATCATGACTTCTGGTCGCAGATGGCCGACCGCTCCTTCCACGTTACCCGTGCTTTCGCCGAAGCGCTAACAAGTAAGTGAAGAGCGAATGACTACTTTTGCAACGATGACCATTACTTTGACACTCGAAACATAATGAATAAAATACCATCTTTCACCATCGACCACTGCCGCCTGCTGCGCGGCATCTATGTCTCACGTAAAGACAACGTGGGCGGCGACGTCATCACCACATTCGACATCCGCATGAAAGAGCCCAACCGCGAACCGGCACTCCACCCCGGAGCTATTCACACCATCGAACATCTCGCAGCAACCTACCTGCGCAACGACCCTAAATGGCGCGATCGCATCGTTTATTGGGGACCGATGGGCTGTCTCACGGGAAACTACTTACTCGTTCGTGGTGATTACGAGTCGAAGGACATCGTCTCGCTCATGCAGCGCACCTTCCGCTTCGTGGCTGAGTTTGGACTCGACCAACCCGAGAAGAGCCAGTTCGACCTCATCCCAGGTGCTGCGCCCCGCGACTGCGGAAACTATCTGTTGCACGACCTGCCAATGGCCCGTCTCGAAGCCCGCCGCTATCTGGAAGAGGTGCTCGAAAACATTCAACCTGAAAACCTAAATTACCCAGAGTAATTTGTGAGCTCTTCCTCCGCTTTGCTGCGAAAGCACATCTGCACGCTGAGCGGACAATTGATATTTGATAATAATGATTACGAACCAATAACTCAAAACATCCTTCCGTGGCTCCCCTCCTCTTGGAGGGGTCGGGGGAGGCTCCATCTTTCTATTATGCTCCAGATTCGCTGTAAGAACAACAACATCACCAAGAGTTTCCCCGAGGGTGCTTCGCTCCTCGACGTTTATCAAGAGTTTGCCGACGAGCTGAAGATGCCCTTCCCCGTTGTGGCGGCAAACGTCAACAACACCCCGCAGGGACTGAAGTTCAGGCTCTATCAGAACCGCGACGTGGAATTCCTCGACGCTCGCGAAGGAGCAGGGCACCGTGTCTATGTGCGCTCGCTGTGCTTCGTGCTCTATAAGGCCACACAGGACCTCTTCCCCGGCTCGAAGCTCTTCATTGAGCACACCATCTCGCGCGGCTACTACTGCAACTTCAAGAAGCGCAACAACGACCCGCTGACGGAGAGCGACATCCAACATTTCAGCGAGCGCATGCAGGAGATTATCAATCTCGACATGCCTTTCCGCCGCAACGAGGCCACCACAGAGGAAGCCGTACGCGTGTTTGCCGAGCGTGGATTCTCCGACAAGGTGAAACTCCTGGAGACCAGCGGACAAATCTATAGCGACTATTACACGCTGGGCGACACCGCCGACTTTTACTACGGACCACTCGTGCCCTCGGCTGGCTATCTCACCGTTTGGGGACTGGAGCCCTATCACGATGGTATGCTGCTGCGTGTGCCCGACTGGAACGACCCATCGCGACTGGCTGAGAAGGTGGACATGCCAAAGACCTACGAGATGTTTGCAGAAAAGACACGCTGGGATATCATCATGCGTCTCTCGAATGCCGGCGATGTGAACAAGGCCATCCTCAAGGGGCATGCATCCGAACTCATTCAGGTATCAGAGGCGTTGCAGGAGAAGAAGATTGTGCAGATAGCGGAAGAAATCGATCGCCGTTTCCATCAGGAGGAGAACCCCTTGCGCATCGTACTCATCACCGGCCCTAGCAGCTCGGGTAAGACTACGTTCTGCAAGCGACTCTCCGTGCAATTGTTGGCATGTGGCCTGCGCCCCTATTCCGTTAGCACCGACGACTACTTCGTGAACCGTGTCGACACGCCGCGCCTGCCCAATGGCGACTACGACTTCGACAATATCGAGACGGTTGAATACAAACTGCTCGAAGACCATCTCACCCGCTTGATGAAGGGTGAGCGTGTGGAAGTGCCGGAATACAACTTCACTACCGGCAAACGCGAGTGGAACGGAAAGAAGCTAAAACTCAACAACGATACGGTATTGATTATCGAGGGAATCCACGCCTTGAATCCGTTGCTGACGAAGGCCATTCCCGACTCGGCAAAGTTTAAAATCTACATCTCCGCCCTTACCAGCATCTCTCTTGACGACCATAACTGGATTCCCGTGCGTGACAACCGTCTGTTGCGCCGCATCATTCGCGACTACAACAAAGGTGCTTTCACCGCACAGCAGACCATCAGCCAATGGCCAAACGTCTGCGAGGCTGAGGATCAGTGGATATTCCCCTATCAGGAAACGGCCGACGTGATGTTCAACTCTGCGCTGAACATCGAGTTTGCCGTGCTTCGCCCGCATGCAGAGATCATCCTCGCCTCGGTACCGAAGAACTGCCCTGAGTACACCGATGCTCACCGTCTACTGAAGTTCCTGCACTACTTCATGCCTGTCAGCGACAAGGAAATCCCGCCGACCTCCATCATGCGAGAATTCGTCGGTGGCTCCAGCTTCAAGTACTAACGGAAGTCTTTCTTCCTACCAGCGATTTTTAATTTTTGCTGCAATTCTGCCATTACTGCAAGACTCATTGATAATCAACGAATTACAAGTGGCAGCAAGATGACAGTATTGCAGCAAATCTCGATTTTAACTAAAAATTAACACAAAATCGCATCGCGAACCAGCCTGCAAGTCGTCAAATAAAAACATTGAGCTACATTACCAAAATCGTTACCACAATTTGGTAATGCCGTTACCACATAGTGGTAATAGCGTTACCAGCATGTGGTAGAGTCATTACCGCTATGTGGTAACGAGCCTACCATATAATGGTAGCGAGCCTACCGCAGGAAGGTAGTAATTCTACCACATGTCGGTGATGATTTTACCACATAGCGGTGATGATTTTACCACATAGCGGTGACGATTTTACCACATAGCGGTGACGATTCCACCACATAGCGGTAATGATTCCACTTTGTTTATATGCCTACAACTGGAACCGATAGCCGACCGTGAGTTGTACAACGCTATTGCGGTTTTTCACGATATCGAGGTCGTAGATGCGTGAGAGGCCGATGTTGTAACGAGCATCGAGGATGACATTCTCGAACTCGTAGCTCACGGCGAGGGGAATCGAGATGTCAACTTTCTTACAGGAATCGTAGAGGTCGGTCGTTTGTTCTATGGCCTTCCCTTGTTCACGTCCCCCACCCTCTTGTGGGATGATATCTGTGGTCGACATATAGTTCTTGGCATTGAGGAGCATGCCCAGCTGCACACCAGCCTTCACGCTGAAGCCATCTGTTACGCGACAGCCCACAAGCAAAGGCACATTAAGATAGCCCAGGTTTGTATGCCAGTCGCTGAAGCCCTCCATCAATTCGTCTTCCTTTCGCTCAAAGTCGGGATAGCGCGATCCCTGCATGGAATAATGCAAGCCAAGACTGGCAAACAGCAGGTCGGTGGCCTGATACTCCACATCGACGCCTGCCAAGAGACCGGGCTTCACACGCGACTTCAGCGTATTGCTTTGCTGACTCAGGTCTACAACTACTTCATTATTGGTGATATTGGCAAAGTTCACACCGATGCGTGGTATCACGGAGAAGTGTCCCTGTCTGGGCTGGGCCTGAGCAGAGAGGGCGATTGCGAACAATGCCGAAAGGAAGAATAATCTTTTCATCTTCATTTTTATTTGTTTTGTTATCATTCATTCAAATAACGTCATTTCCCCCGCTTTATTTTATTGGACAAAAAGAAAAAAGGAGAACAGACCAACAAGGTCCATTCTCCAATTATCCTTTTTACTTTAGTAACTATGCACTATTTTACCACAAAACTTTTAAATCTGTTCGTCTGTCAAGTATGTCTTCTTATAAAAAACAACTGTTCGTCTGTCTTGTATGTCTTCAATCCTACTCCTGCTCCATCAGTCGGCGCTCAGCCAGCTGTTCCCACTTCGTTCCGGGACGGCCATAGTTGGCATAGGGCCAGATGGCGATGCCGCCACGGGGCGTGAAGATGCCGCGCACTTCGAGATACTTTGGGTCCATGAGCCGCACGAGGTCCTTCATGATGATGTTTACGCAATCCTCATGGAAGTCACCGTGGTTGCGGAAGGAGAAGAGGTAGAGCTTCAGACTCTTCGACTCCACCATGCGCTTGTCGGGGATGTAGCTGATGCGTATCTCGGCAAAGTCAGGCTGTCCGGTGATGGGGCACACCGACGTGAACTCCGGGCAGTTGAAGCGCACCCAGTAGTCGTTGTCCTGATGTTTGTTCTCAAATGTTTCCAGCACGCTGGGGTTGTAGGTCTCGAGATATCCTGTCTCGCGGCCAAGGGCTTTCAAGCCCTCCGTTTTTCTGTTTTCACTCATACAATAAAAGGGTTTAAAGAGTTTAAAGTGAAAATACCTTCAGCACGTTGTAGCTGATGTTTTCGTCGTAGGTGTCGACCTGCTCCACTTGCTTCACATAGCGCACGACACGGATGGTGAGCGGGAGAGCGAGCACTTCGTAGAGGGTCTTCAGCACCACCTGCCAAAACATCATCGCCGGCATAGCCTCCCAGGGGATGACGCCACCGAGAGCCAGCGGGAAGAAGATGAGCGAGTCGATGGATTCACCGAAGATGGTGCTCACGACAGCACGGAATGTAAAGCGACGTCCCTGGTCGCGCACTTTCATGCGGCTCATCACATAAGCATTCACGAACGAGCCGCACAGGAAGGCCAGGAACGACGCGGCAGCAATGCGCGGCGCCAGTCCGAACACATAGTGGAACTGCTCGTCGAACTGCCAGTAGCTGGCACCGGGAATCCAGTCGCACAGCGCACAGACGGCCACGACGAAGAAGTTCATCAGGAATCCCAACCAGATGAGCAGGCGCGTCATGCGGAATCCCCACACTTCGCTCACGCAGTCGTTGATGATGTAACTCACGGGAAATACAAGCACTCCGCCCGTCAGTGCTATGGGGCCCACTTGTATTTGTTTTGTTCCCAGCAGGTTCGATGTGATCAGGCACACGCAGAACAGAAGGCTCAGGAACAGGAAAAGCACACTAACTTTTTTGTTCATTGTTCTTGTTTTGTTAAAGGGGGTGGTCATCGAAATGACTTCGCAAGTACCCCTGCGCCAAGGCGCGGTGAATATAATTTGTTCAATGCTGCTACGCAGCGTTCAAAAGTTCAATGCCCTTCGGGCGTTCAAGAGTTCAAATGCTGCCACGCAGCGTTCAAGTTTCGCGATGCAACATGCATAGCTGCAAAAGCGGGTGCAAAGGTACAGCTTTTTTTTCAGTTTTCAACTCTTTGCTCAAAGTTTTTTTGCAAAAGACGTTATAAGAAGTTAAAGGACACTTGTTTTTCATAAAAAGTCCCGTTTTTCATCTCCCGTCTATTACCTTTTTTGTATTTTTGTACGTTAAATAAACAAATCATTATCACTCAACACAACATGAAACGACTTCTAACTATTTGGCTGATGACCGTCGCCGGGCTTCTGCCAATGGTGGCGCAGGGCTTCTATGACATCAAGGTAACGAACGATGCCGGACAAGAGGTGTCGCTCGGCGACTATCGCGGACAGGTGCTACTCATCGTAAACACCGCCACGCGCTGTGGATTCACGCCTCAGTATGAGGAACTGGAGGCACTCTACGAGAAATACCACGCTGCAGGACTCGAGATTCTCGACTTCCCCTGCAACCAGTTCGGCCAGCAGGCACCGGGCACCATTAGCGAGATACACCAGTTCTGCACGGCTAACTTCAACATTCAGTTTCCACAGTTCGACAAAATCGACGTCAACGGACCGAACGCCTCACCGCTTTTCACTTTCCTGAAAGCTCAGCAGGGCTTCGGAGGATTCGACTCCGCTGACGAACGTGGGAAGTTCATGGATCAGATGTTGCGCCGTCAGGATGCCGACTACGACAAGAAGGCCGACATCAAATGGAACTTCACGAAATTCCTCGTCAGCCGCGACGGCCGTGTCGTCAGACGCTTCGAGCCTACCGACAAGATGAGTAATGTGGAGATGGCTATTGAAGCCGAGCTGAATCCTGTGGTGGGAGCTATCATGGCTCGCCGCTCAGTGCGCAAATACCTCGACCGCCCCGTTGAACACGAGAAGCTCATGACGCTGGCCCGCTGTGCCATCAACGCCCCGAGTGGCATGAACGCACAACCTTGGCTGGTACGCGTGGTGGAAGACCAAAAACTCATCAACGACGTCACCGAGGTCTACAAGAAGGCGAACGCCGAACAGGTGAAGCGCGATGCCGACTTCAAGAACATGTTCCGCAATGCACCTAACCTCATCTGCGTGTGCACACCAGCCAAGGGTGGCGGACAACTCGATGCAGGTCTGCTGGGCGAGAACGTCATGTTGGCTGCTCATGCACTGGGCTTGGGCACATGCTGTCTGGGAGGACCGGTGCGGTTCCTGAAGTCGAATGCCGATGCCCGCTTCTTCCTGGAACGACTCGACATCCCGGCCGACTATGAGTTGAACTACATCATCGCCGTGGGCTATCCCGACGAACAACCCGAAGCCCGTCAGCGCGATGCTTCGAAAGTGAAGTTCATCAAATGAAACACCTATTAATAAGATAGAAACAATGAAAAAGTATTCGCTCAACATCCTGCTGCTGGCAGGTGCCTTGGTCTGCGGAGCATGCTCGCCTAAAGAGCAAAAGGCAGAAGCCAACGTGAATGAGAATGCCACCCCTGAGAAGGTGGAAGTGAAGGAAGTGGAAGGTCGCAAGAACTTCGCCGACAAGACCGTTATCACACCCCTTCCCGCCCTGATGATCGCTACATGGGACGCCGAGGGTACACCTGACGTGATGATGGCTGCCTGGGGCGGCCAGTGCGGACCGAAGCACATCTGCTTCGAGCTGTCTGCTCACAAAACCACCGATAACATCCGTCTGAAGAAGGCATTTACCATCAGTTTCGCCACGAAGAACGACGTCGCCGAGAGCGACTACTTCGGCATGGTGTCGGGCAACGATGTTCCTGACAAAGTGGCTCGTGCGGGCTTTACATTCACTCCGAGCCCGAATGTCGATGCACCCATCATCAACGAATATAAGATGGCGCTCGAATGTCGCGTCGTCACCTTCGATGAGGACGAGAACGGCGGTGCACGTGTCGTTGGTGAAGTGGTGAACATGAGTGCCGATGAAAGCATCCTCGACGAGGAAGGCAACATCGATCTTGGCAAGCTGCAGCCCGTCGTCTTCGATTCGTCGAAGAACACCTATCGCGTCGTTGGCGAGAAGGTCGGCGACGCTTGGGGTTCCGGCAAGCGCATTCAGGAGAAACAAGTGAATTGATAATTGATATTTTAGAAAATGAAGAAACTTACAGCTATCGCACTCGTCGGCATGATTTGTCTGACCGCTTGTGCACAAGAGAAAAAGGCAGTTCCTGCCATGAAGATCATTCCACAGAAGACGCAGCCCGCTGCACCGGCTGGTGAGGAAATCAGCTACACCGTCAGTGGCACTTGTGCTGCTGATGTAAAAATGGTGTACGTCGTCGACCCCTCTAATCCTCGCAATGTGTTGGACAGCATTGCCGTCACCAATGGCAAGTTCAGCTATACGGGCAAGGCCGCTAAAAACGACATGCGCAACATCCATGACGGCAATAAGAACATGTCGTTCATCATCGACGGCACACCTGTCGCACTGGATCTTGTAAAAGAAAATCTTTCCGGCTCCGCTTTGAACAACAAGTTTGCCGGCTATCAGCAGAAGATGAAAGTCTTTGCCGATAAGCAACAGGCGTTGATTGAACCATTTATGAAAGCTCGCGAGGAAGGCAAGTCACAGGAAGAGTTGCAGGCTATGGTAGGAAAGATTCAGGCAGAACTCGAACCCATACAGAAAGAGGAGACGGCATTGGTGAAGCAAATCGTGAAGGAAAATCCCGATAACGTAATCCCTGCCTTCTATCTCCCGAACCTTATTTACGAATGTGAACTGCCTGAACTGAAGGAGATGCTCAGCGACAAGTATGCCTATAGCAGTCACCCATTACTCGCCCGTCTGAAAAAGCACATTGCTGACGAAGAGAAGAAGCAGGCCATCGTGGGACAGCAGTTCATCGACATCGAGGAGAACGACGTTGACGGAAATCCTCACAAGCTTAGCGAATACGTGGGCAAGGGCAACTATGTGCTCATCGACTTCTGGGCTTCGTGGTGTGGTCCCTGCATGCAGGAGATGCCGAACGTAAAGGCTAACTACGACAAGTATCATCCTAAAGGCTTCAACGTTGTCGGCCTTTCCTTCGACCGCGCCAAGGAGCCGTGGGTGAAAGCCATTAAGGAAAAGGAACTGAACTGGGTACACCTCTCTGACCTGAAGTTCTGGCAGACCATCGCTGCTTCCACTTATGGCATCAACGCCATCCCTTCGTCGCTGCTCGTCGACCCACAAGGTAAAGTCATCGCCCGCGATCTGCGTGGTGAGGCTCTCGGCAAGAAGCTCGCCGAAATCTACGGAGAATAAGGACAAAGTAACAAGGTAACAAAGTAACAAGGTAACAATGAGAGTTGTTGCTTTGTTACTTTTTTTGTTTCGTGGGTTTAGTAAAATGCGTGTTCATGTGTATTACTTGTGTATGAACGAACGAAAAGAACTCATTCAGCAGCTGTTCCGACAGCATTACCGGCAGATGTACCGACTGGCCATCCTACTGCTGCACGACGATGCCGAGAGCAAGGACGTGGTGCACGACGTCTTTGCACAGTTGCTCAGCGACCCACGCCCCATGCGCGAGGAGTCGGCCCAGGCTTTTCTGCTCACCTGCGTACGCAACAGATGTCTCAACCTGATGCGCAACCGACAGATTCAGGAGCGCATCCAGCACCTCTACCGGCTCGACCTCGAGACCGCCGCTCTCTCCGAACGGCAACTCAGCGAGGAGGCTGAGGGACTGGCCGAAGCCGTAGGCCTGCTGCAGCCGCCCGTGTGCCGCACCATCATCGTGCGACACTTCCGCGACGGCCTCACCTTCAGCGAGATAGCCCGCGAGCTGCAAGTCAGCGAGACCACGGTCTACAAGCATCTGCGCCGTGCGCTGGAATCATTACGCGAACATCTTAAAAACCCGAAGCACCCATGAACAAGACCGACCTTCTGCTCCAGATGCTGGAGCACCCCCATGACTACAGTGCCGCCGAATGGCAGCAGATACTCGAGGACGACGAGTGCCGCGAGCTCTACGAGCTGATGGCGACGACGCGCGGAGCCCTCGATGCCGCCCGCGCCTGCGAGCAACTCACCGACGAGCAAATCGATGCCGAGTGGCAGTCGTTCGAAATGGAAAATGGAGAATGGAAAATGGAAAATTCTACCGAGCGCCCCCATTCTCAATTTTCCATTCTCAATTTTCCATTCGAAAGGATTGCCGCCATCTTCATCGCAGCCCTCATGCTTTCAGGCATTGCGCTGGCTGCCATCCACATCGTGCGCCAGCAGGCAGCAGATAAGGCGAAGACAACGGCTCAGGAGATGCCGACGTCAGTTTCACATCAGCCCATCGTGCCGGCCGACACCGTCACGACCGATACCGCCGCCGTCGCAGAGACCGTCGTCTTCGACAATGTGCCACTCGACAGCATTGCGAAAGCCATTGCCGCCTATCACCACCTGCCAATGGAGATAGAGAACGACGAGGCGCGCCAGCTGCGTTTCTTCTTTGAATGGAATCAGAAGGACAGTCTGCAGGAGGTCGTTGAAAAGTTGAACATGTTCGAACACGTCACGATGGCTGTTGAGAACGGAAAACTGATGGTCAGATGATGAAACACCTTGTTATCTCTCTCATGGCCCTGTGCTGTTGTGTCAGCATCAGTGGGCAGCATATCACGCGCAGCTACAACAACGTTGCGATGCCGGAGGTGCTGCGCGACCTCAGCCAACAGTCGCGCGACTACACGGTCAGTTTCCTCTACAACGAGTTGGAGGACTTCCGCGTGACCACCGACATCAAGCGCAAGTCACTGCCTGAAGCCATCATGCAGGTCGTCGGATTCTATCCAATCCGAGTCGTCAATCGTGGAGAACACGAACTCTATGTGGAGTGCACCCACAAAACCGACCGCCACCTCACGGGCACCATCGTCGACGAGCAAGGGCTGCCCGTGGCCTATGCCAACGTGGCCGTGATGAATCCTGCCGACTCCACGTTGCTCAGTGGAGGCGTGTCGAATGAGAGCGGCTACTTCGCCATACCCTTCGAAACTCTTCCCCCAGTCGGGGGAGGTCGGGAGGGGGCCGTCCTCGCCCGCATCTCTTTCGTCGGCTATAAGACCGTCTTCAAGTTGAGCAACAAAGAGTATCTCGGCACCATCCGTCTGCAGCCAGAGAGCTATACGATTAACGGTGTGACCGTGGAGGGCGAGCGCCCGAAGGTGAAACTGGAGGGAAACACACTCGTGATGAATGTGGAAGGAACAGTGATGGAACGACTGGGCACCGCCGAGGATGTTCTCTCGCGTGTGCCGATGATTTCGAAGAAAGGCGAGGGGTTCGAGATCTTAGGCAAAGGCACACCACTCATCTATGTGAACAACCGTAAGCTTACCGACCTGCAAGAGCTGCGGAACATCCAGTCGGACTTCATCCGAAGCGTGGAAGTGGTTCAGAACCCCGGTGCCCGCTACGATGCATCGGTACAGGCCGTCATCGTCATCCGTACTAAGCGGGCAGCTGGCGAAGGACTTGGTGTGGAGCTGACGTCGTGGAGCCGCAAGGGACGCGGCTATCAGAACAACGAGCGCATCAACCTGACCTATCGGGAAGGGGGCCTCGAACTCTTTGCCAACCTCTTCGGAGCCTACAACAAGCGGTGGCAGACAGGCGAGTTCGAGCAAACCGTCTTTGCCGACACGCTGTGGGTTATCAAGAACCGTCAGGACTTCACCACACGCAACCCCTTCCTGGAAGGGCGCGCCGGTTTCAACTACCAGCTGAACGACAACAGTTCCTTCGGCGGATATTACGAACACACCTACGACTACGTGAAGATCAGTGGCACCGACACCGACGAACTGCTGGCCAACGGCAACATGTATGACCACCTTGTAAACCACAGCGTGAAGCGTCAGAAAGGCCTGCCGCGCCACGAGGTGAACCTCTACTACGTGGGCAAGATTGGCAAGATGGACATCAACTTCAATGCCGACTACTCCTTCCGCCATCAGCACAACCGCACCACGCAGCAGGAGCTGAGCGAGGAGTACGACGACCGCGACGTCAGCATCGACAACCTGACGCGAAGCCGCATGATGGCAGAGAAACTTATCGTGAGCCATCCGCTGTGGAAAGGGCAGATAGAGGTTGGCGAGGAATTCACCTATACGCAATGGACCAATGACTTCAAAAACCGAGAGGGCTACATCGCCAACAGCAACAATGAGCAGCACGAGCAAAACATGGCGCCCTTCGTGGAACTGCGGCAGCAACTGGGCCGCCTGCAACTGCAGGCCGGTCTGCGCTACGAGCACGTGGAGTCGGAATACTTCGTCAGCGGAGAGCGGCGCAATGACCAAAGCCGCTCGTACGACGGTTTGTTCCCGTCGCTGGCTGTCTCCACACAACTCCCCATGCGCGGGGAGGGAGCGGGAGTGGGGCTCTCACTCAGTTACTCCAAGCGCACCACGCGTCCCAGCTACTGGCAGCTGAGCAGCGATGTGGTCTACGAGAACCGGCTGAACATGCAGACGGGCAATCCCTACCTGCAGCCCGTGAAGTACCATCAGTTCAACCTCACGGCGATGTGGCGATGGCTCTTCCTGAGCACCAACTTCACTCGCAGCATCGATCCGATCCTCTACACGGCAGAGAGTCTGCCCGAGGATAGCAAGGTGAACTTCGTGACCTACAAGAACTACGACCATGCCGACTGGCTCACGGTCACGCTAGGCATTCAGAAGATTGTTAAGATCAGTAGTGCTGCCACGTGGACTCCGCAATGGAACGTCATGCTGATGAAGCCGTGGTTCAAATCGCTGTTCCTCGATGAAGAGAAGAGTTTCAACCGCCCGATGCTCGCCTTGCAGCTGGGCAACATCGTGACATTGCCGCACGACTGGCTCTTGCAGGCTGACTTCAACATGCACACCCATGGTTACCAGCAAAATGTATGGTTCAATTGTACCAACGCCATGCTCTCGCTGAGCGTCAGCAAAGACTTCTTCAAGCGCAGACTGAACGTGAAGCTGACGGGCAACGACCTCTTCAACGGGGCCATCAACCGTTTCACGCTCTACAGCAACCGCATGATGTTCCGCAAGATGGAGGACAACGACTCGCGCTGCGTACAGCTCTCCCTGCGCTACCGCTTCAACGTCACACCGTCGAAGTATAAAGGTACGGGTGCAGGTAATGCCGAGAAAAACCGACTGTGAACAAGGTAAGAGGTAAGAGGTAAAAGGTTATGATTACTCTTGAAGCTCGCCATTACTGGCACAAAAGCAAATCATGACCTCTTACCTATTACCTGTTACCTATTCTGTTAACTTGTTACCTTGGTAAAGGGCGTTCCGCTACAAAGATGATTTTACCTGCCTCATCATTACTACAAAAAGATAAAAGCATCTTGGGCGGAACGTCTCCCTTCAACTGATATACTTTGTTTACACTGCTCCTGCCACGAGCCAGCCCATATAGCCGAGGAAGATGGCGGTGAGTACGGCACCCTCCCAGCGGGCCACGGTGAGCTTCGTGTAGGAGAACAGCCACAGCAATAGCACCGAGATGGTCATCATGGCGAAGTCGACGAGCGTGATGCCCTGCACCTGCATCGGGCAAATCAGACCTGCAGCGCCGAGGATGAGCAGGATGTTCAGCACGTTGGAGCCCAGCACATTGCCAATGGCGATGCCGCTGTTGCCCTTGCGGGCTGCCACCACACTCGTGGCGAGCTCAGGCAGCGACGTGCCGCCGGCCACGATGGTCAGACCAATCACGGCCTCGCTCACGCCCAGCGTCTGGGCTACGCTGGTAGCACCGTCGACGAAGATGTTCGAACCCACCACCAGGCAGGCCAGTCCCAGCACCAGCAGTCCTACCGACTTCAGTACCGAGTAGCCGCGCGGGGCAGCTTGTTCCTGCTCGATGGCATGGCTGCCCTTGGCGCCGCGCAGCGTCACCCACATGAAGGCCAGGAAGCCTACGAAGAGCAGCGCCGCATCTACGCGCGAGAGGTCGCCGTCCATCAGCACCATCACGGTCAGCGCCACCGATGCCAGCAGCGCCACCGGCACATCTTTCTTTATCGTAGATGGCAGAATGGTCATTGGTGCCACCATCGCCGCCACACCCACAATAAGCATGGTGTTGAAGATGTTCGAGCCCACCACATTACCCACGGCCAGGTCGGCGGTGCCTTTCAGTGCCGACACCAAGCTCACGCAGAACTCCGGTGCCGACGTGCCCAGCGCCACGATGGTCAGTCCAATCACTATCTGCGGAATCTCCATCCGCTCGGCAAGCGCTACGGCGCCGTCGGTCAGGCGGTCGGCACCCCAAAGGACAAGCACCACGCCAGCAATAATCATCAGAATGTTTACAATCATATCTTGTAATTTGCTAATTATATTCTATTTCCGCAATGCGGGCTTTCAAAAACACGAGAAAACACCAAAAACATGAAAAAACAATTTGGTATTCTTCTGTTTTCTTTGTATTCTTCTGTTTTCTTAAAGACGCGACAGCGTACCTCACTGCCTCTGCCTCACCGCCTCATACAGCAGGATGGCGGCACTCACCGACACGTTCAGCGAGTCGGCGACGCCAAGCATCGGGATGCGGATGTGGGCTGTGGCCGCGCGACGCCACTGGTCGGTGAGGCCTGTTGCCTCAGTACCCATCACGATGGCTGTGGGCCGACGCATGTCGGTATCGTAATAGAGCTCGGAGTCTTGCAGCTGTGCCGTAAGGATGCTGATGCCGCGACGCTGCAGGAACGCAATGCACTCCTCCGACGTGCAGGCCACCATTGGCATGCTGAACACCGCACCCGTGGAGGCACGCACCACATTGGGATTGAAGAGGTCGGTCAACGGGTCGCAGACCACCACTGCATCGGCTCCGGCAGCATCAGCACTGCGCAGGATAGCACCCAGGTTGCCAGGCTTCTCCACACTCTCCAGCACCACGATGAGCGGATTCTCCGTCAGCGGCAGGTCGGCAAGCTGCCATTGGCGCGTGCGCACCTCGGCAATCATACCTTCGGTACTGCCGCGATAAGCCATGCGCTCGTAGACCTTCGGTGTCACCAGGTACAGGTCGTACGACCCCTGCGGCACCACCGAGGCCACTTCCGGAGTACAGAACAACGTCTGCACCTCGAAGCCAGCCGCCAGACAACGCTCTATCTCACGGCGACCCTCCACGACGAAGAGTCCCGCCTCGCGACGTTCCGACGACTTCTGCTGCAGGGCCAACAGGCGCTTCACCTTCGGGTTCTGCACGCTTGATATGACGTTGTCTGTGTTCATCTTTAACTATTTTCTGTGCAAAGGTAATGAAAATTCCGAAAAAAACATTACTTTTGCAACGGAAAATGAATGTGAAACTCAAAACAACAAACTAGATACTTATGATTGGAACGATTGTCAACACGTGCACCATCATCGCCGGAACCATCGTGGGATCGGTGCTGCATCGCGGTATCAAAGAAAAGTATAAGAGCGTTCTCTATACCGGACTGGGCCTCGTGAGCCTGGCCATCGGACTGAATGCAGCCGTGCAGAACCTGCCGAAGAGCCAGTACCCCGTGCTCTTCATCGTGTCCATCGCCATCGGCGGCGTCGTAGGAACAAGGCTCGACATTGATGGGTGGTTTAGAAGGATTGTGAATAGAAGACACACAACACCCAGCCCCAGCCCCAGCAGACCCACCCCCCAGCCCCTCCCTGTGAGGGAGGGGAGTAATTACTCTTCTGAGCAACAACAGGCAGTAGGGCATTCTACTCCCCTCCCTCACAGGGAGGGGCAGGGGGGTGGGTCTGTTGCCCTCGCCGACGGCCTCTCAACTGCCATCCTACTTTACTGCATCGGCCCGTTGTCGATGCTGGGTCCTGTCATCTCGGCGCTGCAGGGCGACCACACGTTCCTCTTCACCAACGCCACGCTCGACTTCGTGTCGGCCACCATCTTTGCGTCCACCTACGGACTTGGTATGATGCTGGCCGCGCCCGTGCTGTTTTGCTGGCAGGGCATGTTCTATCTCGTGGCAAAGATCTCGAGCGAAGCTGTCAGCGATGCACTTATGTCGGAACTACTCATCGTCGGTGGTCTGCTTATCACCGCATCAGGCCTGTCGCTGCTAAAGCTGAAGGACTGCAAGACCCTCAACCTCCTGCCCGCCCTGCTCGTTCCCGTGCTGTGGTTCCTGCTGAAGAGCCTTTGGTAACCAACAACCCCCAAAGCCGACTGCCGAACTTAGTTTTTCATTGGTAGAAACGACGTGTTTCGACCGCATAAAGAATTGCTCCAGTGTGACGAAAGCATTGCTTCTGTTATGCTGGAGCAATTGTATCGTTATGTCAATTAATTTAAGTTATAAGGTAAATTAACTGAGATTGAAAAGTAAATTAAGTTAATTTGATGAGCAAATTAAGTTAATTTATCAAGTAAAATAAGTTAATTTACTGAGTAAAATAAGTTAATTTACCGAACAAATTAAGTTAATTTACTGAACAAAACAAGTTAATTTGCAGAATAACTCCATTTCATTCATAAAACGGATGCAGTGCTTACCATGAATAAGAGCATTGCTTTGGAAGAACAAGAGGAGTGCTTTCAACGAACAAGAGGACAATGAATCACGAATGAATCATTAGCAAATGTAATAATATATCAGATGGCACAAAGATGAATAGAGAAAGGACCCCAAAGGGGTCACATGTGCATAACCGCAGGTCAAGACCTGCGGGGTAAGGCGTCCACATGGCTACGACCCCAAAGGGGTCGCACAGCAAAAAAATGGTGCTATTGTGCGACATCTTCGAAGTCGTCCCCTGCATAGTTACTTCCACCGCAGGTCAAGACCTGCGGTTACCATAGTGCGACCCCTTTGGGGTCTTACTGAGGAGGGAAAGACGAAAAGGCGATTGCCCAACTTTCATCCTTACCCCACAAAAACAAGCAACGACAGGGAGCCCGAAGGCTGGCCTGTCGTTGCCTGCACTATATAAAAAAATCTACACTATATAATATAATAAGGTGTAGCCGTTATTGCTCGGCGCGATCGTCGACGTTGTCGCCCTCGGTGGGTGCGAGGGTGGCCTCGAAGTCGGTGATGCCATAACGCACGAGGATGTCGTACCACTGGATGAGCTTGCGGATGTCGCTATCGTGGACACGCTCGCGGTCGTAGTCGGGCAGCACTTCAGCGAAGAAGTCGTGCAGCTCCTGCGGTGTTGCTTTCTTATAATTGAGCTGACAGGGTTTCAGCTCGGCCTTCTCGCCGAGGTTCTTCAGCACCTGCCAAAGGGGGATGTCGTCGCTGTCGGTGAACATTGCGATATCGCCAAGACTTGTGATACGGTCGGTAGCGAATGCCGGCATGCGTTTCTTGGCTTCGTCGAGTGTTTCTACGATGAGGTTCATCTTGCCACGGCTAACGAGGCGATAGAGGCCCGGCTTGCCGGAGATAGAGAGAATTGTTTCCATTTCTTTTCAGTTTGTTTTTTATGAATGATTGAATGTTTTTTAAAAGATGTGTAGGAGTGCAGACAATGTCTGGTTCCTATGAGCGGGCAGACACGGGAGGTCTGCCCCTACATGTGGCGCTATTCCCACCTCTCTTCAAGGAGAGAAAGGATGTAGGTTTTCCAACAGCTTATCTACTTGCGGCTCGAGCGGCGCAACTCCATCGTTGACGATGACGAAGTCACTCTGCGCCTCCACTTGCTCTTGCGGCATCTGCCGATGAATCCACTCCAGGGCTTTCGCCTCGCTGATGCCGTCGCGCGCCATGATTCGCTGGACACGCACGTCCTCGGGAGCGCTCACGCACACCACAAACGAGAACGGCACTCGCCGATGGAAGCCGCTGTCGAAGAGGATGGCGCTTTCGAGCCACTGGTAGTCGGACTCGATGAAATCACGTGCCACAGCCGGATGCACAATCTCGTTGACCGCCTGCTTGTTTGCTTCGCTGGCCAGCAAGAACTCGGCGAGCACACGCTTCTGCAGGATGCAGCCACGATAGACCTGTGGCCCTACCAACTGGCGCAGCTGCTGTCGCAGCGTTGCCGATGTGCGCATAAGTCGCTTGGCAGCAGCATCGCAGTCGTAGACCTTGATGCCGTGTTTCTCCAACAGCTGGCAGACATAGCTCTTCCCGCTGCCGATGCCTCCGGTGATAGCGATGAGCTGACGCGTCATTGTTCGATGAGATAGTCGATCATTCCGATTTCCAATCGCGCATTACTCACGTTGGACGGTGCCTGGCGCAGATAGATTGGACACTTCTCAGATGCCTTGTCGCCAATCGCCGAGAGGTCGGCTTCCACGCGGAACTGCTCAGGCTTGATCTGTCGGAACTGGTTGGCACCCACAGAGAAGCGCACTTTCACTCGCGAGGGGAATGTGCGCAGCACCTTTCCCTCAGGCATTCCAACCGCCACGATGGGCACCTCGACAGCCTCTTCGGTGAGGATGTCGGGACAGAACGTCACTTCCACCTCTGCCGGAACCACCTTCGCACCGCGAATGGTCTGCAAGGGCACCTTCCGGACAACGGTATCGGCAAAATCGGTGAGACGCAGAGCCTCCGTACCAACAAAGGAAATGCTGTCGAGGAGTGCCTTGTCGGCGTAGACGGTGACCTGACTGGGCTGGCAGAGCGTGCGCGAGAGATAGTAATTCTCGGCGGGGATGACTCGCCCGATGAACCGCACAGGCACCCTCTTCGAGATGCCGTGGTTGTAGAAGAACTCCAGACGGTCGGGCTTCACGGATGTAATCTTCGTGGAACTGTAGAGCTGCTGGCTGATGTATCGCTGTATCTCCGACAGCGCCACCTGTCCGCGTCCGTTGTCCTTCGCGGTGTAGTTCCTGAAAATCACCTTCATCGGCTGCAGGCGGTCGCTGTACATATAGGCGGCGAGGGTGAATCCCTTGTCGCGCAGCGTCACCTTCAGCGTGTCCTGAATGTCGGTGGTGATGACTACATCCTTCGGCACTCCGACGAGCGACACGGGCACTTCGAACTCGCGCTCCACGGTTTCGTTGAGTGCCATGAGCAGCCAGAACGTACCACTCACGATGAGAAAGAACAAAAAAATCAAAAACTCTCTGTTCACGATACTGAACAGAAAGTTCTTGATGAAGCGTCCTATTTCAAATAGTTGTTCTTTCACGGTTGCTGTCGGGTTGTGACCGCTTCTGCAAGCAGTCGCGAATACTTAAGCGTTGGCAGCAGGTCCCTGGGCCGAGGCGCTGGCAAATACGTAGTTCTTGTCGACGGTGATGACCACGCCGCGAGCAATTTCAACCTCGACGGTGTTCTCAGCCAGGTTCACACGTTTCACGGTTCCGTGTACGCCACCACCGGTGACGACCTTCGTTCCCTCAGAAATAGAGTTCTGGAACTGACGGATTTCCTTCTGCCGCTTCTGCTGCGGACGAATCATGAAGAACCACATGATGGCGAAGATGGCCAACATCATCAGCAGCATCGACATGCCACTACCTCCTTGTGCTGCCTGTGCAGCTAAAACAATTGTTGTCATAATTTGTTATTGTGAGTTGTTTATTCTTGTTACTTTGTTAATTTGTTACCTTGGATCGACCTGCTTCATCATCTTACCTGTATGGACGAGATGGCGGGCAATGGCATCGAGCATGCCGTTGATGTAGCCGCCGCTCTTGTAGGTGCTATAGAGCTTGGCCAAGTCAACATACTCATTGATGGTGACGCTCACGGGAATGTTCGGGAAGGTGAGCATCTCGGCAATGGCAATCTGCATGATGACGACGTCCATGTAGGCCAGTCGCGAGAAATCCCAGTTGCGTGAGGTCTCGCTCATGTAGCGCTGGTAGGTGTCGGCATTCAGGATGGTGGCACGGAAGAGCTTGCGTGCGAAGTCCTTGTCCTCATCGTCCTTGTATTCGGGCAGCAGCTCCTGACGCGAACTGTTCTTCGGGTCGAAGCGCTTGATGGTCTTCAGCACGAACGTGTCCACGACCTCCTTGTCGTCGTTCCAGTAGAGACTCTTCTCTTCCAAGACGGCATCGAGGTCTTCGTTTTCCTGAATGAGCTGCTTGTAGATCTTACGCCAGATCTCGCGATCGGCCTCGTAGGAGTCGTCGTCGCTCTCCATATATTCCTGATAAGCGAGGCTCTCCTCGATCTGATTGCATAGCTTGCGCACAAACTCTATGTTATCGTCCCACGACAACTTCTGGCTCTCGATGAACGAGGCAAGCATCTTGTTGTCCTCCAACTGAATGGCGAACTTGTTGTCTACGAACTTGGTTGATGGTTTCTCGGTGCCCTCACGCAAGGCGCGCTGCAGGCCAATTTCAACACGGTGCCGCTCTTCCTTGGCCACTGCCACGATGAGCTGCAACAAGTACAGATAAAGATCGTATGCTTTCGACAGGCTGAAAATGAGTTCTTTCTCAGCAGTATCAATGTTGCGGTTGCCGTTCTGATAGTAAGCATACGTCAGCTGTACAATCTTAATTCTAATGAGCTCTCTATTAATCATTGCTTCTCTCTTGTTTTACCATGATGGTGATTACAACTGCAAATATACTGATTTTCCCGAAAATCTACAAGAAAACTGAAAAAAAATGCTTGATTTTAGTAATTTTTCTTGATTGAGCTTTCCTGTTTCATGATTTTTTTGTACCTTTGCACCCGCTTTTTTGAGCACATCGTGTGATGGCGAATTAAGGCATAACAAAATTTTAACAACTTAATTTAGAGTAACACAACAGAATTATGAAAGAATTTGCACTGAACGGTCAGAAGCGTGAGACCGTAGGAAAGAAGGCTTCGCGCCTGCTTCGCAAAGAGGGTCTGGTGCCCTGCAACATCTATGGTGAGCACACCGAAGACGGCAAGCCCAAGGCTATGTCGTTTGCCATCGCTATGGCAGATCTTCGCAAGGTGATCTACACTCCCCACATCTACGTATTGAATCTGAACATCGACGGCGAAGAGCGCAAGGCCGTGATCAAGGAGCTGCAGTTCCACCCCGTGAAGGACACTGTGCTGCACGTCGACTTCTACGAAGTGAACGAAGAGAAGCCCCTCACCATCGGTATCCCCGTGAAGCTGAACGGTCTGGCACAGGGTGTCCGCGACGGTGGTAAGCTGAACCTCTCTATCCGTAAGCTCAACGTGACTGCTCCCTATAAGCAGATTCCCGAAGTACTCGACATCGACGTCACCGGTCTGGAGCTCGGCAAGAGCATCAAGGTGCGCGACCTGAGCTTCGAGGGTCTTGAGCTGGCTACTCCCGCCGACGTCGTGGTTTGCTCCGTGAAGGCTACCCGCGCATCGCGTTCCGCCGCTGCTGCTGATGCTGACGCCGCTGGTGAGTAACTAATTCAACTTTCGCAAGTTCTTTCTCCGCTTTGCTACGAAAGCGGCAGAGCCGAGCGGAAGGAATAAAGGGTATAAAGGGGAGTGAAAGGGCTTAAAAGGGACAATAGTCCCGCCTCTCACCCCTCTGGTTGCACAAAGCATTCGTCCCTTTTCTCCCCTTTCACTCCCCTTTAAGCCCTTTAAGCCCTTGGGAGAAGTAGAGCTTGCGAAACTTCAGTAACTAACTGACGACTATGGACAAATACTTGATTGTGGGTTTGGGAAACCCTGGCGATGAATACGCCGAGACCCGCCACAATGCTGGATACATGGTATTGGACGCTTTTGCTAAGGCGTCCAATATTGTTTTTGACGACAAGCGCTATGGCTATGTCGCCGAGACAAGCATCAAGGGTAGGAAGGTGTTTCTGCTGAAGCCCACCACCTTCATGAACCTCTCCGGCAATGCCGTACGCTATTGGCTGGGCAAGGAGAACATCGACCAGAGCCGCCTGCTCGTGGTCTCCGACGAGGTGGCCGTTCCACTTGGGCAGTTCCGTCTGAAGGCCAGCGGCTCCAATGGTGGCCACAACGGCCTCGGGCACATCCAACAGCTCATCGGTCAGAACTACGCCCGCCTGCGAATGGGCATCGGCAACGACTTCCCGCAGGGCATGCAGATTCAGCATGTGCTCGGCCACTTCACACCCGAGGAGCGCGAGCTGCTGCAGCCCGCCATCGACATCGCCGTCGACGTCATCCGCAGCTTTGTGCTTGCAGGCATCGATATCACCATGAACCAATACAACAAACTGGGAAAACAATGCAAGAAACCGCTCGAATCGACAAATGGCTCTGGGCAGCCCGCATCTTCAAAACCCGAAGCATAGCCGTCGACGCCATCAAGAACAGCCGCGTCACCATCGACGGAGTCTGCGTGAAGCCCAGCCGACTGGTGAAGGCTGGCGAGGTGGTAAGTGTGAAGAAGCCGCCCGTCACCTATTCGTTCCGCATTCTGAAGACCATTGAGCAGCGCGTCGGTGCGAAGCTCATCCCGGAGATCTACGAGAACGTCACCGACCCGAAGCAATATGAACTGCTGGAGATGAGTCGCATCAGCGGCTTCGTCGACCGTGCCCGCGGCACCGGCCGTCCCACGAAGAAGGAACGCCGCGCCATGGATGCTTTCGTCGACCCCACCCTCTTCGGCTTCGACGACGACTTCCTCGACGACGAGGATTAAAGCAGTTGCGGAGGGAGTCAGGATATTTTGAAGTGAAAGGAATATAGGAGTTTTAGGAGTACAGAGCCTAAAACTCCTTTTTTTGTTCATCCACGCGTAGGGGCAGACCCCCGTGTCTGCCCGAACAGATGACACTCCACAAAATATCGGGCAGACACGGGGGTCTGCCCCTACACGTGGCTACACTGGATGTCCGATGTTAGGATTTGTCACCCCGAAATGTAGGGACGCGACGTATCGCGTTTATGGAGGGGAAACGCTAAATCCAGTTACGCGGCACGCCGCGTCCCTACATCTACCAAAAAAAGAACTAATTAGAAGCATCCTCATCGAGGGGGGATTTCTTCTAATTAGTTCTTTTTGTTGCGGTTTATGATTCGCTTGTTTGTATCAGCTTTTCTTGGTTTGCAACACCATTTGCTTGTTTAGAAGCGGCCGCCACCGAAGCCACCGCCACCGCCGAAGCCGCCACGAGGCATGCCACCACCGCGGTTTCCACCGCCACGGTTACCACCAGGCATCATGCCGGGCATGCCACCGGGATTGAAGCCACCCTGACCCTGACGACCCTGCTTGCCACCGAAGGCGTTGAAGCGATAGACGACGTGGAGCATGGCGTAGGAGTTCACGGAGTTGTACCATGTGTCGTTGCGCGAGATAGCACTGAGCGTGCGGCTGAAGTTCGACTGCTGGTCGAGGATGTCGTAGAACTGCAGCATGACCGTGAGGTTGCGACCCTTGAGGAACGACTGCGAGATTTGTGCGTTCCAGAGCAGCTCGTTGGTGTTCATCGAGTTGTCGTTGTAGCCGCGACGACTGCGGTTGTGGATGTCGGTAGCGATGGAGGTACCCCAAGGAGCGGTGAGGCTGAGCGAAGCACCATAGGAGAACATCCAGGTGTCGAGGTTGGCTGTGGCCTGCAGTTTGTTGCGGGCGTGGCTGTAGTTCAGGCTACCATCGAGTTCCAACTCACCGAACCAGTTGCCGATGACAGGACGGAAGCTCAGGCCGAGTCGTTCGCCCACGGTGGTTTCACGTGTCGTACCCTTCACCGACGACGATGTACGATCGAGGTTGATGTAGCTCACGTGGTTGTTATAGCCGAGGTTGGTGAAGGTGTTGATGTTCCAGACACCGGCGCTGTCGATAGACATGTTGAACATTCCACCCCACATGGCATTCCAGTTGCCGTTGATGTTCTCGGGTCGCGTGGTGCGTCCACCGGTCTTTTCGTCGTAGGTGACCATCGAGGAGATGGAGTTACGCGTGGTGGAGAAGTTCAGGTAGGTCATCTCCGTCATGGAGTGCCACTGCTGATATCCGTTGTAGAAGAGGTTCAGGCTCTGTGTGAACGACGGCTTCAGTCCGGGGTTACCACGTGAGATGTTCAGCGGGTCGCTGTCGTCGTAGATGTCGAGCAGCTGTGTTATAGAGGGTTGTGATGTGTTGGCACGATAGTTGATGCGGAGGTTCGACACCTGCGAGAAACGATAGCGGAAGTCGAGGGTCGGCGTGACGTTGAACACGGTGCGAGTAGTGTCGACATAGACGCCCTGATAGTCCTGAATGAAGTCTGACTTCTGCGGCTGGAACATCACACCCACGTTGAAATTGTACTTCTCATGAATCTTACGGTACATGATTTCAATGTTGTGCGTGTAGTTCTTATACTCCGAGTAGCGGCTCAACGACGAATCGCGATAGGCCTCGTAAGGCTGCGAGAGGCGGTTGAGGTACTGATCCCACTCGCGATAATAAGGAGTGAGGCCGCTGAAGAAGTCTTCACCGAGGTTCGAGAAGTCGAAGGTCTGACGGTCGCTCTTGTTGAACGAGTAGTTGAAGCTGTAGCTGAACTGCAGGAACGCTCCTCTCCAAAGGGGCTCGCTGTAGGTGGTCTGCAGGGTGTAGTTGTAGCTCTTCGTCGGTGCGAGGTTGAAGCGGCTGGTCTGATAGGTGGAGTCGTTGCCGAACATGTCGGGCACGAGGAACAGATGGGTGTTGTTCGTTGAGAAGCTCTTCTGGGCGCCCTCGCTGTAGGATGCATCGGCACGCAGCGTGAGGTTACGTCCCTTCGAACCGAACTTGCGGTTGTATTGCAGCATACCGCCCACGCGCTTCGAGTCGCTGTAGTTGATGCCCTGGTTGCGCTGCCAGTTCACGATGATTCCCTCCTCGGCCAGCTTCGCGATGGCGTCGTCCAACAGGGGGTCTACCACATATTCATAAGGATCTTCATTGAACGATGCCGAGCTGCCCCATGAGCGACCGTCGTTTTTCGAGAAGCTCAGGTTCGGACGGAACATGATGTTCGTCATCGTGTCGGGCGTCCACTCCACACGCATCTGGGCATTCCAGGAGTCGGAGCGCGAATAGTTCTGGCTGAGGCTGTTCGAGAACGAACCGGTGAGCGAGATGAAGTTCTCGCTCGACGAGATGGTCTGCGAGTCGCCGTCGCGGTGGTTCCAGCGCACAGAGCCGTCAACCTTCAGCAGGTCGGTCTTCTCATAGTTGATGTTCACACCGCCCATCTTCGATGAGTTCAAGCCCGTGTTGCCACGACCGAAGCCACCACCACGGCCGCCGAAGCCACGGTCGCCAGTGTTGTTGGCATTGCCGAAGGCACGAATGGCAATCTCATCGTTTGTATACATAGCCATCAGACGAGCCGAATAGCGGTCCTTCGTGCCGATGCCGATGTCGTTGTTGGTCATGAAACCTTTGTTCATGCCTTTCTTCACTGTGAAGTCAAGAGTGGTCTCCTCATTGCCGTCGTCGATACCGGTGATGCGGCTCAGGTCGCTCTTCTCATCGTATACCTTGATGCTCTCGATGATAGAGGTAGGCAGGTTCTTCATGGCGGTCTGGGTGTCGCCGGTCATGAACTCCTTACCACCCACTTTCACCTTTTTCACTTGCTTACCATTGATGGTGATCTTACCGTCGTCGTCGATCTGTGCACCGGGAATGCGCTTCACCAGCTCCTCAGCCACCGAACCCTCGGGCACGCGATAGGCGGCAGAGTTATAAACAAAGGTGTCTTCCTTCAGCACCACTTTCTGGGCAAGCGCCGTCACCTCAGTGCCTTTCAGCATCACGGCATCGGCCGACATCGTCACGGTTCCCATGGCGAGGTTCTTATTGTCTACCATCTCGAGGTTTTTCACCGAGGTGACATAGCCGATGCTCGAAATCTTCAGCAGGTACTTGCCGTTCTTCGGAGCAGCCAGCGAGAAACGGCCGTCGTCGGCCGAAACGGTGCCCCCGACGAACGAGCTGTCAGTCTTGAGCAGTTGCAGTGTCACTTGTGGCAGAGGCTCCTTGGTATCCTTGTCGATGAGCGTGCCAGAAATCTTCCTGTCTTGGGCAAATGAAAAAGCTGCTATAGAAATCAGCAGCAGCATGAAAAATGATCGTTTCATATTGTCGTTGTTTTTTGTTTCTGCTAATAAGACGTAAAATTACACTCATGGTTTAAAGCAAAATGAAAATTCTTGGAAATTATTTGGTTTTTCGCTTGGTTAACCGTATCTTTGCAAACGATATGGCACAAAAAGTAATCTTCTCTGAACAATTAGAACGCACCCTTGAGACGGCCATCGGCGAATGCAATCCCGACCGACTCTTCGTCCTGACCGACGATAACACATCGCGGCTGTGCTGGCCTGTGGTGAAGGACTATGGCTGTCTGGCTGCAGCGCAGCTCATCACCATTCCTGCCGGCGACGAACACAAGAACCTCACAAGCCTCAGCCATGTGTGGGAGCAGCTGCAGCAAGGCGGAGCCACGCGCCATTCTTTAATGGTGTGCCTGGGAGGCGGCATGGTGACCGACCTCGGCGGCTTTGCGGCAAGCACCTTCAAGCGGGGCATTGCCTTCATCAACATTCCGACAACGCTGCTCGCAATGGTCGACGCCTCGGTAGGTGGCAAGACGGGCATCAACTTCTGTGGACTGAAAAACGAGGTGGGCGTGTTCAGCGAAGCACAGGCGGTCATCATCTGCACGCGCTTTCTGCTGACCCTCGACTCGAAGAACCTACTGTCAGGCTATGCCGAGATGCTGAAGCATGGCCTCATCAGCACTCCCGGCCACTGGGCTGAGCTACTGCTGTTTGCTGAAGAGCTGGGAAACAAAGATAGCATGCAACACTTGAACAGTCTTTTGCAGAAGAACGTAGCCGTCAAGGAGCGCATCGTCAGCGAAGACCCTTACGAACACGGACTACGCAAGGCGCTGAACTTTGGCCACACCTTCGGCCACGCGTTGGAAGAATGGAGTTTCAAACCCACCAAACCCACCCCCAACCCCTCCCGAGGGGAGGGGAGTTTAGGTACTCTTTCTGGTGTTAAAGCTAATCAAGCTCCCCTCCCCTCGGGAGGGGCAGGGGGTGGGTCTTCCACCCCCCTACTCCACGGCTATGCTGTTGCCTACGGCCTTGTCGGCGAGTTGTATCTCTCTGCCGTGAAATGCCACTTCCCCACCGACCGTCTGCGCCAAACGGTGCAGTTCGTGCGCGAACATTATGGAACTCCTGCCATCACCTGCAACGACTATCCCGCGTTGCTCCGTCTGATGACGCACGACAAGAAGAACACCGCCGGCACCATCAACTTCACATTGCTCTCCGACATTGGTGAGCTGCAACTCAACCAGTCGGCTACCGACGAAGAGATTTGCGAAGCGCTTGACTTCCTCCGTGAAATGTAGGGACGCGGCGTGCCGCGTGACTGGAGGGGAAATGTAGGGCTTTAATCCTTTTGCCCCCTCTGGTAGCACGAAGCATTTGTCCCTTTTCTCCCCTTTCACTCCCCTTTAAGCCCTTTCTTTCCCCACTGCGTTCTGAAAGCGGCAAAGCCGAACGATGCCCTTGGGAAGGTGAGCTTGCGAAACTTCAAAAAAAGCAATAACCATCAACAACAAACGATATGAGAAAACTACTTAACATGCTGGCCATCGCTCTCCTGATGAGCCTACCCACGAAAGCACAAGTGTACAGCGGGAACCCCATCCTCATGGGCTTCCATGCTGACCCGGAAGTCATGTACTCCAACCTCACGCAACGCTACTACATCTACTCCACCACCGACGGCGTGCCGGGCTGGGGCGGATGGTATTTCACCGTGTTCTCAAGCGACGACCTCGCTCACTGGCGCTACGACGGCATCTGCCTGAATCTGCCGCGCGACACCCGCTGGGCAAGTGGAAACGCATGGGCACCGGCCATCGAGGAGAAACTCGTCAATGGCAAATACAAGTACTTTTTCTATTATAGCGGTGAGACAGGTCACGGCAAGGCCATCGGCGTAGCCACCAGCGACCGACCGGAAGGACCGTTCACCGACATCGGCCATCCCATCGTCGACCGTCGTCCAGAGGGCGTGCGCGGCGGCCAACAGATTGATGTCGATGTCTTCACCGACCCTGATACGGGCAAGAGCTATCTCTACTGGGGCAATGGCTATATGGCTGGCGCCGAACTGAATGCCGACATGCTCTCCATCAAGCCCGAGACCACGAAGGTGCTCACACCACGTGGCGGCACCCTCGACGACTACGCCTACCGCGAAGGCACCTACGTGCTGAAGCGCAACGGCGTGTACTACTTCCTTTGGTCGGTCGACGACACCGGTGCTGCCAACTACCATGTGGCCTACGGCACCAGCGATTTACCACTCGGACCCATCAAGGTTGCCGACGAGCCCGTCATCCTCATTCAGGAACCCGACCAGCAAATCTACGGCACAGCCCACAACAGCGTGTTGCAGATTCCCGGTCGCGACGAATGGTATTTCGTCTATCACCGCATCAATCCCAATTTCATTGATCGCAACCTCGGCCCCGGTTTCCATCGCCAAGTGTGCATCGACCGCATGGAATTCAACGACGACGGCACCATCCGTCGCGGAAAACCCACACAGCAGGGAGTCAGAGCGCTGAAGTAATGGCGGCCTCATTCGCGACGGAGGAGCTGGGGGAGGTCGTCTGCCCGGACAACAGCCGCCAGCAACGAACATCCAGCAACGCCCCAAAGGGGCAGTAGCTAACAGCCCAGGGCATCGCCCTGGGTTTTTGTGTGGCCGTTGGATTTTTCGCGCTGTAAGTGCAAAAGCTTTTGCCCTAAACATATTATTTATCAAGAATTTGAGAATTTGAGAATTTTTTTCATGCAAGTGAATTGACAAGAATTCGTCGCAAGCGACGAGAATGGGAGCAGGGAAACTGGAAATTGCTTGCAATTTCTTCTCAAATTCTCAATAATTCCCACTCATGCAACAAAAAATTCTCTAATTCTCTAATTCTTGATAATAAAAAAAACTCGGCAAACCTGCCTGCATTCTAAGATAAAGCTTTTGCCCTTATAGGGCGGACATCCCCTTGCATCTTACAACCCAGCGCGTTCTTTCCCCGCTTCGCTCTGAAAGCGTCTCCTTCGTCGCCGAGCGGCCCTGGGCTAGCAGCTTTTGGCCTTTCAGGCCGAGCTGTCCTGGGTTTTTGTGTGGGTGTAGGAATTATCAAGGGGGCGTGTCAAAATGAAATAATGGATGAAAAGATGCAGCCAGTAGTCCCCTCCTCCTAGGAGGAGGGGTAAGGGGTGGTAGAGAATAATAATGATATAACCTATTATAAATTAAACATTTAGGAAAGGTCGAACCTTATTTGTCTCTACCACCCCTGACCCCTCCTTCCAGAAGGAGGGGACTACGAATTGACTCCTAGCTCTATTTTGACACACCCTTGAATCATTTCTCTGATAGTAAAACGTCTGTTGCAGTCTTTACGGTATTGTGTTCGGCAATTGCCTCCAAAGGAGAGGCGTCAGCGTACGACTTTCTTGCCATTCACGATATAGATGCCGCGCGGGAGTCCATTTAAGGTTGTCGAGGATTGGGCTTTTACTTGCTGGCCAGCCAGATTGTAGATTGCCTTGGAGTTGGGGCGGTTGTCAGTCTGCACGGCCTGTATAGCCTGCACGACAGATGGCAGTTCTGCAAGGATGGATGGCTGCTTGGTGGAGCGTGTTGAGATGAGGTAAGCCTTGTGTGCCGGGTTCTTGAAGACAGCTCCGTCTGTTGCAGTCCAGTTCCATTCCATCTGGTGGTTTTCGTTCTCACATAAAGTGTAGTAGAAAGTGCCGCCGTGGGTCAGCTGGTCCTCGTCGGAGCCTCGGAGCTGGTTTCTGGAGTCGAGGCTTTTCTTCTTCGTGGTGGGTAGCATGGTGTATTTCCCTGGTTGAGCACCAAGTACAACGGCTTGTCCTGCGGGCAACACGGTACCTGGAGCCGTGAAGTGCTGGCTGACGACAAAGTCTTGGGTTGTCTCGCGGAATGTGTAGGCCTCCATGCCTTCGGGCAGCAGGAAGCTCTGGTCGCTATAGTAGAAGGTGGTGTAGCCCGACTGTGGTATCTCCACAGTGTGGAAATTGACCCATTGTGTGCTGCTGGCGATTGTTGCGGACAGCGTCATTTGGTGATTGTCCACGACCGCGTCTTTCAGTACTGTCTGTGCCAGGTCGCTGGTTAGCGTCTGTGCCGCACCGGCAGTCGTCTCGGCGGCTGTCATCATCACCTCGTTGTCTGCCACCGTCTGCCGCGCAACCACCGTTCCCGTCACGGTGTTCGTGGCCTCGGCAGTCACAACAGGCGCTTTGTCTGCATTGTCGTTGCGATAGAATGCGTGTAACACGATGTCGTAGATGCCCAGCGGCAGGTCGGTTTGCGTTTGTGTGAGGGTGAAGGGCTTGTGTAACATCTCGATGTTTCCGTCCTTCATGGTGGTTGAAGCCGTTGTCCAGTCGGTCGTGGTCGCATTTCCAAGCATGTCAGCGTTGTCGAACAGGCAGGATGCGTCTATGCTGCTCGTGAGCCCTTCCGCTACGGCCAGAACCAGTTTGCGAGCGGCCGCACGCAGTTCTGCCACCGTTGCATCGGCATTCAGATAGACTTGGGCCGCAGCCTGAATGTTAGCAGCATAAGCCTCTTCTTTTCTTGAGTCGGCAATGGCTTGGCGGAGGGCAAACAGCTTCTGTCGTTCCTTGTATTTGGCGTATGACTGGGAGGAAATCTCTTTCGGCGCGATAAAAGCCCAGCGCGTGAAACCACGTCCGTGGCGCGTGGTCAGGGGACCACCATAGGCATAGGACACGTCGAGATAGTCCTTTTGTGCATTTGATATCAAGGCATACGTGCTTCCGGCGGCTGTGGATGTCTCTTGCCACGTGAATGTGGCTTCCTCAGCCGAACGGTCGCTCCAAACGTTGCAGGCATCCGGGAGGCATCCGATGTATGCGTTGGCCTTGTCCGCCATCGAGAGTCTGACTTTGCCTCCAGCCAATTTCGTGACTTTTACTCGGAATCGGTTGTCCAGACTGCGGTCGCCTTTTGCCAGACGCTGTGCCACCGATTGGGTGTTCCAGCTCATTCCGTAAGTGACGAAGGCGTCGGCATCCACGTTGTAGAGGTAGAGGACTTCTGCAGAGCTGATTTCCGCTATAGTCTTGGATGGCAGTACAGGCTCGGGCCATGCATTCTCATCGCCGTGTGAAGAGGTCTCGCCCATCACGGACTGGAGTTCTGCGGGACTTAGCGCATAGTTGTAGATGCGCAGGTCGTCAATTCGTCCATCCATCGGTGGTACGCTCGCGTCTTGTCCACGACCGATGTAGTTGCACACGGGCCGGATGTCAGCAAGCCCGACAGATGGCGCCGCGCCAGTTCCACTCGGCTCACCATCGAGATAGACCTTTGTCATGCCCTCGCCGATGGTCACGGCTACATGATGCCAGCCTTCGGGCAGCTTTCCGCCGCTGATGGTCTGCACATGCTCGCCGTCCTGCACCGTCAGCACGATGTTTCCCCCTTGGTTCAGGAAGAGCACGGCCTGACGCGTGTCGTTGGCAGCGAAGTCAAAGAGGCGGCTGTTCTCGGCCAAGCGGCCTGGGTTATACACCCATGCAGCGATGGTGGCTTGTGCCAGACATAGGGAAGCGGGCGGGATGCGAATATCGCTTGCCGAGCTGCCATCGTACTTCGCCACCAGTCCACGCTGTCCGCTCAGTGCCGCCTCCACAGGTTCCGATTTGTCGGAGCGGTTCTGGGAGTAGTCCACGCTTTGCAGGGCATAGTAGTAGATGGTGTTCTGGCGGCAGTCGCTGTCGGTGAAACGATTATCCATGACTTGTCGTCCGATGACGTCGTATTCAATTGTTCCCGCTGCGTTCTTTTCACCACGGAGCACCATATACCCATTGAAGTCCTTGTCCTGAGTGTTGGCTTCCCAGCTTAGTTCGATGGTGCTTATGCCCGGCGTGGCTTTCAGTCCCGACGGAACGGTGGGAGCCACACGTTCGCAGGGCGCATCGATGGGTAGGAGTTTCCACAGCTGGTGGTCGTCGGTAGCCTCGGTGCACAGGCGCACGGTGGCGTTGTTGACCGAACTTCCGCCAGCCACCTCAAGATAGAGTCCCGACTGGTAGTTGCGAATCTTGTAGTAACCGTCGCTGGCATACTCAAAGGTCCAGCGCTGATTCTCTGCCTTTGTCACGGGATAGACGCTCACCGTGGCACCGGGTTTCACCTGAAAGCCCGCAGTCTCCAGGTTCATGTTCGCATTGCGCAGACTGTGGATATAGAACCCCGTGAGGTCGCCTCCATTGTCCTTCAGGGCTTCCAGCGTCCATTGCTGGTAGGCGTAGTCCTTGTCTTCGTACTGGCCTACGGTTGCCGAATTAGCTGTGGAGCCAGACAGAATTGTCAGCACCTTCTGGCTTTTCTTGTTGACGATGATGTAGTTGCTGCCTGTCAGCGGACAGAGAGGCACGTCCTCACCTTGGCATATCTGTATGCTGCGCTCGGCACTTTGCTGGTGCTTGTCGCCATAACGGTAGCCACCGGGCAGGGAGACGGGGTAGGTGTAAGCGGGGCCATAGCCGTCGAAATACACCGCTTTGTCTGTACTTACCAGTTCATAGGTGCATGGTGAGGCCTGTCGCTCGCTGGCGCCTGCAAATGCCTTGATGCGGCCGTCGGGCATCCTGTAGACAGCAGCCCCAGTCCATGCAGCGCGATTCTCGCCATAGCCCAGGCGCATCCCGCCAGGGCTGGTGGCCAGACAGAAGTCGCCTCGTGTAGGTCCAACCGTTCCCCACCAGATGCCATTCTCCAAACCGTATTGTGCGCCCACGATGCCTTCCATCACGTTGTGCAGCTCGTCGTTCGTAGCCACGTTGCCGTCGGCTTTCACCGTAGTATAGAAATCGGCATAGTGGTCGAAATCGCCGGCCAGCTGGTGCGTGTTCCCTTCATCGACGTATGGCTTCATGTGCTGATACCATTCCATGGCGCCATCGTTGTTGCAGGTGTTGCCGGCGCAAATGCGTATGCCGGCAAGCTCGGGATCTTCCTTCAGCAGTTTGGCCACAGCCTTGAAGTCGTCCTTCGTTCCTTGATTGCTCGCCGTCACATCCGGCTCGTTGAAGGGAGCGATAGAGACCACGTTCAGTCCGTAGTCTTGCACATATTTCACCGTTGCCTTGATGACCTTGTACCACTGTTCGGGGTGGTGGGTGAAGATGTCCACGTTAATGTCTACGGGGTCGCTGTTGAGTAGAATGCCCGTGGGCTTGCTCAGTGCGATATGCTGCAATCGCGACTGCAAAAACTTCTGCTGCCGGGCAGACAATGTGCCATCAGCATTCACAGGGTCCATCACCTGGAAGGAGACCCGGCCGTAGGTGAGACGGTCGGCACCGATGAAATTGATGCCACGCAACACGTTGCCCTCGTCATCCCAGGCTGTGTCCATGCCCCACTTGATGGGTGTCGGCTGTCCAGTATCAGTGACGCAGAACGGCACTTTCACGATGTTGCTGCACAACTGCTGAGCTGACATCCTGCAACACAGCAGGAGGAGAATCATGAAGACCAGAGATTTATGGTATTTCATATGGTATGTGAATTTTTTGGGTTTATAGAGTTACAAAGGTATTAAAAAAATCCAAGTTCCTATGAAAAGGAAGGACTAAATTAATATAGTTTAACGTGAGTTCGATGTAAGAAAAGAGTCTAATAGTTGTAGGAGTGACAGTTTTTCGTGCCTTTATGGAGAAAAAGGCCGAAGGCCTGGACCTTCGGTCGAGTCTGCTCACGCTCGGAAAAACAGATGCGAGCATCGTTCTTCTCTCGCTTAATCGCAGCCTTCCTTCAACGCTGGTGCGCACTCCCCTCCTTCGGAGGGGCGGGGGCGACTGGGGTCTTCAGAGCAGCCACCGGCGTGGCTGCGGCCCCACAAAGGGGAGTCAGAGCGCTGAAGTAATCCCCTACAGCGGAGCAAGGCAGCGGAGCTGTATTTTGAAGACAGACGGGACAGAAGAACTATCCTCCCTTTAGAGGAAAGGCCGTGGGCGAGGCCAAGTATGTGAATTCTTCATGTGACAAGTATGCCCTCAAGATGATAAGGGTCAAGAATAAAATGCTTTAATAACGAAATGCATACAACAGCTATTATAAAGAATACAATAGTCATACTATAAATTAGGAATATTGGAATTCGTCTATTGTATTTAGAATTGGCATATTTCATAATGATTCTCTCTTTCCTTTTCTTATACCTTAAAAATGACCACAATATTGTAATAATACAAACTGTGACGAGATATATTCTATAATGTTCTTTTCCAAAAAGGATATAATATGCTTCCAACCAAATAGGCGATGAAAGCAACACCATACAAGCCCCTACAAAAATCGAAGGTCCCCAAAGGTCATATTCTCCATGTTTTTGATAATGAATATATACTCTGTAAAATAGATAATCAAATAGTCCCATTGTGAACTCCTTTTGTTATTATCGTTTAATATGATTGTTTATCGATTGCAAAGATAGTGAAAGTCGAGCACAAAACAAAGAAAAAAACGTTTTTTTCTTTTATTGTCAAGACGCATCCTATCTTGGGCGAAGCCAGAGTTACATCTTTTTTCTGAAACGACAAACAAAAGGGGGAAAAGTTTTCCTATCATTCCTTTTCTCCTTAGCTAAATACCACAAAAAAGATGGGGCGGGATGCGAGGCTTTCAAAAAAGTTTGCTAACTTTGACTTCGTCTAAGATACTTTCGCTCGACAATTCAAAAAAAAACGAGTTTCTTTTTGGTATTGTCCTCGCTTAATCGTACCTTTGCAGGCTGAGCAAGGCAGCAGAGCTGCGAGTAAAGTAAACGAATATGAGACATTCAGAGAAATATAAGTTGTACCTCTGGATCATCAATACGCTGAAGACATGCGGAGGGATGACGCTAGAGGAACTCGGACGGAAATGGGTGGAGAACAAGGTGATTGGCGGAAACCCTTTGACTCGCACTTCGTTTTTTCGGTATCGCGATGCCATCCTCAATATGTTCGGCATCGTGATAGACTGCGACCGGGAGACGTACCGATACTACATCGGGAATCCGGAAGTGCTGTACGATCCCAGCCTGGAGCGGTGGCTGTACTCGACGATGACGGTGCATGGCATATTGGCAGATAGCGTGGGCATGAAGGAACGGGTGGCGCTGGAGAACGTGCCGGCAGGCTTGCAGTATCTGGGAATCATCATCGAGGCGATGCACATGAACCACCGCCTGCGCATGGGGTATAAGAAGTTTCGTGCGGAGGGCTACGAGAAGACGGTGTGCCCGTATGCGCTGAAGCTGTTCCACCAGCGCTGGTACTTGCTGGCGCGGACGGAGGAGGACCAGATGCGCATCTATGCCCTGGACCGCATGACGTCGCTCTCGATGACGGAGGAGCGGTTCATGATGCCCGAGAACTTCTCGGCGCAGCAGTATTTCGCAGAGTACTACGGGGTGCTGACTGACGACACGCCGCTGACGCACTTGGTGGTACGGGCTCACCAGTGGATGCCCGACTATCTGCGGACGCTGCCGCTGCATCACTCGCAGCGCGAGCTATCGTCGGGCGACGGCTACACTGACTTCAGCTTCGAGGTGCGACCCACGTCGGACTTCATGGGTGAGCTGTTGAAGTTCGGAAATGGCATTGAAATACTTGAACCTGTTAACATACGTGAAAGAATGAGGCAAAAGATAGTCGAAACTCTTAAAAGATATTAATGTTTCAGGGGATGTTCCCGCGTTTTGGAACACCCCCTGTTGTATATTTGCGCTTGCAAAGTATATTTTGCAAACGCGAGAACTGGCTGCGCCTCGGCAATTGGAACAAGTTCCATTGCACTCGGCTTGCACAGTCCTTGCACTGCAAAGGTTTTTTTGCAAACGCGAGAACTGGCTGCGCCTCGGCAATTGGAACAAGTTCCATTGCACTCGGCTTGCACAGTCCTTGCACCCAAAAACTGATTGTTGAACTAAAAACTTGAAAGTTATGGAAGGTGCTATTTTTCTATTCCTGATATCCTCAGTCGCCATCGCTCTGATCAGCGCGTATGCGGAGGAGGCTGCGCAAGGGTAAGACCCACCCCCCCAGCCCCTCCCGTAAGGGAGGGGGGCGCGCACCAGCGTTGCCGACACCCAATGGTAGGGGCAGACCCCCGTGTCTGCCCGAACAAAAAAGGGTCGCTAAAGCGAGAAATTATTCAAAATCTAATTCAAAATTTAACAAAATAATTAATGAAAAATTCTTTCTCCGCTGTGCTACGTAATCGAACAACGGGCCGCTTTCGTAATGAAATGGAGAAAGAAAGCGGCAGAGCCGAGCGAATGGACGATTAATGAAATTCTTTCTCCGCTACGCTACGAAAGCGGCAAAGCCGAGCGATAGCCGCCCCTTATCAAGGGGCTCTAAATCTCAACTATTCTGAACATTTCGCGCCCAGCGCGAACCTATTAATTCACACGATAATTAAACCTTAAAACAAAGAGAAGATGAAATTTCGTTTAGGAGCAATGTTTCAGTTGTACACAGAGTACGAACTTGAAGAAGACTCGTTAAAAGAGGCTTTAACATCATTACACAAGTATGTTTGTGAGGATTTAGACTTCAACAAAATCAAGATCAAACAGGTCATGTATAATTGGGACCTAGAAGCCCCGATTAAAGGAGTTTCTGTTAGCGCCTGTAAGGAGGACATGGAGAAATCCTTGCAGCTTATTGGAGAGGCGGCGGAAGTGGCAGAAACAGGAGACTGGAGGAAGATGCGCGGGGTTACATACGCTGATCTCATGAAGCAGAAGCGCGAGGAGGAGAACGCTGCGGCAAAGCCGAAGCCTGAGGAGGAGAACGCTGCGGCCACGAAGCCGAAGCGCGTGCGGAAGAACAAGAAGGACAAGGAGGACCCGAAGTGAGCTGGCTATGAACAGGAACTATGAAGAACTTGCCGAATGGTGCAGCGACGCCAGGCGTGGACTGGAGCGCGAGGTGGAACATCTGCAGGAGAAACAGGAGCAGATGACGAACTACATGCGCGCGCTGAGTGCCACGGAGGAACTATCGTCGCAGCTTGGCAACCTCAGCGACGAGCTGGAGAGGAAGCAGGCAGAGAACGACCGTCTCTCAGACGAGCTGGATGCGAAGCAGGCGGAGCTGGACGCCCTGCAGGTGGAGCTGGAGAGGAAGCAGGCGGAGATTGACCGTCTGCTACTGGAGCAACAGCTTGCGGAGGCAGAGGCGAAGCCCGCGGAGATTCACAACCACTTCGAAGGGGGCAGCACGGCCCAGGTGTTTAACGATCAGGTGACTGGTAGATTCTCAAAAATCAAGAAATGGAGAATAGAGAAATGCGAAAAGAAAAAGAAAAAGCGCGAAAACACCAAGCGCGAGAAAAGAAAAGCATCGTGAACAACTTTGCTCCCGGCGCAAACTGCCAGGTGTTCAACGAAAACATCACCGGCTGCATCTTCGCAATGCCCGGGGCGAACGTGACGCAACAGGTGACCAATCCGACAACGCGGGACGAGAAGGAGGGACAGAAACTGCCTGCGGCCGATAGCAGGCGGGGAGACGAAGAGCCTAATGTGAGTAGCGGGCCAATTGTTAGCCAGTTGAAACCGATTTTCTACGGGAGCGAAGATGAGGCGCTGAGATTCCTGAAGGAGATACGGGGGATGAAGCCAGTACTCATCACGCAGAAAGTGAAGCGGCTAATAGCGGAGAAAAGCATCTCGGAACTATCGGCTCATCGCGACCTCTGGGCTATACTCCACACTGCAGGCATATACGACAGGTCTGAATCGAACTGGAACCAACAGGTGAAATGACTGCTGTTTAGGGCATTTCCTCTGCTGCCAAGACAATCTTCCAAAAACAATGAGCAACCATTGAAGGCTGCTCATTTTTTATTTATAAGGTTTTAAACAGGGTTATATGTAATAGCTATTGAACTTAGTCTTTATAATCTTTATAATTTTCTATTAACATCTTGAACAAATATTTTAGCTTATGGCAGTACAAATCGTATAGAAAAGTATGTAGTTCTTCATCCTTCATGCTTGCAAGGGGCTTTTTAGCATCAACCTTATACCTGAATAGTTTCGATGTGCCTTTATTTACGTTCTCTCCCGTTGGAAGTTTTTCCTTATTTTGCTCTAGTTCTCCCCTCCAACTATCAGCAAAATTTTTGTTTTTTTCAAAATGCAACTCAATCGTGTAATCTTTATTGCCAGACATTGTAGCTACATTTATAGGAATCCATTCTACATGAGCAGCTCCCCAGTTTTCTGTCAAAGCAATCTGGACGAACCCATTATTGCCTTTTTTTCCTATTCCACGATGACGGACAATCCATGTATTTTTTATTTTTCTTTTACGTAGCTCTTCGCCCCAACGTGTATTAAGAATATTTGCAGTTTCCTCCTCAAATCTGCAGAAGGCTTCGTTTTCGATTGTTTTTATGGATTGACGAACCACATTGTCAAGAGTCTCTATCTTGTCGAAATCCACATTTACTTGTGTTTTATCTTTACTTAATTCGTAGATTAGCTTTGTTATCTCATCTTGGAAATTATAGAGTTTCTGTATTTGATTCAACTGCATTTTTCGCACGTCCGAAGGGAGGCCTAACTCTTTAAGCAAAACTGGGATTGCTTTATTGTATTTCCCGTTTGTTGAAGAAAATTTTGTACCCAAGAAATCAACATATGACCGAACAGGGGTTGTCACTGTCTCTGGATAAGTGCGCGGATTGAGAATATCTTCTTTCAGCCAGCGAAGAATGTCTTCCGAGTATGTCAGTTCCTTGAAGCGATTTCCAATATATGTTGGAAAATTGGTGTTATTTGGGTCGTAACTTTTAATGCTGATAGTCTTACTACCATCAGCAGTCAAGTAAAATGCCCAGATGTTATCCAAATCTACTTTGCAGTCATCCTTGACATGCGTGATATATCGGCTCAATTGTTGCCCAAGATCAGGAGCATTATATATTTTATTCTCAATAATAAAGGCTGTAACCCTCCCATTTACATTCATCAAAATAAGTCCGTCTGTAAAGCTTTTTTTATTTGTTTGACTATCGACAAAACATTTATTGTAGAAAACTTCTACTTTAGTTGGACGTATTGAGATTTTCTTTCCACAACCATGAGCAAACCTCCTTAGAAAACTATAGAGTATAGGAAACTCACGATTCGTTTCAAATCTGAGTAGCGATAATAATAGTTTACTATGATCGTTCTCACTCATGTGCCAAGCATCAAATACATTGTAGGGAGTTTTATTTACCGCACTTCCCACTTTCTCAGCAATTGCCTCAATATCCTTAATATCCATAATAAATTATTTTGATTAATAATATTCTTTGCAAAGATACAAATTTTTTTTATTGTTGAAAAAATCTAATGGAAAAAATGAACTTTGGAGACAAAAGTTGACGACAATGACTCCTCTTGAAGATAACCGACTCGCTTGTTTCTTTTTTTTGTGCCAAATCATTTGTGGTATTTGTACAAATACTTGCGCTGCATTTGTATTCACTTGTAATTGCTTGTACACCAATGACTTAGACAACAAATTATTCCCAGCCTTTCTTTTTTGTTCATAACTTTGCCGATGCATTTGAGATGCAAAGCAATTGGCCAATTTGCTGTGAGTGTATTAACATTATTAATTATTTAAAGACAACAAAATGAAACTGAGTTTTAACAAAAACATGGCTACAATCTTCTGTTCCATGTGATGTTGAATGTCTAAACTTTTAAAAACAAAGAAACCATGAACATAGAAGAATATCAGCAGCAATTCCTGCAATTATTGCACACCCGAGTCGTCACCTTCCACTATCGCAAGAAGAACCGCTCACTGCGCAAGGCCATTGGCACCACGTGCCTCGATTTGATTCCCACTGACTCTCTGCCGAAGGGCATCGGGTGCAAACGCCCCGAAGGCTATGTGAACTATTATGATTTCACCGTTAACGGATGGCGCACGCTGCGCCTGGCTCATGTGACGAGCTACAGCCTCGACGCGCAAAGCGCTTCAGTTGAGAGTTTAGAGTTGAGAGTTTAGAGTTAGCCATCGGGATTGCGTTACACCCAACGGTAGGGGCAGACCCTATTGCTACCCTCCTTCGGAGGGGCTGGGGGAGGTCGTCTGCCCGAACAAGAAGGGGTCGCTACGCTCAAAATCTTTCAAAAATCTAATTCAAAATCTAACAAAAGTATTTAACCGCAGATGACGCAGATGATCGCAGATTCCGTAAACATCTAAAAACTCGAAAAGGGCGAATGATTTATTAAACATTAATTGCCATTAATTGACCATTAATTTTACATTAATTATTTTGCCCACAGATTACACGGATTCTCACGGACACTCGGATGAGACGAATGAAAAAGGACCTTGGAGGGCGATTCCGCTCGCGGAATCATACGTTTGACAGAGGTCCGCATTGATAAACTCGTTTATCATGACGACCTTTGTCAGACGTCACCATCTCCTCCAAGTTCCGATTTCGTTCGAATCATCCGCAAAGGAAAGAAGAATTTCTGGATAAAATTTCTGGATAATTATGATAATTTCTGTTCGATAAAAAATCTGCGTAAATCTGTGGAATCTGTGGAGAAAACTTTTCCGATTAAAAACAATTATTTCAAGTGAAAGCAAGAATATTAACCAAAGAAAACGTCAGCCAGATGCGGCGCAACGCGCTGGCGATGATTGCCAAGAGCAACTATCTCGACTACCGCTCGAAGCAGCTGGAGCTCATCAACAACATTGCGAGCCTGGTGCACGTCTTCGGCATCGACACCTGCGTGCGCAACACGTGGTTTTTCGACCACAGCGATGAAGATCTCTCGTTCCACTTGTGCTACACCAAGCCTACCGAGGATTTGCAATTCCAGCCTGATGCCAGCACGATCTATGTGTTCTTCCCCCGCTACAGCGCCGACGAGCACAAGGAATCGACGAGATACGCTTGGCCGCATTGAAAAAGGCGGACAAGAGACCGGACCTCGACTATGAAAAGGTTAGCAAACTCTACATGTCCATTGGCAAAATCTTTAAGAAGATAGGTTTCGATTACAAGGTTATCGAGACAACGCTCTACGATGGACGGGAAAGAACTATCCTCATCGTGAACCACTACGGCACTGAGCGTCCGCGCCAATTGGCAATTTGCAAATGTGTGCAAACATACAAAGAGGGTTTCTTCAAAAAGCAATGTCTCTTTGACGCTTCTGAATTTATTGAAGACGTCTGCCAGAAGCTGGCCGACTACCTTAAAGAACATCAAAACAACAAATAGTCATGAACAAGAAATTACCAACCATCGACATTAACGATATTAATAAGGTACGCTCGCAAGCACTGAGATGGGTGAAGCGAACCTTGGGCTGCAAGTGGGCAAGCCTGCCTTTCTACTGCATGCGCATCGGCAGATGCATGAGGAAACTGGGCTTCCAATACACTGTTTTCGAACTTACCGATTGCAATGGAAGAGAAGTCGTTTATCTGAGTCTCGACTACACAGAAGAAGAACTCCCGTTTAAGAGCGTGGTTTACGAAAGCCAATCGTTATATCGCGACGAAAACGATACTCATGATAACGCCCTTAAACTGATGTGTATGATTATAGTTGTCTGCCGGCAGCTGGCCGACTACATCTACGAAAGACCCACCCCCCAACCCCTCCCGTAAAGGGAGGGGGGGGAACCTCCCCCGCCCCTCCGAAGGAGGGGAGTCGCGCGCCAGCGTTGTCGACACCCAGCGTGGTCCCCTCCTCCGGGGAGGAGGGGTGCGGGGTGGTAGCGGAACAAACACGGTCACAACATATAAAACAAATATGTCGAACATTATTTTTCTCTACCACCCCCAACCCCTCCTCCCAAGAGGAGGGGACAACAGGCCGACAACCAGCCGTATGGGCAGCGACACAACCGGCGAGGGAAATCATAATTATTAATTATTAATTTTAAATTATCAATTTTTCGAATGACAAACGAAATTTGGCACAAGTGTGAAGTGCCGTATACCCGATACGAGGTGAGCAACCAAGGCCGTGTGCGCAACGCGCACACGGACCAGGTGCTCCGGCCATATGATCAATCTTATGGCTATCTGCAAGTTGCACTCTTCTATAAAGGTCAGCGAAGGGCATGTTACGTTCACAACCTCGTTGCCACCGCCTTTGTGGAAGGCTGGCGCGAAGGGCTGCAGGTGAACCACAAGAATGGCATAAAGTCCGACAACCGAGCCGAGAACTTGGAGTGGGTGACGAGCAGCGAGAACAAGCAACACGCTCACGACGTGCTATTGCTTGAAGTAAAGCCCGTTGCCTTGCTCGATGAGCGTGGTCACCTACAATGGCTCTTCAATAGTGCGCAAGCATGCAATCGAGCAATGGGGGGCACTGTGCATAGGCATATCTTAAAGAAATGCCGCTACCACGGCTTTCGCCCTCGCTATATCTCCGTGCCGATGTATCGCGAGATAGTGCATCTGGTTAACGTGCATCACTACACCCTGCATTCAGCGTGGATTGAAGCAAACATGTCGCTGAGCGCAGATGAAAGCCCTTCGGGCGGTTCAAAGCGCTGCGCGCGTTCAATGCAGCAAAGCTGCGGTTCAAATGGTTCAATGCAGCAGAGCTGCGGTTCAAATTGTTCAATGCAGCAAAGCTGCGGTTCAAATGGTTCAAGTGGTAATCAGAGCACAATGCAACCCGCCGTAGGGGCAGACTCCCGTGTCTGCCCGAACAACACGCAACCTGCGGCTCAAGCAGACGAGGCAAATCATAATTATTAATTATTAATTGTTAATTATCAATTATCTTATGATGAAGCCTAAATCATTCATTCTCTATCCCAATCAATGGGAGCCTCTCAGCTGTCTCAGCGATGAGCAGCTGGGAAGGCTCTTCCGCCACATCTTCTGCTGGCTCAACGATGAGTCGCTCGACTTACAAAAAGAAGAGCGGCTCGTTGAACCTGACATCCTGCTGGCATTTCGTTTTCTTCGTCTTCAAATCAACATCGATATTGAAAAGTATCAAAAGTTATGCGAATTGAACCGTCAAAAAGCAATGAAAAGATGGGAAAAACAAACAAATGATGCCGCGGCATTTTCGGCAATGCATAATAAGGATAAAGATAAGGATAAAGATAAGGATAAGGATAAAGATAAAGATAAGGATAAGGATAAAGATAAGGATAAAGATAAGGATAACAGCAGCATAGCTGCTGCTGTAGGCATTAGCGAACCTGTCGCTAATGCAGAGGAAGCGGCGGCGGCAGATTCTTTTTTTGAAAAAGCAGAAAAAGAGTGGATGCCGTGGTTCAACCGCCTGCTGGATGGCTACGAACGCAGTTCCTCAACGGACGAGGCACGAAAAATAAGTTCATTGCCAAGTTCGACTGGATTATCGACGAGAAACATTTCTTGGATATTTTAGAAGGTAACTTTAACGGATAAAACAAAAAAACGTATGAACCGAATAGAAATCATCACCGACATAGGCGAACGCCTCACCGATGCCATCTACGAACTCAACGATTCGTTTGAGTGGGACTACTGCGAAGAGAGCGGCTCGAGAAGCCACTCGTGTACCGCCTGTATCAAGTATGAGTATGGCGGCAAGGAGTACGATGTGCAAGTGTGGGCCTGCTGGCCGCACGTGGGTGACTCATCGCTGGAAGTGGAGATCTCCGGCGGCAAAGGCAAGGCTGGCCGCTGGAAGTACTACGACAGCTTGGAACAAGCCGTGTTGGAGTATCTGAACGCAAACCTCTCGATGAGCGACCTGCTCTCCAACCTGCTGGAGCAGCTGCGAGATTACACCGAAAATGAGTGGGAAAGCCACGGCTTCCGTGATGCGCAGGACTACTACCACTGGAGGTATAGTTGAGAGTTGAGAGTTTAGAGTTCTTTCTCCGCTGCGCTACGAAAGCGGCAAAGCCGAGCGGAGAGTTAGCCTTCCGGATTGCGTCACATCCAGCCGTAGGGGCAGACCCCTGTGTCTGCCCGAACAATAACGAGCACCCAGCGACGCCCCATAGGGGCAGCAGCTAACAGCCCAGGGCATCGCCCTGGGTTTTTGTGTAGGTGTTGTTTTTTTCGCGCTGAAAGTGCAAAAGCTTTTGCCCTTACAGGGCGGGTTTCCCCTTGCATCATACAACCCAGGGCGTTCTTTCCCCGCTTCGCTCTGAAAGCGGCAAAGCCGAGCGGCCCTGGGCTGGCAGCTATTGGCCTTTCAGGCCGATGTGAACACCCAGCCCAATTTCCCCCACAATCTTCAATTTGCCGACACAATATATAATAATATGTTGTGTCGGTTTTTTTACCCTATTTTTTGAAAATTGGCTACTTTTTTCATAGAAACCTATTGCAAATTTCAAGCAAATTTTGTAAATTTGCACTTGCATTCGAGATGCAAGCGCGAGTGTGGAGCCTACCCCCGGCCCCTCCCAAAAGGGAAGGGAGTCAGAGCGCTCAGCATAGCTCGAGCGAGCTCGGCTCTGCACTGACATTCGTCGACCTCGAACGCGACTCGGCATAGTTCAAGTAAACTTGACTCTGCCCTCGCTGCCGGCATAGTTCAAGTAAACTTGACTCTGCCCTCGCTGCTTTCTTGGTTCGCCTTGCACCACCCTTGCAAAGTCAAATCCGAAGAGTGGATTTGCCCACAGCCGAGGCGTGGAGGAGCCTTGGAAATGTTGAACATAAAAAAGCAATCAGTAAAATGTCTGTACGTTACAAACTTTATCAGGACAATCGTGCCGAGTCGAAGAATCGCGGCAAGTGGTACGCCCGTGCGGTGTACAACTCCCGCCCCAAGACTCTGAAGCAGATGGCAATGGAAATCCAGGAGAACGTCTCCGTGAAGAAGTCG
>ONCG01000005.1 GCA_900316285.1 uncultured Prevotellaceae bacterium
CATCCACTTCTTCAGAACGACAACCATCTCGTCGAGCACGGCGAGAACGTCAGACTTCTTCACGGAGACGTTCTCCTGGATTTCCATTGCCATCTGCTTGAGAGTCTTGGGGCGGGAGTTGTACACCGCACGGGCATACCACTTGCCGCGGTTCTTCGACTCGGCACGATTGTCCTGATAAAGCTTGTAACGTACAGACATTGTTTTTCATGGTATTAGATTAGACATATTCCAAGGCTCCTCCACGCCCCGGCTGTGGGCAAATCCTTTCATTGGATTGCAACGGCAAAGTTACTGCAAGTTGTTGAGCTGTGCAATACCCTTTTAGAATTTTTAACACTCCCCCTCACCCCTCCTTGAAGGAGGGAGTCGGGGGAGGCTTCTATTTGGTGTAAAAGTTTCCTTCCAGTACATTCAGGAAGTTCTTCTCGTCGATAATCCAGTCGAAGGTGGCGACAAATCTGTTTTTGGCGTTTCGCCCGTTCAAGAATGACGAGCTGATTGCCTTGCGGCAGGCCTCGAAGAGAATGTCCTTGCCATAGGTGTCGCAGATTTGCCGAAGCCGCTCTATTCGCTTTTCTGTCATCATGCGCAAAGGCTTGATGTTGCTTTCGTAGTCCTTGATCAGCTGATTCCACCACGGCATGAATTTCTCTTTTATCATCTTTGAAAAATTATCCTCCTCATCCTCCTCCTCATTTCCGTTAGCGGCGTCGCTAACGGTAGAGGAAGAGGAGGAAGAATTTATTCTTCCTACTTCTTCCTTGTTGTTGTTTTTGTTATTGTTACTGTTATTGTCCTTGTTGTTGTTACTGTTATTGTCCTTGTTGTTACTGTTATTGTCTTTGTTATTGTTATTGTTATGCATTGCCAAATATGCCGTGGCATCATTGGCATCCTTACCCCATCTTTTCAATGCCTTTTGGCGATTAAGCTCGCATTTCTTTTGATACTTCTCATTGTCGTACTTAATTTGCACCATCAGAAATTGAAAAGCCATTCGCACCTTTCCCTCGAGAGAGGTTAAGATGTCATCAACACTTTCATCGCCCATCGTACGGAAGATGGCTTGCAACAACAGTCCCAGCTCCTGCGCTGAAAGTTCCTTCAGCGCAGGCCACTGGCTGTAATAGAGAATGAAATTGTCAGGCTTCATCGTTGGATCCAGTTTGTAGGGGCAGACCCCCGTGTCTGCCCGCTGTGTTACAATTATGGTTTTGTCCGTTGTTCGGACAGACATGGTCGTCTGCCCCTGCGGCCGGTCCTGTCAGCTCGCTGAGCGTAGCGGAAAACAGCTTGGACTGCAGCCTCCGGAAGAAGCGGCGGAACTCCACGTAGAGCCTCATCCTTGACAAAAGGGTGTCGCTGACGTTATGAAACTCAATGATCTCCGATGCAACGGATGGCGACATTTTGCCCGGCTCCCAATAGGAGAGGAAGACGTCGACGCGGTTGTCGTTCATGGGTACCGTCCAATGGCGGTGGATGGTGGCATCGATGCCATAGGGAGCCAGCAGGTTGGCGATGTCGGCGCAGAGCTGCACCTGCTGTGCCTCATGGTTGATGCCATCTCTCAGGTTGATGAGCCACCATACGTGGCGATGCAGGTCGCTAATGACCTTGGGTGAAAGTTTTTTTGGTTTCAAATTAATCATTGTTTTTAATTAAATAATGTGTCATGTGTGTTGCACGAGTAACTGTAGCTTTTGTTCCGCTGGCAGGGCAGGCGTCCCTGCGTGCCGTGACGGAAAGAGATTTTAAAGACGCGTCTCTGTGAGTTCCATTCTTCTTAACCGTTCTTAACTGCGCATAGCGCATCTAAACAGTTCTAAACCGCTCTGCCCCCATTGGGGGTGGGGCTTCTCATTGCGACGGCAAAAGTATACAAAAAACAGAGGTGCATGAAATAGTTCCATGCACCTCTGTAGGTTTTTCTTAAAGTTCTAAAAGTTTTCCTTAAAGTTTTATTTTACCGACGTTGCTTTTCTGCTGCAGTCAAGATGTTTTTCAACTGTCCTTCGGTAGACGTCGACAAGGAATTCTGATCATTCAGAGAATTCTGATTATTCAGAGAATTCTGATTATTCGGATTTCTCTGATTACTTTGATTATTCTGATAGCTCTGATTTCTCTGGCTATTCCGATAATTCACTCTTGCCTGGAACATCCGTTCTTTGATGCCACCCTCAGTGACGAATCGCTCCTGCATGGTGATAAGCAGCTTGTGGAGCATATACATCGCTTGATGAATCAGCGTGATACATAGGTTGGCAATCTCCTCATCGCTCATCTTTTGGACTACTTGCGCATAGTCGTTATTGATTTGCTTGCTCCGCGCATACTGGCGCATCTTCTCGTAACGCGGATGGAGGTTGCCCCATTGTGGTAACTGGCGCACACGCAGATAGTCCTCGTAGTCGTCGAGCAATTCCTCCAGGCTGGCTTTCGCCACATTGGTCAGCTTGATTTCCGTCTCACTCGACGTGGCAGCAGCCTGGTTTCCCTCAGCAATGTTTTGTTTGCCAGAACGGGCTGCTTGCACCATCTGGTCAATGGTGCGATCTCCCTTCTGCAGATAGTGCTGGGTGAAGTAGAAGGTGATGTCGTAGATGATCTCTGTGACCTGATACACCCTTAGGTGGCGGTAATGGCCATGCTGGGGGAGGAACGTTTTCGGAGGGTTTTGGTTATTGGGAGTCATTGGAGTTTTCGGATTATTCGGAGGATTTAGATTATTCTGAGGATTCGGATTATTCGGAGGATTCAGATTATTCGGTGAATATGAATTTTCGGCAAAGATACAAAAAAAATGAGGGCACAACAAAAAAACATCGACTTTTTTTCCGATGCGGCTATGAAATAATCATCCAATAGAGCCTCTTCCGTTCGTCTGTCCCGTCTGTCTTCAAATAAAGTTCGTCTGTCCCGTCTGTCTTCAAAAAGAAGTTCGTCTGTCCCGTCTATTTGCCACCAAGCACCACGACTCACAGCGTTCGCCGCCTCGGGAAGACAAAAACAACATCAAAAATTTTGATTATTCGTTAATTATTTATATCTTTGCATGTTTAAACTAACATCGCATTCCATTACTACTCCATGATACGAAAAAAACTTCGCGACATCAAAAACATCAAGATAAAACTCCATTCGTCTATTCTTGACTATATGGGGATTTGCCTGATTGTGTTCCTATTGGGATACATCCTTGTTTTTGCTTCGCTGAACCTGAGCATCTTCAACCCGCTGAAGCAGGCACTCGAAGATTTCAAGATGACCGACCTTTACTTCGAACTGATGCGCAGCGACAAGGAAAAGGAACTGAACAAAGACATCGTCTTGGTGGATGTGACCAAACTCACGAGCAGAGATTCCATAGCCCAGGTGATCACCGATATTCACAGCTGTTCGCCGAAGGTGCTGATGATAGACCTCATCTTCGAACGGAAAAGCTTTGACAACACGGAGGACATCAGACTGATGAACGCAATTGAGATGGGAAAGGACAAGGAGATCCTTTCAGCCAAGCTCACGGGATACAAACCGGAGAAAGAGGCGTTCACGAACTTGACCAAGTCCTTCTTCTACGAAATTGCCGACTTCAAATGGGGATATAGCAATGTAAGCCAGACCCGCCCAGGCGGAAGCATCCGTAAATATAGTCTTTCTCAACGGCTGAACGACTCAATATCCTACTCGATGGCCTATCTGGCTGCGTGTGCCTATATGGGCATAAAGCCCGAAAGCAAGGATGCCTCGGAGCGACTGATTATCTATGACGACACCGACTTCCTTGCGATTGAGAGCGACAAGGTTCTGGAGAATGCCAGTCTGCTGAAGGACAAGATCGTCATCTTGGGAACCCTCGAGGAGGAGGCCGACATGCACATCACGCCAGTAGGCAAGCTGTCGGGCATGAAGATTCTGGCCTATTCGACCATGACGTTCATGAACCACAAGAAGATTCAACACATGGGAAAGTTTGCCAGTCTGCTGATGGCATTCGTGGTATGCATGTTTTGTGCGTGGGCTGGTCGGCATATCCGCCGGAAATACACCAACGTGACATCTTATATCCTGAAACTCTTCTATTTTGTCGTGACGGCGTTTCTCGTGTGGATTGCATTCATCTTGTTCGTACACTTCGACTACGACGCCAATCTGCTTTATTCGCTGCTGGGTCTTGCGTTGGTAGAAGAGGGCCGGTTGCAATATTCATCGATTGTGAAGACATTGGGAAAGCATACCAAATGGAATTTCATCAAAAAGTCTATTTATTATGACAAATAGAATCATCATCACCACCATCATAGCCTTTCTGTCGGTTTCTGCATTCGCCCAGGGCGACATGGGAAAGGAGTATTTGCAGAAGGCCAATGCTCATTACAGTGAAGGTCATTACGATGTAGCGGTGGGCTATTATCTCAAAGCGGCAGAGTTTGACGAGGTGGAAGCCATGTTCAACCTGGGATATGCCTTTTATAACGGCGAAGGCATCGTGCAGAGCTTTCCCTCGGCAGCCATGTGGTTTAAGCGCGCTGCCAACCTGCAGTATCCGAAGGCGGAATACAACCTCGCCTTCTGCTACATGAACGGAAAGGGTGTGCCATGCGACTACGAAAAAGCGTTGAACTTACTGACAACCTCGGCAAACCATGGGTTCAGTCAGGCTCAGCTGACGCTGGCCGAATGCTACGAGCGCGGCATCCTGGTGGAACAGAACATGGAAGAAAGCCTGCGGTGGAAACGAATGGCAGAAGCCTCCCTGCAAGCACAAGCAGAGGAGAAAGCTGCTGCAGAGGCCGATGCAACGGGGAATCCACCCACCTTCGATGTGACGCTCAACGATGACCTCCATGAGCGCCAAGACATTGCTGAGCAGACAAAGCCCACGGAGGTGACCCCGACAAAGGCAACCCAAGAGCGCGAGCCGCTCATTGTGTATGCTCCGGGCATGGAACCGAAACGGAAACCACCTGTGTTGAAAATCCTATATCCCAAGGACCAGTCGTTCTTCCATACCGACCAAGTGAAAATCAAGTATCAGTTGCTGGCCGACGGGCTGGAAGACTCTACAAGGGTGATTGCGATGGTCGATGCCGTCAGGAATGCCGACGGGTCGCGGACGGTGCGCCAGGCCAACACCGTGGAGGTTGACGTGCCCAACCGCGATTGCACGGTGACGCTCTATGCACAAAACAGCGTTGGAAACAGCGAACCCGTTTCCATCCGCCTCATCAGGGAGAACGTGGCACAGGGCGACCTTCCACGGCTGTTCTGCGTTGCTATTGGTGTGGGCGACTATCACGACGACAAACTTCCACCGCTGAAACTCAGCACGAAAGATGCCCACGACTTCGCTGAAGCGGTGGCAAAAAAGCGCGGTCTGCCCTTCTCTGACGTGCAGGTGAAACTGCTCACCGACAAGGAGGCCACCCGCTCCGACATCTTCGAGGCAATGGAATGGCTGCAGCAGGAAACCACGCCGAACGACATCTGCCTGTTCTTCTATGCCGGTCATGGCTATCGTGATGAAAAAGACCGGTTCTACTTCATGCCCTATGGCAGCACCACCGACAAGCTCTATAACTGCTTCAGCGCCGCAGACTTCAAGAACATGGCCGACGACATCAACTGCAAACTGATTGTCTTCACCGATGCCTGTTACTCGGCAGCGTTGTTCGAAGGCAACCGCTCGGCAGCCACCACCCACTTCATAGAACAGCTGCGGCGCACGAAGAATGGCATGCTGCTCTATGCGTCGAGTGCCAGCGACACGAAATCGAAGGAAGACCCGTCGTGGGGAAACGGCGCTTTCACAAAGGCTCTCGTGGCAGCCTTCAACGGCGGTGCACGCCAGCAGTTCGACGAGGGTCTGTCGACACAGCAGCTCGAGTTGTATCTCTACAAGGAGGTGCGCCGACTGACCAATTTCAAGCAAACACCCATCTTTATCAATCCCAACGGAATGGAACATTTTAATCTCTTTACCTATGATGAATAGAATATTCTTACTGCTACAACTGCTGATTTTCACATCAGCCCTTCAGGCACAGACCTATACCGTTTATTCAACCATTGGCACCACCAGAATTGTGGAAGGCAAAAAGTCGGTGCCGCTGACACCACGCAAACAAATCAACACGAAGATGCGCTTGTATATCGGTGCGGAGAGTGCCGTAACCGTCTTGGACGAGAAGAATAACAAGATGTACTCCTTCTCGACCGAAGGGACGTTTCTCGTAGGACAGCTCGTCAGCAAGGCAAGCAACAAGGGGAGAAGCATCTCAAAGCAATACATGAGCTATCTGGTGAAGCAACTGTTCTCAGAAGGAAGTCAGAAGATGACGCATCCGGACACATACATGCAAGTCACGGCGACGTCCTATCGGTCGGCATCCAGCGACTCGATGCTGATTCGGCGAATCGTTGAGAGCCTGCCTCCGGCAGAAGGACTCACCACGGAACAACTGCTCTGCAATCCTGCCAACACCTTGCAGACCGACATGGACGTGAGGTTCGAACTTGTCTCATGCGACACGGGATTCGAAATCAAGGACAAGGTGGAAGGAAACACCGGCAGCTATGTCCGGGTTCATAACAACACCGAAGAGGCACTCTATGTGAACGTGCTGAACATCGACCGGCAGGGCAACAAATACCTGATACTACCGGTCGACGAGGCTGCCACCTGCGCTCACCTGCTGGTGCCACCGATGAGTACCGTTTCCTTCAAGTCTGAACCGTTCATCTTCTCTGAAGAGCCGTCGGAAGAGGCCTTCATTCTCATCGCAACACAAGACCCCGTGGATTTCAGTATTCTCATGAATCCTATCAAGGGAGGAAAGGGAAAGTCGATGAAGTCGGGATTGTCAAGAAAACACTATCGTGTACTATAACATGAGAAAAAGCATTATCGCAATCATCGCCTCGCTGTTTCTTTTCACAAACGCCAGCGCCCAGACCGACAAGGCCGTTGCCGACCAGTTAGTCTACGACATGCTGACGACCATGAATGTGACGGAGAACTGGCATCCGGGGATGGTCATCAGGCAAAGCCAGCTGAAAGAGACTGCTGAGAAAGGCATTTATATGGTTCGCGGAGAGTCGTTTCAGGTGAACTCGATGCGTTCTGACTTCTATGTCAAGAAGGAAAAGGGAGAATGGGTGCCTATCAACGACAGCCGCTATCCTGTGGAAACAATGGTGAACCTACTGCAGAACAGAATCACCGACAACCAACACCAACTGAAACTCCGGCACCACCAATACGGCGGAAAAATTCCAACGATTGTCTTGCCCATGCAGAACCTCTTCGACTTGTTTGCACGCCACATGGACCTGTATTGCAGCGTGACCTACATCGATGAGAACGAGATTCGGGCAACGCTGGTGTTCCATCAGCGCAGGCTGAACTATATCCACATGCTGACGCTAACGGCAAATACCAACGAACTGACGGATGCCACCAGCACCTTCTCTGCCGAGTTCTATACAAATATTCCTCAAGGCAACGTGAGCGACATTTTCAAAGAAAAGAATAATAAAAAACAATAGACAATGAAAACCGCAACAAGAAACCGAATTGGAATGGTCTTGCTCTTACTTCTGGCCTCAACAAGCATAGCTTTTTCGCAGGGCCTCTTCAAAATCATTGAAGGACTTTCCGACCAGAGTTTGAAGGCCACGATGGAAACCAATGTCAACGCAATGATGATGGCGATGAACACCGCCGCCAACCAGAATGCAAAAACGGTGAAGCTGAACAAGGACAACTTCACCAGTGAGGCTATTAAAGACATTGAGCAGATGTGGAAGAGCAGCGCCATCTTCTGTCCGCCCGTGAACATTATGAGCCGTTGCCTGAAAACATCCTACGGCTATCAGGTAAGAGGCATTCCCGTCGACCTGAAAGAAGCCGACGAGAAAGAAAAACGCCAGGAACTGGCCATCGACTTCCTGCCGAACGGTAAAATCAGCAATGTGTCGATTGCCATTGAGATGCATCGCTATGATCAAATCATGGCTGAGAAGGAATCAGACATCGACTATGCTCGCCGACAAATTATCGTTGACTTTGTAGAGAATTTCCGTACGGCCTATAACCGCAGGGATATGAAACTACTCACGAGTGTGTTCAGCGACAAGGCGCTTATCATCACAGGTAAGGTGATCAGCGAGAAGCCAAACTCCGACATGGACCGCCTCACACTGAATAATAACAAGGTTATCTACATCAAGCAGACAAAGCAGGAGTATCTGCAAAACCTAAGCAATGTGTTCAAGATAACAAAGTTCATCAATGTGAAGTTCGATGATATCGAGGTCGTTCAACATCCAAAATACGATGACATCTATGGCGTAACACTCAAGCAATACTGGCACACCGACCGCTATCGTGACGAGGGATATCTTTTCTTGATGATTGATTTCCGCGATGCCGACAAGCCACTCATCCAGGTACGCACATGGCAGCCCTACAAGAACAAGCAGGGACAGGTCATCACACAAAAGAACGACGTCTATCACCTCGGCTCGTTCCGCATTGTCAGATAATTACTAATTTTACATCTATGATATCATGATCATCAAGAAAACAATCCTTTCCCTATGCCTGCTCCTGATGGGAGGTGTGGCATTTTCACAAAACATTCTGGAAGTGAAAGACATTTCGCAGAGCAACGATGTGTTCTCGAGTGCAAACGATGAAGCAGCGGTGCTGATACGCTGCCATCACTCCATTCCGCTGTCATTCTCTTCGTCGATGGACAAGAGTGCTGTACCTTTCCGTACGGAGTTGCAAGGTTCCGACTCGTTGTATTACATTGCCTTCCCCACGGGAAACCGCTACCGCGGACGCGAATTGGCCATTTCCTCTCCTGGCTACTACTCCGTTAGCATCAGCCTGGAACTGCAACCCAAGCAGCTGCTTTCGTACCAGATTACCGACCCTAACGCACTGGTCGATGCCGGCTGCTATCGTGGTCATCGCAACAAAGGTATGGAAGAAATCAAAAACTCGAACTATGAAGAAGCACGCAACCAATTCATCGTTGCCCGTGAGTGCACGGATTGTAACGTAGAGGAGAATGAGAGTAACATCGCACTTGCCGACTCGCTCATCCTATACCGCCAAAAAGGCGACGAAGCTTATAAGCTGCTGGACTATGTCAAGGCAAGCAATTACTACTCTATGATTCTGGCTCTGAATGCATACGATAACTACGCCTCTAACCGCAACACCATCTGCGTCCGTAACTTCACCGACGAGTGCAACACATTGTATACCAAGGCCGAATACTATTTCTCTGAGAAGGAATACGACAAGGCCAAGGAACTCTACGAGAAGGTCGTCGAGAAGGAGTGCACGAATATGTCGATTGCTGTGGAGCGCCTGAACTCCATCTCCTCTCTGCTGAGAGCCAAGAAAGACCACGCCCGCGTGTTTACTTACGAGTATCGTAAAGACGTACCCATTGGATTCTCGTATGGCCGCTACAACATGCACAAAGCCGGCGGCTTCTTCCAGATGGACTTCAATGGCAATGTGTTCAAGGCTATCCGAAGCGATTGCAAATATGGCGACGAGAAGTTTGCGGAGATGAATATGTCGTTTGGTTGGACTATCAAGATTGCCGCTCCGATTTGGATTCACTTCGGTCCTGGCTTTACGGGGAAGATGTACTACGGCACATATCTCGATAAAAAATACCCCAAAAAGGGATTTGGAAGCGACGACTGGCAGTATCTTGATAAGTCGAAGATGGGAGATGAAGAGGTCCTTGCCACCGCACCTGGACTCGATGAGGCTCCCGAGCCGTACCAAAAAGGTTGGGAGAAAGCCAACCTCTCCTTTGCCGTTTCGCCCGTTGTCGGCATCACAGCGAAGTATAGCTACTTTGCAGTTCGCCTAACCTATCAATATCGCTGGTCGGTTCAGAAGGATCTGCAAGACTTCATGGGTCCGAGCCGTGTGTCGGTGGGCGTCGGTGTTGCATTCTAAGCAAGCTACCACTTTATTTATAATAGAGGGATATCAGGCGCTGCAGCGTCTTCACCAAAATAGCCGAGGGTACGAACTTTTTGTACCCTCGGCTTGTATCTGTTATTAAAAGACAAACGTTGTTGTTGGTTGTTTTTGTTGTTTTTACTTCTTCCTCTTCCGTTCTTCTGTTCCGTCTGTCTTCAAAAAAAAGTCCTTCTGTCCCGTCTGTCTTCAAAAAAGTCCTTCTGTCCCGTCTGTCTTCAAAAGAAGTTCGTCTGTTCTATTTGATTTCTGCCAGGTTGATGCCGTAGTTTTGTTTTACCTCGGCCATGACGAAGGTGCTCTCGATGGAGCTGACGGACTCGATGTCGCCGAGTTTCGTGAGTACGAACTCCTGGTACTGTTTCATATCGCGTGCGCGAACCTTTAATAAATAGTCGTAGGCACCACTGGTGTTGTAGCACTCGGTGACCTCTGGAATGCGCATGATGCGACGCGTGAAGGCATCGGCAATCTCGTGGTTAATCTGCTTCAGCTTCACCTTGCAAAATACCATCAGCCCCAGTCCGAGCTTCTCAGGATCGAGGATGGCGACATACTTCTTGATGTAGCCCTGCCGCTCGAGTCGTTTCTGTCGTTCGAAGACCGGTGTAGGGGTGAGATGAACGGCGTCGGCCAGCTCTTTTGTTGTCAGTTTTGCGTTCTTCTGCAGCGTTTTCAGTATCTGCAGGTCGGTTTCGTCGATGGGTGCTGCCATTGTTGTAGAATATTATTCTGTGAAAGGGTCTGTAGAGGGCCCGTGATAGAAAGATTTCCTTTCGATGCTGCAAAAGTAGTGATATTTTCTGAATTTCGCAAGAAATTTGGAGGATATTTCTTTTTGCCGTACCTTTGCAAACGGAAAATGAAGGCCTGCGGCCGTGTAAAGCGCTAAAGCGCGGGTAAAGTCCTTCGGACGAGTAAAGCCCTTCGGGCGTTCAAAGCGCCTATGGCGCGTTCAAAGTTCAAAAGGCCTGCGGCCGTTCAAGGTTCAAAGCGCCTGCGAGCGTTAATTATAAATTGTAAATTATTAATTATTAATTATAACAACTATGAGTAAGAATTATCGTTTTGAGACGCTGCAGCTCCATGTAGGACAGGAGCAGGCAGACCCCGCCACCGACGCTCGTGCGGTGCCCATCTATCAGACCACGAGCTATGTGTTCCACAACAGCCAACATGCTGCAGATCGTTTCGGATTGCGCGATGCAGGTAACATCTATGGCCGACTGACGAACTCCACACAGGGTGTGTTCGAAGACCGCGTGGCTGCCCTCGAGGGTGGTGTTGCCGGACTCGCCGTCGCTTCGGGTGCTGCCGCTGTCACCTATGCGCTACAAAACATCGTACAGGCCGGCGACCACATCGTTGCTGCCGATAACCTCTATGGTGGCTCGTATAACCTCATCACTCACACGCTCGCCACGCAGGGCATCACGAACACCATCGTGAACGTGAACGACCTAGCGGCACTGGAGGCTGCCATCCGCCCAGAGACAAAGGTGGTGTATGCAGAGACCTTCGGCAACCCGAACAGCGATGTCCTCGACTTAGAAGGCGTGGCAGCGGTGGCCCACAAGCATGGCATTCCGCTCATCGTCGACAACACCTTCGGCACACCTTATCTGATTCGGCCGCTGGAGCACGGAGCAGACATCGTGGTACACTCGGCTACGAAGTTCCTCGGTGGTCACGGCTCGAGCCTGGGTGGTGTTATCGTAGACGGTGGAAAGTTCGACTGGCTGGCACAGCCCGAGAAGTTCCCGACGCTGGCGAAGCCCGACCCATCGTATCACGGCATCGTATTCGCAGAGGCCGTGGGCGCTGCGGCGTATGTCACCCGCATTCGTGCGGTGTTGCTGCGCGATACCGGAGCCACGCTCTCGCCGTTCAACGCGTTTATCCTGCTGCAGGGCGTGGAGACGCTGAGCCTGCGCGTGGAGCGACATGTGGAGAATGCACTGAAGGTGGTGGAGTTCCTGAAGAACCATCCGAAAGTGTTACACGTGAACCATCCGTCGCTGGAGAGTCATCGCGACCACGCGCTCTACCAGAAGTACTTCCCGCAGGGCGGCGGCTCCATCTTCACCTTTGAGATCAAGGGCGGTCAGGAGGAGGCATGGCGCTTCATCGATGCCCTGCAGATCTTCTCGCTGCTGGCAAACGTCGCCGATGTGAAGAGTCTGGTGATACATCCGTATACGACTACCCACTCGCAGCTCTCGCCCGAGGAGTTGGAAGAGCAGCACATCACTCCCGCCACCGTCCGCCTTTCCATCGGCACGGAGCACATCGAGGATATCATTGAGGACCTCGCCCAGGCACTGGAGGCGGTGTAGTTTTTATCCACAGATTACACAGATTTCTCAGAAAAACTCTGCGGCTCTGCGGAATCTGTGCGAGAAAGATTACACAGATTAAAACAACGAAAGACGTAGGGTGTCAAGATGGAATAATGGATGAAAGGCTGCTGCCAGTTGTCCCCTCCTCCTGGGAGGAGGGGTGCGGGGTGGTAGAGAAAAAAAAGGTTCGACCTATTTAAATAATTTGGTTTATAATAGGTTATGTCATTATTCTTCTCTACCACCCCTAACCCCTCCTCCCAGGAGGAGACTACAGGCTGCGTTCATCCATGATTCTATTTTGACAATGCCCCTACGGTAACACAAAAACTAAAACGAAGAGATGAAAGAGAGAATAGCATTAGTGACGGGTGCCAACAAAGGCATCGGATTCGGCATCGCAAAGCACTTGGGGCTGAGCGGCTGGAAGGTGATTGTTGGCGCCCGCAATGCACAACGGGCAGAAAACGCCATTGGTGAACTGTCGGCGCTGGGTGTCGACGTGTTGGGCTGGGTGAACATCGAGTTGGCTGACTTGACGGGATTGCAACAGGCTGTGAGGGAGGTGAAAGAGCGGTTTCCTTCCCTTTCGCTGCTTGTGAACAATGCCGGCATTCCCGGTGACATGAGCGTGGATAGCCTGCACACGGAAATTCATGACATCAGGAAGACCCTCGACGTGAACTTCATCGGCACGTTCGCCTTGACGAAGCTGCTGCAGCCCCTGTTGCAGAAGAACCACGGGCGCATCGTGAACATCACCGTGCCTTCGGAGATCAGTCCCTACTGGCATCCGCTGGCATATGTGACAAGTAAGGCGGCACAAAATGCCATGATGGGTGTGATGGCTACGGAGTTTGTGCAGAGCAACACGCCGGTGGAAATATTCTCGGTTCACCCGGGACCCACGACGACCGACCTGAATGGAAACATGCGCTTGCCGGGATTCCACGATATCGACACGGTGGGCGAAAAGACGGCCGCCCTCATCAACGACGGCCAGTCGCATCAAGGCGAGTTCATCGAACTTTATCCGATTGTGGAAGAATAAAGACCCTTTGTCACAAATAGTTTACTGATTGTATCAAATGGCGGATTGTTTACAAGTTGCAAAAACTTGTGAACATATTAATAACTACGGGCGAAAGAAAGATAGTATCTTTGCGGAGAGAATTAGTTTCGAGGCAATTGACAACTTATAACATTCGACGCATATGAAACGACTATTTCTGAACGTGTTGCTCGCTGTGGTAGCAGTGGCGGCACAAGCCCAAAACCCGTATCTGCCCCTGTGGGAGCATCTGCCCGATGGCGAGCCCCGCGTGTTTGAAGACCCCGACCAGCCGGGAAAATACCGTGCTTACATCATCGGTTCGCACGACATCACCTACTCTGCCTACTGCGGTAACGACATCCGCATGTGGTCGGCACCCGTGGAAGACCTCTCGCAATGGCGCGACGAAGGTCCAATTTTCTCGTGGTTTGCCGGTGGACAGTGGGACACGATGTTTGCACCGGATCTGGTGGAAGTGAAAGACCGCCAGACAGGCAAGAAGACCTACTGGCTGTATCCGCACAGCCGTGGCTGGGGACGCATCGCCATGGTCTGTCGCGGTGACCGCCCGAATGGTCCATTCACACCCGTGAACCTCACGGAGGACGGCCTGCGTTGTGTGCCGGGCTCGCTCATTGACTTCGACCCATCGGTGTTCATTGATTACATCACCGATAAGAAAGACCCCGACTACGACAAGGGCTTCCGCGCCTATGTGTTCTACGGCTTCCAGCACTCTACGGCTTGCGAGCTGGATCAGAACACGATGTACTCGAAGCGAGAGGGCACGGAACTCATTGATCCGTTTATTCCTGCAAGCAGTCAGGACGGAAGGCTGCTCGACAAGGAGGGCAGCGAATATAAAGCGCTTTATAAAGGGCAGAATCCGCTGGACTTCAACTTCTTTGAAGCCTCATCCATCCGAAAGGTGGGCAACAAATACGTGATGGTATTCTCGGGCTATAGCGGCAAGGAATACGGCCTTGGCAACACCAACTCCGCCCTGCGCTATGCCTACGGCGACTCACCGCTGGGCCCGTGGCGCTCTGGTGGTGTGCTGGTGGATTCTCGTGGCGTAGTGCTCAACGAGGACGGCTCGAAGCTCATCACGACGAATGCTGCCCACAACACCCATGGCTCGCTGCAAGAGATCAACGGCCAGTGGTATGTGTTCTATCACCGTCCGCCGCGCGGCTTTGGCAATGCCCGTCAGGCGATGGTGGCTCCGGTGAAGATTGAGTGGGACAAGAAGCCCGTTGCCAAGGGTGGTAAGGTGCGCATCACCGGCTATGACCCATTCGTCAAGAACAACGAGTGGACGGCGAAGGCCAGCGACGGCAATGAATACACCGGTGCCGAGGTGACCAGCGAGGGCTTCCAGATTTTCGGTCTGCCTCCCTACGCTTACTACTCTGCTGGTCTGGCCTGCTTCATGTACGGCCCGAATGCCAACCAGTATATGCAAGACAATCACGATGTGTGGAATAACTCCATGGACCTCGCCGGCATTCAGAACGGTGGTATCATCGGTTTCAAATATTTCGGTTTTGGTGGGCTCCAGGCAAGCACAAAGGGCGTGAAGCCTTTCGAAGGAACGAAGAAGGGTGACGACACGCAATTCTTCGTCAACCTCACTCACGGCAAGCACGGTGCTTTCAAGATTCACGTGCTGTTGGACGACCCGTGGAAGGGACAGGAGATAGCCACCATCGCCGTTCCGGAAAACGACCATCGCAATTCAGCCGTCTTCGGAGCGAAGGTTCCCGCCGTTGAGGGACTCACAGGCAAGCACGCCATCTACCTCGTGGCAGAAGGACCAGAGGTGAAACAGCCCGAGCAGCCGCAAGGCCAATGGGGACGTCGCCCACAGCAGCCGCAGCGCCCGCAGGGACTCTTTGACCTTCATGGCGTTGGCTTCACGAAGTCGGGTGAGATTGTGAACGTGCCCGTGGTGCCGCAGGTGACGATCACCGCCGATGGCAAGCGCTTGAACATCCCCGACACCCCGATTCGCTGCTCGAACCAGAACGGCCTCACCGATGCCATCCGCTATCAGGTGTATGCCCCGCTGAAGGCAAACTCGAAAATCGAAGTCGCTGCTACGGCTCCCGGTATGGGCGACAAGAACCCGGGCGTAACCTTCGAGGTAAGCCCCATTGTGGAAGGTCGTGCAACGGTGACGTGCAAGTACAAGGGCCTGAAGAAGATTTATTTGATTAATTAAGGTAACTGACGTGAAGTTTCGCAAGCTCCACTTCCCAAGGGCTTCGCTCGGCTTTGCCGCTTTCAGAACGCAGTGGGGAAAGAAAGGGCTTAAAGGGGAGTGCGCTCGGCGACGAAGGAGACGCTTTCAGAGCGCAGCGGGGAAAGAAAGGGGAGAAAAGGGACGAATGCTTTGCAGCCAACCGTAGGGGCAGACCCCCGTGTCTGCCCGAACAATAACGAACCGCTTGCCCACACATCGGGCAGACACGGGGGTCTGCCCCTACAGGAGGGTGAAATCACCCATACGTAAAAAAACATAAAAGCCCAGGGATGTCCTGGGCTTTTTGTTATTTGTATGCGGTTCGAGCAGACGACCGCGCAAGCGCGAAGTGAAAAGTGAAAAGTGAAAGGAGTAACAGAGGGCTCTCCACTCTAAACTCTCAACACTCAACTCTAAACTCTCCGCCCGACCCACAGGGTCGGGGGAGGTTTTACTTCTTCTTACCCCAATAGCTCTTAGCACCGTTGATGCCGGAATAGACGATGGTGTGTTTGCGCGGACTGGCCTCCCAGTCGCACTCGCGCTGCACCTTCAGCTCTACGCCGTTGGCCGTGAGCGTGTTGGTAGAAGCATTGAACGACCACTTGCCACCCTTCCACGGACCGCTGGTGATGGTGCCATCGGCATTGAAGGTCATCGTGGTGGAAGTCTTCATCTCGCCATACTTATAGCCAAGGTCGATGTGCTCCCACGTGCCGGCAATCTCGTCGGACGTGATGGCCTGCTGCGGCACGGCAGCATAGCGTTCAGGCATGACCACCGGCCATCCGCTGGAGAGCCATTGAATGCTACGCACACCACCCATCATCACTGCGTTCGGTGCATTGCCGCCAGCCGTTGTGGGGAAGCGTTGCTGCGAAGCATAGTACCAGTTGCCCTGTCCGTCGTCGAACACGGCACAGTGGGCGATGCCTACCCAGCCTTGCGAACCCGTGAACTGATAGGGATGCGTAAGCACGGTCTCATTGCCAGTATAGTTGCCGTCGATGGTCTTCGAACGGGCGATGCGAGTGTTGTAAGGAATGTCAAGACCGTCATAAGCCATGAAGAGATAGTAGTAGCCGTCGTGATAGACAATCTCTGGAGCCTCCGAGCCCTGCCAGCGGCTGTTGCCGCGGCTCCAGATGCGCTTGCCATAGCCATTGGAGGCCAGTCCGGCAGCCGACGAAGCCCAGGGATCGCCGAGTTCCTTCAGCGTCTTACCCGTCTCCGGATTGAGCTGCACGGCAGCAAAGCCCGAGTGCCACGAGCCGTAGATGAGCCAGTGCTCACCCTCAGGCGTGATGACGTAGGTGGGGTCGATGGCATTGAAATAGAAGTAAGCCTCCCAGTCGTTCTTGCTGGCACGCTTCCATCCGTCCTTGCCCTTGTCGGAAGACGAGCAGATGACGAAACCCTTGTCCTCCCACTTGTTCGTGGCGGGGTCGCTGGTCTCCATCAGACCAATGAAGGCACGCTCTGTCCACGAGCTGTCGTAGTTGGCATCGGTGTTGGGCTTACCCGACTTGATGTAGTTGTCGACCACCACGCAATAGTACATGCGATAGAGGCCGCTCTTCACCTTGCGCACACACGGAGCCCAATAGCCCAGCTGCGGATTGCTGATGGGGTCGAGGCCCTGCTTGGCACGAATCTCGTTGAGCTTCTCCTTCACCCACGAAGGAGTGTTGGTCATCGTACCACCGAGGTACTCCCAGTCGACGAGGTTCTTTGAACGACGTGCATGGAAGTGGCCACCTTTCTCATGGGCGTTGCCATAGGAGGCATCGGTCTGATACATGTAGTAGTAGCCGTCGTCGGCAAGCACTACCGTAGGATCGTGCACATTGGCAAGGTTCCACTGAGCGCGCTTCGACCAGTCGGAGATGTTACGATAGTCGTCGGCATAGGTAGGAGCCTTCCACTTGTCGAGGTCGGTATCAGTAGCCTCCTCCTGGGTGGTGAAGGTCACGTCGCTGGAGTAGGTCACTCCGGCGCTGCTCTGGGCATAGGCACGCACATGATAGGTGGTGCCGGGCTTCAAGCCGTTGAGCGTGATGCTCATCTCGCCCGTCGAGGACGTCTGCTTCGAATCGTTGATGGTAGGGTTGGGAGAGGTGCTGTAGCACACGCCACGCTCCTTGATGCTGCTACCCGTGGTCTTCGCGCTGACAACAGCCGAATTCGTTGTCACGGCCGACACGGTGGGTGTCGAAACGTAGGTGTCGTCGGCCTTTTCAGGCTCGTCGTCGCCACCACCGCTACAAGCCGAGAATGTTGCGACCAAGCCGCAACATGCCATAAAAACGAAAAATAGTCTTGAGAGAGTTTTCATGATTGCTTTGAATATGATAAAAGAAAGAGACCCACCCCCTGCCCCTCCCTGCGAGGGAGGGGAGTAATCAGCTTTTTTGATTGTTTCAATATCTCAAAAGAGTAATTACTCCCCTCCATGCAGGGAGGGGCAGGGGGGTGGGTCTAAAGTTTACTCAAACACGAGGTGGCTGCCATCGACGGTGAAGCGGAAGTAGAAGTCGCTGCCGTCAATCGGGCTGATGCCGATGTAGTCCTGTGTGTAAGTGTTGCCATCGTTGCCCACCATCGTGCACTTCACGTCAGCCGAGCTGCCGTTGTTGGTTACGCTAACGGTTACCACAGCATCGTCCATGGCCTTCAACCACGTAGCCCAGTCGGCTTGACCGCCACTCGGTGTGCAAGCAGCGTAGCTACCGCCCCAACCATAGTTGTCAGCACGCACGATGGCGTACTCACCGTCTGCACCCAAGCTTAGGTCGCCCTTGACGAGGCAGAGGACGAAGTTGTTCCAGTTGTTGGCACCACTGGTGAAGTTCTTGAAGCGTGTGGTGTAGGTCTTGCCTTCAGGTACCTGAACCAGCTCGGAGAACTCTGACCACCAACCTGTGGTGTTGTCATCAGCACCAACGGCGTTATCGAACTCGATATGGCTGTTGTCAACCGTGTAGCGGAAGTAGAAGTCGTTCGGGTCGATGTTGCTAATGCCGGTGTAGCTCTGCTCATAGGTCTCACCGTTATTGCCCACCATGACAGCCTTGACATCAGCCGTTCCGTCACCGTTGTTAGTGATGTAGGCAGTCACCTTGGCACCGTCCATAGCCTTCAGCCACGTAGCCCAGTCGCCCTGAGTTCCGGTAGGAGTGCAGGCAGCATAGCCAGCGCCCCATCCATAATTGTCGGCACGCAAGATGGCGTACTCACCGTCAGCACCCAGGCTCAGGTCGCCCTTGACGAGGCAGATGACGAAGTTGTTCCAGTTGTTGGCACCGCTGCTGTAGTTGGTGAAGGTGCTGACGAATGTCTCGCCCGGAGCTACCTTGATCAGGTCAGAGAATGCCGACCACCAACCTGTCGAGTTATCGGCATTACCGATGCAGGTGTACATCTTGTCGACCACCTCGAACTGAACGTAAGCAATGACAGGATTGCAGTACTCGCCCTTGTAGGTCTTGTTGTAGACAGCCACGAGGTTCTTTGTGCCGAGCGAGTTCAGGTCGGGGATTGACTCGAAGGTCAGCTCCTGAGCGGTGACAGTCTTCGACACGCCCTGCTCGAACTGCACCTCAGCGGTGATGTTAGCCGTGATGGCAGCCGGATCGGTGCCCTGCAGGACTTTGCGGGGAGCACCCTTCAGCTCCATCGACAGCGGCAGCTTGTCCTCAGCCGATGTGCATCCGCCAATAGGTTCCATGTCGGTGGCCAGGAAGTTGATGTAGGAACCCTCGGGCACCAGGAATGCACGGATGGTCGTGTTCGAAGCGTCGGCATTCAGGTTGGGCAGCGGAGTCTTCTGTGTGTACTCCTTCACGACGGTTCCATTGGAGATCTTCACGATGAGTCCGCCATTCGAGCGGTCGATGGTCAGCACTACGCGTCCGCCGAGCTTCTCGACGCCGGGATCGGTATCGGTCTCGAAGGTAAGCGTGCTTACCACGAGCGAACGATCAATGTAGTCACCCCACTCGGAGTTGCCGCTGGGCTGGTTGTCGAAGCGAATAGCACCATATTCCTTATAGTTGGCAGCACCACGGTCCTCGTCGTTGCAGAGGATGAGTGCGAAGTTCTTATAGGTGTTGGAGGCGTTGGGGTTGATGTTCAGGTTGAACAGTCCGTGCCAGACACCACCCTCATTAATCTGATAGTACTTGGAGAACTGAGCCCACCAACCCGTGCTGAAGTCGGTAGCACCGATGGTGTAGACGTCTTCCATCATGCCTTCCAGTTCCTCGTCGTCGCTACCCTTGTTAGCATTGATCGAGTCGATCACCTCTTGGAGCCAGTCGGGGGAGTCTACGCTGTAGAGATCGCCACCCTCGCAGCTGGTCATCGTCAGCATTCCCAGTGCTGCTGCGCAGAAGACCATTGCTAATTTTCTCATATATTTCATAATAATCTGAATTATCTATTATCAATTATTGATTTGTTATTCCCTTCCCCCTTCTCCCCTCTCCTTCGGGGAGGGGTCGGGGGGCGTTGGCCTTCCTTACTTCACTACCGGATGTACGGTCCAGCCCTTCTGAGCGAAATAACTTGCGTTATCGGTGTTGTTGTTGGCTGAGTTACCAGTGAGGTTGGGATTGTCGTTGAGTGTACCCTGGAAGATTGGCAGATACTCATGGCCCTGTACATAGGTGTCATAAGAGCTCTTGCTGCACATTCCATAATCTACGGCATCTTTCGGGGTGTAGGTGTACTGACCTGCCTCGTAGTTGCCCTTGGTCCAGAAGTTGAAGGCACCATGCTCCTTCAGCTGCTGCAGACGGTCGGCGCTGTAGAAGAATCCCCAGCGGATGAGGTCGAAGCCACGGCCGAACTCGCAACCGAACTCCTTCGGACGCTCCACGTTGGCAATCTGCTCGAAGAGCTTGTCCTTGGTGTTGAAGTCAGCGAGCTTCAGGCCAGCCAGATTGGCGCGAGCGCGCACCTGGTTAATCCAGTCAATGGCCTGCTGAGTAGGACCGTTCACCTCGTTCTCGCACTCGGCGGCACGCAACAGCACGTCGCTATAGCGCATGATGCGAAGGTTAATACCACAATGCAAACCGGTGACGACCTTCTCGTAGAGACCCGTGCGGAGGTTGGTGTTCTTGGCAATGGGCAGGCCGCCATAGTTGTTGTTGGTCACGAGATATTCGTCGGCTGTGAGCGTCTGCTTGTAAGCCACGTTGCCATACTCGAAGCCTTCCCAGTCGTTCTCGTAAGTGCCGATGGTCCAATAGAGGCGCGGGTCAAGCTTACCCTCGGTGGTGCGCTCCTGCTTGAAGAGGTTGTAGAGCCAAGGCGAAGCAGAGATGTCGGCCCAGCCACCACAGTCGCCAGGACCGTAGTTACTCTCAATGGCGTGGCCCTGCGTTGCGTTGGCACTGGTGTTCACCGGTGTCCACTCGTCGTCGGTGCCCTGTGAGCCGTAGTCGAGGAACTGAACCTCGAACAAGCTCTCGGCGTTGTTCTCGTAGGCAGGACCCTCACGGAAGTTGTCGCCATAGTTCTTCATGAGCTCATAGTGGCCGTAGTTGCCAGCGATGATGCTCTTCAGCACGTCGAGTGCCTCGTTATACTTGTGGCGCATCATCAGCGTGCGGGCCAAGAAGCCAGCAGCAGCACCGCAGGTGGCACGACCCTTGGCCCACTCACCACCCTCGTCGCGTGAAGGCAGCAGACCCATAGCCTCAGCGAAGTCGGCCTCCACCTGATCCATCACACGGTCATACTGTGCAAAAGTGTTCTCGTCGCCCTCTTCCTTGTTTGAAGCATAGAGGCCGTCGAGTGTTGAATACTGATTGTAATCTGTTATGAGTGCGGGATTTTGATAATAACCGGCAAGATTGTAATAGGCCAGACCGCGAATGAACAGGGCTTGGCCCTTGATGCGCTTCATTTGGTCAGAGAGGTTGTCGCCCGTGGTACGGGAGAGCACAAAGTTGCAAACGTTGATGGTGTAGTACCAGTCGCGCCACGACCACTGACCGATTTCGTCGGTGATGGGTTCGTTCAGGTCGTCGAAAGGCATGTACCATACCTGCGAGGCGTTCCAAGCCTCATCGCCGCGCATCACGTCGATGTTGTAGCCTACACGTGCGTAGGTTCCTTCCATACGAATGTGGTTGTAGCAGGCAATGACACTCTCCTCCAAATCGTTGGCTGTGAAGCCAAAAGTTCCTGATGTTTGCTCGTTGGGGTTCGTCAGTTCCAGCTTGTCGCTGCACGAAGTCATCGCGCCGAGGCCCAGGAACAGGGCAAGTGAAATTTTATATAGTTTCATAATAATACTATCTTATTATATATATGATCAGTTTTCAATTCTTTAGAACGAGAAGAGTATACCGCCCATGAAGCTACGTGCGCTGGGATAAGAGCACCAGTTGTAGCCCGGGGTGAACGTACCGCCGGCATAGTCGACGTTGTATCCGTGATAGCCTGTGAAGGTGTAGAGGTTCTGTGCCGAAACATAGATGCGGGCACCGCTGATCACACCCTTGAACACCTTGTTAGGGATGTTGTAGCCCAACTCCACGTTGGCAATTTTCCAGTAGGCAGCGTTTTGAATCTTGCGCTCGCTGAACAGGTCGTTCCAAGCCAAAGTAGCGTTGTTAGCATAGTAGGTGCGGGGCACGTCGGAGAGATAAGTCGTTCCGTCGTCCGACCAGCGGTTGGCACCGAGCAGGGCAACGTCCTTGTTGGCAGGACCATAGCACGAATTCAAGTTGTTGTAGATACCATCGGCAACGTGGTAGTTCAGTGCGCCGAAGGTAGAGATGCTCAGGTCGAAGCCCTTGTACTCGAGGCGGGCGCTCAGACCGTAGTTGATCTTCGGCAGACCACTGCCGAGCACCACCTGGTCGTAAGCATCAACAACACCGTCGGGAGCGCCATCGGGGCCGCTCACGTCCTTGTAGAGGCAGTCACCCACGTTGGCGCCGTTTTGTGTGGCGTGGTTGTCGATGTCGGCTTGCGTGCGTGCGATACCTTCATATACCCATCCGTAGAACTTACCAACTTCCTCGCCCACTTCCGTCTTGTAGGCGCCGGCGATGTAGCTCTCGGTGCCGAAGCCCAGCGACGTCACCTTGTTTTTCAAGGTGCTGAGGTTGGCCGAGATGTCGTACTTCAGCGGGTGGTCGTGATTGCGATAGGTAGCTGAGAACTCCAGACCGCTGTTCTCCATCTCGGCTGCGTTCATCGTCACAGAGGTGTTGGCCACACCGGCGTTGGCAGGCACGGGCACGTTGTAGAGCAGTTCGGTAGAAATGTTCTTGTACCACTCAGCGGTGAACTCCAGGCGGTTGTTGAACATGGCCAGGTCGAAACCCACGTTCATGGTCTTCTTCTTCTCCCAGGCGATGTTCTCGTTCACGAATGTCGAGATGGCCGAACCCGTCACGGCCTGGTTGCCGAACGAATAGGTCATGTTGTTGCGGTTCATCGTAGCCTGATAGGCATATTCGCCGATGTTCTCGTTACCGAGCTCACCATAGCTGGCGCGCAGCTTGAACATGTTGATGACATCGCTGCTCACGGGGAAGAACTTCTCCTTGTCCAGACGCCAACCTACAGAAACAGAGGGGAACGTACCCCAGCGGATGTGCTTGGTCAGGCGCGAGCTGCCGTCGCGACGCACGATGGCCGACAGCAGATACTTGCCGTCGTAGTCGTAGATGAGACGACCGATGAACGAGTTCAGGGCGTGTGTATATTCATACGACGAGGCATTGCGCGTGCCGGCATGCTGCAGCTGCAGGAAGTAGGGCTCCGGGAAGTTCACACCCCAGCCGTTCAAGAGGTCGGAGTTCTCTTCCTCGTAGGTGATACCACCAAGCAGATTCAGGTGGTGCAGACCGAACATGGCATCGTAGGTCAGCGTGTTCTCAACGAGGAAGTCAGCGTAGGTGCGCTTGTTTCTGTCAAGACGTTCGTTGCTCTTGTCGAGGTATACACGGTTGCTCTGAATCCATGCCGACACCCAAGTCTTGTCCTGGGCGTGAGTCTTGCTATAAGAGAGGTTCAGCTTATAATCCAGCTTGTGGTTCTTGCTCTCCACGCCGATCATCTTCAGCAGGTCTACTTCGGCAGAACCGGTAGCGACCACGCGGTCAACGATGGTATTACGTGTCACGAGATTGTTCACGAGCAAGGGGTTCGAAGCAGAGATATCACCGTGGATGGTGTCGTAGTACACACCATAGCCGTAGGCGTCGTAGTTGTAGCTGCTGGCCGAACCCACCTTGTCGTCGAGCACCCATGTGGAGGGGTCGTAAGCCTTGATGGTGGGCTGCATTGACAGTGTACCACCGAGCACATTATAGCCCGTCATACCATACAAACCCTGAATGTACTCCTGGGCATTCGAGATACCCAGACCGTCCTGTGAGGAGTGCGAGTACACGAGGCTGGTGCGGAACTTGACGAACTTCGTATCCATTGTATTATTCACGCGAGCAGTGAAACGCTGGTAGTTAGGACCGGCACCCTCAAGGGTTCCCTTCTGGTTGAAGTAGTCCAGACCAATGTTATAAGTGTTGTTGGCACCGCCGCCACTGAGGTTCACATTGTGATTTTGGCGGATACCCGTCTTGAACACCTCGTTGAACCAGTCGGTGTTTGTGCCGTCCATGAAGTGATACTGGCCGTCTTCACCCATGCTGTAGCCACCGGGCAGCGGTGTGCCACTGTTGGTGCAGGCCTGAGCAAGGTAGTTGCTGTATTGGTCGGCATTCATCAAGTCGTAGGTGCTGCTGGGAATCTGGTCGATACCGAAGTAGCCCTTGTAGTCGAGCTTCAGCGGCTGGTCCTTCTTACCGTTCTTAGTGGTGATAATGATCACACCGTTTGCAGCACGCGAACCATAGATAGCACCTGCTGATGCGTCCTTCAGCACCTGAATGGTCTCAATGTCGTTCGGTGAGAAGTCGCGGATGGTAGTACCCATGGGCACGCCGTCAATGACGTACAGAGGGGCTGTGCTACCAAACGAACCAATACCACGGATGCGAACCGACGGGTCGGCACCGGGCTGACCGTCAGAGGTGATTTGCACACCGGCTACCTTACCCTCGAGCATCGTCGAGATGTTCGAGTTCGAAACCTTCTTCATTTCCTCGGCATTCACAATCGAAACGGAACCAGTCAGGTCGGCCTTCTTCTGAGTACCGTAACCCACAACGACCACCTGATTCAGTGTCATGGCGTCGCTTTCCATCTGAATAGTGCCAAGAACGGCGCGACCGCGCACGGCCACCTCCATGTCCTTGAATCCTACATAGCTCACGATGAGCACACCATTGGCAGGAACATCCAATTGGAAGTTTCCGTCAAGGTCTGTGACGGCACCGCCTTCGGCGTCCTTCACCCTGACCGTTGCTCCAATGAGTGGTTCACCGTCCTGGTCAACAACCTGACCGCTGACCTTGATGGTCTGCTGCTGCTCCACTGCGGCAGCTGCCGTGGTCGGAATCATGGTGAGTCCGCACATGGCACCCAGACACAGCATCGCAGAGAATAATACTTGTTTTCTCATTGCTTGTTGGTTTTAAAGTTTGTTGTTATAAAGTTAGTTATTCGGTTTGTAAAGGAAAAGAGTGAGTATCCTACAACACTTCACGTGCATAAATTATATTCAGCAAGATTGCTAAACATCCGCAAAATTACACCATAAAATAAGTAGAGAGGTGGACAAAACGACTTATTAGGTGGACAAAACGTATCGGAGGGGGATTTTCTTTTATTTGTGCACCCCTACTGTAGGAAGCTAGACGGCGTGGCACCATATTGGCGGGTGAAGCAACGGGTGAAATACTTCGGGTCGTTGAAACCTACGCTGAAGGCTATCTCGGCAATATTACGGTGGTCGCCACGCATCAGGATCTGCTTCGCAATGTCGAGGCGGTAGCTGCGAATGAACTGGCTCGTGCTCTGCCCGGTGTGCTCGTTCAGCTTCTTTGCCAACAGGCTACGGCTCATGCCAATCTGCCGGCAGAAGTCGGCGACGTCGAACTCGGAGTTCATGTAGTTCTTCTCCATGATTTCCATCACACGCTCCATAAACGGACGCACATTCTTCTGCGCTTCTTCCACATCAGCCTCCACGCTCTTCTTCGAACTCTCCAAGTAGCGCTGCTGACCGTCGAGGATGGTCTGTATGCGCTGCTGCAACTCATAGGGGTCCTCGCTCTCGCGCAACACCTCCTCAATGGGTCGCATCAAGCGCTCGGCTTCTTGTTGTTTCGCCTGCTGCAGGCGCCGTAGGTGCATCCGCCGCAGGAAGTAGCTCAGCGAAAGCAGAGCCGCCGTGGCCAGGAGCAAGAGGAACCACCATGTCTTCCAGAAGTAAGGTGCCACATGGACGGCAATACTGATGTGCGGCACTTGCAACTGCTCGGCACCATCGCCGTCGGCAGTGGGCGGAGCGTCGTAGGCAGAGGCATAGCGCACCTCAAACACGTAGTCGCCGGGCGGCAGACTGGTGTATCGCACGCTGTGCTGGCCTGCCGGCAGGGGTGTCCACTCCTGCTCGAATCCTTTCATGCGATAGCTGTAGATGCCCTGCGTCTCATTGCCATAATGCAGGGCCGAGAACTCAATGTTAAATGACTTGTCGCTCTCTCGTAGCGTGATACGGCGCGCCAGCGCGATGTTTTGGCTGATGTAGGGCCCGCCAGCCTCAGCCATTTGGTTGTTCACGGTGAGCAGGGTGAAATGCAGACGTCCCTTGTAAGGCGGTGCCGTGTTGGCGTCGTAGAGTGCTGTCAGGCCTTTGTCGGAACCGAAGTAGAGCGAGCCGTCGTGGGCGCGCTGGGCCGAGTTCCAATAGAACTGCGACGACAGCAGACCGTCTTCCTCATGGTAATTGGTGAATACGGCGGTGCGGGGATTGAAGTGCGAAAGGCCATGCACAGTGGTTACCCAAAGCATGCCGTTCTGGCCTTCGGCAATGCCGCGCACGGCGTTGTTGCTCAGGCCGTCGCTCACGCGGTAGGCGGCGAAAGTCGACCGGCCTTTCTTCACGCCGGTACGCTTGTAGAGTCCATAGCCGTTGCTGCCCAGCCAAAGCGTACCGTCACTGGCCTGGCAGAAGCAGGTAATCTTATCAATGATTCGGCTGTCGGGGTGGTCCAGCAGGTATTTATAGTGCTCATAGCGGAACGGGCGGCGTGTCAGGTCGATGTCGACGGTTCCCTCCAGACAGCCCATCCAGAGGTGGCCGTCGGAAAGGACGATGCTACCAATGCACCCTCTGAAGTTGCGACAACCTGGGAACGGGTCGTACACCACTCCTTTTGCGAGGTCGTAACAGAAGATGCCGTCGTTGCTGCCAATCCAAATGGCTTGGTTAATGGAGTCGTACTGCAGTGCGCCGATGAAGTTCAGCAACGGCTGGTAGCTCGCGTCCACGGGCAGCGGGCGCACAGTGGCTGCCGAACCGTCGAGCGGCAGCACGTTCAGACCCCCACCCCATGTGCCAATGTAGAGCTCTTGCGGACGCGCAACACCCGTCGCCGAGCCGCCCCGCTGTGCCGACATCGCTAATGCCGAAACACTATTATGCGTGAGGCCACTGTTCTGCGAGGTGTAGTGTGTGAACACATCGCTGCCGGGCCGCTTCCGGTTCAAGCCGCCTTCCACCGTTCCCACCCAGAGGGTGCCATCGTCTTGCGTGAGCATGATGTTCACCGCCCCTGCCGAGATGGCGGCGGTCTGCTGGCTGTCGGCGCCCTTTTGGCCTATATAGTGGCGCACGTTCAGCTGGCGTGCCACATATCGCACAATGCCACCACCCTCGGTGCCCACCCAGAGCTGACCGCAGATGGTGCGCAGGCAGTTCACGAAGTTACTGCTGCCGGTGGCAGTCTTCTCAATGTCCAGATGTCGGATGGTCGGCTCTGTGCCACTCACCACGTCGATGCCTTGCAACGTTCCCACCATCAGCTGACCCTCGGCATCGGTGGTCAGTGCCGACACATAGTCGTGCGAGATGCCCGGCGTCGTTGCATGGCGATAGGCTGTCACCTCGTTTCGGAATGGGTCGTAGACATACAATCCGTTGTTCGTCGCTATCCAGTATTGCTGCTGGTGGCGCGCCACATCGGTGATAAACGCCACGGGCAGGCCGTTCAGCTTCGGCGAGATGTTGCTCGCGCTGATTTTCCCATTGTCGACGGCGAGTTTTCGCAGCGAACCTCCAAAGGCTGCCCATGGTTTTCCATCGCCGTCGAGGTCGCCGATGAACACATCAGGTGTATTGCTATGCGTGGCGAAGCGGTAGAGCTGTTCCACATCGCCTCGCTCGTCGAACACAATACAGTAGATGTTGTCCATCGTCACCACCCAAATTTTTCCCTTTTCATCGCAGCACACGTGCAGCGACCGCTCCTGCAGCACCTCCTGCACAGACACATCCTGTCGAGGTGTGGTGAGCGTGGCAGGCTTCAGCGTGTTCAAGTCGAGGACGGCCGTGAACTCGTCGAACGACACCCACAGCCGGTGGAACTTGTCCTCGCAGATGTTGCGGCACGAGTTGCTCGGCAGCTGCAGTCCCGGACTGCCTACGCCGAAATCCAATATCGAGAAGCCGTCGTAGCGCATCAGGCCGCCGCCATGTGTGGCTATCCACACAAAGCCATCGGAGTCGGCAAAGATGTCGTCTACATAATTATTCGGCAACCCATGCTCCATGTTCAAGTACAACACGTTGAACCGCTCAGCACCTTGCTCTTGTGCTTGGAGGCCGAGTGACGTGAAAAGGAGCAGAAACCCCACCCACATGATTTTCATTCCTTTCTTCATATTGTTCATCCGTGTCAGTTTTCAATTTTTTATCCGCTATGCAGGCGCGCCGCGTCCCTTCATTTCAGTGTCATCAGTAAAACATCCTATGTTTTTTCTGTTTTCCTTGTTTTCTACTGTTTTTTAAAGGACGCGGAGCGTATTCGTCAGTCCGTGTCATCCGTAGTGACAAACTTCATCGGCAGATGCGAGAGCGTCACTTCTTCCTGACGGCCTCCCTCCGTGGCATATCGCACATACCACGGCCGCGGCAGCACGTACATCGGTGGTGCATCGAGTCCATGTGGCACGTCTTTGGTTGCCTCGCCCACCTCCAGCGTGGCCTCCATGTTCGGGAAACCACCTCCCGTCTGCTGTGTATAGTCCTGCTGCTCCGGGTCTTCGTCGTGGTCGTTGGTCTCCATATACATCTTATATTCCACCGCGCGCGCATAGAGCGTGCCGTCGCTGCGCTCGCCATACTTCACACGATAGTGGCGCGACCACTTCTCAATCTTATAGCCGGTGAGCATCTGCGCCATTGCATACAACACCTTGGGCACACGCTCATGACGATTCGTCTCCGTGCCCGTGAACCGATAGGCCTGCAGAATCACACAGCGCGCGGTGTCGAGCACCAGCCGTCCACGGTCGTCGGTGCGGTGCTTCGAGCGGAACACCAGCTCCACCTCCCCACGGCTGCGACCCTCATAGTCCGGGTCCTCGGCCCAACGATGCCCACTGATGAAGCCACGGTCCAGCTCTGCCACGAAGTCCTCGTAGAGCATGCGCCGCAAGTTCGCCACATCGGTAAGCGTAGTGCTATCGCTGGCGCTGACGATACTACTATCCACAGCCATCGCATACAGTTTGTCGTCGCGGCCAAGCGTGCGTAGCCATCCCGTCAGGTCGTAGCGGTACATGCTGCGCAGGTCAAGGCTCGTCGTACGATAGCGCATCGGCAGTGTGTCGCGCCGCGAAAAGTATCGCTGTTGCTTCGTCTTCACCACCTCCCGCAGCTTCTCGCCAATCCATGCCGGCTCCTTGTTTGTCACCACCACCTCTGCCGTCACGCGGTAGCGCGGCTTCAGCCAAATGGTATCGGGCAGCGACCGCAGCTGCTGCGACTCGTAGTTCAGGTGCGACACCGTGAGCCTTCGGAACGCGAACGACACCTGTGCCACACCCTGCTCGTCGCTGATGGCGGCACGAAACCGGCCACCCTCCTTCGCATACAGCGATGCTCGCTCCACGGGCTCGCGTGTGACGGCGTCTGCCACCACCACCCGTTGCTGTGCCTGCGCCGTGCAGGCCACTGCCGCCCATGCCACGATCAGCACCGCTCGCTTCATCATGTTCTTCCTCAGTTAAGCTTTTTTCCTTTGCAAATATAATCATTATCCTGCAAATAATTGGTGTTTTGCTTAAAAAACTAATCATTTTTGATAATTCCGCCGCATTTACCTCCCATTATTTTATAAACTTTGGGAATAATATAGCAGATGGCACAAAACGGCCTGATGAAAGACCCCAAAGGGGTCTCATGTGCATAGTGGGTGTGTCAAAATGAAATAATGGATGAAAAGACGCTGCCAGTAGTCCCCTCCTCCTGGGAGGAGGGGTTAGGGGTGGTAGAGAAGAATAATGATATTCGCTCCCTCCTCGCGCTTCGCCACCCCTGACCCCTCCTTCCAGAAGGAGGGGACTACAAATTGACTCCTTGCTCTATTTTGACACACCCTCGGATGACATCTCCCCAGACATCCGACCCCAAAGGGGTCGCACATCATCAAGCAGACGAATTGGGATACTGGTTGCTGTGCGTCCCCCTTGGGGACGAGGGCATATATCAGAGTTTTTATTCCGCAGGTCAAGACCTGGGCTCTTTCTCCGCTTCAGCTACGAAAGCGTCTCCTACGTCGCCGAGCGATGCACATGTGACCTCTTCGAGGTCATTGTTCCATCTGCTATATAATTCCCAATTGTTTTTTTATGTCCGTCTTGGTTTTTTATGTTTTCCAAAGCCCGCATCGCGGACAATCTTACTTGACCTCAATTTCTACGTCCTCGAATATTTTTTTACAACCATCTGTTGCATTGTCAAAAAAAAGATGTACTTTTGCAAAAAACATATCGACATGGAGCAATACTTTCACAAAATGACGACTTGTCTCGGCCTGGTGGCAATGGCTTGCCTCGCTGCCCTGCTGACAGGTTGCAACAACACAACAGACATGGAACAGCAAGTGGATGAACTTTACAGCAGGATGTCGCAACAAGAGCGCATCGCACAGCTGAAAAGCATGTATATGGACGACCTCTTCGGCGAGGACGGACGGTTGGACACCGCGAAGTGTCGCAAGCTCATTCCCAATGGCATCGGCCACTTCTCGCAGTTCTGCATGCAGCAGCCACGCGACCCTAACGACCTGCGCGACCGGGTGGCAGCTGTGCAGCAGTGGCTCATGGACCACACACCCAACGGCATACCGGCACTCATGCACGAGGAGGTGCTCTCGGGCATCAACACCGTCGGCGCCACCATCTATCCGCAGCAGATCGGACAGGCCTGCTCGTTCAATCCTGAGCTGGCTGAGCTGAAGACACGCCAGACGAGCACCGCCCTGCGCCGCATGGGTGGTGTGCTGGCACTGTCGCCGATGGTCGACGTGTGTCGCAATCCTTCGTTCAACCGACTGGAGGAGTCGTATGGCGAAGACGGCTATCTGTCGGCCGTCATGGGCACGGCGTTTGTGCGAGGTCTGCAGCAGGGCGATCTGAAGAAGGGTGTGTCGGCGTGCTCGAAGCACTACCTGGGCTACGGCGGTGGTGGCGATGCCGACGAAAAGGAGCTCATGGAGGAAATCCTCATGCCCCACGAGGCAATGATCCGCCTGGCGGGTAGCAAGGTGGTGATGCCGGGCTATCATGCCGTACATGGCACGAAGTGTGTCGCCAACAGCGAGATCCTGCAGGACATCCTGCGCGACTACGTTGGCTTCGATGGCATGGTGGTGAGCGACTACACCGCCATCGACCAGCTCCCCGACCTCGAGAGTCCCGTTGAGAAGGCTGCCGCAGCCATCAACGGCGGCAACGATGTCGACTTCCCCTTCGGTGCTAACTATCAGCATTTGCAGGAGGCCATCGACCAAGGGCTGGTGTCGCCCGACGTGCTGGAGCGTGCCGTGAAGAACGTGTTGCGGCAGAAGTGCCGCGCCGGACTCCTCGACAAGAATCCCTACCTCTATGATAAAAAGCCCATCCAGCTCGACACACCCGAGGAGCGGCAGACGGCTTACGACATCGCCACGCAGTCGGTGGTGCTGCTCGAGAACAATGGCATCCTGCCTTTGAGCAACGGCTTCGCCGTCAACGCGGCCTTAGGGAAGCACTCGTCGGTGCTTGTGACGGGACCGAACGCCAACTCCATCTGGGCGATGTGCGGCGACTATAGCTACCCCGCCATGTCCTATTTCTGGAAAAAGCTTGACTACACCTCCGAACAGCCGCACATCGTGAAGCTCCTCGAGGGAATGACCGAGCGCAAGCCCGCCGACGTGGACATCGTCTATAGCCGCGGCTGCGACTGGACGGAAGAGATTGAAACCAAGTATGGTGAGCTGGGCGACGAGCGCGCATGGGAATACGAGCTCCTGCATCGCAAGGTCGACGCCGGTGAGAAGGCCGACTGGCAGGATGCACTCGCCAAGGCCCGCGAGTGCGATGTCATCGTCGCTGCCGTGGGCGAGAACGTCATGCTCTGCGGTGAGAACCGCGACCGCACATCGCTGCGCCTGCCGGGCCGCCAGGAGCAGTTCGTCAAGGAACTCATCAGCACCGGCAAGCCCGTGGTGATGGTCATCTTCGGCGGACGTGCACAGGTGGTGTCTGGTCTTGCTGAGCGCTGTGCCGCCGTCATCCAAGCATGGTATCCGGGCGAGGAAGGCGGCAATGCCGTTGCCGACATCCTCTATGGAAAGGTGTCGCCGTCGGGAAAGCTCTCCGTGAGCTATCCCAGCAAGGAGGTCTATGAGCCCATGTGCTACAACAACCCCTCGCCGCTGCCCGTCCATCCCTCGCTAAAGGCCGCCGGCCCCCAGCTCGTCACGCCGAACGTGCAGTGGCCCTTCGGCTATGGTCTGAGCTACACCACGTTCGAATACAACAACCTGCAGCTCGCAAGCGAAGTTCCCACATCGGCAGAGGCCGTCGACATCACGTTCGAGGTGAAGAACACCGGCAAGATGGCTGCCGACGAGATTGCACAGATCTACCTCTCGCCCACCGATGCCCAGCAGCCCATCCGTCCACTGCAGCTGCAGGGCTTCACCCGCATCACGCTGGCTCCCGGCGAGAGCAAGACCGTCCACGCGAAGCTCTTCACCGAGCAGTTTGGCTACTACAGCCACCAAGGCCAGCGCCAGTGGAACGTCGCACCGGGCAAGTATGTGGTGAAGGTTGCCAGCTCGTCGACCGACATCAAGTTGCAAGAGACCGTCACCCTCACCGGTGAACCCGTCAGCAAACCCATCAGAGACCATTACTTCTCCCTCTGTACCGTGAAATAAACCGCGAAGAGATGTTTTGCGTAATCAGCAAGGTTACTGCCGACTTTGCTGAAAAAGTATGGCCAGAATCCATTAAACAGTGGGTAGCGATGCAAAAGCATTGCTCTTAGAACGCTAGAGCATTGCTTTTGCATCGCTATCTCATTGAGTTTAGACGCCAGGAGCAATGCTTTGGGCATGTAAAAGCATTGCTCTGAGCGTGCAAAAGCAATGCTTCTGCAAGCTGGAATAATTGCTTTGGCGTTGTTAGGTCAATGCTATTACAAAGGAATATCATAACAAGTATCTAATCCTTGAAGAAAGATACTGATAAATAGCGTGAGCCCGTCGAGCTCACGCTATTTACGTTTGCATATTGAACTATATGAATTCAATCAAAAACAACAAACCATTTTCATATCCCCCTCTCTGCCCAATCGCCTCTGTCGAGGCTTCGATAGCCGATGGCCTCGGCGATGTGGTGGGACTGGACGTTCGGGGAGTTGTCGAGGTCGGCGATGGTGCGGGCGACTTTCAGGATGCGGCTATAGGCGCGGGCGGAGAGCTTCAGGCGATCCATCGCCATGCGGAGCAGGTCGACGGAGGCGGCGTCGGGTTCGGCAAACTGGTGGAGCTGGCGCTCGTTCATCTGGGCGTTGCAGTGGGGTCGGCCCATCACCCCACCCTGTCCCAAGGGAAGGGAGCTGAAGCGCTCGGTCTGAATCTGGCGGGCACGGATGACGCGCTCACGGATTTTCGCACTGGGCTCTCCCGGCTCCAGCTTGCTCAGGTCGCCAATGGGGACGTTGGAAATCTCTATCTGTATGTCTATGCGGTCGAGAAGAGGGCCTGAAATCTTCGACATGTAACGGGCTCGCTGACCGGGCGTGCACACACATAGATGGGTGGGGTCGCCATAATAGCCGCAGGGGCAGGGATTGCACGAGGCCACGAACATGAACGAGCAGGGCAGGTCAAGCGTGTACTTGGCACGGCTGATGGTGATGTGTCGGTCTTCCAATGGCTGGCGCAGCACCTCGAGCGTCTGCTTATTAAACTCTGTTAGCTCGTCGAGGAAAAGCACGCCGTTATGGGCGAGGCTGATTTCACCGGGCTGGGGGTTGTTGCCACCACCTACGAGGGCAACCTCGGAAATGGTGTGATGAGGAGCCCGGAACGGACGCTGCGCGATGAGCGTAGCATTACGGCTGAGCTTACCGGCGATGCTGTGTATCTGTGTGGTCTCGAGGCTCTCGGCGAGCGACAGCGGCGGGAGGATGCTCGGCAGGCGCTTTGCCATCATCGACTTTCCCGACCCAGGCGAACCGATCATGATGAGGTTATGCCCGCCAGCCGCGGCGACTTCGAGGGCGCGCTTGGCTGCCTCCTGTCCTCGCACATCGGCGAAGTCAAGGTCGCTGTGTGCCTGCTGTTCATAGAACTCGCGACGGGTGTCGATGCGTGTGGGCTCGAACTGCCGACGACCCGAGAGGAAGTCGATGACATCGGTCAGCGACTCGAGGCCATAGACATCGAGGTTGTTCACTACCGCCGCTTCGCGAACGTTCTGTGCTGGCACGATGAGTCCTTTGAACTGCTCCTTCCGTGCACGGATGGCAATGGGCAGTGCACCGCGAATGGGTTGCAGTGTGCCATCGAGCGAGAGCTCGCCGACAAGCATGTAGCGCTCGAGCTCGTTACAGACGATGCTGCCATCGGCAGCGAGCAAGGCAATGGCAAGGGGGAGGTCGAAGGAGGAGCCTTCCTTTCGGAGATCGGCAGGTGCCATGTTCACCGTGATATCGCCATGCGGGAACCGGTAGCCGAGATGCTGAAAGGCGGCATTGATGCGGTCGCGGCCTTCACGGACGGCAGTGTCGCCGAGTCCGGTGAAATGATAGAGTATGCCGGGTGTGAGGCTTACTTCGATGGTGACGGGGGTTACTTCGAGTCCGTTGACGGCAGCACAAAAGGTTTTTACTAGCACGATGGTATTAAAGGGGGTTAGGTTAGAGGGGAGGGATGGGAATTAATGGGAACTGATGGGAATGGATGGGAGGAGATGAGAGGAAATGGGACTCTCCCCCTTCAAGGAGGGGTGTGGGGGTGTTAGGGCAGCTCTTTGATTTTCTCGATAAGCTCGCTTTGCTTGAGGTGCTGGGCGACGACGCGGCCGTTGTGGTAGACGACGTTGTCGTTGATGGCGGTGAGCCCGAACTGCTGGAGGGCGGGGGTGTCGAAGAGGGCGGCATCGGCGATGACCGGCCAGTTGATGGTGTCGCGCTTGATCTGCCGGTAGAGCTCGGCACGGTTGCCATCGAGGTAGAAGGTGAGGACTTTCACCCTGCCGGGACGACGGCGCTGCTCACGACGAATCATGCGAAGGGTGTTCTGGCTGTCGTAGTTCCACGAGGTATAGGTGGTGACGACAGCAACAGGAGCGCCGAGGAGGGCGGCCTTGGTGACAGGACGGCCGAGACAGTCGGTGGCGGTGAAGTCGGGGATGGGACTGCCCTTCGCAGACTTTGCGAGGAGGGCGGCCTTGTGCTGCAGGCGGGCGAGGGCGACGCTCTTCGGCTGCTTGGCAGCAATGGTCTGGCAGAGCTGCTGTGCCTTCGCATAGTCGGCAGTTGGCGACTGCAGGAAGTAGCGGGAGAGGATGTAGACGGCTGCCTCCGACTCGGGATGCTCGCTGATGAACGCCTCTGCCTTGCGCATCTGCTCGGGCGGTGAGACGCCGGCGATGTCGTGTCGGAACGCCGACATGAGTTCGTTGGCGGGGGTGCCGCTGATGACAAGGTCCTGCAGCGTGGTGACATCGCCCTCTATCTTCACGGTCTTGCCGGGCTGAGCGAAGAGTGGCAGCTCGGTGAAGTTCGGGAAGACGAGAACAAGGGTGCCGGGGTCTTCGCAGGGGGTGGTATAGACGAAGTTGCCTTTGTCGACGTGGATGGTATCGATCTTCGCGATGACGCCGTCTGGACTATACACATAGAACTCGCCCTGGTTGAGGTTCTTAAACGAACCCTTCACACGGAAGTTGTCGCCACCGCCACCACAGGAACAGATGGCACACACCATCACTCCCCAAATGGAAATGGAGAGAAATATGCTGAGAAACTTACGAACTGGTTTAAACATAAGGGACGAGAGATTTAAGACATACGGGACAGACGGACGTATTTTTAGAGACAGACGGGAAAGAGGGAGTTAAGACATACGGGACAGACGGACGTATTTTTTAGAGACATACGGGACAGACGGACAGAGGAGTAAGACAACAACCAACGGTAGGGGCAGACCCCCGTGTCTGCCCGATTGAAGGAGATGTTGGGGGCGGGCAGACACGGGGGTCTGCCCCTACGTCAGTGTGTAAACTTTCTCAACATCGCGAAGCGCTTCTTAACCATTCTCAACAGCGCGCAGCGCTTTTGAACCGCAGCTCTGCTGCCTTGAACGGCCGAAGGCCTTTGAACGCGCGCAGCGCTTTGAACCGTACGCGCCGCGGCGCGTACTTACTTCAGGATGCTGAGCTCGAGGTCGTTGTCGGCATAGGCCTTCAGCGACGGGTCGAGGCGGAGAGCTTCGTTCAGATAAGACTCGGTGGCGAACTTATTACCGCGGCGAGCAGCGACGATGGCGTGCAGATAGCTGGTCATGGCATCGGGGTTCTTCACCTTGTCGAGGGTCTGAATGGCACCTTCGTAGTTCTTGTTCAGGAGCTGTGCGAGGGCGGCACTGTTGCTGGCCGACTGGCCGAAGCTGGTCTCAGCCTGTGCGAAGTTACCCTTGGCGATGTTCAGGTTGCCGAGAGCCTCACCGAAGCCATTGGCACCAATGGCATTGGCGATGTTCTCCTCTGCCTCAGCAATCTTGCCATTGCGCAGAGCGATGAGTCCGAGGTTTGCATAAGCCTCAGGAGCGTTCTTGTTCACGCGCAGTGCCTGCTGGATGTACTTGTCGGCCTGCAGCTCGTCGCCCTGGTTGAAGGCGAGCACGGCGAGGTTGTTCAGGGCGCGATAGTCGCGGTCCCAATACTGAGCGGTCTTCTTATAGATGGCCTCCTTCTCAGCGACGTTGTCGGTGAGGGTGGCGGCATAGAGCATCTCTTCGACGCTGAGCTTCGTAGCGTCGTTGGCATATTGCTCACGGATCTGGTCGTCGCTGCGGCCTACGACATCGTAGTTGATGGACAGGCGGGCACGGCGCAGCTCGGGAAGAATGCCGTCGGCGAGCTCACGGAAGGCCTGGCTCATGTTACGAATCTGCTGCTCGCGCTGCTCGGGATCCTTATACATGGAGAGCACGCGAAGGATGACGTCCTTGTCCTGGATGTTGCTGGCCTGCACAAGCTGCTTGAAGCCCTCCCAGTCCTGGGCGGTGTAGTGTGCGTCGACATCGGTCTGCACATTGGTCTGCTTCAGCGTCTTCTGCACGTAGTCCTCCGACACATCCTGACGCTTGCCGGCGAGGCGGTCGTTGTACTCGAAACCACCCTCAGGCGATGCGAAGGCCTCAACCTCGACATTCTTGATGGCGAGCTTCTCACCACGGTCGGCACTGATCTTCTGGAGCAGGCGTACGAACTCCTGCACGGAGTTGTTCTTCAGCTCGCTCTGACGGAGCACGGCCTGGTTGACGAGGAACTTCACGCTGGCATCGTACTGCTGCGACTGGATGCGCTGGAAGGAGTCGGGGGCAATGCAGCCACCGGCCTGCATCATGGTCTGCTTGTAGAGCTCGCTCGTGGCGATGACGCCCGTGGCGACCTTCACGGCAGGTATGGCGACCTGCTTCTTTCCGATGCGAGCCTGGAAGGTGAGGTACATGTCGCTCTTCTGCATCTCAGGCACATAGGGGAAGGAAGTCTTCATGGTGTAGTGACCGCCGAGGCGATAGGAGATGGTCTGGTCGTTGCCAAGAACCTTCTCGCCCTGGAAGGTAGCGGGCAGTCCCTGTGCCACCTCGCGGTTGCCATAGCGCAGCTCGGGGATGACGGTGACGACGGCCTTGCGCTTCATATACTTTTCAGGGAACTTTCCGTTGATGGTTGCGGGCACATTGCCACCCATGGTCTCAAGAGGATTGGGGGTCACCTCGAAATTGTCGGCCGAAAGCGGACCGAGCTTCGAGCACGAAGTAAATACGAAAGCAATTGCTGCAAGGGCAGCAAGAATAAGATTTTTGCGCATAAAAATAAACATGTTTAGTAAAAGAAGTGCCGCCAGCGGGACTCGAACCCGCACAGCCATCACTGGCCAAGGGATTTTAAGTCCCTCGTGTCTACCAATTCCACCATGGCGGCATCGTTTTCGAAATGCAAAGGTACGGCGAAAACTCTAAACTACCAAAAGAATTTAGTAATTTTAATACATATTTGACGGGGAGGTGATGGGAATGGACGGAAATGGATGGGGGGAGTGGCTATGCATTGAGCAGCACGACGGTGACGGTGCGGGCAGCCTGGGCTCCCATGACGAGCACCTGGGCGATGTCGGCCGTCTTGGAGGGTCCGCTGATGAAGGTGCCGTAGCCATAGGCATCGAAGGCAGCAGTGCCGCTGTGGGCGGCCGCGGTGCGCAGTCGGCGGTAGGCCTCGTGCATGTTGCTGACCACCTGCGACTTAGGCAGGAGGATGACGAGGTTTTCGGAGATGAAGCAGACGGCCCGCTGCTGCATGTGCTGGGGAATCCAGATGCAGCCGTTCTCGGCCACGCCGAACTCGCCGCGGATGACGCCGACATCGGTGCCGTTGAGGTCTTCGGCGCTGACGACGGTGTCGGGGTTGCGGGTGGCGATGGCGGCCACCTCGGGCAGGTTGGACGCTATCTCGCGGGCGTCGGGGTAGAGTGTCTTCACCAAGGCTTCGACGGTCTGCCCTTCGGCGAGCGGCACGACGCGGGCGCCCACGCTCTGGCTCATCTCGACGAACTGCTGGAGGGGGTTGTCGTAGTGGACGGCCTGAAGGTCGCTCAGGTCGGGCATGGGGAACTGCTCACGCACATTGGCGCGGTACTTCCGGAGGATATCTTCTTTGCTGCTCATTTCTCTAAGTCTTTAATGATGGTGTGGAAGGGCTTCTTCGGGAACTTCATCATCTCGTGGCCCTCGGCCCAGGGGTTCAGACCGCTGTTCATGAGGAAGGGCGGGATGATGTTGGCCAGGGGCGACACGGCGGTGGCCATCCGATAGACGGCCGACGAGCCGTAGAGCAGGTCCATGGCTTTGCACATGAGTTTCTTCGAGGTGTTGGCGGTGCCGAAGGAGTCGAGTTGCTGTCGCCACTTGTATATCTGGTCGCCGAGGTCTATCTTCACGGGGCAGACGGTCTGGCAGCTCAGGCAGAGCGTGCAGGCAGAGACGTTGCCGGAGTGTTCCTGCGGCGAGCGCAGCATGCCGAGGTTGATGCCCACGGGGCCGGGGATGAAGTAGCTGTAGCTGTAGCCACCGGAGCGGCGATAGACGGGGCACGTGTTCATACACGAGCCGCAGCGGATGCACTTCAGGATTTCCCAATGCTCGGGGTTGCCAATCCACTCGGAGCGGCCGTTGTCGACGAGGATGATGTGCATGGGCTGGGCCGTGGGGCGCGCCTTGCGGAAGTGGGAGGTGTAGGTGGTGGTGGGCTGTCCGGTGCCGGCACGGCAGAGCATGCGCTGGAACACGGCCAGGCAGTCGTAGTTGGGGATGACCTTCTCCAGGCCGATGGCGGCAATGTGGAGCTTCGGGCAGGAGGTGGACATGTCGGCATTGCCCTCGTTGGTGCATACCACGATGTCGCCCGTCTCGGCAATGCCGAAGTTGGCACCGGTCATGCCGGCCTGGGCGGTGAGGAACTCGTTGCGCAGCGACAGGCGCGCCCGGTAGGTGAGATACGTGGGGTCGTGGTTGCCCACGTCGTCGCTGATGCCTTTCTCCTCGAAGAGCTCGCCCACGTCGTCGTGGCTCAGATGGATGGCGGGCATGACGATGTGGCTGGGCTTCTGCCCCTTCAGCTGGATGATGCGCTCGCCGAGGTCGGTCTCGACGACTTCGATGCCGCGTGCCTCGAGGTAGGGGTTCATCTCGCACTCCTCGGTGAGCATCGACTTCGACTTCACCATCTTCCTAACGCCATGCTCCTGGAGAATCTGATAGACGATTTCATTGAACTCCCGGGCATCCTTCGCCCAGTGGACGATGCAGCCGTTCTTCTCGGCATTGGTGGCAAACTGATCGAGATACTCGTCGAGATGGGTGATGGTGTGGCGCTTGATCTGCGAGGCTTTCTCGCGCAACTGTTCCCACTCGTCGAGTCCCTGCGCCATGTTGTCGCGCTTCTGGCGCACGGCCCAGAACGTGTTGTCGTGCCAGCGGGCATAGTCCTGATTCTGAAGGAATGCCTTTGCTTTCTTGCTATGCTGTGTACTCATGGAGAATATTTTTCAATTTTCAATTCTCAATTTTCAATTTCACAGCCCTGCCGCCAGTATCTCAACCACGTGCTTGAACTGGATGTTGAGCCCCTGCTTGCGGGCGACGCCGGAGAGATGCATCAGGCACGACGAGTCGGGACCCGTCACATACTCGGCACCGGTGGCGATGTGGCGCTGCAACTTGTCGCGACCCATCTGCGCCGACACGGCGGTCTCCTCGATGGCGAACATGCCGCCGAAGCCGCAGCACTCGTCGGGACGCTCGGGCTCGACGACCTCGATGCCATCGACGAGGCGGAGCAGGTCCTTCATCTTATTGAACTTCGCAACGTGCTGCTCGGAGGGCGAGCTGAGCCCCAGCTCGCGCACGCCGTGGCAGGAGTTGTGGAGGCTCACCTTATGGGGGAAGCGGCCCAGCGGCTGGCTGACCTTCATCACGTCGTGAAGAAACTCCACCACGTCGATGGCCTTCCTGGCCGTCAGACACTCGTGGTCGTGGCCCAGCAGGCGCTCGTAGTTCAAGCGCACGAAGGCCGTACAGCTCACCGACGGCGCCACGACGTAGTCGAACGCCTTGAAGCGCTCCTCGAACTGGCGGGCCAGAGGCACGGCGTCCTTCTCGAAACCCGCGTTGGCCATGGGCTGTCCGCAGCACGTCTGGCCCTGCGGATAGCTGACGTCGAGTCCCAGATGGCGCAACAGCTTATACGTGGCCACACCCACTTCGGGATAGACGGCATCTACGTAACAGGGAATAAACAGGCCTATTTTCATACGGTTGTTTTTGTATCATCAGTTAATAGAAGGGAGGTATTTTCGGCAAAGTTACAACTTTTTCGTGAAAAGCGGCCTATGTTTTCCAATTATTTTTGTAAATTTGCGGTCAAGAAATCTATTCAACCGTAATTTTTTTACCGCCATGTTGTCAGTAATCGTAGCCATCGTCCCCATCCTGCTGCTCTTCGTCTTGATGCTCGGCTTCAAGATGGCAGGCCACAAGAGTGCACTCGTCTCGCTCGTCGTCACCATCCTGCTTGCGCTGCTCGTCGCACCGCAACTGGGCTTCACGCCCGAGGGCTTCACCTCGGCAGGCGTGGGCTGGGCCGTCGTGGAGGGCGTGCTGAAAGCTGTTTTCCCCATCTTGATTATCATCCTCATGGCTATCTTCAGTTATAACGTGCTGGTGGAGAGCGGCGACATCGAGGTGATCAAGCGGCAGTTCTCGTCGTTCAGCGACGACCGCGGCGTGACGGTGCTCATGCTCGTCTGGGGCTTCGGCGGACTGCTGGAGGGCATGGCCGGCTTCGGCACGGCGGTGGCCATACCGGCCGCCATCCTCATCTCGCTGGGCTACAAGCCGCTGTTCTCAGCACTGGTGGCACTCATCGCCAACACGGTGCCGACGGGGTTCGGTGCCGTGGGCGTGCCCATCATCACGCTGTGCAACGAGGTGGCGCCGGGCGGTGCTGCCACGAGCGAGGCTATCTGCGAGATTTCGGCCTACGCCGTGCTGCAGTTGTCGCCGCTGTTCTTCATCCTGCCTCTTATCATCCTCATGCTCACCGACCACCGTCGGCAGGCGTGGCTGAAGAATGTGGTGCTGTCGCTGTGGGTGGGCGGCGTGTCGGTGGTCACGCAGTACGTTGTGGCCAGATACCTGGGTGCCGAGACGCCTGCCATCATCGGTAGCGTGGCCGCCATCGTGGCGATCATCATTTATGTGAAGGTTGAGAAGCGCCTGCGGCGCGGTGAGAAGGTTGAGAAAGTTGAGAAGCGCCTCCTGCGCGCCTGGAGCATCTACCTGCTCATCCTGGTGTTCGTGTTGCTGTCTGGGCCGTTGTTCCCTGGCATCAACCACTTCCTGAAGACCCACCTCGTGTCGCGCATCGCACTGCCCATCTATCCCGAGGGCACCTACTTCTCGTTCGGATGGATTTCCAACGCGGGCCTAATGCTCTTCCTCGGCACCATGATAGGAGGGCTCATACAAGGTCTGTCGCTGAAACGCCTGATGGTGGTGCTGGCACGAACGGTGGTGGGACTGCGCAAGACCGTGGTGACCATCGTGAGCCTCATCGCACTGGCCTCGGTGATGAACTATTCGGGCATGATCATGGTCATCGCCTCGGCACTGGCAGCAGCCACAGGCACGTTCTATCCGCTCTTCGCCCCGCTCATCGGTGCCGTGGGCACGTTCGTCACGGGCAGCGACACGTCGGCCAACATTCTCTTTGCAAAGCTGCAAGCCAACGTAGCCAGCCAACTGAATTATGCCGACCCAAACTGGCTCGTCGCCGCCAACACCACGGGTGCCACGGGTGGCAAGATGATTTCGCCGCAGAGCATCGCCATTGCCACGGCGGCCTGCGACATGCAAGGTAAGGACGGCGACATCCTGCGCTCGGCCCTACCCTACGCAGTGCTATATATTATAATAGGTGGACTGGTGGTGTTCTTCGCAGTTTAGTTGACGCTGAGCACACCGAAGGGCCCCGTCGTGGCTGCGCGCTTATATGCAGCTCGCAAACAAGATTCGGACTGCAGGTTTGGGTTTATTCGGGCAGACACGGGGGTCTGCCCCTACCGTTGCGGGGCGTCAATCGCGCATTCTGAAGTGTAAAGGTACGGTTTATTCTTAAGACTGCCAAAAGAATTTAAGAATTTTAACCGAAATCAGTTAGTTCACGCTAAGCACGCCATAAGGACCGGTGGTGGAGGCGCGATAGCGGATGAGTTTTTGGCCGGCGTCGCCACTGGCAATAATGCCTCCATTGTTCAGGTCGTACTGCCGTTGACAGGCCTTGCAGGTGGCGATGCCGTTGGAGGCAACCTGCAGAGCATAGCTGCGGATCGGAACACGCGAATCGTCGTAGCAGTTCGGGCACTCGCGGTCGAAGGCGTAGAACACTGGTGGGTCGGCAAGCATGCCAAAGCCCACGATGAGACCATCGTTCATGCCAAGCATAAGTGTGCGCCGCGCGTCGATGGCATTGAAGATGCTCTCGGAGGATGTCTGCTGACTGCTGACGAACCGGAAGTATTGTGCGCCGCCGTGGTTGGCAAGTGTGATTGTGGTGAACACACCGGTGTAGGGTGTCATCGCTGCCGCTAGCGTAGGGTCTTGGTGCACGTTATTGTCGATAACGAGATAGCACCGGTGGCCCGAGAACTCGTTCTGCGTGTCACCACACCCCCAAAACATACTAAGACATAACAAACATATAATATTTAAGACATACGAACGAATTATTATTAAGACATACGGGACAGACGAACATGTTTTATTTGAGACATACGAGACAAAAGAACATAAGTTTGTTCGTTTGTTGCGTATGTCTTCAAAAAATGCTTGTATGTTCGCTTGTTCGTTTGTCACGTATGTCTCTCAATAATAATTCGTTCGTCTGTCCCGTATGTCTCAAAAAAGTACGCCTGTCAGGTATGTCTTATCAACTTCTGTTCCGCCTGTTCGGCTTGTGAGAAATTGAAGTCGGCAAGGCGTTGCTGCATGAGGTTGGCGATTTGTTCGTTGCAGAGGTTGCCGATGCTGCCTTCGTGGGTGTGATGGATGTCGTGATTGGCTTGAAAGTCGCCAGCCTCGATGGCCAGTCCCACCTGTCGATAAGCATCGCGGAAGGGCACTCCGCTGGCGGCGAGGCGGTTCACCTCCTCAACGGAGAACATCGGGTCGTACATCGGGTTGTCGAGGATGTGTTCGTTGATCTCCATGCGTTCCACGATGTAGCAGGCCATGGCAAGGCAGTCCTTCAGTTCGTCGAAGGCAGGCAGGAAGGTCTCCTTGATGATCTGCAGGTCGCGGAAGTAGCCCGTGGGCAGGTTGTTCATGATGAGTGTCACCTGCTGTGGCAGCGCCTGCAGCTTGTTCGACTTACCGCGGATAAGCTCGAACACGTCGGGGTTCTTCTTATGCGGCATGATCGACGAGCCAGTGGTGCACTCCTTCGGCAGGCGCACAAAGCCGAAGTTCTGCGAACAGAACAGGCAGGCGTCGTAGGCAAGCTTCGACAGCGTGCCTGCCACCGATGCCATAGCAAAGGCGACGTTGCGCTCGGTCTTGCCGCGTCCCATCTGTGCATACACTACGTTGTATGCCATCGTGTCGAAGCCCAGCAGGTCGGTGGTGAGCTGGCGGTTCAGCGGGAACGACGAGCCATAGCCTGCTGCCGAGCCAAGCGGGTTGCGATTGGTCTGACGATAGGCGGCCTGCAGCAACAACACATCGTCGCAGAGGCTCTCGGCATGAGCACCAAACCACAGTCCGAACGACGAGGGCATTGCCACCTGCAGATGTGTGTAGCCAGGCATGAGCACGTGCTTCGTCTCCTCGCTGCGGCGCTGCAGGGCTTGGAAGAGCTGGTTCACAAGCATCACCACCTCCTTCAATTCATGACGGATGAAGAGCTTCAGGTCGACGAGCACCTGGTCGTTGCGCGAGCGGCCGGAGTGGATTTTCTTTCCCACATCGCCCAAGCGGCGCGTGAGCAACAGCTCCACCTGCGAGTGGACGTCCTCGACGCCCTCCTCGATGACGAACTCGCCACGCTCACACTGGTGGTAGATGTCGCGCAGTGCGTCGAGCAGTTGCTCCAGCTCCTGCTTCTCGAGCAGTCCGATGGTTTCCAGCATGGTGATATGCGCCATGGAACCTAGCACGTCGTAGGGTGCCAGGTAGAGATCCATGTCGCGATCACGACCCACCGTGAACCGCTCTATCTCGGCGGTCATCTCAAAGTTCTTGCTCCAGAGTTTCTGTGCCATCGGTCGGTGGGATTTCGGTCGGGGAAATAGCTGTGTAATCAATCGCCTGCAGCACATCGGCCATCTTCTCAATGCCCTCCTGCAGGGGTTTCTGCACCATCGCACGAATGAACATGTTCAGCTCGGCCTTGATGGTGAGCTTCATCTTGCACGCCTCCTCGCCCTCGGGCAAGAGCTGAATCCAGAAGTTCAGTGGCACCGGCGACTGCGTGGCCTCAAACTTGATGGTCTTCGGTTCCTCACGGTCAACGATCTGCATGGCCACGCGCCCCACCATCGGAGCCTCGAGGCTCACGGAGTCTCTGTCGAACTCCAATCCCTGCACCTTATCTTCTGGTATGCGGTTGCGCACACGCTCGATGTTCTGCAGGTTGCTCAGCATGTCGTATACTTTCTGTTGCGACGCCTCAATGTGGCGCACGCTGCTTTCAAACTTTGTACTCACGATTGATATTTTTACGGTTTTACGGATTGACAATGGTCACATCACGGAACGGGCAGACCGCCGCGCAAGCGCGAAGTGAAATGTGAAAAGTGAAAAGAGTAAAGTGCCTACGGCCCGTGAAAACGAATCGCTGAATCTGTTCGGGCAGACACGGGGGTCTGCCCCTACGTCTCAACTTCTCCGCTCGACCCATAGGGGCGCTTTCATAGCGTAGCGGAGAAAGAACGTCTCAACTTCATTTCCCCCACTCTGCCGGATTCTGGCGCCACTGGCGCAACAGTTCCAGGTCGGCGGCCGACACATAGCCGGTCTCGGAAGCCTCAGCGATGACATGTTCGTAGTCGGTGAGCGTGAGGAGTTCCACACCAGCCTCGCGGAATGCCTCGGCGGCAACATCGAAACCATAGGTGTGGCTGGCCACCATGCCCAACACCTCAATGCCTGCCTGTCGCAGCGCGTCGACGGCCTTCAGCGATGAGCCACCGGTGGAGATGAGGTCTTCCACCACAACCACCTTGGTGCCCGCGGCGAGCTCGCCTTCAATCTGATTGCCCATGCCGTGATCTTTCGGTTTCGGACGCACATAGGCAAAGGGCAGGCCGAGTGCATCAGCCACCAGAGCACCCTGCGAGATGGCTCCCGTAGCAACACCGGCGATGGCCTCTACCTCCGGATAGTGCTCGAGGATCAGAGCCACCAGGCGCAGCTTCACATACGTGCGCACCTCGGGATAGGAGTTTACCTTGCGGTTATCACAATAGATGGGCGACTTCCAGCCGCTCGCCCATGTGAACGGCTCTTGCGGTCTCAGCTTGATAGCTTTGATCTTCAGTAGTTTGGCGGCAAATGCCTTTTTCTGATTATCCATGTCGTTGGGTTCTATCGATAAAAACTTTGGCAAAATTACTGATTATTTTTGAATTATCCTACATTCTGTTCGTGATTTTGTGTGAAATCGCACAAAAAGACACGCAGACATGTGTTGCGCCATCAGCATTCGGCGGCTTCGCGCAGGGCCTCGATGTATTCGTAGAGTTTGCGATAGAAGGGGTGGCGAGTCATCGTGTCGGGGTTGCCGAGGATGATGAGCTTCATGCGGGCACGGGTGATGGCAACATTCATGCGGCGCAGGTCGCGGAGGAAGCCTATCTGCCCATCGTCGTTGGAGCGCACAAGGGAAATCAAGATAACATCGCGCTCCTGACCTTGGAAGCCATCGACGGTGTTGATGGAGATGAGACTGCGGTAGGGCTTGAAGAATGCATCGCGCTTCACGAGGTGCCGCAAGTACTGCACCTGTGCACGATAGGGCGAGATAACACCCACGTCGATGCGCTCTTCGAGAATGCGTGTCTTGCCTATCTTCGTGAAGTACTGCTTCAGGATGTCGAGCGTCTGTTCGGCTTCCTTCTTATTGATGCGGCCGAACGACTCTCCGACAAACTCCTCACCATCGGCATCCGTCGCAATCCACTCCATTGGAATATCGTAATCGAGGATGCTGCGATGCTTCACCTGCGGTGCACTTTTCACCTTTCCATCGTAGAACCAGTCGGAGGAGAAGCGCATGATTTCCTCGTTCATACGGTATTGCACACCGAGCAGCGTGACTGCCTCGGGATGGTTCTCGACGAGGCGTTCCATGAGCGTACGACCCAGACCGGCTTTCAGGGCAGCGAGGCTCTTCACCGTGGGCGGCAGCTGGCAGTGGTCGCCGGCCAACACCACACGTCGCACACGGCGGATAGGAATCCAGCAGGCAGCCACGAGGGCCTGGGCGGCTTCATCGATGAACAACGTGTTGTACTTCTGGCCTTCCAACAGACGGTTCGCAGAACCTACAAGGGTGCAGGCGATGACACGTGCTTCGCCAAACAACTCGGCATTGATGCGAATCTCCAGTTCGGCCGCACGACTCTTCAGGCGGTCCATTTTCTGATGCCAGTTCTCAGAACCACGCTTGCGGTGCTGTCGCAACTCGCGAATAGCTTTACGAATGCTCCACAACAGTTCGTAGTCAGGATGTGCCTCGAAGCGTCGCTCATAGGTGAACGACAACATTTTGTCATTCACACGCGTGGGGTTGCCGATGCGCAGCACATTTACGCCGCGGTCGACGAGGCGCTCTGAAATCCAGTCGACAGCCATGTTCGACTGTGCACATACCAACACTTGCGGCTCGCGATGCAGGGTTTCGAAGATGGCCTCAACGAGTGTCGTCGTCTTGCCCGTGCCGGGAGGGCCATGCACAATCGCCACATCCTTCGCCCGCAACACCAGGTTCACCGCCTGCTCCTGCGTGGGGTTGAGCCAAGGGAAGGAGAGGGGGGCGAAAGAGAAGAAGCGGCAGGTTCCCACACCCCCGGGGGTGGGTTTATAAAATAGGTCGCGCAACTCAGCAAGCCGATTGTTCTTGGAACGCATCACACGATCAAGGGCGTCGAACATGGTGCGATAGCTGGTCTCGTCGAACGAGAGTTGAATGCCAAGCTGCTGATCGGTGTTCTGCAATTCGATGATAGGTGCCGAGTCGGGCACGGCTACAACCATTCGATCGCAATCAACATAAGAGACTGTAGCGGTGAAATTGTAGTAGGAAGGAGACCCACCCCCAACCCCTCCCGAGGGGAGGGGAGTTTGATTAGCTTTGTTGGTAGTGTTATCTGTAGAATGGGTATTCAGACTCCCCTCCCCTCGGGAGGGGTTGGGGGTGGGTTTTCCTTTAAAGAACTGCACCGGCCTTCCGAACTCGAAGTTATGTTCGATGTCGTTATCGGTGGTGCGAAACACCTCTATGCATAGTTGGTTCAGGGAGTTATAGTAGCTCTTGCCCACCCGCAGCGGGAACCATGCATCGCCCCTCTTCACCAAGCGCTGAAGGCCGCGACTCTCGGTCAGCTTGCGATAGGCTTCCTTCTCGGTGAAATATTCTATCTCGAGCAGCATGCGCTGCCGTTGTAGTTCCAGTATGGGCGATGACTGATTCATAAATCTGCTGCAAAGGTACAAAAAAGTTTAGAGTTGAGTGTTGAGTGTTGAGAGTTTTTTGTGATTTTGGCTAACGCCGAAGGTCTCACGCTTGGAAATGAAAACAAAAACTTTCGTTTTTATTTTGCATTTCGCTCACTTAATCGTACCTTTGCAGACGATGACAGAAATGCATTTCGAAAACCTCACCATCGGCTACCAGCTGGGACACAAAAACGAGAAGGTGGTGGCACGTGGACTCTCGGCAACCCTCAAGGGTGGACAGCTGACGTGTCTGCTCGGCCGTAATGGCACGGGTAAGTCAACGTTGCTGCGCACGCTGGCAGAGCGCTGGCGCGGTGCGGTTGCCGTGGTGCTCACCGACCCACTCGACGTTCGGAATCTCACAGCGGAAGAGGTGGTGGCGCTGGGGCGTACTCCCTACACGAACTTCTGGGGCACGCTCCGTCAGGATGACAAAGCCGCCGTGGCCGAGGCAATGCAGCTGGTGGGCATCACAGCACTTGCACAGCACGACATTGCAACACTCAGCGACGGCGAGCGACAGAAAGTGATGATGGCGAAGGCACTGGCACAGCAGACGCCAGTGATCATCCTTGACGAGCCCACCGCCTTCCTCGACTACCCCAGCAAGCAGGAGGTAATGGCTTTGCTGCAGATGCTCGCCCACGAACAAGGCAAAGCCGTGTTGCTCTCTACGCATGACGTAGAACTGGCTGAGCAATATGCCGACCAAATTTGGTTCATGAGCTGCCCCACCCCACACAATGAAAACAAGGACGGTTCCCATCTATTGACAGGAACCGCCCAAGAACTGAATATCAGACAACTATTTTAAAGACCCTCCCCCCTGCCCCTCCCGTAAAGGGAGGGGAGTAAATACTCTTTCTGGCTGAAATACAACCGCAGAAGGATTCTACTCCCCTCCCTTACGGGAGGGGCTGGGGGGTGGGTCTCTTAAAACTCCAGCACCAGCGTCTGTCGCGGACGGAGTGGCAGGTCTTTCGTGAGGTCGTACTTCTGACCGCTGATGACGTCGACGGCCTCGCGCTGCAGCTGGTCAACATCGAAGAGTTCCTTGTAGCGCTCCACCTCGAGCACCGTTGGCTGCCATGTGCCGTTGAGAATCGTCATGACCGTGTTGCGATGCCAGCGGCGGGCAATGACGTAAACGCCCTTCCACGGACAGAACTGAGTCTGATAGCCGCGAATGATGGTCTCGTTGCCATTGCGCCAGTGCAGCAGGTTCGAAAGCCACGTGAACATCGACTGCTCGGCGGGAGTGCGACCTTCGGCGGTGAAGGCATTATGAGTGTCGCCGGGGAAGCCACCCGGGAAGTCCTTGCGCACGTTTCCATCGGTGACCTCTTTCGTGCCGTTCATCAAAACCTCTGTGCCGTAGTAGAGTTGTGGCGTACGGTTCATGGTGAGCAAGAGGGCGAGGGCCTGCTTGAGCATGAGCGAGTCTTGTCCGTTGCCCAGGAAGCGATCGGTGTCGTGGTTTTCGATGAATGCCATGACATTCGACGGGTTCTCGTAGAGATAGTCGTAGACGAGCGAGTTGTAGATGCGGTTGTAGCCGTTCCACCAACCATCGGTCTCCTCGTGCTTGGCTTGGTTGAGTTTGTCGAAGAACGAGAAGTCCATAACCGTTTTGAGTTGAGAGTTGAGAGTTGAGAGTTTAGAGTCCTTCTGCCAAGCGGCAGTGTAGGCTGGCTCGGTGACCCACGTCTCACCCACGGTATTGAAGTGCGGATATTCCTCGTCGAGCACACGCATCCACTCGGCCATGGCCTTGCGATCGGCATAGGGATAGGTGTCCATGCGGATGCCGTCGATACCCACAGTCTCAATCCACCAGATGCTATTCTGGATGAGATACTTGCGCACGTGCTGATTACGCTGGTTCAGGTCAGGCATGGAGGGCACAAACCAACCGTCGACGGTCTCACGCTTGTCTACCTCAGAGGCATAGGGGTCGAGAACGGGCGTGAGCTTGTAGCTGGTCTGCAGATAAGCACTCTTCGCTGGTTCGGAACCGTCGGCATTCGCTGTGAAGCCCGTCATCGGATCGCGACCGCTCTGCTTCTCCGAAAGCCATTCGGGCGTGTTCAGCCAGTCCTTCGATGGTAGGTCTTTCACCCACGGATGCTCGAAGCCGCAGTGGTTGAAGATCATATCCATCACCACCTTCAGTCCTTTCTTGTGAGCCTCGGTGACGAGAGTGCGATACTGCTCATTGGTGCCGAAGCGCGGATCCACACGATAATAGTCGGTGGTGGCATAGCCGTGGTAGGTGCTGTAGCCGTTGTCGGTATCGGGCGAGTTGTTCTCCAACACGGGCGTAAACCACAGGGCGGTAACGCCAAGCTCGTTGAAGTAGTCGAGATGCTGGCGGATGCCTTCGAGGTCGCCACCATGACGCAACGACGGCTGCGAGCGATCCTCGCGATAGGTGTTCATGCCTTCAATCTGTGCGGGGTGGTCGGCACCCTGCGCAAAGCGGTCGGGCATGAGCATATAGAGCACGTCGGCATTGGAGAACCCCATGCGCTCGTCGCCAGCCTTCTCACGCTCTTTTAGCTGGTAGGCAATGGTGGTTTTCTTGTCGCCAAGCTTGAAGGTAAGAGGCAGCGTGCCAGCCTTACAATTCTTCACATTCAAATAGACCAGCAGATAGTTTGGCGAGTCGAGGCGTACGACCGAGTCAAGCTTTGCACCCTTCACCTTCACTTCAGCCTCGCGGATGCCCTGGCCGTAGACCATGAGCTGCAGCGAGGGATCTTTCATGCCGACATACCAGTCTGTGGGGTCGATGCGCGAAATCTGAACATCGCTCTCCGTGAGTTCAGCAAGTGCCTTTGCATCCTTAGCACCGTTGTTGCAGGAGGTCATCAGGCCGCAGAGGAGCCCCACTCCGACCTTCCCCAACAGGGAGGGGGAAAGCCATTTGTGTTGTTTCTTTGTTTTCATAAGCTATTTTGGAGTTTTAAATGTCAAGACATTAGTTATGGATGATCAATGCCGACTGCGGGTCGACAACGACTTTGTCGCCATGCACCTCGCCAAGACCGCTCTCATCGATCTTACCATCGCAGCAGACTACCGTGTAGCGGCCTTCAGGAATCGTAACCGTCTGCGGCTCGCGGTTGGCATTGAGGATGACGATGATGTCCTTCCATGCATCGCCTCCAGCATGGTCTTTCAGAATGAAGCCCACGAGACAGGGGGTATTATTCGCTACCACCCCTGACCCCTCCTCCCCGGAGGAGGGGACTCCAAAGAAGGTGAGATGCTTGCGCACCAAGTCTGCCTTGCCCAGTCGGAAGGCGGGATGGTTCTTGCGCAGGGCAATCAGATTCTTATAGTAGTCGAATACCTGCGGATAGCGCTGCAGGTTCTGCCAGTCGAGGTGGTTCACGGAGTCGGGCGATTCGAAGGAGTTGTGTACGCCCTTCTTATCGCGCAGCATCTCTTCACCACTGAGCATGAACGGCACACCTTGTGACGTGAACACGGCGGTCTGGGCCAGCAGGTCGAGGCGGATGAGCTCATCGATAGCGATTCCCGGCAACTCAGTCTTCAGTCGGTCCACCAGACACATGTCGTCGTGGCACGAGACGTAGGAAATCATCTGCGTCGGCTCGTTCGCCCATGGCTCCTTCGAATAGTTCACCTTCGACATATCCACCTGCGGATGGGCGATGGCACCAGCGATGCCGAACTTGATGCTCTCCTCCTCACCGGGAATGCCGGCAAGGAAGGCACCCTTCGTGTCGTCGGAGAACGGACCACGCAGGGCATCGCGAATCTCATCGCTGAAGGCAGCAATGCCATGCAACTGGTTCACATGGGCTTTCACGGCGAGTTTCTCCAGCGGATAGGCGCACTGGCCAGCACTCCAACCCTCTCCATATATAAATATGGTGGGGTCTATCTTGTTCACTTCGTCGCGAATGAGGTTCATCGTCTCTATGTCGTGAACGCCCATCAGGTCGAAGCGGAAGCCGTCGATGTGGTATTCGTTGATCCAGTACTTCACACTCTCCAACATGAAACGACGCATCATCGGCTGCTCCGAGGCCGTCTCGTTGCCACAGCCAGAGCCGTTAGAGTAAGCCGGAGCCCCCTTGGGGGCTTCTATAGACTCTTGGGCGCTTGTGTCCCCCTCGGGGGACGAAAGGGGGGCTTCCTTACGATAGTAGTAGTCGGGGAATGTCTTTTGGAAGTTCGAGTGCTCGATGTCGTAAGTATGGTTGTAGACCACATCGAGGATGACACGGATGCCAGCCTTGTGCAGGGCCTGCACCATCTGCTTAAACTCACGGATGCGGCACTGGGGGTCGAAGGGGTCGGTGCTATACGAGCCGTCGGGCACGTTGTAGTTCACAGGGTCGTAGCCCCAGTTGTACTTATTGTCCTGCAGGCGTGTCTCGTCGACTGATCCGAAGTCGTAGCTGGGCAGGATGTGGATGGCATTCACGCCCAAAGATTTCAGGTGGTTGATGGCCTTTTCCTCGGTCAGCGCGAGGAATTTTCCTTTGTTTTTCAGCCCCGACGAGGCATCAATAGAGAAGTCGCGGTGGTGCATCTCATAGATGACGAGGTCGGCAGGCGACTTCACAACAGGTCGCTTGTCCTGAGCCCAGCCCTCGGGATTGGTTTCCTTCAGGTCGAGAACCACACCGCACTTGCCATTCACGCCCACCGCCTTCGCAAACACGCCGGGCGACGACTGCCCGTTCACCACGAACACATACTCCTTGCCTTTCTGGTCGCCAGGCATCGTGGCAGTCCAGATGCTGTCGGCGAGTGTCATGGCAATGCTGTCGTTGCCAACCTTCACATAACACTCTGCATCCGTCGGTGCGAAGAGTTTGAAAACTGTCTCCGAGGGAGAATATGTCATCTCGTCGAAGCAGAAACCTTCTTCTTGCTTCGGGGGGTTGCAACCCATCATCGTAGCTGCGATAGCGAGCATTGCAATCTTTTTCATTTTAGTAACGACTTTAGTTACCCTGTTTCTTTATTACCTTATTACTTTGCTATGAGAGAGATGGCGAAGCCACCGCCGGGGGCTTCACGGAGTTTCAGCGTCTGGCCGGCCTTCACGGTCTTCTTCGTGATGACGTAAGCCTTGGGATTATCCTTGTAGTGGGCATCGCGGGCATCGGCGTAGATGGTGGCCTCATACTTGCGACCCTTGTCGAGGAAGTCGAGTTTGAGTGCCGTCTCATGACCCTGCTCATCGCACTTACCACCCACGAACCAATTGTCGGTGCCCTTGGCCTTACGGGCCACGGTGACGTAATCACCCGGCTCTGCTTCGAGATAGCGCGAGTCGTCCCAGTCGCAGGCAACGTCCTTAATGAACTGGAAGGCATCCATGTATTTTGCATAGTTCTCAGGCAGGTCGGCAGCCATCTGCAGGGGCGAGTAGAGCGTCACGTAGAGGGCGAGCTGGCCGACGAGCGTCGAGCGCACATACGATGTGTTGTCGCTCCACGTGTTGAGCTGCGTCTCGAGGATGCCGGGCGTGTAGTCCATCGGTCCTCCCTGCAGACGTGTGAACGGAAGAATGACAGTATGGTCGGGGTTCGATCCGCCAAAGGCCTCATATTCCGTACCGCGAGCACTCTCGTTGCCTACGAGGTTTGGATAGGTGCGGCAGAGTCCTGTGGGGCGTGTGGCCTCATGGGCATTCACCATGATGTGATGCTTGGCTGCCTCCTTGATGCAATAGAGGTAGTGGTCGTTCATCGACTGCGAATAGTGATGGTCGCCACGAGGGATGATATCGCCCACATAACCCGATTTCACTGCATCGTAGCCATACTGATTCATCAACGTATAAGCTTTTTCAAGATAGCGCTCATAGTTTTGTGCGCTCGACGATGTCTCGTGGTGCATAAGCAGTTTCACGCCTTTCGAGTGAGCGTAGTCGTTCAGGGCTTTCAAGTCAAAGTCGGGATAAGGTGTCTGGAAGTCGAACACATCGCGCTTCCAGCGGTTTGCCCAGTCCTCCCAACCTACGTTCCAACCTTCCACGAGCACTTGATCGAGACCGTTTTCGGCAGCGAAGTCGATGTAGCGGCGCACCTTCTCATTCGTGGCACCGTGGCGGCCGTTGGGAGTTGCCTTCATCCAATCGATGTTGTCGAGTTGCACGGAGGGGAATTGATCGGTGTAGTTCCACGACGACTTACCAACAATCATCTCCCACCACACACCACAATACTTCGTGGGATGAATCCACGAGGTGTCGTCCAATGCACAAGGGTCGTTGAGATTGAGGATGAGGTTCGAGGAAAGCATGTCGCGGGCATCGTCGGAGACCATCACCGTGCGCCATGGCGTTTGGCACGGTGTCTGCATGCAACCCTTCAGGCCCGTGGCATCGGGGGTGAGATGTGAGACGAACTTCGTGGGACCCACCAACTCCAGATGCATCGTAGCATAGTTGATGCAGGCAGCCTCATGGATATTGATGTAGAGGCCATCGTCGGAACGCATCTGCAGGGAGGTCTGCACAGCACTCTCGACTGGTGTCATCGAGGCATTGTCCCAGACCACGGCATCGACCTGCCGCTCATTGGTGCCGTCTTGGTAGAGGCGGCCACGCTTGTCAAATGATTCCTTCTGACGGGCGGGAATCTCAGAGAGGCGCGTCTGTTGGATAGGATACTCCTGCGTGTCGTAGTCGGCGGTGATCCACCAAGCCATGTGATCGCCAGCCAGTGCAAACTCCGTGCGCTCTTCCTTGATGAGGAAGTAGTTCAGTTCGGGCTGCTGCGGGAACTCATAGCGCAGTCCGATACCGTCGTCGTAGACACGGAAGCGGATGAGGATCTCCCTTTTCTCCTTGGGTTGCGACAGTGTGGCAACATACTCGTTGTAGTGGTTGCGGATGGTGCGCGTCTCGCCCCACACGGGCTCCCATGTCTCATCGAAAGTGGAGGTTTGCTCGTTCTTCAGCGAGAAACCATCGAGGAGGTCGGTTTCGCGAAGGCCACGCGAGGCATGCTTGTCGCGTGCGAGGTAGAAGCCGAGACGAGAGGGCAGGATGACTGCCCGGCCTTTGTAGTCGAGGCTGTAAGTGGGAACTCCGCCTTTGGCAAGCTGGAAGGTCAATGCCAAGTTGCCATCAGGCGATTTCGTGACGGTCTGCGCATGCGCGGCGACCAATGGCAGCACGAGGGCTGCAAGGGCTAGAATAGTTTTCTTCATAAAATACCTCCCCCGACCCCTCCAAAGGAGGGGAGTGCCTGGCGGGTTGTGGGGGACTGCCAGGCTTTTTTAAATAATTGTCGAACCTTATTTTTCTCCACCACCCCTGACCCCTCCTCCCAAGAGGAGGGGACTCCGTGGCAGTACTTTTTCTATATTTACACTCCCACTCTTCGAGAGCAGATGAATCATTTCAAACTCCCCTCCCCTCGGGCGACTGGGGTCTTCAGAGCAGCCACCGGTGTGGCTGCGGCCCCACAAAGGGGAGCGAATCCCCCATTCGCGACGGAGGGCAGGATGGGGGTGGGTCTGTGGGTTGGTTGTTTTACCTCCCACTCAGCGTCACCAGCTGGGCAATGCCATTCGAGAAGCCTTCGCAGCCGATGAGGTCCTCTACGCAGAGGTGCATGCGATAGCGCCAGTAGTGTTTCGGATTGGCGGGAATGTTCACGCGCTCGGCGTTGGCATCCTTCAGGCGCAGATGCTCGTCGATGGCGAGCCAGTCTTGCAAGGCGATGACGCACACCATCGACGGCGACGACAGATGGTTTGCAATGATGTCGCGAGCCAACCAGCCTGGCATGGGATGTGGGGCAGGACCTTCCTTCCAGAGCACCTGATTGAAATAGCTCTGTGAGCGCTCCATGTCTTCGTCCCACCACATACGCAACGTCGGCGTGTCGTGAGAAGAGATGGTGCAGACGCTGCGATAAGGATTCCTTTCGAGCACACCGAAACGCACCGACGGGTCTTTCGGCATCGACTGCAGCTCAAGCGAGAGGATGCGGAGTTCGTTCATCACCCACTGCACGCAGTCGGGCACCATACCGAGATCCTCGGCGCAGACCAGCATGCGCGTTGCCTGCACCAGTCGCGGCAGTTTCTTCATAGCCTCGCGATACCAGAACTGGTTGTTGCGGCGGTAGAAGTAGTCGTCGTAGAGGCGCTGGAAGGCTTCTCTCTCCCATGCGGAGAGCTGCTGGAACGTTTCTGTCTTCTGTACGCTGATGCGCGGATGATAGCGGTTGGGATCCTTGTGGTCGACGAGGAAGAGCGAGTCGATATGGCTGTGCACACCCCACGAATTGATCTCCTCGAGGCTCAGACCCAGCGCGGGCGAGAACTGTCCCATCAGACCGGAGGCATGCGGCATGGGAATCTCCCAAATGCGGAAGAAACCGAGTACGTGGTCGATGCGATAGGCGTCGAAGAAATGACTCATATTCTGGAATCGGCGCACCCACCAAGCACAGTTGTCACGAAGCATCTCGTCCCAGTTGTATGTGGGGAAGCCCCAGTTCTGGCCGTCCTCGGCAAAGTCATCTGGCGGCGCACCGGCCTGACCATTCATGTTGAAGTACTTCGGTTCCATCCATACATCGCAACCCACACGGCTCACACCAATGGGGATGTCACCCTTCAGGATGACACCTTGCTGGCGGGCATGGTCGTGAACGTCCTGCATCTGCGTCTTCAGCACAAATTGCACGTAATAGTAGAAGGCAACTTCCTTATATGCTTTCGTACGAGGATTGGAGAGAGCCTTGCGATCGGCCTCGTCCCATGTCTCGTGGCCTTTCCACTGCGAGAAATCAACCGTGCCGGTTTGGTCACGCAACAGACAGTACTGGGCGTATGGCACCAGCCACTGTTCGGTTTCGTGGAAGAACGTCTTGAATGCCTCGGAGCGCAACACTTGCTGGCCTTCCTGCTCGAAGATGGCACGCAGATAGTCGCGCTTCGCATTGTTCACACGCTCGTAGTCGATTTGCGGCAGGGCATTCAACTCCTCACGCAGGGCCTCGAACTGCTTCTTCAGCTTAGCGTCCTTCAGTTCGGGCAGCTGGCGCAGGTCGGCATATTGGGGGTGGAGAGCGAATACCGAGATGCAGGAGTAGGGATAGGAGTCGGTCCAGGTGTGAGTGGACGTGGTGTCGTTGATGGGCAACACCTGCAGCAGACGCTGATGGGTGCGAGCCACCCAGTCGACCATCAACCTCAAATCACCGAAGTCGCCCACGCCGAACGAGCCTCTTGAACGAAGCGAGAACACCGGCACAAGCGTTCCTGCCACTCGCTGATTCGGGATAGCGAAGAAGGCCTGGTCGAGATGATACACTTGTACGTCTCCGCGACGGAGGTCGGTGGGCACGTAAAGTTCACGATTGTGACCGGTCTCCCAGAGAGGCTTCTCCCCACCCATCGCCACAAACTTCATTTCTACACGCCGTCCGGCAAAGGCTGTAGCTTCGAGGTCGACAACCCACTCGTTGTAGTTGTGCTCGGTCATGGGCACAGCCTTCTCAAGATTCCAGTAGCCCAGCTCGTCGTTCTCGCCTGCAGCAACAAGCCGCTGTCCGGCCAACAGCTGCGGAGCACGCACGATGAGACGCAAGATGGGAGACCCATCCCCCTGCCCCTCCCTGCGAGGGAGGGGAGTAAAATCTCCATCTGGTTGCGATTCTTTCGTTGAAGGGTAATCACTCCCCTCACTTACAGGGAGGGGCAGGGGGGTGGGTCGTGACCTCCTCAAGCAGTCCGTAAACGCGGAACTATAGAGATAGCTGTCCTCGGGCATGTCGATCCAGCGATCATAGACATGGAAGCACAGTGCATCGGCAGGCTTGAGTTCGAGACGATGGGCCACGGTGCGCCATTCGGTGCGCTCCTCGCTGCCATTGTTGTCGACACTATAGAAATAGTCGAGCACGTCGCCAGCGCCCTGAGGGGTTGCAGGAGACCGATAGTTATTCAAAGCATATGTCCACTGACGACCGTCGGTGGTAGCCATTCTGTACTGAGCGGTGGTTTCCTTTCCGTCTTCATTCTTACGGACGATATTCAGCACGAGTTCCTCGCCAAATACCGTATGGTATTCAATGTGAAAATAGATGTTCATAGGTTTTTGTTATTAATTTCTGCCTCAAAATTACGAATAAAATATATAAGGTGTACTCTGCAAAAAGAGCAAAAGAGAAAATTAAGTGCGCAAACGTTTGCATAAAAATACTGAAAAAGCGCAAACCGAACCCGTGAAATGTAAAGATAATTGACGACTTACTTGCGTCTTCAACTAGAAAAAGAAAACCTACGACAAGTAAAAGATGCTGACAAAACAACGAAAAAGCTGCTCTCACTCGCCAATAGTGATGGGTGTTTTACATGGAATGATGCTCCGTAGCTTGCAGAGCAATGCTCTACGGCTCCAAAAGCTATGCTTTCGGACTCCGGGAGCTATGCTTTCGGACGCGGGGAGTTATGCTTTCCAACTCGGGGAGTTATGCTTTCCGACTCGGGGAGTTATGCTTTCCAACTCCAAAAGCTATACTTTCCGACTTCAAAAGCTATGCTTTAGCAGCCGACGAGCAAAGATTTGAAAGCAGAAAAGCTCGCAAGTAACTGATTAACAGCAACTTACGAGCTTTCCCCGTTTTGGCCTTTTTCCCGCACAAAGACCCTTCATTTTGAAAAACAGGCTAAAATGAAGGCGAAAAACGGAATTTCTTCAACTTTTCTGACAATAAAACTTTGTGCAACAGCTGTACAAATGCACGCTTTAAAACACGATGGCAAGCGACACCGACTGCGGGCCAACGGCCACTGAATAGCGCGAATGCTCGCCAGTGAGCTTGTCGCCCAGCCAGTAGCCGGCCTCGGTGCCGAGAATACCGATGGCGGCACCCGCTGCAACATCATACCAATGGTGGCGATCGAGGCAGACGCGCTCAACAGCCACCGCCGTCGCCACGCCATAGCCAGCAACGCTATACCACACCGACCGCCGCCCGTACTCCTTATTTAATATGTGCGCGCCCGCGAAAGCTATGGTGGCATGTCCCGAGGGGAACGAGTGGTTATCGGTGCCGTCGGGACGCCGCTCATGGATGGAATGCTTCAGCGCCCACGTGGTACCAGCAGCCAACACATAGCTGGCGGCGCTATTCACCACCAGCCGCTTCCACGACGACGCACCCTCTACACCACATGCCTTCAGGGCAAACACCGAGGCAATAGGGACGAAACGGACCACTCCTCCAACGCCATTTGAAACCTCCCCCGACCCCTCCGAAGGAGGGGAGGGCCTGCCGGCACAAGGGGTGGCGGGCATTGATAAGATGAGCAACAGGGTGGCGAAGGTTGCTATGAGGTGGTTGCGCATGGTTATGAATTTTACTGAATGAGGGCAGCGACAAAGCCGCAACAGATGGTAAATAAAAAGAGAAAGGCTCCCGGGGGAGGGAATTGTTCCTGCCCCGAGAAGCCTTGGTTTTGCTTACAAAGCCTTACTCCGCCATGTCCTCCTCTACGATGGAGGCGTTGCGGGAGGTCTTGATGAGCCCTACGCAGGCAGCACCGCAGACAAGTAGCACGCCGGAGACAATCATCATCGTTGCCGAGTGACCGCCCACCATTCTAAGAACGAAACCACCACAGACGGCTGCGATGATCTGCGGCAAGCAGATGGTGCCGTTGAAGAGACCCAGATAGGCTCCCATGTGACCATAGCCCTGCAGGGCATTGGTGACAAACGTGAACGGCATGGCGAGCATGGCTGCCCATGCGCAACCGATGAGCAGGAATGGAATGATCTGCCCGTACTGGTTGGGCACGAAGGGAATCAGTGCAAAGCCGATACCACCGAGCACAAGGCTAACGGCATAGGCCATCTTCGTATTCTTGAAGCGCGGCAGAATGGTTGCCCACACCACAGAACCCATGGCCTGGATGGCATAGAGCACGCCCGTCCAGTTACCAGCCACCTGATACTCTTCAGAGGAAGAATTGGTGCTGTTCCACACGGTTTCAGCAACGGCATCGACAACGTAGGTCCACATGTAGAGCAAGGCTGCCCAGCAGAAGAACTGCACAAGGCCGACCTTCCAGAAGGTGGCGGGAGCGTTCTTTAATAATGTGAACCAGTTTGCCTTGTCCTCTTTGTCTTCAGCAACAGGATTGTACACGCGGTATTCCTGCGGATTCCACTCTCGCACCTTGATGGTGGTATAGATAACACAGATGATGAGAATGGCAGCACCGATGTAGAACGACCACACCACCGATGGCGGCACAACGCCAGGAGCTGCGATGTTGGCAATGCCTACGGCAGCAAAGATGTATGGAAACAGGAATCCCACCACCGAACCGGCATTACATAGGAACGACTGGATGCTGTAAGCCTTGGCCTTCTGCTCTTCATTGACCATGTCGCCCACCATCATCTTAAAGGGCTGCATGGCCATATTAATAGAGGTGTCGAGGAGCATGAGCATCAGCAAGCCAAACATCATCACCGACGACACCGCCAAGCCCAACGAACCGGCATTGGGCAACAGGCACATCACCAGTACGGCGACGGTGGCTCCAACAAACAAATAGGGGATGCGACGGCCGAAGCGCGTCCATGTCTTGTCGCTGAGCGAACCCACGATGGGCTGCACGATGATACCCATCAACGGCGGAAGAATCCAGAAGTAGCTCAGGTCGTGAGGGTCGGCACCAAGGGTGCGGAAGATGCGCGAGATGTTTGCACTCTGCAGGGCGTATGCAATCTGTACGCCGAAGAACCCGAACGACAGGTTCCACAGTGCCCAAAACGATAAATTCGGTTTCTGTTTCATATTCTCAATGATTAATACTTATTTTTTAATTTAAAACAACTTGAACAACTAAAACAACTTTTGTTAAACACCTTTTATAATTCTGCCATCTATTCCCATGATTTCGTTCGTTTCAACGTCATAAAAATAGCGCTCTATGGTTGCAAATTTAGGAGAGAAATTAACTATTATTCCACACGGACAACCCAACAAACGCATATAGTTGAATAATTGAGCCCGGTGATTGCTTACGATTTCCGTTACTGCCTTACATTCTACGATAATATCTCCTTTACACAAAAAGTCAACACGATATTCTGCTTTCATGGGCAAACCATGATACGTCGGATGAAATGTCAGTTCACGCTCATAGGTAATACCTTGCTCATCGAGTTGCATCTGTAATCCTTCTTGATAGCAGTATTCATTGAGGCCAGCCCCAAGTTCATTATGAACTTCATGGATGGCTCCAATTACTTCGTATACATGTGCTTTCAGTTTGGATAATTCAATCATGATGACGTTTTTTGTAATAAAGTTGTTTATGTTGTTCTAGTTGTTTTTAAATAGGGAAAGAATTGTCTTCCCTACCTCGTAGTCCCTCGGATGATAAGTCTAGTTCTGACGACGCGCTTCTCTACATGGCCCGGCGGCAGCGAGCCTTCCACCAGCTGGATGAGGATGTTGGCAGCCTCCTCGCCAACGGTGACGCCACGCTGCTCGACGGTGGTGAGCATCGGGTCGCAAGCCACAGCCCGCTGACCATTTGTAAAACCGCATATCGAGATGTCCTCAGGCACCCGATAGCCCATGCGTTTCGCTGAATAGAGGATGCCGATGGCGGTGTCGTCGTTGACGGCAAAGAACGCATCGGGTATCTCCTCCTCTGAGAGTATCTGCGGCGTAATGGCCTCAGCATCAGCGCGGTTGTCGCAGATGTGCACCCATTCCTCACGCGGCTGCAAGCCCTGACGCAGCAAAGCGTCGCGATAGCCGTTATAGCGGTTCTTCGAAATCTCGAGCGTCATCGATGCACCGTAGTAGGCAATGCGCCGACAGCCCGTGTTGATGAGATGCGTTACGGCATTGAAGGCTCCCATGTAGTCGTCGACCACCACGCGCGAAGCATTCACACCAGTGCAAATGCGGTCGTAGAACACCAATGGCACACCCATGTCGATGAGCTGCTGAAAGTGGTCGTACTTCTGCGTGTCCTTGGCCTGCGAGACGATGATGCCACACACCTTATGTTCATAGAACGACTTACAGATTCGCACTTCGCGATCATATTGCTCGTCGCTTTGCGCAACCATGATGCTATAGCCGCGCGCCGAGGCCTCTTGTTCAATACCACTTAGAATCGAGGAGAAATAGAAATGCGCAAACTGAGGGATGATGACACCAATGATTTTCTGCGGACGCACACGCGAGTGGCGCAGCGTCTCAGCCACGTAGTTTGGCGTGAAATGGTGCGATTGCGCAAAAGCCTGTATGCGCTCACGCTGAGCCGCACTAATGCGGGGCGAATCCTTCAGCGCACGCGACACCGTAGCAACGGAAACACCCAGCTCCCGCGCAATGTCCTTCATCGTAATCGGTGTTGCTTCTTTCTTCATTTTCTCGTGTCAGTAGTAAGACCATAGGTCTCTGTTTTGCAAAGTTAGGTAAAACTGCCGATACCTTGTCTTATCAATTTCAATTTGTTGGCGTTTTTGCTATGCAAACGTTTGCACAACATTAATAACGTTTTTTGCACAAAAAAAGTACAAATAGTATTAGGAAATATTACCTTTGCACCGTATTTTGTCGTATTAGCGCCTAAAAACTAGGCAGTTACGGCATCTGACCTGGTATACTAACAACCAATAATAACTTAAACTCTTAAAAAATGTAGTAATGATGAAGCAGGTAAAATTAATGCCTAAGAGAATGCTCGCATTGATATGTGGGCTGATTCTCTCTATCACTGCCTTTGCACAGCAAATCACTGTCAACGGCAACGTGGTGGACGCTACCGGCGAACCAATCATCGGAGCCACCGTCCGTGTCGCAGGACAACAGGGTGGCGTAATTACCGATTTTGACGGTAACTTCCACATTCAAGCAAACAGCGGTGCTACCATCACGGTCAGCTACGTGGGCTATCAGGAAGCTCAAGTGGCCGCTGCTCCGCGTGTGAACATCGTACTCCAAGACGATGCCCAACTGCTGAAAGACGTGGTGGTCATCGGTTACGGTACGGTGAAAAAGAGCGATGCCACCGGTTCGGTGATGTCGGTAGAAGCCGACCAGCTGAACAAAGGTCTGGCTACGTCGCCCGCCGATCTGCTGCAGGGTAAGACCCCAGGTGTACAGATCACGACCAACAGCGGTGCACCGGGCGCCGGTAGCACCATCCGCATCCGTGGCGGCTCGTCACTCTCAGCTTCTAACGACCCGCTGATCGTTATCGACGGTCTGCCTATCAGTGGAACAGGCATCAGCGGTGGTGACGTTCTGAACACCATTAACCCGAACGACATCGAGAGCTTCTCCATCCTGAAGGATGCTTCGGCAACCGCCATCTATGGTAGCCGTGCTTCTAACGGTGTGATTCTGATTACCACCAAGAAGGGTAAGGCAGGTTCGAAGCCTCGCGTAAACATCGACATGACAGGTACGGTGAAGACCGTAGCCAAGAAGGTCGACGTGCTCGATGCCAATGCCTTCAGAGAGTTCTTCACAGCCAACTATGCTGACAATGCCGACGCTATGGCTGCCCTGGGCAACGCCAACACCAACTGGCAAGATCAGATTTATCGCACTGCCTTCAGTGAGGAAATCAACGCCAGCGTGACGGGTGGCTATGTGGCAAAGAACAAAGCATTCAGCATGCCTTATCGCGTCAGCGCAGGCTTCCTGAACAATGATGGTACGCTGAAGACCACCAACATGAATCGTGGAACCATCGGCCTGAACCTCACACCGACACTCCTCAACGATCGTCTGACCATCAACCTGAATGGTAAGGGTGTGTTCACGCACAACTCATTCGCCGACGAGGGTGCTATCGGCCAGGCCGTGAAGTACAACCCGCTGAAGCCCGTCTACAACGAAGACGGTAGCTATCACTATTGGATGATCAGCGGTCTGCCCAACTCGATGTCCTTGCTGAACCCTGTTGCTCAACTGTACCAGCAAAACAAGGACTCCTATGTTCGTCGCTTCGTGGGTAACGCTCAGTTCGACTACAAGTTCAAGTTCCTCGAAGGCCTCCGCGCCAACCTGAACCTCGGTCTCGACTACAGCACCACAACTGGTTGGAACGTCACCGAGAAGGACAGCGAAATCTCTTGGCACAACAAGGTAGAGAATGGTAGTGGTGCTTGGCAGAAGTACACGCAGAAGCGCCAGGACAAGACCTTGGAGTTCTATCTCGCCTATGCTCGCGAGTTGAAGGAAATCAACAGCCGCTTCGATATCCTCGGCGGTTACAGCTGGCAGCACTTCCATAACGAGACCACCGACTTCAAGAGGGCCAACGATGGTTCTGGAACGGAATTCAACTACACACCTCTCTTCAAAACAGAAAGCTATCTGGTTTCGTTCTACGGCCGTTTGAACTACACGTTCATGGACCGCTATCTCCTCACCGCTACACTCCGTAACGATGGTACATCGCGCTTCCAGAACAACAAGTGGGGTCTGTTCCCATCAGTAGCTCTTGCTTGGCGTATCAGCGAGGAGCCGTTCCTCCACAATGTCGACTGGCTGTCGAACCTGAAGCTCCGTCTAGGCTATGGTATCACCGGTCAGCAGAACATCGGTCAGGGTGACTATCCTTCTATTCCTACCTACCACACCAACATGGGTGGTTCGTACTACTGGTTTGGCAACAACGTCATCGTTCCTATCACTCCGAGGGGCTACGCCGCTCAGATCAAGTGGGAGGAGACCACAACTTATAACATCGGTCTCGACTTCGGTTTCTGGAACAACCGCATCAATGGTAGCGTTGACGTCTACAAGCGCGTCACCAACGACTTGTTGAACTACGTTCCCGTGGCTGGTCTGACCAACCTGACCAACTATCTGCTGCAGAATGTTGGTGATATGGAGAACAAGGGTATTGAAGTTGCCTTGAACGTAGTGCCCATCGAGAAGAAAGACCTGCGCTGGGAAATCGGCGTGAACGTGGCCTACAACAAGAATGAAATCACTCGCCTGACAGCCAGCGATGATCCCAGCTACCTCGGTGTAGAGACTGGCGGCATCTCCGGTGGTGTTGGTAACAACATCCAAATTCAGAAGGTGGGCAACCCCCTCAACTCGTTCTACGTGTTCCAGCAGGTTTACGACGAGGCTGGCAAGCCCCTGGAAGGCGTCTACGTTGACCGCAACCACGATGGTCAGATCATCGACGACGACCGTTACGTTTACTACAAGCCCGATGCCGATGTGAACATCGGTCTGAACACCGAGCTGAGCTACAAGAAGTGGACCCTCTCGGCATCGCTTCGCTCAAGCCTTGGCAACTATGTCTACAACAACGTACAGTCGGATGCAGAGATGAAGGCAGACATGTGGACCAATAACTTCATTGCCAACCGCATTTCTTCAGCTCCTTACACCAACTTCGCACAGGCTCAGTACAAGAGCGACTACTATGTGCAGAACGCTTCGTTCCTGAAGCTCGACAGAGTGACACTTGCCTATAACATCTGCGACTGGGCACGTGTGCACTTCACAGCTCAGAACATCTTCACCATCACCAACTACAAGGGCGTAGACCCCGAGGTTGCAGGTGGTATTGATAATAATATGTATCCGCGTTCGCGCAACTTCCTCGTAGGTGCAAGCTTTAACTTTTAATTAATTAGGAGGATCAGAATATGAAATTCAATATGAAGAAAACCGCTATATTTAGCTTTGCCTTTGCAACTGCCGTGTCCTTCACTTCTTGTGTGGGCGACCTGGACGTGACGCCTATCGACCCCAACCTCGACACTCCGGAGAATGTGCTCACTGGCACAGAGGCATACAACCAACTACTCGCCAAGTGCTATTCTGCACTTGCAGTGAGCTCGCCCGACGGCGATAGTGGCAGCCCTGACATCTCGGGTATCGACGGTGGCTTCGGCCAGTATCTGCGTGCCCTGTATAACCTGCAGGAGCTCCCCACCGACGAGGCAGTGATTGGCTGGAACGACCAGACCATTAAGGATCTGCACGGACTGCAGTGGACTTCAAGCGACGTCTTCGTATCTGCTTGCTACAGCCGCGTGTTCTACCAGATTTCCATCTGCAACGAGGTGATGCGCCAGATCGACGCTGCAGGCTCTAACGATGCCCTGATGCAGCAATATCGTGCAGAGGCTCGCGCCCTTCGCGGACTGAGCTATCTGCATGCCATCGACCTCTTTGGTAATGTTCCTTTTGCCGACGAGAAATCAGAAGTCGGTGGTGCCAACCCCCAGCAAATCAGCCGTGCCGACCTCTTCAACTGGTTGGTGAAGGACATGGAGGAATGTGCTGAGCAGCTGCCTGCCAATCCTGAGAAGTATCGCGCCGGCAAGGGTCTGGTCTACATGATTCTGGCTAAGCTCTATCTGAACGCAAAGGTCTATACTGGCAATGCCAACTATGCAAAGTGTGCTGAATACTGCCAGAAGATCATCGACCTGGGCTACAAGCTCGAGTCTTCTTCTAACTACTACAAGATGTTCTGTGCCGACAACGACCAGATGCTTGGTGTTGGTCACGAAATCATCTTCAGCGTCTATCAGGACCACATCAACACCCAAGCCTATGGTGGTACAACCTACATCGTCTGCGGTGGTATTGGTGGCAACATGGATCCTTCAGCCTATGGCCTCGGCGGTACTGGTTGGGGTGGACTGCGCGTAACACCTCAGTTCGTTGACAAGTTCGAGATCACCGACCAGCGTGCACAGTTCTTCACCGATGGTCAAAGCAAGACCATTACGGATTTGAGTAACTTCCAGAGCGGCTATGCCTTCACGAAGTTCACCAACCTGAAGGCCGACGGCACAAAGATGGCTGATGCCAACTCGTTCGTCGATACCGACTTCCCGGTGTTCCGTCTGGCTGATGTCTATCTGATGCTGGCTGAATGCCAGGTGGTAGGTGGTGTTTCTTGCGACGGTATCGCCAAGTTCAATGAGGTTCGCAACCGTGCAGGTGTGGCAAGCATTGCCAATCCCTCGGCACAGGACATCATCGACGAGCGTGCCCGCGAGCTTGCTTGGGAGTGCCATCGTCGTAGCGACCTTGTTCGCTTCGGTCTGCTCACCAGCTCCGACTATCTCTGGTCCCACAAGGGCATGAATAGTAACGTCGGTACTCCTCATGGCGTCGACAGCAAGTACAACCTCTTCCCCTTGGCTTCGAGCGACATGATTTCGAACCCGAACCTGAAGCAGAATGCTGGCTATTAATTCATTTGCGAAAACGTATATAAAAAGAAAAAGATATGAAAGCAAAATATTTTAAGTCTGGTTTGCTGTTTGCGGCTTTCGCCATGCTGTTCGCAGCCTGCGATTCCGACCGCGACGACAATCCTGTGCTCGGTCCGAACCATACGGCTTCAGAATTTGTGCTGAATGAGTCGCCTCTTTCCGAGCAATACATACAGTTGTCGGCCGACAACACCGTGAAGCTCACATGGTCGCAGCCTAACTACGGTGTGAACACTCCCGTGAACTATAAAGTTCAGGTAGGTCTGGTCGAAAACGGCAATGTGAAGTGGAGCGACAATTATCTGGAGACCGGCTTCACCACCTGCTCTGCCAATATCAGCGGAGAGGAAATCGCTAAGGCCATCTGTCAGATTGATGGCTTCGCAACCGAAGACGACTATGTCGACATGGGCTTCCGCGAGGTTGCCATGCGTGTCTTGGCTAACATTCAGACCACCAGCCAGCAGGAAGTAGAAGGCACTGCAATCGTGTCAAACTATGTCACCTTCAAGCACATGGCTGCTTATTGCATGATTCCAACCAAGGGCACTTTGTGGGTAATCGGTTCTTGCTGCGGCTGGCCAGAACCTTCGCAAGGCAACAAGCAGACCCTCGTCGACGGTGGCTGGTTCATCGAAGAGACTGAGATAGGAAGCAATGTGTTCAAGGGCATCGTAGACATGCCTGAGGGCGATCTTACTTTCCGCTTCTATACCAAGCTGACAGGCTGGGACGGCGGCGACTCTTATGGATTCAAGGTTGAAGACGAGGCTACCGAGATTACGCTGACCAATGGTGCATACTCAGGAAAGGGTATGACTGGTAAGGGCTCCTGGTTCATTGCAGGATTCCCCGGTGGCAAGATGGAACTCACAGTTGACAGAAACAATAACAATGTCAACTTCCAACTCCTCAATTAATTCATCCGCAATAGAAATGATCATATAATCAAATGAATAAGAAGATGAAAAAACTAAGTTTATACATGATGGCTCTGCTGAGCATGGTGCTGGTATCGTGCAATCAGGACTTCCTCACGGAATTCCTGCCCCAGACCAATCTTCCTGAGAGCCAGCTTAAGATGAGCGACGTCAGCGTCAGTAGTACGGTTTCTGCGATTAGCATTGCCGACTTCATCAACGCTGAGACTGGTGAGGAGACTGCCATCCCTATCGGCACAGCCAAAGTGGCCGAGGGTGCTATGCCCGCCAATACGATTCTGAAGGCTGAAGTAGAGTTTGCTACCGATCCTGAATTCTCCAACAAGGTTGTGCTCGATGCCAACAGCCTCGATGGTACCGACGTCATCTCACTTTCGCCGAACGCTTTGCAAGATGCTTATTTCAATAACATCACTCGCAATCCTGCAACGACGACTGCTTATGTGCGCGTCATCCTCTATACCGTCACCGATGGTACTTCTGTTGCCATTGTGGGCAAACCCGGTGAGAACTATTTCGCCGAGCGAACCATCCAGTTCACTCCGCTGAACAAAGTTCAGATTTCGCCTGCATACTATGTCATCGGTGCAGCTGCCGGCTGGAGTGCCGACGGAGCACGTACGCAGAAGTTCCAACACAGCGATGCTGATGTCTACGACGATCCTATCTTCACGATTGTCGTTGATGCCGGTGGCGACGACTGCTGGTTCGCTATTGGCGACGATACAGCTCTCGACGCAATCGCAAACGATAACGACTGGAGCAAGTTGCTTGGAACCAAGGGTGCCAGCGAGGATCTAACGGGAACGATGGACTTCCGTTACAATCTTGGTGGTGATCACTCCTTCCACGTAACAGGTGCCAAGAAGATCCGCATTACTCTTAATATGCTGGAGTATAGCTACACCATCGAACCTGTGAACATCTCGGATGCTTACTATCTGGTGGGTGGTCCGGGCTCATGGAGCAGCGATAAGAGCCAGAAGTTCAGCCACAGCAATGCCAACGTCTTCGACGATCCTGTGTTCACTTATGTCTTCGAAGGCAATGGTGGCACTGGCGACATTTGGTTCGCATTTGGCGACGCCGATGCTCTTGACGCCATTGACGCAGGCGATTGGAACCAGCTCTACGGAACCAAGGGCGAAAGCACCGATCTGAGCGGTTCGTTCGATCGTCGTTACAACCTTGGTGGCGATCACTCCTTCTGCGTAGACGGTACGGCCAAGTTCTACCGTTTCCAGATCAACATGGCCGATATGACCTACACCATCACTCCGCTGAACTTCCAGCAGTACATCTACGAAGCTGGTGTCAACAATGGTTGGGGTGGTACCGAACAGCCTCTCTACTGCGGCGACGGTAATGGCACATACACCGGCTTCTTCTATGCCAAGGAAGACTCTTGGACCGACGGCAAGGGTGCCTTCAAGCTCCGTGGTGCTGCTGACAACTGGGACAACGGCAACTATGGAACGGGCACGCTCAACGATGATGGCTTGACCGGCACGCTGATTGATGACGGTAATTCCGGCAACATCATGCCCGCTCCTGGCTTCTATCGTGCTGACGTCAATTTGGCCGACATGACTTACAAACTCACGCCTATCAAGAGTGTGTTCGTCGTGGGTAGCGCGCTTAATAACGACTGGGATCGTGGTGTCGAGATGACCTACAACTTCGACAAGCTCTGCTGGGAGTGTGATGCTACCTTCTCGGAAGCTGGCGTCATCAAGTTCAAGGGCAATGGCACCTGGGATACCGAGGACGGTAACTGGGGCGGTACTGCTGATAACATTGTCAATGGCTCCAACGACAATATTCCTGTCAGCGTGTCCGGCGATGTTCATATCGAGTTCTATCCGCTCTGTGAAACGAAAGCCTACTGCACCATCACAAAGAGGTAATAAATTTTTTCTATTGACAGCGAGGCGAGCCGCTTTAGTGGGACTCGCCTCGTTTTTCTCCATAATGACACTATCATCATCGCTTTTTTATGAAGAAACAATTGTTTTTCATCACCACATTGGCCGTTCTCCTGGCTGCTTGCCAGCCTAAGGTGGCGCAAGAGCCGGAAGGCCCCGTGGCTCCGCTGGCACAGATGCCTGCCGTGAAAGATGTCGCCATGTATCAGGTGAACCCCCGTGTATTCGCTCCCGAGAACTCGCTGCGCGCCGTGGCCGACCGTATCGACAGCATCAAAGCCTTGGGTGTCAACGTTATGTGGGTGATGCCCATCTATCCCATCGGCATCGAGAAAGGCAAGAACTCGCCCTATTGCATCCAAGACTACAAGGCCATTGCTCCAGAATTTGGAACGCTGAACGACTTCAAGTATCTCGCCCGCACCTGCCACGAGCACGGCATGGCTATCATCCTCGACTGGGTAGCCAACCACACGGCATGGGATCATCCTTGGGTGAAGGAACATCCCGATTGGTACACCCACGATGAGAAGGCCGACACCATTATCCATCCGCGTCCTTGGGACTGGTACGACGTGGCCGACCTGAACTACGACAACAAGGAAATGCGCAAGGCCATGATCGACGCCATGAAGTTCTGGATTGCCGACGTGGGCATCGATGGCTTCCGCTGCGACGTGGCCGACGGCGTGCCTGCCGACTTCTGGAAAGAGGCCATCGACACGCTGCGCCAGGCTGCCGGAAAACGCCAGATCCTGATGCTTGCCGAGGGCAAGCGCCCCGATAACTTCACCGCAGGTTTCGACATGAACTACGGCTGGGACTTCAAGGATCAGCTCGTGCGCGTCTTCAACGAAGGACAGCCCGCCTCATCGCTCTTCGATGCCGACAAGGCCGAGTACGACAGCCTCCCTGCAGGCAAAGTAAAGTTGCGCTTCACCACCAACCACGACCACTCTACCGAAAAGACGCCGCCCGTGGAATTCCAGTCGCTGCGCGGTTCCATGGCTGCCTATGTGGCATCTGTGTTTTTGCATGGCGGCGCTCTCATCTACGGGTCGCAGGAAGTGGGCTATCCTGAGCCCATCAACTTCTTCAAGTACGTGCCCGTTGATTGGAATGCCAATCCGCAGACCTATGCCGAATACAAGCAGCTTATCAAGATCTACAACGAGAATCCTGAGGTGCGTGAAGGCAACATCGTGCCCTTCCCCCACAAAGACGTGCTTGCATTCGAGCGTAATCTCAATGCAGACCGTATGCTTGTGCTCGCCAACCTACGTGACTCTGCCATTACGATTCCTACGCCGCAGCCTTGGCTCAACAAGGAGGCCGTCGACCTCCGTACGAACTTCATCGCTGCACTGCGCGACTCCGTGCCGTTGGGACCTTTCGCCTATTTCATTTTGAAGTAAATGCCGACCCTCCCGAGGAGGGAAGTTAATCCTTTTATAACAGATCACTCCATATGAAAAGAATATCATCTATCATCCTAACCGTTTTTTTCACCCTTCTCCCCTTCTTCGGGGGAGTCGGGGGAGGTTCCCTGCGCGCTGCCGATGGCTGGCCCGCTCAATACAAGGGTGTCATGCTGCAGGGTTTCTATTGGGATTCCTTCGATGAAACCAACTGGAACGTGCTGAAGTCGCAAGCCAGCGAGCTTGGCCAGTACTTCTCGCTTGTGTGGCTGCCCCAGAGTGCCAACTGTGGCGGACAGTCCATGGGCTACGACGACCTCTATTGGTTTAGCAACTACAACTCCTCATTTGGTACCGAACAGGAGTTGCGCGATCTCATCAAGGCATTTAAAGACAATGGCATCGGCACCATCGCCGACATCGTCGTCAACCATCGCAAGAGCAACAACGGCTGGTTCGGATTCCCTACTGAAACCTACAAGGGCGTCACCTACACGATGGGTTCCACCGACGTCTGCTCCAACGACGACAACGGAAAGGCCAAAGCCGAGGCCGACCGTCTTGGCGTAAGCCTTGGCAACAAGGACACTGGTGAAGGTTGGGACGGCATGCGCGACCTCGACCACACCAGCACGAACGTGCAGAACACCGTGAAGGCTTATCTGAAGATGCTACTCGAAGACTTTGGCTATGTGGGCTTCCGCTATGACATGGTGAAAGGCTATAGCGGCTCCTACACGAAGCTTTACAACGAGTACAGCAACCCAACCTACAGCGTCGGTGAATGCTGGGACGGCACGCAGACCATTCGCAACTGGATCGATGCGACCGAAAAGACATCGGCTGCCTTCGACTTCCAGTTCCGTTACACGGTGCGCAATGCCGCTAACAATGGTCAGTGGAACCGCCTGGCACAGCAAAACGATGGCAACTGGCCACTCGTCAGCAGCAACTACCAGAGTGGTTCCTATCGCCGTCTGGCTGTGACCTTCGTTGAGAATCACGACACCGAGCGCCGCTCGAATGCTGCTCAAGACCCGTTGAAGAAAGACACGCTAGCTGCTAATGCCTACCTGCTCGCGATGCCTGGCACGCCTTGCATCTTCCTCACCCACTGGATTGACTGCAAGCAGGCCATTAAAGCCATGATCGATGTGCGCCGCCTATTAGGTATTCACAACGAGAGCACCTACACCAACCGTATTCCGAACACCTCCGTGACCAGCGTGGCAGCCTATGAAAGCAAGGGTACCGACGGCTCACTACTCGTTGTTTTGGGCAACCTGAAGGACTATGAGCCCATTGCCTCGCAATGGGTGAAGGTCCTCAGCGGCCATCACTATGCTTACTACCTGCAACCTTCCATGAACATCGCGTGGGTTGACTGCGCATCGGGTCATTACGAGAAGTCGTTCCAGGCTACGCTCACCGCTGTCACAGAACAGACGGGAGTACAGCTCGTCTTCACCATCGACGGCTCTACACCTTCTGCCAGCAATGGCACGCGCTGCGCCAGCGGCACCAAGGTGAGCATTCCTGCCGAGAAGACCACCACGCTGAAGGTCGGCCTGCTCGTGGGTTCTACTGTTAGCGCCATTCAGACACGTCAGTATGAGGTTAGCGAAACAAAGCCCGAGGACGTCTCTATCCCTGACTTCTGCACTCGCACCGAGGATGAAGTTTGCGCTTTCTTTGAAGCTCCTCTCACCTGGACCAGCACCATCTGCTGTTGGGCTTGGACCGACTCGCCTTCCGACAACTTCACCTACTCCCAGCGCAAGAACTGGCCGGGTGTCGACTGCACGCTTCTTGGCACGGCTAAGAATGGCAACAAGGTTTGGAAGTGGACGTGGGACGGCACGAAGCAGAACAACTCTTCTGCCAAGCAGCCCGCAAAGATCATCTTCAGCAACAACGGCTCTCCACAGACTGCTGACCTGCCTTTCACCAATGGCGGCTATTACAACAAGGATGGCTTCCAGGCACAAGTGGCAACAGGCATCGAAAACGTCACGCTTGATCCCTCTGCAGAATGCGAAGAGAGTGCTGCCATTTATAACCTCCGTGGACAGAAAGTTGGAACTTCATCTTTGAAGAACCTGCCAAAGGGCATTTACATTGTTCGCGGACAAAAGGTCGTGATTCGGTAATCGCTTCCATCCCGTCATATCTTATTGACTACAAAAAGCAGAGCGCATCCCCCGCGTTCTGCTTTTTGTTTTATGCGCTTATCTTCACCTAACAATTTATCTACTAACAAATGCTCTTCATGTGCAAAACCACACAAATTTAATAGATTATTTGCATAATTCCAGAAAATTTCATACTTTTGCAACTCATTATTAGGATAGTTCGTTTTTGAACGAAAATCCTTATTTGGATGATTACGAAACGAAATAAGCAATGGAACAGAAAAACTACAAACGGACGACCGTCACTGCCGCACTGCCTTATGCCAACGGCGGAGTACACATCGGACATCTGGCTGGCGTATATGTGCCTGCCGACATCTACGTGCGCTATCTGCGACTGAAGAAACAAGATGTTGTCTTCATTGGCGGTAGCGACGAACATGGTGTGCCCATCACCATCCGTGCTCGCAAAGAGGGCATCACACCTCAAGACGTTGTCGACCGCTACCACGAGCTCATCAAACGCTCCTTCGAGGACTTCGGTATCTCATTCGACATCTATAGCCGCACCACCAGCGACATACACCATAAGTTTGCCGCCGACTTCTTCCGCAAACTCTACGACGAGGGAAAACTCGTGGAGAAGACCACCACACAGCTCTACGATGAAGAGGCCCATCAGTTCTTGGCCGACCGCTACATCACCGGCGAGTGCCCACACTGCCACAACGAAGGCGCCTATGGCGACCAGTGTGAGAAGTGCGGCCGCGACCTCTCGCCTACCGAGCTCATCAACCCAAAGTCGACCATCAGTGGCTCAACGCCCGTACTGAAGGACACGAAGAACTGGTATCTGCCTCTGAACGAATATCAGGAATGGCTGAAGACGTGGATTCTGGAAAACCATAAGGAGTGGCGCTCGAACGTCTACGGACAGTGCAAGTCGTGGCTCGATATGGACCTGCAGCCGCGTGCGATGACTCGCGACTTGGACTGGGGCATTCCCGTTCCCGTAGAGGGAGCAGATGGAAAGGTGCTCTATGTATGGTTCGATGCACCCATCGGCTACATCTCGAACACCAAGGAGCTCTGTGACCGCGAGCCCGAGCGCTGGGGCACATGGCAACAGTGGTGGCAGGATGAGGACACGCGCCTCGTACACTTCATCGGCAAGGACAACATCGTGTTCCACTGCATCATCTTCCCTGTGATGATGCGTGCTCACGGACAGTACATCATGCCCGACAACGTACCGGCCAACGAGTTCCTGAACCTTGAGAACGACAAGATTTCAACATCGCGCAACTGGGCTATCTGGCTGCATGAATATCTCGATGACTTCCCTGGCAAGCAGGATGTTTTGCGCTATGTGCTCACCGCCAATGCTCCCGAGACGAAGGACAACAACTTCACCTGGCGCGACTTCCAGGACCGTAATAACAACGAACTCGTGGCCGTCTATGGCAACTTCGTCAACCGTGCCCTTCAGCTCACGAAGAAATACTTCAATGGCATCGTGCCCGAGTGTGGCGAACTTACCGACATTGAACGTCACGCCATCGACGAGTTCAAGGATGTGAAGCAGAAGGTAGAGTCGCTGCTCGACCAGTTCAAGTTCCGCGAGGCACAGTTCGAGGCCATGAACCTCGCCCGCATCGGCAATCGCTACATCACCGAATGCGAGCCGTGGAAGGTGTGGAAGACCGACCCGAAGCGCTGCGAGACCATTCTCTATGTATCGCTGCAACTCACGGCCAACCTCGCCATCGCCTTCGAGCCGTTCCTGCCGTTCTCGTCGAAGAAGCTGCGCCAGATGCTTAACATCGAGGCATTCGACTGGAACCAGCTTGGTCAGACCGATATTCTGAAACCCGGTCACCAACTGGCAGAGCCTTCGCTGCTGTTCGAGAAGATTGAGGACGATGCCATCCAGGCACAGCTCGACCGCCTGGAGCGCATCCGCAAGGAGAACGAGGCCGCTCAGTATAAAGCCGAACCCGTGAAACCCGAGGTGAGCTTCGAGGACTTCGAGAAACTCGACATCCGCGTAGGTCATGTCCTGCACTGCGAGCGTGTGAAGAAGTCGAAGAAGCTGCTACAGTTCTCCATCGACGACGGTAGCGGTCAGCCGCGCACCATTCTCTCTGGCATCGCCCAGTGGTGGGAGCCCGAGCAACTCGTCGGAAAGGACGTACTCTTCGTGGCAAACTTCGCACCACGCAAGATCATGGGCATCGAGAGCCAAGGAATGATTCTCTCGGCTGTCGACAACGACGGTTCACTGGCCGTCACCTCGCTGCTCCGGGATGTGAAGCCCGGCTCGCAAGTGGGATGACGACCTTCTGCTAAGCGGGACAAAACATGACAACATTTTTCCATAATCGAAAATTTATAAATGTTCATCAGGGCATCTTGGCTGTGAAGTCGAGATGCCTTTCTCTTTCTTATAGAAAGAAATGTGAAGAGATTTTCAGGCATCCTCAATAATCCCTATTTGCCTTTATTTATAGTTGAATTGCGTTAATCTTAGCAAAATCAGTCAATTATTACAAGCTTTTTTGTCGCTCGGCTTTGCCGCTTTCGTAGTGAAACGGAGAAAGAACTTTGGCTACGCCGAACTTACTCTCGTTCGGAAATGAAATCAAAAACTTTGGTTTTTGTTTTGCATTTCGCTCACTTATTCGTAACTTTGCACCCAATATGAATCTGACAAGCATTGTGGGCAAGCTTTTTGTGCCCCGACAGAAAGAACTGGAGCGCCATTTCACCGACGGCGAGCAACTGCAAAAGCAGGTGCTGAGTCGGTTATTGGCTCAAGGCGCTCATACCGAGTATGGTCGGAAGTACGACTTCGCGAACATACATTCCTATGAAGAATTTACAAAACTCGTCCCGCAGACCGCCTACGAGGAATTGGCTCCCTGGATAGACCGCATGCGCCACGGCGAGCGAAATGTGTTGTGGCCAGGACTGGTGACGTGGTTTGCAAAGTCGAGTGGAACCACGAACGACAAATCGAAGTTCATCCCCGTGACGCGTGAAGGTCTGAAGAACATCCACTACCGCGGAAGTAAGGATGCTGTGGCATACTATTTTGAGAACAATCCGAAGAGCCGCATGTTCGATGGCAAGGCACTGATTCTCGGCGGTAGCCACCAGCCAAACTATAATGTTGCACACTCGTTGGTGGGCGACCTGAGTGCTATTCTCATCGAGAACATCTCCCCGATAGCCAACCTGAAGCGCGTGCCGTCGAAAAAGACGGCCCTGATGAGCGACTTCGAAGAGAAGCGCGAGAAGATTGCCCGCGAGACACTGCATCAGGATGTCACCAACCTCAGCGGCGTGCCTTCGTGGATGATGAGCGTCCTCGTGCGAGTGCTGGAGCTGTCGGGGGCCAAGACCCTCGACGAGGTGTGGCCCAACCTGGAAGTGTTCTTCCACGGTGGCATCGCCTTCACGCCCTACCGTCACCAATACGAGCAAATCATCCAAACGCCACGCATGCACTACATGGAAACCTACAATGCCAGTGAGGGATTCTTCGGACTGCAGAACGACCTTACTGACCCAGCCATGATGCTCATGCTCGACTACGACGTCTTCTACGAGTTCATCCCTCTCGATAGCGATTCTTCTGCTTCTGATGCTGACAACGCTTCGAAGATTGTACCTCTCTGGGGTGTAGAGACGGGTAAGAACTATGCGATGATGATCACCACCTCGTGTGGACTGTGGCGCTATATGATTGGCGACACGGTGATGTTCACGCAGAAGAATCCATATAAGTTCATCATCACCGGCCGCACGAAGTATTTCATCAATGCCTTCGGCGAGGAACTCATCATGGACAACGCCGAGCGCGGACTCGCCTATGCCTGCGAACAAACTGGCGCCGAGGTGCGCGAGTACACAGCTGCACCTGTCTTCATGGACGAGCATGCCCACTGTCGCCACCAGTGGCTCATTGAGTTCGCTCGCGAGCCTGAGGACCTTGACGAGTTTGCACGCCTGCTCGACAACCGCCTGCAGGAACTCAATAGCGACTACGAAGCCAAGCGTTCGCATAGCGTCACGCTGCAGCCATTGGAAATAGTGAAGGCCCGTCCGGAGTTGTTTAACGACTGGCTGAAGTCTCACCACAAGTTGGGTGGTCAGCATAAGATTCCGCGCCTCTCCAACTCACGCAAGCACATCGATGAACTGCTGAAGTTGCAAGGTGACAAGGAGACAGAGTAACAAGGTAACAAGGTAAAAAAGTCACAAGGTAACAAAGGACCACGAGCTTGCTCGCTTTCGTAACGTAGTGGAGAAAGAACAAGGTAACATGAGAATGAATACGAAACATAGGAAGATGACAAAGGTAGCATCGAATGTTGTTACCTTGTTATTTTGTTACCTTGCTGCTTCGTCGTGTGCCCGCATGGGAAACCCCGATGGTGGCTGGTTCGATGAGACACCGCCACGCGTCATTGGAGCCACGCCTGAAGATCGCGGCACGAACGTCACATCGAACAAGGTGCGCATCTTCTTCGATGAGTTCATCAAGATTGACAACCCAACGGAGAAAGTCATCGTGTCGCCGCCACAGATTGAGATGCCTGAAATCAAGGCGACGGGTAAGCGCATCGAGGTGGAGCTGAAGGACACGCTGAAGCCGAATGTCACCTATACCATCGACTTCTCCGATGCCATCACCGATAACAACGAGGGCAACCCACTGGGCAACTACACCTATAGCTTCTCTACCGGTTCGGAAATCGACACGATAGAAGTGAGCGGCTATGTGCTCGAAGCCGAAAACCTTGAACCCATCAAGGGCATACAGGTGGGCCTCTATCCTGCTGATGCTCCTGACTCCGTGTTCCGCTCGCAGCCCTTGTTGCGCATCTCGCGCACCGACAGTCGCGGCTACTTCGTCATCAAGGGCATCGCCCCCGGCAGCTATCGTGCCTTCGCCCTGCAGGACGCCGACGGCGACTACACATTCTCGCAGAAGAGTGAGAAGATTGGCTACTCGCACGATGTCTTCACACCATCGTCGAAGCCCGACACCCGTTACGACACCATCTGGCAGGACACCCTGCACATCGATCGTATTATTCCAATCCCTTACATCCACTATATGCCCGACGACATCGTCTTGCGTGCCTTCACAGAGACGATGACCGACCGTATGCTCATCAAAACCGAACGTAAGGACCCCGACCGGCTGGCGTTCTACTTCACCTACGGACACGACGAAATACCTGTGTTGCGAGGCCTGAACTTCAACTCCGACGGTGCCTTCCTCATCGACCGGGCATGGAACGAGCATCCGGCACCCGGCAAGAAAGCATCGTCGAAGAGCAGCGACCAAGCTTCCGCCAATGCCGATACCATCACCTACTGGCTGCGCGACACCACCCTCATCAATCAGGACACGCTGCTCATAGAGGCACAATACTACATCACCGACACGCTCGGCCAACTCGTCAACCACATCGATACGCTGTCGATGGTGTCGAAGGTGCCGTATGCGAAGCGGCAGAAGCAACAGCAGAAAGCCTACGACGACTGGAAGAAACAACAGGACAAGCGCAAGAAGCGTGGCGAGCCCTACGATAGCATCATGCCCGTTGAGCCGATGAAACTCACGATAGATGCACCGGGCCAGCTAGATCCTGACAAGAACATCACGCTGAAGAGCACCTTCCCATTCCTGAAGGTCGACACGTCGATGATACATCTCTATACAAAGATTGACACCACGTGGTATCAGGCACGCTATGAGCTGACGCACGTGAACAGTCAGACGTTGCTTATGCGTGGCGAGTGGCGACCCAACCAGGAGTATAGCCTTGAAATCGACAGCGCCGCCATCGGCGACCTCTATGGTGCTACGTGCAAGGCTGTCAAGCAAGGTTTCAAGGTGAAGAGCTACGATGCCTACGGCACACTTTTCGTCACACTCAACGGCATGAAGGGACAACATGTCGTAGCACAGCTGCTCAACGGTAGCGACGACGTGCTGAAACAGGCTTTCACCGATAACGGTAATGCCGAGTTCTTCTATGTGAACCCAGGCAAATACTACCTCCGCATGTTCGTCGACAGCAATGGAAACGGCGTCTGGGACACCGGCAGCTACGATGGCGACGCACAACCAGAGGAAGTTTACTACTACCCAGAGGAGATAGAGTGCAAAGCCAAGTGGGACATCACCGAGACTTGGAATCCCACCGCCCTCCCGCTCTACAAGCAGAAGCCCGGCAAACTGATCAAACAGAAGGCCGACAAGCAGAAGACCATTCGCAGCAAGAACGCCGAGCGCGCCAAGCAGTTAGGAATCAAGGAGCCTGATCAGGAGTAAAGGAGCGCAACGCGCAGCGCGCGGTGTAAAGACGCTATGCGTCGTGTAAAGAGCCTACGGCTCGTGTAAAGTGTAAAGAAGCTGCGCGCGGTGTAAAGGGCCTGCGGCTCGTGTAACGTGTAAAGACGCTGCGCGTCGGGTAAAGAGTCTATGGCTTGATTAATCTTTTTGTTACACGCTCCGTCTAAATAGCAAGTGAGTGTTTACACAATTAGAAAACCCATAAAATGAACTCAAGATGAAAAAAATAACGAGCATCCTTCTACTTTTATTCCTCACCGTGTCGCTCAACAGTTCGGCACAGTGCACATTCCGCAACACAGCGTTCAAGTCGGGTGAGTATCTGTCCTACAACCTCTACTACAACTGGAAGTTCGTATGGGTGAAGGCGGGTACAGCCAGCATGTCTACCGTGCAGAGCAGCTACAAGGGCAAGCCTGCGTGGCGTGCCTCGCTTACCACTCGCGGCAACCAAAAGGTCGACGATGTGTTCGTGCTGCGCGACACACTGTTGTGCTACTCCTCGCTCGACATGGCACCTCTTTATTACCGCAAGGGCGCGCGCGAGGGCAAGCGCTACTATGTCGACGAGGTGTTCTACGACTACAGCGCCGGCAAGGTCAACCTGCGCCAGCATCGCCAGAAGCACGACGGCACTCACGCCTGGCTGAAGAAGAGCTACAACGACTGTGTCTACGACATGCTAAACATGTTCGTTCGTGCCCGCTCGTTCAACCCCGAGAGCTGGAAGAAAGGCCACGTCATCGACTTCCCGATGGTCGACGGCAACAGCTGCGACCCCGCCCGCATCGTCTATCGCGGCAAGCAGGTCATCAAGGGCGACAACGGCGTTAAATATCGCTGCTTGCAGCTCTGCTACATGGAAAAGGACGGCGACAAATGGAAGCGCGTTGTCGACTTCTACGTCACCGACGACGAGAACCACATCCCCGTTCGCCTCGATATGTTCTTGCGCTTCGGTTCTGCCAAAGCCTTCGTCGTGGGCATCAAGGGAAACAAGAATCCCATTGCCTCCATCGTGAAGTAATCGCATGCAATATCTCCTTATATTCGTCATCGCAGCAGTGCTCTATGCCATCAGCCTCAGCATCTACTTAGGTTGTAATCAGGGTATGGCCCGCAATGCGCGTGGACAGCAGAGCCGACGCCTGCTCTTCGCCACGCTGCTTGCGGTTTCGCCCATCGCCTTCTACATCTTAACAACTCAACCCCTCAACCCCTCAACCTCTCCGCTCGACCCGCAGGGGCGCTTTCTGAGCGAAGCGGGGAAAGAACTTCTCAACCCCTCCCTCCTCCTCTCCTTCTTCGTGGCGCTGAGTTGGATGGTGACCTATCCCCTACTCTATCATCTCACCAACCGCCGCACGTCGCCCGACTACGAAAACTACATGGACACGGCCTTCGGCCTCTACACACTGGGCTATCTATGGGGAACGAAGCTACTGGGCATCTCACCCTTGCTGATAGGCATCGTAGAGTTCCTGTTGCTTTTCATCCCGCTGTTCCAATGGGTCTACTTTGGTCTTTACCGAGTGTGCATCGATACCAACGGCATGAAAATCCTGCAGGAGACGCACATCAACGAAGTGCTGGAGTTCATGCGTTCCTACGGCTGGTGGCGCGTGACAGCGATGGCGCTTGTCGTCATTTTGCTTGGAGTTGTCGTCATAGGCATTAACGTCACGTGGCCCGTCAGCATTGATACACCGCAAGCCCCGTATCTCCTTTTCTACCTTGGTCTGACGCTTTTCCTGCTGTGGTATTCCTGGAAACAACGCCACGGAGCCTTTGTCCGCACGGGCATTGCACAGATGTTTGCCGAAGTGAAGGAATATGTTGAGAACAACCACCTGTATTCACACATGACGGCCAGGCGCCTGGAGAGTCTGCATGTGGAGCCCCAAGGAAAGCCTTGGAGCAAACCGTCGACCATCGTGATGGTGATTGGTGAGTCGGCGTGTCGCGACTTCATGAGTGCCTTCACACCGATGCAGGAGGACACGACGCCCTGGCTCCGACAGCTCGCCGACGACCATCGGCACACATTGCTCTTCCCAAACTCCTACTCGTGTGCCATGCAAACGGTTCCTGCACTCGAAAGGGCGCTCACCGAGTACAGCCAGTACAATGATAAGGCATTCTACGAATCCTGCTCCATCGTCGACGTCGCCCATAAGCTGGGTTATCGTGTTCATTGGTATAGCAATCAGGGTCATCTGGGCGTGTCGGACACTCCCATCACCCTTGTTGCCGACACCAGCGACGTAGCGAAGTGGACTCACCAACAGGTAAACACCGTACAATACGACGAGGAATTACTCTCTTTCCTTGACGAGATAGACCCCACACAGAACAATTTCGTGGTGCTCCACCTGAAAGGCAGCCACTTCAACTTCATGAGCCGCTACCCCAAGAGTTTCACTCGGTGGGGAGAGCCGGGCGTGCAAGACAATGTTGTGTGCTACAAAAATTCCATCGCCTACACTGACCATGTATTGGAGCAGTTCTACCTATACGGTCGCGAGAAACTGAACATGCAGGCGATGCTCTACTTCAGCGATCATGCCACCGAGCCCGGACGGCGCCGCAAACCGAACTTCGACGGATTTCAGATGACACGCATCCCGCTATTCGCTTGGCTCTCCGACGAATACATCGCTTGCCACCCCGATCGCTATGAGTCCCTGAAGCAAAACCAAGACAAATATTTTACTAACGACCTAGCGTACGACCTCGTCTGTGGACTACTCGACATTCGTTCCCCGCATTTCGACGAAACCGCCTCGCTGGCATCCCCCCAGTACCGCTTTACTCGCGACATGCTCCTCACCTATGAAGGCAAGAAGCACATCAGCGAAGATGTTGGGCAATAGTATTTCATTTTACTTAAAACGCAATAAGTCCATGTAGGGACGCGGCGTGCCGCGTTATTGGATTTTGCTTTTCCACTCCAGTAACGCGGCACGCCGCGTCCCTACATCTTCTCTTCTCATGACCTATTTTGTTTTTACGATGCTCTAAGAGTTCTAGAGCAGCACTCTTGATGTTCTAAAACAATGCTTTGGAAGTTGGGGAGTTATGCCCTTGTTTTCCTATCTCAATGGGGTAGAATAGTAAATTAAGTTGTTTTGTTCAGTAAATTAACTTAATTTGTGCAGTAAAATAACTTAATTTACTTGGTAATTTAACTTAATTTACTTAGTAAAATAACTTAATTTGCTGAATAAATTAAGTTAATTTACTGAATCATATCAATGCTCCGGCAATTTCAAAGCAATACTCTTGATGCACGAAAGGAGTGCTTTGGCAACACAAAAGCAATGTTTTAGTAACAAGAAAGAGGTGCTTTGGAGGGCAGGAAGCTAAACTAGAACCCAATTTGTTTATTGAGCAATGAAAATGTAGGGACGCGGCACGCCGCGTTACTGGAAGGAGGAAGGCTAATCTAAAGATGCTACGTGGCGTGTTTCTGGATTCTGCTTTTCCTCTCCAGTAACGCGGCACGCCGCGTCCCTACATTTATTCTTTATAGGCTGAATGGGGTTATTTACTTCCCCTTGATTCGACACATGAAATAAACGAAATAGAGGCGGGGAAGGAGGCGCAGGCGGTCGCGCCAGTTATCTACTTCGCGAATGACGCTGATGTTATCTGCAAGGCCTGCCGAGCGGCGGGCATTGGAGACGCCTGTGGTGTCGAAGATGGCGATGGGGAATGGTACCTGCTGGAACTGATGACCTGCAAGCAGCAACTGCTTGAAGAACTTCAGGTCGGCCGACATGCGGTGGTTGATGTCGAAGGGGAGCTCTCGCAGACAACTGGTGCGCACAAGTGAACTCTGATGACAGAACGGCATGCGGTGAGGGTTCGTGAAGCGGTGCGGCTCAATGACTCGCCCGTTCTTGATAACGGAGCCGTAGAGGACGGAGAACCCACCCCCCAGGCACCCACCCCCAGCCCCTCCCGAGGGGAGGGGAGTTTGATTAGCATTAGAGGCTGATTTATTGATAGTTGGAGTAATTAGACTCCCCTCCCCTCGGGAGGGGCTGGGGGTGGGTTTAAATATGCGCAACAGCACGTTGTTAGCGGCGAAGGTGTCGCCGGCATTCATGAAGATTACCCACTCGCCCGTAGCCATGCTGACGCCTTTGTTCATCGCATCATAGATGCCGCGGTCGGGCTCCGACACCCATCGCGTGATGATGTCCTGATGACGGGCAATGATGTCGCGTGTGCCATCGGTGGAGCCTCCGTCGACAATGATAAACTCCAACGGCTGGTAATACTGCTGGCGAACGCTAAGGATTGTCTTCTGCAACGGCTCTGCAGCCTGATAGCAGACGGTGATAACGCTGATGAGGGGAAGGGTATTCATGAAGTTGAGAAGTTGAGAGGTTGAGACGTTCTTTCTCCGCTACGCTACGAAAGGCTACGGGTAGGCGAGCTTGCTCGGGAATGAGCGCCCCTATGGGTCGAGCGGAGAGGTTAAGAAGTTGTGTTAGGTCGTTGCACCGTGGGAACCAGCAGGGTTGAGGAGCTTCTTATACTCACTTAATATCTGCAAGGCGACATCCTGGTTTTCGAATCGCTTCACATAGTCCATGCTATGACGGATGCGCTCATCGCGACCTTCGGCACCACGCAGACAGCGACGGATGGCCTCAGCCATCGCCTCATGGTCGTCAGGGTCGACATACAAGGTGTCAGGACCGCCGGCTTCTTCGAGACAAGAACCTGTAGCAGCAACAACCGGAAGGCCACTCTGAATGGCTTCGATGATTGGAATGCCGAAGCCCTCGTAGCGCGAAGGATAGACACACGCCTCAGCCATCTGATAGATGGACGGCAGATGCTCGTTAGGAACCTTGTGAAGGAACAGCACACGCGATGCAAGACCGTGCTCTTCCACATAGCGTTTCACTTGTTCGCAATAGGGTGTGCTACGGCCCACAACGACCAGACAGACGTCGTCGGGCAACAGAGGCAATGCCTTCACGGCCAGCAGGATGTTCTTCCGCTCCTCGATGGTTCCCACGCTGACGATATAGCGGGCGGGCAACATATACCGAGCGTTGACGTCCTGCAGACGGCTCTCTGCCTCGCGCGACTTGAAATAGGTACTACACGACTGATAGACCACGCTGATTTTCTCTTCTGGCACATTGCCGAAATGCATGATGTCGCGCTTCGTGCACTCGCTGATGGCGATGATATGATCGGCCTCACGCAGCGTGCGACGGAACTTCCGCTCATAGAGCCGGGCGTCGACTCGCTGATAGTATTCCGGATGGCGCAGGAAAATGAGGTCGTGGATAGTGACGATGGAACGAATGCCGGCATCACGTAAACCCTTTGGCAGCTCACCCGAGAGGCCGTGGAACAATTGTACGCCGTCGCGCTTCAGGTCTTTCACAATGCCTCGCGAGCGCCAATAGGACTTGTGGAGAGAGGAAAGAGGAGAGAGGAGAGTGGAGAGAGAACGGTGGAGAGAGGAGAGCGATGAGTGCATATAGGCGAACTCTACGTTGCTGCATGCAGCCACCTGTTGGCGAAGGTGGTCGTTGCCGGCATCGGGGGCATAGAGGATGAAACGTGAAGACGTGTCGACAGCCGTAAGCGAGTTGATGAGCGTGCGCGAATAGCTGCCGAGACCCGTTGCATTGCGTACCACACGCTTGGCATCGAAGCCGATGGTGAGCGGTTTCGGTCGTGCGATGACCTTGCCATCCTTCACCTCGAAGCGTCGGTTGAACACCTCGCGAGTGCGCTTCCAGCGGTCGTGGCTCCAAAGCCAGATGGTAGGATTGCTGCAGATGTTCTGCTCGAGCAGTTGGAAATACTGGTCGGTGAGCTGCCATTCCTCCAACGGCTTCGGATTGGTGGTCATGAGTTGGAACTCGCAGTTATAATAGCCGCGCTTCGGACGCGTCATCTTTCCATAGAATGCCGCAAAGCCCGAGGAACGAATGATGCGCTCCGTGCCTGTGAGCACGGGTGTGTCGTGATGCAGGAAGTCCACCCAGTGATGGATGTTCACCCAGTGTGGCTTCTGGTCGGAGATGAATCCGATGCACGCCACCTTTCCTTCGCGACGCAGACGCACCACCTCACGCAAGGTGTCGTTCATCGCAATGCTCTTTGCTCCCATTCGCTCACGCAGACGGAGGAAGAGCTTGTCGAAGGCTGTATTCTCCAGCGGATGATAGATTTGTGCACATTGCACTCCTTCAGGAACCCAGAAGGGCAATGATGTAATCCACTCCCAACAGCCCAAGTGCCCGAGATAGACGCCACACGACTGACCACTCGAGAGCACGCGGTTGAGCTCTTCGGTGCCCGTGAACGTCATGCGCTGGCGCAGCTCTTCCTCGCTGATGCTGAGCAATTTGATGGTCTCTACCACATAATCGCAGAAGTAATGGTAGAAGCCTCGCTCGATGCGGCGCAGCTCGTCCTCGCTCTTCTCGGGAAACGACACCTTCAGGTTATTCCAAATGACGCGATGCCGATACTTCACCACACGACTGATGAGTAGGCACAACACATCGCTAATGACGTAGAGTGCGCGCAGAGGTAGCAGCGACAAGGTGTACCAGATGGCATAGATGAGTTTAAAGAGAAACCCACCCCCTACCCCTCCCGAGGGGAGGGGAGTTTGATTACTCTTGGGGGTGCCATTATTGCTTTTCATATCTTGATTACTCATGAGCTAAAGCTATTTAGGCTCCACTCCCTTCGGGAGGGGCTGGGGGTGGGTTTCCAGTAGTTGGTCATTCTCCATGCGATACATATACTGCCAGATGAGGGCTTTCAGCTCGCGTTCCATCTGTGCCTGCTCCTTCACCTTCCCGATGAGGTTGTGCTTCATCAGGCGGTCGTCGAGGCGATAGACGGCCTTCGTCTGCTGTCCATCGAACTGCAGCACGTAGCCGTACTTCACATATTGATACACACCGTTGAGATAGTTCACGGCGAAAGTCTTCTCTGCGGGCGTGTGCAGCAGGTCGATACCGAACGAAAGGAAGGGCTTCGTGTAACCGAGCAGTCCCAACACGGTAGGCACGATGTCGATTTGCTGAGCCACCGATGGACTCACGCCAGGCTGTACCTGTTCGCCCGAGGGGTCGAAGATGATGATGGGTGAGCAGAAGAGTCCGAGGTCGGACATATACTCCGCATGATTGCTCTGATTGGTGTGGTCGCTGGTGAGCACGAAGATGGTGTTGCGGAACCACGGCTGCCGGCTTGCCTCACGGAAGAAGCGGCCCAGAGCCATATCGGTATAGCGGATGCACTTGTGGATGGGCAGCTGCTCCTCCTTGTAGACGTTGCGATATTGCTCGGGAATCTGGAACGGATGATGCGACGAAGCCGTGAAGACGGCTGTCATGAACGGCTGCTTCATCTCCGACATCTTTGCGCAATAGTACTGCAGGAACGGCTCATCCCAGATGCCCCAATGGCCGTCGAAGTCGGCATCGCCGCCAAAACGACTGTCGGCAGCATAGTCTTCACGGCCGTAATACTCCTGGAATCCCACCTTGTTGGCAAATGCCATGAAGCCCATCGACCCGCGGTTGGCACCGTGGAAGAAGGCGGTTTGATAGCCTTCGTCCTTCAAAAGTCCTGCCACACTGGTGTAGCTATTCATCGAGGCCGGCGTGAGCACAAACGGCTCAACAAACATCGGGATGCCGCAAAGCACCGAAGGCATGCCATCAATGCTCTTCCTACCGTTGCAGAAAGAATATTGGAACACCAGGCTACGACCGACGAGTGAGTCGATGCAGGGCGTGTAGCCTTTGTAATGGCCACCTTCAAGTGAGCGGTTGAGGGCTCCAATGTATTCGCGGCCGAAGCTCTCAACGATGAGCACAACGACATTTTTCTTTTGGGAAGCCGGAGTTACCGGCTTTTTCAGCGTATCGGTAAGTTCCGAGGCTGCTGGAGTTTCCAACGTTTTCGGACTAAACTGGTGAATGGGTGAGAAGACTTTTTCGGCTTCTTCAAGGCTGGAATACCACGAAGGCACCGTGAACACGCTCTTGCCGATGGTGCGGATGAGGGCGAAGGGTGTGTTGAGCACGATGGCACACTCCGTTGGCCGGTCGACATACTGGTTCGCATTGTTGATGGTTATAGGGCGAATGCCGTGTCCGAGCCCACCGCGACAGCCGCCGATGCACAAGGGCACAGCGATGATGAGTGCCACAAGCATGACGCAAGCATAAACCCATTGCTGGGCGCGCTGCTTAAAGTAGCGACTCAGAATGCGTGGTGTGGCATAGAGTTTCCACAATGCCCATACCACTACGATGAACAAGATGACGAGATACCAGTGGTGCAGCAGTTCGGTGAAGAAGATGCCACCGAGGTTGTTTTCGTTGCTGAACTCACGGAAGACGCTCGTAGTGGTGCGACGCAGGGTGTAAGGGAAATAGGCCGAGTCGCAGAGGTTGATGACCAACGCCAGAGCGTTCACGATGACGAACAGCCACTTGCAGAAACGATGATAGCCCACCCTTTCCTTCAGGTGTAGCGGGAACAGCATCAACACGATGTAGAGAGCATTCGTGTAGATGATGGCCGGCGTGTCGAAGACCAATCCGCCGCGGAAGAGCCGAAGCAGATGCATGGGCTGCAGACTATCTTGGAACTGGTCGATGTTCACGCAGAGATAGGCTACGCGGGCAATAAAATAGACCACATAGGCCAACAACAGATTCCACAACAATGCCGCCACAGGTGCAAACACTGTGTCGAGGATGCCGAAGCGGGTTGGTCTATGTTGGGTTCTTCTCATTTTTTAAAAGGCCTAAAGGGTTTAAAGGGGAGAAAAGGGATTAAAAGGGACGAATGCTTTACTTGCGCGCAGCGCATTACATCTTTTTGAACCGCGACGCAGTCGCATTGAACTTCTTGAACGCGCGAAGCGCATTGAACCTTCTTCATCGCGACGCAGGTGCTTTACACCTTGATCGCGCGAAGCGCCTTACACGCGACGTAGTCGCTTTACACCTTCAACGCGCGAAGCGCCTTACACGCGACGTAGTCGCCTAAATGGCTTGCATGTCGTGCAGCTTTTTGTAGTAGCCGTCCTGCTGCAGCAATGCATCGTGGGTGCCGCGCTCAACGATGCGGCCTTCGTGTAGCACGCAGATTTCGTCGGCATTGCGAATGGTGGAGAGGCGATGGGCCACAGCCACCGTTGTGCGCGTTTTCATCAGACGCTCCAAGGCATCCTGCACCAAGCGTTCGCTCTCTGTATCGAGAGCCGATGTGGCTTCGTCGAGAATGAGGATGGGCGGGTTCTTCAGAATGGCACGAGCAATGCTCACACGCTGTCGCTGACCACCTGAGAGACGACTGCCTCGGTCGCCGATGTTCGTGTCGTAGCCATGTTCGCTCTGAGTGATGAACTCATGAGCGTTGGCAATCTTCGCAGCCTCAACAATCTGCTTCTCAAGGTCCGCCGTATCCTCTTTGATGCTAAAAGCAATATTGTTTCTGAAGCTATCGTTGAAGAGAATCGCCTCCTGGTTCACGTTTCCGATGAGCTGGCGCAGGGAGTGCAGACCCAGGTCTTTTACGTTGATGCCATCGATGAGCACTTCGCCTTCCTGTACGTCGTAATAACGAGGGATGAGATCGACGAGCGTCGATTTTCCGCTGCCGCTCTGTCCTACCAACGCAACGGTTTTTCCCTTCGGGATGACGAGGTTGATGTCTTTGAGCACCCACTGTTCCCCATAGCGGAACGACACATGACGGAACTCTATCTGATGCTCGAAAGAATCGATGCAGACGGGATTTTCCTTCTCCTTGATATCAATCTCCGCCAACAGAATCTTATCGATGCGCTCCATCGAGGCCAAGCCTTTCGGAATGTTATAGCCCGCCTTCGAGAACTGCTTCAACGGTTCGATAATGGAATAGAGAATCGTCATGTAGTAGATGAACGTCGGACCAAACAACGTCTGATTGCGCAGCACGAGGATTCCACCGAACCAAAGCACGATGACAATCATCACCGTTCCAAGGAACTCAGACATCGGATGCGCAAGACTCTGACGGATGTTCACTCGCATGATATCATTGCGATAAGCTGAGTTCACGGCATCGAAGCGCTCGTTCATCTTCTCCTCAGCACAAAACGCCTTGATGATGCGCAGTCCGCCCAGCGTCTCCTCCACCTGACTCATCGTGTCGCTCCACAGGGCCTGTGCCTTGATGGACTTCTGCTTCAGCTTGCGTCCCACGAACCCCATGAACCAACCGAACAGCGGAACGAAGATGATCGTGAACAACGTGAGCTGCCACGAGACGATGAGCAACGTGACGAAATAGACGATGATAAGAATAGGATTCTTGAACAGCATGTCGAGCGACGACATGATGGAATTCTCTATCTCCTGCACATCACCGCTCATGCGTGCAATGATATCACCCTTACGCTCTTCGCTGAAGAAACCCAGCGAGAGGGAAGTGATTTTCTGATAGAGTTGATTGCGGATGTCGCGCACCACACCTGTTCGTATCGGGACGATGGTGGCCGACGAGAGGAAGTAGGCACCCGTCTTCAACGCCGTCATCACCGCCAACACAATGCCGATGATGAGTAGCGTGGTGGTTACGCCCACCTGTGCGATAATTTGGTTGACGTAGTAGTTCATGTTGTTCATCGCCACCGTTGTGAGATGCTCCCAATCCCACTCCATCAGTTGTGTGGCATTCTCGGCATCGCCCGTCTTGAACAGGATGTTCAACATAGGAATGAGCGTCATGAACGAAAAAATATTCAGTATGGCCGAGAGTATATTGAACACTATCGACAACACCAAATATTTCTTATAGGGCGGTATGAATCGCCGCAACACTTGCAAAAATTCCTTCATCTTTATTGCATCGTTCTTACTAAAAAGAAGCAATCCACGCCAGCAGACAACATGTGACTGAGCAGGCGTGGATTACCTATCATGCATTATTCCTGAGGACCATAGGCCGCTGCTTCAGCAGCAGCAATGATTTCCTCGCGGGTTTGTTCGCGGGCAGAGATGTCGCTCAAGTCAAATTCATCGTCGTCGTCGACAGGTGCCGGCTGCGGACGGTTCTGAACGGGCTTCGGCTCGCTTTGAGCAGGCTTCGGTTCGTTCTGAGCAGGTTTCGGCTTGCGAGTCTTGGCAGGCTTGTTGCGCTCCTCGTTAGCAGGCTTATTGAGTTCCTCACCGCCTTCAGAAGAATTGGCTTTCTCCTTGTTGCGACGCGACGGCTTGGGCTTCTGAGCCGACTCCTGCTTCTTTTCAGAAACAGCGGCAGCAGGCTCGTCGGTTGCAGCAGCCTTGTTGCGACGGTTGCGGCGGTTGTCAGATTTTTCCGATTTGTCAGAATATTCTGATTTTTCTGAATATTCTGATTTTTCTGATTTTTCCGACCTATCCAATTTTTCCGACCTATCCTTCTTATCCGATTTGTCCGACACAATAATAAAGTCCTCCTGCTCGTCGGTCTTGGGAACGGCCATCGCGGGCTCTTCCTCCATCTTTGTGCGATTGCTCTTGGCATCGAACACTGCATCGACGAATTGCGGCTTCTTGCGAAGCAGATCCAGCGTGAGCTTCGAGGCCATCTGCTGGCTTTCCTTCTTGCTGTATCCCTTGCCCGAGCAACCTTCGATTCCTTCGATGAAAATCTGATAGTTGAAGACCTGGTTGCCCTGATCGTCCTTCTGCTGACTGATGAGCCGGAACTCCATCTGCACGCGGTTCTTCTGCGACCATTCCAGCATCTTCGACTTGAAGTTCACCTCCTTGTAAGCCACCTTGTCGATGTTGATCATCTGTGCCAGGATGCGCTTCTTCATGAACTTCATGCAGGCATAGTAGCCACGATCGAGGTAGATAGCGCCGACGAGTGCCTCGAAGGCATTGCCACCCATATAGCTATTGTGGCTGGTGCCACGACCATTGGAGAGGATGAGCTCGTCGATGCCCATCTCCTGAGCCAGACGGCCCAACGTCTCGCGTTGCACCAGCTTCGAGCGGGTATTGGTGAGAAAACCTTCGCGCTTGCCAGGAAAATGTTCGAACACAATGTCGCCGACGACAGCATCGAGGATGGCATCGCCCAAGAATTCCAGCCGCTCATTATTGACGGGTTTCCCCTTTTCATTACGACGAGCAATGCTCTTGTGAAGCAAAGCCGTCTTGTAATAGTCAATCTTGCGCGGATAGAATCCGATAATCTTGTATAGACACAAATAAAGCTCCTTATCCTTACGGAAAGGGAGCTTTATCCTATCAATGAAATTACTCAGCATATTTCTTGAACACTACGCAGGCATTGTGACCGCCAAAGCCGAACGTGTTGCTGATGGCAGCACGCACCTCACGCTCCTGAGCCTTGTTGAAGGTGTAGTTGAGGTCATAGTCGATTTCGGGATCTTTGTCGTCGTCAGCATGGTTGATGGTCGGCGGAACGATGTTGTTCTGCACAGCCAGTACGGCAACCATTGCCTCGACGGCGCCGGCAGCACCAAGCAGGTGACCGGTCATCGACTTCGTAGAAGAAATATTGAGCTTATAGGCTGCATCGCCAAACACTTCCTTGATGGCCTTCACCTCGGAGATATCACCGACGTGAGTGCTGGTGCCATGAACATTGATATAGTCGATGTCCTCGGGCTTCAAACCAGCATCCTCGAGTGCACTTTGCATCACGAGCTTTGCACCCAGGCCTTCGGGATGGCTGGCCGTGATGTGATAGGCGTCGCCGCTAAGGCCTTCGCCAACCATCTCGGCATAGATCTTTGCACCGCGGGCCTTGGCATGCTCGAGTTCCTCGAGAATAAGGCAGCCAGCGCCCTCGGCCATGACGAAACCATCGCGCGAAGCGCTGAACGGACGGCTGGCCCCTGCGGGATCGTCGTTCCGTGTGGACAGGGCATTCATGGCATTGAAGCCACCCACGCCACACATGCAGATAGCACTCTCGGCACCTCCAGCAAGGATGGCGTTGGCCTTACCCAGACGAATCAGGTTGAAGGCATCGGCCAATGCATTGCTCGACGAAGCGCAGGCGCTGGTCGTAGCAAAGTTCGGTCCGTGGAAGCCAAAGTGGATGGAGATGTGTCCGGCAGCGATGTCGCTAATCATCTTGGGAATGAAGAAGGGCGAGAACTTTGGTCCGTCCTCCTGATGCTGGCCATAATAGACGACTTCGTCCTCGAAGGTACGAATACCGCCAATGCCTACACCATAGACCACACCGATGCGGTTCTTATCAACAGCCTCAAGGTCCATGCCGCTATCCTGCACAGCCTGAATGGCCGAGATCATGGCAATCTGCGAATAACGGTCGATCTTGCGTGACACCTTACGGTCGAGCCAGTCGTTGATATTCAAGTCCTTAATCTCGCAGGCAAAATGGGTCTTGCACTTTGAGCTGTCGAATTGTGTGATTGGAGCAGCACCGCTCACGCCCTTTAGCAGGTTCTTCCACGTTTCCTCAGCGGAATTACCCAACGGTGTGACGGCACCTATTCCTGTTACTACTACTCTTTTTAATTCCATAAAAACAAAAAAAGAAGATAACAAATTAGGAGTTAGGAATTTTTCAAAACAGTGAGCTGTCTGACAACTCCTAACTCCTAACTCCTAACTTCCTAACGTAAAATTACTTAGCGTTTTCCTCGATGTAAGCGATAGCGTCACCAACGGTAGCAATTTTCTCAGCCTTGTCATCGGGAATGGAGATACCAAACTCCTTCTCAAAATCCATGATGAGCTCGACTGTATCGAGAGAATCAGCACCAAGATCGTTTGTGAAACTTGCTTCGGGCTTAACTTCTTCCTCGTCAACACCAAGTTTTTCTACGATAATAGCCTTTACTTTGCTTTCAATTTCTGACATAATTCTTAAATTTTAAATTGGTTTATAAATACATTCTGTCTCAAAATCGGTTGCAAAGGAACAAATTTTTATTCACTTACGCAAATATTTTGATAAAAAAAGCATTCAGTGTTGCACAAACACTATTACATTGTGCAAAAAAAAATACTTTTTTCAACCATTTTCTTTGTATAATTCAAAAATATACTTATATTTGCACATTATTATTAAACCAAAACAATTGAAAGAAAATGTCATTTACCGAACAATGCAACGAAATCTTCAACCTGGCTATTCGCGACTACCACGTGAAAGACAACGTTGATACACCCATCAATAATCCCTATGATCGTGATTCCATAGAAAACCGGCTCTATCTGAAATGCTGGATCGACACCGTGCAATGGCACTACGAAGACATCATTCGCGACCCGCACATCGACCCCGTAGCAGCCCTGCAGCTGAAGCGACGCATCGACCAGTCGAACCAGGACCGCACAGACCTCGTAGAGCAGATAGACAGCTATTTCCGCCACACCTATAGCAATGTGAAGCCGTTGCCCGATGCCACCATCAACACCGAAAGTCCTGCTTGGGCCGTCGACCGGTTGAGCATCCTGGCATTGAAGATCTATCACATGCGCGAGCAGGCCGAGCGCACCGACGCCAGCGACGAGCATCGCCAGAAATGCCGGGCAAAGCTCGACGTGCTGCTCGAGCAGCAGAAGGATCTCTCCACAGCCATCGACCAACTGCTGGCCGACATTGCTGCCGGACGGAAATACATGAAGGTGTACCGCCAGATGAAAATGTATAACGATCCTTCCACCAATCCCATTCTCTATAAGAAGTCATAGAAAATTCGGAGAAATCTTCTCATCTGGAAACACTAAATCTATCACAGCATGAAAACCGAACACATTCTGATTATCCGCTTCTCGGCGATGGGCGATATAGCAATGACGGTGCCCGTCGTCGAAGCGTTGGCGAAGCAATATCCACACGTGCGAATCACCGTATTGAGCAAGCCGTTTGCCAAAGTTTTCTTCGAGGAACTGGCTCCCAACGTGGGATTCATGGGCGCCGACATCAAAGGCGAATACAAGGGTGTGAAGGGTCTGAATGCACTCTATCGGCGTTTGTCGGCTAAGAACTTCACCGCTATTGCCGACCTGCACAACACATTGCGCTCGAAGTATCTGCGCATGCGTTTCAACCTGAACCGCAACCGCGTAGAACACATCAACAAACACAAGAACGGGAAGCGCCGCCTCACGTCGCAACACAACAAGATTTTAGAACAACAGCCCACCTCTTTCGAGAACTATGCCGACGTGTTCCAGAAACTGGGCTACCCCATCGATCCGCACTTTGTTTCTATCTTCGAAGGGAAGACACCCGACTTCTCAGCCCTACCCATCGACCTGCATGAGAAACCCAGCGGACAGAAATGGATTGGCATCGCACCGTTTGCGGCTCATCACGGGAAAATCTATCCGCTCAATCTGATGGAAGAAGTTATCAAGCTGCTGTCTGAGCGGAATGACATCCGCATCTTCCTCTTCGGTGGTGGAAAGGCAGAGAAAATCCAGCTTAACGAATGGGCAGCCCGCTATGCTTGTTGCACCAACGCCTCCAGCAAACTTGAAGGCCTCTACGATGAACTGATGCTGATGAGTCAGCTTGATGTGATGTTGTCGATGGACTCTGCCAACATGCACCTAGCTTCGCTAGTCAATACGCCAGTCGTGAGCATCTGGGGTGCTACACATCCCTACTCCGGTTTCATGGGTTGGAATCAGTCGATGCAAAATGTCATTCAAACCGACCTTCCTTGTCGTCCTTGCTCCATCTACGGCAAGACTCCCTGTCATCGTGGCGACTATGCCTGCCTCACCAGCATTAAACCCGAAACGGTCGTCAAGAAACTATTGCAGGCGGTTGGACTATAATATATAATAAGGTGTAACCTCACTATTTCAGTAAAATAAAAGGGAGCTTAATTGTTCTGTCCCTTCTTTTCCTTTCTTATCTCAGAATACATAACTACTGCAAGAAGTAGTTGTGAGATCAAGCCACACCACAGCCCTATTCTGCCAAGTGTATCGTCCTTTAAATCCTCGACAAGGAGCAAAATGCCAAAAAACACCGTTAGCACAACGAAAAGGATAAAAAGAAATCTAAAATGCTTCAGCCTGTTCATAATAATTCCTATTTAACGCACTTTATAAAAAGATTAGCACCAGAAATACACCTATACACGCCATTTTATTTTGCTGCCAGATATCCCAATGCTACTGCTATGATGCCCAATATCACACTTCCTATCGTATAGAGTGAGAATAAAAGATAATGATCGGCCTGCAATAGTGCCAGGCTCTCTTTTGAGAAAGTTGAGAATGTAGTGAATCCACCACAAAAGCCAACCATGAGGAACAATAGAAGAGCCGGTGAAATGCTTTGTATACGGCTTGTTGCTCCCCATAGGATTCCAATCATTAGACAACCAGCTACATTCACTGTAAATGTTCCCCATGGAAAACCATAACCCCCATGATTCATGGCAATTGATATAAGATATCTGCAGATACCACCAATACCACTTCCTATTCCAACTAAAATGATATCTTTTATCATACGCTAAAATCCCAGATTTATGTTTACAAAAGTACAAAAATAATCTCAAATCATGCGTTCTTTTTGGAATAAATATAGTGAAGGCTGGCCATTTCTATCGTTATTGCACCTATTTTTGCCTTAAAAAATGTGTGGAAAACCCTGTGGAAAACTCGGTGCAAAAGTGTGGAAAAACAAAACGCTGGCCGTCGGCGTGGAAAAAACACCTAAAAATAAACCGTCTATTCTCGATTTTTCCACACTTTTACCACCCGAAAAAGTTATGAAATCGGCTGGAAAACCACATTTCAACACTTGTTGATAACACTCATAAACTGCTGAAAATCAGAAAAAAGTTATGAAAACTGCCTGTTAATAACTCATTTTGGAGCGTTTATAACGAAATAACCAAATATTTTCCTTGCTTTTTATCAACTTTTCCACAGGCTATTACCATCAATAAAAAGTTTTTCTTTAAAAATAAAAAAAGAAAGAATATATAATGAATTGTGGAAAAAGCTGGTTTGTTGATGCCGATCACACTTGTCCCTGAGCTAATAAGATAGTTTGTCGGAGCAGCTACAAAATTAACAAAAGGCGTTTCACCGTTTCAGCGTTTCAGTTCCAAAACAGATCATGCAAAAGGCAAAACTGAATCCTAAATATATATAATATTAATATTATATATATTTAGAAGTTTTTCTTAGGTCTGCGAAAACCGTTTCGAGAACTGAAACGCTGAAACGCGAAACGCAAGTGAAAGTTTTTGAAAAATAATTGGCGAAACATTCGTAGAGCGCAACTTTTTTTTGTAACTTTGCACTTGTAAAGGAGTACAAAGCACAGCGACGTTTTGCTTCCCAAATGACCGGTCAGGATGCTGATATCGTTCGCGCCTCGCCCCAATAGCTCTATATAACAAAACCTGAATCATTAAACCTAAGAATCTAAACTGCGATGGAAAACAAGAAATCAATATCCAACTCGTAGGGGCAGACCCTATTGCTACCCTCCTTCGGAGGGGCTGGGGGAGGTTGTCTGCCCGAACAATAACGAACAACCTGCATACCCATACACCCTAATTTAACGGGCAGATACGGGGATCTGCACCTACACGTATGGAGCATGTCTCTAGATGATACGGAGCATGTCTCTAGATGATACGGAGCATGTCTCTAGATGATACGGAGCACGTCTCTAGATGATATGGAGCATGTCTCTAGATTGGATGGAGCATAGCTCTAGATGATCAAGAACATGCAGAAAAAAAAGTGATCTTTGACTTATTGATACAAATTTGATAAAAGCTATGCTTTTAGAAAGCAAAAGCATTGACTTTACATCGCTACCTCATTGACTTTAGACGCTGGGAGCAATGCTTCTGCAACCTGAAAGCTATGCTTTTACAGCTTGAAAGCAATGCTCTGACACTCTGGAATGATTGCACTTACAACGCTGGAGCAATGCAACGCTTAAATGTAGGGACGCGGCGTGCCGCGTTACTGGAGCAAGTTTGGACAAACAAAGCGTGCCACAGGAGCAAGTTGGACAAACAAAGCGTGTCACAGGAGTAAGTCGGGCAAACAAAGCGTGTTACAGGAGTAAGTCGTACAAACAAAATTTGTCACTGAGTAAGTTGGGCAAACAAAATATGTCACATTACTGGATGTTGCTTTCCCCCTCCACAAACGCGGCACGCCGCGTCCCTACATTTGCCGATTCCCAATATTTGTGGGTTTTGATAAGAAACTGGCGACAAGCATGAAAATGAAGGGCATGAAGGGAGCCTTGAAACGTGTTTCGCCATGAATTAGCAATGCCAGGGCTAGCGATGCTGCTACGATGATGAACACGGGCAGGAAGGCCTCTCGCCAACGGCCGTTTAACATGAGGCGGAGGGCACCTGCTAATGCGAGCAGGAGGAGCAGAAGATAAAGAATGGTTGCAAACAGAGCGAAGTATTGCACGGCTGACAACTGCGAGAATTGCGTTCTGAGGCTTCCTAATGGCAGGGTGATATAGTTTTTTGCCGCATCGGCTTTCGTGGGCAGGAAGGCCGTTAAATTATCTATATCGTTCTGATAGATGTAGTACAGTCGTGCCGGCACTTTCTTCAGGTATTCCACTGGGTGCTCGCTGAGCCATTTCAGACTCCGTTTGCGCCAGATATGACTGCACTCAATAGCCGTCTTGTGTTGCATGTCGTCGATGTAGCGGGCCGTCCCTTCAGGGAACACTTCCGTGTTGTAGTGTGGTTGACTATCGGTTTCGTAAGTGGCTTCGGCCATGTTAAACCACAATGAGTCGGCCTGATAGAGAAAATAGCCTGTGCGCAGATAGCAGCTGGTGCCAATGAGCAACACCACGAAGGCATAGCCGGAAAGCAGATACAACGTAAGTTTCTTCCACTGACGCTTTCTGAACAAAAAGAAATAGACTACCAGTGCCAGAAGGAAGATGGCGGCAACTGGGCGGAACCAGTTGGCGAGGGCAAAAAGAGCCCCGGCCCCCCCTACTGCCCCCGAGGGGGCTTCTATACCCATGAAGGCTATTGTGTCCCCCTCGGGGGACGAAAGGGGGGCTATCTCGGGGGCAGTAGGGGGGGCTTTTGGGGACGAAAGGGGGGCCGTGTATAGCGCTAGCATCGTGAAGAACAGCATGGGGATTTCGGAGGAGAGCATGGTGCTTTGTCCCCAGTTGTTGGGATAGAGGATGTAGAGGATGAGTGCGAGGAGGGCTACTTGGCGGTTGAAGAGTTTCGCGGTGGTATGCGCCAAGAGCCAGGCGGTGAGCGCCTTCATGATGCAGAAGAGAATGAGCAGGGGATAGACCGATTTCGTCAATCCTAAAGAGAGTGCCACAAAATTGATGATGCCCATGTTCCAAATATAGGGCTTGCCAATGATGTGATGAAGAGTGGGATAAGGTTGGCGGTCGGCAATTGCTATCTGCGCATATTCGATGTATCCTTCGCCATCGTTGGTAGGTGTGTAGCCAAAAACAATGAGCACTCCCAGCAACAACAGCAGGAAGCCGATGGTGAGCGCCCAGCAGCAGCGGTTGAAGCGCTCAGCAGTTAGTTCACGATAGCGATTTTGCATACGGTACCCTTGTTACCCTCGCTCGTTGCCGCCAGCACCATATAGACACCCGATGCCACACGCTTTCCGCTCTTCTGGTCGCGGGCATCCCAGGTGAAGGTTCCACCGTTGCTACGACCTTCGGCCACCAGCGTACCGTTCGAGGTAACGATCTTGATATCGGCATCGTAGGTAAGTCCGGTGATGGTGATCAGTCCGGTATAGTCAGGCCGCACGGGGTTGGGATAGGCATAGACGGTTTCCTTCGTCATCTCGTCGACAACGGCTGTGGCATCGCTGATATAGGAACACAATCCCTTGTCGGTACCGAAGAACACCTCACCCGTCTGGTTGTCGATGGCGATAGACTCGATGTTATCGGAGAGCAGGTTGCTGTTTTCAGCGGTGAAGTGCTGCAGCTGTGTCATGTTGTCGGCGCTGATGAGATAAGCACCGTTACCCTTTGTGGCAAACCACTTACGATTACCACCGTCGACGACGATGCCCGAGATGTTCACACCGCTGAGCAGATAGTCGGCATAGTTGGTTCCGTCGTTGCGAGGCACCTTCACCTGTTCGAATTCCGGTTCCGACTCGGTAATCTTACTACGCGAGAGCAGCAACGGAGCAATGTTCGTACCAATCCAGATATCACCGTTCTTGTCTTCCGCAATACATTGCACGGAGTTCACGTCGACGCGTGTGCCGTCTTGGTTGATGAAGTTGAAGAACGAACTCACCTCTTCGGTCTGTGTGTTGAAATAGTGCAGCGAAGGCTTTGTCCAGTGGTTGTTCACGAACCACAACAGGCGGTTGCTATCGAAGGTCAGCGCCTGCAGGGCTCCCATCGTACGATCGTCGCTCATCAGCGTGCTGCTGGAGAAAGACTTCCAGTTGCCGTCGCGCTGCAGCACGTGGATGGGTGCCGTAGAAGACTGGCTGTTGAGCATCCAGAGATTGCCTTCGACGTCGTACTTGATGCTTTCGATGAGCGTGTAGGCCTCCTGATTGCTTTCGGTGGGTCGGAGAGCTGTGCCGAGCGGCGAGTTGTTGCTGCTATAGGCTTGCTGGAAACGGCCATCGCGGAACTCGTAGATGCCCGTGCGGCCGGCGGCGAAGACGTGGGAGGCATCGGCAGGATCGACGTCGACCGACATCAGGTCCTTGTATTCATAGCCCGTGGCGGTCTGCAGGTTGTCCTCGTAGATGCTCCATTCGCCATCCGAGAGCACCTGTACGGCACCGTTGCGGTTCTCCTCGATGCCGGCACCATAGCCGCCCACGGTAGTGTAGAGGTGTCCGCCAGAGAAGCGTATGAAACCGAAGTAGTTGTATTGCGGACCATCGGTGGCGACGTTTCGCAGGGTTTCGATGTATTGGTTCCACACCGATTTATCCTTGTCGAAGATGCCGCTGGGAACATTGGTGGTTGTTGTCCAGTTGTTAGGATCGAGCAGGTTCGACGTGAGCGAAGCCATGATGTACGACTGCTTGTCCACTCGTGCATAGATGTTCTGTCCGCTAACGGCAACGGCGGTGATGTTCTTATCGAGCTGATAGGTGTTGCTGATCTCAGCTTTCGCAACGTCGAGCTTCATGATGCCGAAGCCCGTGGCGAGATAAGCATATTGGTCGCTGATGTAGATGTCGTTGATGGTCTTGTCGCCGGTAATCGACTTCATGTAGTATTCCGGCATGTTCACGCAATCGCCGTTGGGTTGCAGCAGGTCGATGTTCTTGTTGTCGTAGATGACAACCAGTCGACCAGCCTTCTTGTTCCAGGCGATGTGGGCGATGCTGCAATCGCTCAGCGCATCCATCTTGCTGAACGTGCGAATGCTCTGATCGTCAATGTTGTAGAGATACAGGTTTCTGCTGGCTAGCACAAACAACTCGTTGCCAGCCTTCTCTATTTCCGTGATGTCGGTATAGGCAAGATAGGCGCGCCACGAACCGATGCTGGCAGAGAGGCAAGGCAAAGTAACAAAGTAACAAAATAACAAAGTGACAATACAGACTCTCCCCCACCCTCTTCTTGTTTGGAGGGAGGTAAAATGTCTTTTGATTGTTGTTTTCTTAATCATAAGTTACTTTGTTCTTTCTCCGCTCCGCTACGAAAGCGAGCAGAGCTCGTGGTCCTTTGTTACCTTGTCATCTTGTTACTTTGTCAAATATTCGGCGAGCTTCGCTACGGCCCGGGCACGATGTGAGATTCCATTCTTGATGTCGAGCCCCAGTTGTGCAAACGACTCGTCGTAGCCATCGGGAACGAAGATGGGATCGTAGCCGAAACCTTCCGTACCCTTCTTCTCGTAGGCGATGTGTCCTTCGACGATGCCTTCGAAGAGTTTTTCCTCCTGATTCCTTATGATTAACGCAATAACGGTGCGGAATCGTGCACGACGATTGTTATTATTTCCTAATTTGCTCAATAATTTGTCCATGTTGGCCTCGCTATCGTGGTCGGTGCCTTCAGCGTAGCGGGCACTATGCACTCCCGGCTCTCCGTTGAGTGCTTCAACCTCCAAGCCGGTATCGTCGGCAAAGCAGTCCACATCGTAGTGATCTGCAATGTACTTCGCCTTCTGCAATGCATTCTCCTGCAGCGTGTCGTGATCCTCAGGAATCTCCTCGTGACAACCGATGTCGTTGAGCGACAATACCTCGAACGTAGAGCCAAGAATCTGTCGGATTTCGTCGAGCTTATGTTGGTTGTTGGTGGCAAATACAATCTTTTTCATCTTATATAGGTTGTTATTCTTTTTTTGTTTTTGCTTTCACTTTAATCGTGTCGAAGCCCTCGCCATAGACACCGATGACTGCGCTCTGCGACACGAAGGCATTCGGGTCGATGGCCTTGATGATTCGGAAGATGGTGCTGCTCTCGTTTTTCCTGGCGAGGATGCAGAGCACCTTGCGCTCCTGACCCGTGTACCAGCCGTGACCGTCGAGGATGGTGACACCGTGTTCCATATGCGTGCCAATCTCGTAGGCAATCTCTTGATATTTCTCAGAGAAAATCAGGAACTGCACCGATGAGCGACGGCGGTTGTAGAGATAGTCGAGCATGAAGTTTTCGATGACCATCGTGCAGAAACCGAACACCACCATGTTTCCACGCTCGAGCATGGTTCCAAACTGCGGGATGAACAAACAGGAGCCAATGATGACGAAGTCGAGCAAAAGTAGTACGGTGCCCAGCGACATGTTGTAGAACTTATTCACCGAGGCAGCGATGATGTCGGAACCACCCGTCGAGCCATTATTCACAAACACAATGCCCAGTGCCGAACCCGTCATCATACAGCCGATGACGAGCGACATGAAGTCCTGTCCTTCACCCAGTATCTTCACCATATTGCCAGCAGCATCGTGAGGTACGAGTTCCTTCATGAACCACAAGAGGAACGTCAGCATGAAAATGGCATAGATGGTCTTCATCAGGAATTTCAGACCGAGAATGCGCAAGGCCAGGATGAGCAGGGCGGCATTGACGAGGAAGTAGGTGTATTGGTTAGGAATCTGTGTGGCATATTGTACGATAGCAGCCACACCGGCCACGCCTCCTGTCACGATTTCGTAGGGCATGAGGAAGAACGTGAAGCCGAAAGCGTAGAGGACGAGGCCGAAGGTAATGCCAGCATAGTCGCGGGCCTCGCTCCACATGAGTTTTTTGTCGATAGTCATGGTATAGGTATAGAAATTTTTTTTGATATCATGTAGAACAGGGTGTGTAAAAACTTGAAACGATTCCTATGAAAGAGCATTCCTTGTTTTCACACACCCTGCCTGGTTGAAGTTTATTTGATGACGAGATTCACCATGCGCTTCGGCACGATGATGACTTTCATCACTTGTTTTCCTTCGATGTATTTCTGAGCACGCTCGTCGGCAAGAACGGCAGCCTGGATGGTGGCGTTGTCGGCATCGGCGGCAAACTCCATATCGAAGCGCGTCTTACCATTGAAGGCAACACCCAGGCGGACGGAGTTCTCGACGAGGTATTCCTCGTTCCACGACGGCCACTGGGCATCGCAGACAGAACCTTCGCCGCCCAGCATCTCCCAGAGTTCTTCGGCAATGTGTGGTGCAAACGGAGCGATGAGCACGGAGAGCGCACGCATCACCTCACGATTCTTGCACTTCAGCTGCGACAGCTCGTTCACGCAAATCATGAAGGCCGAGATGCTGGTGTTGTAGGAGAACACCTCGATGTCTTGCGACACCTTCTTGATGAGCTTGTGGAGCGACTTCAGCTCGTCCTTCGAAGCCTTCTCGTCTGTTGCGATGTCATCACAACAAGCAGAACTACAGAGGTTCCAGAACTTCTTCAGGAAGCGATGACAGCCATCGATGCCGTTGGTGTCCCAGGGCTTCGACTGCTCCACAGGACCGAGGAACATCTCATACAGACGCAGCGTGTCGGCGCCGTAGCGTTCAACAATCATATCGGGATTCACCACGTTGAACATCGACTTCGACATCTTTTCAATAGCCCAGCCGCAGATGTACTTGCCATTTTCGAGCACAAACTCTGCATTGTTGTATTCCGGACGCCAAGCCTTGAAAGCCTCGAGGTCGAGGATGTCGGCCGAAACGATGTTCACGTCGACGTGGATGGGTGTGAACTCGTCGTCGGCAGTACGGGTCTTGGCAGCTTCCTTCATCACGTTCAGGCTGAGGAACACGGGGTGACCGGCTTTCTCGCTGGCCTTGTTGTCGCGATAGACGAAGTTCGAACGGCCTTGAATCATACCCTGATTGACGAGTTTCTTGAACGGCTCTTCCACGTGGCTCACACCGAGGTCGAAGAGGAACTTGTTCCAGAAGCGCGAGTAGATGAGGTGACCCGTAGCGTGCTCCGAACCGCCAACGTAGAGATCTACGTTCTTCCAGTATTCGGCAGCCTCAGGCGAGAGCAGTGCTTCGTTGTTGTGCGGATCCATGTAGCGCAGATAATAGGCGCTGGAGCCAGCGAAGCCAGGCATCGTGCAGAGCTCCAAGGGGAAGACGGTCACGTTGTCGATAGCGGCGCAGTCGACTACGCTATTCGATGCGGTGTCCCATGCCCAACGCTTAGCATGACCAAGTGGCGGCTCACCGGTCTCGGTGGGCTGATAGGTCTCCACCTCAGGCAGCTGCAACGGAAGGCACTCGGAGGGTATCATATAGGGCATGTTGTCCTTGTAGTATACAGGGAACGGCTCACCCCAGTAGCGCTGGCGCGAGAAGATGGCGTCGCGCAGACGGTAGTTCACTTTTACACGACCGAGTTTCTTTTCCGTGACGTATTTCTTTGTGGCGGCAATAGCTTCCTTCACCGTCAGACCATTCAGAGAGAACTCGCCATTCGACGAGTTGGTCATGATGCCTTCCTTCGCATCGAAGCTTTCTTCTGAGATGTCGGCACCCTCGATGAGTGGGATGATGGGCAGATCGAAGTGCTTGGCAAAGGCATAGTCGCGAGAGTCGTGGGCAGGAACGGCCATGATGGCACCCGTTCCATAGCCGGCAAGCACATATTCGGCAATCCAGATAGGAATCTGCTTGCCCGTGAGCGGGTTGATGGCATAGGAGCCGGAGAACACACCCGTCACACGATGATCCATCTGGCGCTCACGCTCGGTGCGCTTCTTCACATAGGCGAGATATTCGTCGACGGCTGCCTTCTGCTCAGGAGTGGTGAGCTGCTTCACGAGTTCGCTCTCGGGAGCCAGCACCATGAATGTCACACCGAAGATGGTGTCGGCACGCGTGGTGAAGATGGTGAACTCTACATCGCTGTCAGCCACTTTGAACTGCATCTCCGTACCTTCCGAACGACCAATCCAGTTGCGCTGGGTTTCCTTCAAAGAGTCGGTCCAGTCGATGGTCTCCAAGCCGTCGAGGAGTCGCTGGGCATAGGCCGACACGCGCAGACACCATTGGCGCATCTTCTTCTGTTCTACGGGATAGCCGCCGCGCTCCGATACACCGTTCACCACCTCGTCGTTGGCGAGTACGGTGCCGAGAGCCGGACACCAGTTCACCATTGTCTCACCGAGATAGGCGATGCGGTAGTTCATCAGCACTTCCTGCTGCTTCTGCTCCGACCAGCTGTTCCACTCGTCGGCCGTGAACTGCAGCTCCTCCGACTGTGCCACACCGAAAGCTTCCAAGCCCTCGGTGCCGTGCTTCTCGAAATAAGCAACCAGCTCAGAGATGGGACGAGCTTTCGCACTCTCCCCCTCGCCTTTGGGAGAGGGGGTCAGGGGGGTGAGGCTGTAGAAGCTTTCAAACATCTGCTGGAACGCCCATTGTGTCCAATGATAATAGCCAGGCTCACAAGTGCGTACCTCACGACTCCAGTCGAAGGAGAAACCAATCTTGTCCAACTGCTCGCGGTAGCGGTTGATGTTCTGTTCGGTGGTGATAGCCGGATGCTGACCCGTCTGGATGGCATATTGCTCGGCGGGAAGTCCATAGGCATCGTAGCCCATAGGGTTCAGGACATTGAAGCCCTTCAGTCGCTTGTAGCGAGCATAGATATCGCTGGCGATGTATCCCAGCGGATGACCCACATGCAAGCCTGCCCCACTGGGGTATGGGAACATGTTGAGTACGTAGAATTTCTGCTTGTCTTTGTCTTCGGTGACGCGATAGGTACCATTCTCCACCCATCGTTTTTGCCACTTCTTTTCGATGTCTCTGAAGTTATAATCCATAAGTATAAAAGTTGATTCTTTTTAAATTTGCGTGCAAAGGTACGAATAAGTGAGCGAAATACAAAATAAAACTTATTTTATTTTTATTTCCCATCATGGCAGAGGCAATAATCCTTCCCATCGTACATCCCAGTTTCCATCTTTAGGAAACCCTGGATTGGGAACCTCGCAACCATCCCATCCAGCACACATCAGTGCAATAGCCGTCAGCAGACCTCCATTGCCCGGCAGATAGAGTCGCAACCGCTGGTCTTGATAGTTGTGCCCGCTGACGAGATAGGTATTGGTGCGCTTGTCCATGAGGAGAGCGTCGACAGCCTTTTGTGGTTCGCCCAAACGAGCGGCACTCATCGCAACCATCGGGTAATCCCAGCCCCACGTCTTATCCCAGTTCCAGCGGTCCCAAATCCAGTTGAGCGTTTTCTTCATGATGTTGGGATTGGTCTGCTTCGACAAGGGAAGAATGCCTACAGCACCAAGAACGGCGGGATGATCGCTGGTGAAGCGAATATCGTGATAAGTGTCGGGTGCAGTCTCGGCGGCGAGATAAAGACTATCGGAATCAAAGGCCAGCGGAGATAGCTTTTCGATGAGTTTGTCCCACTCTGATAATCTGGGTAACGATGCCCGCTGACGCCACTTTTGAGCCAGCTCCATCCCGAAATGCCAGTAGCTAAGTTCGAAGGGTGGATTCACGGTTTCCGAGGCGCGCAGGGTCTCCTGAGCAGGGATGACGTTGTTGAGTGTGTATCGATCGTGCTGAGCGTCGTAGGTAGCAAAGGAGTACATGAATTCTGCTGTTTCCTGCACTAGCTGGCGATACTTCATAGAAGTGTTGGGACCGGCGGCCCGGTGAAGCAATTCGGCCAAGTAGATAAGATGCGGCTGTTGCCAAATGAGGAAACTACCCACTTTCGAAGGAGCCTCCTCGGCACTCGGATCGGTCATCTTCATCCAACGCAAACCCTCAAAACCTTGTCGCTGAGCAATCTCGCGTGCCTTTGGAGCTGCTTTGAAATACCAGTCGAGGGAATGATCCAAGAGTTCGGGATGTCCCCAAAGGGCAAATTGTGCCTGATGCCACCAATGCATCTCCAGATGGAATTTTCCAAACCAGGAGTTATAGGTGAGGCCGGTTTCCTGTGGTGGGGTGTCGCCGGCACAGTTCACCGCCAGCAGATATTGACTGAGCACAACGCGTCGCTCCAATTCTCTGGCTCGCGGGTCCTTACATCGTGAGAAGTCCACGATGCCACCTTTCTTCCAGTATTCCCTCCAGTGGTGTTTGGTTTGCTCTAATGCGGTGTCGGAAGGAATGTGGTTTTCCATCAACTTTTGTTCAGAAAATTCACATGAAAAGTCAAGCCCGTGTTGCTGAGGAGTAAGCGTGAATGTGTTGGTGTTCTTCCTTTCGAATTTTGCATCCCCGTCCCAGCACACACGAATATAATAGGTTGTGCTGTCGATGGTTCGAGACAGCAGAACTGAATGGTCATCTTGCTTTAAAATATCTGTTTTGTGATGAGTGTTTTCGGGAGTCCAGTCGCAGGCGGCATCTGAGTGTTTGCCTGTAGGATATGGGAATCGAAGTATTACGGGAAGAGGATGCTGAGCATCAGTGAAATAGCCGGAATAGACGATATCTCGCTCTGGATGAACAAAGGTTACCGTGTAATAATTTGCATCGCGATAGGTGAAGGTGCTCTCGATGTAACCGTTCCACAAATTGAGTTGCTGGTTTTGTATTTGAACGAGGGTGGTATCACTCAAAGGAATATCAAATCCAATGGTTCCAAGATGAAGGCGATGCGGATTGGATCGCAGGTAGTTGGCGGCATCTTTCGAACGTTGGTCGTCCTTGTTCTCTACGCTATAAGGTTCAAGACGTCCTCGTCCGAAGTCAAAATTTTTCAATGCTTCTTCAGCTCGAAAAGATTCCGTATTTGGAAAAGAATGCCAACCCCAATCGCTCATCGTTCCCAGCGGGACTCCGTTCTCATACATTTCCGGGAAGGTCTGTAGGCCTGTTCCGTCGACGGTAAAGGCAAAGCCGCCATTGCCAACGGTCAGCGCTTGCAAGGCGTCTAACTCCTTGACGTACGGATTGTTTCTATTCACAACATCGAACCGGTCGATCTGTGCATTCAGCGTTTGAAAGAACAGAACCGTGATAACGGCAATCAGAATCTTTTTCATCTCTGTTTTTGTAAAGGTAGTTATATACTTTTTGACCTTCACATGTAGGGACGCGACGTGTCGCGTTATTGTAGGGGAAAGCTAAATCCAGTTACGCGACACGTCGCGTCCCTACATAATCGGGGGCAAATTCTATATGTTTCTTTTGTTAAAGCAATAATACGTTGCAAATATATACTTTTTATCCTTAACAACAAAGGAAAAGCCCGTAAAAAAGGACATTTTCCCCGTTTGCTCCTTCTTCTGAATCGTTTGATGGACAACTCGTTTCAGAAAAATAATTGAATAAAAAAGTTAATGAAACTTCCCTTTTTTGCATTAAATTTGTCTAAATATAGTGGTGATACGAATAATTTTTGTATTTTTGCACCGACTATGCGCGTATGCGAACAGAAATAATAAAATAAACAATTAATAACTCAAACACAATGAAGAAATTTATGTTTCTTGCAGCAATGATGCTGCTGGGTATGGCACTCGAAGTAAGCGCCCAATTGCCACAGGTAACCTTGAAGGATATCAACGGAAAAACCGTTCGTACCGACACATTGTCGAACAACGGCAAGCCCTTCATCATCTCGTTCTTTGCCACGTGGTGCAAGCCCTGCAACCGCGAGCTCACCGCTATCAGCGAGGTCTACGACGAGTGGCAGGAGGAAACGGGCGTGAAGGTCGTAGCCATCTCTATCGACCAGGCTCAGAACATCAATAAAGTAAAGCCTCTCGTCGATCAGCATGAGTGGCCTTACGAGACCGTACTCCTCGACCCGAACAGCGAACTGAAGCGCCAGTTGGGCATCCAGATGATTCCCTATGTGCTGATTGTCGACGGTGAGGGAAAGATTGTCTATAAGCATAACGGCTATACCGAGGGTGCCGAAGAGGAACTCATCGAAAAGGTACGCGAGCTCGTTGCCCCCTAAATTTTGGGGTTGGGGGTCTTAAAGACTTACTTGACAAACGTACATAAGGTATGTTAGGATAGACATACTTGACAAACGATCATAACGTTATTACAGATAAACGTACAACGTTTTTTATATGAAAAGAAGGCTACTGACAGTATCGCTTGCATTGGCTACGGCGATGCTGATGAATGCACAAGACAAGAAGATTGTCGTGACGGGAAGTATACAGAGCGACATCCTCATTCCACAAGACGATGAAGCTATTGGCACAGAGCCCACCGACGACTGGGCGCTGACGAACACCTATGCTGAGGTGGCCCTGCAGAGCAAGTATGTCGATGCTGGTGCACGCTTCGAGTTTTTGGAACATCCGCTGCCCGGCTTCGAGAAGGACTTTAAAGGATGGGGTGTGCCCTACTTCTACGTGAAGGGGCGCCCGATGAAGAACATGGAGATTACGGCAGGTAATTTCTACGAGCAGTTTGGTTCGGGATTCATCCTGCGCACCTATGAGGAGCGCTCACTAGGCATCGATAACTCGCTGCTTGGTGGCCGCGTGGTCTATAAGCCCGTCGAGGGAGTACAGCTGAAGGCTATCACCGGTGAGCAGCGTCGCTATTGGGCACACAACAACTCGTGGATCACGGGTGGTGATGTGGAGCTGAACGTCGACCAATGGGTGAAGTCGATGGCTGAGGGTGGCACGTACCTGACGCTGGGTGCCTCGTTCGTCAATAAGCATGAAAAGGCATCGGAGGACGAAATCTCTGTTGGACCCTACTACAAGCTGAACCTGCCAGAGAATGTGAATGCTTGGGATGTACGCGCCAATCTCGCTACGGGTGGTTTCAACATCTTGGCGGAGTATGCACAGAAGACGCAGGATCCGTCGTTCGATAACGGTTACATCTATCGCAAGGGATATGTGGCGATGCTCAGCGGCTCGTATTCGAAGCGAGGACTGAGCGTGTTGCTGCAGGCGAAGCGTTCGGATAACATGTCGTTCCGCTCGCGCCGCTCGATGAATGGTACGTCGTCGTTCTTGAATCACCTGCCCGCCTTCACGATGGACCACACCTACACACTCGCAGCGCTCTACCCATATGCCACTCATCCCGAAGGTGAATGGGCCTATCAGGCAGAGCTGGGCTACACGTTTAAGAAGAATACGGTGCTTGGTGGTAAGTACGGTACGGGTGTGAAGGTGAACTTCTCGCATGTGCATGCCATCGAGCAGTCGCCACGCGACTTGGAGATTGCACCCAACCAGTTCATCGGCGGTGCCGGCACCAACGGCTATGCATCGAGTTTCTGGAAATGGGGTGACCAGACCTACTATCAGGACTTGAACATCCAGATCGACAAGCGTGTCACAAAGGACTTCAAGTTGAATCTGATGTACATGAATCAGCGCTACAACCAGACCATCGTGGAAGGTCACGGAGGTATGATACATTCTGATATCTTCGTGGGCGAAGGCAAGTACAAGATTAATAAGAAGCTCACCCTTCGCGGCGAGTTGCAATACCTCACCACGAAGCAGGACCAGGGCGACTGGGCATTTGCATTGCTCGAACTCTCGTGGCTGCCCAACTGGATGTTCACCGTCAGCGACGAGTGGAACTGCGGCGAGACCGATTTGCACTACTATCAGGGTCTGGTGACGTTCAACTATAAGTCGCATCGCATCCAGGCTGGCTATGGTCGCACACGCGCCGGCTACAACTGCTCGGGTGGTGTCTGCCGCTATGTGCCAGCCCAAAAGGGTTTCACCATTTCGTATAACTACAATTTCTAATTGAATATGAAGAGATTATTCTTATTTGCAACGATTATAATGGGTTTGACGGCCTGCTCGAACATCGACGAAGACGAACGACTCATCTACGTAGAGCCGGCAGAGGTGAACAGACCTGTGCTCATCGAGGACTTCACGGGTCAAGCCTGCGTGAGGTGCCCCAATGCAACAGCCGCTATCCATGAATTGCAAGAGACCTACGGTGAAGAAAACGTCATCGCCGTAGCTATTCATTGTGGTCCCTTCGCCCACCTCCGCTCTAACATGGGCAATGCCTTCTTGAGCGACCTGGGTACAAAGCTTGGCGACGAATACTACACTCATTGGAACATTGAGGCTCAGCCAGGTGTTAAGATCAATCGCGGCGCTCCCATCTACGACACCAACCAATATGCTGCTGTTGTTGCCAACGAGTTGAAGAAGACGTCAACGGTGCATTTTGATGCCGTTGAGTTCTCAAATAACGCCGTGTTGGTGGATCTGTCGTCGAGCGACCGTGTGGAAGGTCGTCTGCAGGTATGGATAGTGGAGGATAGCATCAACGCCAAAGATCCGCAAACGAAGTACCAACAGTTCATGCCTGACGGTTCGCGCCGTCAGGACTACGTGCATAACCACGTTTTCCGTGCTTCGCTGACCAATGATGCCTATGGTGAGCCCGTCACTCTGGAGGCTGGCAACAAGAGCTATACCCAGGTTTTCTATCTGCAAGGCAACGAGGCGCTCGACAACTTCGAGCATCTCTGGCAGAAGCAGAACCTCTCGGCAGTAGTGTTCTTCTGGAACGAGCAGCAGGGTGTGATGCAGGCCATCCGCGTGCCCTTCAAAATGTAAGAAATACATCGTAAACATACAATAACTTAACAATAAAAACGCTTATGAAGAAACTATTTACTTCCGTAATGATGTTGCTTTTTGCAACCAGTTTCGCCTTTGCCCAGGACGAGGCCCTTGTGCGCTTCGTCGATGCAGCAGGCAACGTGTATGCCGACGGCTCTACGATCAATATCACCGAAGGTGAGGACGACGGCTGGGGTGGCATGGAGTTCTCCACGGGTCTCTATGTAGAGAATGTGTCAGGCGAGGAAATCTACGTGGGATCCGACTATGAAATAGTCAGTATTCCCAATGGTAGTTTCCAGTTCTGCTTTCCTAAAACTTGCACTAACAAGACGCAAAAAGGTTCTTATACTACCGATCAGGGAGTATTGGAAACTGATGCCAAGAAGGATTTGCAAGCTGAATGGTTGCCTGATCCGGAAGCCTATGGCACCTGTACGGTGATTATTCAAATAAACATCTACACCTATAACGCCATCACAAGGAAGTATAACCTAGATGAACATGGCCCGAAGGTGACAGTGAACATGATTTACAAGGATCCTGCCTCGGTGAAGAACCTTGAGAACGAGGTGAAGGCCGTTGCCCGCTACAATGCTGCCGGTCAGCAGATTAGCGGTGAGCAGCAGGGTCTCAACATCGTGAAACTCGACAATGGTAAGGCCGTGAAGGTGGTCAATAAGTAAATTTAATAGCATTACTTGTACTTTTTAAATATCAAGATAACTATGAAAAAGTTTTTCATGCTTTTTTTGAGCCTACTGGGCGTAATGCCCATGATGGCTCAGAATTCTGATGAGACAATGGTCTGGGCCTATTATTATGGTTCATCCGATGGTTGGAGTCCTCTTGGAACAGGTTCCACAGGACAAATCTTTTCTATTGCTTATTTCGTTCCAGGTGATGGATCGCTAAGCGGAGCATCCATCAACGCAGTAAAAATTCCTGTGGTTGACAGTGGAATGAAAAACGTAAAAGTGTGGGTTAAGAATGTTTTGAATGGAGATGATATTGCTTCTCAGGAAGCCAGTGGCCCTTACACAGTGAATGATTTTAAGACGGTTGCTTTCAGTAGCCCCGTTTCCATCCCGTCAACAGGTTGCTATGTGGGATATACGATGACAAACACTGTTGCTTATTGTCTTCCTACAGCTGGCGACCCACAGGCAAAAGGATTGTATCTCAGCATGAATGGCGGAGCATTCGAAGATTATTCGGCACAGTTCGGAGCCTCTGCTCATCAAATAGTTGTTTCGAATGTCTCACTCCCCGACCATCAGATCTCACTGAAGAGCTTATCCCCAAAGAATACTGTTGTCAGTTCTTCCAACACGACGACCGTTTTCTTTGATGGTTATGGCAAAAAGCAGGTGCAGTCCTTTGACTACACCATAGACGTTGCTGGTACCAAAACAACGAAACACCAGGTTTTGCCTTCTCCCGTTCCTCCCGGTTTCGGAATGTCTGGTTCCTTCGAGGTTGAATATCAAAGTCCGGCTGAAGTTGGCACCTATCGTGTAGAAGTGACATTGAATAAGGTAAATGGAGTGGCTGTTTCTGAAGCAACACATGTATCTGCCACGATGCAGAATCTGAGCAAGGCCGTAGCCCGCCGCACTGTTGTTGAGGAATTCACGGGTACTGGCTGTGGTTGGTGTCCGCGTGGATGGGTAGGTATGGAGAAGCTGAAACGCGACTATCCAGAGACCTTCATTGGTATTGCCTTCCACAAGTACAATACCAGCGACCCCATGTATGTGGCTAACTATTACTCTACACAAGCTTTAGGTATTTCTGGCGCACCGGGTTGTAATATGAATCGTCGGATGGAGATGGATCCCTATTATGGAACCTACAACGGCATTTGGAATGATTTCGAGGCATTCAATGCAGAGTTGCCTGCCGTTGATGTTTCGCTGACAGCAACATGGAATTCTGACAAAACAGCTGTAGACATTAAGACTTCTGTGGAGCCCCTGACGAAGGATCTTGGTTTCACGGTTGCCTACGTGCTTACAGCCGACAATCTTTCTGGTACAACGAGTGCTTGGAAACAAGCAAACTACTATGCATCGAACTATACGAAGAGTCAGTTCCCCGACGACCCAGAATTGGCAGAGTTTGCAAGAGGCGGTTCGAAAGGACAGTCTTCGGTTGCACTCACTTTCAATGATGTGATGATTGGAAGTTCGTATAACAATTCTGGAAAGAATCTGGCAACAGCAATTCCTGGTGCCGATCAAGCACAATTGGGCATAGTCTATCAAGGTAATTATTCGGTGGCAATGCCTACGAAAGCAACACTTAAAGAAGCAATTCAGTTAAACAAGGTGTTTGCCAATGTATTGGTCATCAGCAATGCTACGGGAGAAATTCTGAATGCTGCCCGCGTAGCTATCACAGAAAAAGATACTCCCGATCCCGTAGATCCTGAACTGTCGTTCAGCGAGACGGCCTTTGAGGTGGAGGAAGGATCTGACTTCACTGCTCCCACACTCAATAATCCGAACAATGTTACAGTTACTTATACATCGAGCGACGTTGCAGTAGCTCAAGTCGATGAGAACACAGGTGCCGTCACTATTGGCACACCCGGAACAACGACCATCACTGCTTCCTTTACCGGCAATGACGAATATCTGCCAGCATCGGCATCCTACACGATTACTGTTACAGAGAAGCAGGCACCTTTCGTGACTGAGATCAATGTAGATCGTGAGGTTGGTCAGGGCTACGACGTAACTCGCTTTGAGCCTGACTTCACAGAAGCACTGGCTTATCTGGGTATCGAGAATCCTACTGATGCAACACTCGTTGGTATCAACGCCGACGGCTCGGAGGAGGCAGCTCCTAATGGCGATATCGACGGCTGGTGCGATGCTGATGGTAACTTCATCGGTTGGGGTAAGGAAGAGACCCGCATCTGCGTGAAGTTCTTCCCCGCTGTTCCTCAGTATGAAATCTGCGACATGAACGGTGCCGACGAGGTTGGCAAGACCTATACCGTGAAGTATGGTCTGAAGGCTAACGGCAAGATGGCAATCTTCGTGATCAATGTGACATTCATCGAGAAGCAGGAACATATCTACAAGCCCGAGATTGTGAAGACGATCGAGATTTCTCACCTTGAGAAGGCTGCCACTGCCTACTGCGAGGAGGAACCCGCTCCTACATTCGACGTAGCTGAGGTTTGCGCTGCTCTTGGCATTGCTGACATGAGTGAGGCTAAGGCTTACATCGTTAACCTGACTGATGGCAACTTCGTTGAAAACACTGGCACTATTGACGGCTGGCGCAATGCCGACGGCGACGCAGCTCCTTGGGCTCAGTGCGCAAACGGCTTCTGCCTGAAGCTGAACAATCCCGCAAGCGGTGAGTTCGACTACACGGGTGCTCACGATGCTAACTTCCAGGTTGGTGATACCTATGTTGCTCAGTGGGGTATCGTGGCTAATGAGAAGGCCGTGCTGCTGAAGGTCACTATTACCTTCGTTGACGATCCCACAGGCATCAACGGTATCAATGCAGACGCAAAGGCTGACATCATCTACAATATGAATGGTGTCCGTACGACGAATATGAACCAAAAGGGTGTTTACATCCAGAATGGTAAGAAGGTATTGGTGAAGTAAAATTGTCAATATAGAATTCCTCTGATGGCAACAAAAGACAAAGGCTTGACGCCGATGATGAAACAGTTCTTCGCATTCAAGGATAAATATCCTGATGCGGTGCTGCTGTTTCGTTGCGGCGACTTCTACGAGACGTATGGCGAGGATGCTGTCGTGGCGGCACGCATCCTCGGCATTACGCTTACACGGCGTAATAACGGTGGTAATACGGGTGATACGGAGATGGCGGGCTTTCCCCATCATGCTCTTGACACCTATCTGCCGAAACTCATCCGTGCAGGCCGGCGTGTAGCCATTTGTGACCAGTTGGAGGACCCGAAACTCACGAAGACGCTCGTCAAGCGTGGTGTGACGGAACTCGTTACGCCAGGTGTGGCAATGGGCGACAACGTGTTGAACTACAAGGAGAACAACTTCCTTGCTGCCGTACACTTTGGGAAAGCAGCCTGTGGTGTGGCGTTCCTCGATATCTCCACGGGCGAGTTCCTCACGGGTGAAGGCACCTACGACCATGTAGAGAAACTCCTCGGCAACTTCCAGCCGAAAGAGGTGCTCTACTGTCGTGAGCGAAAGCATGACTTCGAGCGTTATTTCGGCACGAAGTATTGCGTGTTCGAACTCGACGACTGGGTGTTCACCGAGCAGACGGCGCGCCAAAAATTGCTGAAGCATTTCGGCACGAAGTCGCTGAAGGGATTCGGTGTCGACCACTTGCATAGCGGTGTGGTGGCCTCGGGTGCCATCATGCAATACCTTGAGCTCACGCAGCACACATCGGTGGGACACATCACCCACCTACAGCGCATCGAGGAAGAGAAGTTCGTAAGGCTCGACAAATACACCATTCGTTCGCTTGAGCTCGTACAGCCCATGCAGGACGATGGGCAGTCGTTGCTCTCGGTCATCGATCGTACCACCACACCCATGGGAAGTCGTCTGCTACACCGCTGGCTCATCTTCCCGTTGAAGGATGTGGGGCCCATCAACAGTCGTCTCGATGTTGTGGAATACTTCTTCCGCAATCCCGCCTTCCGCTATCTTGTCGACGATAAGCTACAACGCATCGGCGACCTCGAGCGCATCATCTCAAAGGTGGCAGTAGGGCGTGTGTCGCCTCGCGAAGTGGTGCAACTCAAGAATGCGCTCATCGCCATCGAGCCAATCAAGAAGGCATTGGAACCTGCTACGGCTGTAGCGGCTTCCAATCCTAACCTCCCCCCTACCCTACTTCAGATGGGACAGCAGCTTGATCTATGCGAGGAACTGCGCGACCGCATTGCCAAAGAGATACAGCCCGACCCGCCGCAACTCGTGTCGAAGGGAAATGTCATTGCGGCAGGCTATTCGTCTGAGCTCGACGAGCTGCGCAACATCTCCACCAACGGCCGCAACTACCTATTGCAGATTCAGGAACGCGAAATCCAGCAGACGGGTATCGCTTCGCTTAAGGTGGGATATAATAATGTGTTCGGCTATTACCTCGAGGTGCGCAACACGTATAAGGATAAAGTTCCGCAGGAATGGGTGCGCAAGCAGACGCTGGCTCAGGCCGAGCGCTACATCACACAGGAGCTGAAGGAGTACGAGGAAAAGATACTGGGTGCCGACGAGAAGATTCTCGCCCTCGAAGAGCGGTTGTTTGCGGAGCTGGTTGTTGCGATGCAGAAGTACATCGGGCAGATTCAAACCAATGCCGCCCTCATCGCCCAGCTCGACTGCCTGCTCTCCTTTGCCAAAACCGCTGAGGAGAACCACTATGTCAGACCGGTGGTCGAGGACTCTTCAATGCTTGACATCCGGCAGGGTCGTCACCCCGTCATTGAGCAACAGTTGCCCGTCGGCGAGCGCTATGTGCCAAACGATGTGATGCTCGACAGCGATACACAGCAAATCATCATCATCACAGGTCCGAATATGGCGGGTAAATCGGCGCTGTTGCGCCAAACGGCTCTCATCACACTACTGGCCCAGATAGGCTCGTTCGTGCCCGCAGAGAGCGCGAGAATCGGTCTCGTGGACAAAATCTTCACTCGTGTAGGTGCCAGCGATAACATTTCGCTCGGCGAATCGACGTTTATGGTGGAGATGACCGAGGCTGCCGACATCCTTAATAATGTCACCCCGCGCTCGCTCGTGCTCTTCGATGAGCTGGGCCGTGGAACCTCTACCTACGACGGAATCTCTATTGCATGGGCCATTGTGGAGCATCTGCACGAGCATCCGAAAGCTCGCGCCCGCACGCTCTTCGCCACGCACTATCATGAGTTGAACGAGATGGAGAAGTCGTTCAAGCGCATCAAGAACTACAACGTCTCGGTGCGAGAGGTCGACGGAAAGGTTATCTTCCTGCGTAAGCTCGAACGAGGCGGCTCGGAGCATTCGTTCGGTATACATGTTGCCGACATCGCAGGTATGCCGAAGAGCATCGTGAAGCGCGCCAACGTCATCCTAAAACAATTGGAGGAGAACAACAGCGGCGGCTCAGCAGTGACGAAGCCTTCTGTAGAGACCATCAACCAAAGCCGTGAGGGCATGCAGCTCTCCTTCTTCCAACTCGATGACCCAGTGCTCACACAGATTCGCGATGAGATACTCGGCCTCGACATCAACAACTTAACGCCCGTTGAAGCGCTGAACAAGCTCAACGATATCAAGAAGATCGTAGGAGGCAAATAAATGAAATGAAGCCCGAAAGTTCAACAAAAACTTTCGGGCTTCACTTTGAAATAAGCAGACTTTTTCTTTTCTTATACCTTCGCTCCCAAGCGTTGCATCCACTTTCCTCCTATCATACAGGCTACGCCGATGATGATGAAGGGGACGGAGAGCAGCTGGCCCATGTTGAACAGCATGCCCGACTCGAAGTCCACTTGTATGTCCTTCGTATACTCGATGAAGAAGCGGAACGTGAAGATGAGCGTTAGCACGAGGCCGAAGAAGAAACCACTGCCAACTGGTTTAGTTGAGAGTGGAGAGTTGAGAGTTGAGAGAGCCTGCTCTCCCTTCCCTTTATTGTTCCCCTCGCCCTTTGGAGAGGGGTTAGGGGTGAGGCTGGGCTGGGGGTAGGTTTTCTTGCTTCTCTGATATGCCCAGAACATCACGAAGATAAAGCAGAAGTAGGCTAATGCTTCATAGAGTTGTCCGGGGTGGCGTGGGACGTTGTCGACCTGTTCGAAGATGAAGGCCCAGGGCACATCGGTCGGCTTGCCGATGATCTCTGAGTTCATGAGGTTTCCCAAGCGGATGAAGCAGGCTGCGATAGGTGTGGCGATGGCGATATCGTCGAGCACATGCCAGATGCTCATCTTCGTCTTGCGGCAATAGAGCCACAGGGCAATCATCAAGCCCAGCGTACCGCCGTGCGAGGCCAGTCCAGCATAGCCAGTATACTTCCACGAGCCATCTGCCATCTGGTGCATGGGCACGAACATCTCTATGAAATGCGTGCCTGACGACAGGAAGTAGTCGGGTTCATAGAACAGGCAATGGCCCAAGCGGGCGCCCACCAGAATGCCAATGAAGCAATAGATGAACAGTGGGTCGAACAGTTCGTCCTTGATTTTCTGGTCCTTGTAGAGCCATTTCACCATGAGATAGCTGCCCACCAGTCCTACCAGCCAGCACATGCCGTACCAGCGCAGTGCTACAGGCCCAATGTGGCCCATCACTTCTGAGGGGTTCCAGTTGATGTAGCTGAGAAGTTCTATCATTGTTTTTTTGTTTTCTATTGTTTTTAGGTAGTCCTAGGAAAGCCTAGGAAATCCTAGGATACCTAGGAATTAAACATTAAACCTGAAGTGCATGATGTCGCCGTCCTGCACCACATAGTCTTTGCCTTCGATGCCCATCTTACCAGCCTCGCGAACGGCGGCTTCCGAGCCATACTTGATGTAGTCGTCGTACTTGATGACCTCGGCACGAATGAAACCTTTCTCGAAGTCGGTGTGGATGACGCCAGCACACTGGGGAGCCTTCCAGCCTTTCTTGTATGTCCAGGCCTTCACCTCCATTTCGCCAGCGGTGATGAAGGTCTCCAGGTTCAGAAGCTTATAGGCCTTCTTGATCAAACGGTTCACACCGCTCTCCTCCAAGCCCAGCTCCTCCAGGAACAGCTGCTTGTCCTCGTAGGTCTCGAGTTCGGCAATGTCCTCTTCGGTCTTGGCAGCGATAATCATCACCTCTGCTCCTTCCTCGCGGGCGACCTCCTCTACCCTACTGCTATAGGCATTACCCGACTTCGCCGAAGCCTCGTCGACGTTGCACACATAGAGCACAGGCTTCGTCGTCAGGAGGAACAGATTGCGGGCTGCATCCTGTTCGTCTTTCGTGTCGAACTCCACAACGCGAGCGTTCTTACCCTGCTCCAGAACCTCCTTATAGGCTTTCAGCACGGCGTATTCCACCTTTGCATCCTTGTTGCCGGCGGCAGCTGCCTTCTCGGTTTTAGCGATGCGGGAATCCACGGTCTCCAAATCCTTCAGCTGAAGTTCCGTATCGATGATTTCCTTGTCGCGTATCGGGTCGATGGTGCCGTCCACATGCGTGATGTTATCGTCGTCGAAACAGCGCAGCACATGGATGATGGCATCGGTCTCACGAATGTTTCCCAGGAACTTATTGCCAAGGCCCTCGCCCTTCGATGCACCCTTCACCAGTCCGGCGATGTCTACAATCTCACAGGTGGCAGGAACAATTCTGCCGGGATGAACCAGCTCAGCCAGTTTCGTCAGGCGCTCATCGGGAACCGTGATTACACCCACGTTAGGCTCTATCGTGCAAAACGGAAAATTCGCTGCCTGTGCTTTTGCACTCGACAGACAGTTGAAAAGCGTAGACTTACCCACGTTGGGCAGTCCCACAATACCACATTTTAATGCCATATTATCTTCTAAGTTGTATTTATTTCGTGCAAAAGTACTACAAAAAAGTCAATATACCCAAATAAAGCGGTGTTTTTTAAGGAATAATGACGTTTGCAGGCTTCGCCAGGGCGTGGCCGTTTGCTCATGCAGCTGGTTTGAACTCGCTTGGCCGGTTAGTGGGCTTCGAGCCAGTTCTCGCCCCAGCCGCTATCGGCAACCAGTGGCACACTGAGCGGATAAGCGTTCTGCATCTCTTCAATCACAATGCGTTCCACCTTTTCTTTCTCGTCGGGATAGACTGAGAAGTTCAGTTCGTCGTGCACCTGCAGGATCATCTTCGAACGGATGCCTTCCTTGCGGAAACGCTCGAAGATGCGAATCATCGCCACTTTGATGATATCGGCCGCTGAGCCTTGAATGGGGGCGTTGATGGCGTTGCGCTCAGCGAAGTTGCGAACGGTGGCGTTGCGCGAGTTGATGTCGGGCAGATAGCGACGGCGGTGGAACACCGTCTCGGCATAGCCGCGCTCGCGGGCCAGCTGCTTCGACTCTTCCATGTAGTCGTGAACACGTGGGAAGGTCTGGAAGAAACCATCGATGAGCAGCTTTGCCTCGTCGCGTGTGATGTCGAGACGCTCGGCAAGTCCGAACGTGGTGATGCCATAGATGATGCCGAAGTTGGCACGCTTCGACTTCGTGCGCTCGTCGCGGCTGACGTCGTTGATATCTTTCTTATAGATTGTAGCAGCGGTGGCGGCATGCAAGTCCTTGCCTTCGCGGAACACTTCCTGCATCGCTTCGTCGCCCGATAGGTGAGCCATCACGCGCAGTTCAATCTGACTATAGTCTGCTGAAAAAAACATACAACCAGGTTCTGCAACGAAGCACTTGCGAATCTCCTTGCCGTCTTCGCCACGAACGGGGATATTTTGCAGATTCGGGTCGCTCGAAGACAGGCGGCCAGTGGCCGTAACGGCCTGGTTGAACGATGTATGGATGTGGCCCGTACGCGGGTTGATGAGCTTCGGAAGAGCGTCTACATACGTGCCGAGCAGCTTCTTAAGTCCGCGATAATCAAGGATTTCGGCAATAATAGGACTCTTCGAGCGCAGCTGCATCAGTACCTCCTCAGAAGTGACATACTGACCCGTCTTGGTCTTCTTCGGTTTGTCGATGATCTTCATCTTACCGAACAAGATGTCGCCCACCTGCTTCGGGCTCGAGATGTTGAATTCCTCGCCCGCGAGTTCGTAGATGTGTTGCTCGAGTTGCAGCATGCGTTCTGTGAAAAGTTTTGACGTTTCGGCCAGCGCTTCGGTGTCCAGACACACACCGTTCATCTCCATTTCGGCAAGCACGGGCATCAGTGGCATCTCGATATCATAGAAGAGCGACTCCACGCCAGCTTCCTTCAGCTGGGGCTCCAGCACGTTCTTCAGGCGCAAGGTGATATCGGCATCCTCGCAAGCATATTCATAGACTTCGGTAGGGGAGAGGTCGCGCATCGACCGCTGACCCTTGCCGCGAGGTCCGATGAGCTCATCGATGTGAATGGTCTTATAGTTTAGAAGGGTCTCGGCCATGTAGTCCATATTGTGACGAAGCTCGGGTTGCAGCAGGTAGTGGGCGAGCATGGTGTCCCACATCGGTCCGGCGAGACGCACGCCATAGTTCGCCAACACCTCCAGGTCGTACTTCAGGTTTTGGCCGACCTTCAAAATCTCCGGCGACTCATACACCTTTTTAAATATGTCGACCACTTTTTGTGCTTCGGCACGATCGGCAGGGACGGGAACATAGAATGCCTTCGTTTCTTCAACCGAGAAGCTCAAACCGACCAATTCGGCATCAATTGGATTGGTAGAAGTGGTCTCCGTGTCTAGACTGAGAATTTTATTTGTAAGAAAAAAGTCACAAATTTTCGTCATTTCCTCTTGATTATCAACGAGTTGGTAGTCGTGAGGAGCCGAAATTGTGGCCAAATTAAGGGCCGTTTTTGAAATTTCTGGGCTCTCGGCCGTAAATTCCGCGAATAAATCGAGCTGTCCGTTAACGGGTTTTAACACCGGTTCGGGTTTTTTAAGGATTTTGTCGGCAAGCGTTCGGAACTCGAGTTCGTTGAAGAGAGCGCGCAACTTTTCCTCGTCGGGGTCGCGAAGGAGTAGGGAGTCCATGTCGAGTTCGATGGGAACATCGGTTCGGATGGTGGCGAGGAACTTCGACATGCGAATGTCGTCGACATGACTTTCCACTTTCTCGCGAAGCTTGCCTTTGATCTGATCGGAGTGGAGTAGGAGGTTGTCGATGGATCCAAACTCCGTGATGAGTTTCACGGCGGTCTTCTCACCGACACCCGGACAGCCCGGGAAGTTGTCGGCTGAGTCACCCATCAGCGCCAACAGGTCGATGACCTGGTCGGTAGACTCGATGCCATATTTCGCACACACCTCGGCGGGTCCCATCTTCTCATAGCCGCCACCATGTCGGGGACGGAACTGGAAAACGTTCTCGCGCACCAGCTGTCCATAGTCTTTGTCGGGGGTGAGCATATAGGTCTCAATGCCGGAAATGCCCGATTTCATCGCAAGAGTGCCGATGACGTCGTCAGCCTCGAAGCCGTCGACCTGCAGACAGGGGATGTGCCACGCCTCAAGCAACTGCTTGATGATGGGCACCGAGCGCTTGATGTCCTCGGGTGTCTCCTCGCGTTGCGCCTTATACTCAGGGAAAGCCTCGTTGCGGAAGGTCTTCCCATGGTCGAAAGCCACACCGATGTGAGTGGGGTGCTCTTTGTTGATGATTTCCTGGAGCGTGTTCACAAACCCCATCACGGCTGATGTGTTCAGGCCTTTCGAGTTGATGCGTGGGTTCTTGATGAATGCGTAGTAGGCGCGATAGATGAGCGCATAGGCATCGAAGAGAAATAGTTTGTCCATATTGTTCGTTGATTTTTTTGTTCAGGTGAAAGCAGCCTTTGAGATAGCCGCATGGGGGCAAAGATAGCAAAAAATGCGTTTTGCCGTGTAAAATTACAAATTTTTTGGCACATTTACCGATATTTTCAGTAATTTTGTAACAAAATTCAGAATTCTATGGATTATCTCTTGCTCATTAAACAACCCATTTCGACAGAAATAGCCGATTTCATCGAACTTTTCAATCAGTCGCTCTCACATAGCGACGGCATGCTTGGACAGGCGCTCGAGCACATTCGTAAGCGGGCAGGAAAGCGCATGCGACCCATGCTGATCTTGCTCATGGCGAAGAACTTCGGAACCATTTCTGCTGCAACACAGCATGCGGCAGTAGGTCTGGAGCTGCTCCACACGGCCTCGCTTGTTCACGACGACGTGGTTGACGAGAGTGCTGAGCGACGCGGACAGGCATCGGTGAACGCCACATATAATAACAAGGTGGCTGTGCTGGTGGGCGACTACATTCTTTCGACGGCGTTGCTCAACGTGGCGAAGACAGGCAACCAGCGTATCGTGGAGTACCTGGCAGAACTGGGTCGGACGCTCTCGAACGGTGAGATTCTGCAGCTGACGAACATTCAGAATCAGGAAATCTCGGAAGACGTTTATTATCAAGTGATTAAGCAGAAAACAGCTGCGCTTTTCGAGGCCTGTGCCGCCATCGGTGCCTTGTCGGCAGGAGCGAGCGAAGAGATGGTGGCCGAGGCGAAACACTTCGGTCAGAACCTGGGCATCATCTTCCAGATTCGCGACGACATCTTCGACTATTACGACTCACCAGAGATAGGCAAGCCCACGGGCAACGATATGGCCGAGGGTAAGCTGACGCTGCCAGTAATCTATGCGTTGAACAACTCGTCGTTCGACTCAATGCAGACCCTTGCACGAAAGGTGAAAGCAGGCGACGTAAATCCCGATGAAATCGCGGTATTAGTAGAGTTCGCGAAGCAGCAGGGGGGCATCGAATATGCAGAAAAACGCATGTGGGAATTCCATCAGGAAGCAGCCGAATTCATCGAAAAGAGGGTAGGGGACCCTGCCATCAAAGCAGCCCTAAACGCTTATCTTGACTACGTCATCAAGCGTACGATGTAGCGTTTTCTTTCCCCCAAAATATATGCTTTTCAGTCGCAAAATGCCGACTTTACACCAATAGCTATACTCTCATCAGGGTATAGCTATTCTTTTGTCTCGCAAGAGCATAACTTTCAGAGCGTCAGAGCATTACTCTCAGAGTGTCAGAGCATTACTCTCAGACTGCAAAAGCATTGCTCTTGGCCTCCCAAAGCATTGCTTTCAGAGTCCGAAAGCATAGCTTTTAGGGTACCAAAAGCATTGCTTTTAGGGGGTTAAAAGCATGCCTTTCCAAAAGCAGGTGTATGTTAGCTCCTGGAAAGGCATGCTGAATAGGGGTGGAGTAGGGCGTTTAGAAGAACTTCACTTCCTCGCCTACAATCTCACTGAGCAGCAGATTAGCCAGACGTGAGGTGCCCATGCGGAACCACTTGTTAGTCAACCACTTATCGCCAAGGACCTCTTTCACAATGGTGTAGTAGGTGAGGGCGTCGGTGACTGTGTTGATGCCGCCGGCTGGCTTGAAACCAATCTGGATGCCAGTCTCGTCATAGTACTCCTTAATGGCCTGACACATCACGTAAGCTGCCTCGGGTGTAGCCGAGATTTTCTCCTTACCCGTGGAGGTCTTGATGTAGTCGGCGCCAGCATACATCGAGAGGATGGAAGCCTTCTTGATGTCGCTGCCGTTGCGCAGGTCGCCAGTCTCGAGGATAACCTTCATGGCTACGTCTTCGCCACAAACCTGCTTCAACTCGTTGATGTCGTCGCAGACGCTTTCGAAGTCGCCGGCGAGGAACTTGCCAACGGGCATGACGATATCAATTTCGGTGGCTCCATCGCGTACAGCGAGGGCAGTTTCGGCCACTTTCACTTCGATCAATGCCTGCGAAGAGGGGAACGAACCGCTGACGCAAGCCACTTCTACGCCATCAACTTCCAGCGTTTCGCTCACGATTTTAGCGAAGCAAGGATAGACGCAGATGGTAGCAACGTGGGGTAGGTCGGGGTATTCAGCGTCGAACTGGTTTACACGCTCGGTGAAAGCCATCACACTCTCGTCGGAGTCGGTGGTTTTCAGGGTGGTGAGCTCAATGCTTCCAAAGAGGAATTTCTTGATGTCGAGGGTGTCGTTTTGCGGCACTTTCTCGGCAATAATCTTCATGACGGCGGCCTTCACTTGCGCGTCGTCAACGTCGAGGTTGTACTTCTTCAGCGCCTCGTCGATCTTACTGGTGTACTGGAATGTTTCGTTTGCCATAATTGTTGTTGTTATTTGTTGATAATAATTGAATTCTTTTATTTTGTTGAAGCTTATTTTTTCTACGAATATTCATGCATCTTGTAGTGCAATGAGCACGGTCCTTATATAGTAATTATGCCTCTTGTAGTTCAATGAGCTTGGTTTTATCGAGGTTTTGGGGCTATTTCGCTCCCAGTTGTCCCCTCCTCCTGGGAGGAGGGGTTAGGGGTGGTGGAGAAAAACACGGTCATAACCGCTTTAAATACTCCTCTTTATACTCTAATATTCTCTTCTTAATAAACTCAAAGTCATTGAAAACCACCTCGTTAGGAAATCTCATGATTGTGATTCCGTTATCGATGAGAAATGCTTCCTTTTCATCATCTTTCACATGCACGAGCATGTCTTCATGAATGCCTCCATCAAGTTCTATTCCAAGCTTTAGCATGGGGCAGAAGAAATCCATCACGTACGGTCCGATGCTATGTTGCCTGCGGAACTTTAGTCCTCCCACCTGTGAGCCCTTCAAAAGCCTCCATAGCACACATTCTGCCTGGGTGGAGTGTGTTCTCAATACCCTTCTGATGGGTTTAAGTTGTTTGCTGTTGGCAGGCGATTTGTACATTATTTTTATGATAGGTCGAACATTGTTTTTCTCTACCACCCCTAACCCCTCCTCCCAGGAGGAGGGGACCACATGGGTTCACGCTTTCAGTTTGGGATTTTCGATGTGGCGGAGGGCGTCGCGGCGGGTCTTTTTCTCGATTGAAAGGCGGAATTCTTCGGTGAGATCGACGCCCGTTTGGTTGGCCAGACAAAGCAGAACCCAGAGAACATCGGCCATTTCCTCACCGAGGTTTGGTTCTTCGCCCGCCTTGAAGCTTTGGTCGCCATATTTTCGGGCTATCACGCGAGCCAGTTCACCCACCTCTTCAGTCAAGCAGGCCATGTTGGTTAGCTCTGAGAAATAGCGAACGCCATACTCCTTAATCCATTGATCTACAGCGAGTTGTGCTTCCTTAATTGTCATATTGTTGTACTTCTATTTCGCTTGGTTTTTGTTTTGAACACATTGCTATATTCCATGTTCCACAATAGAACAAATATCCCCATATGATGATAAATAGTATAGCAATTGTTTTTAATATTGTATCCTTTCTAATATTCAGAATTAAGTGAGGCAACATCAAAAGGAAACCAGCCCAATAGGCGATATCTTGGATGTATATTCCACAAAATGTATAAGAGTGTATCTCTGTTATGATAAGTTCAAACAGTAAGATCCATTTTGTTAGGGGTATTATCACTGCACTTGCAATCATGAATATCCCGATGATGAATAGTATTTTGCTTACTCGTTGTTTCATCGCTAATTATTTTCTCAGGAATAGTGTGATGAGGAAGATGATGATGGCTCCCAACATAATATAGATGTTCACCATGTTCTCTCGTTGGTATTGCTTCCAATGCAGTGCCTTATATACTATCGTCAGAAACCAAAGGAACAAACCCACAACGACAACCATTGCGCCGAAAGGCATATTCACCAAATGGCCAATTACAAATCCCAGGAAGAGTAGGATGATGCCTGCCAATTCGATTTCTTTTAAGTATTTCTTGATCATGATTTGGATATCTTTTATTGAGTATATTCTGATTTCAGCTAAATATAGACTGAGAAAGAGGCGAAAATGCCTGCGTACAGAGGCGAGGAAGAGCATAACCGCACTGAGTTCGACGGGCTTATTCCTTGTTTTTGGTATCTATGCAGATGGTAACCGGCCCGTCATTGACGAGTTTTACTTGCATCTCAGCGCCGAATTCGCCTGTTCCCACTAGCTTGCCTATGGCTTCGCTCAGAGCGGCACAGAACGAATTGTAGAGCGGAATAGAGTGCTCGTGGCTACCGGCGCGGAACCACGACGGGCGGTTTCCTTTCTTATATGATGCGTAGAGCGTGAACTGGCTGACGACCAACGCCTCGCCCTCGACGTCGAGTAGGGAGCGGTTCATCACGCCTTCCTCGTCGTCGAAGATGCGAAGGTTGCTGATTTTCTTCACCAGCCATGCCAAATCCTCTTGAGTATCAGCATCTTCCACACCCAAAAGGATGAGCAAACCGAGCCCAATGGCCGACTTCTCATGTCCTTCTATGGTGACGCTGGCGCTAGTAACGCGTTGTATGACTGCTCTCATAATTCTCTGCGTTCTTTACATTGGTTGTTGCAAAGATAAAGTAAAAAAACGTAACTGCCAAATAATCAAGCATTTTTTGGATGGAAATAGTCGTAGATAATCTGTGCTTTCTTATTGCCTACAAGCTCCGTAAGCTCTTGATTATCAGCGAGTTTAATCTTTTTCACGCTCTTGAAATGCTTCATTAGCAGGTCGCGCGTCTTGGGTCCGATGCCCTGTATGTCGTCAAGCTCGCTGTGCAGGGCATGCTTCGAACGCTTGTCGCGATGGAAGGTGATGGCATAGCGGTGCACCTCGTCTTGCAGGCGCGTGAGCACATGGAAGAGTTCGCTATTGGTATCGATGCCAATGGTCACCGGCGGGTTGCCAAAGAGCAGTTCGTTGGTGCGATGGCGGTTGTCTTTGGCGAGTCCGGCAATAGGAATCTGCAGGCCAAGTTCACCCTCAACGACCTCACGAACCACCGACATCTGACCCTGTCCGCCATCGGTTACAATCAGGTCGGGTAGGGGAGTGCCCTCTTCGATCATGCGGCTGTAGCGGCGGCGCACCACCTCCTGCATGGAAGCATAGTCGTCGGGGCCAACAACGGTCTTGATATTGTACTTCCGATAGTCCTTTTTTGAGGGCTTCATGCCCTTGAAAACCACGCATCCGGCAACGGCATCGGTGCCCGAAATATTACTGTTGTCGAAGCATTCTATCTGGTAGGGGAGCTTCGGCAGATGCAGCTTCTCCTGCAGTTCCTTCATGAGGCGTGTCTGCTTCTGCTCCGGATTCAGCTTCTCTGCTTGTTTCAGGCGGTCGAACTTGTACTGTTTTCCATTCATTTCCGACAAATCCAGCAGGTGCTTTTTATCGCCTCGCTGGGGTGTGAACCACTCTGCATCGGGCAGTTTCCACGACATTTCGAAGGGCACAATCACCTCTTTTGCGGTAGAATGGAAGCGCTCGCGAATCTCCGGAATAGCCGTCAGCAGGAGCTCCTCATCGCTTTCATCGAGCTTGCGCTTGTATTCATAAGTGAAACTCTGATTGATGGTGCCGTTTTTCACATGGATGTAGTTGATGAAGGCGTTTTTGTTGCTGTCGTCATCGGTGATGGTGAAGACATCTACGTCTTGAATGGTCTGGCTCACAACCTCGCTTTTTGAACAGAAATTCTCAAGCAAAAGGTACTGCTGTTTCAGCTCTTCGGCTTCCTCAAAACGCAGTTCTGACGCCATTTTCTGCATCTCCTCGAAGAGCATTTTCTGCACTTCGCGGGTGTTACCTTTTAAGATTTCGCGTGCCTGAGCAATGGCTTGCTGATATTCCTCGTAAGACTGCTTGCCGATGCATGGTGCCTTACAGTTATGGATATGGTATTCCAGGCACGGCTTGTACTTACCCAGTTCGATACCCTCCTTCGTGATCGGGAAGCGACAGGTGCGCGGTTTGTAGACTTTATGGATGATGTCAAGGATGCCATACATCGCTGAAATCTGCGAATAAGGACCGAAATAGGTGCCGAATTTCTTGTTGATGGTGCGGGTTTTGAAGATACGTGGCAGGAACTCCTTCGTTACACAGATGCTGGGATAGGTCTTTCCGTCCTTCAAGAGGACGTTGTAGCGTGGGTTATATTTCTTGATGAGGCTGTTTTCAAGCAGCAAGGCATCCTCTTCGGTGTTCACAACTGTATAGCTAATGTCCCACACCTTGCTCACAAGAACCTTGGTTTTAAAGCGGTCAACCTCTTTGTGGAAGTATGACGAGACGCGGTTCTTCAGGCTCTTTGCCTTGCCTACGTAGATGATGGTCTTCTCTTGGTCATAGAACTGGTAGCTGCCAGGCTTGTCTGGCAACCGCTGCACTATGCTCTTCAGATGTGCTAACCGCTTCTCGTTTTCTTCCTTTGTCATCGCCTAACTAGTTATTTAGCAGTGGTTTTGATGAAAGTTGTTTCACGTGAAACAGCGTATGTGCTACTCAGGTGAAACAACTTTCATCTGTGTCTTGTCTCTTTGTGTTTAGATTTGCAGCAGAGATGTCACTTCTACGTCGTCGTCGAAGGCGTCGCGACCATTCAGGCCCTCGTTGACAAGCTCAATCAGGAAGTTCACGTAGATCTTCTTTGGGTTGAACTTTTTCACGAGATCGCAGGCTGCTTTCATGGTTCCACCCGTGGCAAGCAGGTCGTCGTGCAGGAGGACGATGTCGTTTTCGTTAATGGCATCCTTGTGAATCTCGATGGTGTCGATGCCATACTCTTTTGCATAACTCTGTTGAACGGTTTCACAAGGAAGCTTTCCGGGTTTGCGACAGAGCACGATGCCGGCTCCCAGTTCAATGGCGAGAGCCGATGACATCACGAATCCGCGCGACTCGATACCAACAATCTTGGTGATTCCTTTGTCTTTGTAGAGGTCGTAGAGTTCCTTCTCAATCTCCTTTACGCACTCTGCACTCTTGAACATAGTTGTCACGTCGCGGAAGTTCACGCCCTTGATGGGCCAGTCGGGGATGCAACGTAGGTTGTCTAACAGGATCTTGTTGTTCATTTTGTTTTAATTTTTAAAGGTTTTATCGATTGTGTTTCAATGAATTATAGTTGTCTTGTTTCACGTGAAACATCGTGCCGTTTAGGACTCGTGGATGAGTGTTCGTTGCTCGTTCTTTATAAGTCTGTCCTATCTACCAAGCAACACCAGCAGCACGTTGATATCAGAAGGCGACACACCAGGAATGCGACTTGCCTGTGCCAGCGTCTCTGGATCGATGCGATGGAGCTTTTGTCGTCCTTCGGTAGAGATTTCTTGCAGCTCGTTGTAGTTGAACCTGCCTTTGATGCGTATGTTCTCTAGGCGTCGCATCTTGTCGGCAACGAGTTTCTCTCGCTCAATATATCCTTTGTATTTGATTTTGATTTCTGCTGCTTCTGCAATTTCTTCCCATCGGTTCTCTGGCGATGAAATCACCTCTTTCAACGAAGGAATGATTTCTGATAACGACGCAATGGAAAGCTGTGGACGTGCAATCAAGTCGGCAACCTTGCAACCGAACTGGAGTGGTGTAGTGCCGAGCGTTTCCAATGCACTATTGATGTCATGGGGTTTAACGGGAGTGTTTTCGCAGAAATCGATGATTTTGGCAATTTCTGCTTTCTTCTGCATCCACCAGTAGTAACGCTCCCGCGATGCCAGACCTAACTCGTAAGCTCGTTCCGTGAGTCGTGCGTCGGCGTCGTCTTGGCGAAGTAGGATACGGTACTCGGCGCGAGAGGTAAACATGCGGTAGGGTTCGTCGACACCTTTTGTCACCAAATCGTCGATGAGTACGCCGATATAGGCCTCGTCGCGTGCAAGAGTAAATGTAGTAGTGGGCTCGGAACCTGTAGCACCAGCCTTGAGAGCGGCGTTGATGCCGGCAACTAATCCTTGGCCTGCAGCTTCCTCGTAGCCTGTGGTTCCATTCACCTGTCCGGCCAAGAACAATCCATTGACAACCTTCGATTCCAGTGTGTGCAGCAGTTGTGTTGGGTCGAAGAAATCGTATTCAATGGCATAGCCAGGCCTATAGACCTTAATATTTCGTAGTGCAGGAATCTCGCGCAGAGCGTTCACTTGTATTTCGATGGGCATACTCGATGAGAACCCGTTCAAATACATCTCGTTGGTGTCTACGCCTTCCGGCTCCAAGAACAGTGGATGTTGTTCACGGTCGGGGAAGGTGACCAGTTTTGTCTCAATGGATGGGCAGTAGCGTGGACCAATAGACTGTATCTGACCGTTATAGAGTGGGGAGTCGTCGAGGCCTGAGCGCAGGATTTCATGAACTTTGGAATTCGTGTTCAGTAGCCAGCACGGCAACTGGGGTAGGGGACGCGCCTCACCCATGTAGGAGAACTTGTGGAAGTCATGCTCGCCAGGTTGTTCTTCCAACAGACTGAAATCTACGCTACGCTTGTCGATGCGAACCGGTGTGCCTGTTTTCATGCGTTCGGTGCGAATGCCCCAGCGTGTCAGACTCTCCGTGAAATGTGGTACGGCAGGCTCGGCAATGCGTCCACCGGGCACCATACAGCGGCCAACATGCAAGAGTCCGTTGAGGAATGTACCGGCAGTCACCACGACACACTTCGCCCGGAGCTCCACACCCCAGATCGTCTTCACGCCAACGGCACAGCCATCCTCAACGAGTAGCTCGTCGGCCTGGTCTTGCCAGATGTCAAGTCCATCGGTGTGGTCGAGTGTCTCGCGCCACTTCCAGATGAACTTCTCGCGGTCGCACTGGGCACGTGGACTCCATACCGCCGGACCCTTGCCGCGATTGAGCATGCGGAACTGGATGGCCGTGGCGTCGGTAACACGTCCCATTTCGCCTCCGAGAGCATCTAACTCCCTGACTATCTGACCTTTAGCGATTCCGCCGACGGCAGGATTGCACGACATCTGGGCGATTTTATTCATGTCCATCGTCACCAAACACGTCTGTGCTCCCATGCGTGCCGAAGCCACTGCAGCCTCACAGCCAGCATGTCCGCCGCCAATCACAATCACGTCGTATTTCAATGTCATCATTCTCTATAGTGCATATTTCCCTGCAAAATTACGAATAAGTGAGCGAAATGCAAAGGAAAAAAGGATTTTTTTGCTTTTGCTTTTCCGAACGGAAGTAAATTCGGTGAAGCCAAAATTACGAATAAGTGAGCGAAATGCAAAAAGAAAACTCGAATTTCTTTTTCATTCCCAAACGAAAGTGATTTCGACAATCGTCAAAAGTACAAAAAAACTTTGCCAAAAATGCACAACATTTTCATAAATTATTTACTTTTGCAGTATGAACAAGCATTTCGCAACCAGTACAACCCTTTTCGAAACGCCCTGTGGCTACCTTCTCTTAGGTGCCGAATCGGGTCATTTGTGCCAGTGTAGTTGGCTTCGTGAGCCTGTTCCGACAAGTATCACGAATGATGTCGACGCCCTTTTGCTCAACGAAGCATGTCGACAATTGCAGGAATATTTTGCCCATGAGCGGCAGGAGTTTCAGCTTCCGTTGTCGATGTCTGGAACTTTGTTCCAGAAAAGTGCGTGGGAGGCGATGCTAACCATTCCTTACGGACAGACCATTAGCTATGCGGAGGAAGCCCGTCGTGCAGGTCATCCCACAGCCCTGCGTGCCATCGGCAATGCCAATGGCAGGAATCCGCTGGCCATCATCGTGCCTTGTCATCGTGTCATTGCCAGCGATGGGACCCTTGGCGGCTACAGCAGTGGCCTCGACCGCAAGCGTTTCCTACTGCAATTGGAAGGAATTGCATGCTGATAAAGGATTGTTGTCTAATGATAAAATAAAGAGTTTATCATAAAGAATTAGCATTTTAAATTTTGAAAATATGAGCAGACAATTTAAAAAACCAACACAAAAAATGAAAAAAGTGTTGCAATATGCTTTTATCTTGACTTTGATGTTAGCGGTTTGTGGGCTTTGTTACCCGCTTTTCAAAATCGATATGCTTCATGACAAGCAATTTGTCGTGACGATAATCGTCGTCTTTGCCATATTCGTTTTGGTAGAAATCGATGATAGATTTTCCCGTTGGTGGCGCGGAAAACTCAACACGTTTTGGAAAATGGCTTGCTCATACAAGGCAAGGGCTGTCGTTCGTGTTTGCGATATGGATGAAAAGCTGTTTTCAGAAACGCTTCGTCAGTTCTGTTTTGACAATAGTACTGATGACGAACCCATGGAAAAGCCAACGGTAGAGACCAGAGACCGCACCCACGTACTGCGCTTTAACAAAATAGACTTCGATTCTGTTAGCTTCCTTGTGAATGACCTTGTGTATTCGGAAAGAGGACATCGCTATGATGCCAAGGCGTGGTATGAGTTTGGACAGATTGATAGAGACAACGAACAGCATCCCCTCAGCAGGCAGAAGGTGATGTTTTTTGTCCCAGAAGACGATGAAGAATACGACAATGTCTATTTTGTCACGTCGAAAGGCGACTGCTTCAAGTATTCGTTCGCAGCCATGTCGGTACCGAAATACATGCCAGAGGTGCGACAGCGTTACGAGCCTCTGCCGCTGTAGGGTGCCGTTTTGCTTGGAAAGAATGAGACTATTACTTCAACATGATGCCTGTGAAGATGCGACCCGAATGGATGCCCAGCCGACGGGCAGAGAAATAGTCGGCGTGTTGTTCATAGGTACAGACGTGCAGCGTGTGGATTTGTTCGCTACGCAGTCCCGCTTCTAACAATTGCTGGCAGTTGCACGCAGGCAGGTCGATGTGCCATTTCTCCCCATTTCCAACACCTTGGCTTGAAGGCATCAGGCAGGAAATGGGCTCCATCGAAAACCCTTCGGCAGCGAACGCATCGTAAACCTCCTGTCCAACCTCAAAGCTCTTTAAGCTGATGCCCGGTCCTATCTGTGCCACGACGTCGGAGGGCCGAGAGCCATAGCAGGCCGTCATGGCCGCCACAGCCTTCTCGGCGATGCGCTGCACCGTGCCGCGCCATCCTGCATGCACGGCACACGCCACGCGGCGCCGCCCGTCGAAGAGCAGCAGAGGGATGCAGTCGGCCGTGGAAACGCCAATGCAGACGCCCTCCACGTCGGTCATTACGGCATCGGTGCCCTCGAGCGCCTCTTGGCGCTGAGCATCGTCGAGAGCGAGCAGCTGCGCGTCTACCTTAGCGATACGCGTCAGGTGCACCTGGTGAGGCATCAGCAGCTGCCGCGTGTCGATGCCGAGCAAATGGCACAACGCCTCGCGGTTTTTCTGTATGGCCGCGGGGTCGTCGCCACAATAGTTGTTGATGTTGAATGCAGCATAGTGGCCCTGGCTGTAGCCCCCATGTCGGGTGCTGCTGAAAGCCACCACGCCCGTTCCTAACCGGTAGTGGGTAAGCGAAGGCTGCGTCATGACTTATTTGCGCACGATTTTAGCCTTAGCGTATTTGTTCTGGTTGAACTTAAACACCTGGTCGTTCACGCCGATTTTGATTTTCTGCACCGTCATCTTCATCGTCACGCCGCTCTCCTTGGCCGAAAATTCCTGGAAATAGTTGTTTTTCTTGTTGATGAGCATCACCGCGCGCTTTGGCAACTCCTTGTCCTTCGGGTTGGTGAAGGTGATTTCGTAGTAGTCGCCCTTCGTCTTCAGCGTTGCCTTGCTATATTCGTGGTCGAGGTCGAAGTCTATTTCGTAATCGCCCTTCGGCTTCTTGGCGGGTTTCGAGATGGTGAGCGTGTCTACGGCATCTTTCTTAAAAGCTTTCTTGTATTCCCATTGTTGCACGCCGTCGTAGCCCGATTCGGAATAAATCTCGCGGCCTAAGAGTTTCATCGATATTTGCGAAAGCGATTTCTCGCCCTTGGTAAACATCTTGATGTTCATGTTCATTTTTGCAATGGAAACACCGGCAGAAACCTTCATGTCGATTTCCATACCCGACGGGTGGTCCATCTTCTTGCTGCACTCGGCAAGAATCTTGCTTACCTCCTGCGGAACTTGGGCTTGCAGGCCTGTGCTCATCAGCATCATGGCCAGTAGTAATACTTGGATTTTTTTCATAAAAGTGGGGAAAAGTTGAAATGTTGAATAGGGGTTGAGAGGTTGAGAAGTTCTTTCTCCGCTACGCTACGAAAGCGACCAAGGTCGAGCGGAGGGGTTGAGAAGTTGTGTTGGGGCTTTCTCCGCTCGAGCTACGAAGGCGTCGCTTCGAGCCGAGCGGAGAGGTTGGGGGAGTAGGGTGTTGCGCTTATCCTCGGAGGGCGAGGTTGTAGTTGTAGTACTCGGTGCGGCCGGTGATGTCCTCCACGACGCGCAGGAAGGGCGGGAACTTCACGTCCTCGTGGCACTTGATGCCCTTTGTCTCCAAAATCATCAGGCCAGAGACGGGCTTCTCGTAGCTGTCCAGTTCGAAGTATTGTCCTTTCCAGATGAAGCTCTTGCGGCGCTTCACAATGGTTTGGCGGTAGGGATCGGCCTGCTTCACCAGCGACTCATAGAGGTTGTTGTCCACCTGCCGTTCGGTCTCCAGCTGTTCGGTTTCCGAAATCTTCTTCTTCGTGGTGAGGATGTTCACGAACTTTCCATTCCAGTCGCGGCGGCGCAGGCGCATCTCCACGCCCGGCTCGGCCACGAGGTAGGTCTGCGTGATGAGGCTCTCGGAGGCTTCGGGAATGTCGCCCGACACCTCGACGATGTACTTGCGCTCCTCCTCGATGGGCTGCGGCAGTCCGAGCACGTTGGCAATCTCCTTCAGCACACGGTTCAACTTGGCTTGGAAGTCGTCGTTGTTGTTGATGACGCGCAGATGTGGATGGCCCGTCCAAGCGTTCACCACCTTCTTATCTAGCTCGCGGGCGATGCGCAAACCTTCTTCATTCATCTGCTCATAGCGTGTGGCGTTCGTAGCGGTGGTGTAGTATTTCTCTGCACCATCGGCAGCCGACACGAGGTGTAGCACGGCGTCGTAGCGTGCCCGCAGCTGATTGGTGTCGGTGCCGGCCTTTGCTGTGATGTCGTCCCACATCTCAGGAGTCATGTAAGCTGAGATGTCCATCGTGCCACGGTCGCAGACAATGAGCGTGGGCTTGGTGCACACTTCGGCCATGCGCATGAACATATCCTCCAGTGCCAGCTGAGTCTCCAGAATGGCACGCTCGCCCTCATAATAGAGTTTGCGGTTGGGAGTGAGGAAATTCCAGCCTGCTTGGCTGTAAAGAGTGGGTACTTCGGGAATGGTGAACACCTTGTAGCCATAGTTCGAGAAGTAGTCTACGATCTTCACGAGTGCGGTGGTCTTTCCTGCACACGGTCCTCCTGTGAGTACGATTTTCTTGATTTCTTTCATACGTTGTTGAGCCTTGTAGGCACTGTAATTTGGTGTAATTAGGTAATTTTCAGTGCAAAAATACAAATTTAAATGGAATTTTTATCTGTTTTTGTTTGAATTATCACTAAAAAATATTATTTTTGCAGTCACAAAGTCTTTTGGGCATACCTAAAAGAGGTTACGCCCAGAAATAATATGTGTGGGTTGATACCCTGGAAGCATCTAAGCAATCAACAATAATCAATATTTTCAAAACATCAAAAACATCAATCATTTATGTGGTTAATCAATTCATCAATTGGTAGGAAAGTGGTCATGTCGGTCACCGGCATTGCACTCATCCTGTTCCTGACGTTCCACTGCTGTATGAACGTCGTGGCACTCTTCTCAGGAGAGGCCTACAACACGATCTGTGAATTGCTCGGAGCCAACTGGTATGCTGTAGCGGCAACGCTCGGCTTGGCAGCGCTCGCAGTGATTCACATTGTTTATGCTTTCATCCTTACGGCTCAGAATCGTCGTGCACGTGGCGCCGAGCGCTACGCTGTCACCGATAAGCCCGCAAAGGTTGAATGGGCCTCTCAGAACATGCTCGTGCTGGGTATTATCATCCTGCTCGGTCTGTTGCTGCACCTCTTCAACTTCTGGTACAACATGATGTTTGCCGAGTTGTTCCCCTCCATCCATTTCGATCCGGCTCCCGCCGACGGATTTGGAAAGATCGTGAACACGTTCTCCAACCCCATCTACGTTGTGCTCTATGTGATTTGGATCGTAGCCATCTGGTTCCACCTCTCTCACGGCTTCTGGTCAGCATTGCATACGCTGGGCTGGAATGGTAAGATTTGGGAAAAGCGCTGGAAGTGCATCGGCCTCATCTACACCACGTTGCTCATGCTTGGCTTCCTCGTGGTAGTGTTGGCATTCACCTTCGGTATTGCTCCCAGTCTTTGCTGCGATGCCGCTTGCTGTGGTGCTTAATTTTCAATCGTCAATCGTAAATCCGTTAATCGTTAATTAAGATTATGGCAAAAGTATTAGATTCAAAAATTCCACAAGGGCCAGTTGCCGAAAAGTGGAAAGAATATAAAGCTCATCAGCGTCTTGTAAACCCGAAGAATAAGCTGAAACTCGATGTCATCGTTGTCGGTACCGGTTTGGCAGGTGCATCGGCAGCAGCATCGCTTGGTGAGATGGGCTTCAACGTCATCAACCTGTGCATTCAGGACTCACCCCGCCGTGCTCACTCCATCGCCGCTCAGGGTGGTATCAACGCTGCTAAGTGCTATCAGAACGATGGTGACTCGGTTTATCGTCTGTTCTACGACACCGTGAAGGGTGGCGACTATCGTGCTCGTGAGGCCAACGTCTATCGTCTGGCAGAGGTGTCGAACAACATCATCGACCAGTGCGTGGCACAGGGTGTTCCCTTCGCTCGTGAATATGGTGGCATGCTCGCCAACCGTTCGTTCGGTGGCGCTCAGGTCAGCCGTACGTTCTATGCCAAGGGTCAGACCGGCCAGCAGCTGCTGCTCGGTGCCTACTCGTCGCTCTCGCGCCAGGTGGAGCTCGGCAAGGTGAAGCTCTACACCCGCTACGAGATGGAGGATGTCGTCATCGTCGACGGTCGTGCCCGCGGTATCATCGCCAAGGACCTCACCACCGGCAAGCTGCATCGCTTCTCGGCCAACGCCGTGGTTATCGCCACGGGTGGTTATGGCAACACCTACTTCCTTTCGACCAATGCTATGGGCTGCAACTGCACCGCAGCTATCCAGTGCTATCGTAAGGGTGCCTACATGGCTAACCCCTCTTACGTGCAGATTCACCCCACCTGCATCCCCGTGCATGGCGACAAGCAGTCGAAGCTCACGCTGATGTCGGAGTCGCTGCGTAACGACGGCCGCATCTGGGTGCCGAAGAAGCTCGAGGATGCCAAGAAGCTGCAGCGTGGCGAGATTCAGGGTTGGGACATCCCCGAGGAAGACCGCGACTACTATCTGGAGCGTCGCTATCCCGCCTTCGGTAACCTCGTGCCCCGCGACGTGGCTTCGCGTGCTGCCAAGGAGCGTTGCGACCACGGCTTCGGCGTGAACAACACCGGTCTGGCTGTGTTCCTCGACTTCTCTGAGTCCATCAACCGCCTCGGCCTCGATGAGATTATGCAGCGCTATGGCAACCTCTTCGAGATGTACGAGGAGATCACCGACGTCTTCCCCGGCGAGCTCGCCAAGGAAATCAACGGCGTGAAGTACTACAAGCCCATGATGATCTTCCCCGCCATCCACTACACGATGGGTGGTATCTGGGTCGACTACGAGCTGCAGACCACCATCCCCGGTCTGTTCGCTATCGGTGAGTGCAACTTCTCCGACCACGGTGCAAACCGCCTCGGTGCTTCGGCTCTGATGCAGGGTCTGGCCGACGGTTACTTCGTGCTGCCTTACACCATTCAGAACTACCTCGCCGACCAGAGCATCTGGGGCAAGATCTCTACCGATCTGCCTGAGTTTGCTGAGGCCGAGAAGGGCGTCGAGAAGGAAATCGACCGCCTCATGGGCATCCAGGGCAAGCGTTCCGTCGACTCCATCCATAAGGAGCTTGGCCACATCATGTGGGAGCACGTCGGCATGGGTCGTACGAAGGAAGGTCTGGAAGAGGGCTTGAAGCTGATGCGCGAGCTCAAGAAGGAGTTCGACACCAACCTGTTCGTGCCCGGCACGAAGGAAGGCGTCAACGTCGAACTCGACAAGGCCATCCACCTGCGCGACTTCATCCTCATGGGTCAGCTTGTTGCTTACGATGCACTCCATCGTGAGGAATCCTGCGGCGGACACTTCCGCGAGGAGCACCAGACCGAGGAAGGCGAAGCCAAGCGCGACGATGAGCACTTCTTCTATGTTGGCTGCTGGGAATACCAGGGCGACGACACGAAGGCTCCCGAGCTCATTAAGGAACCGCTCGAGTATGAGGCAATCAAGGTACAAACACGTAACTATAAGAATTAATGTGCAAGCCGAAGGCAAAGCCAAGTTCGCTTGAGCTCTGCTGAGGCGATGCCCTTTAATCATCAAAGATAATTAAAATTATGGCAAAGAATATTTCATTTACGATAAAGTATTGGAAGCAGAATGGTCCTACGGAGAAAGGACATTTTGAGTCCCGCGAGATGAAGAATATTCCTGACGACACCTCATTCCTCGAGATGCTTGACATCCTCAACGAAGAGCTCATCAACGAGGGTAAGGAGCCGTTCGTATTCGACCACGACTGCCGCGAGGGTATCTGCGGTATGTGCTCGCTCTACATCAATGGTACGCCGCACGGAAAGACCGAGCGTGGTGCTACCACCTGTCAGCTCTACATGCGCCGCTTCAACGATGGCGACGTCATCACTGTTGAGCCCTGGCGTTCGGCTGCATTCCCCGTTATCAAGGACTGTATGGTCGACCGTGGTGCCTTCGATAAGATCATCCAGGCTGGCGGCTACACCAGCATCCGTACCGGACAGGCTCAGGATGCCAACGCCATCCTTATCCCGAAGGAGAACGCCGACGAGGCTATGGACTGCGCAACATGCATTGGTTGCGGTGCCTGCGTAGCAGCTTGTAAGAACGGCTCTGCCATGCTCTTCGTATCGTCGAAGGTGTCGCAGCTTGCCCTGCTGCCCCAGGGACGTCCTGAGGCCGCCAAGCGCGCCAAGGCTATGGTCATGCGCATGGAAGAACTCGGCTTCGGTAACTGCACCAACACCCGCGCCTGCGAGGCTGTCTGCCCGAAGAACGAATCCATTGCCAACATCGCCCGCCTGAACCGCGAGTTCATCAAGGCAAAGCTGGCTGATTAATCGCAAGTCACATCATTCAAATTAATAAGAGCGCCGCGGGCTAAAAACCTGCGGCGCTCTTTTTTGTGCAAATATAAAAGATAGAGATTAAAAACGAAATGAACAGAACGGCTCTTATTCCTTCACTATAATTTATTATGCGGTCTTTCTAGCAGTTGATGGCGGCGTATTATTCCGATGCAGGCGATCAATAATGATGGCAAGGGCTCCGTCGCCAGTGACGTTGCAGGCAGTGCCAAAGGAATCCATTGCGATGTAGAGGGCGATGATTAGGGCCTGTGCTTCCGGGCTGAACCCCAGTATGCCTGCCAAGGGTCCGAGTGCAGCCATCACCGCTCCGCCCGGCACACCGGGAGCTGCCACCATACAGACACCAAGAATCATGATGAAATGGAGGAAAAGCGGCAGATCGTGAGGCAAGCCGCTGATGAGACATACGGTAAGTGCGCAACAAGTGATCTTCATCATAGAGCCAGATAGGTGGATGGTGGCGCAGAGAGGTATGCAGAAGCTCGCGATTTCATCGCTCACGCCGTTTTTCTTTGCCTGTCGCAGGGTCACAGGTATAGTGGCGGCACTCGATGAGGTGCCTAATGCTGTGAGATAGGCCGGCATCATATTCATGACCAGTCGCAGGGGATTTTTCCTTGAAAAAGCGCCGGCAATCAGGAACTCATACGCAATGATGAAGATGTGCAGCACGAAGATGATGCAGATGATTTTGGCGAACACCACCAGGATATGATATGCTTCGCCGGTAAAAGTCATGCTGAGGAAGATGCCGAAGATATAGAGCGGCAGCAGTGGGATGATGGCCACCTGGATGGTTTTCTCGATGATGGTCCGGAACTCCGAGAACCCTTTTTTCAATGAGTGCGCGTCGGTATAGGCGATGCCGATACCAATCACGAAGGAGCTCACCAGCGCTGCCATTACGTCGAGTATGGCGGGAATCTCTAGTTTGAAGTATGGCAGTAGCGTCTCTGCCTTTTCTACCGCCAGCGATGCCTCGGTGTCTATCAGCTGGGGGAAGAGCATCGTACCAGTACCGAATGCCAGCAGTCCTGCCAAGATGGTGTCGGCGTAGGCCAATCCCACCGTCAGCAGCAACAGACGTCCCGCCGAACGCCCGATGTCGGCAATGGCAGGTGTCACCAGTCCGATAATAATGAGCGGAATTAGGAAGCCCAAAAACTGGCTGAACACATAGTTGAACGTCACAAACACGCGCACCCATCCTTCCGGCAGCACGTTTCCTATCACGATACCCATCACGATAGCGATAGCAATGCGAGGCAGTAATCCTATTTTTTTCATATTCAGGTACAAAGTTAATGATTTTTCCGCAACTAGTTTCACATCTTATATAAAAAAAGATTCATCCAATAAAAACTATGCATTTGTCGGATGGACCTAGAAAAAACCAAAGGGAGGAAGATTAGGAAGATGTGGCTTATTGGTCGATGTGATTAAAACATGCGGTAGAGCGAAGTTAATGTTGGTTAAAGTGATTTTGATTTTCACTTTATTCTTGAATAAGCCGATTCTTTTTTTTAACTTTGTGCAGGCAATGATGATGAGGTGGTCCGAGGGGTGAAAAGGGGAGAAAAGGGCATAAAGGGGAGTGAAAGGGGAGAAAAGGGACAATAGTCCTGCCTCTCGCCCCTCTGGTTGCACAAGGTATTCGTCCCTTTTAAGCCTTAAAAAGAGGATCAATAAACAATATAAGATATGAAGAAGAGACTTTTCACGATGCTTTCCGTCTGTGCTCTCTGTGGCACTATGACGATGAATGCCCAGATTCAGACCAATGCGGGTGTGCAGTACCTGCAGTGCATGCAAAAGGACGTGTCGACAGACTTTAGTGATTTGTCGAACACCTATTTCCTTGCCGATTCGCTGGTGGCTTTCGATGCGGCAAAGGGTGAGGGATTATTGCAGTGGAAACGCTACAGGCTGTCGCCTCGTCAGGCCTTTAATCTGAATGGCTACTGGCCCGTCCGCATGCAGATGCTCGACTTCCCCGATGCCGCTTATGTAAACGATCCGGAACTGAAGCTGAGCATCGAGTTCATCACTCCTCGCACCGCGCGAATCCGCATGCTGACCACCCCCGTTCAACCGAAAGACACCGATGCCGACGATGTGATGTTTTGCGACCGCTTCAAGGCTCGTACGAAAGGTGCAGCATGGAAGAGCAGTCAAACGGCCAATGCCATTTCCTACACTTCACCCTATGGCACCATTGAAATCCAGAAGTATCCTTGGCGTATCGTCATCAAGGATGCGAAGGGTAGGGTGTTGACGCAGACGCGCCATATCATCGACAACGACTCCACGCAAGTGAAGTTGCTGCCGTTCTCTTTCATCAAGCGTGGCTCTGACAACTCGCGTAGCGTAAACCCCGTGTTGTCGTTGGCACCTGGTGAGCGCATCTATGGCTGTGGCGAGTCGTTCACCTCTTTAAATAAGGTGGGGCAGAAAGTGCATCTCTCTGTCACCGACCCACAAGGACCAGAGACCGATGGCCAATACAAGCCCGTGCCCTTCTTCTTCTCGAATCGTGGCTATGGCATCTTCATGCATACCTCCGCGCCTGTCACCTGCGACTTCGGAGCTTCCTATATTGGTGCCGACCGCCTGTTTATGGCCGATGAAATGGTCGATTTCTTCGTCTTCTTCGGAGAGCCGAAGGATATACTGAACGAGTATACCGACATCACCGGCAAGTCGCCGATGCTTCCCCTCTGGAGCTTTGGCACGTGGATGAGCCGTATCACCTACTTCTCGCAGGAGGAAGGCTTGGAGATTGCCCGTCAGCTTCGTGCCCACCGGATTCCTTCCGACGTCATCCACTTCGATACCGGATGGTTTGGTGTCGATTGGCAATGCGACTACGAGTTTGCCAAGGACCGCTTCAAGGACCCTGTCGGCATGTTGAAGCAACTCTCAAAAGATGGATTCCATACCTGCTTGTGGCAGTTGCCTTACTTCACACCCAAGAATCGTTTCTTCCCGGAGATTATTGAGCGAGGCATGCATGTAGTGAATGCCACGGGTGGCATGCCAGTGGAAGATGCCATTCTCGACTTCTCTAATCCCGAGACCGTCAACTGGTATCAGTCTAAGATAGAAGGTCTCATGAAGCAGGGTGTGTCTACCATCAAGTGCGACTTTGGCGAGGCAGCCCCCTACAATGGCTTCTACCACAGCGGCAAGGGTGGACTCTATGAGCACAACCTCTATCCCTTGCGCTACAACAAAGCACTTTGGGAGGTCGTAGAGCGCAATCATCCGGGCGAAGGCATCATCTGGGCACGTTCTGCCTGGGCTGGTTCTCAGCGCTATGCCCTGCATTGGGGTGGTGATGCCGCGACGACGAACATCGGTCTGTTGGGCGATCTGCGAGGCGGTCTCTCCTTCGGTCTCAGCGGCTTTTCGTTCTGGAGCCACGACATGGGAGGCTTTGTGACAGCTTCGCCAGAAGACATCTACCGTCGTTGGCTACCCTTCGGCTTCTTGTCGAGTCACACCCGTGCTCACGGCGCACCCCCAACGGAGCCCTGGCTCATCTCCGAATCGTTTACTGATGCGTTCCGTGACTGTGCCGAGATGAAGTACAAACTCATGCCTTATGTGTATGCCCAGGCGAAGGATTGCTCGGAGCGCGGCCTGCCAATGGTGCGTGCCCTGCTCGTTGAGTTCCCTCAAGACAAGGGAGCCTGGCTTGTGGAGGATGAGTATATGTTTGGTTCGCAAATGCTTGTGGCTCCATTGTTAGAGTCTGGCAATGAGCGGACAGTCTACCTGCCCAAAGGCAAGTGGATTGACTATCAGAGCGGTGAAGTCTATGAGGGTGGTTACCAGACCATCCGTGCCGGCAAGATTCCCGCTGTTATCTTGGTGCGCGACGGCAGTTTGATACCTCATGTTCCTCTTGCACAGCGCACTGACCAGATAGACTGGAACAAGGTAGAGCTGAAGGCATACAAGGTCGATGCCCAGAAGTGCACGGGCTTGCTCTTCAAACCAGGCGACAAGGCTATCAAAGTCGTTGAGCAATAAGTGGAATAATACGATTGAAGTAACGATTAAACACTGATGGAATGAAACGAAATACGATTCTTGCAGTCATCGCAATTATTTTGCTGGCCCTCTATGCCAGTATTGCACTCCTGCTCCTGCTGCCGGTCATCCCCTTGGTTTATTACTTCAATAAACGTCAGGAAAAAGCGGAACCACCGAGGGTGACCTATGCCAGCATTGATGAAGTGGAGAGGAAGTATGGCGAACCCGATGACGTGGTGGTGCTCGATGCCTCAAGGGCCAACGAGCTGCCGGCGCTCATCCTGTTCTACACGGCCCAGGATGTCATGGTGATGGCGGGCGAAGAGCTCAAGATCAGCGACCTTGTGAGCGTCATGCCGAAAAACATGGCAACCCCCTATACCATTGACGAGCATGCCGTGATTATCAGCACGAAAGATCCTTCGCGCCCAACCATTCACCTGCGTGTGGGCTATGATGCAGGACTTGCGAGTGAAATCGCTGCGCAAATCGATGCACATCTTATAAAATAGGAACCATGTAGAATTTGACCCTGAGAATGTAGGGAAGCGACGTGACGCTTTACTGGAATTAGCATTTCATCACTTCACCTTCCAGACATTCAGCACGATGCCTTGAAAGCCCTGCGACCATTCGGGGGCACACACAAAGAGGGCATTGTTCATCCAGGCATAAGGGCTGTCGGCAGGGGCTTCAAACTGCGGTGCGGCACGGAAGTAGAACGTAGGATTTCCATTTTCGTCCTTTCCACCGCAAATGATGCCGCGGTTGCGCACGTGGATGTAGACGCCGTCGTCGGTCTTGATACTGTAGATGGCCTCCAGTTCTGTGCGATTCAGGGCTGTGTTGGCCAGCTGGTAGTCGGCACCGCCGTTGAGGATGGTGCCCTTCAGCAGCGGCCCTTCGAAGGTTCCTCCCGTGATAGGGATGACGGTGCGGCGCCCGTGTTGTGTTTCGCCAACGGAATAGGTCTCGCCGAGTGTTACGCGCAGCTGCAGGGCGAACTCCAGTTGCGGTGTGTCTTTTGGCTGGTTCTGCTGTGCTCGACAGGCGATGGCGAGCATGAGTGCAAAGGCAAAAAGCGTGATTCTTTTCATTGCTGTCATGATTAATTATAAATAATGTACAAAATTAGCATTTCTTTTTTAAAAACACCCATTATTATCGAGATTATTTGTAATTTTGCAGCAATCAAGTGCAAGGCGACAACGCCAAATGCACAACCACTCTCTTTAGTCATCGACAATACATCTATCATCACTTAATAAAAACACCAACATGAAACGACTGATTACAATGGCATGTTGCCTCCTGCTGGCAGTGGGCGGCTATGCACAACAGGCACTGGGACAGCGTCCCAACGTGAAATCGCCCATCATTAACAAGGATGGGTCGGTGACCTTCAACTTCTTCGATCCCTCTGCTCAGAAGGTGAGTGTGACGGGCGACTTCGAGGAAATCAAGTGGCAGACGCTGCCCATGACGAAGCAGGACAATGGCGTTTGGACGGTGACAACAAAGCCTCTTAACCCCGAGCTCTATTCCTATAGCTTCTCGGTAGACGGTCAGCGCATCATCGATCCCGCCAATAGCTACGTCAACCGCGACATCTCAACGCTGAGCAATATCTTCATCGTGACGAAAGGAAAGGGCGACAAGGGCGACCTGTATCAGGTGAACAATGTTCCTCATGGCACGTTGTCGCGTGTTTGGTACGATAGTCCTACGCTGGGCCAGCAACGTCGCATGACGGTTTATCTGCCTGCAGCCTACGACGGCAAGAAGAAGTTCCCAGTGATGTATCTGCTGCATGGCCATGGAGGCGACGAAACGGCTTGGGGCGACCTTGGTCGTGCCTCGCAAATCATGGACAACCTCATCGCTGCAGGCAAGGCTGTGCCAATGATTGTGGTGATGCCCAACGGCAACCCCACCTGTAACGCTGCGCCGGGTTGGTGGCATGAGGGCATGTACACGCCCGATGGCAACGCCTTCAACGACCGTGGTGCAAAGGCATCGATGGAAGAGAGCTTCATGGACATCGTGAACTTCGTCGACAGCCACTACAAGACCATCCGCAAGCGGTCGGCACGTGCCGTGACGGGACTCTCGATGGGTGGCGGCCATACGTTTGGCATCTCCCGCCTCTATCCCGAAACCTTCGACTACTACGGCCTGCAGTCGGCAGCAGCACGCATGAACCGCGACGCCTCGAAGATTGACGATCAGCTGGCCCGCCTCTTTGCCTCGAAGCCGAAACTCTACTGGATTGCCATTGGCAAGGAAGACTTCCTGATGCAGATGAACACTCAGCTGCGCCAGTATCTCGACGAGCATAAATATCCCTATGAATACTTCGAGAACGATGGCGGACACCTCTGGCGCAACTGGCGCATCTATCTCACAATGTTTGCCCAGCGGTTGTTTAAAGAATAAGTAACTTCCGAAAGTTGAATAAGTAAGAAGATGGAAGAAGAGAAAAATATCGACATCCAACAGGAACAGGCGCCTTTCGAGGAAATAGAAGGCTGCCACAGACGGAAAGTAGCCATCGACCTGATCAAGGCAAACATCTTTGCCGTTGTCATCATGTGCGTGGTGGGCATTGTGCTGACCGCTCTGTTTTTCCTGATTTGGCACGATCGTCGGCCCATCCGTGAACTCCTGGGCACCGCGCCCACATGGATCGTGTTGCTCGTTGCGGCGGTTGTGGGCATCGTGATTCATGAAGTCATCCACGGCATCACTTGGGCATGCTACGCCCGCAGAGGTTGGAAGAGCATCAGCTTCGGCGTCCTCTGGAAGTACCTCACACCCTACTGCCATTGCGACGAGCCCATGCGCATTCGTCCCTATCAGCTGGCGTGCCTCATGCCATGCTTCGTGGTGGGTGTGATTCCATCAATCATCGCCCTTTTCATCGGGAGTCTGCCCCTGTTGTTCTGGGGCATCTTCTTCATCGCTGCAGCCGCCGGCGACATCTGGATGGCGTGGCTGCTGACGAAGGAGAATCCAGAAAGCCTCGTTCTGGACCATCCCAGCGAAGCAGGATACTATATCATGGAAAGTGGAGAATGAGTAATATCAAGTAGGCATTTGTACATTTGCGGCATGAAAGCGTCGTTCAACACACTTCAAAAGGTCAGCAGAGCTCAATGCAGGGTGCTGTTTGCTGCTTTGCTGCTAATAGCGGGCTCTTGTGAAGTCGTGGCACAAGACGACGATGACATCTGGAAAGAACTATACCTGCAAAATGTCGACGTGCAGCGAGAGAAGGACTACTGTCTGCGACTCTTCTGCTACTACCGGTTTATCGAGGAGGGTGGAGAATATGTCGCAGGACGCAAGACACAGGAATACTACGTCTATGAGGGCATCTGCCAGATGGATGTGCGCTACACGAAGAAGTGGGACGATGGCATCCAGATCATCGCTGGGCGCAACCTCGTGCATCCCGATGGACATGCCAACCCCGATGACATCGAATACTGGCAGCTGAGGCCATACACATTTCTGGAAAAGGCACGTCGCTTGCCGAAGACATACACGCTTGAAACATCGGGCGATACCACACGTGTCTTTACGAAGCGAGGCCTGGCGGGAGTGGCTGTGCGCGACACGGCCAGCCAGGAGCTGCGCATCGACTACAACGCGCTGGCTCCCGACACGTCCTTCACCATCAACATCCTCTTGGCCAAGGTGCACCTCTCGCACGTCGATGCCCATGCCGTCTATCGTTTGGAAGACACGGCTGTCGACTACGTGCCGCAGGGCAACCTGAAGTACATCAGCTTTGAGGGTGATATGGACGCCTCGCTCTATTCGTTCATTCCCCTCAGTCCTGATGAGTCGGGCAAGTCGGGAGCCTTGCGCATGCGTTACCACGACCGAACAGAGTTCTATGTTGACAGCGTGGTCTATATGACGCGTAGCGAGTATAATGCCGACCGGCGCCTCACGTCTCAGGACCGGCGCCAGCGCTGCGGCTATACAGCTTCCGACATCGACCGCTTGAAGCAGAAACTTAGTGTGCCACCGCTCACATCTGCTGTGCTTCAGCGCATTGAGGACCAGCGCGACTGGGACGATGAGTTTTCCCAATGGCGGCAGGTCGACCGACGCATGAAAGTCCTCGACAAGGCCGGCGAGAAGGTGCAACAGAAGATGGAAAAACTGGAACAGAGCCCTGCTGCCAAGAAAATGGCTGACAAGGTGGAGCAAACCCTTGAGAAGGTCCTTGAAAGCAAAGAGCATGAAGAATGAAGCGATGGAGCCATCGCGTTAGGACTAATATGAATTTATAATAAAAATAATGTGGAAGAGATGAAGAAATTATTCCTTTTCCTGGCCGTTCTCATTGCAGGGAGCGCAAGCCAGACGGCACTCGCCACCGAAATTGGCGACACCCTTGTCCTTGAGAAAGTTGATAAGGTGAGAATCGAGACGCGCGACACCGTTCAGCGCATTGTCATTAATGGTGTGAAGGACGATCCCTACTTCCATTACTCACAGCGAATCAGCATTCCTGACACGTCGGCCGTGAGGAGGAAGATGCCCAATCTGAAGGACTTCAACAAGGTTGTGATTAAAGGCAATGACGACGGAAAGACACCAAAGGTGGAGGGTTCGGCACATCTGTATGTTGGTATGGGCACGATGACGGGAGCTCCCGACGGCTATTCGTTGTGGCCCGCCTTCGAGTTTGGCGTTGGCGGTACGGCCGACTGGCATCCTTTTGGCAAGAAGAACGTCTGGAGCACCGGTCTTCTCTTGGGCTTCCGTACATGCCACGTGAAGAGCAATCGCTATCTGGCGAAGGACGATATGGGCGTGGTGTCGTTTGTTCCTTATGATGCCGCCACGCAGAAGAAAACCCATTCTTCATTGAGCATCTTCAGCCTGCAGGTGCCCCTGCTCTACACCCATTACTTCGATGCCAAGTGCAAGTGGATGCTTTCGGTGGGCGCATTGGTTAACCTCAATGTGTCAACCCGAGCCAATCGCTACTACACGTTCAACGACGAGGAATATGACGTGAGTACCAGCGGACTTGGCCAGCGTCCTGTCACCATCGAGCCCACCGTCATCTTCGATGCACCCTATATCCCTCCACTCTACTGCCGCTATAGTCCCATGACATTCTTCAAGGATGGCCGTGGACCGAAGATGCACCAGTTGTCGTTTGGCATCTGTTTCTAAAGAAGAGGAACCAACGTAACCTTGGCAGCTTATGTATACTGCAGACGAAATCATCAGCTACATGGAGTCGCTGCGCAATGAGGCGCAGCGTGAAGTGTTGATGCGTTTTTTCAAGACAGGGCCAGGCGAATATGGCGAGGGCGACGAGTTCTTGGGACTGAAGGTGCCGCAGACACGCGAGGTGGTGAAGGCCGTGAAGGGTGATATCAGTCTTGCCGAGGTGGCGAAGCTGCTCGATAGCCGCTGGCACGAGGTGCGCCTGTGTGGTTTCCTGCTGCTCGTGAGCATGTTCGAAAAGCTGGCTACAAAACGACTGGTGAACGATGCCGAAGCAATAAAAAAGCGCGATGAAATCGTCGATTTTTATCTGCAACACGCACATCAGGCCAACAACTGGGACCTCGTAGACCTCTCTGCGCCGAAGCTACTCGGTGCCTGGCTGATGCTGCCCACGACCTTTGGCCCAGAGGGCGATGCCAAGAAGCGACAGGTGATGGACTCTCTGGCCTTCTCCGATGCACAGTCGATGGGCCTTACTGCCCTCTGGCGACAGCGCATAGGCATGGTAAGCACGTGGAAAACCACTCAGCAAGGCGACCCGTCGTGGTGTCTGCGCTATGCCGAAGTGCATGTTCGCCACCCTCACGACCTTATGCAGAAAGCCGTTGGATGGATGCTGCGCGAGGTTGGCAAGCGCGTAAGCATCGACCTGCTGCGCGACTTTCTGCGTCAGCATGCAGACGAAATGCCACGCACCATGCTTCGCTATGCCATTGAACAGATGTCGGCCGACGAGCGCCGCCAGTGGTTGGGAAAGGAGGAAGAACGATGAGAAGACTCTGCTGGTTGTTTGTGTTGCTGTTGGTCGTGGCTTGTGGAAAGCGAACGGCTGAGCTGCCCGTGGAGAACAGCGTCTACTATTGGCGCACCGAGTGGCAACTCGACAGCATTTCAAAAGCATTCCTTCAGCAGCACGACATCAGGAAAGTCTATTGCCGTTACTTCGATGTGGTCATGACCGATAGCATGCCGATGCCCAACGCCACGATTGCCTTTCCAGAAAAGGTGCCGCAGCAGTTGCAAATCGTTCCCACTGTTTTCATCACCGAGGATTGCATGCATCGGCGGCATGAGTCGCTGGCCGAGAAGATTGTCAGCCGTATCCTTCAAATCAACGAGACCAACGACGTGGATGGCGTTGAAGAGATACAGATAGACTGCGACTATACAGCCCGCAGCCGAAAGACGTTCTATGACTTCCTTGAAGAAGTGCGGCGTGAGGCCCGTGCTCATGGACTGCGCCTCTCTGCCACCATCCGTCTGCACCAGCTTTCCATGCCTGCGCCACCTGTAGACTATGGTGTGCTGATGCTTTACAACACCGGCGACCCCAGGAAGTTCAACGAGCGAAATCCCGTGCTCGACCTGCGCGACGTGCAACCTTATCTGCGCCGCCTCGCCGGCTACGACCTGCCGCTGGCTGCCGCCTATCCCGTCTACTCGTGGCAGCGCACCATCTATGGCGTACACATCGAGCACACGGTAACCGCCGAGGAGATTCTCCGTGTGAAAAAAGCCGTCGAAGAGCAGCGGTCTAGCCTCAGCCATTCCATCATCACCTATCACTTGGATCAAGAAAACATAAAAAGATACAAATCAGAAGACTATGAAGCGATTTATCATCACTAATCTGTTGTCGGCCGTTGCCATTGGCATGATGGCCTGCTCGTGGGTCGACACGCACAACTACTACCTTTTCAGCGTTTGCAGTCATGAGGAGTTCAGCGACCGTTGCAACAAGTTGACGTTGCAAAACTGGCGAGCCTACATGGGCCTCGATGAGGAGTACTATTATTTTGATGCCGACCAGGTCGTCGAGTCAGCACAAAGGCAAGGCGATGTGCTGATGGTGAGCTACGTCAGGCAGCTGCAAAAGTATTTGAAGTGTGCCAGCGAAGCACAGCAAGACACTTGGGACTATCCCACGAAGGCTCAGCTTGCCGACCGCAACCGCCGACTGCTTGCCATCCGAGCTTACGCCCAGGGAAAACTGAAGACGCGCCTGCGCAGCCAGCATGCCCTGTTGCTGATGCGTTGTAATATGATGCTGGGTCGCCACACCGAGAATGTGCGCTTGTGGGAGGGCACCACGAGCAACTTCATCAATAGCGTCTATAAGGACATGATGAAGAACATCTACGCCGGCGCGCTGCTGAAGACCGGCCAACCCGACCGAGCTGCCGCGCTGTTTGCAGAGATGGGCGACTGGGCGAGCTTGATGACGATGTACTATGAGCGTCGTTCCTATGCCGCCATCCGTGCCGAATACGAGCGCGATGCCAATTCTGCCGTGTTGCCGTTCCTGCTTCAGGACTTTGTGAACAATGCGCAAGAGGCCGTGGACGGAAAGAATGACGAATGGGGCTTTGGCGGAAAGCTCTTCATCCGCGACATTCAGGAGAGCGAGGCACGTCAGATGTGCGAGTTTGCTAAGCAGGTGGTGAAAGAGGGAAAGACGCAGACGCCCCAGCTGTGGCAGATGGCGAAGGCTTGGCTGGAATATCTTTTTGGCAATAAGAAGCAGGCTCTTGCCGACATCAATGCTGCTGCAACGCTCGCCGGAACGCCTCGCATGAACGACAATGCCCGTGTGCTGCGACTCTATATCACTTCCTCGCAGTTGGATGCCGACCGCCAATACGACGACTATCTGGCCGGCGAGCTCACGTGGCTTGGCGAGAAGAAGCAGGGGGATGGCTTCTTCAGGAATGCCTATGACCGCATGGTGCATCAGGTGTTGGCCGATCAGTATCTTCGCGCCAAACGTCCAGAGGTGGCCGTTGCACTCTATAACATTGATGAGTCATACGAATACCAATGCTTTATCGATACTACTGCCGTCGAAGGCTTGAAGCAGTTCATCAACTATGCAAAGAGTCCAGCCGTGACACCGCTCGAGAGCTATCTGAAGAAGAATCTGACGATGGACGATATGGCCATGAACGACCTTGTCGGCACGAAGCTGATGCGACTTTGCAAGTGGTCGGAAGCTCTGAAATGGTTGGAGAAAGTGCCACTTGCCTACTACAACGAGAAAGGCTATCGGCCGTATGCGACACATCGAACGTGGACGGTGGAGCCGTGGTTGAAGCGCCAGTGGCTGACCGACGCTGAGGCTTATGGCGAGGAGCAGCCGCTGCTCACGCAGAATCCGAAGGTCGCTTTCATTCGTGAGATGATCGAGTTGGAGAACGGCTTGTCGCTCCTGCAGGGTGAATCACGCTATCAGCATTGCTTCGCTTTGGCGGTGCGTTATGCACAAGCTCATTTTACCGGCGACTGTTGGTACCTGATGCGTGACGGAAAGAGCGTCACTGACACGCTACGAGTGAACGAGGCCGACCTGGCTGGCCGTGCGCTCAGCTTGTTGCGCGAGGCTGCCGGCAGTAGCGATGCCATGCTTCGCGAGCGTGCTCTCTTTGCGATGAGCTATGGCGGACTCTATCCTGAGAAAGACCAGTGGAGCATCTATGAATGGAACGAGGCAGAAGTGGAATACCAGAAAATTGCCAAGCCGCAGACCAGCCAGTATCAGGCGTTCCGTGCTTTGGCCGCTTTCGAGGCTCAGAACACGCAAGGCGCCAGCCGCTTTGTGTCGCGCTGCGACGAGTATCGGCAGTTCAGAAAGCAAGCGGAATAGAACGGTGCGCATGTAACAGAATAGAGTAGTGCGCTCTTCGTGCGATGGTTTGGCTCCAGCCGGATGTTTGTTCGGCTGGAGCCAAACTCGTTTTTGGCGCTCTGCCCCAATCCTTTCATCATCCATTCCCATTGTATCCATTATTTATTCCCATAGTTCCCATCCTTCATTCCCATCGTTCCCATCATTCAATCTCATCGCTTTCATCATCCCATCTCATTGCTTTCATCACCCTATCTCAATCCTCCCGTGATGCCAAAGCATATCTCCCGTTCAGTAAATTAACTTAATTTGTGCGGTAAATTAACTTAAATTGCAATGTAAATTAACTTAATTTGCTGAGTAAAATAACTTAATTTACTATACAAATTAACTTAATTTACTGAACAAAACAAGTTAATTTGCAAAACGAGCTCATTTCTCTCGTATTTTAAACTCATTGCTCCACTCTCACGAAAGCATTACTTTGATAGCACGAAAGCACTGTTTTTGCATCTCGAAATGAATGAGTTTTCCTAATCGCGAGAAGTGCCAAAAGGAATAATGGTTGTTAAGACGCTGCCAGTTGTGAGGGTGTGTCAAAATGAAACAATGGATGAAAAGACGCAGCCAGTAGTCCCCTCCTCCTGGGAGGAGGGGTTAGGGGTGGTAGAGAAGAATAATGATATAACCTATTATAAATTAAACATTCCAGAAGGAGGGGACTACAAATTGACTCCTTGCTCTATTTTGACACACCCACTTAGGGGTGGTGGAGAAAAGTAATGATATAACCTATTTCAGATCAAACATGTAGATTAGGTCGAACCTTGTTTATCGCTTCCCCCGTCGCTGCGCTCCCCTCATCGCTCCCTCCTCGCGCTTCGCCACCCCTTACCCCTCCTTCCGAAGGAGGGGACAAAAAAGCGGCTCTTTTCTCTTTTTTGCCACACTCTCAACTTGCGTTGAAGGACCGTGTTTTATGTCTGCTTCCCCTCTCTCACGCGTATGCGAACTTCTTAAAAAAAGGAAAATTCTTGGCTATGTCGATAAAAGTTCGTAACTTTGCACGCTTTTTCGCCTAATTTTGATTGGCGGTATGTTTTTGATTATTAATTTTCAAACCCAATAACATTTATTGATGAACTCACAAAAATACTTTCTGGCAGCCTTGTGGATACTGCTTTTCGCAGGGATCGTAGTGCCTGCAGAGGCTTCTGGTGGTAAAGAATACAAGAAGGTAACAACCATTACGGAGGGTAAACGATATGTCATTGCAGCCCCGGTGGGTGACCAGCTCATGTTAGCGCTTCCGCTTTCCATGGAACCGTACTATCTGTCGGCATCGCCTGTGATGGCAACTGGCGATGTCATCACGCTGGAGAACGAGAAGCCGGTCTTCACTTTCCGGCTAACATACAGCGACACCTACGACAGCTTCCGCATCGTGGATGCACAGGGACGATTCCTCGCCCACCCGTCGAAAGGTGCCAGTACGTTTACCACAACGACCGATCCTTCGGCAACAGGTACGGAATGGGTGCTGGATAATAGTTCTGTTGGCCCCGGTCCGGGCCCGGCCACGGGTGATGACACGCCCGTTGTGGGTGATGATCCGGGTGAAGGCGACGGCAGCGATAGCGAAGGGCTGATGATTGTGAATCTGTATACAAAGTACTCCATCCAATTCGTTAACTCGTTGTTCGGCTGCTATGACTCTAAGCAGGGCGTGCTGCCCGTGCTCTATGAGGAAGTGACACTTGTCGGCGACGTCAACCGTGACAACGCAGTTACGATTGCTGATGTCACGGCTCTGGTGAATATCCTGCAGGGCAAAGACTCAAAGGAACCCTATCTATACGACCACGAGGCCGCCAATGTCGATGGCGTCAACGGTGTAACTCCCGACGACCTGACGGCGTTGGTACAACTACTGATGAATAAAAAGGCGTAAAGTCAGAATCTAGGAAAGAATGAACGTGAAGCAACTCTACATAGCCATCATCGTGCAGTTCCTAGCCCTTGACACTGCTTGGGCACAAGGGCCAAACCACACCGGCACCTATTATCAGGCTGCCGATGGCCAGTGTGGCGAAGCTTTGAAGACGGCATTCTTCCAGATTATCAATGGGGAATATCAGGGAGTTAAGTTTAAGCAGATTTCATATACAAAAGTATGGGGTGCCTTTGCCACAACTGATGTACTAGAAGATAGTGTTACCATTCGCGACCGCTATTCCAACATTACCAGTTATCAACTTTTTGATGGTCAAGCATCTGGAGGAAGCGGCACAGAAGGAGGTGGTGGTTATGCCCGCGAACATTCTTTGCCACAGAGCTGGTTCAAAAATTCTACAGTTAATGGTACAAAAATAGGACCTGGCACAGACCTATATCACTTGTATCCTGTTGATTCAAAAGTGAATGGAATGCGTAGTAATCTCCCATATGGGGAAAACAACGGTGAAAGTGACCATTCTGCAAACAATTATAGCAAAAAAGGCGTTTGCACCTTTGAAGGCTATGATAGCTTGTGCTTCGAACCTAATGATGAATGGAAGGGTGATTTTGCCCGGACTTACTTCTACATGGTGACTTGCTATGAGAATGTGCAGCCCCTTTGGGCGAGCGAAATGCTCAACAGTACGACCTATCCTTCTTTCTCTGAGTGGGCGTTGAGGCTGCTGCTGAAGTGGAGTCGTCAAGATCCCGTTGATAGCATTGAGATAAAACGCAACGAGGCAGTATGTGTCATTCAGCACAACCGCAATCCGTTCATCGACTATCCAGGTCTGGAGGAGTTCATTTGGGGCGACAGCATATTGCAAGCCTTTGCCTATGGCGGTTTCGAAGAGGGTGGCGATAGCATTATCACTCCGCCCGATACCATCGTTGTTGAGAAGGAAGACACCATCTATCTGCCTGCGAAGAAGTACCAGTTCCGCAAGGTGCTCCGCATCATTGGCGGCAAGCGTTACATCATCATAACCGATGTTGACGGAAAGTTGCGTATGGCTCAGCCGCTGGCCTCAACACAGAATTACGGATACATGAATGCTAAAGACGTTGTTGCACAAGACGATGTCATCACGCTTGACGATGATAAGCCGACCTTCACACTGTTGGCCACAACCGACGGCTATCGTATACAAGATAGTTCAGGACGCTATCTATGGCAGCAGGCAGAGTTTAATACTTTCAGTGTGACGCCCGATGAGACAGCCGATGCTACGACTTGGTCTATCGATGCCCGCGAGGCCGACGGAACATTTGCAATTAAGAATTTGTCGACAGAGAAAATAGTGCAATATAGTCCGAACTATAGCAACTATGCTTGCTATAAGACCGTAAGCGGTCTGCTGCCTAACCTCTATGAGGAAGTGGAGACATTGGTGGGCGATATCAACAACGATGGCAGCGTAAATGTTGCTGACGTCACAGCCCTTGTGAATCTCTTCAACGACAAGAGCCTCCGCAATGGCGACCGCTTCAACTTGCATGCAGCCGATGCGAACGAAGATGGTGTCGTGACTCGCTCCGACATCCAGTCACTCATTGGCATTGTACTCGGTAGATAACAATAAAACAGAAAACGATATGACAACAAAACGACTTTTCACATCCATCTGTACCCTTGCCCTGACCCTCTGCATGGCTTGGGCACAAGGGCCTAACGGCTCTGAAACATACTACCAAGCTGCCAACGGCAAGAAGGGTGCTGCGCTGAAGACGGCGATGTATGGGATTATTAAAACACACACGAATATAGGCTATGACGGACTTTATGAGGCTTACAGGGCGACAGACACTCGTCCTGATGGCTACGTGAGAGACTGGTACTCGAACGCGACTTATTATACTCATGTGAAGGATAAGGCAGGCACATATCATCAAGAAGGTGACTGCTACAACCGTGAGCACTCTGTTCCGCAGAGTTGGTTTCAAGATTATGAACATTCTTCAATCATCAAGGCGGATATTGTCCATGTATTGCCTACAGATGGTTATGTGAACAATCGACGAGAAAATTACCCGTTGGCAAAAGTAGGAACGGTTTCATATCAGTCGGCAAATGGATATAGCAAGAAGGGAAACTGTGCCACTCCAGGATACAGTGGTACGGTTTTTGAACCAAACGACGAAATCAAGGGCGACATGGCACGCATCTATTTCTACATGGCCACTTGTTATGAAGATGTAGTAGATGATTGGGCAGGCAATGCTACGGCGAGTGCAGTGTTCGACGGAACTAGCTATCCTGCATTTAAGACTTGGTATCTGAACATGCTGATGGAGTGGTCGAAAAATGACCCAGTAGATGCTGTTGAGATATCCCGCAACAATGCGGTCAAAGTAAAGCAGGGCAACCGCAACCCGTTTGTGGATTATCCTGGTTTGGAAGATTACATCTGGGGTGACAAGAAGGATGTAGCCTTTAGCTATGACAACTACGAGGGTTCGTCGACAGGCAAGCAACCCGTGACGATGTCGTTCTCGCCGACTTCTGTAACGGCAACATTGGGTGAAAGCTTCACGGCTCCCACGCTCAGCATGTCGCCTTCCGGACTGACAGTCACTTATAGCAGTTCTAACACGAATGTGGCAACTGTCAATGCTTCTACTGGTGCTGTCACATTGAAGGCCGTAGGCACCACTACTATCACCGCTTCCTTTGCTGGCAACGATGACTATTATTCCAATTCTGCCACCTACACGCTCACAGTGAAGGAACAAGGTGGAGATAATCCTGTAACAGGAGATGGTATCTTCCAACTAATAACATCTACTTCCGAGTTGGTTAGTGGTCGGCGCTATGTCATTGTAAGCGGAAATAAGTCGATGACGAAGCTTGACGGAACAGCTGGTTCGGGTAGTGTCATTATTAACTCTTCGCAGATTGACATGAATAATTCGTCCAACACTGCACTAATCCTAACGATGGAACAGGTTGGCAATTACTGGACAGTAAAGGGTGACGGTGTTTATATGGCCCTGACTTCTAATTCAAATGCGTTGAATACTGCAACCACAGCCACGGCGAATACTGCGAAATGGACCATTAGTGTAAATAATGGTACAGCTACTATCGTCAATGCAAACTACACAGGCCGATATCTTAAATATAACTCTGGTGCCAATATGTTCCGTTGTTATACTAGCGGTCAGCAGGATGTTCAGATTTACATGGAAGTGCCTCCCACCACCACTCCCGGCGACATCGTGAAGGATGGAACCATCGATTGGAATGACCTAAAGGCACTGGTGAAAATCCTGCTGGGCATTACGCCTGCAGGTGAAAATATCGACTCCGATGCAGCCGACGTAAATGGCGATCACGAAACGAACATCGCCGATGTAACGAAATTAGTAAATAAGATTTTGCAAAACAACCAATAAAAACTGAACTACGAATAGACGATGAAGAGATTATTATTATCGGTCTTGATGACCGCATGGGTTCTGATGATCAGTGCCATTCCTGCCAAGCCAGGTTTGAAGCGTATGCTCACACTAAACGACGGAAGTCGTGTTGAGGCTCGCCTTGTGGGCGATGAGCATGGACATTTCTGGCTTTCAAAGGATGGTCGCGCCTTTATGGGCACGAGTCGCAAGAATATTTATAAGTTGATAGGCGACGAACAGCTGAAGCAACTGAAAGCAGATGCCTTAGAGCGCCGTACGGAGGCCAACGAGAACCGCATGGCACGCATGGCTCAGCGCAGAGTTGGCGACGTTGGTAGCAGCTACTTCGGCAAGAAGCGCGGACTCATCATCCTCGTCAACTTCTCCGATGTGAGTTTCGAACGTTCTCACACCAATGCCCTCTTTGAGCGCATCGCCAATGAGCGTGGCTACAGCGAAGGAAAGTTCTATGGTTCCATGTACGACTATTTCTATGCACAGAGCATGGGACAGTTTGAATTGGAATTCGACGTCGTTGGTCCCGTCACCGTGTCGAACACGCAGTCTTACTACGGTCGCAACAACAGCCAGGGCGACGATATGCGAGCAGGTGCAATGGCCCGTGAGGCTTGTCAGTTAGCCGATAGCTATGTGAATTATGCCGACTACGACTGGGACGGCGATGGAGAGGTAGACCAGGTCTATCTCGTCTATGCTGGAAAGGGCGAGGCCGACGGCGGTGCCGATGATACCATCTGGCCGCATGCCTGGGATCTGCGATCGGCCACGGGTTCCTCACTCCAGCTCGATGGCGTGCGCATCAATACCTACGCTTGTGGCGGAGAACTCAACGGACAGACGGGTGACATCAATGGTATTGGCACGATGTGCCACGAGTTCAGTCATTGCCTGGGCTATCCCGACTTCTACGACACCGACTATAGCGGTGGTCAGGGCATGAGCTATTGGGACCTGATGGACTCTGGTAGTTATAATGGCGACGGCTATTGTCCTGCCGGTTATACGAGCTATGAGCGTTGGGTGGCAGGTTGGCTCGAGCCGATTGTGCTGACCGACTCCATGACTATTGAGGGCATGCAGGCCTTGCAGGATGGTGGCAACGCCTACATCATGTATAACGATGGCCATCCCGACGAATACTTCCTGCTCGAGAACCGCCAGCACTTCGGCTGGGACCAAGGCATTCCCGGTCATGGACTTCTCATCCTGCATGTGGACTATAAAGCTTCTGTTTGGCGTGCTAACAGTCCGAACAATGCTCCCGGCCATCAGCGTATGACGTGGATTCCTGCCGACGGCCAGTACGAATCCACGACTTATTACGGTTCCCGCTACTATTCCTTCGATGGAATGAAGAGCGACACCTATCCTTCTGGGTCAAACAATAGTTTCGGCAACGAGACCAGTCCTGCTGCTACGCTGTACAATAAGAACCTTGGTGGAACGACCATGCTCAACAAGAAGGTCTATGATATTGCTGAGACCAATGGCATGATATCATTTTCGTTTGCTGATGAAAATGAAATCTATGACCCCTATCCTATCACGGGCAGTGGTGATTTTGTGCGTGTGAAAAATGATCTGCAGTTTAATGAGGCCGATACTTATCTGCTCGTCTATGAGTCATCAGACTCAACAGCCGTTGCCTTCTCGGGCATGAAGCAGAAAAACTCGTCTACTTATGGGCGTCCCGCAAAGATAGCCATCGACGGATATACCATCGACAACACGGGTGGTGAAGCTCGCGAGCTCAAGTTAAAGGCTGGAGGCGACGGAGCTTGGTATGTTCTCGACGGCGACCAGTATCTTACGTTTGAAGGAACTACCGGAACGCTTTCTGAGACCTCTGCCCCTAATGGTAAGCATTCGCTATGGACCATCACCAGTGAGATGATCAAGTGCGCTGCCTATGGTCAGGCTAATATCTGCTTGCAGTATAATCCTTCAGCATCGGTGAACTCCTTTGGCTGTTACCCCAACAACCAGCGTAACCTGGTGTTCTACGTCAAGAAAGCCCCAGAGCCCGTTGTTCTAAAGGATCCTGAACTGGCATTCCCCGTTAGCACGGTTGAGACGGAGGCTGGCGTTGGCGGCTTCAAAGGCCCGGAGTTGCTGAACCCCAATGGCCTGGAGGTTGTTTACACATCAAGCAACGAGCTTCTGGCTACTGTCGATGCAGAAACGGGTAGTGTCTTCATTGGCGATGAGAAAGGCGAAGTGGTGATTACGGCCACATTCCCTGGTGACGATGAATTCTTTGAGGGGTCTGCATCTTACACCATCGTTATCAGCGAGAAGATTGATGCAGCGGTGAACATGATGGATATGGGCGCTTCGCAACCGTTTAACGGCTCTGGCTCTGTCTATAACATCTCAGGTCAGCGTGTCTCCACTCGAACTGCAGGAGAACTCACTCCAACACAGCGTTCGTCAGCTGCTAAGGGCATCTATATCGTGAATAGGAAAAAGATCGTATTGAAATAAAATGTGTTTTGATATGAAAAAGAGTCTTCTCAGCCTCGTGCTGTTTTTGATATCGGTGACGGCTATCGCCATTCCTGCCCGACCTGGGCAAGTGAAAACCATCACCCTTGCCGATGGCACCACCATTCAGGCTCGTCTGGTTGGCGATGAGCACGGCCACTATTGGCTTTCTGCCGACGGTCGTGCCTTCCGCGAGCAAGCCGATGCCTCCTATTATAAGGAGGTGTCGCTGGAGCAGGTGAGGCAGCGGGCTCAGGCACACAGGGCAAAGGCGAATGCTCGCCGTGTAGCCAGCGCACCCCGCAAGGCTTCTATTGGCCATTTCGGCGACTACACAGGTCAGAAGAAGGGCATCATCATTTTGGTCAACTACAGCAACTTGGAGTTTCGCGAAGCCCACAACAGGGATTTCTTTGAGCGCATGGCCAACGAGAAAGACTTCCATCAAGACAGCTTCCGCGGTTCGGTCTACGATTATTTCTATGCGCAGAGCAACGGAGAGTTCGAACTTACCTTCGACGTTGTCGGTCCGGTTCAGTTGTCGAACACGATGGAGTACTACGGCAAGAACTTTGGCCCAGACAACCTCGATAGCCATGCCGCAGGAATGATTGTTGAGGCTTGCCAGCTGGTCGATGAAGAAGTGAACTTCGCCGACTACGACTGGGATGGCGATGGCGAGGTAGACCAGGTGTATGTCATCTATCCAGGAAAGGGCGAGGCCGATGGTGGTACTTCGTACACTATTTGGCCGCATGAGTGGGAGTTGAGCGAGGCTGCTCTAAGTGGTGACGGCGATGGGTCTATCGAGCTCGATGGCGTAACTATCGACACCTATGCCTGTGGCAGCGAGCTCAACGGCAGTGGTCGCATCTGTGGCATTGGCACGTTGTGTCATGAGTTCAGCCACTGTCTTGGATTCCCCGACTTCTACGACATCGACTACAGTGGTGGAGTAGGTCTGGATGTCTGGGATTTGATGTCGGGAGGATGCTATAATGGTAACGGCTACTGCCCGGCAGGCTATACCAGCTACGAGCGTTGGATGGCTGGTTGGCTTGAACCCATCGAACTGAAGGCAGACACCGTTGTTGCCGACATGAAGTCGTTGCAGGAAGGCGGCGATGCCTACATCATGTACAACGATGGCCATCGCGACGAATACTACATGCTGGAGAACCGGCAGCAGGTGGATTGGGACGAGAAGCTGCCTGCTCACGGGCTGTTGATCGTGTATGTAGACTTCGACCTCGAGGTTTGGGAGAACAACCAGCCCAACGACAACCCCCGCCATCAGCGCATGACCTGGATTCCTGCCGATGGCAAGATAGAAACCTACAAATTCTATGGCAATACCTATGTCAGCGAAGAAGGAATGAAAACCGATCCCTATCCCTCCGGCGACAACAATCGGTTCACCAATATCTCATTCCCACCGGCAAAGCTCTATCACGCCAATACCGATGGTCGCAAGCTGCTCAACAAGTCGGTACTCGATATCGCAGAAGCCGATGATGGCACCATCTCGTTCAACTTCCTCAACGAGCCGATGGAGAGGATGGATCCAGAGCTTGCCTTCGATGTCGACACCGTCACCGTTGAGGCAGGCACGGCCGACTTCCAGGCACCTGAGCTGCGCAATCCTTACGACCTCGAAGTTACTTATTCGTCGTCCGACAAGTCGTTGGCTACGGTCGATGTCTTTACTGGTAGCGTTGTCATCAGCGACACACCAGGCAAGGTGGTCATCGAGGCCTACTACGAGGGTGAAGAATTCTATAATCCCGGTTCCGCCTCTTATGTCATCGACATCACCGTTCCTGCAGGCATCGAAATCCAAGAGGTCGTACCCGCAAATAGCGAGGAACATTCCATTTACGACCTCAGCGGCCGCCGCGTAAGCAGCAGCAAGATGCCAAAGCAACATGGCAACAACGACTTCTCTGTGCCCTCCGTCTCCTCTGTGTCCTCTGTGCTCCCGAAGGGAGTCTACATCGTGAATGGCCGCAAAGTCGTCGTCAGGTGAATCGTGAAAATGCGACATTAATCATCAAATAGAAATGAAAAAACTCTTCTTTACCTTTGCACTGGCTGTTTTGGCTCTTACTGCCAGTGCCGTTCCTGCCAAGCCAGGACTCTTCCGCACGCTCACACTCAGTGATGGAACCACTGTGAAAGCACAACTCGTCGGCGATGAACATGGCCACTACTGGCTCTCTGCCGACGGCCGTGCCTATCAGCAAATGGATGACATGGCCTATTTCTCTGAGATCAGCCTCGATGCAGTGAAAACCAAGGCGCAGGCCCGGCGCAGTCAAGCTAATGCCCGTCGTGCTAAGCGACTCGAAACACCACGGCGAATAGGTGAGGTGGGTAACTACATTGGTAAGAAGAAAGGCATCATCATTCTCGTCAACTTCTCTAATGTTGCCTTCCAGAAAGACAACAACAACGCCCTCTACCAGCGTATTGCCAATGAGAAGAATTTCTCTTACGGCGACTTCAAGGGGTCTATGTACGACTATTTCTATGCCCAGAGCGAAGGCAAGTTCGAACTCACCTTCGATGTCATAGGTCCCGTCACGGTGTCAAACATCCAATCCTACTATGGCTCCAACGACAGTAGTGGCAATGACAAACATCCCGCAGAAATGGTTATCGAAGCCCTGAAACTCGTCGATTCAAAAGTGAATTTTGCCGACTATGACTGGGACGGCGATGGCAAGGTCGACCAGGTCTACGTGGTCTATGCAGGCAAGGGTGAAGCCGACGGTGGTGCCGCCAACACCATCTGGCCCCATGAGTGGGAACTCTCTTCTGCAGCCGATTATGGCGATGGCAGTGGTGCACAAACCCTTGACGGAGTGAAAATCGACACTTATGCTTGTGGTGGAGAACTCAACGGAAGCGGAAACATCGATGGCATCGGTACGATGTGTCATGAGTTCAGCCATTGCCTGGGCTATCCCGACTTCTACGACACCGACTACAGTGGCGGTCAGGGCATGGGCTATTGGGATCTGATGGACGGGGGGTCCTACAATGGCGACGGCTACCAGCCTGCTGGTTACACTTCCTACGAGCGGTGGATGGCAGGTTGGAAAGAACCCGTTGAACTCACCACGACAACTCAGGTGGCCAACATGAAGGCGCTGCAGGACGGGGGTGAAGCCTATATAGTCTACAATAATGGCAACCGCAATGAATACTTCCTTCTTGAAAACCGCCAATTCACAGGATGGGATGCCTCGTTGCCTGGTGAAGGGCTACTCATCCTGCATGTTGACTACAACGCCTCTGCATGGGCTGATAACACCCCGAACGATATTCCTAGCCATCAGCGCATGACGTGGATTTCTGCCGACAACGAATATCAGTATACAACCTATCAAGGCTCCAAGTACTACACTATTGAAGGCATGGCCAACGACCCGTTCCCTTACGGTAGTGTTAATGCTTTTAATAAGTCTACTACTCCCGCCGCTAAGTTCTTCAATAAAAACACTGACGGCACCTACTACCTCGACTCTTCCATTGAGGAGATTACGCAGAACACAGATGGCACTGTCTCTTTCAACTTCAAGGCCGCAACGAATGTCGCCAAGCCCACATTCTCTCCTGCAGCAGGGCGCTACACGGAGGCACAGACGGTCACCATCAGTTGCGCAACCGAAGGTGTAGCTATCTACTACACCATTGATGGTTCCACACCAACGGCTTCAAGCACACGATACACCTCTCCCATCGTGATTGAGGAGACTACCATGCTGAAAGCTATTGCGGTGAATGCTGATGGTGAGGAAAGCCTCGTAGCAACAGCAAAGTATATCATTGGAGCCATATCTGACACCAAGAACTTTAAACGTGTGACCTCTACCGACGAACTCGTCAGCGGCATGCGATACATCATTGCCTGTGGTAGCAAGAAGGTTGCCGCAGGAGAGCTTACTACGACAAGTAGCGCTTCTTATCTTTCGCCAGTCGACGTTTCTCTCTCCAATGACATCATCACTATCACCGACGATGTAACTGTATTCACACTCGATGGCAGCGGTACAAAATTCTCCTTCCTTAACGAAGAAACAGGTAAATACCTTTATTCCACAGAAGCAAAGAAAGTCTACTATAGCTCCAACGAACAGCAGTGGACACTTAACAACGATGACAGTGGTGTAATAATGGTGTATGACGAATATGGTTCAATGCTATATAATGAAACATACCCACGTTTTACGGTATATACAAGTGGTGTTCAATCAAATATGATTTATGCCAACCTCTACATGGAGTACGACGGTGAAGTTCCTATTGAGAAGCAGGATGTCACCATGAATTTCAGTTCCGCCTCCGTTATGGCAACGCTTGGCAAGACCTTCACACCTCCCACGCTCACCACGGCTCCAGAGAACCTACCTGTAACCTATGCAAGCAGCAACATGGATGTGGCTACCGTCGATCCATCTACGGGTGCCGTATCACTTGTGGCTAAGGGCTCGACGACCATTACAGGCTCTTTCGCTGGCAATGACTACTACAACTCTTGCTCAGCCTCCTATACCCTTACCGTGCAAGGTCCAACAACGGCAACCAATCGCTATGAACTTGTCACAGATGCCTCCACACTAGCAGTAGGCGACAGTATCTTGATAGTGTATGGCAAAGGAACCTACAGAAGAATACTAAGTACGACCCAAAACAAAAATAACAGGGAGGCAAGTGAATTTGTTTTTAATGGAGACAATACCATAACTCCAGATAATAAAGCAGCAAGAATAGTTCTTGGAGGAGAGAAGGGAAAATGGACGCTTTATGTGACAAATGGTGAGTCCCAAGGTTATTTATATGCGTCAGGAAGTAATAAAAGTAATTATTTGCAAACACATTCTACGATTGATTCCTATTCGCAAGCTTCGATTTCGATAGATACAGATGGAAGTGCTGCAATTGTTTTCCAAGGGACAAATACAAACAGATGGATGCGATTTAATAGTACAACAAAAACACCAATATTTGGTTGCTATAAATCTTCTTCATCTATTGATAAGATACCCCAGATCTATCGCCAGATAAAGCAAGAGATTTCTTCTGGCGACGTTAACAAGGATGGCGATGTTTCGATAGCCGATATCACAGCATTGGTGAACATCCTCATGGGTCAGGATGCAGAACAAGTGCTTTACGACCATAAGGCTGCAGATGCAGACGGCAACGGTACTGTTGAGGCTGCCGATGTCGAGGCGCTGCTGAATATGATTCTTGCAAAATGAACTACAACGAGGCAACAAGGCGATTTGTCAGCCAGCATCTTGATGACGATGTGCGACAGCTTGCATTGCAATATAGCGCCCATCGCAGTTCCTCTTCTGATAAAGGAGAGGCTGGGGGAGATGGTGATGTAGACCTGCCTTTTGCCCTCGACCAGATTCGTGGCCGACAGATAGCACGACGAAAGTTGCCAACGTGGGCCACCATCGATGGTATTCTCTATCCTCCTCATCTCTCCATGGAACAATGTTCCAGTGAGCAGACCGCCCGCTACAAGGCTTCCATCATCGAGCGACTAGTAAGCAACTCCCTCCCTACTGGGGAGGGTCGGGGTGGGGCTTCCCTCCCTACTGGGGCGACTGGGGTCTTTAGAGCAGCCACCGATGTGGCTGCGGCCCCACAAAGGGGAGCGAATCCCCATTCGCGACGGAGAGCAACCAGGGGTGGGGCTTTGCTTTTCACCGACCTCACAGGTGGTTTCGGTGTCGATTTCGCCTTCATGGCCCAGGCTTTTCATACTACTTTGTCAATCCAGAGTCCAGCAAAATCTTTCTATGTAGAGCGTAACCCGCAACTCTGCGACCTCGCTCAACATAATTTCCCACTCCTCGGCCTTCGTAATACAGAAGTAGTTTGCTCAACCACTGAGGATTTCCTCAACACTCTATGGAGAAATAAAAAAGCCTCCCCTGCGGGGGGAGGTTTGGTAGGGGCTGAAGCCTCCCCTGCGGGGGGAGGTTTGGAAGGGGCTGAAGCCTCCCCTGCGGGGGGAGGTTTGGAAGGGGCTACCATCATTTATCTAGATCCAGCCCGCCGCGACGATCATGGAGGTCGCACTTATGGCATAGCCGATTGCACACCGAACGTCCTAGAACTGCGTGACACTCTCCTTGCAAAGGCCGATTATATTCTCCTGAAACTCTCACCGATGCTCGACTGGCGCAAGGCTGTCAGCGACCTTGGTGAAGACTATGTCTGCGAAGTACACATCGTCTCCGTTCGTAACGAATGCAAAGAGCTATTGATTGTACTTCAGAAACCAAGCGACAACGTCCAAGAGCAAAACCCAAAGACATTATTCTGTGTCAACGACCAACAGCTCTTCACCGTCCAATCTCCCTCCCTACTGGATAGATCAAGTGGAATTCTTTCTCCCTCCCTACTGGGGAGGTCAGGTGGCTCTCTCTATGAGCCCAATGCCTCTATTATGAAGGCTGGCTGCTTCCATGAACTCTGCGAACAGTTTGGACTAGTCCCTGTAGGCCCCAACAGCCACCTCTTCGTTCAAACCCCTGACGTTACAGAACCACCTTGTATGTTTGCAGATGTAGATTTCCCAGGTCGTGTCTTTCAAATTTCCGCGATTTCATCGATGAATAAGTGCTCTCTTCGGCAAAATCTGCAAGGTATCACGCAAGCCAACATCTCCACTCGCAACTTCCCATTGAAACCAGAAGAGCTTCGCCGCCGATTGAAACTTCGCGATGGCGGCGATACCTACCTCTTTGGCACCACCCTCACCGATGGTTCCCATGTGATTCTGATATGTAAGAAGTGGGAGAATCGCTGAGAAATGATAGAATCATTCATACAAGCCTTTTCCGATTGCCTGTTGTAGGGGCAGACTCCTGTGTCTGCCCGTAGCATTTTCATCCCCCTTATTTATTTATCTATGCTTCTTGCGTGATCATAGCCGTCAATTCCTCGAAGCTGTTTGCAACGCTGATATAGTCCTTCCAATGTCCTCGAATCATTCCACGCTGTTGAAGGTCATCGAGTAGCGCAATCAGGGTATTCCAGAAATCACCGATGTTATAGAGGATGATAAGCTTCTGATGATAGCCGATGGTATGCGCCGCAGCCACTGTGAACACTTCGTCGAGCGTGCCGATGCCACCCGGTAATGCAACTACCACATCGCTATGTGCCAGCAACAAATCCTTCCGATCGCTGAGGTTGTCACAAGGAATATGTACCGTCAGCCGATCCGACATCCTTCCACCCCGTTCAACAATACGTGGCACCACCCCAATGAGATTCCCTTTCGCCCCCCTCGAACCAATCAAATCCCTTGAACCATTCGAACTACTCAAACCCCTCGAACCGTCTTGAACACTTGAACCACTTGAACCCTCTTGAACACATAAACCATTCGAACCATTCAAACCCTTCGAACTACTCGAACAGTCTCCCTTCCCTTTTGGGAGGGGATGGGGGTAGGCTCCGAAAGCCTCCGCCACGCATCCCATGAGTCCCATATTACATCCGCCAAACACGATGGAATGGCCGTTTTCTGCACACCAGCGTCCAAATTCTTCTGTGCGGTCGAAGTACTCTCGTTCTATGTTGTCGTTAGCCGAACAAAATATCCCAATGTTCATGATTATAAGTGTTTTTTTAACCTTTGTGCAAAGTTACGATGAAAAGAGTGAAAAACCAAATTTTTTTCGTAACTTTGCACCCAGAAACCAACAGAAAGAAGGAAACTATGCTGAAACGATTGATGATGACCGTGCTGATGACCTTGTGTGTCGGTATGGCAGAATGCTGGTCGCAGACGACGCCTGAAAGTCAGATGGAGGCGTTGAGTCGCGGACTTGTGGTGGTGCCAGGGAAGTCGACGGGCGTGTTTGTGAGCTGGCGTCTGTTGGGCACGGAGGACAGCGATGCCGTAACGTTCGACGTGTTGCGCGACGGAACACCTGTGGCTACAGATATCGCTGATGCGACGAGCTATGCCGACACCAGAGGAAATGCAAGTCATGGATATCAAGTGGTAAAAAAGGTGGACGGCGTGGCTGTCGATACCTCTGCCGTTTCGATGCCTTGGTCGCAACCATTTATGCAACTGCACCTGAGCCGTCCTGCTGCTGGCAGCGACTGCACCTATTCGCCTAACGACTGTTCTGTTGGTGATGTCGACGGCGATGGCGAATACGAAATCTTCGTGAAGTGGGATCCCTCGAATGCGAAGGACAACTCGCAGAACGGAAAGACCGGCAATGTCTATCTGGATTGCTATCGCGTAGACTGGCATGCTGGTGGCACGGAGCAGAAAGCAGAGTTGTTGTGGCGCGTCGACTTGGGTGTGAACATCCGCGCCGGTGCCCACTACACACAATATATGGTGTATGACTTCGATGGCGACGGACGAGCCGAGCTGATGTGTAAGACCGCACCCGGTTCGAAAGACGGACAGGGTGAATACGTGAACCAGGCGGCTTCGCTGCCGGTTATCCGCAATGCCTCGAACACCGCCGACCATCGTAACAGCAACGGTCGCATCGTTGGTGGTCATGAATACCTGACGGTGTTTGAAGGCCTTACCGGTCGTGCCATTCACACCATCTACTACAATCCCAACCGCGATGCCGGCCTGGGTGGTGCCGCTACAGGCACATTCAACTGGGACGACCGAAGTGGTAAGAAGGACTATGCCGACTATGGCAACCGCGGTGAGCGCTATCTGGCTGCTGTGGCACATCTCGACGGACCCGAAGGTCGTGCCTACGGCATCTTCTCGCGTGGCTATTACACCTATGCTTTTATCTGGGCAGTGGGCTTCGATGGGAAGGAGTTGAAGCAAAAGTGGTTCCATTCGTCGAAGTCGAAGACACAATATAACGTCACTGACAGCCTTGGCAAAACCCGCACCTATACCGCTCCGAAGAGCAAGGCCGGCGAAGGTCGCAACACGATGTTTGGCAACGGCAACCATAATCTCTCGGTAGCTGATGTGGATGGCGATGGCTGCGATGAAATCGTATGGGGATCGGCAGCACTCGACCACGATGGCACGCTGCTCTATGCCACAGGCTTTGGTCATGGTGATGCCATGCATCTGGCTGACCATTGTCCCGACAGACCAGGGCTGGAACTCTTCGATATCCACGAAGACAAGGGCACCTACTCCTGGGACCTGCACGATGCTGGCACGGGAGAGATCATCCATAAAGGAGGCAACAAGGGCGTTGACAACGGACGCGGCATCGCCTCGCAGCTCTCTCAAGACCATCGCGGCTCGTTCTTCAGCTCGAGCGACGACCGCAGTCAGCGAAGTGCCGTCACGGGCAACATGGTATCGGGAGGTTCCACGTCGATGAACTTCCGCATCTACTGGGATGGAGACCTGCAGGACGAACTCCTCGACGGCACGAAGATCGACAAATGGAACGGCAGTGGCACCACGCGCCTTTACATCAAGGGTAAGAACCCCTACGACTACGGAAACTCATCGTCGTGCAATGGAACGAAGAACACCCCGAACCTGCAGGCCGACCTCTTTGGTGATTGGCGCGAGGAGATCATCCTTTGGAACTCGGCCGATGCTGCTACGCTGAACGTGTTCACTACTGCAGAGCCCACCACCTATCGTGTTCCTACCCTGATGCACGACCATACCTATCGCATGGGTGTAGCCTGGCAAAACGTGGCCTACAACCAACCGCCACACCTGGGCTACTATCTGCCTGACCGCTATGCTCCCAGTGTGAGTTTGGTGGAAGGGTCGCCCAAAGAACAGACCATCCTGCTTGGTCAGCCTATGCAGCCGGTGACGGTGGAGTACAATGCCAACACACAGGCACTGAACGTCGACTCCACCTATACTCCCAGCAGCAAGCGCCGCGGACTACTCACGACAGAGTTCACGCGTACCAATGATTATAAGCAGCGCCAGGTGACCTTCGAGGGAACACCTACCGAGTTGGGCGATTATACCATTGTTTTAAAGGCAACCACGAAGCAAGGCGACTGCGTGGGACCGCGCTACGAGCGCTTCACCATTCATGTGACCGATGAGGCCGACAGCATCGCAAACCCTTCTGAATGCCCTGCAGGCGACAGAGATGTATATGATTTGCAGGGACGACGGCTGCCGGAAGTTAAAAAAGGAGTCTGCATTGTACGGCAGGACAATCGTGAAGCGAAACTTGTGAAGAATTAGTTAATAAGAAAATAGAATAGACATTGAAAACATTTGAAGAACTTGGTGTCAGCGAATTGATTCGTCGCGCCATCAGCGAGTTGGGCTTTGAGCAGCCCATGCCAGTGCAGGAACAGGTGATACCGTATCTGTTAGGTACGAGCCCCACTCCTGGAGAGGAGATTTCGGAGGGAGAAAGCCCCGTCTCAGACAACCTCGATAGGGAGGGCGACCTCATTGCTTTGGCTCAGACGGGAACGGGAAAGACGGCAGCCTTTGGCATTCCCCTGTTGCAACGCCTCGACACCGAAAAACGTGAGACGCAAGCCCTGATACTCAGTCCCACGCGCGAACTGTGTCTGCAGATTTGCGACGACATTCGCGATTTTGCAAAGTACATGCCGGCAGTGAATATCGTAGCAGTCTATGGCGGAGCCAGCATCATGCAGCAGATACGCCAGTTGCGTCGCGGCGTACAGATTATCGTGGCAACACCGGGCAGACTGATTGACTTGGTGAACCGTGGAGAAGCCGACCTCAGTCAGGTTAGCCGAGTGGTGCTCGATGAAGCCGACGAGATGCTGAACATGGGATTCTCGGAGAGCATCAACGAGATTTTCGAGCACCTGCCCGAGGAGCGCAGTACGCTGATGTTCTCGGCAACGATGAGTCGCGAGATAGAACGCATTGCCAAGACCTATCTGCACAACCATAGAGAGATTGTCATCGGTTCGCGCAACGAGGGTGCCGAGCACGTCAACCACATCTACTACCTCGTGCATGCCAAGGATAAATACCTCGCCTTGAAGCGCATTGTAGACTTCCACCCCCGCATCTTTGCTATCATCTTCTGTCGTACGAAGATAGAGACACAGGAGATTGCCGACAAGCTCATCAAGGACGGCTACAACGCTGAAGCATTGCACGGCGACCTCTCGCAAGACCAGCGTGACCTCACCATGCAGAAGTTCCGCCAGCACACCGTGCAGCTACTTGTGGCAACGGATGTGGCTGCCCGTGGCCTCGATGTTGATGACCTCACCCACGTCATCAACTACGGACTGCCCGACGACATTGAGAACTACACCCATCGCTCGGGTCGTACGGGTCGTGCCGGCAAGAAGGGCACCTCTATTTCTATCATACACACGCGCGAGAAGAATAAGGTGCGCCTCATAGAGAAGGAGATTGGCAAGGAGTTTGTTGATGGAACGCTGCCCACACCGCAGGAAATCTGTACGAAACAACTCTATCGAGCCATGGATAAGATAGAAAAGGTGGACGTCGACGAAGAGCAGATAGCACCTTTCATGGACGACATCAACCGCCATTTCGAATATTTTGAGAAGGAGGACATCATCAAGAAGATTGTTTCGATGACCTTCGGCCGTTTCCTCGCCTACTATGCCGATGCACCCGAAATTGAGAAACCCGTCTCTGCAAAGAGAGGTGACAAGGAGGGAAAAAGACAAGGAGGAAAGGAACAAGGAGCGAAGCGCAAGCCCGAGAAAGGCTATGAGCGATTGTTCATTAACCTCGGTAAAACCGATGGTTTTTATCCTGGCGAGCTCATGCAGATGCTCAATCGCGAACTTGGAGGCCGACAGCAAGTGGGGCACATCGACCTCTTCTCGAAGTTCAGCTATTTCGAGGTGCCGAAGCAGGATGCACAGCGCGTCATGCAACGACTCACGGGTGTAGAGTATAAAGGTCGTGAGGTGCGCTGCAATGCCGCCGACGACACACCGAAGGATGGAAGCCGTGCATCGGCAGGTGGTGCCAAGGGCAGATCGTCGGCAGGCCATGATGGTCAGCGTGGACAACGACGCACAGAGGGGCGCCGCGGTGCTTCACGCAATGCTAGAGACAAGTATCCCGCAGACTTTACGAAGCCTACCAGAAAATCAAAAAAGCGCGATTTCATCGAGGATAATGGCGCAGAGACCGGTGACTGGCGCGAGTTGATGAAGCCGAAGAAATGGGACTTCAAAGACTCCGAGCCCGACTTCTCGGAAGAGGGATGGGCACTCCGCAAGCCACGCAAGAAGAAGTAATTCCAGTTACGGCCCAGGAATCGCCAGTGATGGAGGTTCACCCATAGGGACGTAACGTAGCATGCATAATTTTCAGAAAAGCATGAAAATAGGAACGATTGATTTTGGTGAACGGCCGTTGTTTCTGGCACCGATGGAGGATGTCACGGATATTGGCTTTCGTATGCTCTGCAAACGGTTTGGGGCAGCTATGGTCTATACCGAGTTTGTGTCGGCCGAGGCGTTGGTGCGCTCGGTGAAATCGACGGTTAGCAAGCTCACGATCAGCGACGAGGAGAGGCCAGTTGGCATACAAATCTATGGGCGCGACGTGCCGCAGATGGTAGAGGCAGCGCGAATTGTGGAAGAGGCACGTCCCGACGTCATCGACCTGAACTTCGGTTGCCCGGTGAAGAAGGTGGCTGGGAAAGGTGCCGGTGCGGGTATGTTGCGGAATATTCCACTGATGCTCGACATCACTCGCGAGGTGGTGAAGGCGGTGAAGACGCCTGTGACGGTGAAGACACGTCTTGGCTGGGACAAAGAAAACCTGATTATCACCGACCTGGCAGAGCAATTGCAAGACTGCGGCATACAAGCCTTGACCATTCATGGTCGCACTCGCTCACAGATGTACACCGGCGAGGCTGACTGGACTCTCATTGGCGAGGTGAAACGCAATCCACGCATCCATATTCCCATCATCGGAAATGGTGATATCACATCGCTCTACGAGGCCGACCTAGCCTTCGATCGATATGGCGTGGATGCAGTGATGATAGGTCGCGCCACATTCGGTCAGCCGTGGTTGTTCAGTAGGAAGCAGCTCTCGCTCGATGAAAAGATTGATGTGTTGAAGGAACAGCTGACCATCAACATCAATCGCATCAACGATATGAAAGGCAATAAAGAGGACGGTCTGCGCAAGCATTCTGCAGAGTATCGTGGCATTTTGCACACGCGCCGCCACTTGGCAGCTTCGCCCGTCTTCAAGGGCATTCCCGATTTCCGACAGACACGCATCGCCATGTTGCGTGCCGAGACAGCCGAGGAACTTATCGAAATACTGGAACAGTGTCGCCAAAGGTTGAAGTACAAGTAAAAGTGTAAGGCCCTGCGGGCGTGGAACGCTTCACGAAATGATATTTACGGCCCACAGATGGCACAGATTACTCAGAAAAACTCAAGGCGCTTCCAAGCAAGAAATTATTCACTGATTCCACAGATTCCGCAGAACTCTGCGGGCTTCTCAGAAAAACTCCGTGGCTCTGCGCGAGAATGTAGGAAGTGGAGCTTGCGAAACGTTAGTAAAAATTATTTCTTTTTCCTGCTACATTCCGGGCAGATGCCTCTGACGATGTAGTTGGCAGTGTGCATCTCATAGCCTTCGGGAATGGGGATGGGCGGAATCTCTGTGTTGTCGAGACAGAACGTGCGTCGGCATTGCTCACAATGGAAGTGTGGGTGCTGGTCGTTGTCATGGTCGTGATCATTGCTGTGGCAGAGTTCATAGCGCAAGCCATCGCCATCCTCGATGATATGCACGAGGTGTTTTTCTCGGAAGAGTGTGAGGGCACGGAAGATGTTCGACTTGTCGATGGTGCCGATGGCATGTTCAAGTTCGATGAGCGACATGGGTCGCATGGCCGAGGCGAGAGCCTTGACGATGACAATGCGATTGGCCGTTGGCCGGATGTCGTGAGCGTTGAGAAGTGCGGAGTAGTTCAATGGAAGTTGAGAGGTTGTTTATGTCGGCAAAGTTACGAATTAGCTGCCATACGGCAAAGCGAAAACCGAAATTTCTTTGTAGTGTAGTCAAAAAAAGTCATCTATGAGAGAGTCTGTAGTTGAAGAAGATAGCTCAAGCGAGGCTCTCAACTTTGATAAAAATGCAGTTACGTAGTAACTTTTTCGCTGTTGGGTATTGCTTTTTGGAGAAAATTAATTAATTTTGCGACCAAAAGGCAAAAAACCTGTGCACCGATGATTAGAACCCGTATAAATCGTTTGGTTGAAAAACATGGAGAGGCGCTCATCGTCACGGCGGCAGCGACGCTGCTCTTTGTGACGCTGGCTATCATCTACTGGTATTCTTACTCTAGCATTAAAAAGAGCATATCGCGCAATGCTGAAAGCGAGTTGCGTGAGAGTAGCCTGAAGGTGAATAACGTGGTGAGCGTCATGGAACTTGCTCTTCGTAACAACGTATGGGCGGTGCCGAAGAGTGCCAACTCGATCAAGCAGGTGGAGGAGATGGTCGTACATGTGGTGGAAGACAACCTGCATGTAATGGGCTGCGGTGTTGCCTACCGGCCAGAGTTGAACAACGGCCAGCAGATGGGTGTGTTTGCCTATGATGTAGTGCCTGACAGCACCGCTGTGGTCTTGTTGAGCTACATGAAGTACGACTACACGAAGAGCGAATGGTATGCGAAGGTCGTGCAGGATGAGCAGCCGCATTGGGCTGACCCCTACGTTGGCCTTACCTCACATCGCTTGTCGACAAGTTTCTCCATGCCCGTCTATGACGACCAGAATCGATTTATCGCCGTGTCGTTTGTCGATGTGGCACTCGACTGGCTGTATAAGGTTGTTCATCAGGAAGATGTTGCCCCGAACACGGCGAACCTGCTCTTATCGCATTCTGGTGAGTTGCTGGTGTGTCCCGACAAGAGTATGCTGAACACGCGCAACTTTGTGCAGGCCGTCACGGGTCAGACTTCCAATGCTGAGGCTAAAGACGTTGAGCAGCGCATGCTGAATGGCGAGCGCGGCTATGTCTCGCTGAAGGACAAGGACGGTGAGAAACTGCACGTGTTCTTTGCACCGGTTGACAAGCGCGTGGGTTGGTCGATGGCTGTGGTGGCCAAAGACAAGGTGGTGTATCGCGACCTGTTCCGCACGAGCTTTAAGATGTTGTGTCTGGCCCTGCTTGGCTTGGCCTTGCTCGCCTTCATCGTATGGAATGTGAGAAAACAGGCAAAGCGCTTGCAACAGATTGATGCCGAAAAGGAACGCATCGGTAGTGAGCTGCGCATTGCCAGTGAAATACAGCAGTCGATGATTCCGAAGGTGTTCCCACCTTATCCCGACCGCGACGATATAGATGTATATGGACTGCTGGAACCAGCGAAATATGTGGGTGGCGACCTGTTCGACTTCTACATCCGCGATGAGAAGTTGTTTTTCTGCATTGGCGATGTGTCAGGAAAAGCCGTGGCGGCATCGCTGGTGATGGCTGTTACACAATCGCTGTTCCGCACGCTCTCGGCTCACGAGGCCAATGCGGCACGCATCATGGACCTGATGAACGAGTCGATGTCGAATTCCAACGAGTCGATGATGTTCGTAACACTGTTCCTCGGTGTTCTCGACCTGCCGACGGGTCGTCTGCGCTATTGCAACGCTGGGCATAATGCTCCGCTGATCATCGAGAACGGAAGCGCCACCTCCGCTACCAATGCCTCGACTCAAAATGTTCATGCGCTGCCCGTGGTGTCGAATGTGCCGCTGGGCATTATGCCCAATCATAAGTTTGAGGGACAGGAAACAGTCATCAAACCACATAGTGTCATCTTCCTCTATACCGACGGACTCACCGAGGCTGAAGACGCTAACCTCAAGCAGTTTGGCAAGCAGCGCATGCAGATATTGGCTGAGACCTATCAGCAGAATGAAGGTGTACAGGAACTCGTTAATAAGATGACGAGTGCCGTGAAGGAGTTTGTGGGTGGTGCCGAGCAAAGCGACGACCTGACGATGTTGGCCGTCGACTATAAAAAGGTACAGCGGAAGGTCATGTTGAAGCGCTCGCTCACGTTGCCGAACGATGTGCAGACCATCCCGCAACTCGCAGAGTTTGTGGAAGGTGTCGGTGAGGAACTGGGCTTTGATATGGAGGATACCATGGGCTTGAACCTCGCCTTGGAAGAGGCTGTGGTGAACGTCATGACCTACGCCTATCCGAAGGGAACCCTCGGCACCGTGCAGATTGATGCTGAAGCCAACGACCAGCGACTGAAGTTGGTCATCACCGACCAAGGCTCGCCTTTCGACCCCACGGCGAAAGAGGATGCCGACATCACGCTCTCGGTGGAAGACCGCCCCATTGGCGGCTTGGGAATCTTCCTGGTGCGCCAGCTCATGGACTCCATCAACTATGAGCGTGTGAACGGCAGCAACGTGCTCACGCTGCGAAAGAAGCTCACGGGGAAATAGGGCGCAGAGCGCCGTTCAAAAGGGCCTGCGGCCCGTTCAAGGTTCAATGCGCTTCGCGCGGTTCAAAAGGCCTTCGGCCGTTCAAAGGACCTGCGGTCCGTTCAAAATTCAATGCGCTGCGCGCCGTTCAAAAGGACCTGAGGTCCGTTCAAGGTTCAAGGTGTGAAATAAAAGCAAAAGTAATATAACTCTAATTCTGAAATTGCAACAATGATAGTTCTCGGACTAAGCCTGAAGGCATGGGTGACCATCATCGCGATACTGAGTATCTTCGTGGTGATGACTCGTTCGCACGTTCCTGCCGAAGTGGCTTTCCTCGGTGCACTCACGGTACTACTCGTTACGGGCGTGGTGACTGAAGAGGAAGGCATGGCTGGCTTCGGATCCGAGCCCGTCGTGGTGCATGCCGCGTTCTTTGTTGTCATTGCAGGATTGATGCAATCGGGTGTGCTCTACTGGCTGACACGGCACGGGTTAGGCGATCCGAGCAGCTATCGGCGCGCCATCATCAAGCTGATGCTGCCCGTGGGCGTGCTCTCTGCCATGCTGAACGGCGTGAACGTCGTGGCGATGTTCATCGATGCCGTGAAGATTTGGGCACGACGACTCGAGATAGCACCCTCGCGACTGCTGCTGCCGTTGAGCTATGCTGCCACGTTGGGTGGCACCTGTACGCTGTTGGGCAACTCGTCGAACCTCGTTATATCAGGTCTCTATATGGAGAAGACGGGACACTCGCTGAGCCTCTTCCAGCCCCTGGTGCCTGGACTAGTCATCACCTTCGTGGGTGTGGTACTGGTGGTCATGCTCAGACGTTTCATTCCGGAGCGCGAGTCGCCGGAACAGTCGTTCGAAACCACTAGCGACTATACCGTTGAACTGCTCGTTCCCACCGACAACCAAGCCGTAGGACTCACTGTGGGTGAGGCTGGATTGCAACAGGTGAAGGGTGGTTCGCTCATCGAGATTGTGCGCTTCGACAAGGAAATCATTATGCCCGTGCCCGACGATGAGTTCATTTTGGGCGGCGACCGACTGATCTATGCCGGACAGATTAACGAGATTCTCGATCTGAAGCGTTCGCATGGCTTTGTGGCTGCCGACCATCATGTATACAACATCAGCGAAATAGACAGCGACCGAAAGTTGCGCACAGCCTATGTGACCTTCGGCAGCGATCTCATCGGAACATCGATGACCGAAAACGGTTTTGAGCGGGCCAACGATATGGTGCTCGTTGCTGTGGCGCGACAGGGAAAGCGTGTCGACGGACAGCCACGAGAGATACGCTTGCAGGCAGGTGACTCGCTGTTGCTGGAGTGTCCGCCGAAGAGCGACGACCAGCTGGAGCGCATCAACCACCGAAACCTGCGGTTCTTCGATTCGCACTTCGTGCCGCAGATAGGACCGCGCACCGTCACGGCAGCAATCATCCTCGTGCTGATGTTCTTCATCTCGTCGTTCCACGTGCTGCCCCTGATGGCAACCACCATGCTCGCTGCAGGAGCCATGCTGATGACGAGGTGCTGTCGTATGGACCGCGTTGTGAAATACATAGAATGGGAGCTGTTGCTCGTGCTCGGTGCCACGGTGGTGTTTTCGATAGCCATCACGAAGACTGGTATCGCAGAGGTTGTGGCTAACCACGTGCTGAATATCTGCGGCACGAATCCCTATGTCATCATGGCGGTGATGTGCTTGCTGGCATCCTTAGTCAGCGAGTTTGTTAACGATGTGGGTAGTAGCGCCGTGTTCTTCCCGATTATCTGGAAGCAGGCTGAGGCCCTGGGCTGCAATCCCATGCCGTTCGTCATCTCGCTCATGCTTTCCGTCACCATCAGTTTTGCATCGCCCATCGGCTGCAGCACACACATGCTCATCTATGGTCCTGGTAGCTTCCGCTTCTCCGACTTCGCACGCTTGGGTATCGTCATACACCTCGTGTTGCTGGTGGTGTTGATAATTGTGGTGAACCTGGTGTACCCGATATATAGTTGATAGTTGATAGTTGAAAGTTTATAGTTTTGATTACTCTACAAAACCGCGACTTTGTCGCATCTTAACATATCTAAACTGCGCTTGGCGCATCTCAACGATTCTAAACCGCGACGCAGTCGCATAAGATATAAAACCGCGCATAGCGCAATAAAATACAAAGAAAATGAATACGACACTTAAAGAAGAGAACAACTACTATGTAATGTACTTCGACGGACGGCTCGACACCGCTGCCGCCCCCGAGGCAGACAAGGCCACACTGCCACTCCTCGAAAGCGAAGGTCATGACATCATCCTCGACTGCAGCAAACTGGAGTATATCTCCTCCAGTGGACTGCGCATCTTCCTGAATGTTCTCAAGAATGTCAAGGGCAAAGGCCATCAGGTCTTCATCCGCGGCATCAACGAAAGCATCCAGAAGGTGTTCAAGATGACAGGTTTCTACAATCTGTTCAAGGTGATGGAATGAGTAAATAACTCTTAACCGCGCCGCAGGCGCATTGAACCCAACTTACCCATTGAACTCAGATTTTGACATTCACGAGGAGCGACTCTCGCAGGGTGAAAAAGACTTCGAGAACGCGCTACGCCCGTTGAAGTTCCATGACTTCAGCGGTCAGCAGAGCGTTGTAGAGAACCTCGAGGTGTTTGTTGAGGCTGCAAAATATCGTGGCGAACCTCTCGACCACACGCTGCTTCACGGCCCTCCAGGACTTGGTAAGACCACCCTGTCGAACATCATCGCCAACGAACTCGGCGTAGGCTTTAAGATTACCTCCGGTCCTGTGCTCGACAAGCCTGGCGACTTGGCTGGTATTCTCACCTCGCTCGAGCCACGCGACGTGCTGTTCATCGACGAGATACACCGTCTGTCGCCTGTCGTCGAGGAGTATCTCTACTCGGCAATGGAAGACTATCGCATCGATATCATGATCGATAAGGGTCCTTCGGCACGCTCCATACAAATCGACCTGAACCCCTTCACTCTCGTCGGTGCAACCACGCGTTCTGGCTTACTCACGGCTCCGCTGCGCGCACGCTTCGGCATCAACCTGCATCTGGAGTACTACGACCCGTTGACGCTGCAGAAGATCATACGCCGCTCGGCAGGCATCCTTGGCGTGCCCATCGACGACGATGCTGCCAACGAGATAGCACGCCGTTCACGTGGTACGCCTCGTATTGCCAATGCCCTGCTGCGCCGCGTGCGCGACTTCGCTCAGGTGAAAGGCTCCGGGCGCATCGACCAGCGCATCGCCGGCATTGCCCTGAAGGCGCTGAACATCGACCAGTATGGCCTTGATGAAATAGATAACAAGATTCTCTTGACCATCATCGATAAGTTCCGTGGTGGTCCCGTCGGTCTCAGCACCATCGCCACCGCCATTGGTGAGGACACCGGTACTGTTGAGGAGGTCTATGAGCCGTTCCTCATCATGGAAGGCTTCATCAAGCGTACGCCTCGTGGCCGCATGGCTACTCGCCTTGCCTACGATCACCTCGGCCGCAATCCCTATAATGGCAACATCATGGAACCGAATCTGTTTACAGATTAAACAACCGCCGGAACACCCCAAAAGGCAACGACATCCCAAATAACACATATTGCGTGCCTTTAGTTACGCGACACAAACTGATGTGTCTTTCCTATAGCGTAACTAAAGGCACGCTTTTTACATGCTTAGAGCATTACTCCTGACCTCTCAAAGCAATACTTTTGACCTCTCAGAGCATAGCTTTGGCGTTCTAAAAGCAATGCAGTTGGAAGCCAAAAGCAATGTAGTTGGAAGCTCAAAGCAATGCAGTTGGAAGCTCAAAGCATAGCTCTGGCACTCGTAAAGCTATGCTTTTGGAGACACAGATCATTGCTCTGGCTTTTGCGCAGCATAGCTGCGTAAGTTGTGCAGCACTGCTGCGTAAAATGTGCCGCTATGCTGCGTAACAAGAGACACACACTTATTGAATTCCGTTGATGACGAAGTCTTCATCTTCTTGAATGACACGAATCTTATGAGAACCTTTGATTCCCATGTCATAGAAGGAATATTGATACCAATTGTCGCCCAGAGGCTCTACACTGATAACCTCATGCCGGTTGCTGGGACCATCTTGGTAACCGCTGCGGAAATCCCACGAGGCTAAGCCGCCACCTTCGTATTCGTAGTCGTCGGCAAGCTTTTTCAAGACCTCTGCTGAACAATGCTTTTTCAAAAACTCTTCGTTTTCAAACTTCTTGCTGTTGTAGAAGTCCGTAATGAAAGCAATGGTCGCTTCTACCCGTGCCGTGCTATCTGCAATAGCATCATTGCTGGAGTCTGCAAGGGCGGTGCTGTCTTGAAGCTCCTGTTCTGCCTTTTGAGCGGCATTGTTGCCACAAGAGGCAACCATCGTAAGAGCCATCAAAGCCAATAAATAAGTTAATCTTCTCATGATTCTTTTCAATCTAATGATACATTATTTATAAAATTTTCATTTGATGCTGCATAGTTCAGAAATAGGGAGTCGATTCTACCACATGCAAAAAACGGTCGTAGACGACATAATGACCGCAGCGCGGTTACCGATTTGGATTCGAACTTGTTCGCTTTCATTGTGTGACGGAGAATGAGCTGTGAGTACTCTTTCTGCGTCTCAGTACTTTTTGCATGTTAGGTAAAAGAAAGCCGTTATCGCCTTGAGCTAATACAAAAATCCGAAAAGCCAGAGTGGAATCTTGTTCCCTAAAACAAACTCTTCGTCTGCTGAAGCAATGAAACTCTCGGAAACACCGGCAATCTGCTTACCATCCTTGGAACGCCCTCCCACCTCAATCGTGTACTGATGGTCGATGGTAAAGTCGGCAGTAGTCTTGCTATATTCAACTACGTGGGCTGATGATAGTTGGTTAATAAAAAACACCTCTCGCTCCGTACCTTCATTCACATGTGTGGTCGCCAGCGCATGGAGCATATTGGTGTTCTCCATATAGATTTTGTCAGGTTTCTGTAGCCGCTTTACGTTTGTTACATCAGAATAGAGCAACTGAAGCAGCCGGGCATCACTAAGATTCTGCAGATACTGCAACAGAGTGTAGCGCGAGATTTCTGCCATTGATGACAATTTCACAGTGTCGACACTATAAGGAACCGTTGACGAAAGAATCCCCAATAAAGACTTAACCTTTCGGATGTTTGCTACGTCTAGTTTCTTTAACTGCGGAAGTTCTGATTCGATGATTGTGTTGACGATATTCTCTATACGTTCATAGTAATGATTCTGACCTTCTTTCAAGAAAGGATAGTAGCCATAGCGAAGGTACTCGGAGAAAAGTGGTAGCGGGCGCAGTTGCGCATTTACCTCCGCACACAAGGTGTTGCCGTCATTAAGGATTTCCTGTAGCGTTCTTTTTCGGAATTTTTTCTGATAGAACATCAGCAGATATTCCCTAAACGAAAGGCCCTGCATATTGTATGAAATGCAGCGACGTGACAAGTCAGCCTCCCCTTCAGTAAGATTAATCAGCGACGAACCGCTCAGAACGATGTGCATGTCTTCAAATTCGTCGTATGCATTCTTGATTTCCAGACTCCATCCTTTGTATTTATGGACTTCATCGAGAAACAGATATTTTCCGCCTTGCGCATGGAATCGCTCGATAAAGTCAAGAAGGCCGTGTGTGCTGAAATAGATGTTATCCAGACTGGCATATAGTACGTCTGTAGTGTTCGTAGGTCCAAACTCCTGTAGAATGCGTTGGAGCATCAGCGTTGTCTTGCCAACACCCTTTTGTCCTTTAATCATAAGCAGGCGATCTTCCCAGTCGATTTCCTCCATTTTGCTTCTGACGAAATCAATCTTTACGGTCTGCATCCTGTTAAGATGCCTTTTAATCAGTGTTTCCATTATCTTCTCAATTACATTTCTGGGTGCAAATATAATCAAAAATGTTCAGCCTGCAAAACATTTTTGTTAATAATTTGTTCTGCATACTGAACATTTTGGATTAAAAAGGTGTTGTTTTGACTTATTTTGTCTTGCAACACGAACAAATAGTTCTATAATCTGTTCTGTCCGCACAACATTTCATGTGTTCAACCTTTACAAAAGAAGCGGATGCAGGCGGACCACTGAAAAGTCTCTACCTGCATCTGCAATGCTATTTCGAAATGGATAGTTTACTTCTCAAGAATAACAGTTGGTGCTTTCCTTTGAATCCACCAAATAATATGACCATTATTTCTGAAAAATCAACTTGATAATGATAGTATCTCATGCTTCAAAGAGTCATAATAACGGAAATGAAACGGTAATTGTTAGGATACGGAAAACAAGGTCGTTCCTTTCTGTTGGTGTGAGTGAAATGCATAGCAAAAACCCGTGTTTTGTTTAATCGATTAAATAAAATCCGCAATTTATTTGCCAATTCGTTAAACAATTCTTGGTTTGTTCCTCATCGACAAAGACACGATATTTTTGGAAACTATTTACTAGTCCATTTTGTCCTTTTTGCATCAGAGAGAGAATAATCACGATGAACCAGCGGTCGCTGTGCGAAGCAGTAGGCAAATCGGCGATTTTTGACAGACGTACAGAAGAAAAAGGAAGCGTAGTACAATCTATAATTAATGAAAAATTACACGGGCAATTATATGGTAATTAATGTTTAAAGAAAGATGTTTAACATGTAATTACCATGAATCATCCATTAATTGACCATTAATTCCGGCAACCACGTTAGTTCCTGTAATTGTTCAGGAAGGAGATGTTATCGAGGTCGCACTCGTCGTGAGCACGAGCCCAAACAACTTTGGTGGTGTCGGAGAGGGTCAAAGAGACACGGTAGACGCCAAGGAAGACGAAGTTGGAGTCTACGAGATTTTTCATGAAGCAGAGGCGCACTTGATTCTCTTTGATCGCAGTTAAGAATCCTTGCTTATGCATCGCGGCAAGTTGAGCCATCGAGGCGGAATCGGTAGGCCAGTCCTCGGGATGATAGTACTCGGTGATGGTTGGCATCAAGCTATCGGGATTGCCGTCGTTGTGATAATAAGGGTTATGGTATTCTGGTGACCAAACAACGATATGCTCTTCGTCTGGCACGAACTGATAGTGGCGGCTCTCTGTGGCATCAATGCCGAATAGCGGCAGGAAGTCGTCATAAGAGGCGAAGACCTGACCTTTCTTCAAGATACGATCATTGTCAGCAGAAGTGTTAGTCGTCGGGCGAAGCAAGAAAAACAGCAAGGCAATAGCGGCGAGAAGAAGGAGCCCTATCCCGGCTGCCCTCAGTAGAGAGGGAGAAGAGACGCCCCCTTCTTTCGCTACCACCCCTGACCCCTCCTTCCCGAAGGAGGGGACAGCAGAAGGTGCCTCCTCGGTCGTGGTGCCTTCTTGCGGACGGGGAGTGAACCCCGTCCCTACATTTGAATTATCGGATTCGGGAGTTTGGGCTGTATCAAGGCTGTCGCAGAAGGCATCGAAGTCGTCATAGCCGATGAAGCGGGCCAGCTGGTCGAGGGTGTATCGGCGAGGGGTTACGCCTTCTGAGAGATAGCCCCAGATGCGCTTCAGAGTGGTGGTGCTTATCTTGGCATGCGTTTGGTCATAGACACTATCCGACAGACAGTCGAAGTCCTTGTTCGTCTGCATTTTCCTACCTGCTTTGCATTCTACGGCTAAACGCAATTGTTCAATTGCCTGTTCAAGTCCCTCCATAAATGATAGCAAATTTGAGTATCAGTATGCAAAGGTACGAATAAGCGAGCGAAATGCAAAGCAAAAATCGAAATATTTTTGCTTTCATTTCCGAGAGAAAGTATCTTCGGCGCTAGCCAAAGTACGAATATGCGAGCGAAATGCAAAATAAAAGATTGCTTTTTTGTTGATTTATTATAAAAGAAGCGGATGCTGGCGGACTATAAAAGTCTCTACCTGCATCCGCAACGCTATTTCATAACCGATTGTTTTTTCTATACACGAGGCATCAACGCCTTTGTGCGCTGTGCCAGTTGTTTTTCTTTTCCGTTTGCAAAGATATAGAAAAGAATGAAAGAGTGTTCAAAAAAGCTTGTCCATTTGCTTGTCCATTTTGTCCATTTTGATTTGATGGGTGGAAAGGTCCGATGAAATCGGTGTTTTTTGAATCTTTTCTCACACCAGCGACGTGGCACGCCGCGTCACTACATTGGCTCACAAACGAAAAAACCAGCATCCAACCTGGTGTGGTGGATGCTGGCTATTATGGCTACGAAAGCCGATGATGTGGGTTTCGTAGGTGCTTACTTTGCGTTGATTTCCTTCAGCAGGCGGTCGGCGTGGCCCCACTTGTCCATCATATAGAGAACGAAGCGGATGTCAACACCAATGCAGCGGGCGAGGCGTGTGTCGAAGTTGATGTCGCTGGAGAGCGAGTCCCAGTTGCCGTCGAAGGCGAGTCCGATGAGCTGTCCCTTACCGTCGAACATCGGCGAGCCGCTGTTGCCGCCCGTGATGTCGTTGTTGGTGAGGAAGCAGAGCTGCATCTTGCCCGTGGTCTTGTCGGTGTAAGGTCCGAAGTCGCGTGCAGATAGCAGTTCGTGCATGATGGGTTCAGCGAAGTACTCCACGTTCTTGTCGGCCTGCTTCATCTTCTCCACGATGGATTCTGCAGTGGTGTAGTAGCCCGACGGCTGACCAGCGAGGTCGTAGCCACCCACCTGACCATAGGAGAGGCGCATGGTAAAGTTAGCATCGCTGTAGTGAGGCAGGTCTTCCTCCATGCGCAGCTTGGCAGCGCAGAGATAGCGCTCCTGTAGGTCAATGCTGTCATAGGTCTGAACGAGGTTGGCTCGCAGTTCACCGAGACTCTCGATGAGGTCGATGCCGAATTTCACGCCCGGATCCTTGGCGTAGCTCTTCTTGTTGATGTAGAGTTTGCGACCCTTCTTCATGATCTGCGACTTCTTGTAGAGGAAGTCCACATAAGCCGTGTAGTTGTCGTGGAACTTGTTGTGGATGGTGTTGTAGAAGTCAGGCAGATAGCGTGCGTCGACATGCTCCTTGTAGTTCTTCAGCAGGGCGGCAAATACCTCGCGGTCGAGGGCCTCGTCCCATGCGTCGCTGTTGTCCTCAAATTCTATGTACTGCTTCTTGGGCTTTGCCTCGGGACCCTTCACTTCCATACCGCGACTCAGACGCATCGCACGCGTGCAGAACTCATTGGTGTTGCCGAACGTCTCCACCCAATACATGAAGGCACGGCGGTCCTGCAGACGGTTGGCATACATGCGAGCCATATCGTCGAAGTTCAGCTTGTCCTGCAGATAACCCGTCGAATCCTGCCACTGGCGGATGCGTGCCTCGTATTCCTGCTTCTGGGTGATAATGCCGATGGAATCGATACATTTGTTCATGCCGATGGAGTTCTTCCAGTAGTTCGACGACTGAGCGTACTTCGAGTCGTACTTAATGCGTACGGCCTCGTCGGCACGCATGTGGCGAATCATGATGTCCTGCTTCACACCACGCACCTGAGCGCGGGTGGCGTTGTCGGCATCGCGCATCTCACGGATACCATAGCTCGAGAGATAACGCTCGGTGGAGCCAGGATAGCCGATGGTCATTGCGAAATCACCATCCTTATAGCCTTGCATGCTCACCTGTGCCCAACGCTTCGGGTGGTAGGGCACGTTGTTCTTCGAGTAGGCAGCTGGACCGTTGGTCTTCGGGTCGGCATAGATGCGGAATACGGAGAAGTCGCAGGTCTGGCGCGGCCACATCCAGTTATCGGTCTCACCGCCAAACTTACCCATCGACTTGGGCACAGCGAATACCAGACGAATATCGGTGAAGTCCTGATAGGTGGTCGCATAGAAGCGGTTGCCCTCGTAGAAGGGTTTTACTTCCAGGCGCAGTGTGCTATCCTGTGCCTTCACGTCCTGCGACATCGCGTTTTCCAGCGAGTCGATAAGCATTTCCTGCTCGTCGACGGTCATCTGCTCGAAGCCGAGCTTCATCACTTGGTCTGTGATGTCCTTCTGCTCAATCATGAACGAAATGAACATGTCGGGATTGGGCAGTTCCTCCTCGTATGAATTGGAGATGAAGCCATTGAGCATGTAGTCGTGCTCCACGGTGGAGTGGGAGCGGATGGCTTCGAAACCGCAGTGGTGGTTGGTGAACACCAAGCCGTTGGGCGAGACGACGACGCCCGAGCAGTAACCTGAGAAGTTTACGCAGGCAGCCTTCAGCGACGTCGGACCGTAGTACAGGTCGTTGTATGTCATCTCGAAGCCTTCTGCCTGCATCTGCTCATAGACAGCCTGCGGCAGGTTGTAAATGGTCCACATGCCCTCGTCGGCATGCGCGGTGCCCAAGCCTAGGAGGGCGATGAGCGAAAGAATTGTTTTCTTCATAGTTGTTGTTATTTTTTTTGAGTTTTAAATTATTCTAGGGTTGTTAGGGAAATTAGGGGGATTAGGGAAATTAGGGGGATTAGGGGGTAGGGTGACGGTTACCGCTTGTGTATGAATTTGCAAGTTGTGATGTGGCCGTTACCATCGGAGAGGCGGGCAATGTAGCAACCGACGGCCAGTCCGTCGAGCGACAGTTCGGCATAGCCGCTGCTCAAGTCGATGGGCTGCACGTCAACCGATTGGCCTGCTGTGTTGTAGATGCTGATGGATGCTGCAGGAATAGGCGTGCTGCTACGAACCACCAAGCGACCGGCGACATAGCGGAGGAGGATGTCGGCCGTGTTGTCAGCCGTCAAATCGCTGATACCATCTATATCAGGCTGGCTGACGTTGATGGCATAGCTGCCGATGATGTTCGGCTTGTCGATAGTCGGCACGTTCATGGTGAAGACGTCGCTGCTGCCGTCGGGATAGCGGCCAACGGTCTCATCGCTGTTCATCGCCGTGTAGGAAATGCGGTCGCTCCAGCTCTCATCGGCAGCCGTCAGCAGTACGTCGCCCCCTTCGGCAGCCAACTTGAAGGTAGCATGTAGCTGAGAAAGAGGATCGAGGTTATCGCACCACACAACCAGGAATCCGTGAGCCGGAATGACGGTAGACACGCCGTCGGTCTTCTCAATCTGATACTTGTTGGGTTTCTTCATGTTGTCGCTGAGATACATGCCTTCAACGTCGATATCGGCATCGGTGGTGTTGTAGAGCTCTATCCAGTCGTTGCGCTTGAAGAAGTCGTTGACGAAGATGCCGTTGGCAGCGCTTACCTCGTTGATTCGGACGGGAGTGATGCCATTCTTGCTGAGTTCCTCTTCGGTGAGCGGGGTGAAGGTGGCGACGAGTGTGTTACTGCCTTCGGGCAGGGAGATCTCAGCTTCGGTGCTGAAGATGGTGTTGTTCCGCTTCCATCCTGCAAAGCGATAGCCGGCTGGCGCTTCTGCTCGCAACAGGACAGGGGCAAACAGCTGACCTTGGAAGTCGGCGTAGGGCACATTGATTCCGTTCACATAGAGGCGGGCACCCTCGGTGTCGGCTTTCAGGCTGACGGTTTGTGCGGTGACGTTGCTGAGTTTCGCGTAGGAGAAATTCTTCAGATGACCAGTCATCTTCGCGGAACGTCCTTTCAGCTTATTCTTAATCGTGGTGGCAGAACGATCGGGGTCGTGGCCATCGTTGATGCCCTGTTGCTTCATCAGCTGGCACATGGCTTTCACGTCGTTCAACAACTCATCGACAATCTTTCCTGAGCGGGTCGGCTCGAACACACTTCCTGCTACGATGCAGAACGTGTCGATGAACCGACGGCGGAACTCATCGTGTCCCATTAGGTTGAGGAAGAGATTGACGATAGCCTTGTTCCAGTTGCTCTCGCCTTTCACGGTGTTGGCGGTTTTGAATTCCAGGAAATAAGAGAACGGGTCGTCGTTGTGCGTGTTGAAGTTGCGCAGGGCGAAGGCGTAGTCCAAGTCGAAACTGACAAAGCGATAGCGTCCGTCGTGCTGGCTACGATAAGCCTTCATGTTGTTGTTGGGCCAGTCGTCGTTGTCGAGGAACATGGTGACGGCCATGTAGTTCATGAACTCGTCGATGTCGAGCATGGTCTTCAGTTCGTCGTAGTTGCCGTCGTTGTTGATGTTTCGGGCCAAATCAAAGATGACGTTCAGGACGGAGTCGGAACCGTTCTTCATGACCATATTCTCGAAGGCATCCAATTCTTCGTCGTCATAGCCCCAGTTGGCATAGGCGAAGCTGTCGTTGTTGGGCTCACGCAAATTGAACACGCCGCGCAGCTCACCGTTTACATATTCTATGACGGGTTGGTACGACTGCACGTCGAGGTCGATGCCCGAGCGCTGGATAATCGTCTCTAAGGCCGGATCCATAAAGCGTGCATTGTGTACCCAGATGTCGTTGCCGCCGTTGCGCAGGAGGATGGTCTTGTTACGGGTGTAGGGCTTCTGCGGGAAGAATGAATAGTCGAAGCGGTTTTGGCCGTCGAACACCTTGCTCGCCTTCAACTTGAAAGAACGGAAGCGCTGCGAACGCGTCCAACCGCCCGATACCTTGATATTTGCATCCTGGTTGAATAGCATCTTACCTTCTGGAGTGAGGTAGCTGAAGTTTACGGGTCGGTCCCACGGCTGGTTATAGTTGCGTGGCCAGTCCTGTCCGTTGCCCGTCTTGCCATTGGTGCCGTCGCCGTCGCAATCGAGACCAATCTTCGGGTCGGTGAAATACTTCTTGTCGCCCACGATGGACACGACGGGAAGCGTGTACTTATTGCTGGTCTGAATGTAGCTGCGTGTGACGGGAGGGCTGGGTAGGAATCCGTCCTGATACAGGCGGAAGGTGTAGTTAGTGGTTTTGTTGACCGTGAACTTTCCGTCGGCACTCTTCTGAGTATGATCGGCGTAGGGGTCGTCGCCCGTATAAAGCTTCCACGATACGTCGTCGAAATAGAAGTTGTTCTCCTGTCGGTCACCGTTCAGGTTGAAAGCGATGGTCTGCATGTCTTCCACCGTCTCCTGGCCTCCCCACCAACCTCCGCCTTGCTTACCAACCTGGTCGTCGGTGATGGTTCCCTCGTAGACAATCTCCTTCCACTCGGTAGTGACATCGTAGCTGCCATCGAGGATGCTCCAATAAATATAGTTGTGGGGTGTGGTATGCGTCTGGGCTGTGATGTGGGCTTTCTTGTCGGCACGCACCTTCATGCTGAACCGGTATTTCTGACCTGAGCGCCAGATGTGGTCGGGTGTGTAGACGAACAGCTGGGCATCGTAGTCGTTCTGGGGGTTGGCGATAGCATGTACGCGGATGCCCCTGCTGCCGTTGTAGCCCACGCCATCGACGATGCGTTCCACGTCGCTGCTACCGTTGGCATCGCGGCTGATGAGGCTGCTGGCGTCGCTGCCCTCGCAGTCGCCGTTTCTGACAAATTCCTTCCAGAGACTGGCCCCCTCACCGTTTGCATTTGGTGCTGAAGGAAGGCTGCCGTCGGTGGTATACATCAGCGTTGCACCCTCTGGAATGTCAACGTTCAGCTGGAATGAACCTGTGAACAGTTTGCTATCGACGCTGACGACAGGCTTCGGCAGGCGTTGTGTGGCGAAGGTGGCGGTAGCATTGCTAGCACCCGGTGTAGGAGTAGACGTCCATCCCCATTCATCTTTACCGTCGGCTGTGCGGGCGTAGGCGGTGCGACTCATCGCTTCCGGATAGCTTACGCTTGCGATGAGCGTTCCACTCTTATCGCTCAAGCAGATAACGCCTCCGTCGCAATCCAGCTTGAAGGGAGCCTGATTGCTTTTGATGTCGTCGGAACCCAGCCATACCACCAAGAATCCTTTGGCAGGAATCGTGCCGATATCGTTGGGCATCTGCCAACGAGTCAGGTTTGAAGGGTCGTTGCTCAGATAGTAACGGGCGAGGTTGATAGCCTGGTCAGAAGGGTTGTAGAGTTCTATCCAACTATCGAAATTGATGGCGGGACTCATCACGGAGCCCGTATTCGATGCCATTACCTCATTGATGACAATCGTCGTAGCGGCACGCACGGTTGTCAAGGTCAGAGTGGCCAACAAACCAACGATAAGTTTCTTCATTCTAGTCTAGTTATTTTTTGAATTTCTTTCCGATAATGGGGAGGCTGCTGAGCGGCAGGTCGCGCTTGATGATGACGGCCACGAAAAGGAGGATGAAAAGCGTGTTGATTGCGAGCGAGAGCCAAAGAGGAAAACTTCCCCTCGCTATTGTCATCACGACGAAGGCCATGATCGCCAGCCATGTATAGAGGGCCATATCGCCCAACGGATATTTGATGGGGTAGTACTTCTGCCCTATGAAGTAGGAGATGACCATCGACACGCCATATGCTGCAAAGCCCGCCCACGCGCAAGCCATGTAGCTGAAACGCGGGATAAACAGGATGTCGACGACGATGAGCACGACGGCGCCGATGCCTGAGAAATAGGCTCCCCAAATGGTGCGGTCCGTCAGCTTATACCAGAACGATAGGTTGAAGAACACGCCAAACATGATTTCGGCCGCCATCACGATGGGTACGATGCGCAGGCCTTCCCAGTAGCTGCTGCCAATCAGGTAGCGCAGCACGTCAAGGTAGCCAATAACCACGAGGAATGCCAGCAACGTGAAGATGAGGTAATACTTCATGGCTTGGGCGTAGGTCTCCTTATTGTCCTTGTCCTTACTCTTGCCGAACACAAACGGCTCGTAGGCATAGCGGAACGCCTGTGTAATCATCACCATGATCATCGCAATCTTGATGCAAGCACCATAGATACCGAGCTCGGTGTGAGCCTCCTCAGTCGAGCCGTCGTAGAAGTAGGGGAACAGAATCTGCGAGGCGGCTTGGTTGAGCTGTCCGGCCAAACCCATCACGAGCAGCGGCCAGGCGTAGCTGAGCATGCGCTTGCAGGCTGCGCGGTCGAAGCCGAAGCGGATGCCCTGCAGTTCCTTCCAGAGCAGCAGCATTTTCACGAATGAGCAGAAGATGTTGATGTAGAACACCCACACCACCTCCAGCGTGAACTGTGAGTCGTAGATGCCGAAGGGATTCCATTCCAGCGCGGGCAGCACAATGAGGTAGAGAAGGTTCAGCACGATGTTCAACGCGATGTTGAAGATCTGAATCGATGCGAACTTCACGGGCTTATGCAGGTAGCGCAGATAGGCCATCGGAATGGCGACGAAGGCATCGATGTCTACAGTGATGAACATCACCCAGACGTACTCCGGATGGTCGCCGTAGCCCATCAGATTGGCCAGCGGCTGCAGGAATACGCTCACAACGGCGGCAAACACCAGCGATGTTGTGGCGACCATGCGAAGCGTGGTGGAATAGACGCGCTCGGGATTCTCGCCTTCCTTGCTCATGAAACGGAAGAAGGTGGTCTCCATGCCGTAGGTGAGCAGGATGATGAGCAGCGACACATAGGCATAGACGTTGGTGATGATGCCATATTGTCCGCCTGACGCCGCAAACCGCTTCGTCTGGATGGGCACCAGGAAGTAGTTGATGAAGCGCGCCACGATGCTCGAGAGGCCATAGATGGCGGTATCTTTGAGGAGTGATTTAAGATTGGCCATTGTTAGGGGAGTTAGGGTGAGTAGGGTGGTTAGGGTGGTTAGGGTGATTAGGGAGGTCCCTACAATCCCTAAAATCCTTTCTCATATTGTTTCTATAGTTTATTCTTGCTTGAAAGCGCTGCTCCTTGATACCGCCTTCCTGAAGGAACTGCCTGTCGATTCTATCAATAAGTCCGCGAAGCAGCGCAAGTGTCTGGTGAATCACGATAATGGCGATGTTGGCAATGTCTTCAGCATTCCGGCCTTCAATTTGGCGGCGATAGTAAGCACTGTCGTTATGTTTCTGGAAGAGGGGTATGCAGGTCGTATATTTGGGATGTTGCTGCCCCCATCGCTCCAGCTGGTGAACGCGCAGATAATCCTCGTAGTCCTCCAATAGTTCTTCGAGGCTGCCTTTTGCAATGACGGTCAGTTTATGGTGAGAGGCAGAAGAGCCTTCAGCATCGCTGTAGCCCTCCACAATATTCTGTTTGCCAGAGCGTGCTGCCTGTTGCATCTGGTCAGCAGTGCGGTCATGCCCCCGGTCCAGGAAATGGTCAACGAAATAGAAAGTAATATCATAGACGCATTCCGACTTCTGATAAGCCTTCAGCGACCGATAGCTTCCTGGTTGCTTTTGATATTGTTGCATATTTCCTAATCTCCCTAATTTCCCTAATTCCCCTAATCTCCCTAAAATCCTTATCCAAAGAACATATACGCGATGCAGATAGCGGCAATGACGCCAGCGAGGTCGGCGAGCAGGCCGGCGGCTACTGCATGTCGCGTGTAGCGGACTCCCACAGAGCCGAAGTAGACGGCAAGAATATAGAACGTCGTGTCGGTGGAGCCTTGGAAGATACAGCTGAGGCGACCGACGAACGAGTCAGCACCAAATTGCGTCATCGCGTCGACCATCATACCGCGAGCACCGCTGCCCGAAAGGGGTTTCATGATGGCGGTGGGAAGGGCGTCGACAAACTCAGCATTCGAACCCGTGAGCCCCACCAGCCATTTGATGGCACTCATCAGCCAGTCCATCGCGCCGCTGGCGCGGAACACACCGATTGCCACGAGGATGGCGACCAGATAGGGGATGATGCGCACGGCCGTCGTGAAGCCCTCTTTTGCTCCTTCGACAAACGAATCGTAGACGTTCACCTTCTTCCGCATCGCAGCAACGATGAATCCCACGATAATGGTCATCAGCAGAATCGATGCTGCCGACACACTCACCGTGTTCATCAGTACAGAGTCCAGACGGCTGAAACCCCAGATGATGGCGGCTATGGCAGCACTCATTCCGCCCAGCGTAAGTAATATCGTGCGGTTGAGCAGGTTGATGCGCTGATAGAGAGAGGTGATGATGATGCCCGCCAGCGTAGCGAAGAAGGTTGCCAGCAGAATGGGCACAAACACATCGGTGGGCTGGGCGGCACCCTGCTGTGAGCGATAGGCGAGGATGGAAACCGGGATGATGGTCAGTCCACTCGTGTTCAGCACCAGGAACATAATCATCGGATTGGTGGCGGTCTGTAGCTGCACCTTCGCCTGCTCGTCGGTGAGCAGCGAGCGTTTCCGGCGCTCCTCGGTCTTCTCCTCGTTGAGCTGCTGCAACTGCTCCATTGCCTTCAGTCCGAGCGGAGTGGCGGCGTTGTCGAGTCCCAGCATGTTTGCTGCAACATTCATGAAGATGCTACCCGTAGCCGGATGCCCTTTGGGGATGTCGGGAAAAAGTTTAGTGAACACCGGTGACAAGATACGTGCCAACATGTTGACGACACCACCTCGCTCACCAATTTTCATGATACCCAGCCACAGGGCTAGCATACCCGTGAGGCCGAGCGAAATCTCGAAGGCGGACTTCGAGGTTTCGAACGTTGAGTTCATAATAGCTGGGAACACCTCGGTGTCACCGAGGAACACCAACCTGACTAATGCGATGACGAATGCAATCAGAAAGAATGCAATCCAAATGTAATTCAATACCATACAGCCTGCAAAGTTACGAATAAGTGAGCGAAATGCAAAAAGAAAACTCGTTTTTCTTTTTCATTTCCGAACGAAAGTAACTTCGGCGAAGCCAAAGCGATGAATAAGTGAGGGAAATCCCAAAAAAAGTTTTGGGTTTTGTAGTGATTATCCACATTTATTTCTTATCTTTGTCGCATAAACTAACAATCTATTGAAAATGAGAAGACTTTTTTTGCTGATTAGCATCGTGATGCAGGCCATGCAGATGACTACGGCCGCCACATTTCCCGAAGTAAGCACCGAGGGCAACGAACACTGGTACTACATACAGATGCAGCGAGGCATGACGGTGCTCACATCGATGGGCGAGGGCAAGAACATGCAGACCGCTGAGGCTGTTGCCGCAAAGAAAGACGTGCAGCTGTGGAAGGTAGAGGCCGTCGACAGCAAGCACTACCGGCTGACGACACGCGGCGGACAGGTGATGTTCTACAGTCCGTCGGCAGGAAAGTTCCAGACGGCAGCTGCTCCCACGGATGGCTACACATCGTTTCAGATTGTGAGCACCACCAACAGCACCTACGCCGGCAGCTATGAAATCTATGCCGACCAGAAAACCGACAGCTATGCCTACCTGAACCAATGGGGCGGCTTCGGTGCAGGTCGTGAGCTGGGTCTCTACGCAAAGGGCGACATCAACAACCCTTTGCAGTTTGTGGCTGAGGCGGATATGGCGTTCAGCGATGTCGTGCCCGATGCCGTGAGCGAGGTTTCCATCAGCGGCACCACCACTTGGAAACCCGAGCACACCCACACTCTCTGGTACACGAAGCCCGCGACGGTTTGGATGACGTCGACGCTGCCGCTGGGCAACGGTCAGTTTGGTGCTTGCGTGATGGGCGGCGTGAAGCGCGATGAGGTGCAGTTCAACGAGAAAACCCTTTGGCGCGGACATGTAGGCAGTGTTGTCGACAACGGCTCCTACGGGTCGTACCTCGACTTCGGACATCTCTACGTCACCGACCTTGATGCCAGTCTGACGAAGGCTACCGACTACCGCCGCTGGCTTGACATCGAGGAAGCGCTGGCGGGTGTGGCCTACGAGGCCGGTGGCGTCGGCTATAAGCGCGAATACCTCGTGTCCTATCCCGACCGCGTGCTCGCCATTCGCTACACGGCTACCGCGTCGGGCAAGATTAGCAAGAACCTGATCCTCTATAATGCCAACGGCACCGCACCGAAATACAGCATCGCCGACGGCATCGGCACAGCGGTGTTCAGCGGTGAGGCAAAGCGTACGGGAACCAGCCAGAACGAGGCGTTCTATTGCATGATGAAGGTCGTCGCCAAGGGTGGCAGCCTGTCGCAGCGCGCCGATGGCAGTCTCGACGTCACGGGTGCCGACGAGCTCGTTGTCTTCCTGTTTGGCGGAACCAACTTCTCGCCCGACAACGACGACTACGTCTATCCCGCCAGCCAGCTGCCGCCACTTGTCGAGGGAAGCGTGACGGCGGCCGTCGCAAAGGGCTACGATGCCATTCGCGCCGATCATATTGCCGACTACCGTTCGCTCTTCGACCGCTGCCAGCTGAACATCACCACGCAGCAGAATACCGTGACCACGCCCACGCTCATTAGCAACTTCGCCCGCAACAACGCACAGAACCTGCTGCTCGAACAGCTCTACTTCCACTATGGCCGCTACCTGATGATTGCATGCAGCCGCGGTGTCGACCTGCCGAGCAACCTGCAGGGCATCTGGAACAACAGCAATTCGCCAGCGTGGAACTCCGACATCCACTCGAATATCAACGTGCAGATGAACTACTGGCCCGCTGAGGCCACCAATCTCGGCGAGCTGCATCTGCCCTTCCTGAACTACATCAAGCGTGAGGCCTGCGACCGGTCGCAGTGGCGCAAGAACGCACGGCAGATAGCTGGTCAGTCGAAGGGCTGGACGCTCACCACCGAGAACAACATCTACGGCTCGGGCTCGAACTGGATGCAGAACTACACCATCGCCAACGCCTGGTACTGCATGCACCTCTGGCAGCACTACCGCTACACCCTCGACACCGACTACCTTTGGAACACGGCCCTGCCGGCCATGCACTCGTGTTGCGAATACTGGATGCAGCGACTCCGCTTGGCCAGCGACGGCACCTATGAGTGTCCCAACGAATACTCGCCCGAGCACGGTCCCGGTTCCGAGAATGCCACCGCTCACTCGCAGCAGCTGGTGTGGGATCTCTTTAACAACACCCTGCAGGCCTACGAAGAGTATGGTCGCCGCACGGGCAAGGACTACATGACGTCGGAACTCGCCACATTCCTCGACGAGCTACAAACGAAGTTCGAGAAGCTCGACAAGGGCACCGCCACCGAGGTGGTGAACGGGAAAACCCTGCTGCGCGAGTGGAAGTACACGTCGCAGAACAACGTGTCGTCGTATAACTCCCACCGCCATCTGTCGCACCTCATCGGTCTCTATCCGGGCAATCAGATTGCCGAGGACATCGACCCCGTCATCTATAAGGCTGCCGTGAACTCGCTGAACGTGCGCGGCTATGAAGGCACGGGCTGGTCGATGGGGTGGAAGGTGAACTGTCACGCCCGCGCTCACGACGGCAACCGCTGTCAGAGCTTGCTCGCCACCGCCCTGCACATACAGACATACACGGGCAACAGCGAGGGTGGCGGCGTCTACGAGAACCTCTGGGATGCCCACACGCCCTATCAGATTGATGGAAACTTCGGCGCTACGGCCGGAATGGCGGAGATGCTGCTCCAGAGCCACACGGGGAAGCTCGAGTTGCTGCCCGCCCTGCCTTCGGCGTGGGCCGACGGGTCGGTGCGCGGTCTGCGTGCCGTAGGAAACTTCGCTGTTGACATCAGCTGGCAGCAGGGCAAGGCCACTGAGGTGGTCATCACGTCTGACGGCGGCGAGCGTGCTGTTGTGAAATATCCCGATGCCGCAGTGTGCTTCAACATCACCGACGACAAAGGAGAAACCGTTTCCTACGAGGTTGTTGCCGACAACGAGATCGCTTTCCCCACAACCGCCGGCACCACCTATCGCCTGCAGAACAACGGCGAGACCATCTCCGCTCGCTGCGACGACATTGCCGATGGCGACTACTACATCACCCTCCCCGCTAAAGAAGGAGCCGAGGTGAGCTATCTTGTCATGCAGTCCGACCGCACGGGCGACGTGGCGCTCACCGCCGATGCCGACGCACAGGGCACCATCTGGACCATCAGCGGCTACGATGCCGCCGACTATCCGAAGTATGGCTCCGTAAAGGCTTGGAATCTGGAGGGGCGTGTGTATTTCATTCGTAACATCGACTTCGGCAACGGCATCCGCAATCGCTTTCTGCGCACCACCACCGTCAGCGCACAAGGCCTGCATCCCATCTTTCTGAACCGTCAGACGCAGTTGCTCGCCATTCGAGCCAGCAACCTCGATAGCGACCAGAACAACCTCGACGGCTGGTATGGCCTTGACGATGCTTCAGCCCTTTCCGCCACGCTCTTGCAGCCCGCTTATTGTTGGCAGTTGCAGCCCGCCGTCAGCGGCATCAGTAGTCCGTTTTTGCAGAAGGGGGCAGGCCGTGTCGTCCGCACCGACTACTACACACCCAGCGGCGTGTTGGTCGCGCACCCCAATGGCAAAGGGTTGTTCGTGTGTCGCCAGCAGTTGTCGGATGGCGCAGTTCGGGTCATGAAAGTTAGTCCCCGTCCCTAATCGTAGCCCATCATTTGATGGGCATTTTTATTATCAAAAAATAGAATATTCTCTTATCAAGAATTAGAGAATTAGAGAATTTTTTTCGTTGTATGAGTGGGAATTAATGAGATTTTGAGAAGAAATTGCAAGCAATATCCGATTGCCAACTGTAGGGGCAGACCCCCGTGTTTGACCGACAAATTCTTAACAATTCAATATATCCAACATCACAATTGTCGAAATTCTCTAATTCTCAAATTCTTGACCATAATAATTAATGTAAGGACGCGACGTGTCGCGTTAATGGAGTGGAAAGGCAAATCAAGTTGTTTGTCCAAGTTGCTCCAATAACGCGGCACACCGCGTCCCTACATATCATCCACAAAAACATCTTGTTTTTTTGTGTTTTTGGGGTTTTCATTTGTTTTTTTAAAGCCCGCGAAGCGGATTCTCTACTGCGCGCTCTCCCTCCTTATTGTGCGGGCAGACACGGGGGTCTGCCCCTACAGTTGGTTGTCGACAACGCTGGTGCGCAGCCTTCACTTTTCGTTTTTCACTTTTCACTTTTCACTTCGCGCATCGCGCGGACTTTCCGCAAACTCCTTGGGCGACATGCCGAAGTGGCGGTGGAAGAGGGTGGAGAAGTGCGAGAGGTTCGAGAAGCCCACGGCGTAGGCGACCTGCGTGACGTTGATCTTCTGTTCGCGCAGCAGGCGGGCGGCCTGTTCCAGTCGGATGTTGCGCACAAACTCGCTGGTGGAGAGTCCCGTGAGTTCCTTCATCTTTCGGTGCAGCTGCGTGCGGCTGATGCCCACCTCCTGCGTCAGTACGTCGACGCTGAAGTTGCTGTCGTCGAGATGCGCGTTCACCACCTTCATCAGGCGCTCCATGAGTTGTTCGTCGTTGCCCTTCGGTGCCGGCGCTTCCACGCGCTCGCGCTGCTGCTGGGCACCCGAATACTTCCCTTTCAGTCGCTGGCGCGTGCGAATCAGACTGTCCACCGTTGCCCGCAGCTCCGTCATGTCGAACGGCTTGTTCATATATCCGTCGGCCCCCTGCTCCAGACCTTCCAGGCGGTTGGCGACATCGGTCTTCGAGGTGAGCATCACCACGGGAATATGCAGCAGGTTCATGTTCGTCTTTATCATGCGCAGCATGGTGAAGCCATCCATCTCCGGCATCATCACATCGCTCACCACGAGGTCGTAGTTGTTCGTGAGCAGCTCCTTCAGCGCCTCCTTACCGTTTCCGCACACGCTGCAGCGGTAGTGGTGTCCCAACTCCGATGCAATGTAGTTCGCCAGCTCCAGGTCATCGTCGACGACGAGCACGCTGTGCTGATAGCCGGTCGGCGGCGGTGTTGTTGCCGGTTTCATGCGCTCTTCTTCCTTCAGGTGAGCGCAGCCCAGCGGTATCGTCACCACGAAGCGCGAGCCGTGGGTGTCGGTTCTGTTGTGAGCCTCGATGGTGCCGTGATGGAAGTCCACAATCATCTTACAGAGGTTCAGGCCGATGCCTGTTCCGGCCGAGGTGTTGTTCTGCGAGTTACGACCCTGATAGAAGCGGTCGAAGATGTGCTTCAGCGTGTCGTTGTCGATGCCCATGCCGTCGTCGGTCACCTCGAAGCGTGCCGAGTCGCCCGTAGAGCTCAGCGCCACCGACACGTTGCCTCCGTCGCTGCAGTATTTGAATGCGTTGCTCAGCAGGTTTGCCAGCACCTTGTCGAACTGGTTGCGGTCCACCCATGCCTCGAGCGAGCGGATGCCGTCGTGGTCAAACGAGAAGTTGATGTGTCGCTCCTCGGCGTTATAGTCGAACATCTTGCACACCCCCTTCGTGAATGCCACGAGGTCGGTGGGCTGACAGTGCAGGTGCATCTGCTGCTTGTCAATCTTGCGAACGTCGAGAATCTGGTTCACGAGGTTCAGGATGCGGTTGGCGTTGTGTTCAATGGTGTCGATGTCGCGCATCGCCTCCTTCTGTCCGCCGCCGAGGTGTTGCTTCAGCTTGGCCAGCGGACCCATGATGAGCGTCAGCGGCGACCGGATGTCGTGCGTGGCGTTGATGAGGAACTTCATCTTCTCCTCGTCCATCAGCCGGCGCGTGCGACGACGGTAGGTGATGGCGGCGCCTGCCAGTATCAGCAGGAACAGCAGGGCATAGAGCAGGCGAGCCAGCGTGGTGCGATACCACGGAGCCTGTATCGTCACCTCAATCAGTTTCGTGGGCGAGTAGGCGCCGTCGGCCAATGCTCGCACCTCTATATCGTAGGTGCCGGGCTGCAGCTGGCTCAGCGTGATGGTGTTCGTGCCGTAGTTGGTGTGCAGCCACGGTCCTTTATTGATGCGATATTCGAAGGCAACATTCGTGGGGTTGGCGAAGTTCAGCTGCGAGAACACCAGCGTGAATGTGTTGTCGCGATACGACAGCCGGAACTTGTTGCTCAGCGGCACCGCCTCCTTGGTGACGCGCACGCCGTTGAGCTCGGTGAGCGTGTTCACCGACACACCTTCCACGATGAAATCCGTGAGCAGCAGGGCGTCGGCTTGCTGCTGCATCGGCTTGATGGTGGCGGGCATGAACGTGGTCAGACCATCGTTGGTGCCGAAGAAGATGCGGTCGCCCTGCGTGTGCAGGCCCACCCCATAGAGGTACTCGCGGTTGTTCAGTCCGTTGCCGTTCACGTGGCCGATGAAGCGGTTCTCCTGGCGGTTGTGTTGCCAGATGCCCATCGACGTGGAACACCACAGGTCGCCGTCGGCAGCCTGCACGATGTAGCTGATGGCCTTGTCGCGCAACTGTTCGCTGCCGGGGTAGGGGGCCACCTGCCGCGACTTGCGGTCGTAGAGGTAGAGTCCCTGCTCCGTGCCGATGGCAACATTGCCGTCGCTCAGCTCGCACAGCGAGAAGCACACCGTGCCGTTCAGCAGCTGGTGCCAGCCATGCGGGTGGAAGTTGTCGGTCTTCGGGTCGTAGCACGACACTCCCGACGCCGTGCCCAGCCAGATGAGTCCGTGGCTGTCGCACTGCATGCACATCACCCAGTCGTTGCAGAGGAAGCCGCGCACGGAGTCGCGGTTCGTAATGCTGTGGTTGCGCAGCTCATGCGTCAGCGGGTTGTAGCTGCAGAAGCCGCGCGAGTAGGTAGAGAAGTATAGGTTGCCCTGCTGGTCGGTGGTCATATCGTTGAACATGTCGCACTCGAAGCTCACCTCGCGTCGACTCTGTCCCGATAGCGGGTTGTAGGCATACAGACCGTCGTCGGTGCCCACCCAGTAGCGGTGCTGGCGGTCGCGGTAGATGAACTCCACGCCACGTGGAGCGCTGGGGTGTGCCGAGAGGCGGCCCTGGGCGTCGAAGCCATACACGCCCACGCCCTGCACCGTACACCACGTCATCCCGCCGTCGCCCTCGCACACCGACGACACATTCGAGCCCAGCCGTACGTTCTGCATGCTGAAGTTCCAGTTGGCAAACTGCGGCTGCTGCTGTGGAATCATCAGCAAGCCCTTGTTCTGAAGACCCAGCCAGAGATTGCCCTTGCGGTCGAACAGCATGTTCAGCACCTTCGTCGTGTTCAGGTCGATGCCGTAGGTGGCCACCTGCACGCGCTCCAGGCGATAGGCTCCCTCGCGCTTCGTCAGCTTCCACAGACCGCTGCCGCGCGTGCCCAGGTAGAGCGTTCCTGCCCCGTCGGCAGCTGCTGCGTCGAAGACGATGCTCGCACCGCCGCCGTCAGGGCCGGGCTGTGCTGTGACGGTGCTCACGCCCTTGCCGTCGTAGACCATGATGCCGTTCTGACCAACGATGTACACGTCGCGGCCGGCATCGACGATGCTCACCACATCACCCACCGCTGACTGGAACGCCTGCTTGCGCTTTCCCTGCGTCACGGCAAACGCCTTGTCGAAGCTGTATTTCCACACGCGCCCCTGACGGTCCACCACCAGTCCGCGATAGTAGCCGTCGGCCTCGCCAACACCATATTCATGGGCGTAGGCAAGCACGCTGTCGGGGCTGTCGCCCATGTTGTAGCGGAAGGCACCATAGCCCGATGTGGAAATCATGATGCTGCCGTCCTGGAGGCGGGTGATATCGGTCACGCGCGGTTTCATCGTGCCCGGGAACCGATAGTGGCGGAAGCGGTTCGTCGCGGCGTTGTAGTAGTCCAGACCGTGGTTCGTGCCCACCCAGAGGTTGCCGCCCTTGTCGCTCAGCAGCGACACCACGGTGTTGCCCATGAGCGTCGTGCTATCGGCATCGTTGTGCAGAAAGGTCGTGAAGCGGTAGCCGTCGAAGCGGTTCAAGCCGTAGTCGGTGGCTATCCAGATGTTACCATAGTCGTCCTGGCACATGTCGCTAAGCAGGCTGCTCGAGAACAGACTTGAGGGAATATAATGGCCAATCTGTGCGCCCGCGGGCATACACAGACAAAGGAACGACACAAAGAAAAATACCCAACGTCTCAGCATGATCGTCAGTAGTTATGATAATGGTTTTTGTAATCTTGCAGGCAAAGTTACACATTTTTTTTCGATACCGACAAATTTTTCCGCCACTTTTTGCATTTTCGTTTCGCAACAGCCCCGCCAGTCATCGTGTTTTCGTGTGTTGAAAAGTAGTGACCAAATAAGCAGGGAGCATGCATCTAATGAGGCGATAAAAACATGATACTTGATAAAAGCAATGCTTTGTGGCTCTTAACTCAATGCTTTTGGGCTGCAAACTCAATGCTTTTGGGCTGCAAACTCAATGCTCTTGGGTTCTAAACTCAATGCTCTTGGGTTCTAAACTCAATGCTCTGAGGATGCAAAGTCAATGCTTTTGGGCAGTAAACTCAATGCTCTTGGACAGCAAGCTCAATGCTTTGTGACAATAGGCTTGTGTGTGATATAAAAAAGTGCAATGCGAGGGCATTGCACTTTGCTATAAGTATGGTGTTTTGTAATGAAAAGCAGCTGATGCAGATGGGGTGAGGCGGCCTTTTACTCAATGCACCTTGCGGCTGCGCTTCGTGCCGTTGCCGTCGATGTATTGCTGGATGACGATGCCCTGACGGGGATGGGGGGTGGTGAGGCGACGGCCGGAGAGGTCGTAGGTGGCGACGGTGGACGGGGTGCCGCTGGTGGGCAGGGCGACGGCATCAGGGTCTTGCTTGGTGAACTGCCAGGCATCGAACTGCACATTGGTGGCCGACGTGAAGACGAAATAGACGGTTTTCACCCCACGGAACACGGCGGGGTCTACTTCGATGACGTGGTCTTCGAACGTGGTGGACGAGAAGTCGAGGGTGGCAGAAGCCTTGGCGGTCTTGCTGTTCAGGCGCAGCTCGAGGGTGCCGGTGCCCTTGGCGCGCAACATGAACGAGGTTGCTCCGGGCGATGAGAAGTCTACCTTGCGGAGCTGAGTCCATGCGCCTGCTTCCATCTTCACCTGCAGGTTGCGCGAGGCGTCGTTGCCCAGGGTGTTGATGCTGGTGTTCTTGCTGATGTTCGTGAAGTTCTCGTAGCTCACGCCGCCGCTGGTGGCCATTGTCTCGGCCTGCTGCAGGGCATAGGGGTCGAGGTTGCGAATGGCGCTGACGCCCGACTTCGTGAGTGTGAGCTTGCTGATTTTCTGTGTGCTCTCGTTGACGATGGCCTTGTTGACGCCGATGGAGCGGTAGCCGGAGGCATCGCTGTTCATGGCGCCGCCGTTCTTCATGGCCTGCTCGAGGACTGTGGAGTGATAGAACAGATAGTACTCGCCCTCGTACTTATGCAGGTGGGTGTGGTTGTTTCCCCAGCCCATACCGAAGTTGCCCTCGTTGGGCACATACTCGCCGCGATACTCCCATGAGTCGGGGTCGAGAGGGTTGTCGGACACCATGTAGCACATGCTGCACGACGACGGGGCGGGATTGCTGCCGCGCTTGGCGAACTTGCTCCAGTCGTTGCGGTCGGACCACGAGGTGTTATAGGTGTAGACATAGCGACCGTTCATCATGTTCAGCTCGCTGGCCTCGAAGAGATAGGGTGCGGGCATGTTCACGGCGCTGCCGTCGAGGGCAATCATGGAGGGCTTGAGCTTCGCGATGCGCGAGTTGCCGGGCCAGAGATTCGAGCCCGTGGACTGTGGGTCGCCGCCGCCGAAGGCTATCCAGCCGGTGCCGTTGTCGTCGATGACGACGCCTGGGTCGAAGACCCAGTTGCAGGGGTCTACGCCCGGCATGCCGTGTCGGATGAGGGCGTTGCTGAGTGGCGACTTGAACGGTCCGACGGGCGACGAGCCCTTGATGACTCCCACGCTGCCGCCTCCGTTGGCGAAGTAGACGAAGAACTCCTCGCTGCCGTTGGCGGTGGTGCGCCATACGGCCGATGGTGCCCACGACTGTCCGCACAAGGAGCCGCAGATCTTGCCGACGTCGATGGTGCCGTGGAAGGTCCAGTTCACCATATCGTCGGTGGAGAAGACCACCAGCGACTTGATGTTTCCATAGCCGTTGCTGCCCTTCTTGTTGTTGCGGATGTACTGCTGGTGGTCGTTGGTGCCATAGACGTAGAGTCGTCCCTGATAGTCGATGGCGGTGGGGTCGGCGCAGAAGACGCTTGCGCTGATGGGGTTGCCTTCGCCAATGGCTTTGTAGTTGGTGGCCATTGTCTGTGCGCCGGCTTGCAGGGTGACGGCCAGGAGTGTGGCCAGGAGTGTGATTCGGTGTTGCATGTCTGGTTGTTTTTGAAAGAAGGCGGTTGCCGATATTCACATACAGGCAACCGCAGATTACTGTTTTTATATTACCATAACTAACTAACTTATTTCTAAAAGAGTTTAAAGGGTTTAAAGGGGAGTGAAAGGGGAGAAAAGGGACGAATGCCTTGTGGCCAACGGTAGGGGCAAACCCTTTAAGCCCTTTTCTCCCCTTTATACCCTTTATGCCCTAAGGAAGAGGCAGATACCAGTTCTTGGGATCCATGAGGAGGGACTCGAGGGTGGCGTCGGTGGTGCCGGAGCGGCGAGCAACGGGCTTGGCCAGATAGGCGGGGTCGTTGCGGCGCAAGGCGACACGCATGAGGTCGTAGTAGCGGTAGCCCTCGAAGGCTCCCTCGAGTGCCATCTCGTTGATGATGAGGTCCTCGACGAGCGGAATCTGATACTGCACGGTGTCCTCACGGCTGTTGAGCGCGTGGTCGGGCATGGGCAGCTCGTAGAAGGCGTTGGCCTCGCTGTCGCCGGAGCCCAGGGAGTGGATGCCGAAGGTGGTCTCCTTGGTGAACGTGTTGGCATCGAAGGAGATGAGCTGTCCGGCCTTCTCCTGCTCGAGGCTGTCGACGTAGTTGACGACATTCTCCGGGCAGAGTCCGTACTTCAGGATGGCGAATGCCGACTGCGGCAGTCCTGCGCGGTTGAGAGCCTCTGCATAGCGCAGGTAGACCATAGAGCGGCGATAGGTGATCACGCGGTCCTCGACAATCTTATTGATGGTTTGTCGGAGCGATGAATACTCGGAGTAGGGGTCTTGTCCGCCAACTGACGTCATGCGATAGTTGGCATAGAGGCGTAGGTCGCCGACGAGGATGTCCTCCTGCAGGCCGACGGTGGGAGCGTAGATGGTGTCGGTGTGCGTGTCGGTCTTATACTCCATGCAGTAGGTCTGTGCTGCCGAGATCTGTCGCATTGCTGCGGAGGGCGTGAGCTGATAGTAGTAGTTGTTCTCGTTGGTGGAGTCGAAGATGTTGCGCAGGTCGCTGACGACGCCGTCGAAGACGCGGTTCTCCATCGGGATGACGCTCAGCACCTCGCTGGAGCTGGTGAACGAGTAGCCGTTGCTGGGGCGCAGGAACTCGCTCACACTGGGCCAGGTGATGCGATGCGGACTGAGCGTAATGGGGTTCTGCTCGTCGTTCAGATAGTCGTGATACCAGCGTGCTGCCTCCTCATAGCGTCCTGCCCAGAGGCAGAGGTCGCCGAGCAGGGCTCGCATGGGGATGAAGAAATCCTTCGAGTCCCAGCTGCCGATGGAGCCGAACTCCGGCAGCTCTACGCGGGCATAGGGTGTGAGGTCGTCGATGAAGTAGTTGCAGATGTCCTGCAGCGAGGAGTGCTTCATGGTGAGTGCCTGCTGTGCCTCCTGCTCGGTCATGACGGGCTGGAGCACCAGCGGCACTTGTCCGTAGGCTTGTGCAAGCTGCAGGTAGGTCCATGCGCGGAACGCCTTCACGGCCGCATACTCGGCGCGGAACAGGGTGCGTCCGCGTCGCTGCAGAGCGGTGTCGACATGTGCCAGATAGTAGTTGCAGTTGTTGATGACGCCATAATAGTCGCTCACAGCATTGTACTTGTTGGGCTGCGAGAAGTCGAAGGCGGCCAGTCGCTTCAGATCGGCAGAGGCAGCATCGGTGACCTCAGCGAGGTCGCCGCGCATTTCGCCGAGCAGGACCACACGGTCGGCGATGAGCTGCATCTTGTTGACGATGCCCAGCACGCTGTAGACGGAGTCGGTGGGGTGGTTGAGGGTGTTGTCTTTCTCGAACTCCACGAGGTTCGACTCAGTCTCGAGGATGTCGCTGCAGCTGGTCAGCGTTGCTGTGATGAAGCAACACGCTGAACAGGCGAGGAGATATTTTTTGATGCTCTTGGTAATCATAATTATCAATTCTCAATTATTAATTATCCATTATCCATTATAGATTGATGTTGAGTCCTACGGAGAAGGAGCGTCCCGTGGAAAGCAAGCCGCGGTCGATGCCCTGTGTGAGGACGCTGCCGGCGATGGAGCAGTCGGGGTTGCTGCCGAGGTAGCGCGTGACGGTGAAGAGGTTGTCGGCGCTTGCCCAGACGGTGATTCCCTGCAGGTAGGTGCTATGCATCGGCAGGTGGTAGCTCAGCGTGATGTTGCTCAGGCGCAGATAGGAGCCGTCCTCGATGAAGCGGTCGCTGAAGCGACTGTTGCCCATCGTGTCGAGATAGGAGGCACGCGGGATGTCGGTGACCTGACCTTCGGTGGTCCAGCGGTTCTGCATGGCCGTGGTCTGGTTGACGAACAGCGAGCCACCTTCGAGCAGCGAGCGCTGGTAGTTGAACACGTCGTTGCCCAGTGAGTAGTTCACGACGGCCTGCAGCGAGAGGTGCTTCCACGTGAGGCGTGTGAAGATGTTACCATAGATGTCGGGGTTCGGGTCGCCGATGACCACGCGGTCGTCGTTGTTGATGAGGTGATTGCCGTCGACATCGAAGAAGCGGGTGTCGCCAGCCTGGAAGTAGGCGCGCTCACCGTTTTCCTTCAGCAGATAGTGCTGGTCGGCCTGTGCCTCAGCATCGGTGGCATAGACGCCGAGCGCCTTCCAGCCGTAGAACTGTGCGACGGGCTGGCCGACCTGGGTGAGCATGGTGGCACCGAAGACCTGCGTCTCGAACGAGCGGTTGCCAGGCAGGGCGGTGACCTTATTCACATAGTGGCCTGCCGAGGCGCCGAGCTCCCACGAGAAGTCCTTCAGCGCGAGCAGACGGGCGTTCACCGAGAAGTCGAAGCCTTCGTTCTGCAGCTTGCCGTCGTTGCTCCAGTTCTGCTGCAGACCACTGGTCCACGCCAGCTGCTGCAGGGAGAGCAGGTTGGAGGTGTAGCTGCGGAAGTAGTTGAAGCGTGCCGAGAGGCGGTTGTTGAGGAAGCTGCCCGTGAGGCCTGCCGTGATGCGGCTTGTGGTCTCCCACTGCAGCTCGGTGTTTCCGATGTTTCCGATGGACTTACCGCTGGCTGTCTCGCCGAGCATGCGGTGTGCCACGAAGTAGGTACGCGATGCGGTGTACGACACGTCGTCGTTGCCCGTGAAGTCGATGCCGACGTTTAGGCGCAGGTAGTTGATGCCCTTCAGCGTGGAGAGGAACTTCTCGTTGGTGAGCACCCACGAGGCCTGCAGCGACGGGAAGAGGCCCCAAACGACACCTGCCAGCTTCAGACCCGACACCTCGGGACCGAAGCGCGAGGAGCTCTGTGCGGAGAGTGCTGCATCGACGTAGAAGCGCTCTGCAAAGTTGTAGTTCGCCTGTGCATACCAGGTGATTTCGCGTGTCTTGTCGTCGGCACCGGAGGTGTTCTTGAAGCGCAGCGACGAGTTCATGTTCGGTGTCTTGTCGTTAGCGGTGTTGTAACCCATCTGTGCGGTGAGGTTGTACTCGTTGCTGATGTAGCGCATGCCGCCGAAGACACCGATGGTGTGCGGACCGTACTGGTTATTCCATGTGAGGCGCGTGTCGCTCTGGATGGCCGTCTGGCGTGCTGCCTGGCTCTGTGCGATGTTCTGCAGCGTGGTGCCTTCGTCAAGACCCTTCACGACGAATGTCGGAACACCCTGTATGGGGAGGTAGTACTGCTCGTTGGTGTTGACGAGACCCAGCGTGAAGTGCTCGCTGATGGAGAGTCGGCGGTTGATCTGGTACTTCGGTGTGACGGCAAACATGACCAGTCGGTTACCGAAGGAGTTGCGGTTCTTGCCTTCACCATTGGTGAGGATGCTCACGGGGTTGGCCAGGCGGCCGCGTCCTTGGAAGAGGCCTTCCAGATAGTCGTCGGCCTCGGCGAGGTAGTGGCTCAGGTTGCCGTACTTGTCGAAGGCATAGGGTGTGAGGAACGGAGCCTTCGCCAGCGCGAGGAATCCCGGAGCGGTGATGACGGTGGCCAGCGGCTCAGCGGGAGCACCGTCGTCGCGCAGGCTGCGGTCTACATCGCTGTAGGAGGCATCGAAGCGTACGTCGAAGCCCTTGAAGACATTGATGTCGGAGTTCAGTCGCATGTTGAAGCGCGAGTAGTCGTTGTTGCGCAGCGTGCTGTTACCGAGCGAATAGCCTACCGAGAGGTTGTAGGATGCCGCATTGTCACCACCCTGCACGTTGATGCCGTAGTTCTGCGAGAATGCGTTGTGATAGATTTCCTTCGTCCAGTCGGTCTGGTTATGATACTGGTTGTAATAGTAGTAGTCGGGGTCGCTGTTCAGGTACTTCATCTTTCCGAGCTGCGAGGGATTGGTCTTGCTGGCCAGCAGATCGGTGGTGTAGAGGCGGTAGTCGTCGGCGTTCATCATCTCCGGCAGACGAGGGATGAGCTCGTAGCGCGTGTTGAGCGTGACGTCGATCTTTGTGGCCATGCTCTTGTTGCGCTTGGTCTTGATGAGGAGCACGCCGTTGGCACCCTTCGCACCGTAGAGAGCAGTACCGTTCTTCAGCACGGTGACGGTCTCGATGTCGTTGACGTTCAGGTTTGCCAGCAGGTTGTTGAAGTAGCCGTCGTGGAGCATGGTGCGCGTGTACTGCATGTCCATGATGACACCGTCGATGACGACGAGCGGCTGGGCGTTGGCGTGCAGGGAGTTGATGCCCTGAATGAGCATGAAGTTACCCATGCCGGGAATGCCTCCGTGGCTGATGCTGCGCATGTCGGCACCCAGTTGCTGGGCGACCAGCGGGTCGATGCTCAGCTCAGAGTTGTTGTCGAAGCGGTTGGCCTCGGCGCTGATGGTGGCATGCGTCGTCTCGGCATACTGACCGGTGAAGTCCTGCGAGTAGAGCTTGGCGTTGGCCACAGCGTTTCCTGTGCCGTCAGCATTGTCGACGATGGCGTTCTGCTGGAGGCAGAAGCCTTCGAGTCGCATGGTGACAGACCGTGTGTAGTCGGGCACTTTCAGTTCATAGAGTCCCTGCTCGTTAGTCATAGCACTGTAGCGTGGATGTCCGTAAGCCACGACGATAACACCCGCCAGCGGTTCTCCTGTGGCGGCATCGACGACGGTGCCAGTGACTGTCTTCGTGTTCTCCTGCGCCATTGCCACAGCCGAGCCGAAGCAAACGATGAGCGTCAGGACGAGATATTTGATGCTTTTAGTAATCATATATGTGTGATATTGAGAAGTTCTTTCTCCGTTTCGCTACGAAAGCGTCGCTTCGCGCCGAGCGGAGAGGTTGTGAAGTTAAGTTATTTTCGCGGACGGAGATAGATGCAGTCGAGATACATTTCGCGGGCGTAACGCGAGGTCTCGCGGGCGAGAATGGAACATTGCAGCTTCACGGTGACCTTGATGTCGTTCTGGTCGTAGTTGCAAGCAGGGAACTGGAATGCCTCAGCGAGCACGACAGTGTCGACGCGCAGCGGATCGTTCTGAAACTGCGTGTTGTTGCAGTTGAAGGTCTGCGTGGCGCCCTCCAGGTCGATATAGGAGATGGTGGCCTTGAACTTATTGGGCTTCAGGTCGGGGTTGGTGGGGTTCGATACGGCCTTCGGCAGAATGATGGCGCACACGTCGTAGGTGCCGCTGAGCGTGTTGTTGACACGGAACGTGAGCTCCCAGTTGGAAGTTGCCGTGCGCGGGATGATTTGCAGATAGCCCGACTCAGAGATGGAGTCGGCAGCCAGGCGGCGAATGTTGTAGGAGCAGTCCTTATCGGTTGTGATATACTGGATTTGCTCTGCCTCGCTCCACAGCTCACGGAAATAGGTTTCGGTGGGTGTGAAGGGCCACGTGTTGGTGGTGTAGAGGATGCCGTTGCTGCACGCGATGGGTGTGGTGTCGTAGAAGATTCCACCGGGCATGAATGGCTTCAGGAAGCGGTGGAAGACTTGACGGTGCGTGGTGTTGTAGTTGCGGTTCAGACGATAGGGCACCGAGACGAGCGAGTCTTCGGGCGAGGCCTGTTCGTTGAGGTTGAAGATGGCATCGTCGAGCAGGGCGCGGAGCGACCAGAACTGCTGGATGGAGTCGCGCTTCAGCACTTTCTCGTCGTACTGGAAGTACTGTGTGGCCTCGTCGTAGGCTTTCTGCCAGGCCTGCTGCGTGGGAGCCAGTACCCAGTAGGTGGAGTCTTCGGCGTCGATGAGGCCAATGCGCTGCAAGAGTGTGTTCTGCTCGATGACGACGGAGTCGACGTAGACGGGCACACCTTCCACGATGCCTGCCGACACGGATGCATCGGGGTCGAAGCGGTCTTGCTCGTATTGGCGAAGCATCGCACCGATGGTACTGAGCTGCGGCATGAGCGAGAAGGCCTCGTAGAGGTTCTGCCGATAGGGCAGGGGTCGCGACGTGATGTGCAGGATGCCGTTGCGGGCATGAATGTTCGGTGTCGTCACGCTGACGCCTTCAATCTCATGGTTGTCGCCCACGAGGTGCTTGGCGTTGAGCATGAGCAGCTTCGAGGCCGCCGAGGTCGTTCCGAGCGATGTGGTGGAACGCGACAGGTGGTTCATGACGAACGTCTTTTCAACGATGGAGTCGCCCTGATTGGTCTGTACGAGCTGCAGCAGCGAGTCGCGGTTGAACGAGCCGTTGACGGGTGCCACGAGGGTGAAGGTCTGTCCCTGGTCGAGCAGGTCGGCATAGCTCACGGCAGTCTTCTTATGGTGACGGAACACCTTGGTCTGCTGCAACACCTGGCAGAAATCGCTGAGCTGCGGGTTTTGCTGCAGTTGCTTCCATAGCGTTTGTTGTGCAGCTGCTTCCTGTGTGGCAGAGGGATTGTAGTGGTCGTCCCATTCGGCACAGGAGTTCAGGGTTGCTGCGATGCAGCAACACACTGAACAGGCGAAGATATATTTAACAAGTTTGGTAATCATATTTTGATGTTGTGATGTTGAGTTGATACTTAACCAGTGTTGACATTCAACTAGTGCGTGTCTTCACCCTGTGGGCTGCCATAGATGCTCTTCGGACAGAGTTCGATGTAGTCGAACGACCAGTAGCGGTCGGGATCGTCGAGAACCTGACGGAAACGCAAGTAGTAGGTCTGCTCGGGAGTGAGGTACTGAGTGGTGAGCACTCGGCGCAGATTCCAGTTGTTGCCGCGAAGCGGATGGTCGGCATCCCACGGGCGGTAGCTGTCCATACCCTTCATGTAGCCACGATTGTGCATAGCCTTGTCGTTGGCGGTGTTCTCCTCGGGGTCGTCGGTGTCCTCGGTCCATCCGATGTTGGGGTCGGGACCATAGACGCGCAGGTCGACGGGAATGCCGCAGGGCTCGTTGTTCAGGTAGACCTGGATGACGCCGCGCTCCTCACCGACGGTGTAGCCGAGACGGATTTCGTAGGTTCCAGAGGGAACGGGCGGCAGCTTGAATGCTACGTCGAACACACCCGAGATACACACGGCGTTGGCGCAGTAGGAGTTCCAGTAGCCCACATCGGAGTGTACGCCCACGTAGGTCTCGGGGCTTACCTTCCAGTCGGTGATGTACTGGTTCTTGAATCCGGTGAGGATGTCCTCGCCATAGCGGCCGCGGCCATTGCAGTTCATGAAGTCGGGGCTGAGCACGGTGGCATCGATGCGGATGCGGCAGTTCAGCACCTTGTCGCGCACCTCAGTGGTGTAGGCGAGGATGTCGTCGAGGTAGTGGTAGACACCGTTCAACGCGTTCTGGTCGATGCTTCCCGACTCAGACGGCGACAGCACCTTCACGCCTCTGACGCTGATGTTGTTCTGCAAGCCCTTGCGGTTGATGAACAAGCCTGCGGGAGGACCGGCAAAGCGCATGATGGTGCCCGGACACATGGTCTCGTAGAACTCCTCGGGGTCGCTCAGTGAGGTGTACCAGCAGTGCTCGCGCAGTTCGCCCGACTGTACCCAGCTGTTGTACTGGCCGATGCGCGGCAGCAGGTGGTAGCTCACGAAGCGGTTCAGCGGGTTCTTGCGATGCTTGAAGTCGTCGTCATACAGTCCGGCGTCCTCGGGGTAGGTCTGGTCGTAGATGCGCTTGGCATACGCCTTCAGGTCGTCGAGGTTGTTGATGCCGTGAGCACGATAGATGGAGTCGGGCTCCACGAATGCCGTGTACTTGAAGTAGCGCTTCTCGGGCCAGAACGAACGGGTGTAGAGAGCCGAACCCGACGTACAGCGCACCATCACACCCGTGTGGACGGAGTCCTCGCTGCAGTAGTAGCTCTCGTCGAGATAGCGTGTCAGCGAGTCGCACATGCCCGTGAGCTGCAGGGCCTGCGAGAAGATGGTGAGCGTGCTGTCCTCGGCAATCTTGTCGGCCAGCAGCAGGCTGCTCGACGTGATGACGTTGTTCAGGACGTGTACGACACCATTCGTGACGGAGTCGTTGTAGTCCACCATGCGTGCGTTCTTATTGATATAGTATACCAATGCGTTGTGGTTGGCAACATCCGAGTCGCTGGAGAGGACGATGTAGCTATCGTCCATGTTCAGCTCCGGCAGAGCACCTTCGTCGATGTCGGTGGTGAAGAACGCACCTTTCTTGATGATGTGCGTGCGTGCGATGGTGTCGCAGGTGGCGGTGGGAATACCGTCGATGTCGCTATAGCCCATGCGCTTCAGATAGCGCTCGATGCCTTCGTTGTTCGGGGCAAAGAGGGTGTACTGGCCATAGGTGGCGAGCATCGAGAAGTAAGGTGTGCGCTTCAGGATGCCGATGAACTCGCTGAAATCCTCGGAGTGCTCCTGCAGGAATTCTGCTGCGGTGAGCTTCGTCGACGAGTAGTAGTTCTCGGGGACGTCGTCGTTGTCGACGCACGACGTCAGCAACCCGCTCACTCCTCCAACGAGCATCACGAGCCATACCAACAGCTTCTTTATCTTTTTCACGTGTGTTGCAATCATTCGGCAACATACAGAACTTTTGCTAATCATATTGGATTCTGATTTTATGTTTTAACGAATTAATTTGTCAGCTCCGAGTCTTCACCCTTGTTGAATGCAGGATTCTGCTTCAGCAGCGGGTTCACCTTCAGTTCGCTCTTGGCATAGGGGAAGTAGATGATGTTCGGGTCGGCAAGCTTGATCTTCAGGGCGTTCACGTTCTCGATGTACTTACGTGACGTCAGAGAGATGAGTCGGGTGTTGTTGCCGTCGCGGCGAGCCATGCGTACGAGGTCGTACCAGCGCTTGCCCTCGAACATGAATTCGCGCTGGCGCTCGGCCATAAGCAGCTCCTCCATCGATGCCTTTGAGTTCACGTAGTCGCTCATCTTCAAGGTGTCGGTACGGGCGGCGGTGGTTACGTCGTTAGCGCGCTTGTTGACCTGGTTGATCAGCATGAAGGCACGCTCGTAGCCTTCTTCGCCACGCTCGATCTCGGCTTCAGCCTTGATGAGCATCATGTCGGTGAGACGGTAGAAAATCCAGTTGGCATCGGCTCCGGAGCGACGTGTGCGGCTTGTGTTTAGGTCGGCCTCCTTGGTGACGTTCTGCGTGGTGTAGCTGATGGTACGCAATGCATATTTCGTGATGGCATAGCGCGAGTTGTCGAGCATCGATGCCTCGTAGACGCGGCCATCGGTTTTCTTGAATATCGTGTTGGTGCCCTGTGCGGCATCCTTGCAGAGGAAGTCGGGAGCGGTGAGGCGGCCGGTGACGTTGTTCGAGTTGCCGTAGAAGTTGCTCACCCACGTGTTGGTCTGGCTCTGGTTGGTCTGGAAGTAGAGTTCGAAGATGCTCTCGAAGGAGTTGCCCGTTCCGAAGATTTCGTTGTAGGCATTTCCGCAGACCGTGCTGCCGATGGGCTTCGTCAGGATGAGAGGAATGTCGCCAAACAGTCCGATGTTGTTCACATTACCCTCGCGCTGCAGCATTTCTTTGTATTGTTGGCGCTTGTGGTCGATGACCAGGTCGCAATAGCGGATGCTGTTGTCCCAGTCGCCCTTCCAAAGGTACAGGTCGGCCAGCAGGGCATAGATGGCCCAGCGCGTGATCTTGCTCGTGTTCACATAGGCGTTCGGGCTCTCGTCGGTGTAGTAGCGTCTGACGGCGAGGTCCTTTACGTTCTCAAGGTCTTTGATGAGCGAGTCCAGAACTGCCTCGAAAGGTGTGGCGGGCAGCACGTAGGGCTGCGTGTCGTCGATGCTGGGCTCGGTGGAGTAGGGTACATCGCGGAACGTTCTGATGAGATAGAAGTAGCACAGGGCGCGCAGGGCTGTTGCCTCTGCAATGTTGGCCTTCATCTCTTCCTCGGTGTAGTTCGGGTCGATGGCCTGTACCTTTGGTGCATAGTGGCAAACGGTGTTGCAACGGTTGATGGCCTCGTAGAACTTCGACCAGTTGCAATAGGCGTTCGACGGCAGGAGGTTCTCCTTCAGGATTTCGTTGATTTCGTTGGGGACATTCGCACCCAGTCGCATGTTATCGCTGCGCAGCTCGCCCCACACGGCCATTCGTGCCAGACAGTCGCTGTGCTCCAGTGTCTCGTAGCAGCTGTTCATGACACTCGACACGTCTGCCTTCTCGGTCCAGTAGTTCTCCAGCACCACTTCATTCGTCGGCAGGATGTCGAGGAAGTCGTTGCAGCTGGTGAGGGTTGCTGTGATGCAGCAACACACTGAACAGGCGAGGATATATTGTTTGATTCTCTTGGTAATCATAATTATCAATTGTTCATTATTCATTATTAATTATTAGAATACCACTGTGATACCTGCGGTGAACGATTTTGCACGAGGAGTCTTTGCCTCGTCGGTCACCACGCCCATTGAGCCATAGCCTACTTCAGGATCGGCACCAGAGTACTTCGTCAGGCAGAAGAGGTTGTTAGCAGAGAGATAGAAGCTCAGCTGCGTCAGACCAATCTTCTTGATGACGCGCGGGTCGAACGAATAGCTCAGCTGTGAGTAGTTCAAGCGGATGAACGAGCCGTTCTCGACGAAGCGGTCGCTGCCCAGCCAGTTGTAACCCGTCTGGCGCAGAGCACGCGGGATGTCGGTGACGTCGCCTTCCACACGCCAACGCCAGTTCACGGCGCGGCTCTGGTTGTTGTTAGAATACATGTTCTCAGCTCTCATGCGGGCGGCATTGATGATCTTGTTGCCGTAGCGGAAGTTGAACTGGTTGTTCCATGTGAGGCGGCCAAAGTTCAGCTTGAAGCCGAAACCACCAGTGAACTTAGGCAGCGATGAGCCCAGATACACGATGTCGAGCTCGTTGATCTGACCGTCGTGGTTCACGTCGTCGTATTTGGCGTCACCACCGCGGAACTCGTAGTTCACCGAGCCGTAGCAGAACGTCATGGGCTTCGTCATCTGGTTCTCGTCGAGGATGACGACATCGTTCTCGTCGCGCACGACAGGAGCGTCGGGGCCGCTGACGCCTGGAATCTCGGTTGGCGTGTAATCGGAATACTGATAAACGCCTTTATATCTGAAACCATAGATGCTACCCATTGCACGATTGAGCTCTACGCGCGAGAGATACGAGCCGTTGTTGCGGTCGAACTCGTGGTTGAGGCTGGCGAGACAGGTCTCGTCCATGCGGGTAATCTGGTTCTTGTTGTTAGCAAAGGTGACGTTCACGTCGAAGCTGAACTTCTTATAGCGGATGATGCGATTACCGTTCAGGTTGAACTCCCAACCGATGTTCTTCATGTCGCCCACGTTCTGATAGGCCAGCGTGGAATAACCCGATGAGGTAGGAATGCCTCGGCTGGCCATCAGCAGGTCGGTGGTGTACTGCCAGTAGAGTTCCACATTACCCGTGATGCGCTCGTTGAAGAATCCGAAGTCGGTACCGAGGTTGTAGGTCTCCTTCTGCTCCCACTTCAGGTTTCGCAGCTGGATGTTCTGCGGATAGATACTTCCTTCGCCGAGATAGCCGCTACCGTTACGATACTTACTGAAGAACAATCCTTCAGAGCCCGGCTGGCGGCCGCTGATACCCCAACCCGGACGGATGGAGAGCATCGACACGAAGGGCAGTGCCTTGATAAACCACGGCTCTTTGCTGATGTTCCAACGAAGGGAGAATGCAGGGAAGTTACCCCAGCGCTGGTTGTCGCCGAACTTCGTACAGCCGTCGCGACGGACGGTGAAGTCGGCCATATAGCGTGCCTTGTAGGCGTAGTGTGCAGAATAGGTGAAGTAGATGCTGCGCCACTGACCACTACCGGTGCTGATGTCTTGAATGATACCTTCGGCAGCAGGGCTGGTGATGCTTCCTGAGGGCAGACCCCAAGAAACAGTGCGCTGGTCGGAGCTGGTACCGCTGGTGAGCTGTCCGCGAAGCATCATCGTGAGCACGTGGTCCTTGTTCTTGAAGGCCGGCGTGAAGGTCAGCGTATGCGTGGTGGTCACACCCAGGCTCTTCGATGAGCTGGCCGTTGTGCGGTTGCTCTCGCGGTTGTTGGTGTCGTTCCATCCGCGTGTGCTGAGCGACAGCGGCATGAACTGGTCTTCGTAGCGGTTGAAGATGTTGAACACCACCTTGCCTTCATAGGCCAGGCGTGTCTTGTCTTCCTCCAGTCCCAGGAGGTTATAGCGCAGCTTAAACTCCGGCGTGATGTTATAGCTGGTCTCGTCGTTGCTGGCCAGATGGGCAAGAGCAACGGGGTTCTTATGGTCGAGCTGGTCGCGCAGCTGCGAGGAAACCGTAGGCAGCATGGAGTAGTAGTCCTCCAGGTCGTTGCCGTTGCGGTCTTGCTCATAAACCGAAAGGTTCGGCATGCGGACGTAAGCGATTGACAGCAGGTCGCCGTTGTTCTTCTTGTTCTTGGTGTAGGTAAGGGCGATGTTGGTCTCAATCTTGATGCGGTCGCTGACGAAGTAGTCGAGGTTCACACGCGATGTGAAGCGGTTCAGCACCTGCTCGATGATAGAACCCGTCTCATGGTCGTAGCCCGCACCGATGCGGAAGTGAGCCTTCTCACCACCACCGGTCAGGGCAAGGTAGTGGTTCTGTCGCCAACCCACCTTCTTCACCTCCTTCAGCCAGTCGGTGTTGTTGTTATACATTTCATACTCCGAGAAGCTGGGGTTGTAGTTCAGCTCGGGGATATCGCTCGATGCATCGCTCAGTGAAGGATTGAAGTATTCCTCCTTGAGCAGCATGGTGTACTCATCACCGTTCAGCATCTCGTAGCCGTTGGGCTGATAGGTGCCAGTGAGACGATAGCTGTAGTTCACACGAGTCTGACCACGCGTACCACGCTTCGTCTTGATCTCGATAACACCATTCGAACCCTGCGAACCCCAAACGGCCGTTGCGGCGGCATCCTTCAGCACCGAGATGCTCTCGATGTCCTCAGGGTTCACGTTCAGAAGTTCAGCGAACTTTTCTTCGTTGGCCGACTGGAAGTCGAAGTTGTTGGTGTTGGTCTCCCAAACGTTGCCATCAACGACGATAAGCGGTTCGCTCGAACCATTGATACTCGACACACCACGCAGACGCATCGATGTACCGCTACCCAGGTTACCTGAGTTGGCCACGATGTCAAGTCCGGCGATACGTCCCTGCAGGGCCTCGTCGACGGTGGTGATAGCCAGACCGTCGAACTCCTTCATGTCGATGCTCTGACGGGCAGTAGAGATTTCGTCGAGCGGAATCTGCAGTCCGGCGCCATCGGTACGGCGACGGGCGGTGACGGTGACTTCGCTGATTTGCGTGGCATCGACCATCGTCACCTCGTAGTGAGTGCGGTCGAAGCGGAACGTCTGTGTCTTGTAGCCGACGAAGGAGATGCGCAGCTTGTCCTTCACGTTCTTCACACGGAACGAGAAGTTTCCGTTGATATCGGTGACGGTAGATGCGACGATACGATTGGCGGCATCGATTTCAACGACGTTCGCCATCACAACAGGGCCGAAGTCATCGACGACGGTACCGCTGATGACATCGCCTGCCTGTTGGGCAAATGCATTGATAATTGACAATTGACAACTGAGAATTATCAATCCTAATATTCTATATAGTCTGTTACTCATCATTGTATTTCAGTTTTCAATGATCAATTACTCAATTAATAAGGGTGCATCGATGAGATGTACAACGGCCGACGAGCTGGTTTCAATCATGCTGGCGCTGGCAGCATCGCGTGTGTTGTACTGATACTCGCGGGCCACGCGGTTGAAGAGCTGCGGGTCGGCGGTGAGTACGCGGCGGTGGTTGCCGGCATGGTCGGTGAGGCTGATGCCATTGGTGCCGAGCTCGGCATGCAAACGATAGAATCGACCTGTAGAGGGGTCAAGCACAGCGGTCTCGAAGTCACCGGTCTCCTCCTTTGCTCCGATGAAGAGGGCGTTATCCTGGATGTGATAGCGCAGGAAGTTCATGATTTGCAGCGAGTCGCGGGTTTTTCCGGAGAGGTTGCCGGCTTCCTCAAGCTCTTCCACCCGCTCCCACGACGACAGCTTGCCTGCCTTCTGCATGGCCTCGATGCTCTCGTTGGTAGGCACGTAGATGGTGTAGTGATAGGTGTTGAAGACGCTCAGGTTGTCGCCACCGCAAGCGTTACGGCTGTTGTGGATGCGCTCGAAGAGGCCGCTGCCGTCCATCAGTTCCAGGAACTTGCTGTACTGATCGTTGCTGGCCAGCACGTCGCGCACCGTCATGCTTGTTCCCAGAATGGGTGCGTTGTCGAGCACATAGCTCTTACCGTTACCGCCGTCGGTCTGGTCGTAGATGAAGTTGATGCCGAGGGGCTCGCTCTCATTGGTCTGATAGCTGCCCTGCACGGTCATGCGTTCGGGTGTGGAGGTGTTGGTGACACGAATCTCCGTGCCGCCCTTGGTGCGATAGTATTCCTTGCCGTCCTCCACATTTCCGATCACGATATGGGTGTCGAGGATGTCCTTCAGGCGGTTGCGCATAATAGCCGGATCGGTGATGCGGCCGATGCTGTCGCCAACCTCGCCCGTTGCCTCGTCGTAGTTCCATACGCTCGCCCACACACGTTCCTCTTTATTTACTTTCGAGGCGTCGTAGTGGAAACGCAACAGCTGGCGCGAACTCTTGCCGTAGCTGCAGGGATCGAGATAGGACAACAGGGCCTTGTTCGTCGGGATGAAGAAGCTATAGTAGGAATTGAGCGAGTTCAGGTAGACGTTGTACTGAAGTTGCTCGATGCCCCAGTACATGATGCGCATCGTCTCGTTGATCAGAGCGGGGAACGACACACTCACGTAAGCAGTGGGCGAATAGACGCGGTTGGTGAGATAGATGGCGCCGTTGCAGCCCAGCCAGACAGAGTCGATGGCCGAGATGTCGACACCCATGGGGTCGTTGGCGTCGTTGAGGATACCGTCGAACTTCGAAGGAACCGACGAAACGAACGAACCCAGCATGTTGTTGTTGATGAGCTTCGAGATGACCTCGTCGGGAACAGCCTCCCAAGTGCCGTAGTAGTCTTTCAGCACGCGGCCGGCACCGTTCTCCCAGTATTCGTTGAGAGCCTCGTCGCTCGGCACCATCATCACGGCCATGTCGCGCTGGAGCACGATGTTACCGTCCTGATCGTTCAGACCCGAGTAGTAGGCATTCCACTCCGGGTCGAACTTCAGCGTTCCGTTCACGGGACCACCATACGGCGTTGCCGTCAGAGGCTCGCCGCCTTGCGACTTCTCTGAGAAGAAACGCTTCTGGAACACCGTGTCGACGTTGGTGCCATAAAGGAAATTATATTGTCGTGTGAGTTCTTGAGTGCGGTCGGGATAGGGTGCACAGAAACGCTCTAACAGCTCGTTATAGAGGCGTGTGTTCTTCTTCTGAGCCAGCAACTCGGCCATATTCGGCAGCGGAGTCACTACTTCTTCCATCTTATGGATGAAGCCGTTCGAGCACTTGATGTTAGGTTCTTCCACGCGAACACCGTTCACACTCGACTCACCCGACTGGCGATGCGTGGTGCCGTTGTAGATGAAGTCGTAGTCTTCGTTGGTGATGCGCTTGTTCACCAGCTGCTTTTCGATGAAGTGCACAAGTGGCACGGTCGAGTTGTCGGTCATGCACACCATCGGCGCACTTCCCTCGCGATAGCGGCGCCAATAGGGATTGTTGGGCATTTCCGACGGTTTCATCACTCGCACGGAGTCGAAGGCCGTGCTCGAGGCAAAGCGGCGCATGCACTCGCCTTCACGGGGAGGCGTTCCCTCCACGCTCGACAGGCTGTTCAACTGCATCGAGTTGTCGATCATGCTGCCGAAGAGCAGCAGCTTCTTCTGCGATGCCGACAGCTGCTCATAACTTCTGACGCCCCAGGTGTTGTTGCGATAGAATCGCTCGAAGGCTGCGTCGTCGGCCACGAAGAGCGTCTTCGAACCCGTCTTACCCAGCACTTCTCGATAACCCAGATCGTCGATCAGGCGAACAGTGTTCTGATAGTTGCCCTGTTCCGCCAGCCAACTGTAGATGCTCGAACCCCATCCTTCGGGAGTGCGCTCATCCAAATCATACTTACTGCACGAACTCAGAACCCCAGAGCCGACCAGCACCGCAGCGGCGGCAGTCAGCATCCAAAGCCTCAGACTTCTGCAGGAATGTCTTCTGGTTTTCATTCTTTGACTGTTTTTGTTCATATTTTTGTTTTTGGATATTTCGGCTTTTTGCGGCAATTGTGTTTCCACGGTGCAAAATTACATAAAAAATACGCACGTGACATCCTTATATGTTCACACTGCTTTGCCTTCCGTTAACGGAGGTTTTCTATATGTTCCAGATGTTTTGTTTTTCGTTCCAGCCCCGAAGTTCCTTACAAAAACGAAAGCCATTGGAACATTTCACATATATTATTTTAAAAAGAAAAACCTATCTTTGCAGCGTGAATCGCCCCGTTTTCATGGCAATCGCCCCGATTTCACAGTGTTTGAACAAACCATAACATTTATCAACCCATAATTTTAAACTTAACAACATGAAGAAAACTTACAAACTATTCCTTGCGCTGATTGTTGCCATCCTTGGTAACTTCAATGCCAGCGCTGATGAGTATGTTCCGCTAACACCGGAAATGTTCTTCTCATGGGACGGATGGGGAGCCGACGCTCAGAAGACTGGGCAGGCCGACTGTACCTACGTCCTTGGCGAATCGACGGGCCAGCCCTATGGCGACTCGCAAGTGATTAACTACGCCGACCTGACGCTCTATTCGAAGCTGGTCGTTGTGTGCACTGAGGGTACACCGCGTTTCCTCTTCAACCGTACCATCGACGAAGGTCAGTGGAACGAGGACGAGGCACAGTCAAACCTCATCGACAACACGAAGGGTGGCTGGAGTGCCAAGTATTTCTCGCAGGACGGTGATACCTACACCGTTGACCTGAAGCAGATGGTGAAGGACAAAGGCTTTGCTCACCTGCACGCTATCAAGGGTGCCAACTGGGCAAACGTCACCGTGGAGAGCATGGATCTCGTGCTTCCAGGTAAGGCTCAGCAGATTGGCTGGACCGAACTGCTCACCAATGGCGACCTCGAAGGCGACGACGTCAGCTGCTTCTTCTCCAAGGAGAATGCAGGCGCACCCTTCCCCTCAGTCATTACTGATGGCGTAGGTGTTGACGGAAGCCGTGGTATCATGGTTCACTCTGCAGCCGGTGCTGCTCAGGACTGGGACGCTCAGTTCTGGATCAACCTTCCTGAGACGCTGCCAGAGGGCACGAAGTATCGTCTGTCGTTCGCTTATCGCGCCAGCATGGATGCTTCTGCCGACACGCAGGCTCATGCCGATCCCAGCGACTACATCCACTATGAGATGATTGGTTCGCCCAACTTCACCACAGAGTGGCAGACCTACAAGATTGACGAGGCTACGATCACAGCCGCTCAGGCTGGTCCTAATGGAAACGGTGGCCTGATGCACTCCATCGCCTTCAACCTCTCGAAGGACAAGGCTAATGACATCGACTTCTTCTTCGACAACCTGAAGTTCGAGGTGTTCAAGGTTGGTACGATGGCTCAGTTCAGCAACGACGTCATCCTCATCAACTTCGGCTTCGACACCAACATGGCTGACCTCGTGAAGGCTTCTGGCAAGAAGCGCTTGATGTATCCTCTCAACGTTGCCAGTGTGAAGGTGAACGGTGAGGCTGCAAACATCTACTCCATCGAAGGCTTTGAGGATGGACGCTTTTATATCTTCCTCGAGGAGCCTTGCGAAGACGAGGATGTGGTTGAAGTTACGTTCACCAACCCCAGCGATGCTGCTTACCACCTTATTTATACATCAGGTCCTGGTGGCGATGTAGGTAACTTCTCTGGCATCGCCGAGTGCGACCTCGACCGCGAAATCGAGGACAACGACGGTTTCCCGTACGTATATCTCACTCCGGTTATCATGGTTGCTGATCCTGAGGACGGCTCATTCAACCTGCCCACCGACATCAAGGAGTTCAAGCTCACCTTCGACAAGAAGGTTGACTGCGCTGCTCTCGTGGCTAAGATTGACAACGAGAAGCTGAACGTAACGCCCGCTGACGGCTTTGCCGAGCAGGTGACTCTCGTTGCTAACGGTGCCGTTGCTGAAGGCCAGCACGAAATCAGCATTTCGAAGATCTATCCTGAGATGCGCATCGACGACAGCATCTATGGCGACACCATCATCACCATCAGCGTAGGTAAGACCGACGCCGATCCCGACGATGTGCCGAAGGACATGCTGCCCGACTACTTCTCTGAGACTCAGAACGGTGGCATCCCCGCAGGTTACCTCGTCATCTTCGACGGTGAGGAGCGTGTGGCTCCCAACACCTATGGTTCTGGTGCACGCCTCTTCGACTTCGCTGCCGGTGGCGACTTCACCAAGGGTCTCTACTTCCGCAACAACTACGTTGAGTATGGTGGCTTCGCAGAGTATCCGCTGCCGCTCGAGGCTGGCAAGCGCTACGACATCCACTTCAACGCTGCTGCTTGGAAGGACAATGGTCCTTACATCAGATTCGAAATCCTGAATGATGCCGACGAGGTTCTTCATACTTCTGTAGTGAAGACGAATCCTAACGTGAATGGTAGCACGGGTGTTGTCAACGGTTCCACCAGTTTCGACATGAAGTTCGTGCCCGAGACCGACGGCAACTTCAAGCTGCGCTGGTATCCCGCCACCAACCAGAATGGCGACCAGGGTGACTTCACTGAGGTTCTCCTTGCTAACCCGCGTGTACGCTACATGCCTAACACCGCTGGTGCTGAGTGGATCCAGCTCGTGAACACCGCACTGGAGAATGCTAAGAGCACGCTCGCTGACAATGCCAGCGATCGCTACGACGGTGCTGCTTACGATGCTCTGAGAGCTGCCATCGACAAGTATCAGGCTGAGCTGCCTACCTACACATCGCCCACGGCTTGCAAGAACGCTGCCGCTGCTCTCGATGCTGCTACACAGGCAATGAAGGATCACCGCACTCTCTGCGACACCTACGATCCGCTGCCGCGTCAGGCTCAGGAGATCCTGGACAACAACGCTGAGAAGAAGTTCGCTAAGACCGACCTCTACAACCAGCTGAAGGCCGCTACCGCTAAGTATGTGACCACCACCAGCGAGAAGCAGCTCGATCCCGAGACGATGGAAGAGGTTGAGGTCTTCACCCATGAGTTCAAGGAGCTGAAGGACGACAATGAGCTGAAGGCTGCCATCGAGGAGCTGCAGTATCTGGTTAACACCACCGCTCTGCTCTTCACGGAAGGCGCTTCGATGACTTCTGACACGGGTGTGAAGGTACTCGTTGAGCGTCTCCGCCTCGGTGCTGAGTCGCTGAAGAACCTCGGCGTTGAGGACGACGATCCTCTCATCGTTGAGTTCAACAACACACTCACCGACGACGATGCTCTTGCCGAAGGCATGAAGAACCGCCTGAAGCTCATCATGTACGAGCAGCTCAAGAACCCGTCCAACACCCTCTTCGAGGAGAAGATCGACGAGAACACACTCGAGCCGTTCACCGACACTTACGACATGACCGTCTTCGTGAAGAATCCTAATGTCTACAAGCAGCAGGATAACATGAACTTCACACCGGAGAATGTTCCTGGTTGGACCACTCCTGAGGGCTATCCCGCTCCCGGTCTGAGCGTTGGTTGGGGTCAGCCGCGCGGCAACAACGAGATTGCTGAGGACTGCATGTTCCAGACTTGGGGCTCCAGCTATCGCGTCGAGCAGGCCATCACTGACCTCCCCGTTGGTGTCTACACACTGAAGATCGGCTTCGGCGAGCGCATGAACGACGACGAGGCTAACATGGTCGACAGCTACATCTACGCTAAGACTTCTGAGACTCCCGAGGGTGAGGACGGCCAGACAGCCGACGTCATCGGTATCGGACAGTCGTTCCCCTATGCTAACACCGTTATCGAGAACATCGCAGTCGTAGACGGATGCATCACCATCGGTGCTAACGCTGGTCCTTCGTCACACACCTTCTTCAACGACGTACGCCTCCTGATGGCTGCTCCTGTTGAAGGCTTCGACTACGCTTCGGCTTACGAGGAAGTGCTCACCGGCATCGGCGAGACCGTTGCTGAACCCACCGTGCGCAACCTGCAGCTCTTCGACCTCAACGGTCGTCGCGTGCTCACCGCTCGCAAGGGTATCTTCATCGTGAAGAAGCAGATGTCTGATGGTACCATCCGTACCGAGAAGGTCATCGTGAAGTAATCATCGCTTCGTGAAGTAATCATTGCGGTTATCCGCATGACAATAGCTAAAGGGGCGCAACCATCGTGTTGCGCCCCTTTTTTGGCTCATTAGGGGATTGGAGCTAGTAGCACATAGTTGCTCTAACCAGTGGGCGAAACATAGTTCTCGAACGGCTGAAGCTCTGCTTTCGTAAAGGTAAAACACCACTTTCATACATCCAGGCCACCGCTTTCGTGCTGCTACCTCAATGCTTTTAAACATCTGGAGCATTGCTCTCGTGTTGCTACCTCAATGCTCCTGTTCAGCAAATTAACTTAATTTGTTCGGTAAATTAACTTATTTTACTCAGTAAATTAACTTATTTTACTTGGTAAATTAACTTAATTTACTACACAAATTAACTTAATTTACTTTACAATTTAAGTTGATTTGCAAAATGAGGTCATAACTCCAGCATTTCGGGAGCATGCAAACAGAGAAATGAAAGGATGCTTTTAGCGAAACGAAAGCAATTCAATCATCAAAGAACAGTGTATGGATGTATGGACGCGACGTGTCGCGTTATTGGCGGGGAAAGTCCCTCTTTTCCTCTTATCATCAAAAAAGGGAACTTGTGTTTCAGTTGCACAAGTTCCCTTTTCGGGGTGTATGGAAGCGTGTAGCATCACGTTCCTACATTATTTATATATAGTAGCGATGATGCGGCAGTATGAGGCAAGACGGAAAGGCCCTTTGTCGTGCGTATCCCTAACGCTATCTAATGAAATTCGTGAATGCGGGTCGCTCATCGCGCTGCGGAGATGAATTGCCGCCGGCATGTATCTTCTGCAGCAGGAAGGCCATATTGGTGGCGAGGGTACGCATGGTCTGCATGCCTTCGGCATCCTTCTTCACCTCGCCCTTGCCGGCTCCGTAGGCAATGTTCCAATATTGTGACGTGACAACAGGCATGTTCATCATTTCAAACATCATGTTCATGGTCTGGAGTGTGGCTGTGGCACCGCCTCGACGGCAGACAGCCAAGGCTGCAGCAGGCTTGTTCTGTACGAGGTGCCCGGCTGAGAAGAACAGGCGTTGCATCACAGAGAGTATGGCACCATTGGGTTGTCCGTAATACACAGGCGTGCCAACGATGAGGGCATCTGATGCCGCCATCTTCTCGGTGATTTCTTTGCAGGCGTCGTCGTCGAATACGCAGCCGGCGCCATTGTTGCGCCGACATCCTCCGCAGTTGACGCACATGCGGACGGGCCGACGGCCTATCTGCACGATTTCTGCCTCTATGCCGTGCTTGGCGAGCTGTTTCTCTATCTCTTCCAAGCAGCAGAACGTGTTACCATCCGTGCGTGGGCTGCCATTCACCAATAGCACCTTGAGCGTCTTACCTGCAGCGATGCCGTTGCTTCCGTCTGCCGCTTCACGACCATTTGTGCTTGCTGATAGGCTCTCGTTGCCCTGTCCACCCAAAATGGCGGATGCAGGCGACACCACAGCGGCAGCTGCAGCAGCCGCCATTGTCTTTTTGATAAAGTCTCTTCTATCCATCATTTATTTCTTTTTTAGCATTTTGTAAGGAGGCTTCGAGGATAAAGAAAGGAGTCATTTTGTTGTCCCCTCCTCCGGGGAGGAGGGGCAGGGGTGGCGAAGCGCGAGGAGGGAGCGATGAGGGGAGCGCAGCGACGGGGGAAGCGACAAATAAGGTTCGACCTATTTAAATAATATGGTTTGTAATAGGTTATGTCATTATTCTTCTCTACCACCCCTAACCCCTCCTCCCAGGAGGAGGGGACTACAGGCAGTGTCTTTTCATCCTTACACTCCCTCGGTAAATATCTTCTATTCTATCACGAGTACCGTGATGGAGTAGGGGGCCAGCGTCATCGCGAACTGCTTGCCCACTTTCTGCGTCGATTCCTTTGGAACGATGTTGCGAGGATTGTCGATGCTGTTGGTATCCTCTGGGCGTGCAGACTTCAGTTCTATCTTCTTCGCCTTCGACTTCACCTTCTTTGCACCCGCGAGCTTGATGTTCAGCTTTTGCGCATTCCCCACGGCGTTGACGAGTTTCAGGTAGGTCTTACCCGTCGCTGCATCGGTGGTGGCGGTATAGAACACGGCATTCGCCTCGTCGTTTCGGTCAAGGGTCTGTTTCGGAAGGTCGGTGGCTTCGACGGGAACAATCCTATTGCCCAGATACTTCGCAAACATCACCTGTGCCCAATACGACGGTGAGCCGTAGCTGTTCAGCACGTCATAGCCTATCAGGTCGCTCTGCCACTGGATGGCACCGGGCTCTACGTTGACGAAAAGCGGTGCATAGCACGACATGATGCAAATATCGGAGTTGCGCTCCATGCAGCTCATCCAGGCTGCATCGCCAAGGGCTGCATTCATATTCGTTGTCGGTGTGCCCTCGCGCGTTGCCCATTCGCCACAGAAGATCTTCGGACCGGTGCGGTCGTAGCGGTCGTATTGGAAGGCATTGCGGTACATGTCGAAGGCGTTGCGATAGTAGTGCTCATCGATGATGTCGACGACAGGATTCGGAATGGCCTTCGACTTCAAGGCGTTAAAGCCCACCGTTGAGATAATCTGCAGCTGCGGATAGCGAGCCTTGATGGCCTCGTAGAACATCTTGAAGCGGTTGGGATAGCTGCCGCTGCGGTCGAAGAAGTCTTCGTTGCCAATCTCCACATAGTGAAGGGGGAACGGAGCCGGATGACCGTCGCGGGCACGCACGGCACCCCACTTGGTCGTTTGAGCATCGCCGATGATGTATTCTATTTCGTCAAGGGCATCCTGAATGAAGGGTTTCACATAGTCGCCGTCCAGGTGGTCGCCGCTCAGCACATATCCGGCAAAGACACCCACCACGGGTTCGCCGCCAATGTCCTCAGCCCACTGCAGGAACTCAAGCAGTCCCAGGCCGTCGGTGGAACGATAACCCCACGGACTCTGGTGTCCGGGACGCTCGTCGGGATTGCCGATGGTCTGCTTCCAGTCGAAGCGATTGGCGAAGTTGTTGCCTTCCAGGTAGTTGCCGCCGGGGAAGCGCAGGAACTTAGGATTCATCTCAACCATCATCTCCATCAGGTCGGTGCGCAAGCCGTTCGGACGGTTTTTGAAGCTGGGTGCAAACAAGGTCACACGAGTCAGCTCGATGCTTCCTGCCTCGTCGGCGATGAAGAACAGGCGTGCATCCTTCGTGTCTGCCTGCGTGGCTGAGGTGGTCAGCTGGTAGTCCAGTTTCTTCCAATCACCCGTGAAACCGCTGACCTTCGTCTCTGCATAAGTGGTGTTGCCGTCGGCGCTCTTCAATGCAATTTTTAGCGATTTCATCGGCGCTGGTGTTGCACTTCCGTCATTCGGCGCAGCGGGTTGCTTCACATAGAGCGAACCCTTGAAAGTGGTGTTCTTTCGGATGGGAAATCCCCAATAGCCTTCGCTCACAAGGGCGAGACCGGGCTCGTCGAAGTGTACAACCAGCGAGGTGGGGTTGGCACTGTTGATGCCTCCCTGCCGGTTCTGTCGCACCTGTACCTTCACCGTGTCGGAGAGTTGCCAGCGGTCGGGGCGTACCGTGTAGCGCGGAGCATTGCCGTTGGGGCGCCTTCCGCGACGGCCTCCACCGGGATTAAACATGTCGGCGAACGACGGATTCGGAATCAGTTGTGTGTAGAGGCCTCCTTCATACGAATAGTTGATTTCCTCGGTCATCAGTCCATAGAGCATCGGACTCACCTCCGTTTCGGCCTTGTCGAGTCGGAGCGTTAACTGTTGCGCGTGGAGCATCATGGCGTTCATGCTCAGCATCGCGACGATTACCAATAATTTTCTCATACGTTTTTAGCTAATAGTTTAAGTTAATAATGTTGTTTTTGTCGGTTCATGCACTCCGAGGGTGTGGGATGCATGTCATTCAAGCCGCTTTCAAGCCTTTCCTTTCATGACTTCAATGACTTGCATATCGGCCGGCAGCCATTTCACGCTGTCTAAATCCTCTATCGAAAGCCAGCGGGCGGCCTCGTGTTCGTTGAGGTGTAGGCCCTCTGTCAGCAGCGAACAGAGATAGCAATGCATGGTGATGTGGAATGTTGGATAGTCGTGCTCCACCGTACAAAGGATCTCATCTACGCTGATTTCCGTCGACAACTCCTCGCGAATCTCCCGTTTCAGCGCATCTTCGGGAGTCTCACCCGGCTCCACCTTCCCACCGGGAAACTCCCATCCGGCTTTGCCTTCAAGGCGAGCCTGCTCCCATCCGGCAAGGTTCAAACAGTTTTGATCCAACCCTTGCCTAACTGAAGCCTTCCCTTCGCCACACCCTCTTAGCGTGGCGAAGATCCTGTCTCCTTTGCGAATAATCGCTGCAACGACTTCAATCCTTTTCATATCTCTCTGCTAGCAAATGATAACGAAAAAGCGTACCATTTCGACTGAATACTGCAAAGATATAAAAAGTTTGTTATACTTTATTTCTTATGGTTACATTTTTTTGTTTCTTTAATACGACAAGATGTCCCTCCTTCTATTCCTTCTTTTGATACGTTTTTATTCCGATAGCATAGAAGTGTGAGCTTAGCTTTTGTCCACTCAACGATAGGGAGGGGCAGCCTAATACCCCATCCACACTTCGTTTGATTGGAGTCTGCCACTTCAAAGCAAGCCTGTCGTAGAAATTTCAGCCCCGTCACGTCATCACGACGAGGCGGGGCTTAGGTGCCTATAGGACTTTAAACAAAAAATTACTTTGTTTACTAACTAATCTTCTTTAAGAATTCTTTATTACCTTACAATTTAAATGTTAGCCTCATTAGAGCGGTGCGACCGCAGAGGCCGTAGTCGTAGGTGTAGGTGTTGATGCCGTCGAAGACAGTGTAGGAGTAGCTGCGCTGGTTCAGGAGATTGGTGAGTTCCAGACGGAGGACGCACTGCTTCCACTTGTACTGCGCCGAGGCATTGAAGAGGGACATGCGCTTGTATTGGTCGGTTGTGATCTGGCGGCGCACATGGTCGTAGTCCAGCGAGAGGTCGAGGGTGGCGATGGGGAACACATGGATGGCTCCGCTATGGGTGAGGGAGGTTACTGTATTGCTTTCCTCGGAGTAGCGGGAACGTGACCAGCCGTAGCGGATGTCGTAGCGCAGTTCGAGCCACTGGATGGGGGTGACGGAGGCATTGCCGTGGAGGTTGTAGTTGCTTGAGCGCACCTTGATGATGTTAGCCCCCTCCTGACCTCCCCCCGTAGGGGAGGAAATTGCCTGTTCGCTGTCGCTGAAACCATACGCGGCATCTGCCCCGAGTTTGGTGAATATAGAAGGGAAATTCTTTGTGCTGCTGACGGAGAAGTTGGTGGAGCGGCTGCGGGTGTCGCGTTGCAGGGCTGAGGTGCTGATGTCTATTCCGTTGATGCTCTGCGACATGAGCGTGTTGCGCTTGGTCTCATTGTGACTGGCAGAGACGCTCAGCGTGAAGTATTGCATGGGCAGCTGCCACTTCCAGTCGCCCGACGTTCCCCATGAGTTCGACTCACCGATAATGCCCGACGACGTGCGCACCGTACGATAATCTACCTGCATCGGCTCGGTCAGCAGCGTCAGCATGTCGCCTATCTCCGTGAAGTAGCCCGTCGAGAACGACAGTTTGCTGTTGGCCGAGAAGGTGTAGTTGATGCCCATCGAAGGATTGAGCACGGGCTTGGTGTAGTTCATCTTATTATAGTACAGTCCCTTCAAGGCAGCACCCAATCCAGCACTGAGGTAGAAGCGGCGGTTCTTGGAATGAATCTCGAAGCCGGGGTTCAGGCTGGGGGTGAGTGACCAGCCATAGACCCTCTCCCCTGCCTCTCCCTGTGAGGGAGAGGAGTAATTACCTTGAATGTCCGCCACATCTGTGATAGGACTATCTTCTCCCCTCCCTATAGGGAGGGGCTGGGGGTGGGTCTGCTTTGTTTCCACCTCATCGTACGTCGCATTCAGCCTGACGGGCAGACTGAGTCGGAACACCTTGCCGATGGGAATGTTGAACGACGAACCGACGTTCATCGTGAGCGTCGAGGACTGCGCCGTCTGCCCGTAGCCTTGTCCGTCGTGCACGAAAGACAAGCGCAATGTCGGAGTCCTCTTGAACGACACCGACGCATTGACATGTCGGCGCGTGCCCTTCTCCGTCCTGCCCATCCAGTACAGGTCGTTGCCCACCTCAAACGATGTTGCCTTCCTCCGCTGCTCCACCAAAAAGCCGTTAGCCAACACATCCCCCTCATTCTGCTCAAACTTCCCTTTCACCACAAACGTCTCGCTGAGATACACGCGGTCGGCGTTCTTCAGGTAGTTCACCGACAGCTTCGGCAGATGCACCTTCGTCAATGGCGACGTCTGTTCGCTCACAGTCACATAGCTGCCGTCCCCCGCCAGATACGTGCTGCTCTGGCTAATGTCGTGCGTGGCTCGGTGGTAGCTGTAGTCAGCATTCACCTTCACCGTCGTAGCCGAGTCGAGCTTATGGATTCCGTTGAGCGTTGCCATGCCGTTGCGCTGGTAGAGATATTCGCCTTGCGGAGGCGCACCGCCGTCGAAGCCGCCGAACAGACTGGTGGCAGGCGTCGTCACGTCCGAACCGCCGAAGTGGTCATACATGTCTGCCCGAGCAAAGTTCTTGTAGTTACCTCCCTTCAGCGAGCAGATGGTCTGGAACTTGTCGGTGAACATCATGCCCGTCAGACCGACAAGAGCCCGCAATGCCCCCCTTTCGTCCCCCGAGGGGGACACGTTACCATGCTGCGGGTCTATTGTAGCCCCCTCGGGGGCCGAATGGGGGGCCACCCCTATCCCCGCCTCTTCCTGTCCGAACGGCTTCAGCTTCGCCTTCTTCGACAGTTTGATGTTCATCGACACCTCGTTGCTTGGCACATCCTTCTCAACCCTTCTGCTATGGTGGTTGCGCACTATCTCCACCTGCGTCACGTAGTCCGCCGGGATGTTTCTCGTCGCCAGGTTGTACTTGCCGCCCAGCATGTCCAACCCCTCGATGTTGAACTGCGAGATGGGCTTGCCCATATAGCTGATGGCACCGCTCTGCGCCACGTCCACTCCCGGCAACCGCTTCAGTCCGTCCTCCAGCGTCACGTCGCCCTTGCCGAGGAACGACGCGAGGTTGTGCGTCAGCGTGTCGCCCCTCTGCCGCAGCGGGTCGGCCTTCACCGTCACCTCCTTCAGACTGATGCTCTTCGGAGTCAGCAGCATGTCCACCTTGGTCAACCGCTCCTTGAGTATCAGCCTTTCCGACTCCTTCTCATAACTGATGTGGGTGAACTGTAGCGTCACCTCCCCCGTTGGCGCACTCTTCATCTCTATCGCATACTCGCCCTTCGCATTCGTGCTAGTGAACGCCAGCGTCTTGCTGCCGCTCACCAGTTTCACAATCACATCGCTCACAGGCTTGTTCTGCAGGTCTATCACTCGCCCAGTTACTTTGGTTTGTGCCGATGCCGGCATAGCAAGCACCACATACAATATAATAATTAGGAGTCGTTTCATTTCAGTCTTACTTCCGATTGCTTGATGATTTGGAGGATTTCTTTGATTTCATCGCTGCTTAAGTTCTCTTTCTTGAAGCATGTGCCATTGACAATTGAGAAGTGTTCAGGACTCGTCAGCTCGTTGAATACTTTGCGGATGAATTGGAGTGGTTTCATATCAGTCTCACTTCAGTTCCAGCGGTTGGTACTGTCTCGGATTTGATACTAAGACTACCCCTGCGACACTGCTTATATTTTCGCCAGCAGAGTTGAAACTATTCTCCACATACCCAAAGGTCTCCATGGGGCTGGCGGCATAGTAAGTGGGATTCTTCACGTAGCGACTATTGCCCAGTACCTTCTTCTTGTACGCAAGGAATTTAGAGGCTTTCATCTTCTGATAATCTACTCGCTGGGCTGCAAACTTGCCCCGTCCGTCAGGGACAATCCAATTGACGTATTGGGTGAATATTATCGGTGTTTCCTCCTGATGGAAGCCGTAAAGCGTAAAGGTATGTATGCCTTTGGCATCGGTAGCCTTCGTAATGAGACCTGGCAATCCTCCTAACTTCCAAGGCCCTATGCTGGCTGGCACATCCTCCGTGTAGTACACGTTCCAAGTCAGGCCGTGATACTTAGCCGTGGCCGACAGGCTGGCATAGTCGCATATGGTGTCCTGTGCATCCGTCAGTTTCCAATTCTGCTTTTCCAATGGCTCGTCCGTCATGTAGCGATACGGATAGAGCATCTCTTGCGTTGTGAATCTGCCTTCGGGGTAGTTCGTAAAGATGGTACCCATGTGCATCTGGGCAGCCAGATAACCGTCTGCTATACGAGAGCCACCCTTCTTCTGTCTGTTGTACTCTTCGTAAGGGAAACTCTTTGTGATGCCGCCCGATGTCTGTACTGCAATGTACATCGAGTCTGTTACTGGTTGACCGTCAGCATCAGTAGTTTTACACTCATAGCGATAAATCGCCGTAAACTTCGACACGCCAATCGTGTCTCTCTGGGCCTGCGCTGCTATCGTCAGCACAAAGGCCATCATGGTTGCTAAAATCTTTTTCATTGTTTACTCCAGTTCCAACGGTTGATACACATGGCTCTTCTGTAGAATCATCATGTGGGAGTTATAGCCGACAGAATAGAAAGTTCCATTTACATTGACTTCCAGCACCTCGTCAGCTCCTTCGGGCACATAGTACGTTGGCTCCTTGGGGTAGCGGGGATTGCCCAATGTCTTCTTCTTGAAATCCATCAGCTTCTTGCGGCTCAGTTTCTGGTACTCAGGACTGCCAATCATATTGATGTCAATCACCTCGTTCTTCGTTTCATACAGCGTAAAACAATGGATACCCTCAGCATCCTCGGCTTTGATAATCAGTCCCGGCAGTCCGCGCAGCTTCCACGGGCCAGCCGACGAGGGCATTTCCTCGGTGTACCACGCCGTCCACTGCTTGCCGTAGAGCTTGCCCGTGGCCCGATGGCAGGGCAGTCCGCTGATGGTCAGCGTGTCCTCCGTCAGCGTCCAGTCCACCTTGGCCATTGGCTCATGGGTCTCGTAGCGATAGGGATAAATGGGTTCTACGGCTACGACCGACGACTTTTCCACATCGGTCAGCACGTTCTGGAAGTGCATGGAGAACGCATCCAACATTTCCTGACTTGCCCGTCCGTCCTTGTTGTAGGAAAGTACGGTAGTGCAATACGTGGCACGTGTGCCCACCAGCAGAGCCAGCCGTATCGAGTCCGTGACGTTCTGCCCCTCGTCGTCCTGCGTCTGAATGGTGTAGTTGTAGAATGCTACAAACTGTGTTGAGTCGATTCTCTCGGCCTGCGCTGCTATCGTCAGCGCGAAGGCCATCACTGTTACTAAAATCTTTTTCATTGTCTTATTCTAATTCTAACGGTTGATACACATGCGCCTTTGTCGGCAGTGGGTGACCGCCATTGGCAAGCAGGAGTTGCTGGCCGTTGCGGTTGAGGACGCTCATATCCGTGATGCTGCCCTGAAGGTCTGGTACATAGTACATGGGATTCTTGGGATATTCGCGGTTGCCATAAATCTCGTTCTTGTGCTTCAACAGTTTGGCGTATCTCATTCTGTGCACTTCGGGGTTTTGCTCAGGCGCAGTGATGGGTGATGCCTCCATCCGTAACCCCGCAAGGCTGAACGTGTGCGCCTCATTCTCTGCCTTTACAATCAGCCCAGGCAGACCACGCAACCGCCACGGCCCTGCCGACGACGGAATCTCATCGGTGTACCACACGTGCCACTCCACACCCCGAAACGTCGCCGTGGCCTGCTGGCAGAGATAGCCACTTACGGTCAGCGTATCATTAGTGAGCGTCCATGCGATGTCGGGTGTCTCTTCGTAGCCCTCATACTCATGCGGGAAAATGAATTCGCACACGGTGGTCTTGCCGCTGGGCCGACCTATCCACACCGTTGGCATGTGCATCAGAGCTTCCTGATAGTCAGCCATCACATCTGCCTTCTCCGACTCGTCCCCGGACCGATAGGCAGAACGTGGCATCGACTTCGTAACCGTCCGTCCCACCTGCACCACGACCTGCATCCTGTCCGTGACGGATGCCGCCTCGTCGTTCAGCGTTCTGCACTCATAGTCGTACACAGCCACGAACTGTGCCGTGTCGATCGCTTCCTGCGCCGACGCCGTTGCCGCCAGCGCTATATATAATATAATGTATAGGAGTCGTTTCATTCCTTTCTACTTCAATTCCAGCGGTTGATACATGTGTGCCTTATTATTCACATACACGTTGTTGACAAGTATTCCCTCGGTGTCGTGGGTGACGTCGGCGGTACTGAGGTCGCCAACGTAATACTTGGGATTCTTCAAGTAGAGTCTGTTGCCAAATGTCCTGATGCGGTTCTTGATAAGCTTCGCCTCAGTAGTCTTCACGGTGATGGCATTCGTCTCGTAATAGATTGGCGAGGCTTTGCGCTGAATGTCGGCTATCGTGAAGCGGTGGATGCCGTCTGCCTCTGCTTCGAGTATCAGTCCTGGCAGTCCGCATAGTTTCCACGGCCCTGCCGACGTGGGGATGTCCTCGCTGTAGTGCACCGTCCACTTCCTTCCGTGCAACTGACACGTGGCCGTCTTGCACAGGTAGCCGCCGACGGTCAGCGTATCATCGCTGAGCGTCCACTTGACGGGTTTTCGCTCTTCGCACGTCTCGTATGGAGTCGGCACGATGGCGTCGCGTACCGTCACCTTGCCGTCTGGGTAGTTCATCCACACCTCTGGCATGAAGCAGAATGACTCAGCCCTCAGCAGGGGCAGCTCGTCGGGCGTAAAATAGTCATAGCCTTCCGTGTCTTCGCGGAATTTCCGATAGGGATAACTGCGTGTGCAGTGCTGTCCTACCTGTAGGCACACCTTCATCCTGTCCGTCACTGCCTTGCCCTCCGCGTCCTGTGTCTGACACTCGTAGTCGTACACCGCCACGAGGCTCGACGTGTCAATACTATCTTGATGAATTTTGGCTGCAATCATTGCTGATAACATAGCATCCATGCCATCATCCTGTTGTGCCTGCGCTGCTATCGTCAGCGCGAAGGTCATCATCATCACTAAAATCTTTTGCATGTTGATAAATGTTTTTATGGAGTTATTTACTTCTTCTTCGGATTCTTATTCCTGTGATACACTAAATGCGCCATGACGTAGTGTGGCAGGGAGCGGTACCAGGTTTCGGTGCGGCCCTGGGCGTTCACTGTATAGTTCACGTTACTCAGTTGATGCAGCAGGTCATACCCTTCGATTTGGGCGATAAATCTGCCTTGGAAGAATGATTTGGAAATTGTGGCATTCCAAACCATGTCATCACTGTTCAACAGATGGTCTTCGTAGCCGCGTCGGGAATACATCTTCAGATTGGTGGATAGCTTTACTTCCCAAGGCAAGCTGTAACGACAACTCAGTCCGTAGCTGTAGTTCCATGCGTTTACGCCGTATTCGTCATCGCCCTCTCTATTCACCTTGTTCCAAGCGATGTTTCCTGTGAGGGCTATGAAGAGCTTGCCTTTCTGATACTCCACGTTCAGGTCTTGTTCCGTGAGGTAGTTGTTCACCTTGCTTAGTATGCTTTCGCTGTAACCTTCTGACATGGCAAGGTCTGCATTCCGGAAGTAGCTGAAGCGGGTGGCAGAGTTGACGAACAGCCTTTTCTGCCTGTCTATTGCCTTCCTGACATTAAGCTGGGTCTGACAGTTCCAATTGCCATTGACGTTTTCGGGCTTAAATGTATAGATACCCGTCCCCGCATCGTAAGCAAAGCTTTCGGCTATCAGCCGGTCCATGACGTTTACGCTTTGCATGAAGGATATATTTTGCGAATAGTCGTTCAGGATTCTTGTTATGCTGAATCTCATGGCATGTTTGTCTGAGGGCTTCAGGTTTGGATTGCCAAGTTCCTTTCTCAGCGGGTCTGACGTGTCGGTATATCCTATTGTCTGAATGATGTCGGGAATATCGCGTCTCAATGCATAGTCCGCGCTCCATGACCACTTCCCCTTCGTCCTGGAGAATTGCAGGTTAGGCTCTATCAAGACATAGTTCCTACTTATATTCGCGTCAGTCTCTCCGCGTTGGTAGCATTCCCTTTCATTAAGGTGTGCCACTCTCACCTCCAGCGATACCATCAGTTGATCCAACCCCTGCCCCTGGAGATATGCCACATAGGGTATTACTTCATGCTTACGGACGTAATGACGGCTGGTATAGCTGTTGGCAAAGTCCTGTTGCCGCTTGAAATCAGTGACCGAAGGGAGTTCATCAATATCCCAGCTGGCCTTAAAGAGATTGCTCCGCGTAGAATTATAACTCTGCCGGTAATGATAACTTGAACCGAAATGGAGTCCTGACAGCAGATGGAAGCGATAGGCCCCGCCTATGGCATAGCGGTATCTATGCTCATCATGCTCCCGGTATTGGTCGCGCCCCTCCTGTCGTATCGGCGATTGGTAGAAGTTCAGCTCGTAGAGATTCGTGTTGTCACGGTTGATGTTACCCACTGAACCGTCAAAATCCAAGGCGTAGTCATCGCCCCACTTTGTGTATTTTTGCCAGTCCACTTTCTGGCCCAGCCTCCATTCCGTATCGTTTGTTTCCATTTTGTTACTCATGCTGTTGGTCGCTATACTCCTTAAAGCCGAAGACGTGCTTGCCTGTAGCAGTGAGTCCAGGATGCTGGTCGTAGTGCCAAATGATGATGGCGATGCCGCAAACCGGGCAGAACGCCGCATGGCCGTTCCGTCGCTTTGGTGGTGGTTCCATTCAGAATGAAGAGTCAATGCTCCGACCTGAAACCTATTCCTTAAGTCTATCTGTCTGTTGCACCCTGTCGATAAGTCATGCTTCCTGTCAAACGCTGAGCCTGAGGCAAGATAGCTTTCCGTGGAACTGCGCATCTCGTCTTCGCTCTTATCCCATCTGACAGTTCCCTCGGCATGCTCACTGAACCTGCCGTCCTTGTCATCCACATCCAAGTCTATGCCAATCCGTTTGGTGGTAAGTTCACCTGCCTGAGTGGTGGCCGTCCAGTCGCCATCCCTGTTTGGCTTGTTGGTCTGGTTTACGTTGTTTGCATTGCCGAAGATGCACAGTCGGGAGTTGTTGGTGAAACGGAGGTTGAAGGTGCGGGCCAGCCAGCGGTTACTCGTTCCGCCGGCAAGCTCCGTATTGCCAACCGTTCCTGTCTGGTAGTCACGTTTCAGTGTCACATCCATCACATAGTCTTTATGCAGGGCGCTGGCATGTTTTTCTTTGTCCTCTTTCTCGTAGAATTGCAGTTTATGAACGATATAATAGGGCAGGTTGTCGAGCATGACGCTGTTGTCGCCCCTGAAGAATTCCTTTCCGTTGAGCAACAGGTAGTCCACCCGCTTGCCGTTCATCAGAATTTCCCCGTTCGGCTTCAGCTCGCAGCCGGGAATGCTGCCAACGAGGCCGCTGAGCATGGAGCCTTCGGGAATGTTGAAAGCATTGGCATTCACCTCTATGGTATCTCCCTTATAGGCTATCTTCACTATTGAGGCCGTAACAACAACCTCGTCGAGAACGAACCGCCTTTTCATCAGCAGGGTGGAAAGTTCCCAATACCTGTTGCGATGCAGATTCTTCATCTCCACCATCATCTCTCCTGTTTCGTAGTCAGGATGTTCCACTCTCACTATGTATTTGCGTGGAGTCCGTTCCAAATCCCTCTGCCAATAGCCATTACTCCCTCCTGTTCTCATAGTGTCAATGACTGTGAGTGTTTCATCCATTAGGGTCACCTTGGCGTTTGGGATTCCGGCTTTTGTAAAACCATCCTTCACATACTGGTACACAGAGATGGTTTTCACCGTCTGTGCATCAACGAATGTAGAAACGAGGGCGAGGATGATGGTGATGATGTTTCGTTTCATATTTTATTCTCCAAATATTTCTTTCATTTTTCTGCCAATGCCCTCGCCTCGGAGTCCGCGGCTTACAATCTTGCCGTCGGGGGCGAAAAGGATGATTTCCGGAATGCCACGGATGCCGTATGCATCTGAAGCAATTTTCTGTGAGTTGATGATTTGCGGATAGGGGATTTGGTATTCATTAACGGCTTTCAGTGTGGCATCGGGCCTATCGCTGACTGCAACACCAAGTACTATTAGTCCCTTTCCCTTATATTTCTCGTAAACTGTGATGATGTTTGGAATCTCCTGAAGACAGGGGCCACACCATGAAGCCCAGAAATCGACTAACACGTATTGGCCACGCCCCACATAATCGCTGAGGTGAGTCGTTTTTCCATCATAATCCACGGAAAAATCTATGAACATGTCTCCGATATCGGCTGGCGGAAGTGTCATCAGGTGTTCCAATCTCCTTTGAACACGGTAATCGGATATCTCGGCAGCTGCAAGAGAATTGATGAGATCTTTTTCTTCTCTTGCAGTTAAGTCTATGGGAGAGGCCATCAGTAGTAACGCTATTCCAAGAGCATCGTTGTGATGTTGTTCTATCAGCGAAACTAACAATTTTCTCGCTTCGTCGCCATCTTCTTCTGCCAGTCTGTAGATTTTAGTCCTCTTCTCGCAAAACAACTCATTCATGGGCATCCCAGTCATCTTGCCCTTGGAGTAACTAAAGGAACCTGCTTCAAGGATGAAAGGCATGGTGGCTGTATCTGTCTTCTCGCCATTGAAGTAGGGGATCTTCAATTCTGAATAAAGGGGCTTATCTACATGTCCCGTGAAGAGAAACTTGCCTCCATTCACAGCACTTTTCTGTAGAATCCCCGCCCTATGATTTGCATCGTTCTCGAGAATGACAGAATCGAGGTCACTCAAATTCTCCACTAACACACCAACAAAGGGCGACAAGTCGCCACTGATAGTATAATTAGTCGTTTGCCCTTGCGCTGCTATCGTCAGCGCGAGGACCATCATGGTTGCTAAGATCTTTTGCATTGTTGTTAATGTTTACTTGATTTAACTCTATATGGATATCGTTAATTTTAGGGCATAATTAGGGCTGTCCACCATTCTGATGGATTACGTAACTAATTGATTATGTGACTGTTATTTTTTATCTAAGAGCGTAGCTCACCTTTTTTGTCATCTGCACGCGGACAGGTTTTCCGCTCTGCCGTCCAGGCTCAAAAGGCGGCATGCCACGAAAGAGTTCCTCGGCCGCCTCACGCAGGGCACGACGGCCCTCGTCGTCTTCAGCCTCCGACGGCTGTTTGTCCGACGGTACGTATGCGTAGACGTTCGCATCCGCCTCATCCGAAGGTGAGTCGACGGCTTGCACATGGGTGATGCGCCCGTCAGCCTCGACGATGAATTGCACCGTGACAGTACCCTCCACACCATTCTCAGTGGCAACCTTCGGATAGCGCACGTGCTGGGCCATGTACTGGTTGAAAGCAGCGTCGCCACCAGGGAACTGGGGCATCTGCTCCACCATGTCGAAGTAGGCATCCTCAGGTTTTACCCCAGGCATCACTCCACCTGTGTCTACCGGTTCCGTGGCAGTCTCTATCAGCACCTTCTTTTGACTGTGAATCACATCCACACGCTCAATGGTACTGGGATCAATGGCCACAAGTTCTTCCTGCGTCACGAGTTTGCCGTTGAGATACGTATTGTATTCCTCAGCCTGTGCCGACACCCACAGGCAGGCGACGAGGGCAGGGACGAGATACAGCAACTTGAGCCGTGACCTCCGCGACGACGGTCCGCTGTGCATCATGGCGAAACGCTTCTTCAATGCCCCACGGCGCAGGGTGTTCATAATGGGCAGCACCTGTGTCTGCACGGCCTTGCGCACCAGCAGATGTTCGTATTGATCAATCGTCACGCCGCCCCGCAATACTGCCTCGTCGGCCTGAAACTCATGCACGTCGACCAGGTCTTGCCGTAACATCCAGGCGAAGGGCAGGCACCACAGCAGACGGCAGGTGAGGTCACAGAGCACTACGTCCCACGAATGCCTCAATCGCACGTGAGCCAGCTCGTGCCGGAGCACGGTCTCCGCGTTCTGCTTCAGGTCAATAGGCCCGATGAAAATCCAGTGCATCCAACTGCTCGGCTGCGTGATTCGCATGTCCAGCATGAGATGTACGTTATCGGGAATCATCGGATGGTCGATGCGACGACTTCGACGAATGACACGCACCAGCGACAGCATTCGGAACAGGTAAGTGGCGAGCGCGACGGCTATACCTATTATATAAATGTAGGCACCGTAGCGCAGCCAGAGGCCAGATGTTGCCCCTTCGCTTTCTTGGGCAGCGAGCGCGTTTTCAGCAACATTCTCATCAGACGGCAGACTCGTCAGCGGCCCTTCAATTCTTGTAAGCACCGCATCCATAGCCGTCGGCGTGTCGGTATGCAGGGGCACGAGCGGCAGCAGCGGACTCACCACGAGGATGGCCAGCAGCACGGCGCGGTTCAGGCGGTGGAACGTCTCGCGCCGGAGCAGCAGCCTGTAGAGCGAGTAGAGCAGCGTCAGCGTTACCGCCCATCGGATGGCGAAGATAATGAATGCAACCATACGCGTCAGCCCTCCCCGCTACTGTGGTCCTTACGCTTCAGGTCGGCCAGATACTGCAGCAGTTCGGCCTCGCTGACTTTCTCTTCTTGCACTAGTGCCGACACGACGCTCATGTACGAGTCGCCGAAGAAGCGACTGATGACGCTCGACAACCGGCCGCGCCCATAGGCCTGCTTGTCTACGATAGGCCGATAGACGAAGCCACGTCCCTTCGGCTCGTGTGCCAGGTAGCCTTTCTTCTCCAAGGCCTGAAACACCTGGGCAATGGCATTCGCGCTGGGCTGCGGTTCGGGATAGAGCGATGCCACATCCTTCGGCGCACACAGGCCCAACGACCAAATCAACTCCATCACTTCCTCTTCTTTGCTTGTCAGTTTCTCCATGATTCTGATAACTTTTAGGTGAGTATTAACAGCTTTTTCTATTGATTACGGTGCAAAGATAGGCAAATAATTCGATTCCACCAAACAAATCAGGCATTATTTAACAGAAAATATTGTTGAAATATAATTTTTGAAGAGATTTTGTATTATTCTATCCCAAATATCAGGTTAAACTATTTATTTTATTAGTTCCACTGAACCTTTCTGATATGTCATGATTCAAAAATGGAAACTGAAACAAAATGTTTACGCATTGTTTACGCGGAATTCAGAACCATTGACAGTTTTGCACTCACAATAAGAAGGTCATACGACTAAAAAAGCCATCTTAATCTTGGAAAAATGTATATTCAAAGCCATTCTAACATTGGAAAAGTGTAAAAAAACATATATAATCACCTTGGAAAAGTGTAATTTATTTGCGATTTATGCTTGTGTTTAAGCGAAAAGTTGTACCTTTGTACCCACAAAGTTAATTTGATATGATAAAGCGCAAAGCTGACGAGCTAATACGTAACTTTATACTCAACGACAGGCGTTCTCTGTTGGTGATAGGAGCAAGACAAGTAGGCAAGACCTTTTCCATTCGAAAGGTCGGTAAGGAGTGTTTTGACAATGTTGTTGAAATAAATTTCGTAGAACAACCCGATGCCATTGAACTGTTCAGTGAGCAGAAGGGGGCAAAAGATTTGCTGTTGCGACTGTCTGCTTTCACGAAAAAGCCATTGGTTCCAGGGAAAACATTGTTTTTCTTCGATGAAGTGCAAGAGTGTAAGGAGATAGTAACTGCAATCAAGTTCCTTGTAGACGAGGGCAGTTACAAGTATGTAATGAGCGGCTCTTTGCTTGGTGTTGAGTTGGATGATCTGCGTAGTGTCCCCGTAGGGTATATGGATGAGATAGAAATGTATCCTCTTGATCTTCTTGAGTTCTTTGAGGCTATTGGTATTGGCGCTGATGTCATTAGCCATTTGCGAACGTGTTTTGAGGAGAAGAAACCTGTTGATGAATTTATTCACAAGAGAATGTTGGAGGCCATTCGTCTATTTCTTATCGTCGGTGGAATGCCTGCGGCTGTTCAAAAGTACCTTGACACTAACAATCTCCGCAGAGTGTATGAAGAACAGCGCGGAATCATTCGCACCTATAAGAGGGACATCACCAAATATGACCATGACCATAAATTGCAGATAGAAGAGATCTACGACCTTATACCTTCTGAATTGAATGCAAAAACCAAACGCTTTATTCTCAAAGAACTGAACGAAAAGGCGCGGTTTAGCAAATATGAGGACAGTTTCTTATGGCTAAGGGATGCGGGTGCAGCTATCCCCGCATACAATGTCGAGGAGCCACGAGTTCCCCTGCTATTAAACAAACAGCGAAACCTGTTCAAACTCTTTCTCAACGATGTAGGGCTGCTTGCTGCCATGTACGGAGGGAATATTCAGGCTAGATTGCTTAGTCCGAATCCAAACATCAACTTTGGCTCTGTTTTTGAAAACCTTGTTGCCCAAGAACTATATGCACATGGTTTCTCTGAAGCACAACAACATTCACTGTACTATTTCAACAGCAAGAAGCAAGGAGAATTGGACTTTGTGGTTGAGTATGCTGGTAACATGCTGCCGATAGAGGTAAAGTCTGGTAAAGACTATGAACGGCATAATGCACTTTCCAATGTGATGGAGAATGAAGAATATGCCGTACCAATGGCTTATGTGTTCTGTCAAGAGAATGTGCAGACAAAGGGCAGAGTTATTTATTATCCTATCTACATGATAACCTTTTTTGAACAGGTTCAAGCCGAAGAAAAAGTATACAAGTTTGATCTTACTGGGCTTTAAGTCACAATATCCAATTTTGGCAATGATGTAATCCGTGCAACAACAAGAGTGGCAGATAGAACGTGAACGGCTTCTTGGGCGAATAAAAGAATTAGAAGCCGAGAATGCCGAGCTTAGAAAAAGACTTGGCGAAGATGTCATGCCCATAGAAAAGGCCCCAACGGCAATGCTAAATTTGTCGCTTCAGGAGAAAGTGGACTTGTTTAGAAGTCTTTTCAAAGGACGTGAGGATGTGTTTGCCCGTAGGTGGTACAGCAAAACAAGTGGGAAAGCAGGCTACCAGCCTGTGTGTCAAAATGAATGGACTCCACTGTGCGACAAGAGGACATTCAAATGTGCCGACTGCCCCAATCGTCAGTTTTCACCATTAACATACAACGACTACTATAGACACTTGGAGGGGAAAGATGCAGACGGCAGGGATGTAATAGGTCTTTATGTGCTTGACGAAGACAATACATGTCATCTTCTTTGTACTGATTTCGACGATAAGAACTGTGAGCACGGTTATCAGGATGACGTACTGGCTTTTGCCGATGTGTGTAAAAGTTGGAATGTGCCATACTCCATAGAGCGCTCCCGTTCTGGTAATGGCGCTCATGTATGGATATTCTTTGAAAGCCCCGTACTTGCTGTCAAAGCCCGAAGATTGGGGAATGCCATCCTGACAGAAGCCATGAACAGAGACGGAAAGATAGGTTTCAAGTCCTACGACCGCTTCTTTCCTAATCAAGACACACTACCTGAAGGTGGATTGGGGAACTTGGTTGCACTTCCACTGCAAGGTAATGCTCGAAAGAATGGCAACAGTGTGTTTGTGAATGAGTTCTTTGAACCATATCCAGATCAGTGGGAGTATCTACTGAACGTGGGAAAGTTCTCAGAGCAAGCACTTGAAGATCTTTTGAAGCAAAATGCAAACACGATGCCACTTGGGAACTTGTCAAAGACAAGTGAGAGCAAACCATGGGAAGTGCCTGTCGCAAACAAAATAGAACGGACAGACTTCGCATCAGAGATTGTTATCACAAGGTCGAACATGCTTTACATCCGATTGAGTCAGCTTTCATCAAAGGTGCTCAACCATCTAAGACGCATAGCCTCGTTCCGAAATCCTGAGTTCTATAGTAAACAGGCATTGCGCCTGTCAACATATTCCACTCCGCGAATCATCTCATGCGCTGAACTCACAGAAGAATACCTGGCGTTACCTCGTGGATGCGAAGATGCTGTTGTTGCACTGCTCAAAGAAAAAAGTGTAGCATTTCGTTTTGATGATGAAACAAATCATGGCAAGAGTATCTCCGTACACTTCAATGGAGAGCTGCGTAAAGATCAACAAGAGGCTGTCGAGGCTTTGACCTCCAACAATACTGGTGTTCTTTCAGCAACAACAGCTTTTGGCAAAACGGTTGCCGCCATTGGCTTGATAGCCAAGCGTGGTGTCAACACGCTGATACTTGTACATACCAAGGCTTTGCTCGACCAATGGGTGCAGAGATTGGAGCAGTTCTTGGTTATCGATGAGGTTCCAGAAGTTGAAGAAGGTAAGCGCAGACGAAAGAAGGCTCTTTCCCCCATAGGCACACTTTCTTCAACAGGAAACAAACTACATGGTATTATTGACATCGCATTGATGCAGTCGTGTATTTCGGATGATGAAGTAAAATCTTTCGTCAAGGGCTATGGAATGGTTATCGCCGATGAATGTCACCATGTTTCCGCGATAAACTTTGAACAGATACTGAAAGTCGCCAATGCCCAATTTGTCTATGGATTAACGGCTACACCTATTCGGAAGGATGGACATCAACCTATCATCTTTATGCAATGTGGTCCAATAAGATACAGTGCAGATGCCAAGGCACAAATGCAAAGCCAGACCTTCCAACGTCTTTTGGTTCCTCGTTTTACTCCCTTTAGACTAGTCAGTAACGAAGACCTTTCATTTGCGAAGGTTACGCAACAATTAGCAGAAGACGAATATCGCAACTTTCTTATCGTCAAGGATGTTCTTGAAGTTCTGAAAGAGGGGCGCTCGCCAATTATACTCACCAGTCGAACATCACATGTAACCTTGCTTGCAGAACTGCTACAGCCACATCTTCCCAATGTCATAACACTTGTCGGTTCTGACAGTACTAAAGAAAAACGTCAGAAGATGGAGCAACTGCAGTCAATACCACCATCGGAACCTTTGGTAATCGTTGCGACGGGCAAATATATTGGTGAAGGATTTGACTATGCACGTCTTGATACGTTATTCCTTGCTTCACCAGTAGCATGGAAAGGAATCGTTGCTCAATATGCAGGTCGACTACATCGTGAGCATGAAGGCAAACAAGAAGTTCAGATCTATGATTATATAGACATCCGTGTGCCTGTTTGCGAGTCTATGTACCGCAAACGTCTAAAGGGATATGCCTCCATCGGTTATAAAATTAGGAATGACGAAGTATTTGACCGATTGTTCCCAACAACTGATGTTATTTATGGTGGTCAAAACTTTGAGCAACCCTTCATCTCTGACTTGTCTCAGTGTAGGCAATCAGTCGTCATTTCCTCTCCGAAAGTAAAGTTGGGTAGGTATTCACAAATTTCGCAACGGCTGATAGATATGGCTGTAAACGGTAAGAAGATTGTTCTGTACACAAGAGATAAAAATGATGATTCCATCAGATTGCAAAAACAGGGCATATTCGTGATCTATCGCGATTCGCTGTCCCTTCATGCAGCCATCATCGATAAAAGCATCATTTGGTACGGTAGTATCAACATCCTTGGCTTCTTCTCTATAGAAGACAACCTCATCAGATTCAAAAATGCAGAGATAGCAATAAATCTGTTTGAGTCGCTACAAAAGTGATGTGGGTTTTTACGCAGACATGAAAAAAGCACTTGCGAAGAACTCGTAAGTGCTTGACTTTCAGTGTGGACCAGCCAGGGCTTGAACCTGGGACCTCCAGATTATGAGTCTGTTAAAATAAAATTTTTTAGTGTTTCATAAAATTTTTCTTGGCTTTGTAAGTTGTTGTCTCACAGTTATTTTGTAACTTTGCAGCGCAAAAGTGAAATTTTAATAAACCTCAATTAATGGGCGATTTTGTTCGCATTTTGTTCGCAAATTGTTCGCAAGATTCC